>CAVTIS010000018.1:0-668363 GCA_963734845.1 uncultured delta proteobacterium | reverse complement strand
TGCCCCGGCCGGGAATCGAACCCGGACTTGAGGTTCCGGAGACCTCCGTGATGTCCTTTTCACTACCGGGGCATAACTGCTGACAGCAGACGCAGAAAGTACCTCAGCCGCGCCATCCTAACAAGCACTGCGCGCCGTCAGCACGCAGCGCCGGCGCGTGTCGCTTAAAACGAAGCCGCTGCCAGTTCGGCACTGGCAGCGGCGCGTCTCAAACCGATTGAGCTGTTTCGGGAGAGCCTAGGGGCCGACTTGAACGCAACCGCCGACGTGATTGTCATACTCCTGTTGCAGCAGGTACGGGTCGCCGTTCCAGACCTCGTTCGCGAGACCACCGTCCCAGGTCAACGAGCCATAGTTATACGCGCACAAATCGCCGATCTCGTTGCCCTGGGCTGTGAACCACGCGTTCAGCAGAGGATCCGTAATCGCCTCGGTAACCTCGTGGCTGGCTACAGTCGCCGCTGCATCACCGAAGGCATCGCCGTTGGGTGATGGAGCGCCCGGGGCTTGGCATACGGAAGTCTCGCCGAAAGGCTCGTTCGAATAGATGATGGGAGCCGTCACTCCGCTGGTGATGGCATTGTGATAGCCGCAATAGAAGGTGTAGGCGCAGTGTCCCAAGGAATCGAGGCATGAGCCTTCGAAGCGTGAGGTGTACACCAAAAATATATGATTGAGCCCGCCGGTCCATCCGTTCAGTGTCATGGCCCGTTTGACCTCACGTTGAAGCTGAAGGTCTGACAGACAGTTGCCCGGCGTCGCAGAGTCCGTGCATCCTGAGGCGGGATAGGGCCTGGTATCGACGAAAAAGCCTCCAAACGAGCCGGCGTTTTTGATGAAGGTCTTGGTGCCGATGATCTGAAAATATTGGGTGTTGTTGTTGTCGATACTGTGCCCCGGATAATCGGTCAGAAGATTCTTCTGTATGTTCTGGTACGATGCCGACATGCTGGTCGGAGCACCGGTCTGCAACGTCGGCGGAACCCAGAAGATGGCATAAATCGTCACCCGTGGCATGACCGAACCGCCTGAATGGTAGAGCAGCGGTCCCGTATCGATGAACTGGTTGACAGTGTTTGCCACGTGCCACGTCGGAAAGACATGCGCGCGGACGTCCCCATTAATTATGGTAAGCGGCGACTGGCTTTCCTGGGCGTGCGCTCCTCGTAAAAGCGGAGTCATTGCCAGGGTTGTAATAGCCAGGCTTGCAATAAGCCTAGTAAATTTTGTCATTCTCCTCCTCTCTCGACGTTTCGTTTATCAATGTAGCGGATTGCTACATAGCCTCTCATTAGGCTAAGAAACGAGTTTAAGATTCACTCGCAGACGAAGCAAGCGATTTTTAAGTCTAGCCAGATTTTGCAAAGTTATGAGCAAAATCGCGCACTATAGCTAGATATGAGACGGCGGAGCGTCAGGGGGCGGCGCGGCCTTCGGTTTGACGTCGATCCGCCTCCGGCCAGGCTTTTGCGATTGTCTCGCGCATCGCGCGATGCAACCTACTGTTGCTCGCGAGAATTTTGCGCGCCTCGAAATCCAGCGCTGGGCCATCCATGTTGGTCACGCGCCCACCGGCCTCGACCACGATTAGCGCACCGGCCGCTACGTCCCACGGCCGTAGCCCGAATTCCCAGAACGCGTCGACCCTCCCGCACGCGACGTAGCACAGGTCCAGCGCGGCCGAACCCGTGCGCCGCACCCCTTGCGTGCGCATCATGAAGGCTTCCCAGAAGGTGAAGTAGAAGTTGCGCCGTTCGCGCCGGTCGTAAGGAAAGCCGGTTGCCAGCAGCGCGCCGTCGAGTGACGGCGTCGCGCTCACATGGATCGGTCGTGCGTTGAGCCGTGCGCCGCGGCCGCGCGCTGCGACGAACAGTTCGCGCTTGAGCGCGTCGAATACCACCGCAAGTTCCACCCGCCCGCGACGTTCGTAGGCAATCGACACGCAGAACTGGGGGAAGCCGTGCGCGAAGTTGGTGGTGCCGTCAAGCGGATCGATAATCCATCGATGCTCGCTCTGCTGCGCGTTCGCGCCGCTTTCTTCGGCGAGGATCGCATGCTCCGGGAACGCGCGGCTGAGCGTTCGGATGACGGCGCGTTCAGATTCGTGGTCGGCCTCGGTCACCAGATCGATCGCGTTGGTTTTGCGCGTCACCTTAATGCGGCTCAGACGCTGCAAATGAATCCGGCCGGCCGCGCGCGCGGCGTGGAGCGCCACCTGCTCGAGTTTGGCGGACGTCGGGACGGGCTTGGTACGCATCGCGAGTGAGGACGTTATTCGACGCCGAAAGCGTTATCCAGCGCGCGATGCGAATGGCACGAGTGTGAATCCACAAGGCGCGCGCGGCGGCGCGCCGTCAGTCGGCGGCGCTCGCGGCGCCGGGCGCGGGCGCAAGCAGCCGCTGCGCGTAGGGCATGATGGTCGCGAACAGATCGACTCGTGAATCGAGCGTCTTGCCGAGTCCGCTCAGCAGGCCCATCACACGCGTTACCAGCAGCACGTCGGCCGGAACTTCGACGATCGGGTTGACCCTGAGCGCGCGCGGCAGCTCCTCGGAGAATTCCTCGATCAACTGCCTGTCCGCATAGGCGCGGCCGCGGCGGATCGTGTTGCCGAGCAGCAGGTTGGCCAGCGTTATCAAGGTTTCGGGCGATCCGTCGCGAGTGCGAAAGCCGAGCTGCTCGAACGCAGCCGCGATGCCTGCGTTATCCATGGTCAGAATCGAAAACGTAAGCCGCACGATACCGTCGCGAAAGCGCGGCGGGAAATCCTTGGCCAGGCCGAAGTCGAGCAGCACCAGGCGCGGCCCCGGCTGCACCATCACGTTGCCCGGATGCGGGTCGGCGTGAAAAAAGCCGTCGCGCAGCACCTGCTCGCAGAACACCTCCATCAACTTTTGCGCCACCGCGTGCTTGTCGATCCCGGCCCGCTCCAGCGCGGCGACGTCGGTTATCTTGATCCCCTCGATCAGCTCCATCACGAGCACGCGGCGCGTGCTGAACTCGCGGTATACCCGCGGCACCACGACGTCGGCGCGCGCGGCGAGATTGCGCGCGATGGTTTCGCAGTTGTCGGCTTCGTGCTCGAAGTCGAGCTCCATCGGGATGTACTTGAACGCCTCGCGCATCAGGACGCGGAAATCGAAGTCGCGCTCGAGCCGCGCCAGAACGCGAAGAATGATGGCGAGGTTGCGGAGATCGGCCCGCACGAGGCCCTCGATGCCCGGGTACTGGACCTTGACAGCGCATCGGCGGCCGTCGTGCAGGCGGGCGGCGTGAACCTGCGCGAGCGAGGCCGAAGCTAACGGCACCGGATCGAATTCTGCGAAGACCGCCTCAAGCGGGCGACCGAGTTCGCGCTCGACGCGATCGCGAATTATCGCGAATGGGCGCGGCGGCACACGGTCGTGCAGGCCCGAGAGCGTGTCGACCCAGGCATCGGGTAAAACGTCGGCGCGCGTCGCGATAAACTGGCAGGCTTTGATGAGCATCCCTTGCAATCGCACCGCCGAACGATAGAGCGCTCGCGCCGCGCGCCCGTCCTGGCGCCGGTAGCGTTGCTCCTTGCGCGCGTCGCCGGCAATTCGCGACCAGAGTTGAATCGATTTGTAGCCGGCATAAATCGTCGCCGCGACCCACGCGACGCTGACAAAACGCCACGCGCGGACTGTCCATCCAGGCTCGGGCTCGGCCGCGAGCACGGGCCGTTGCGCCTCGGCCTTGGGTGTAGGTGTTCGCATTTCGTCGGCGTAAACTGGTCGATTCGCGTGGGCTCTTCCGGATGGCCGGTTGATGACCGGGTCCGAAAGCCCTGCTCAGAGTGTAGAGGATGTCAGCTGTCGGCGACACCGGGCGACCGTCATGAACCGAGGCGAAATAAACGGCGCGGCACTGCGCGATATCACGCGGCGCTATTACGCGATGTGGTGGGGCTATGCGTTCGCCGGCGGCTTTTTGTACGGCGTCTATCCGCTGTTTCTGCGCTCGCGCGGCCTTGACCAGTTCGAAATGAACAGCGTGCTCGCGTGCTACTTCGTCGTGATGTTTCTGACCGACGTGCCGACCGGCGCGTTTGCCGACGCGATGGGCCGCCGGCGTTCGTTCGTCCTGGGCTGCGCAACGCGCGTCGCCGCTTTCACCACCTATTTTTTCGCCCATCACTTCCTGGCCTTCGTGGTCGCCGAGTGTATCGACGGGATTGGCACGACGCTGTGCAACGGGGCGATCGACGCGTGGGGCGTCGACGCGCTGGATGCCGCCGGATTCGCCGGAATCAAGGACCGGCTCTTCTCGCGCATTTCGCAGCTGACCAACTTCGGCTTCATGGCCGCCGCGATAATCGGTGCCTACGTCGCCGATTTCAATATTGCGCTGCCGTGGATGCTGGGCGCGGCCGGTTACTCGATGGCCGCCGTGGCCGCAGGCTACCTGATGCGTGAAGATCATCGAGACAGGACGGGCGCGGTTCGGATTCGGCTCGGCGGCCTTTTTGCACAGCTCGCGGCGCGCGTGATGACCGGTCTGCGCCAAGGCTTTCGCAGCCGCACGGTGCTGATGCTCAGCAGCGCGAGCGCGCTGACCTTCGCGGCGTGGGCGCCATACTGGCTGGAATGGCCGCAGCTTTTCAACGACCGCTACGGAGTTGGAATCTGGATCGTCGGATGGCTCTATTGCCTGTTCACAGTAGCGCGGATGATCGGCGCCGAGGCGGTGGTGCGTATCGGGATCGAGGCCCGCGACCGCGGCACGTGGCTGGCCGCAATGATTTTCGGCGCCAGCGCGCTGCTGTTTGTGGGCGGCGCGATGGCTCATCGGCCGACTATCGCGCTGGTCAGCCTGTTCGCGATGAACCTTAGTGCGGGCGCCATGCAGCCGCTTAGCCAGAGCTGGTTCAACGAACATGTCGAGGCCGACGATCGCGCGACCCTGCTGAGTTTCAACAGCACATTCTCAACGATGGGTGGGTCACTCGGATTGCTCGCGGCAGGCCGCGTGGCCGACGTTTTCGGAATCCCCGCGGCGTGGGAGATGTGCGCTTTGATCCTGCTCGCCGCCGCGCCCTGCTACTGGGCGATCCGCCACGTGAGTGTGCCGCTCGCAACGGCGCCCGCGGTTTCATAGGCGGCGTCGAACGCGCTTGCCTGCGGCGCGCGTGTTCTTCGTACGCTTGCAGCCGCGCGCCCGCTAAGGTTCAAATGTAGCGCAGTCGCGCTACCACAACGGATAAAGTCTCTATGCCTTCGCCCAGAGTAGTCATGGCCGGAACCGGATTCGCCGCGGTGCGCCAGTTTTTGATTGAGGCGCTGCCAGGCGCGCAACTCGATCAGGTCGAGGTGGCGACGCTCCGTGAGAAAGGCCACGCCGCGGACGTGATGCTGCCGGCGATGTCGCGGATCGACGGCGCGCTGATGGATCGGATCGACGGCCTGCGGCTCATCCAGCAATGGGGCGCGGGTCTGGAAGGTGTTGATATGGCGGCGGCGACGGCGCGCAAAATCGCGGTCGCCAACGTGCCGACGCCGGGCACCGGAAATGCCGAGTCGGTCGCCGAGTGGTGCGTGATGGCCGCGATCGCGATCAGCCGGCGGCTCCCCCTCGCCCAGCAGAACATCCACGCCGGAGGAACTTGGGGGACGCCACTTGGACGGGCGATGATGGGCCGCACGGCGGGAATCGTTGGCCTCGGCGGTATCGGACAGGCGCTGGCGTCGCGGCTGCGTCCGTTCGGGATGCGTTTGATTGGCTTGCAGCGCCGCCCTGAGCCCGCTCTCGCCGAGCGCCTCGGGATGGAATGGGTGGGCGGCCCGGAGCGCCTGCCGGAGTTATTAGGACGGAGCGATTATCTCTTTCTTTGCGTGCCGCTCAGCGAGCAGACCCGTCAGATAATCGATGAGGCCGCGCTCGCGATGCTCCCGCCGCAGGCGTGTATCATCAATGCCGCGCGCGGCGGCCTGCTGAGCTCTGAGGCGATGCTGCGTGCGCTCGCCGAGGGCCGTCTGATGGGCGCGGGGCTCGACGTGTTCGAGCAGGAGCCGCTCGACCCCGCCTCGCCGCTGCTCGGCCGCTCCGACGTGATTGCTACTTCGCATATTGCCGGGGTGACCGACGTTTCCTATCGCGGCATCGCACGCGGCGTGGTCGCGAACATCGTCCGCATCATGGCGGGAGAGGCCCCGCACAACTGCGTCAACTGGGACGCGATTAGCCGTTGACGAAGTCCGCGCGCGGCGCAACCCCACTAGCGGCGGGGCGCGCCGTAAGTTACAAAATAAGGCTCTCGGGTGCGGGCGGGCCGCGCCCGCAAGCTAGCACGGCGCACCATGGATTTCCCCAGAATAAAGCGGCTGCCACCTTACGTTTTCAACGCGATCGGCGAACTCTGCCTGAAGGCCCGGCGCGAGGGCGAGGACGTCATCGACTTCGGCATGGGCAATCCCGACGCCGCGACGCCCGCGCATATCGTGGCCAAGCTGGTCGAGGCCGCGACCAAGCCGCCCAACCATCGCTACTCGGTCTCGCGCGGCGTGTACAAGTTGCGCCTGGCGATCTGCGACTGGTATCGCTGCCGCTACGGTGTCGAGCTTGATCCCGACTCCGAGGCGATTGTTACGATCGGTTCCAAGGAAGGTATCGCGCATCTCGCGCTCGCGGTCCTCGACCAGGGCGACGTAGTGCTCGCGCCGACTCCGACCTATCCGATTCATCAGTACGGATGCATCATCGCGGGCGCGCAGGTGCAGGGCGTGCCGATCAGCCGCGGCGAGGATTTCTTCGATGCGCTGATGGCGACGGTCAACCGATGCTGGCCGCGACCCAAGCTGTTGGTGATGAACTTTCCGCACAATCCGACCACGGCGACCGTCGATCTGCCGTTCATGAAGCGGGTGGTCGAGTTCGCGCGCGAGAACGAAATCCTGGTGGTCCATGATTTCGCATACGCGGATCTCTGCTTTGACGGTTACCAGGCGCCCTCGATGATGCAGGTGGCGGGCGCGCGCGAGGTCGGAGTCGAATTTTTCACGCTCTCCAAGAGCTACAACATGCCCGGCTGGCGCGTCGGCTTCGCGGTGGGCAATCGCGAAATGATCGCGGCGCTCAGCAGGCTCAAATCGTATTTCGACTACGGGATGTTCGCGCCCGTGCAGGTCGCGGCGATCGCCGCGCTAAACGGACCGCAGGAGTGCGTGGGCGAGATCGCGGAGCTCTATCGCAGCCGGCGCGACGTGCTGGTCGACGGGCTCAACCGCGCCGGATGGCCGGTCATCAAGCCGCGTGCCACGATGTTCGTGTGGGCGCCGATTCCCGAACCGTTTCGCGAGATGGGCTCGCTCGAGTTTGCCAAGTTCCTGCTCGCCGAGGCCAAGGTCGCGGTTTCGCCCGGAGTCGGCTTCGGCGCCGACGGTGACGGCTTCGTGCGTTTCGCGCTCATCGAGAACGAGCATCGCACCCGTCAGGCGATCCGCGGAATCCGTCATGCCTTGCGTATGACGCCGGCCGGGATGCGTCCGCGCGTCGCGGCTGCGGGCTCCTAGAGCACGCCCCGTTTGGCGCGCGTTGGTGCACCGTTGAAACCGGTACGGGTAGCCCTGCTCGGATGCGGCACGGTCGGCGAGGGCGTGGTCAAGCTGATGCGGCGCAATGCCGCGCTGCACGAGCGTAAGCTCGGTGCCCCGCTTGAACTGGTCGGCGTCGCCGACCGCAGCCTCCGCCCCACTCCCGCACTCGGGCTGACCGCAAAACTCATCACGCGCGATGCCGCCGCGCTGGTCGCGCGCGCCGACGTCGATATCGTGGTCGAGCTGTTCGGCGGAATCGAGCCCGCGCGTTCGCTCATCCTGAGCGCGCTCGAGTCGGGCAAGGATGTCGTGACCGCCAACAAGGCGCTGCTCGCGGAGCATGGCGAGCGGATTTTCGCGGTCGCCGCCAGGGCTGGGATGGCGATCGGCTTCGAGGCGAGCGTCGGCGGCGGCGTGCCGATCATCCGCACGCTTCGCGAAGCACTGGCCGGCGACCGCCAGCGCGCGGTCTACGGAATCGTCAACGGCACCTGTAACTCCATCCTCACAATGATGACCGAGCAGGGCGCCGAATTTTCCGAGGCGCTGGCCGAAGCACAGCGCACGGGTCTGGCGGAGGCCAATCCCGCTCTCGACATCGAGGGCCACGACGCCGCGCATAAGCTCTGCCTGCTGGTGACGCTGGCTTTCGGAGCGCTGCTCAAGCCGCCGCAGGTCTACACCGAAGGCATCAGCCGTATCACGCAGGCCGATATCGCCTATGCGCGCGAGCTTGGATTTACGATCAAGCTGCTCGCAATCGCCAAGGAAGACGACGGCGTGATCGAGGCCCGGGTGCATCCCACGATGATTCCGACGCGCCACCTTCTGGCCGGCGTGGGCGGCGCATTCAACGCGATCTATATCCACGGCGAGGCGCTGGGCTCCACGATGTATTTCGGGCTCGGCGCGGGCCAGATGCCGACGGCGACCGCCGTGATGGCCGACGTGCTGGAGATCGCGCGGGCGCGCGCCGCGGGCGCCGGCGCACGCGGCCATGCGCTGGGCTATCCGATAGCTTCGATGGCGCGCGCGCGTGTCAAGCCGATGGACGGCGTGCTATGCGAATACTACCTGCGCTTCGAAGCGCGCGATAAGCCGGGCGTGTTGGGCGCGATCGCCTCGGTGCTCGGGCGCAGCGGAATTTCGATCGCGTCGGTAATTCAGCAGGGGCGCGGCGTGGAGGGTACGGTGCCGGTCATCATGCGGACGCACGAGGCGCACGAGCGCAACCTCAAGCGCGCGCTGGCGCGGATCAAGGGCCTCCATACGGTGAGCGGCACGCCGGCCTTTATCCGAATCGAGGAGCGGCTGTAACGCGATGGCGCGTGGGAAACAAAACGGCTCGGCCGGAGCGCCGGCGCGCCTCACGCGATGGCCCGGCCTTATCGAGCATTACCGCCGCTTCCTGCCGGTTGACGCGCGCACGCCAGTGGTCACGCTCAACGAGGGCAACACGCCGCTTATCGAGAGTCCCGAGATCGCCTCGCGCCTCGGCCATGACATAAAGTGTTACTTGAAGTTCGAGGGTGCCAACCCCACCGGCTCGTTCAAGGACCGCGGGATGACCGTGGCGATGAGCAAGGCATTGGGCGAGGGCGCGCGGATCGCGATATGCGCCTCGACCGGCAACACCGCTGCCTCTGCTGCCGCCTATGCGGGGCGGGCCGGGATGCGAGCGTTCGTGCTTATTCCGAGGGGTGCGGTGGCGCTCGGCAAGCTCTCGCAGAGCGTGATGCATGGCGCGGGCGTGATCGAGGTGATTGGCAACTTCGACATTTGCTTGAAGGTTGTGCGCGATGTTGCAGAGAGCGACCCGGTAGGAATCCGGCTGGTCAACAGCGTCAACCCGGATCGTATCGCCGGCCAGAAGACCGCGGCCTTCGAGGTTTGCGATCAGCTTGGCGACGCGCCGACCCATCAGTTTTTGCCGGTCGGCAACGCCGGCAACATCACCGCGTATTGGGCCGGCTACAAGGAATACAAAAGCAACGGCCTTTCGGAACGCCTGCCGAAGATGATGGGGTACCAGGCGGCCGAGTCGGCCCCGATCGTGCTCGGCCATCCGATCGACGACCCGCATACGGTGGCGACAGCGATCAAAATCGGCAATCCGGCAAGCTGGAGGGGCGCCGAGGCCGCGCGCGACGAGTCGGGCGGGACAATCGACCTCGTGACCGACGCGGAGATTCTCGCCGCGTACCGGTTGATCGCGGCACATGGAATTTTCGCCGAGCCGGCGTCGGCGGCTGCGGTGGCGGGCGCGCTTAAGTTCGCCGCGACCGGCGGACTGCGGCCGGGCTCGGTCGTGGTCTGCACGCTCACCGGCCACGGACTCAAGGATCCCGACACTGCGCTCAAGAATCTGAGCAACACGATCGTGGTTGAGCCCGACGTCGGCAAGGTGCTGAAAATCCTGCAGGGCGGGTGACGCATGGTACGCGACAAAGGCGCGGGGTCGTGAGCGTCGGTGAAAAAGTAAAATGAAATACATCATCATTCACGGCGACGGGATGGCAGACTGGCCGTGCGACGAACTCGGCGGCAAGACTCCGCTGGAGGCTGCCAACAAACCCAATATGGACCTGCTCGCGACGCGTGGCGAACTCGGATTGGTCGCGACCATCCCGGCCGGGATGCCCTCGGGGAGCGACGTCGGCACGATGACGATGCTCGGGTACGACCCTGCGCGCTATCACACCGGACGCGCGCCGATCGAGGCCGCCAGCCAGGGAATCGAGATGGTGCCCGACGACGTCGTGTTCCGCATGAACCTGGTGTCGCTCAAGCCGGGCGCGGACGGCGCGCTGGTGATGGACGACTTCACTGCGGGCCATATTACGACCGAGGAAGCGGCGGCGATCGTCGCCGATTTGAGCGCGCAACTCTCAGATGACGGGATCGAATTCCATAACGGCGTCAGCTACCGCCATCTGATGGTCTGGCACGGCGGACCCGCCGCGACGCGTCTGACGCCCCCGCACGACATCACGGGCAAGCCCTCGGGACCGCATCTGCCGGAGGGCGAGGGCGCTGAACGATTGCGCAAGATCATGGATCGCGCGGCGGCGATTCTCCGCGAGCATCCGGTCAACCGCGCGCGGATCGCGGCGGGCAAGCCGGCAGCGACCTCGGTGTGGTTTTGGGGGCAAGGCCGACGTCCCGCGGTACCGACGCTGAAGGAGCGCTTCGGCGTCGAGGGCTCGGTCATCTCGGCGGTCGACCTGGTCAACGGATTGGGAAGGCTCGCGGGCCTGGAGCGGATAACGGTGCCCGGCGCGACCGGCTTCCTCGATACGGATTATGCGGCCAAGGCGCGCTATGGGCTCAAGTCGCTGGAGCGCCATGACTTCCTGCTGCTGCATATCGAAGCGCCCGACGAAGCGGGCCACATGGGGCGCGCGGATCTGAAGCGCGATGCGATCGAACGTATCGATGAACTGATCATCGGTCCGCTGTTGCGCGACCTGCCGGCGCTCGGCGACTTCCGGCTTCTGCTGATGCCCGATCATGCAACGCCGTGCAAATTGAAAACGCACTCGAACGAACCAGTGCCCTTTGCTATGCTCGGCTCGTCAAGCAGCAAAGGAGCCGTCGCGCGGCGCTACACGGAAGCCGAGGCGGCTCGTACGGGCGTCGCGGTGACGGACGGTTACCGCCTGATCGAGTCGCTGCTCGCGACGCGTTAGCGCGTCGGCGCCGACGCTGCGGCAAAGTTGCGGCAAAGTTGATGGGAGGCCCGTCCGAGGATGGAGCGAAATCTCGCCCTGGAAGTTGTTCGCGCCACTGAAGCGGCGGCGCTCGCCGTGGCGCGCTTTATCGGTAGAGGCGACGAGCGGGCCGCCGACCGCGCCGCCTGCGACGCGATGCGCAAGGCGCTCAACTCGATCGCCTTCGACGGCAAAGTGGTAATCGGCGAAGGCGAACAGGGCTCGACCGACCAGCTTTACATCGGCGAGATCGTCGGCACCGGCGCGGGCCCCGAAGTCGACGTCGCACTTGACGCACTCGAAGGACCGCACATCGCCGCCTCGGGCGGTCCTAATGCGCTCTCGTGCATCGCGCTCGCCGAGCGCGGCAAAGTACTCAATTGCCCCGATACCTATATGGACAAAATCGCCTGCGGTCCGCTGGGCCGTGGCGTGATCGATATCGATCGCTCGCCGACCGACAACCTGAAGGCTCTGGCCGAGGCCAAGAGCGTGTACGTCGAGGACTTGCGCGTGGCGATCCTCGACCGCCCTCGCCATGAGAACCTGATCACAGAGGTCCGTCGCGCCGGCGCCGGAATCAAGCTGCTTTCGGCCGGCGACCTGGCCGCTGCGGTGGCCACCACGCGGCCGGAAAGCGAGATCGATTTGCTGATCGGCACCGGCGGGGCGCATCAGGGCGTGCTTGCGGCGGCGGCGATCCGTTCGGCCGGCGGTGAGATGCAGGCACGGTTCGTGCCGCGCAATCAACAGGAGGCCGAGGCCTGCCTGAGCTGCGGCATCCTGGATCTAAAGCGGCGTTTTCCGCTCGAGGAACTGGCCGGCGACAACGTGATGTTCGTCGCGACCGGGGTGACGACCGGCGACTATTTGTCGGGCGTGCGGTTTTTTTCCGGCGGCGCGCACACCAACAGCGTGATGATGCGCTCGAAAACCCGCACCTTGCGCTACATCGAGGCGTACCATCACTTCGACTTCAAGCCCGAATACTGAAAATCCGCGTTCGCCGCGTTTGCACGCTTTCTGATGACGCTAGGCGCGGGGCAGTCACGCGCCAACGTTAGGCTCGCTTGCGCCAAACCACCAGGATCGATCTGCCGATCGAGTAACCGAGGACTCGATCGCTAGTCCTGGATATGGGCACCATAAAACGGTCCCAGAAGCGAATCTGCGCGGCGCTCGGCGCCGGCGAGCGTAAAATGAGTTTATTTCCCAGCGAGGCCAGAAATCCAGCCGAGTCCAGGTAGATACATTTTGCCTCGCGCAGGCTCGGCGGAGCGATTGACCGGAGCGAATTCCTGGAATAGCGGCGATAGTGGCCGATCGCCGCGTCGAATGGCGTAAACAGCCAGGGCAGCGCCGGCGACAATATCGCCAGCGCCCCGTTCGGCTTCAAATGCCTGACCGCGCGCGCCACCTCGGCGCCGTCGTCCTTGATGTGTTCCAGCACATCCATGTAGAGGATGCAGTCGAACCGATCCCGGGGATCGAGATTCGTCAGGTCTCCCACGACCACTTCACAGTTCGCTGATTTCGGCGGAAGCCCGGGCTTTATCCGCTCCGCGAGAACGCGATCCGGCTCCAGGCAAACCCAGCGCTGCGACGTCCCGTCATTAAAGGCCGCCGTTGCGGCCCCGATTCCCGCTCCAACCTCTAAAATATCACCCGACAAAAATGAGCGCAGATGAGAACGCACATACGACTTCCAGGTTGTCGCGCCGGCGAACAGCTCAAGCTCACTGCCGACATAGGAAAAATCAGTCATTTCTGGCGAAGACTGTCCTGACTCTGCCTATGTAGATTGGGCAATCCCGGATCGGAACGAAGCTCGATTGTCCGCGGCTGTAGAGCGCCACGAAAATGAATACCAGCGATAGCATAGCCAGTTGCGAAAGGATCAAGAGCAGTAATCCGGTGACGTAGGTCGCCCATCCCGGAATTCCGAGGCTGGTTGTGAGCTTGATTATCAGTGCAGTGACTATAAGCGCGATAGTCAGAACTCCGGCGAGACCGCACAAAATCAGAAGCCGAACGCCGACCGTGTCGCCGAAAACCGACATTGCGCTCAAGCCATGAATCACCAGTCCAACAAATCCCATTTTGGATTCGCCGATGAAACGCCGCGCGCGGTCTATCGGAACCGTGGCGTACGGCAATTTCATCTTCACCACCGCGGCAGCGTAGTGGTTCCAGAGATCGGAACTGACGACCAGCCGTTCCAGGATCGGAGCAGGCAGGACGCTGAAGTTGCCAAAGCGCGGATCGAACCCGACCGCCAGGCGATGGATGGTGCGGTAAATCCTGTAAAAACTCTTGAAGACAAAGCCTTCCGCACGCAAGCCTCGGGCGGCGAAGACCACTTTCCGTTTGCCCTCATCGTTGAACTGTTCCAGCAAACGGGCGATATCGGATGGTGCATCTTCGCCGTCGCCGTCCATAATCACGATCGGCCCAGCCACGTTGTTTTGTCTCAAGTGCACCAGGCCGACGCATAAGGCGCGCTGATGTCCCAGATTGGTGCTCAATTCGACGCTCTGGATCTGCCGGATGTTACGGGGCGCCGCTCTCGGGAATTGCTCCGGCATGGTTTCCAGCGAACCGTCGTCGACGAAAACCAGATTACCGCTCAGTGCTCGTTCGCCGAAGGCTGAATCGAGACGCTCGACCAGAAGTTCAGCCGCGGCCCAATCGTTAAAGACGGGCACCAGAATCGTCAATGGAAGCAGCTGAAGAAACTCCGCCTGGAAGTTGCGGTCAGTTGAGCGGTAAGTCGGCTGCGCGGAAGACACCATGGTTCAAGTTCGATGCGGGTCGGCTTCGGTCGGCAGAGTATATGCCGATGCAAAAGCGCTTGCCAAGTAAGGGTGAATTCCGAACAGTGGATGGCGGATGAAATTCCGTCGTGCTATGCTCCGCCCGAGTTTTTCCGGCGATGTTGAGGAGAGGACGGGTGGTATTCGAATGGAAAGCTTCGCGCAGATGAAGGAAGCTTTCCTGCTCGCCCGGCGCACCGGCGCGGATGTCTGACGCGAACCCGAATGGGCGCGCATTCGACCGCGAAGCGCTGAGCGCCTTCCTCGCATATCTGGCCCTCTCTTTTCTTTTTTTCGGGCGCGGACTGGCCGGCCATCTTTCGGCCTGGTACGTCGGCTGCGGTCCCGATCCGCCGCAGATGATCTGGTCGGTGGCCTGGTGGGCTCACGCGATCGCCCATCGCGTCGATCCTTTTTTGACCAAAGTGCTGTTCGCGCCCGTCGGCGCCAACCTCGCCTGGACGACCACCGCGGCGCTCGCGGCATGGGCGATATTGCCGCTCACTTGGACGCTGGGCCCGGTAGTCGCATTTAACGTCTTGTGCCTGCTCGCTCCGGCGCTGGCAGGATGGGCCGCGTTTGTCCTATGCCGTTGGACAACTCATAGTTATTGGCCTTCAATCGCCGGCGGATGGGTATTCGGATTTTCCTCGTACATCGCCTGCTCGCTACGAACGCATTTGAACGATGCGCTGATCTTCCCAGTTCCGTTGGCGCTATGGCTGGTGTTGCGGCGGGTGCGCGGTGAGATCGCTCCGGGGCGTTTCGCGACGGGATTGGGTATTCTGATCGCCGCGCAGTTTTTATTCTTTCCAGAGATCGCCGCGAGCGCGAGTTTCGTCGGTGCGCTCGCCTTCGTGTTGGCGATGACCTTTACCGCCGGCGATGTTCGCCGTGATTTGCGCGCGCTGGTGACCCCGGTACTCGCGGCCTATGCGATCGCGGTAGTCCTGCTGTCTCCCTACCTGTACTACATGTTCGCCTTCGCCCATGCGGGCGGATCGGTTCTCGATCCAGTGCTGTTCGGCGCTGACCTGTTGAGTTTTGTGATTCCGACTCCGATCAACGAACTGGGGCGGCTCTCACCGATCGCCGCGGCCGCGAGCACTTTCCTGGCGAGCCTGACCGAGACCACTTCCTATCTCGCGCTGCCGTTGATCGCGATCGCGGGCTTGTTCGCGCGAGCGCGGTTTCGCGAGCCGGTGGGGCGGCTTCTTGTCGAACTGCTCATCATCCTTTGCGTGCTAGCCCTGGGTTCGCGCGTCGTGATCGCGGGCCATCAGACGATCGCCGCGCCGTGGATGCTCTTGCTGCAATTTCCGTTGCTCAACAAGATAGTGCCGGTGCGCCTGATGGCATACGCCTTCCTGGTGCTCGCGATAATCGTGGCGATGTGGCTCGCCGCGGCCGACGTGCGCCGGTCGCACAAATGGGTGCTGGGGTTGGCGCTGGTCCCGTTCATGCTGCCCAATCTGTCGGCGCGATTCTGGAAGGCTCCTTTCGATATCCCGCGTTTTTTTTCGACCGGCCTCTATCGGCAATACCTTGCGCCGGATGAGATCGTGATGACCCTTCCGAATCCGATCTACGGTGACGGTATGCAGTGGCAACTGGCTACCGACATGTATTTTCGCCTGGCCGGCGGATATATCGGACTCTCGCCGCTGGCCCCGCCCGAGTACGCCCGTTGGCCCATCATGGCCGCGCTTTACGACGTCGCCGGCGTCCCGGATGCGAGCGACCAACTCAAGGCGTTCTTGGCGCACGAGCAGGTCGCGGCAATTATCGTGGGCCCGAAGAAATACTGGCTGAGCGACCGCGTGAACGGGCGTCCCACCGCCGCGACCTGGATGCGTACGCCGCCCTCCGAGCAGGATCGTGCGGCGCTTCGCGAGCTGCTTTCCACGCTTGGGGCGCAGCCGCTCGAGGCCGGCGGCGTGACGCTCTATCGGCTCGCTTCCGATCGGCTCGCACCATATCTGAAAGTCACCGCGCTCGAGATGCAGCAGCGCTATGCGCGGGCGCGATTTGAAGCGCTGCTCGGCGCGGCCGAGAAATACCTGGCCGGCGGCGGAGACCTGTCGTCGCTCGACGCGCATAAGAAAGAGATCGTGAGCACTGCGCCGCGATGGTTTGGCGGCGCCGCGTTTCCCACGCTCAACCCGAACAGGATCTTCCAGGTGCAATGGGCGCTCGGACATTTGCATCCGGACCGCGTGGCAATTGGTGTCGAAGGTACGTACGAGGCGGTGCAGCCTCTAATCGCACAGTATGGGCCCGATTCGGCCGCGATCTACTTTCCCTTTCCGCAGAAGCTCGCCATACCACCGGCGCAGCCTTCAAACGGCGTCGGCGCTCCGGACCTGATGGTGATGGAGTTCACGCCCGCCGGACTCGCGCGCGCCGCGGCGCACTAGACGCCGCGCCCGAACGATTTTTTATCCTTGTCGCGGTCTCCCCGTTGAGCGTAACGTAAAAGTATAGTGCCTTTTGATGATCCTCAGTCTTTTGATGATCCTCAGTGATGTCCGCCAGAGAAATCAATATCGCCGATCGAATCGAACAGCTGAAGGGCCAAATTCTCGATCGTTGGCGAGAAGAGGTTCGGAAAGACCCGGTCCAGGCCGCGTCGGTGCATCATCTCGACGATCAGGAACTTAAGGATCATCTTCCGGCACTTACGGACAAAATTTTAAAGTTGCTTCGGGGTGAACAGGTTACTGACCTCGAAGCAGACGCAGCTAGCCACGGTCTGCAGCGCCGGAAACGGGGATTTTCTGTGGTCGTTCTCCTGCGCGAGTTGCAGATTTTTCGCCGCGTTCTAACTCTTATGGTCAGGGAAATTGTCGGAGTGGATCTAAGTAACGAGGAAGTGGAGAAAAAACGCGATCTTTTAGACGACATCGTCGACCGCAGCATGAATGCTTCGGTCCTGCAGTACACCCTGGCGGCAGAGGGAGAACGTAATACTGCGCAAGGCGAAGCAAAGGAACTACACGACCAGCGCGATCGGTTCCTCGCGACGCTTTCTCACGAACTGCGCAATCAGGTTTCGCCTATTTTACTTGGGGCGCAGCTGCTGAAGGATTTAAAGCTCTCTGATCATAGGATGAGGACCGTCGTCGAACGTATTGAGCGTCAGGCACGCCATCAATCGATACTGATCGACGACTTACTGGATATAAGCCGCTTTCGTTATGGCAAGCTCCAACTTAAGCGCAGAATCTTTGACCTACGCGCGGCGATGCAGCGTGCCGTTGAAACCTTCCAGAATGATTTTTCTGCAAAGCATATAAACCTTGAAGTGCACATTCCGCCAAAGCCGGTGTACGCCTCGGTCGACGAGACACGCATAACACAGGTGCTCATTAATCTGCTCCAGAATGCGGTCAAATTTACTCCTCGGGGTGGAACCATCACCATGGAGTTAGCTGAGCAAGCTGGCGCGGCAGTTTTTTCTTTGAAGGATACCGGCGTCGGGATCGCCCCCGAACTGCTGCCACATCTGTTTACGATGTTTTTCCGGACAGACGAACCCTCAAAGCCGATCAAAACCGGCCTTGGCGTAGGATTGGCGCTAGCTAAGTTATTGGTCGATATGCACGACGGTACAATCCAGGCTTATAGCGAGGGCGAGGGCAAGGGCGCCGAGTTCACGGTGACGGTCCCCATAGCCAAGGACCTGCTTAACGAGAGTTCGTTCTCGTCAGCCAGAAGGGTGTTGGTCGTCGACGATAATCCTGACCACCTTCAATTGCTGGCCGACCTACTCAGAATGCGGGGTTACGAAGTGGTCGAGGCGCACGATGCAACTGAGGCCTTGACGCTTATCGCCACGCACAAGCCCAACGCTTGCGTTATAGATATCGGGCTGCCTGATATGGATGGGTTCAACTTGGCCCGAAAGCTACGCGAGATTCCTGAGACTCGCGCTTCGCGGCTGGTCGCGGTGACTGGTTATGGCACGACCGCCGACAAACAATCATTCGAAGAAGCTGGGTTCGATCACTATTTTCCTAAACCGCCTGATATTGATCAGTTGACCAGAGTCTTGTCGGACTGACCGGTTCGGTCTCCCAAGCCGAAGGCTGGATTTTTGGTCTTTCTCGTTCAGCGGAGAACGGGCTTCTTACCGTCCACCACCACCGCTACTTCGCGGCAACCGCTTTCTGCGACGTACCTGGCGATTTCTTCGGCCACATTTGCAAAATTGCCGTCAATTTCAAAGCGCCGTGATGCCGCAACCGCGCTACTGAGAGGCCCGGTGCTCTCGAGCAGCTTGATCTCGATGACGCAGGCCTCGGATCGTTCTTCTCTGAAAAGCCTCAGGATTTGGCTCGAGCTCAGCTGGGATGTCGGACCGATCCACACCGCAGACATGGTATTCCGTGCCTCCTCAGGCGCCGGGCCATTTACCTCGTCGGCTAGATAAATAATCATCGCTTCCAGTTCGGTCAAGATAATCTGAAAAAGAGGTGGTCCAATAGTTACAGAGTTTTTGTAACGGGATTACACGTGTGTCGATTTCAAATATGCAGAAACCGCGAAAGGTTTGTTCGCTTGCATAGGTCGAAGCCTTGCTCTTTTCGCGCCCCAGCTGGGGAGCGACGCGCGTTCGGACGGTTTGATGGTGATGGAGCTAACGCCCGCCGCTTTCGCGAGCGCCGCGGCGCGCGTTGCACGGCCCGGCGTTCCGCCCTAAGCTCGGCGAATGGCCGCACGCGTCGTCACCTTATATATCGACTACAAGAGCCCCTATGCCTACCTGGCGAAGGACCCGGCCTGGGAACTGGAGCGCGAGTTAGACCTACGCCTGGACTGGTTGCCCTACACGCTCGAAATCCCGCTGTATCTCGGCACCGTCGAGGGCCGCAACGCGCATCAGTGGCGGCGCGTCCGCTACAGCTACATGGATGCGCGCCGGCTGGCCAATCGGCGCGGCCTGACCGTGCGCGGCCCGCAGAAAATCTTCGACTCGTCCCTGGCCGCAATCGGGATGCTTTATGCCAAGTGCCACGACGTCTTTCGCAAGTACAACGATCTGATCTTCGACCTTTTCTGGAAACGCGCGCTGGATATAGAAAATCGCGAGGCGATTCGCACGGTGCTCTCGGACGCCGGCGCACCGGTCGCGGGCTTCTTTGATTTCCTCGACGGCGAGGGCCGTATCGCCCACGATCGGATGCAACGCCAGGCGGAGGAGATCGGCGTTTTCGGCGTGCCGACCTTCGTAGTCGACGGCGAAATTTTCTGGGGCGGTGACCGGCTCTGGATGGTGCGCGAGAAACTCGGCGTTGCGCCGCCGGCGGCACGCTAGGGGAGGAAGCTTAGTGGAACTGAGAGAAGTAACATTCGACAAGGCTGCCGTTGCGATGCTGACAATCAATCGGCCCGCCGCGCTCAACGCGCTTAGCCGCGTCGTGCTGGAAGACATCGCACAGGTGCTCACCGAGGTGCGCCGCGATCCCACCGTGCGCGTCCTGATCGTAACCGGCGCGGGCGACCGCGCCTTCGTTGCCGGTGCCGATATCGCCGCGATGTCCGAGATGGCCGCGGGCGAGGGACTGGAGTTCTCGCGCATGGGCCATCGCGTCATGCAAAGCCTGGAGGACCTGCCGATCCCGGTCATCGCCGCGGTCAACGGCTTCGCGCTCGGCGGAGGGCTGGAACTCGCGATGGCGTGTGACTTGATAATCGCCAGCGAAAAAGCCCGCTTCGGCCAGCCCGAGATCAATCTCGCGCTGATTCCCGGCTTCGGCGGCACCCAGCGCCTGCCGCATCGAATCGGCCACGCCCGCGCCCGCGAATTCGTGCTGACGGGCGACATGTTCGACGCCAAAACGGCGCTCGCGCTTGGGCTGGTGAACCAGGTCGTGGCGCCCGACGAGCTGATGGCGGCGGCGCGGAAGCTGGCCGAGCGGCTGGCCTCGAAATCGGCCGTCGCACTGCGCCAGGCCAAGGCGGCGCTGCGCGCGTCGTTCACGATGGAGGAGGACGCCGGGTTGCGCTTCGAGCAGGAGGCCTTCGGGCTGACCTTCGCCAGCGAGGACCGGGTCGAGGGCACGCGCGCCTTCGTTCAAAAGCGCGACCCCAAGTGGGGGCACAAGTAGCCGCACAACGGGCGGCAAAAGACCGGAAGAAAGGCGCCGAATGGTTCCCCCGGCGAGTTTCTATCATCGCGCGCGGTCTACTAAGATACGGGGAGGGTGCTGGCCGATGGCCGGGGTGCGTTTGGACGTGACGAACGGTGGCGAGTGATTTGCGAGTGGTTTTGCGAGTGGTTTTGCGAGTGGTTTTGCGAGTGGTTTTGATGGACTTGGACCTGGAATGATGGACCTGGAATTCAGCGAAACTCAACGCGCGGCGCGTGACACGGCGCGCCGTTTCGCGCGCGAGCGTCTCACCGCCGTCGGTGTCGAGGTCGACCGCAACCATAGCTTTCCCGCCGAGGCGATCGCCGAATTGGGACGGCTCGGCATGATGGGCATCTTCATTCCCGAGCAGTACGGCGGCGCCGGCCTCGATCACGTCAGCTATTCCCTGGTGATCGAGGAGTTGGGGGTTGAGTGCTCGTCCACCGCGGTGATTCTGTCCGCCCATTCCTCGCTCGCGTCATGGCCGATTCTCGGCCTGGGCAATGAGGATCAGCGCAAACGCTATCTTCCGAAAATGGCGGCGGCCGAGTGGATCGGATGCTTCGCGCTGACCGAGCCGCAGGCCGGCTCCGATGCCGCTGGCCAACGGACCCGCGCCGTGCGCGACGGCGACAGCTACGTAATCAACGGAACCAAAAATTTCATCACCAACGGCCCCGAGGCCGGAGTGGCGATCGTTTTCGCCAACACCGACCCCGCAATGGGCCATCGCGGGATCAGCGCCTTCATCGCCGAGACCTCGGACCCTGGCTACCAGGTCGTGCGGATTGAAGAGAAGATGGGAATCCGCGGCTCGCACAGCGCGCAACTCGCGTTCAGCGACCTGCGCGTGCCGGCCACCAACCTGATTGGCAAAGAGGGCGACGGCTTCAAGGTCGCGATGAAAACGCTCGACGGCGGACGGATCGGAATCGCCTCGCAGGCAATCGGAATCGCGCGTGCCTCGCTCGAGGCGTCGTTGCGTTATTCGCAGGAGCGCAAGAGCTTCGGCAAGCCGATCGCGAACTACCAGGCGATTCAGTGGAAGCTCGCCGACATGGCTGTCGAGATCGACGCGGCTCGCCTGCTGACGCATCGCGCGGCCACGCTCAAGGACGCCGGCCTGCCTTGCACGACGCAGTCGGCGATGGCAAAGCTCTTTGCGGCCGAGACCGCGATGAAGGCAGCGACCGAGGCGATCCAGGTCCACGGCGGCTACGGCTACACCAAGGAATTCAAGGTCGAGCGTTATTTCCGTGACGCCAAAATCACGGAGATTTACGAAGGAACTTCGGAGATTCAACGGCTGATAATCTCGAGCCACGTACTTGAGGACCGGTGAGGAAGGCGTGAGCACCAAACAACAATGGCTGGACAGCACTTATAAGAAGGGACAGGAGCGGCCCGTGCGCTTCTCGACCGTCTCCGACCTGGAGATCGAGCCGCTCTATACTCCCGAGGACGTAAAGGGCGACTACGAGAGCGCGCTCGGCAATCCGGGCGAGTTTCCGTACACGCGCGGCGTGTACGAATCGATGTACCGCGGGCGGCTGTGGACGATGCGCCAGTTCGCGGGCTTCGGTCTCGCCGAGGACACCAACCGCCGCTTCCATTTTTTGCTCGCGCAGGGGCAGGACGGCCTTTCGACTGCGTTCGACATGCCTGGCCTGATGGGCTACGACGCCGACCATGAACGCGCGCGCGGCGAGGTCGGACGCGAGGGCGTCTCGGTATCCTCGGTCCACGACATGGCGCGCCTGTTCGATCGGATCCCGCTCGACAAAGTATCGACCTCGATGACGATCAACTGCTCGGCCTCGGTGCTGCTGGCGATGTATCTGGTGGTAGCCGAACGCCAGAACGTCCCGTGGCACAAGGTCGCCGGCACGATCCAGAACGACATGCTCAAGGAGTTCATCGCGCAGAAGGAGTGGATCAGTCCGCCGCGGCCGTCGATCAGAATCGTGACCGACATGATCGAATTCTGCGCCAAGAAAGTTCCGCGATGGCACGCGGTATCGATTTCCGGCTACCACATCCGCGAGGCCGGCTCGACCGCGGTGCAGGAACTCGCGTTCACTATCGCCGACGGCATCTGCTACGTCGAAGAAGGAGTCAAACGCGGCCTCAACGTCGACGACTTCGCGCCGCGTCTCTCGTTTTTCTGGGACCTGCACAACGACTTCCTTGAGGAAGTCGCCAAGCTGCGCGCGGCGCGCCGCATGTGGGCGCGTATCATGAGGGAGCGTTTCGGCGCGAAGAATCCGCGCTCGCTGATGCTGCGCACGCACGCGCAGACCGCGGGCGTCTCGCTCACCGCGCAGCAGCCAGTCAATAACGTCGTGCGCGTCGCGATCCAGGCGCTGGCCGGTGTGATGGGCGGCGTGCAATCGCTGCATACCAACTCGATGGATGAGACGCTGGCGCTCCCGACCGAGAACGCGGTGATGGTGGCTTTGCGCACGCAGCAGCTGATCGCCGAGGAGACCGGCGTCACCAACACGATCGACCCGTTCGGCGGCAGCTACGCGGTCGAAGCGCTCACCGATCGGATGGAGCACGACGCGATGGACTATATCCGGCGTATCGACGAGATGGGCGGGATGGTCAAGGCAATCGAAACCGGCTATCCGCAGCGCGAGATCGCGGAGGCGGCATTTACCTACCAGCGCCAGCTCGAACAAGGCATCAAGACCGTGGTTGGCGTCAACAAGTACACGATTCCCGAAGAGATAAAGATCGAAACGCTGAAGATCGACCCGGCGATGGAGGAGATGCAGATTCAGCGCGTGCGCAAGATGAAGCGCGAGCGCAATTCGGTGGCCACGCGCGAAGCGCTCGCCCGCGTCGCCGAGGCCTGCCGCTCGGGCGAGAACCTGATGGAGCCGATTTGCGAAGCGGTGCGGCGCGACGGCACGGTGGGCGAGATTTGCGACGTGTTCCGCGCCGAGTTCGGCATCTACACTGACCCAGGTTGGATCTAACGTGGCAGAGAAACGGCTCAGAATTCTGGTGGCGAAACCCGGGCTCGACGGACACGACCGCGGCGCGAAGATAATCGCGCGCGCGTTGCGCGACGGCGGTTTCGAGGTGATCTACACCGGGCTGCATCAGACCCCGGAGATGATCGCCGAGGCCGCGGTGCAGGAAGACGTCGACGCGGTCGGGTTGAGCATCCTGTCGGGCGCGCACATGACGCTGTTCCCCGAAGTGATGCGCCTTCTAAAGGAGCGCGGCGCCGGCGATATCGCGGTCTTCGGCGGAGGAATCATCCCCGAGGACGACGCCAAAAAACTCCGCGAGTCCGGCGTCAAGGAAGTCTTTACGCCCGGCGCTTCGACCGAGGACATCGTCAAGTGGCTGCGCGAGAGCGTGCAGCCCCGTGAATGACAAGCGAGCGCGTCGAATTACGGCGGGATCCCTTCGATGAACTTCGATCTTAGCGACGAGCAGCGCACGATTCGCGACACGCTGCGCCAGTTTGCCGAGCGCGAGATCAAGCCGAACTCGGCCAGGTGGGACAAAGAGGAAATATTCCCGCGCGAGGTGATTGGTCATCTCGGCGAACTGGGCTTCCTGGGCATCTCCTTTCCCGAGCGCTTTGGCGGCGGCGCCGCCGATACGCTGAGCCAGGCGTTGGTGGTCGAGGGACTTTCCCGCTACGACGCGTCGGTCGGGCTGACTTGCGCGGCGCACATGTCACTCTCAAGCGGCCACATCAATCTGTTCGCCGCCGAGGAGCATCGCGCGCATTACCTGCCCGACATGGTCGCAGCGAAAAAGCTCGGCGCATGGTGTCTCACCGAACCGGGCGCGGGCTCCGATGCGGCCGCGATGCAGACCCGCGCGGTGCGCAGGGGCGACAACTTCGTCATCAATGGCGCCAAGATGTTCATCACCAACGGTTCGGTCGGTGATGTTTACGTCGTAATGGCGGTGACAGACGCGTCGAAGAGCCGCTCTGGCGTCTCGGCTTTCATCGTCGAGCGCGGCACGCCCGGACTGTCGAACGGGCGACACATCGAAAAGCTCGGGCTTCGTGCTTCGGACACCGCCGAGGTTATCTTCGACAATGTCACGGTGCCGGCGCGCAATCTGATTGGGGAGTTGGGCGAGGGCTATAGCCAGACGCTCAAGGTGCTGGAAGGCGGTCGGATCGGAATCGCGGGCTTCGCCGCCGGCATCGCACGCGGCGCGTTCGAAGAGGCGACCGCCTACGCCAAGGAGCGCAAGCAGTTCGGCAAACGGATCGCGGATTTTCAGGCGATCCAGTGGATGCTGGCCGACATGGCGACGCGAATCGACGCGTCGTGGGTGCTGATGTGCCGCGCGGCAGAGCTCAGGGACAAGGGCAAACCGTTTGGACGCGAGGCCGCGATGGCCAAGCTGTTCGCCTCGGAAACCGCGATGTGGACGACGATCAAAGCGGTGCAAATCCACGGCGGCTATGGCTATATGGTGGAGTTTCCGGTCGAGCGTTTCATGCGCGACGCGAAGCTGGCGGAAATCGGCGAGGGCACCAGCGAGGTGCAGCGCATGATCATCGCGAAGTCCCTTCTGCGCGACGGCTACCTGCCCGCTTAGTTTTTCACCAACCCGTCCGCCGGCCGAATTGTCGGCTTTGACGCAAACATCTTTTGTGTGGGCCGTTCGTGAACAGTCCTTCAGCGCCGCCTGATGCAGTCCGCGTCATCGCAAAAATCACAACTGGTGCTAAAGGAGAAGAGGGAGGATCCTCCGATGAAAGTGCTGTTCGAAAAGAAGGGGCCGATCGCCTATGTCACGATCAATCGCCCCGAGCGGCTCAACGCCTGCGACTTCGAGACCTACGGGCGGCTTTCGCAAATCTGGCGCGAGTTCGGCGAAGACCCTGCGCTGCGCGTCGCGATCTTTACCGGCGCGGGCGAGCGCGCCTTTTGCGCGGGCAGCGATATCAAATCCAACTACGTCGAGCGGCCCAACGAGGAACTGCTCGACGCGCCATACCCGGTGATGTTCGAGCTGACCAAGCCGATCATCGCGGCGATCAATGGCCACGCCAACGGCGGTGGTCTGGAGCAGATACTGTGCTGCGATATCCGGGTGGCCGCCGAGCACGCGCAGTTCGGCCTGGGCGAGGTTCGTCTCGGATGGCTTCCCGGAGGTGGCGGCACGCAGCGCCTCCCGCGGCTGATTTCGCTCGGCCGCGCGCTCGAGATGCTTTACACCGGCAACCGAATCGGCGCCGAAGAGGCGCTCCGGCTGGGACTGGTCGACCACATGGTGCCGATGAGCCGGCTGATGGCGAAGTGCGAGGAAATCGCCACCGAGATCTGCAAGAGTGCGCCGCTTGGGGTGCAGCGAATCAAGCAGGCGGCCATGCGCGGACTCGACCTGCCGCTCGCGGACGGGCTTAGGCTCGAGCACGAGCTATACAGATGGCTGCAGGGCACCGAGGACGCACGCGAAGGCGCGCTCGCGTTTGCCGAGAAACGCGCGCCGCAATGGAAGGGCAAGTAGGCGTGCCCCTGACGCCTCGAACACTGTTTACTCGCTAGTCGCGATCGGAAGAGTTGTCGGGCGCCGCGGGATCTTCAAGCAGGTCTTCGCGGATCGCTGCCAGGTCGCCGCGCTCCAGCCCGATGCCCTCGGTCATGAAGGCCTCGATACCACCGGACTCGTCGATCAGCTCGAACACCGGTTCGAGTTGCGCCGCCGCCAGCGGCATCTTGGGAAACACCAGATTGCTTTCGAGGAAGTCGGCGACGATTCGCTCGCGGCTGACGCCCAGCAACTCGAGCAGCATCGCGGCGCCCACGCCAGTCCGATCGCGTCCTGCCGAACAATGGAACAACAGCGGATAGACGTCGCGCTCGGCCAGGATATTGAAGAACGTCCGCCAGTCTGCTCGGAAGTCGTGAAGAATTGAGTGATGCTCGCGGCCGGGAATCAGACTAATCGGCTCGCGCTCGCGAAACCATCGGTCGCCGATCGGGATATGCTCCCATCGCACCTCGCGCAGCACGTCGGCGTGCGGCGGGCCGAGGATCGAAATCTCAGTGCGGCTCTGCAGTGTGACCACGGTCCGAAGACCCGCCGACCTTATCGGACTCTCCTCGGGAACTTCGGCCAGGTGCGCGGAGCGGAAGATCAGGTTGTTGCGTACGCGCTTGCCTTCGGCGGTGGGATGGCCGCCAAGGTCGCGAAAGTTGCGGCCGCCATAGCGACGCAACAGGCTGAAGTCGACGACGACTCTGCGCCCGGCAAGTTTGTCGCCGTCGCCGGCGGCTTTGTCCGCAGCCGCAGACTTGTTTTCAGCTTCGTTGTCGGCCGGCACGTAAAACCTACGGTGAGACACGGCTTATTAGCCGCTCCGCCCACATCATCCGCATTCATCAGTTTAGCCGGTCCGGCCGCCTGCGGAAAGTGCGGAAATCGGCGCCGGTTTGCTTGACGATTATGGCTTCGTGAACCATTTGTGTTTTCGGCGCGCACGCCCGCGCGTATCCGCGCTCGACAGTCGCGCCGGCATGGCGCTACTAAGGAGAAGCCGCAATCGTACCGAGGATCGGTGAAAGAAATGGCTTACAAAATCGCACTGGGCGTTAACTGGCAGGGCAAGCCGGACTTCAAAGGAATGATCGAGCGAGCCAAGGCTGCCGACGACGCCGGCGCACATTCGATTTGGGTCGCCGAGGCGTGGGGCCGCGACGCCTTTACCAGTCTGACGCTGCTTGCCGAGCACACAAAGCGTATCGCGTTGGCGACCGGGATCGTCAACACCTACTCGCGCACGCCGGGCGCGCTGGCGCAGCATTTCGCGACGCTCGACGAACTCAGCGGCGGCCGCATGATCATCGGGCTCGGCACCAGCGGCCCGCAGGTGATCGAGCATTTCCACGGCGTCGCCTTCAACCCGCCGCTCACGCGGATGCGCGAGTATGTCGAAATCATCAACCTGCTGATGGCCGGGCAGCCGCTCAATTACGCGGGCAAGCTCTTCAAACTCGAGCGCGGGTTCACGCTGCGTTTCGAGCCGCCGCGCAAGCACGTGCCGATCTATATCGCGTCGCTTAATCGCAAGAGCGTAGAGTTCACCGCGCACAAGGCCGACGGATGGCTGCCGGTGATGATTCCGCTCGGGCGGCTCAAGGAATCGATTGCGGACTTCCGCGCGATGGCGGCGAGCGCCGGACGCGATCCCAAGTCTGTCGCGGTCAAATCGCCGAGCACGATTCATGTGACCAGCAATCCCGATCGCGCGCGTGCTATCCAGGCCGGCACGCTGTCGTTCTATGCGGCGCGGATGGGCACCTTCTATGCCGAGCAGCTCACGCGTTTCGGCTTTGCCGACGACGTGCGCAATATCCGCGAGGCGTGGAAGTCGGGCGGCTCGAAGGCTGGGACCGAAGCGGTCTCGCGCCGGCTGCTGGACGAGATGGGTTACGTCGGCGACGTGGCCGGGGCGCGCGAGCGGCTCGCAGCCGAGGCTGAGGCGGGCGCCGACCTGTTTCGCGTGGACGTCGACGGTTCCGATCTCGCCAGCTACCAGCGCACACTAGCGGCGCTGGTCGCGTGATCCGAAACAGGTTGCGAGCCACGATGCGCGGCGCTATACGAAAGGTTGACCACACGCAGGGTTCGTTCTCAAGGAGGACACAATGAAAGCTGCTGTAATGGAAGGCGTTCGCAAACCGCTGGTCGTCAGGGACATGCCCGATCCGCAGTGTCCTCCCAATGGCGCGATCCTCAAGACCGCCGCGGAAGGTATCTGCCGCTCTGACTGGCATCTGTGGTCGGGCGATTGGACGTGGGTCGGACTCGCGCCGGCAATGCCGATGATCATGGGGCATGAGTTCTGCGGCGTGGTCCAGGAAGTCGGCAAAGAGGTAAAAGACTTCAAGAAGGGCGACCGAGTGCTGGTCCCGTTCAGCCAGGGCGACGGGACCTGCGAGCTGTGCCGCTCCGGCAACTCCAACATCTGCAACACCCCGCTCATCCCCGGCGTCACTTACCATGGCGGCTACGGAGCCTACGTCGGCATCCCGTTCGCCGACCTCAATCTGGTCCATATGCCTGACGCGGTGGGCTTTCTCGAGGGCGCCTCGCTCGGATGCCGCTTCATGACCTCGTACCACGGGATCGTCGACCGCGCGCAGGTGCGGCCGGGCGAATGGGTCGCGGTGCACGGCTGCGGCGGAATCGGTCTTGCGGCTATCCAGATCGCGTCGTCGATCGGCGCCAACGTAATCGCGGTGGACCTCGACGGACGCAAACTCGAATTGGCTAAGGAAGTGGGCGCGAGCCATATCGTCAACGCCAAGGCCGGCGACCCGGCGGCCGCGATCGTGGACATCACCAAGGGCGGCGCGCACGTTTCGGTGGACGCGCTAGGCGTCGCTGCCACCTGCCGCAACTCGATCAACAGCCTGCGCAAGCAGGGGCGTCATCTGCAGATCGGACTGACGACGCAGGCCGAGAAGGGCGAAATCTCGGTGCCGATCGACAAGATTGTGCTGATGGAGCTGCAGATGCTCGGCACGCTCGGCATGCAGTCGACGCGCTATCCCGGGATGCTCCAGATGGTCGAGGCCAAGAAGCTCAATCCCAAGGCGATGATTACCGGCACCGTCGGACTCGACGGCGCCTCGGCGATCCTTGAAGAGATGACCAACTTCCAGAACGTCGGCGTGACGATCATCGACTACAAGATCTAGCTCGCGGCGTTCGCGGTTCTGTTTTTCGGAGGGGGTCCAGCGTGGACCCTCTCCGCTTTTGCGGGCGGCGCGGCCCAGGCGTCGGTGCCGCGATGGAGGATGTCCCTGCGATGAAGGCAGTAGTTTGCGAAAAGCCGGGCGACGAAAGCGTACTCAAAATAGGTGCGGTCGCCGATCCCACGGCCGGACCGGGCCAGTTGCTGATCCGGGTGAAATACGCAGGGCTCAACCGCGCCGACCTGATGCAGCGTCAGGGGTTTTATCCGCCGCCCTCCGGCGCCTCGGAAATCATGGGCCTCGAATGTGCGGGCGAGGTTGCCGCGATCGGATCGGGAGTCAGCGGATGGCGCGTCGGCGAACGCGCGATGGCTCTGATGGCGGGCGGCGGCTATGCCGAGCTGGCGTCGGTGGACAGTGGCTCGGCGATGAAAATCCCGGCCGCGCTAAGCGACGAGGAGGGCGCGGCGTTTCCCGAGGTTTTCCTGACCGCGTTTCTCAACATTTTCATGTTGGCCGAAGGCAAGGCCGGCGAATCGGTGCTGGTGCATGGCGGCGGCAGCGGCGTCGGCACGGCGTCGATCCTGCTCTGTAAGGAAGCCGGGGTGCGCTCGATCGTAACCGCGGGCAACGACGCCAAGTGCAAGCAGTGCCTCAAGCTCGGCGCTGAGGTCGCGATCAACTACAACTCGGGGCCGTTCGCGGCGGCGGTCAAGAGCGCGACTAACGGACGCGGCGCCGACGTCATTCTCGACAGTATCGGCGCGGCCTACCTGGGTCAGAATCTCGAAGCGCTGGCGCATAGCGGACGGCTGGTTTTGATCGGCCTGATGAAGGGCGCGCGCGCGGAGATCGATCTGACCGCGATCCTGCGGCGGCATCTGAAGATGATTGGCTCGACACTGCGCACGCGACCGGAAAGGGAGAAGGCGCAGATCGTCGCCTCGCTGCTCGCACGTTTCGGCGCGGCGCTCGAAGGCGGCCGGCTCCGCCCGCCGATTTACAAGGTGGTGCCGATGGCGGACGTGGCCGAGGCGCATCGCATGATGGCGGCGAGCGAGCACTTCGGCAAGATCGTTCTGCGCGTCGCATAGACTCTTGCCGCGATTCCCGAGAGATTTGCCCAGGGAATCTTACCGCGTATCACCGCCGCGCCGGCGATGATAATTTAATTCGTTGGCGCCGGTGTGGTCTTTAGGTTGTGCGCCAGCGCGATGCGTCTAAGCGAACTCGACTACAATCTGCCGCCCGAGCTGATCGCGCAGGAGCCGCTTTTGCGCCGCGACGAGGCGCGCCTGATGGTGCTCGACCGCCGCGGCGGCACGATCGAGCACTCACGCTTCTACAAGCTCGGCGATTTTCTGCGCGATGGCGACCTGCTGGTGCTGAACGACACCCGGGTTTTTCCGGCTCGCCTGTTCGCGCGCAAGCCTACTGGCGGCGCGATTGAACTTCTGATGGTGCGTCGAGTCGACGAGCCGCCCGGCGCCTGGCTTGCGCTCATTCGGGGGCATCGGGGAATGCGCGAGGGCACGCGGCTCACTCTTGACGACGGCCGCGCGCTCCGCATCGCAGGCTTTCAGCGCCCGGGCCGTCCGCTTATCGTGACCGACGATTCGGCGCCGATTGAAACCATCCTGGAAAGCGCCGGCGCGCTGGCGCTGCCGCATTATATTCATCGCGAGCCAGGAGCGGCCGACCGCGACGATTACCAGACGGTATACGCCGCGCAGCCGGGCGCGGTGGCCGCGCCCACTGCCGGACTGCACTTCACGCGCGAGCTTTTAGCCAGACTTGCCGCGGCGGGCGTGCGCGCGGCCTTCGTGACCCTGCATATCGGGCCGGGCACGTTTACGCCGCTGCGCGAGCCGCAAGTCGAAGCGCATACGATGGAAGCCGAGTGGTATACGATCCCGCCCGCCACGCTGCAGGCGCTGGCGCTCGCGCGGCGGACCGGTGGACGCGTGATCGCGGTTGGCACCAGCAGCGTGCGCGCGTTGGAGTCTCACGCCATCACGGGCGACACGGAGGGCGCGACTGGACTTTTCATCGCGCCCGGCTTTCGCTTCCGCGCGATCGACGCGATGGTCACCAACTTTCACATGCCGCGTTCGACGGTGCTGGCGATGGTGATGGCGCTGGCTGGGCGCGAGGAGATTCTCGACGCTTATCGCGAGGCGCTGCGCCATCGCTACCGCTTCCTCAGCTACGGCGACGCGATGTTGATCCTGTGAGCGCGATAATGCCAGCCCCTCCTCAGACCGCGGCGCGGACATTTGGCTTCGAGGTGGTCGCACGCGACGGCGACGCGCGCGCGGGCCGCCTCACGACCGCGCACGGCGAAGTCGCGACGCCCGCCTTCATGCCCGTGGGCACGCGCGCGGCGGTCAAGGCGATGGCGCCCGAGGAGCTGTGGCAGTTGGGCTATCGGCTGGTGCTTGCCAACACATACCATCTCGCGCTCCGTCCCGGCGCCGAGCTTATCGAGGAACTCGGCGGAGTGGGGCGCTTCATGGGCTTCGACGGCGCGGTGCTGACCGACTCCGGCGGTTTCCAGGCGATGAGCCTCGCGAAGCTCAACGCGATCGGCCCCGAGGGTATCCGTTTTCGCTCGCACCTTGACGGCTCGGAGTTCATGCTGACGCCGGAGCGGGCGGTCGAAATTCAGGAGCGGATCGGTTCGGACCTGATGATGGCGTTGGACGAGTGCACGCCTTATCCGGCCGAGCGGGCGCGGGCCGAGGCCTCGCTTGAACTGACGGCGCGATGGGCCGAGCGCTGCGTCGGCGCGCGCAAGAGGCCGCGTCAGGCACTTTTCGGGATAATCCAGGGCGGTGTGTACCCGGACCTGAGAAAGCGGAGCGCCGCGCAGATAACCGCGATGTCGTTTGACGGTTTCGCGGCGGGCGGACTCGCGGTGGGCGAGCCGAAGGAGCAGATGCTCGAAATGGCCGCGCTGAGCGCGACCCTGCTACCGGCCGAGCGTCCGCGCTACCTGATGGGCGTCGGCACGCCGGAGGACCTGGTGGCGGCGGTGGGGATGGGCTACGACATGTTCGATTGTGTGTTGCCGACGCGCAACGCGCGCAACGGCAGCTTGTACACCAGCGACGGCCGCCTCTCGATCAAGCAGGCCATCCACGCCCGCGACCCGCGACCGCTCGAGAAGGGCTGCGGATGCCGCACCTGCACGCGGCTTAGCCGGGCGTACCTGCGCCATCTATATATCTCGGGCGAGATTCTGGCGGCGCGCGCGCTAACGGAACATAATCTCTACTTCTACGCCCGCTTGATGGCCGGGATGCAAGCTGCTATCGCATCTCGCACTTTCCGGGAGTTCGCGGCCGCGGCGCTGGGGCGGCTTGGCGGCGGCTCGCGCGCGGAGTCAGAATAAGTGAAATGGGAAAATGAATAAGGGTAAAAGAGTAACCAATGTTTTTTGAGGGAATCGCGTGGGCGCAAAGCTCGGCCGCACCCGCTGCTCCGGGGGGCCAGGCGCCGCTTATCGATCAGCTGCTCTACGGGCCGGGAGTGCCGTTCGCGCTCCTGATCCTCGCCTTTTACTGGTTCTTCCTGCGCCCGCAAACCACCAAGGCGCGAGAGCATCGCGACTTGCTCGCCAAGCTCAAGCGCAACGACGAGGTGGTCACCGCCGGCGGCCTTTTGGGCCGGATCAATGAGGTCGGCGACAAAGTGATAGTCCTCGAAATAGCGCCGAACGTGCGCGTACGAGTCGAACGCAGCCAAATAACCGCGCTCTCCAGTTACGGCAAGCCCGCGGTGACCAAGAAAGCGGAACAGTAGAGGCTCGCGCTTTGGGAGCAAACGGTTCGACGAAGTTCAGTCACAGAGTGAAAAAGTAAAATAGTGGAAAACGCAAACGCTAACGCTGATTTTATACCGATCATCATCCTGCTCGCAGTGGCGGGCGCCTTTTTGTGGCTGCATTTCACCGGCGGTAGCGGACGCACCCGGCTCTACCTGGCCGCGACGCTGACCGTTCTGGCGGTGCTGATCCTGCTGCCCAGCATCAGCGGCGCGCTGCCCGACTGGTGGACCGGCACTATCCCGACCCCGAAAATCCAGCTCGGACTCGATCTCCAGGGCGGCACCCATCTTTTGCTCGAAGTAAAACTGGACGAGGCGGTCAAAACTCAACTGCGTCGCGTCGCCGAAGACGTCAAGCAGCAGATGAAGCAGAACAAGCTCGAGGTGAAGAGCGTCACGCAGGACCCCGCCTCGGGCGCAGTGCTGGTGACCTTGCCGAGCGCGGATGAGCGCAGCGCCTTCCTTGACCTAACGGGTAAGGTCTTTTCCGACATGGTAATCGGGCTCGCGCCTAACTCGGGCGAGGCCGGGCCGACCTACCAGATGACATACCGGCCGATGGAGCTGGACCAGGTGCGTCGCAATGCGATGGAGCAGGCGCTCGAGACCATCCGCAACCGTATCGACCAGCTAGGGGTGCGCGAGACCACGATCGCCCAAGAGGGCAACGACGAAATCCTGGTGCAGCTTCCCGGAATCCAGGACCCCGAGCGCGCCAAGGAGTTGATCGGCAAGACCGGCGTGCTCCAGTTCAAGCTGGTCGACGATAATCATTCGGTCTCCGATGCGCTTCGCGACGGTCCGCCGCCGGGCGACGAGATTCTTTATGGGCCGGCCAACCGCGGGGGCCGCGAGCCCTACTTGATCGAGACTCCCGTGCTGCTCACCGGCGACACCATCACCGACGCGCGCGTGCGTCCGGGCGCGCAGCTCGAGGGCCCGTACGTCAGCGTCGACCTCGACCAGCGTGGCGCGCAGATTTTCGGCGCGATCACGGCGGCCAACGTGGGCCGCAAAATCGCGATCGTGCTCGACAACATCGTTTACTCCGCACCGGTCATCAGGGAGCCGATTCCCGGCGGCCACGTGCAGATAACCGGCAGCTTCACCTATGACGACTCGCACGAACTGGCGATCGTGCTACGCTCGGGCGCGCTGCCGGCGCCGGTCGAGATTATCGAGGAACGCACGGTCGGGCCGTCGTTGGGACGCGACTCGATTCACGAGGGCGAACTATCGTTCGTGGTCGGCGCGCTGGTGGTGCTGATTTTCATGGCCGTGTATTACAGCGGCGCCGGATTGCTCGCCGACTTCGGCCTCTCGCTCAACATCCTGCTGCTGATCTGCGTGATGGCGGCCCTGCAGGCGACGCTGACGCTGCCCGGAATCGCCGGCATCGTGCTGACACTCGGAATGTCGGTTGACGCCAACGTGTTGGTCAACGAACGGATGCGCGAGGAGTTGCGCCTGGGCAAGACCCCGCGCGAGGCCGTGCGGCTGGGCTACGAACGCGCGTGGTCCGCGATCCGCGACTCCAACATTTCGACCTTCGTCGCGGGTCTGATTTTGTTTCAATTCGGGACAGGACCGGTGAAAGGGTTTGCAGTCACATTATGCGTAGGCGTGCTGACCGGCGTATTTTCGTGCTTCGTGGTGACGCGAGCGTGGTACGATCATCTGATCGCGATTCGCCGCCTGAATACTATAAGTGTCTAATAGATGCTAAAGTAAGACAAATATGGCGAGGAAGTCGCGCGTCACGGCACTTGTTCCACATAATACTTCGAGCATGGCGGTGGGCGGGGCGTTTTGCCACAATAACTTGACTTGCCCAAAGAGTTCATACTAAAAACCGCGAGCTTTAGAGCACGACCAATGGCAGACAAAGACGACGTGCTTTTGAACTCGCGGGAAGTGGCTTTCCTGCTGGATTTGAGTCCCGACACAGTCAACGAATTCGCACGCCGCAATATTTTGCCCGCGTTCAAGAAGGGACGGCAGTGGCGCTTTCGCAAACGCGACATCGCCTCCTTCAAGCGTCAGACGCGGGGCATCAACGCAGCAGCCTAGCGCACGGGTGGGGAAAGTCTGGGGGCGTGGCGAAGCGCGCGCACCGCATTTGGGTAAGCGCGATGCATCCCGCAAAGAGGTTTGAGGTTTAAGCGATGGGCGAACCGCATCAGAGCCGTGTCTACTCCGACCTGGCCCGTTTTTACGACCATACCTTCGGTCGAATTTTCGTCGACCACGAACACGAAATAATTGAGCAGCTCAACCTGCGGCCGGACCAGCAGGTGCTTGAAGTAGGCGTCGGCACGGGCATTTCGCTCGACGCCTATCCGCCCTACGTCAAGGTCGTGGGTATCGACCCTTCGGCCGACATGCTCGCACACGCGATCAAAAAGACCCGCGACAACGGCTGGGGCCATATCGACGTCCGCCAGGGCGACGCGCTCAATCTGGAGTTTCCCGACAACAGCTTCGATTGGGTGACGACCTTTCATGTGATGTCGGTGGTGCCGGATCCGCTGCGCATGATGCAGGAGATGCTGCGGGTGTGTAAGCCGGGCGGCAAAATCGTTCTCATCAATCATTTTGCGAGTGAGAACCCGCTGCTCTATTCGCTGGTATGGATCGCCAATCCCCTGACCAAGCATCTGGGATGGACCACGCGCCTCCAGGTCCGCGACGTGATCGACGGCCACAAGATAAGCGTGGAGCGCAACGAGCGCATCTCTCGCACGTCGTTCCATCGCGTCGTGATCGCGACCAAGCTTGCAGCCTAGCGGGCAACCTCTGAGGTAGTTTTGCGAGACCGGTTCCGTCTCTCAGCCATCGTCAGGATCGCCGCCGCCATAACGATTGCACTCATAACGATCGCGGCGATGACGCACGCGGCGAGCGCGCTTGCCTACCAGGCTGAGACCGTCAAGGATGGCGGCACAATCGTGGGCACGGTGAAATTCGACGGCGCGCCGCCCGTGCGCAAGCCGGTCGAGATCAGCAAGGATCGCGAGGTATGCGGCGCCGCGCCGCATTTCGACGAGAGCCTGGTGGTGGCTCCTGGCGGCGGTATAGCCAACGCGGTCGTCAGCATTTCCGACGTCGCCAAAGGCGCGCCGCTGGTGGCGCTGAAGGACGTCAAATTCGACCAGAAGGGCTGCGACTATACGCCGCACGTGCAGGCCTTTCCTGCGGGCAGCACGGTCGCGATCATCAACTCTGACGGTATCCTGCACAGCGTACGCACGGAATCCAAACTCAACCCGGCGCTCGACATGGCGCAGCCGCCGTTCAAGCAGGTGATCGTGACCGCGCCGCTCAAATATCCCGAATTGATAGAGGTCAGCTGCGACGCGCACAACTGGATGCGCGGATGGTGGTTCGTGGCGGGCAATCCGTACTATGCAGTGACTGACGCCGGCGGAAAGTTCACGATAAAAAATGTTCCGCCCGGGTCGTACACGCTCCAGGTATGGCAGGAAAAGCTCGGCACGCGGACCCGCAAGGTGACGGTTGAACCGGATAAGACCGCGATGGTCGATTTTCTGCTTGCCCCAACCAATGAGTAGGGCTGTCGGCGCGCTCCGAGGTGAAGTTAAAGTGATGGTTAAAAAACAATGGCGCTGTTGAAACGGTTCGACACGCTCGAGGTTGCGACCGCCGATCTTGCCGATGCGGTGAAGACCTACCGCGAGAATTTCGGCTTCGAATTGAAGCCCGGTTCCGGAAGCGAAAGTGCGACGCTCATGGTCGGCAGTGCGGAAATTCGCCTGGTCGCGGGCGCTGCGGCGGCCGCGGCTATCGCTGCGGCGGCCGCGGCTATCGCTGCGGCCGGCGAGGGGCTGGCGGCGCTCTGGCTGGAGGCTGAGGACGTAGGGGCGGTCGCGGCGGCGCTGAAAGCGGCGGGTATCGCGGTTCCGGCGCCAAAGATCGATGAGGGCCGGCGCGTGCTTGCGCTCGATCCGAAGATCGCCAATCAGGTCTCGCTGTTCATCTTCGATCGCAAGGCCCCAGAGGCCTAACTTCACATCAACAAAAAAGTCTTCATCTCAGCGATCCCTTCCGCACGTTGACCTCCATATCGTACCGTCAGGCTGGTATCCGCCGGTCGTATTCCTTTCGCAGGCGGCTCCAGCCGTCCCAGAATGGCTCCGGCTCCATGCCGGTCGCGCGGGCGACCAGAATATCGAGGTGCATGTGCCAGCCGGCCCCGACCTTCAGAAGGGTCGCGCGGTCGGGCAGACGGCGATGGATCACGGTGGGCAATACCTGGTCACCCTTTGGGTCCAGCTCGAAAGAGACGTCGCCGCTGCCTTCCCAGGTGAAGGCGAGCTTGCGGGGCGGATCGAGCTCGGTAATCCGGCTCTGCATCCGCCGCTCTTCGGGGAAGCCGGCCGGACGCTGGCTTGGCGGGTTGTTGAGCTCCTCGTTTCGCCATACCAACTCGAAGGGCGCGCCGACCTTCATCTCCATCTTGCCCGCCGCCAGCCACTGACGGCGCAGTTCGCTCTCCGTGAGATACGCCCAGACGCGCTCGATCGGGCCGGGCAGAAGGCGTTGGATCTTCAACGTGGCAGGCTCGGTCAGCACGCCATAGGCGTCTGGGGTTGCGCGTCGGGTCATTGGTCATCTCCTTTTTTTGGGGATGGGGGATCGGCGGTCGTCCTCGATGCGAAGGAGCCGTTCGAGCACATTCAGACGGTCGGTCCAGAAGCGCTCGTAGAAGCTCAACCACTGCTGGGCGCTGGCGAGCGGACCGGGGTCGAGGCGGCACAGATGGGTGCGCCCGCGCACCTCGCGACGGATCAGCCCGGCGTTCTCCAGCGCCTTGATGTGCTTCGAGGCCGCCGCGAGCGAGATAGCGAAGGGCTCCGCAAGCTGGCCTACCGTTCGCTCGCCATCGGCGAGTTCGCGAAGCATCCGCCGGCGCGTGGCGTCGCCCAGCGCGTGAAAGACGGAATCCAGCTGAGGCGCCTCTAGTTCAACCACAACCGTGCCCTGGCTCAACGCTTGTCGTACTTGTCGTGGTGGCGCCACCAGTAACCTGTCTCGTTGCGCCCTTTGGGAGCGCGGTCGAGCCACTGGTACGCGCCCCAGAGGCCGTCCAGTCCGCGCGCATAGGTGGAATAGGTGTGGTAGACGACGCCGTCCTCGAGCACGAACGCGCTCATGCCTGGCCTCTCGCGCGCGTAGGTAGCCGCGTCGGTGCCAGTCATGGCAGCGCCCTTAGCAGCACCCTCGGGTGTCGCGCGCGTGGGTATCTCAGGCCCTTCGCCGCGTGACACCAACGGCGGCTGGCGCCGGAAGTTGTATTCGATGCCTTGCTCGCGCTGCTCCTGGGTGACCGAGACATTGAAGTCAAAGTTGAAGTCACTACCGAGCGAGGACGCCCAGGGAAACGTCCACCCCATCCGCCGCTTGTAAGCCTGGAGCTTCGCGAGCGGCGCCCGCGAAACCGCCGAAAGCGTGACGTCGTGGTTGGCCAGGTGGACGACGAAGCCGTTGAACCCGTCCGCGATCGCCGAGCAGGACGGACAGCCCGCCCTGTAGTCGGGCCCGAACATGAAGTGGTAGACGAGGAGCTGCGAGCGCCCGCGGAAGAGGTCCACCAGCGAGGCGCTGCCTTCATCGGTCTCGAATCGGTACTCCTTGTCGGCCCGGACCCACGGCAGCTCCTGACGGCGGCGCGCCAACTCGTCGCTGCGCCGCGTTAGCTCTTTCTCCGCGTCGAGCAGCTCAAGCCGCGCCGCCAGCCACTCTTCACGTGTTCCATTCTTATGTCTCGTCATCGCTCCTGCCTCCTTCGGGTGGCGTCGCTAATTCAACCATACGGTTGAATATGAATGTGCGCCTTCAGAAAGTCAACCAATTGGTTGAATGATTGCCAACATCTCACGGATGCGCGCGGACTGTGAAACGCGCCCGGCCTAGACTTCGGTGCGGAAGAGCGAGCGCACGCTCTCTTCGAGCTTTTGCGTAAGCGCCTCGCGATCGGCGCCGTGCAGTTGTGTGGTATCGATCGCGGGCCCAATCGCCATCCGCATCCGCCGCCCCGGCCGCACGATTCGCGCGCCGCGCGGAAAGAAGCTGGCAGTGCCGCTGATCGCCATCGGCACGCATTTTTGCCGCGTCGCGATCGCAAGCCACGCCGCGCCGTCGTTGAACGGATGCACGCGGTTGTCGCTGAAGCGCGTGCCCTCGGCGAAAATCACCATCGAAAAACCTTCGCGCGCAAGCTTGAGCGCCTTGCGGATCGCCTGTCCGCCCTTTGCGCGGTCGATCATGACGTGTCCCGAACGGCGCATCGCCAGGCCCAGCACCGGAATTTTTCCCAGCTCCTGTTTCGCTACGAAGCGTGGCTCCCCCGGCATCCAGGCACAGATCGCAAAGATGTCGAAGAAGCTCTGATGATTGGAAACGAGAACGTAGGAATTCAGGCCAGCGAGATGCTCCAGTCCTTCGATCACGACCTTGACGCCGCTGGTCCGCAGGATCAGCCATCCCCACAACCGGCTGATCGGTGTGGCCAGATGAGGATAGCCGAGGATACTGACCAGAGCGGCGCATGGGGCGAGAGCCGCCGTGTAGAATACCGCCAACGCCGTCGCCGCGGCGCCCCACATGAACTCGATTATGCTGCGGGCGGGAGGCTCAGGCGCGGGCTGAGGCGGTTCATTCTTGCCAGCCGCCGCCTTGGAAGGATCGTTGGAGGCTGGATCATCGACAACTTGCTGCATCGCAGGCATTCCTCAGGAACAACTGCGTACAGTTTTCGCGATGCGCGGGCAACAAGGCGCTAAGCGACCCTGGGACTGACCTTACTGCCGCCCCCGGCCGCTGCGACTGCGCGGCCGCGATTGCGTTTTCGCGGGCCGGCCGGGGCGAACAGCGCGAGAGCCGCCAAGCCCAGCATCACGGCCTGTGCCACCAGCGTCTGCACGGTGGGGAAGAGCCCCAACACCTGGATCGTCGGCACGTGATCAACGAAGGTCGTGCGCATCACGCCCGACTCCTGAAAGCTCGCGATTCCCTGGCCCACGAAAATCACTGCCATCGCGTAGAGCAGCACCGAGGTCGCGGTGAAGAACGAGCCCAGCGGGATGCGGAACGCCGCCTTACGCAGGATCAGAAAAATAATAGCCAGTGCCGCCGCGCCGGCGAGCAAACCCGCGAGGACCGCATGGCGCTCGACGGCTTCAGTCGCGCCACCGAGCAGCGCCTGGAAAAACACGATGGTCTCTGCGCCCTCGCGCATCACGGCCAGAAACGCCGTCAGCCCAAGCGCGATCGACGGCCCAACGACGTCGCGCGAGGCCTCGACCTTATTGTGCAGGTAGGCGCGCCAGCGGTCGCTCTGGCTGCGCGCGGTTAGCCACGAACTCACGTAAAAGAGCGTCGCGGCGGCGAGCAACTGAAAGACGCCCTCGAGCGTGTCGCTGGTATCGTCGGCGATTAGATGATTGACCGCCCACGCCAGCACGAGGCTGAGCCCGACAGCAAGCAGCGCGCCGGCGTAGATGTCACGCGCGCGCCGCTCCTGCCCGGCCTCGCGCACCGCGGCGAGCAGCGCGACGATGACCAGCAGGGCTTCTGAACCCTCGCGTACCAGGATGCCGAGCGAATATAGAAAATAGGGGAGGGCGGTAGGCACTTGGATTACCGGACGGCGTTATTGTGCAGTTACGATGATCGTTTGCAATTGAGACTGATTCTCAATTACAGGGTAGTATGCTCTCGCTCACGGTGTCAAGGCGACCGAATCGCGGATACAGCGGACGCAGCTTGCCGCGCCGGATGAGCCGGTGTAGCTTCGACGTTACAGCGGGGCAGCCGGCCTGTGACGGGCCTGCGCGCCCGCTTTCTCTTTGGGAGGTTGGCTGAAACCAGCGGATGCGTTGCCTCTATTGTCGCCAATGGTCCGGGCTGATTCGCCGGACCTGCCCGGTCTGCGCCCGGGTGGTCAGGATTGTCGACCAAGCGGGCGGCACGGTCGGACTGGTTGGATTGGTCGACATTTTCGCCGCCGAGGGACTTTCGCGGGAGCACGTCGACCGCGTGCTCGACGCGCAGGTAGGCGGGGAGCCAACGCTGCGCGATCGTCTGACCTCGGACCTGACTAACGTTCTGATGCGCGGCTTGGGGATGCCGGGGCGGCAGTCGCCTGAGGACGTGCGCCGGGTGCGGCGGTCGATGGTATCGAGCGGCGGCGAGGGCACGTGGCGCGCCGGCGACAAGCCGCCGGAGCTATCCTGATTGAAAGTTTGAGCGGAAACTTGACTGGGGATGCGTCGCGCGGAAGTTTCGGATTGAAGACGCCCGGGTTGACGGAGAGGACGCCTTGACGGGGAGTAATTGATGGCGGTTAGCAGACTGGGCATCGTGGGTTCGGGACAAATGGGCGGCGGAGTCGCCGAGGTGGCGGGGCAGGCGGGCTTAGAGGTCCTCATCCACGACATCAGCGAGGATCTGTGCCGGCGCGGGGTGGAAAACATCGGACGCGACCTCGATCGGATGGTCAAGCGCGGCCGGATCAAGCCCGAAGAGCACGACCGCGTGCTCGGCCGCATCAAGACCACCACGCGGCTCGAAGACTTCCGCGAGGTCGACTTCGTGATCGAGGCAGTGGTCGAAAACGAAGAGGCCAAGATCGCGCTGTTCCAGAAGCTCGACCAGGTCTGCCCGCCCGAGATCGTTTTTGCCTCCAACACGTCGTCGATTTCGATAACCCGCATGGCCGCGCGCACCAGCCGCGCGCCGCGCTTTATCGGGATGCACTTCATGAACCCGGTGCCGGCGATGAAACTGGTCGAGATCATCCGCGGCCTGGCGACCTCGCAGGAGACCTTCGAGCAGACCCGCACGCTCGCCGAGCGCCTGGGCAAGAACACCATGACCGCAGAGGACTTCCCCGGCTTCATCGTCAACCGCGTACTGCTGCCGATGATCAACGAGGCTATTTACACGATGTACGAAGGGGTCGGCGGAGTCAGCGATATCGACATCGCGATGAAGCTCGGGACCAACCAGCCGATGGGTCCGCTGGAGCTCGCGGACCTGATCGGCCTGGACACCTGCCTCGCGATCATGGAGGTGATGCATCGCACGTTCGGCGACGACAAGTACCGGCCGTGCCCGCTGCTCAAGAAATACGTCGATGCCGGCTACCTCGGGCGCAAGGCCGGCCGCGGCTTTTACATGTATACGGAACAGGGCGTCGCAATTCCCCCGGTGGCGCGCTGACGCGAGATTCGCAGGGAAAATTCGCCAAGAAAAAATACGTCAAGGAGGAAGAGCAGATGTCGGTCAAAGCGTTCATCCTCGTCGACACGTCGCCGGGCAAGGCCCGGGAAGTCGCAACCAAGCTCCGGCAGGTGGCGGGCATCTCCAGCGCCCACGCGGTGACCGGACCGCACGACATCATTGCGGTGGCCGAAGCCAACGACGTTTCTTCGCTCGGCGAATTGGTGGTGCAGAAAATCCAGAGCGTGCCCGGGGTCAATCGTAGTCTGACTTCGATCGTGGCTGACTAGCGCCAGGCTGCGTCGGGCGATTCTGCAGCCAGTGGAAAATCGAAACCGGGTAGTTAGTAAAAACCAGGTAGTCAGAGGGGTCGCGTCTTCAGGAGAGCAATGGCTGAACTTCCAGTAGTCAAGCGGCTGCGCAAGGACATGGACAATCTCAAGCGCGAGCTGACCGTCGAGTTGCCCAAGGAGCTGGAGCGGGCGCGCGCGCATGGCGACCTCTCCGAGAACGCCGAATGGGCGATGGCCAAGCAGCGCCAGGAATTTTTGCGCGCCCGTCTGGCCAACCTCGAAGAGCGGGTTTCGGAGCTCGCGCGAATCAACCTCGACTCGATTCCGCGCGACACGGTCGGCCTCGGCAGTCGGGTCGAACTCGAAGATCTCGACGAAAGCGTCAGCGTCGAGTACGAGATAGTGGTGCCCGAGGAAGTCGACGGCGCTGCCAACCGGATCTCGCTTTCGTCGCCGCTGGGACGGGCGCTGATCGGCAAGGCCGAACAGGACGACATCGAGGTCCAGACGCCGCGCGGCAAACGCTCTTACTTGGTCAAGCGCCTGGTCACCATCCATACGATCCTCGCTCTCGAGAGCGAAGAGAACGCGCAGAGCTGATTCCCGCGAACAACATGGAGCGCGGGTCGATCTCGTTTCCTGCCGCCGTGATCCTCGGCCTGCTGGTCGGCGCCGGCGGGGCGCTGGGCGGCTTCTTTGTCGGCCAGGGCTTTTACCAAGGCCGGCGCGCCGAGCGCTACGTCAGCGTCAAGGGACTCGCCGAACGCGACGTCAAGGCCGACCTTGCCGTGTGGAGGCTCAGCTTCACTGCGACGGGAGCCGACATCAGCGCGGTCAGCACCGCAATCGAGCATGACCGCGACCTGGTAGCCGCGTTCATCGCGAAGTCCGGCTTCAGCGACCGCGAAATCGTGCCGCTGACCACCCGGGTCGACGACCAGTTTGCCCTCGCCACCTTGACGGGGCCGCCCAATATCGAAGCCGGCCGGCGCTACGTGATAACCGCGGGCTTCGAGATTCGCACTACCAAGATTGACGTCGTGCGCGAGGCGAGCCAGATGACTGGCGACCTGATTCGCCAGGGCGTGGTGCTGGACGGGCGGCAGACCGAAAGCGGCGCCGCTAACCCCGCCTACCTGTTCACGCGCCTCGGCGATATCCGGCCCGCGATGCTGGCGCAGGCGACCAAAAGCGCGCGCGCCCTGGCCCAGCAGTTTGCGACCGACTCCAACAGCCATCTCGGCGCGATCCGGCGCGCCAGCGAGGGCGTTTTCCAGGTGATGAGCCGCGACGGCGAAGTGCCGAATCCGACCGAGGAGCGCGCGTCAATCGAAAAAAAGTTGCGCCTGGTCACCACCGTCGATTACTACCTGGTGGAATGATTAGCGGATTGCTGCCTTACCCCCCGTACATCGATTCGATCACGTCGCGATAGTGCTCGACTACCACCTTGCGCCGCAATTTGAGCGTCGGCGTTAGCTCACCGTTGTCCTGGCTGAACGGACGCGCCACCAGGGAGAAGGCGACGATGGTCTCGATGTTCGACAACCCCTTGTTAAGCTCGCGCACGCGCGCCTGGTAAAAGGTACGCATCGCGGGGTCGGTAACCGTCTGCTCGGGCGGGCGCATCGCGATCAATTTCAGCGCCGGTTGCGCGGACAGGTACTCGAAGTCGGGGACTAGCAGGGCCGCCAAGTGTTTGCGCCGATCGCCGATAACACAAGCCTGAGCGATCGCGGGGTCGGAGTTCAGCCGATTCTCCAGGTTGGCGGGCGAGACGTTCTTGCCGCCGGAAAGTACGATAATTTCTTTTTTGCGGTCAGTGATGGCGATATAGCCTTGGTCGTCGATGTGTCCGATGTCGCCGGTGTGCAGCCATCCGTCGTCATCGATCGCCTCGCGCGTCTCGGCCTCCAGCTTGTAGTAGCCGCTCATCACATTGGGCCCACGCACCAGCAATTCGCCGTCGGGCGCCGTGCGAACCTCGACGTCTCTGATCGGACGCCCTACTGTGCCCATCCTGGTGTGGCCGTGCAGGTTGACCGAGACCACCGGCGAGGCCTCGGTCAGTCCATAGCCCTCGACGATTGGAACTTCGGCGGCGGCCAGGAAGCGAAAGATTTCGCGCGGCAGCGGCGCGCCGCCCGAGATCAGGTAACGCAGCCGCGTGCCGAAAATTGCGCGGATACGCGCGAACACAAGGTTGCGAAAGAGCGCCATCGGCGCCGACAAACGAAGCGGCACGCTCTCGCCCCTGTGCCGGTAAGCGGCCGCATGCGCCCCGGCCGCGACTGCGGTATTGAACAGCGCGCGCTGCACCCCCGGTCCCGCTTCGACCGCGCGCATCACGCGCGCGTACACGGCCTCGAGCACTCGCGGCACGGTGAGCACGATGGTCGGGTTCACTTCGAGCAGATTCTGCGCGATCTGTCCCAGCCCCTCGGCGTAGGAGATCGTGCCGCCGGCCAGCACCACCGTGTAGTAGCCGGCGGTGCGCTCGAACGAATGCGCGATCGGCAGGAACGACAACGTCATGTCCTGCTCGTTGAGATCGAGCGCGGCCTGCGAGGATTCGCTGTTGGCCAGCAGATTTCCGTGCGTCAGCATCGCACCCTTGGACGGCCCGGTCGTGCCCGAGGTATAGATGAGCGTCGCGAGATCCCCGCGCGATCCCTCGATCGGCGGCTCCGCCGGATGGGCAGTCATCTGCGAGAAAGTGAACATCCGGAACTTGCCCATCGCGCCGTACGCCGGCGGGGCGCCCCGCGAGGGTGTCATCTGGATGATGCCCTGCAGGTCGGGTAAATCCCGCGCCATCCCCATCAGCTTGGCGACCGCAGCGTCGCCGTTGACCGCGACCAGACTCGCCGCCGAATCGGCGAGGATGTGGCGCGTCTCTTCGACCCCGGCGGTGGTGTACAAGGGCACCACCACTGCGCCCATTCCGAGCGCGGCCTGGTCGACCACCACCCAGCGCGGACAGTTATCCGAGAGGATCGCGATTCGATCGCCATGCTCCAGTCCAAGTCCGAGCAGGCCGGCGCGCAGGCGGGCGGCTTCATCGGCAATGTCGTTCCAGGAGTGGTTCTGCCAGGCCTTGCCGTTCTTGTCCCGCAGGAAGGCTCGGTCGCCGAGCCTTTCAGCCTGCGCGTTAAAGAGCTCGGCCAGAGTCGCGTAATTGTTCACCCGCCGGACCTCCCCGCCATCCTTCTGGCAATCGCATTAACTATCGCAAAGCGTGACAGCGCGCCAAACCTGCCGGCGGCTACCCTGAGGCATGCCAGCGGCGGTCCGGCGAATCGGACCAAGGTCCAATTGCGGAAGCGCGATTTTTACGTCGAAATCATCCGGGCTGGCGATAAATGCCCGATTTAAGACGCCAAGGCGCGGCTCGACCAACTAAGCGGATGAGCGGTTAGCTAAACGAATGATGGGTTTGCCAGTTGCCCAGTTTCCGACGATTCTAGACTTGAAGGAGAAACAATATGGGAATTCTCGCATGGCTGATTGTCGGGCTTATCGCCGGCTTCATCGGCAGCAAGATCGTGAACCACTCCGGGGAAGGATTGGTGCGGGACATTCTGCTGGGAATCGTCGGTGCGATTGTCGGCGGTGCGATCTTCCAGCAGCTCGGCTATGCCGGCGTAACCGGCGTTAATCTGCCAAGCATCCTGGTCGCGGCAGTCGGCGCGGTGCTTGTACTGGTCGTGTTCCACGCGATAAGAGGTCAGCGAACGACCGCCTGAGAATAGCGCTAATCGTCACTGCAGAAGCCGTCCGGGCGATTCCCAGAGGCTCAGGCTAAATCCGGCGAAGAACGATGGACTGCTCAAAGTGCGGCGCACAGAACTTTGGGGGCGCGAAGTTCTGCGACGCTTGCGGAACCATTCTGTCACAGGGATGTCCCGGGTGCGGAGCATCTAACCGTGCGGGCGCGAGGTTCTGTAACGCATGCGGCGCCGCCCTGGACGAGGCTGCTGGAGGCGTGAAAGTCTCCGGCCCCGCTCAGCCGGCGGCGGCGGCCGCTTCGGCTGCCATAGCGGCTCCGATAATCGGCGTAAGCGTCTCCGCGGAATCCGACGACGTATCGGAGGGCGAGCGCAAACTAGTTACCGCGCTGTTCGCTGACATCAAGGGATCGACGGAGCTGATGGAGGATCTCGACCCGGAGGACGCGCGGCGCGTGATCGATCCCGCGCTTAAGATAATGATTGAGGCGGTCAATCGTTACGACGGTTACGTGGTGCAGTCGACCGGCGACGGGATCTTTGCGCTCTTCGGCGCACCCATCGCTCATGAGGACCATCCGCAGCGGGCCGTGTTGACCGCGCTTCGCATGCAGCAGGAGATAAAGCGGCTCACCAACCGGCTACGCGCGGAGGGCCACGCGCCACTCCAAATCCGGATCGGACTCAACACGGGAGAGGTCGTGGTGCGGCCGATACAGACCGGCGCGGGCCAGGTCGAGTACACGCCGATCGGCCATACCGCGAATCTCGCTTCGCGGATGCAAACGCTGGCCGACCCGGGCTCGGTGGTGACCAGCGAGACGACCCATCGGTTGTGCCAGGGCTACTTCGCGTTCAAGGCTTTGGGGCCGGTTCGCGTCAAGGGACTCAGCGGGCCGGTCAATGTTTACGAGGTGACGGGGGTCGGTCCGCTCAGGACCCGGCTGCAGCGTTCCGCCGGACGCGGGCTCACGAAGTTCGTCGGGCGCGAGCGCGAGATGGACGCGATGCGCCGCGCGCTCGAGCTGGTCAAGCAGGGGCGCGGGCAGATCGTCGCCGCGATCGGCGAGGCGGGGCTCGGCAAGTCGCGGTTGTTTCATGAATTCAAGGCGACTTCGCAGAGCGGATGCCTGGTGCTGGAAACATTCTCCGTCTCGCACGGCAAGGCGTCGCCCTATTTGCCGGTGATCGAACTGCTCAACAACTACTTCGAGATCGAGGCCGAGGATGACGCGCGTAAGCGCCGCGAAAAGATAACCGGCAAGGTCCTCACGCTCGATCGCATACTGGAGGACGCACTGCCGTTGCTCTTCGCGCTCCTTGGAGTCGAGGAGGCGGCCGGCGATTCGGTCCAGATGGATGCACAGGCGCGCCGGCGCCGCACCCTGGAAGCGATCAAGCGCATCCTGTTGCGCGAGAGCCTCAACCAGCCCCTGATCGTGATCTTCGAGGATCTGCACTGGATCGACGCTGAGACTCAGGCACTGCTCGATCTCATCGCCGACGCGATCGGCAATGCCCGGGTCTTGCTCCTGCTCAATTACCGACCCGAGTACCGTCACGGCTGGGGCAGCAAGACTTACTATGCCCGGCTCCGGCTCGACCCGCTCGGGCAGGAAAGTGCCGAAGAGTTGCTAGGTGCGCTTCTGGGTAATGAGGCCTCGCTCCAACCGCTCAAACGCCTGATTTTCGCCAAGACGAACGGCAATCCGTTCTTTATGGAGGAGACGGTGCAGGTTCTCCTCGACGACGGCGTCCTGGTCCGCAACGGGACGGTCAAGCTCACCAAGCCGCTGAGCGAGCTGGACATCCCGCCCACGGTGCAGGTGATCCTCGCCTCGCGAATCGATCGGTTGCCGCCCGACGAAAAAGACCTCCTGCAAACCCTGGCCGTGATGGGCAAGGAATTTCCGCTCGGGTTGATCAAGAAGGTGACTGATAAATCCGACGACGAACTAGAACGGATGCTCGGCGATCTGCAGCTCGGCGAATTCATCTACGAGCAGCCCGCGCTGCCCGACGTCGAGTACACCTTCAAGCACTCGCTCACCCTGGAAGTCGCCTACAACTCGGTCCTGAGCGAGCGTCGCCGCGCGCTCCATGAGCGGACCGCGGCCGCAATCGAGTCGCTCTATGGCGACCGCCTCGACGATCACTTGGCCGAGCTGGCGCATCAGTATCGCCGCGGTGGAAACCTGGAGAAGGCGATCGAGTACCTGTGTCGCGCCGGAGAGCAAGCAGCTGCCAGGGGTGCAGACAACGGCGCCATCGCACAGCTTGGAACCGCCCTGGAGCTCATCTCGAAGCTGCCCGACGAACACGCCAATCGGCTTCAGGAAATTCGCCTGCGAATTTTGATTGGGCCGAGCCTGATGGCGGTCAAGGGGCAGGGTTCTTCGGAGGTCGGAGCGAACTACACGCGCGCACTCGAGCTTTGCCGGTTGGCCGGAGACACGTCGGCGCTCTTCGAGGCACTGTCGGGTTTGTGGGTATTCCGCTTACTGCGCGCGGAACTTCGTGACGCCGATGCGTTGGCGCAGCAGCTTCTCGCATCGGTGCGTGAGTCCGAGGACGATTCGCGGCTTGCCTATGCGAATTTCGCTGCAGGAGACACTGCATTTTGGCGTGGACAGCTCGTAACCGCCTCCGAGCATCTGGCGCTGGCGATCGGCGCGAGTAAGTCGGGGACACGGCCGTCGCCGGTCTTCGTTGACGATCCGGCGATGATCTCCAGAGCATACGCGGCGTGGACTCAACACTATAGGGGTTATCCGGATCAGGCTCTGATGACCGGTTTGGACTGCATCCGGGTGGCGCAGGCGCTATCTCATCCGCGCGCGATGGCCATGGCCGCCATATACGCCGGACAGTTACTTCTTTTGCGGCGAGAACCCGATGCGGCTATCGAACGTTGTCGAACGGCGACCTCTTTGGCGGACCAGCACGGATTATCCTTTTACCTGTTTTTTGCGCAGATGTTGGCGGGATGCGCCGCGGTCCAGCGTGGAGAGGGGGAACGGGGAGTTGAAGCCATCAAGCGAGGATTCGATGCCTGGCAAGGACTCGGTTCAGCGCTTGGAGCTCCATGGTTCCTTGGAGAATTCGCGGCGGGGTTGTGTTCGATTGGACGGTACGATGAGGCGTTGGAGGTCGTGCGCGACGCGCTGGGCCGGAGCGAAGAATCGGGCGACCGCCAATTCGCACCGGAGCTTCGCCGAATCGCGGGCGTGGCGCTGGCGGCGCAAGGAAAGCTGGTCGAAGCCGAAAGCTCTTTGCAACGAGCAATCGAGATCGCTCGAACGCAAAGCGCCAGGATGTGGGAGTTGCGCGCGACGGCCAGGCTCGCGCGATTACTCGACCAGCAGGGACGCCGCGGCCAGGCGCGCGCGATGCTAGCCGGGATCTACGGCTGGTTCACCGAGGGCTTCGACATTGCTGACCTTAAAGATGCGAGAGCGCTGCTCGATGAGTTAGCCGTTTAACGCGGTTGCCGTGGCAATAGTTCGGATCGCGCTGCGCGATCTGGCCTACATCCAGGGCTGGTTAAGCGAGGGCACCGCTACTGCGGACTTCAAAGTCGCGACGGCGCTGCCTGATGACCCACGCGCCGATTCGGCCAAACCGGCGCGATCAGGCCACCACTGGCAAGGCTTGGCCCGGGTTGGTATGGTGCCTTGATTTCCTGGCTTCGGTTGCACTCGTATCCTGGGTGGAAACCCCCGGGAACCTGCGCCGAATATGTGTCGACGACCGATTCCATCACAGGATCTCGATGGCTGAACGTCTGGTTCATTGGATTGTCCGGCTGACCCTGAAGCATCGCTGGGTTTCGCTCGCGCTGCTCGCGGCGCTCACGGTTTTTTTCGCCTGGCAGGCGCTCGCGGTGCGGATGTACAGCAAGTTCAGTGACCTGCTTCCGCAGGCCCATCCGTACGTCGCCGCCTACAATCATTTCCGTGAGATCTTCGGCACCGCCAACGTGATGACGGTGGAGCTGCAGGTCAAACACGGCGACATCTTCACCAACAAGACGCTGAACAAGATTCGTTACGTCCATCAGCAGATCGATCTTCTGGACGGCGTTGATCACGACCTTATCAACTCCATCACCGGCACCAACGCGCGCAAGGTGGTCGCGACCAGCGGCGGACTGATCATCTCGCGCCCGCTTTTGTCCGACCAGATTCCGACCTCCAGCGCTGACCTCGCGCGCGTGAAGTACGACGTGCTGCATAGTCTCGCCTACGGAGTCCTGGTCTCGCCCGACGCCACCAGCGCGCTGGTCACGGCCGGCTTCAACGAGGGCCAGATTGATTACGCCGAGATGCATCGGCGCCTGGCCGAGATCAAGCGCGCGGTGGAAGACGACAACACCGTGATGTACGCCACCGGCGAGCCGGTGTTGAAGGCCTGGTGCTGGTACTACAAGGGCGAGCTGGCGGAGATTTTCGGCGTCACCGGGCTGTTCATTCTGTTTTCGCTGGTGCTCTATTTCCGCCGCGCCTATGGCGTGCTGCTGCCGATCGTCGGGGCCGCGGCGCAGGTCATTTGGGGGCTCGGGTTTCTCGGGCTGCTCGGCTACAACCTCGACGTCCTGGTGCTGGTCATCCCGCTGCTGGTGACGGCGCGCGCCGCGAGCCATGGGGTGCAGTTGCTCGAGCGCTATTTCGAGGAGCTCGAGCGCACCGGCGACCGCCATCAGGCCGTGCGCGACTCGATGGACGAGCTGTTCCTGCCCGGCGCGATCGGCATCCTGGCCGACGCCGCGGGTATCCTGGTGCTCGGCGTCGCCACCATCCCGCTGGTTCGCAAGGTCGCCTTCTTCGCGAGCTTCTGGGGCTTCTCCAACATTTTCACCGTCCTCATTCTTGTCCCGTTGCTGCTCGACATCCTGCCGACGCCGAAAGTGACCAAGCATTACGTTCCGCACTGGATGGCCTCGGGACTGCACTGGGTAGGCGAGAGCTGCACCAGCCGGCGCGGAAGATGGGTGGTGTTCGGGATCGCCGCGATAGTTGTAGCGCTCGGGGTTCAGCAGGCGGTCAAGCTGCCGATCGGCTACACCGAACCGGGATCGCCACTGTTGTGGCAGGATTCCGATTTCAACGTTTCCTCGCGCCACGTCAATCGTTCCTACGGCGGCACCAACGAGCTGGTGATCTACCTTCAAGGCGACCGTCCCAACGCGATGAAGGATCCAGCGCTGCTTGCCCTGCTGGATAACTTCAGCCACTACATGCTCGCGCAGCCGCAGGCGAGCGGCAGCCGCTATACCACGGCGTTGGTGGGGCGGCTGAACAGCCTCTTTCACTACAACGATCCCGTCTGGCAGATGCCGCCGCGTGACCTGAAGGGAATTGGCCAGATGCTCTTCATGTACCAGTCTTCGTCGCCGTCGCCGACGATCATCTTTCAGTACATGGACTACAAGGCCCGTAACGGCCAGTTCGTCGTATACTATAAGGACCTCGAGGGCTCGACCGTGATCGAGGCGCTGACCCGCGCCAAACGATTCATCGCGGCCCATCCGACGCCGCACGTCAAATTCGTGCTCGCCGGCGGCAGCATCGGGCTGACCGCGGCGCTCAACGACGAAATCGCTTACTCCGACCGCGTCAGCACGTTGCTCATCCTGGCCGTGGTTTTCACCTTGGTCGCGTTGAGCTACGCCTCGTTGACCGCGGGCGCGATGGTGCTGATGACGCTCATCGCGGCAGGCGTGGTGAGCTTTTTGTATATCGGACTTAAAGGCGTCGGGATCAATATAAACACCCTGCCGGTGACCGCGGTCGGAATGGGTATCGGGGTCGATTACATTCTGTACGTTGTAGACCGAATCAAGCGCGAATATGGGCGGCTGCATGACTACGACGCCGCGATCAAGCGCGCAATTAACACCTCCGGAATGGCGGTCACTTTCACCGCGACTACGCTGGTCGGCGGCGTGCTGCCGTGGTACTGGATGTCGAGCCTGCGTTTCTCGGCGGAGATGGCGCTGTTACTCGCGCTGCTGATGCTCACGCACTGGCTGGCGGCGATAACACTGGTGCCTTCGATTTTCTCGATTATGCGGCCCGCCTTCGTCGCGCGCGACGTCGAACCGCTGGACGCGCCCGCGACTTCTGACACCGTCAAGGGCGATGTGCAGGTGGCGTGAACGACTGGTACTAAGGCGATTCGGGCCGGCTCAGGATGATCGGGGAAACTTGGCAATGGTCGGCGCGGGCTGATATCGTGCGTTAGCTTGGATTGTTTTTCCGGTCGAGTATTGTTCGAGAATCTAATGACACGAGGGTTCCGCGGCGCGGTTCGCCCCGGCACCGTGCGGACGGGAACGAGATAACTTGAGCGCGTTTTCACAGACCAGACGGTCCGACTTTCAAGCAGCGCCCGAGGTGAGCCGCGCGCCTGCCTCGCTGGTCGCGCTCCATCGCTTCGCGGTGTTCGCCGCCGCCGCCACTTTCGTCCTGGTTTTCGCCGGAGGTCTGGTGACCTCGACCGGCTCTGCGATGGCGGTGCCGTCGTGGCCGCTCGATGCCGGCCGCCTGATACCGCAGCAGTGGGGTGCGGGCGTGCTCTTCGAATGGGGCCATCGCGCAATCGCCGGCACGGTCTCAATTCTGACGCTGACGCTGGCGGTGTGGGTCTGGATCGCGGAGCGGCGCAAGTGGGTCAGGTACACGGCGCTCGCCGCCTTCGGGATGGTGGTGGTGCAGGCCGTACTCGGCGGAATCACCGTGCTGCTGAATTTACCCCTGACATTCGCGGTCGCGCACGCGATGACCGCGCAGGCGTTCTTTTGCCTGATGGTCGCGATAGCGCTATTCACCAATCCGCGTTGGGAGAAGATGGCGCCGCCGGCACGCCAGACCGGTCGCACCCCGCTGACGCCGCTCGCGGCTGCCACCACCGCGACTATCTACTTGCAGATAATCGTTGGCGCCCTGATGCGCCACATGCATGCCGGGCTCGCGATTCCCGACTTTCCGCTGGCCTTCGGCCATCTGGTGCCGCCGATGGTCTCGATGCCGATCGCGGTCAACTTCGCCCATCGATGTGGCGCGGTGGTGGTGACGGCGATGGTTTTATGGACCGTCGCGCGGGTGCTGCGGCAGTATGGCGACGAGCCGGCGTTTCGCCGCCCCGCATTGGGACTGCTGGTGCTGCTCGCGGTGCAGATCGGGCTTGGCGCGGCGACGATTCTGAGCCGCCGCGCGGTCATCCCGACGACCTCGCATGTCGCGGTCGGCGCGGCGGTGCTCGCGACCTGTCTCGCGCTGACGCTCCGCGCGTGGCATCTGGAGCGCGCGGCGCGTCTCGTCGGGCGCTCCGAGAGCGCAAGTGCACTTGCGCTGCGGGTGGACGCAGTGGCGCGGCGCGAGGTGGGCGCATGAGCGCCGAAGCCGCTGCACTCGAATCGGCAAGTGGCGCGCGCAGGCGCGTCGCAGCCTTTATCGAACTGACCAAGCCGCGCGTGCTCGCGATGGTTCTGCTGACCACGCTGGTCGGGTTCTATCTCGGTAGCGCCGAGCGCTTCGATTTGTGGCTGGCGCTGAATACGCTCGCTGGCACCGCGCTCGCCGCGGGCGGCACGCTCGCGCTCAACCAGTACTTCGAGCGCCGGATCGACGCGCTGATGATTCGCACGCAGCATCGCCCGTTGCCCGAGGGACGCCTGACACCGCCCGAGGCGCTGGTCTTCGGCGTCGCCGCGACAGTCGCCGGATGCGCCTGGCTGTGGGTCGCGGCGAACCTCCTCGCCGCGGCCGTGACCGGCGCGATCGCACTGCTCTACCTGTTCGCGTACACGCCGCTTAAGCGCGTGTCGTGGATTTGCCACGCCGTCGGCGCGGTTCCCGGAGCGCTGCCGCCGGTTGCGGGATGGGCCGCGGCCAGCGGGAAACTCGGCCTCGAACCTTTCATCCTGTTCCTCATCATGTGTTTGTGGCAGCTTCCGCATTCGCTTTCGATCGCGCGGCTTTACCAGAGCGATTACGCGCGCGCAGGAATCAGCATGCTGCCGCTGACGCGCGGGCGCGGCAATCCGGTCGACCGGCTGATCCTGGTCGACTGCCTGGCGCTTATCGCGGCGGGCGCGCTGCCTACTATACTGGGCTTCGCCGGCTGGATCTCGCTGATGGTCGCGGTCGCCTTGGGCGCGATGATGCTGGTCTTCGGACTCAGACTCGCGCGCAACCCCAGTGCCGCCGCGGCGGCGCGCCGCGTGATGTTCGCCTCGCTGCTCTATCTGCCGATCGTGTTCCTGGTGATCGTGCTCGACCGCATTTAGTCTCGCGCTGGGAGCGTGAGTTTCCTCGATTAGGAGCAGGGAGGGACCTCGAGATGAGCGGCATTCGGAGCCTCTTGTTTGGCGTCGCCGGCGCGGCTCTCTGCCTGGTGGTTCCCGCAATGGTGCAGGCGGCCGAGAACACGATCCCTCCCGGCACCAAAATCACCATCAAGAACTGGCAGCAGTACAAGTCCTTCATGCCCGACGGAATGGTGGCGCTATTCAACGGAAATCTCGCCTGGAAGATGCCGCCCGATGTCGAGATGGACGTCGGCCCGACGACCATTCATCCGCTGCCCAAGCCGTTCTGGGACGCGGTCGAGAAGTACTCGGCGCAGACGCAATTCATCAAATTGCCCAACGGCGCATACAAGCTCGAGAACTACGTCGCAGGCGTCCCGTTCCCGCATCCGTCGGGTCCCGACAAGGGCACCGAGATTGCCGCTGACGTCACTTTTCGTCCCGGCGGCCATCTTTACGTCGGCATGCCTGACTCGGGAACGCCGTCGTCGTTCTGCACGATGGACAAGTTCGGCACCAAGGCCTGCACGCGCGTCGATTACAACTATCGCCAGCTCGCTTACAACTGGTTCCCGGGTGTCTCGCACACCGAGCCCGGCTCGACGGGCGCCTGGTATGGCGAATGGCTGATGGTCGAAGTTCCCGAGGAGGCGAAGTACTCCGCCGATCTCACGCTATTCTGGCAGGACGTGACGCGGCTGCCCGACGACTACGTTTTCATCCCGGCACTGCGCCAGGCGATGCGGCTCTCGACTTCGGCGCGATGCGCGACGCTGTTCAACACCGACGTCACGCACGACGATCAGCGGGTGGGATGGAACGGCGGCGCGTCAGTGTTCGAGGGCCAGTTTCTGCGCGAGCAGAATATCCTCGCATTGGTCGACATGACGACTGCGATGGGCAAGTTCCCTGAAAATTACGATATGCCACTTGGATGGGCTAAACCGTCATGGGGTAAATGGGAAGTGATCCCGGCGTGGGTCACCGACGTGCGCCGGATCGAGTCGATGCGCTCGGGCTACTGCTACGGTAAACGCATCATGTATACCGCCGAGGCCTATTTCGCCAATGTTCACGAGGATTTGTACGATTCAAACATGGCGCTGTGGAAGGTCGTCAACATCGGGCTGCGCCCTCGCGAAGATAAGCTTCATCCGGAATGGGGGCCGCAGTACTTCGGCGGCGGGATCATCGAGCAGTATTGGAATATCCAGGACCCGCACGCCAGCCACGTCTTCACCGCTGACGCAAATGGCGAAGACCTGTGGGCCGACCGCTACTCGCCGCAGTATGACGACATCGCCAGATTCCAGAACCCCAACGGCCTTAAGCAGCTGATACACTGAGCGCGAAAGGCGTTGGAAGAGAAACAAGCGAAAGAGCAGGCGCTGGAGCTGGGGCTCAACGCGTCGGAAGTCATTTCGGGCGATGAGCTGGCCGCGAAGCTCCGCGAGGGCCGCCCGCTGCGGGTCAAGCTCGGGATGGATCCGACGGCGCCCGACCTGCATCTGGGCCATTCCGTAACCCTCAAGAAGCTTCGCGATTTTCAACGCCGCGGCCATACCGTAATTTTCCTGGTCGGCGACTTCACCGCAATGATCGGTGATCCGACCGGGCGCTCGGAGACTCGCAAGCCGCTCACGCGTGAGCAGATCGTCGCCAACGCCGAGACCTATCAGCGGCAGGTCTCGAAGATTCTCGATCCCGCGCTGACCGAGGTCCGCTTCAATAGCGAATGGATGGACAAGCTCGACGTCCGCGGCCTTATCGAGATCGCCGCCAAGCTGAGCGTGGCCCGGATGCTCGAGCGCGACGACTTCGAAAAGCGTCTCGCCGAGCAACAGCCGCTGTTCCTGCACGAACTGCTCTATCCGCTGGTCCAGGGGTACGATTCGGTCGCGCTGCGCGCCGACGTCGAACTCGGTGGCACCGATCAGAAGTTCAACATGCTGGTTGCGCGCGAGCTGCAGCGCGCATTTGGCCAGTCGCCGCAGGTCGTGATGACGATGCCGCTGCTCGAAGGACTCGATGGCGTGCGCAAGATGTCGAAGTCCTACGGCAACGCGGTTGGATTGACCGACGCGCCGCGCGACATGTTCGGCAAGCTGATGTCGATTCCGGACCGGATGATGTCGCGTTACTTCGAGCTGCTTACCGACACTGTGCCCGCCGAGATGGCCGCTATGCGCTCCGGCAAAGCGCATCCGATGGAATCCAAGAAGCGGCTGGCCACCACGATCGTCGCCGAGTATCACGACAGCGACGCCGCCAAAGACGCGCGCGAGTACTTCGAGAGCAAGTTTCAGCGCCGCGAGGTTCCGCAGGACGTGCCGGTATTTCGTATCGCCGAGGAGCTCTGGATCTGCGAGTTGCTAAAGCAGCTCGGCTTCGCGGCCTCTACCAACGAGGCGCGCCGATTGGTGGGGCAGGGCGCGGTGCGCGTCGACCGTCAGACCGTCAGCGACGTCAACTTCCACTTCGTCCCCGGCCAGCATCGCATCCTTGAAGTCGGCAAACGTCGCGTCGCGCGCATCGAGCCGTAACGCGCGCGCTATTCCTTCTTCGCCGATTCCGTCGCGACCAGTTCCTTGAGCCGCGTCATTACGCGGTCGAGCGCGCGCGTGTAGCGCTGCTTGGTCCAGCCCTCCTTGGTGCGCATCTTGAGCCATCCGAGCTTGACCGCGTCGGGCTTGTTGCCCATCTCCCCGGTCGAGACCTCGATAATCGCGCGTTCCTCGGGCGTGAGATGCGCCAGAACCTCGCGCTTGAGGTTCTGCAAAAAGCCCGCCTTGAGGTCTATATCAACTTTCATGACTTGCCTTGTCCGAGGCCATTTGGTCAGTCGAAGCCTGGACCATGTGACCACTCTACTCCCAATCGCCTTGACAGCCGAAGCGCGCGCAAGCTAGGCCAGCGGCCAGGAGGTTCGCGATGAAACACTGGAGCGTCGAGCGTCACGACCACGTCGAGGTATGGACCTATCGCAATCCGCCGATGAATTACTTCGTCGGGCCGGGCGCCGGCGAGCTGCTCGAGCTGATCGGCAAGGCCGAGGCTGACGCTGAGCTCCGCGCGATCATCCTGACCGGCGGAATCGAGGGCAAGTTCATCACGCATTACAGCGTCGACGAACTGGCGCAGATGGCCGCCGACCCAGCCGAATGCGCTCGCGTCTTTCCCGAGATGGAGCTCGGATACCATCGGATGCTCGATCGAATCATGCTGATGCCCAAGGCGGTGATCGCAGCGATCAACGGCGACTGTATGGGTGGCGGCTACGAGCTTTCCCTGGCGTGCGACTTCCGCCTTGCGGCCGACGGACCGTACCAGATCGGCCTGCCCGAGGCGGTGCTCGGCATCCTTCCGGGCGGCAGCGGAACGCAGCGCCTCCCGCGGCTGATAGGGCGGGGCAAAGCGCTCGAGGTGATGCTGTTCGGCAACGTCTACTCGCCGCGCGATGCCGAGCGGATGGGGATGGTCAATCGGGTACTCGGGCCAGACACATTGATGGCGTTCGCGATGGGATGGGCGCGGACGCTGGCCAAGCGCGCGCCCCGTTCCGTCGCCGCAATCAAGCGCGCGGTCTACCTGGGCGCCGATTTGCCGCTGGCCGAGGGACTCTATATCGAACGCGCCGAGATGCGCGACGTGATGTGCAGCGAGGACGCACGCGTCACGATGAATGCCTACAACAAGGCCGTGTCCGAAGACGCGATGAAGGCGCGGAGCGACTTTCTCGCCGGGATCGGCGTACCCGAAACCAAGGGACGCTGAATCGCGTCCGGGTATGCCAGCGAGTTGGCAGCAACATCGGTAGTGGAGACCGCAATGAAAACAGAATCGACGCAATCGACCGCGGACCGTTTGGCGATTATCGAGACGCTTAGCAGCTACGCGTGGGGCTACGATTCACGCGACCTCGGCATGCTCGGCGATTTGTTTTCGAAAGACGCGAGCTTCACGATCCATCTTGCGGGCAGCGACGGTTGGGGTCCCTACACGGGACGCAGCACGATCGTCGATTGGCTCGCGTCGGTGATGAAGACGCAGACCGACCAACGGCGTCACTGTCTCTCCAACCTTCGCTTCGAGGAACTGACGGATAGCCGTGCCGTGGTGGTATCGTTCCTGACGCTCACTGCTGCGGAGCACGGAAAGGCCCGCCTGGTGACCACCGGATGGTACCGCGACGAGCTGATTAGAGAGGACGGAGCCTGGCGAGTCTGTAAGAAGGATCTCCATCTCGATGCCGCCTTTTAGAAAGCCGGCAAGATCGCGTGCCTCGCGGCACTATGGCCCGGGGATTGTGATGCCATTGTCGACTAGCGTGACCGCGCCGCCTTGTGCCAGCAGTCTGCCGTTCACCGTTGCGCCAGAATTCACGGTTATCGATACGGACGCCAGGATATTCCCCTGGAAGACAGAACCGCCTCCAAGGGTTGCGGAACTGCCAACTTGCCAAAAGATGTTCGCCGGCTTGGCTCCCCCGGCCAGGATGATCTGGTTGGATGCTGACGTCGTAAGTGTCGAGCCGATCTGAAAAATGAAGACTGCATTCGGATCGTTCTTCGCGTCGAGAGTGAGGTTGCCCGCAGTTATGCCCAGGGCGGCCCCACTCATATAGAGGCCCGGCGTGTAAGTGTTCCCGCCGATCTCGACGGGCAAAAGCACAGGGTTCGAACGGCCGGACGCAATGCCAATTGCGGTGCCCAGGTCTACCTGCGCCTGGGCGGCAACCGGACCGCCATCGTACATGCTGCCGTTCTGTATTCCAGGCGGGAATCCGGTCACCGCCGTTCCAGGGCTCACGCCGATATCCCCAGTGACCATGGTAAGACCACCGTTGGTAGCCGTGGAGGCGGCTAAAACAGCGAAGGTGCCTGCCGACCCAAGTGGAACTGTCAATTGGCATGAAGAGCTTGAGCCTGGCCCCGTAGTAAAACTCCATACGAAGGCACTAGCTAGTTGGTTTCCCGCCATGTCTTTGACGGCGGTACTAATCGTCGCAAAGAACTTGGTATTGGCAGCGAGATCGCTCTGCGGCGTAAAAGTCGCGATGAAATTCACCGGATCGTAGGCAACGGTTCCCGTCACCTCGGTAACGCCCGGCCCTGTTACGATAAAGCTTGCGGAGTTGATGGTTGCCGGGTCTATCGCCTTGCTGAAGGTGGCATTAACGCTTTGATGGAGGCACACGCTTGAGTCGCCGTCGGCCGGATTCGTGGAGAGCACAGTTGTGCCGGTCGTGTCTGAGGCGGTGCCGGTCGTGAATGTCCATACGAAGTCATTCAACACGAAGTTGTTGAACAGCGCGTTTCCTGTGGTATCGGTGGTTCCGGTTGTAATCGTGGCGGTATAGGTGGTGTTGGCGGCAAGATTCGCTGCTGGTGCGAAGCTCGCAGTCGCGCCGCCGTCTGCATAAGTCGCGGAGCCCGAAACGGGCGTTGATCCGGGACCCTGCAGGGTAAAGGTCGTCGCGTCAATTGTCGCCGGATCCATTGCCTCGCTGAAAGATGCGGTGAGCAGGGTATTCACCGGAATAGATATCGACCCGTCAACCGGAATGTCTGAAGTCACACTCGGATGAATAGCTGCCGGGGTCGCGCCCGCGGTAAAGCTCCATACGTAGTCGGCCGCCAGTGGATGGGCCGTTGTGTCGGTGGCGCCCGTGGTAATAGTGGCGGTGTATATCGTACCTGCGGCGAGCACAGCCGTCGGCGCGAAAATCGCCGCTGAGCCGTTCGCTACGAACGTCACGCTGCCGCCGACCGGGCTCGCGCCGGGACCGGTAAGCGTGAAGGTGGTCATCGTGATAGTCGTCGGATCCATCGCCTCACTGAAACTTGCGATTACTTGCTGATTGAGCGGCACCCCGGTGGCTCCATCGGCAGGCGTCGTGAACGTCACCGAGGGCGCCAGTGTCGTGAAGGTCCATACGTAGTCGCTTGTCAGCGCGTCATGGGTGGCATCCTTGGCCCCGGTGGTGATCGTGGCGACGAAGGTGACGTTGGGCGCGAGGCTGGTCGACGGCGTAAAGGTCGCGGTATCGGTCAGCGCGTCATAAGCGACAGTTCCTGATACTGCAACACCGCCCGGCCCGGTCAGCGTAAAGCTCGTTTGGTCGAGGGTTGCCGCGTCCATCGCTGTACTGAAGGTCGCTGAAACGGTGCTGCTGATCGACACCCCGGCCGCAGCGTTGGCCGGGATCGTTGAGATCACGGTAGGCGGGGCGGGCGTTGGGGTTGCCGTCGGCGTCGGGGTTGTCGTGGAGGTTGGAGTCGGAGTTGGGGTTGCCGTCGGTGTCGGGGTTGCCGTGGAGGTTGAAGTCGGCGTTGGAGTCGGCGTTGGAGTCGGCGTCGGAGTTGCCGTGGAGGTTGGAGTTGGAGTCGGCGTCTGAGTTGGAGTTGGAGTTGGACTTGGTGTTGGTGTTGGAGTCGGAGTTGGGGTTGGCGTTGGAGTCGCCGTCGGAGCCGATGTTGGAGTTGGTGTCGGGGTTGCCGTGGGGGTTGGGGTTGGAGTCGGTGTCTGAGTTGGAGTTGGACTCGGTGTTGGTGTTGGAGTCGGAGTTGGCGCTGGAGTCGGCGTCGGTGTCGCAGTCGGCGTTGGAATTGGGCTTGGAGTAGCTGTCGGAATTGGAGTCGGTCCAGGGGTCGGGCTCGCGGTGGCGGTGGGAATGGCGGTTGGGGTGGGTGTGGCGGTCGGATTGGTGGTGGCAGTGATGGTCGGGGCAGGTGGAGGCGTTACGCTTTCACTATTTCGATTGCACGCGGCAATCAAAGTCATGAAAACTGACATCAGCAACGCAACGAACCGCATCTGTTTAGAACCGAGTTGGATCGGAGCACGTTGCGTGCCCGGGAATGAGCAGGAAATAAGTTCGATTTGCGCGAAAAAGAAAAGACAGACTGGCTAGTGAGTAGACATCGATAGCAAACAGATCAAGGAGTGACCATATATTGCCGCTGGCGCAAGCGGGACGCTTGCTGATAGCGCCGCCAAGGTGCGCCCACGACCGACCTGGGCTAGCAGGTTCAGCAAAGCTTTGGGCCGCTCATGAGGAGTCCGAGTGGACACGGCTCCGACCACACCAAGCGAGGCAATGTAATTCTGTTTTCACGGCCCTCGGGCACCGCGGTCTCGCTCTTAGAGCTACTACTTCATCAGTGACAGACCGGCAGCGTGAAAGCGTCGGTGTCCAAGGTGACTGCGCCACTCGGAGCGACGGCTCCTGCCAGCGCCCTGCCGTTGAGCACGGCACCGGTCGTCACGGAGATTGACGTATCAGCGAGGATTGTTCCCTCGAACGTGGTGCCGGCTCCAATCGTCGCTGAGCTGCCGACTTGCCAAAAGACGTTGGAAGCCTGAGCGCCATTCGCTAGGATGACATTGCCAACAAAGTCAGTGGTCACGAGGGTTGAACCTATTTGGAAGATCCAGACCGCGTTCGTGTCGCCTTGGGCATCTAGAGTGAGATTTCCGGACATTATCGCGAGCGAAGTCGCAGCGGTGTAGACGCCAGGGGGAAGGACTTGTCCACCCAGATCACCGGACACTCCGGTACCTGCGGGCACCGCAGGCGCGTCGCCGTATGCGGTCATCAAAGAGGCAATGCCTGCGACGGCGGGAGAATTGTCAATTTGAATACTGCCGTTCATTGTTCCGGGCGGAAATCCGGTGACCGCGGAGCCGGGACTCAACCCAAGATCGCCATTTACTACGGTCGCGCCGGTATTGGTGACCGTGGCCTGCGCCAGAACCGCGAAACCAGTCGCCGCCCCAAGGTCCAGTGGCGACGCGCCTGCCGTTGAGCCGGTGGTAAAGCTCCAGCCGAAATTATTCGCCAGTGCATTGCCTGCCAGGTCTTTGGCGTCGGTTGTAATCGTGGCGTCGAATATGGTGCCAGCCGCCAGAGCGCTGGCAGGAGTAAAGGTCGCAATATGAGTTGTCGTGTCGTAGGAGACTTTTCCTGTCACTGGCGTGGCCCCAGGCCCGGTCACTACAAACGTCGTCGGAGTGATAGTTGAAGGATCCATCGCTTCGCTGAACGTTGCGTTGGCCGCGGCGCTGAGAGCCACATTAGGATCGGTGTCAACAGGATTCGTGGAAGTCACGGTAGGTACTGCGCTGTCCGGTCCTGCTCCGGTGGTAAAGCTCCAGGTGAAGGTGCTTCCTAACGGATTTCCCGCTAGATCCTCAGCTCCGGTAGTAATCTTCGCGGTAAAAACAGAATTGATTGCCAGCGCGCTGCTGGGCGTGAACGTCGCCGTCGTCCCGATCGTGGTGTAGGTTACCGTCCCTGAAACCGGCGTTGCGCCGGGTCCGGTCAAAGTAAAAGTCGCAGCGGTAAGGGTTGACGGGTCCATCCCTTCATTGAAGGTTGCGGTGATCTTCCGATTGGTGCCGATACCCGATGCGAGATCGGTGGGATTTGTGGACGTCACCGTCGGATCGGTCGTGTCCGAGTTCGCGCCGGTCGTGAAAGTCCACACGAAGTTTGTCGCCAGTGGAGCATCGGCCGAACTCTGAGCGCCAGTTGTAATCGTTGCGGTAAATTCCGTGCTGGGCGCGAACGTCCCGGTTGGTGTGAAGATCGCGCTGTCGCTCGCTGCATCGTATGTAACACTTCCTCCCACCGGGGTCAGCCCAGGACCGGTCACCGTAAAGGTCGAGTCGATGATAGTCGTAGGGTCCATCGCCTCGCTGAAGGTCGCGGTGACTTTTTGATTGACAGGCCTACCCTGTCCTCCACAACCTGCGGTCGGAGGATCGACCGAAATTACTGTGGGCGCCACTGGAGTTGGAGTGGCAGTCGGGGTGGGAGTCGGAGTCGCGGTTGCGGTCGGAGTCGGAGTTGCAGTTCGGATGGGAGTCGGCGTCGCCGTCGGGATTGGAGTCGGAGTTCCGGTCCGGATGGGTATCGGAGTCGCAGTCGGAGCGGGAGTCGGCGTCACTACTGCAGGGTGCGGTCGCTGAGGTGATGCCCCGCCTTCACTATGGTCACCGCCGCACGCCGTAACGAGGGCCGTAAAAACGAACATTAGCAGCGCCATGGACCATATCTGCTTGAGTTTGCGCCTGACCATCCGCATGCTTCTCCCCCATTTTGGCCGCACGCCGATTTTTATGCCCGTAAAGGGCCGCCGTTGAACCAGATGATGCAGGCGATGCGCACGATGATTACTTGTCGGCGTCGCTCATGACTGGCTACCGCACGACCTCTGCGCGCTATTTCCCGCTCACGCGTCGCTAGCGACATGTGTCTCGCACGTGCAATCGACTAGCATAAGCATGTCGCGTGCCCGGGAATGAGACGAGGATAAGTTCGATTTGCGTGGAGAAGAGAGAGGATTGGCTAATGACTAGGAGACCCGCCACAAAAGGATCACGAAGTGACGATATATTGCCGCCGGCGATCCCCAGACCGGAATGCCGAAACGCGACGGCGGGATGCGGCTGCATTGCAGCCGCATCCCGCCGTCGCCTGTCTCACCTATGGTATGCGTCTAGACGGTTGCCGCCAGGTATATTCCGACCGCCGTGCCGACCGCGGCCGCCGAATACAGCACCAGGCCGAGCACGTCCTCCAGATGTTTGACGCGCAGGAAGTCGACCAGCGTCAGGCGTAGCCGATGCGCCGCGTGGAAGAACCCGAAGAAGAACAGCACCATCAGGTACAGACGCACGAGTGGATGCTCGACCAGATGCAGCATCGCCTGGTAGCTCGGGTCGATGAAGATCCCAATCGGAAACAGGATGCCGAAGAGCAGAATGTGAATCGGCAACAGGTAGCCCGCGATGAAGCCGCCTGTGCCGAACAGGAACCATACCGCAGGTTCGTTGGCGCGCTTGCCCATTTTACGACGCCCCCAAAATGAAGGCCGCCACAACTATGGTGGCGACTGCCCACAGGATGTAGCTCGGCAGCGCGGTAGTCATCTCGGGAAGAGGATGGCCATGACTGCGCGGGAAAAACGCCTTGGGGACCAGCTTGGACCACGTGTAGGTGTGCAGCACCAGGAAGGCGAGGGCGACGATGTTCAACAGAATCACCATCGGGTGCCGCATGTGCGCCTGGAACGACGCATAAGCCGCAGGACCGCGCGCCAGCGCGCAGAGCTGCTCCAATGTTACGACCAGGAAGTAGGCGACGAAGATGCTGGAGAACTCGCGCAGGATGAAGATCAGGTAGTTGCGGCGTTCGAGCCACCACCAATTGGAAAAAGATCGGTGATACGCCCGAGGTTCGGATTGCGGCTGCGAGGCCATCAGTTCACTTGCCTCCCCACGGCATCAGGAACGATTTGTACCATTCCTTGGTGGCGGTGAGCTTGAATTCCTGGATCGCGAGCGACGGATCGACCTCCTTGGGGCAGACTACCGAGCATTCACCGATAACCGTGCAATCCCAGATGCCGTCGTGTTGCGAGAGGACGTCGAGCCGGTCGCCGAGGCCCTGGTCGCGCGAATCGAGGTTGTAGCGCTCGGCCAGCGCGAGTGCGGCCGGGCCGACGAAATGCGGATCGATTCCGTAGACCGGGCAGGCCGAGTAGCACAGCATGCAGTTGATGCAGTTGCTGTATTGCTTGAACGTCGCAAGCTGTTCGGGAGTTTGCAGGTATTCGCGCGGCGGCGGCGTTTTATCCTTGCGCACGATCCACGGCTTGACGCGGGTCAGTTTCTCGAGGAAGTCGGTCATGTCGATTACGAGGTCGCGCGCGATCGGGAAATGGCGCAACGGCTCGACCCGCACCGGGCCTGGCGCAAACTGCGCGAGCAGGGTCTCGCAGGTCAGCCGTTCGTAGCCGTTGACCACCATCCCGCAACTCCCGCAGATACCCATCCGGCACGACCAGCGGTAAGTGAGCGAGCCATCGAGCTTGTCCTTGATATAGTTCAGCGCGTCGAGGACCATCCAGTCCCCGCGCAGCGGAACCTCATATCTTTGAAAGTGCGGCTTGGCGTCGGACTCGGGTGAGTACCGCGCCACCTCAATGACTATCGTGTCCGCCATCGGTCGATTGCTCTCCGTATACCCGCTTGCCCGGCGGCCAGCGTGTGATCGTTACCGGCAGATAGGAGACCACCGGCCGCCCATCCGTGCTCCTCGACACCAGCGAATGCGCCAGGAATTTCTTGTCGTCGCGATCGGGGAAATCGGTCCGTTGATGGGCGCCGCGCGACTCCTCGCGCTGCAGGGCGCATTGGAGGATGGTCTCGGCGACGTCGAGCAGGAAGCCCAGCTCCAGCGCCGCAACCAGCTGCGTGTTGAAGGCCAGGCTGTGATCCTCCATCGAGACCGCCTTGTAGCGCTCCTGCATCTCGGCGATTTTGCCCGCCGCCTCGGCCAGCGAGGCGCGCGTGCGGTAGATACCGGCGCCGCCTTCCATCGTATGCTGCATCGCTTCGCGCAGCGTCGAAATCTTTTCGCTCCCCCCGGTCTTGCGCAGGTATTCGGTTTCGATTCGACGCTCCTCATCGGATCCCAGCGCCAGCACCGGGTTGGCCGACGGCATCGCGACCTGGCTCGCGTACTCGGCCGCCGCCCGGCCGGCGCGCGCCCCGAACACCAGGATCTCGCTGAGCGAATTCGAACCCAACCGGTTGGCGCCGTTGAGGCTCACGCAAGCGGCTTCGCCCGCGGCGTACAGTCCTTTAAGCGGAGTCGCGCCACTGGTGTCGGTATGAACGCCGCCCATCATGTAATGCTGCACCGGCCGCACCGGGATCATCTGATGAACCGGATCGATGTTCTCATACTTGACGCACAGCTCGCGCACCATCGGGAGCTTGGCGTTGATCTTTTCCTCGCCCAGATGGCGCAGATCGAGATGAACCACGTCGCCATATGGGCCCTTTATCGTGCGCCCCTTCTCCATCTCCTTGACGAACGCCTGCGAGAGGCGGTCGCGGGGGCCAAGCTCCATGCTACGGAAAACCGGCTCCTTCTGCGGTTTGCCAAGATCGTAGTCCTGCAGGTAACGGTAGCCGTCCTTGTTGACCAGCAATCCGCCCTCGGCGCGCGAGGCCTCGGTTATCAGGATGCCGGTGAAGGGCAGGCCGGTGGGATGGTACTGCACCATCTCCATGTCCTTCAGTGGCGCGCTGGCGCGGTAGGTGAGCGCCATTCCGTCGCCGGTGCAGATGTTGGCGTTGGTGGTGTAGGGAAACACCCGGCCGCATCCGCCGGTGCAGATGATCACCGCCTTGGCCGTGATCACGCGGACCTTGCCGGTCTTAAGTTCGATTGCGACCACGCCGCATACGCGGTCGCCCTCGACCATAAGCTTGGTGACGAAGGTTTCGTCGTAGCGCGTGAGCGGGTAGCGCAGCGAGGTCTGGAAGAGCGTGTGCAACATGTGGAAGCCGGTCTTGTCGGCGGCGAACCACGTGCGCATCTTTTTCATCCCGCCGAACGGGCGCACAGCGACCTTGCCATCGTCGCGCCGGCTCCACGGGCAGCCCCAGTTCTCTAACCGCAGGAGCTCCTTGGGGATCTCGTTGACGAAGATCTCCACGCAGTCCTGATCGCTCAGCCAGTCGCCGCCCGAGATGGTGTCATACGCGTGCTCGTCGAGCGAGTCGTCTTCGCCGATAACGCCGGCGGCGCCGCCTTCGGCGGACACGGTATGGCTGCGCATCGGGTAGACCTTGGAGACCACGGCGACGCTGAGCTTTGGGTTGATTTCCGACACGGCGATCGCGGCGCGCAAAGCGGCGCCGCCGCCACCGACCAGAAGAATATCATGCGAAGACGTTTCCACGGCTGTTTCAGACCTCGGCCTGCGCCACCCTACGATAAGCGCCGCTACTTCTCAATAAGATACTCATATAAGCCGCATTTCAATCCGGGCTATCTTTCACTACCGTTCGCCCACGGTTGCAATCGGAGCCACGGCCCGATGCGGCGCTCCCCCGGAGCGAGTCTCAACGCGAAACCGGGCAAAACGGACGAACTATAGCGCAGCCCCTTTCCACTTGCCAACCCAAAGGAGCGCGTTCGTGTGGACGAGGTTTCGCTCAGGCGCTACCCGACGCGCTTCACCCGCGCGCAGCAATTGCGCTAGGTTCGCAGCAGCAATCTCCACAGGCTCAGCGCGCTCAACGCGAATACGACGGGGAGGCATTCAACAATGGCCGATCGGATACTCAGCAACGACGAAATCGCCGAGATGGAAAAACTTACGGTCGACCGCCTGGTCGAAAGCATCGATCGCGGCGATCGCGAAGGCGCCAAAAAACTCGCGCGCCGGATGTACAACGAATTTCTCAGCATGCACGACCTCTATCGCAACTGGACCTCGGCCACGCTCAGCTTCGTCGGCCGGCGCTTCGGTGACAAGGCGCTCGAGGAGGCGATGGACGAAGGGGTGAAGGCGTGGTGGGGCCCCAGCCTGGACAAGATGCCGCAGGACGTGCGGGCGCGGGTCAAGATGTTCGCCGCTGGATTGCGCGGCCATCTCCAGCCGCTGCATATCGAGGAGGACGACGAGAAGGTCGTGATCCAGATGCGTCCGTGCGGGAGCGGCGGCCGCTTGGTGCTCGAGGGCAAATACGAGGGCCCCGACGCTCTGCTCACCGTCAAGGGCAAGCAGTTCCTGACCTATGGACGCGACAGTTTCCCGGTGTACTGCGCACACGAGCCGGTGATGGAGCGCCAGGATATCGAGGCCCATGGTGCGCCGTTCGTGGTAGTCGAGCCGGCGCACGAGATCGGCAAGGAGCACTGCAACTTCATCATCTACAAGGATCGCTCGAAGGTGCCGGCCAAGTATTACGAGCGGCTGGGGCTGAAGAAGCCCGAGCCTGCGAAGTGACACCATTGCGCGCAAGTGACCTGGAAAAATCGGCGTGAGAAAAATAGGCGATGGCAGTTGAGACGGCGCTTTCCGTTCTTCGCGCGGGCGATCGCGCCGCACTCCCGTCGGCAATTGTAATCAGCGGCCCGCAGGCTTTTCTGCGGGAATACGTCTTCGACACCGTGCGGCGCCGGATGTTGCGGCAGGGGATGAAGTACCGCGGCTTCCAGGTCGGCGGCGCCGAAGGCTTCGACGCCGTGCTCGCGGAGTTGCGCGAAGCCGACCTGTTCGCGCCGGTGCGCCTCGTTGGATGCCGCGTGCTGCGCTCGCATCGCGGCGGCGGAGAATCGAGCGAGGATGACGACGGCGCGCCGTCGGGCAACTCGCGCGCGGGCGCGGGCGGCGGCGAGGCCGCGCTGGTCGAGGCGCTCGAGACGATGCGCGGTCCGGGTGCGCTGATCGTGGTTTACGAGCGCGACACCGCGCCAGCCAAGGTCCGCCGCGCGGTGGAGCAGGGCGGACTGGCGATAAACTGCCCGCGCGCCTACGACAATCAGCTCACGCAATTCGCCGAAGCATTCGCCCGCGTGCAGGACTTGCGCCTCGGACCCGGCGTCGCCGAACTCCTAGTCTCGCGCCATGCGGGCGACCTCTCCGCGATCGCCAACACGCTCGCCAAGGCGGCGATTCCTCGCGATCCCGGGGCAACGCTCAATCCGGCCGACCTCGGCGAACCGGCGGCGGCCAAAATACCTGAGCTGTTCGAACTGGCCGAGGCGGTTTCGAACGGACGCACCGCGGCAGCGCTGGCGATATTGGGGCGCGCGCTCGCCGCTGGCCGCGACCCGTTCGAATTGCTGGCGGTCGAAATCATCCCGGTGATGCGACGGATGATGCTGGCGGCGTCGATGGCCACCCATCGGCAGAGCACCGCGCAGATTGCCGCGGCGCTCGGGATGTCGCCCTCAAGCCCGCTCGCGATGCGCGCGATCGAGGGTGCGCGGCGTTTCGGAATCGTGCGGCTGAACGAGGCCTATCGGCGCGTCGCGCAACTCGACGCCGACTTCAAGAACGGAGAGATCAAGGAGCGCGAAGAGGCGCTGGCCGGGATGCTCCTAGAGTTGATGGCGCCGCAGGCGCGAGCCTGAACGGCCGGCGCGATCGCCGGACACTCAAGCGTTCAGCGAAAAGACTCGACTGCTCCGTGCGGAATGTTTTTTCCGCGCGTGGGGACAGTCTCTTCCGGATCGTTCAGGCTTTGGCGGCGGCGCCGTGTTTGCGATGGTACGCGCGGGAAAGGCGGGCGACCTTGCGCGACACGGTGTTGCGATGGAGCGCGCCCTTACCGGCGGCCTTGCACAGCACGCGGGTCGCTTGGCGCAATTCCTGCGCGGCGCCGGCGGCGTCGGTGCCTTCTATTGCCTTGACGGCCTGCTTGACCGCGCTATGTACGCGGGTCTTTATCGCACGATTGCGATCTCGTCGCTTAAGGCTCTGGCGATGGCGCTTCTCGGCTGACGGATGAACTGGAATATGCGGCATAACCAGTCTTAGCTAACAGTGCGGGCGCCCTCGGTCAATACACTGCTGCATCCGTGACGATGATCCACGCCTCAGGGGAAATTAGGTCACTCGGAATTCAGCTAGCCCACGCGGCTCCAAATTAGGCCAGTACCGAAGTTTGGGTCTCCGCGGCACGTCGTTGCCGGTTTCATGGAAAGTCGAGCTATCGCTTCTTCAGACCGCGTTATAAATAAGGATCATGAAACTCTGTCACGTAACCGCGCTGCTCCTGGTCGGATGGTATTTGCTAAGCCCGGTACCTCCACCTGCAAACCCCGGCCCTCTGAGCAGGCTTCAAGACCGGGTATTCGGACCGGCCTCGATTCCCCCGATGTCGGAATGGCGACAATTGGGCGCTTTCGACACGGCGCGCAACTGCGAGGCGGCAAAATTTCAAGCTGGCAATTCCAGCGGAGAGAATACCGCTCAGGCCGTTTGTGTCGCTTCGGACGATCCTCGCTTGAAAAGCAATTAGGGCAGGCTCAACGCTCGTCGGCGTCAGGCGCGCGCTTGGCCTCCTGCCATAGAGCTTCGATCTGTCGTGCCTCGAGCGTCGCAAGCTCAAGCTTGCGCTCGGCGGCGATGCGCTCGACTTTCTTAAAGCGTTGGGTGAACTTCTCGCAAGCGCGCCGCAGCGTTGTCTCTGCGTCATGGCCAACGAAACGCGGCGCATTGGCCAGCGCCAGCATCGCATCGCCCATCTCCTCGGCCGCATGCTCGCGGTCACCGAGCGCGAGCGCCGCGCGAGCTTCGTCAACCTCTTCGCCGACCTGATCGAGTACCGCCGACGCCTCCGCCCAGTCCATCCCGGCGCCGCGCGCCCGCTCCCCGAGTTTTTGCGCCCGCGTCAGCGCCGGCAGTGCGCGCGCCACGCCGTCGAGCGCCGAGGTCGCGCCCGCCGCCGCGCGCTCCTGCTGCTTGAGCTTGTCCCAGTTCTTGACGACTTCGGCCGAGCTTTCCGCCGCGACGCCTGCATAGACATGTGGATGGCGCCGCACGAGTTTCTCGCGCGCCCCCTGCAGCATCGCCGCGACCTCAAGGCCGCGCTGCTCTTCGGCGATGTTCGCCGCGAACAGTACCTGCACCAGCAGGTCGCCGAGTTCGTCCTGGATTTCGCGGTCGCCACCATGCTCGATCGCGTCGGCGGCTTCGTAGGCTTCCTCGATCAGATGGCGCGAGGCGGACGCGAGCGTCTGTTCGCGGTCCCACGGGCATCGCTGGCGCAGCTCGCGGACCACTTCGAGCAGGGCGAGAAATTCCTCGGCCGCCCCGCGGGTCGCTGTATCACCCATGGTTGGAACTCGCGCGCCCTAGGCCGTGATCACCGGCTGGATGACTTTTTCCATCAGAAAAGCCGACAGGTCCTTCAGCGCATCGACCGTGATCTCGTGGCCGCAATCGTATTCGCGATAGGTCAGCGGCAGTTTGAAAGCGCGCAAGCGTTCGATCGACTGGCGGGCCTTGGCGATCTCGATCATGTCGTCGGCGCGGCCGTGCTGCACCAGCGTCGGCAGTTGCGCGAGCGCGTCGAGATTGCCGGCGTGCTCGGCCAGCTCCTCGGGAAACCAGGTCGAGAGCGCGACCAGCGCAGCGAAGCGCTCGGGATGGCGAACCGCGAGGTTATAGGCCATCACGCCGCCCTGACTGAAGCCCATCACGATGAGCTTGCGGCGGTTGACCGGGTAGCGCTCGAGCGCGGTATCGATGAAGCGCATCAGGCGGTCGGCCGCCTGGCCCATCGCGCCCATGTCTGGCGGCGCGCCGATCCGCAGCTGGTACCATCCGTAACCGTTGACCGCGCCGATCTCGACTTCGACCGGGCCTTGCGGACAGAGCGTCAGGCATTGGCCATGCGCGATGTACGGCGCAAGACCCATCAGGTCGAGCGCGTTGGAGCCCCATCCGTGCATCGCAACAATGGCCGGATGCGGCCCGTCGCCGGCAGGCTCGAAAGCGGCGTGAACCAGGTCCATACCCAAAGCCTCCTCGATTCGAGTTGGAGACATCCTAATTGGAGTCATGCGACTTGGAGCCATGATAGACCGCCGCTGCCGTCACCCGCCAGTTGCGCGCCGGGAGGCTGTCGGATTAGCTGTGCGTTGCCGCAACTTTTTGGCGGCACATCGAGACTATGGCGCGGGGTGCGGAAGATATGGTGGAGAGGCGCGACGGTGTCCCGCGCGAAAGCGGCGAGGTCGCACGTCGTAGTGCCTGGCTTGCGGGGCGCGTCGCGCCGGTCTGGACGGTCGCATTGCTGACGCTCCTGGCGCTCGCCGGCGTATGCGCGGCGGCGGAGTCACCGGCTACAGTGCCGGCGCGGACCGGCAAGCTGCCCGGCTTAATCTCCGGCCTGCTGCTGCTCGCTCTGCTCTGCTACTCGATTTACGTTTACACTGCTCCGTTGCTCGAGGATCGCGACCGCTCGATAGTGCGCGCGCTCGTGATTCTGAGCGGCGTCGCGATCATCAAGATTCTACTGCTGCCGTGGTTCGACGGCTACCACAACGACATCGTCAGCTACGAATCGTGGGCACTTCAGATGGCTTCCGAGGGCCCCGCGGGTATCTATCGCGCCGGCTACTTCCTTGACTATCCGCCCGGCTATCTCTATGCGCTGTGGCTCGCCGGAATTATCGGGAACGCGACCGGCGCGAGCGGCGCGATGCTCCGGATGACGATCGAGGCGCCGGTGCTGGTCGCCGACTTTGTGCTGGCGCTGCTGGTTTTCATTTTTGTGCGGCGCACCGCGCCCGCTCGGCGAAGCGCCGCCTACGTTGCGATGCTGTTGGTAGCGCTCAATCCGGCGCTCGGCTTCGACACAATCGTGTGGGGCCAGAGCGATTCCGTGCTGACGGTAGTAATCGTGCTGAGCGCGGCCCTGGCGCTCGACGGCGAATTCGAACTGGCCTGGGGGCTGGCTGCGTTGAGCGTGCTGGTTAAGCCGCAGGGGCTAATGTACGTGCCGGTGCTCGGATGGTGGACGCTGCTCAAGCTGCCTTACACGAAATGGTGGCGCCCGGCGCTGGCCGCCGTGGCGGTGGCCGTGGTGGGAGTGCTGCCTTTTCAGATCGGCCATCCATGGTACTGGATTTTCGAGCTGTACCATTCGACCGCGGCGTATTATCACGAAACTTCCGTCAACGCGTTCAACTTGATGGCGCTGATGGGCGGGCTGCGCAAGCCGGATACCGACACTTTCGCGGGGCTGTCGTACTTCAGTCTCGGCATGGGGCTGCTCGTGCCGCTGTACGCGTTTATTGGATGGCGGCTTTGGGAAGCGCGCTCGCCGCGGGGGATGATGTTCGGGGTTTTCGCGGCGGTCTTCGGGTTCTTTATGCTCGCGCCGCGCATGCACGAGCGCTACCTGTATGCAGGACTGGTCTTCGCCGCGCCGTTGGCGGTCGAGGGAGCGGAGATGGCGTTCGTGTTCGCGATCCTCACGGCGACCTGCGTGTTCAACCTCGCTTACGTGCTGCATGCGCTCGGCACCACCGTGTTCCTTGATTCGCGCGATGGCCCCGCGATGTTTGCGTCGGCGATAAACGTCGTCGCGTTCGCGCTCGCGGTGGACTACGGCCTCGGCCTCACCAACGGCGCCGGACCGCTCTGGCGGAGGCTCGCGTCGTTCGGCCGCCCCCCGGGCTGGCTTCGCCGCGGCGGCGCGAGCAAAGCCGCTGCTCCGTTCGCGAGCACGCCTGAGCCGCTCGTCGCAATTCCGTGGGTCCGCATGGACACGATCGTGCTGGCCGCTCTGGTCGCCGCCGCGGCGGCGACGCGCCTTTGGCATCTCGGCCTTCCGGCGGAGATCGTCTTCGACGAAGTTCACTTCGTGGCGCAGGCGCGCCATTACATCCGCGCCGAGCCCTTCCTCGATCCGCATCCGCCGCTCGCCAAGCTGGTGATAGCGGCCGGCATCCTGCTGTTCGGCGACCATCCGTGGAGCTGGCGGATCGGCAACGCGCTGCTCGGAATATTGCTGGTCGCCTTGACCTACATGTTGGGGCGGCGGATGTTCGCGTCGCGGCTGGCGGGCGCGCTCACGGCCTCGTTCATCATTTGCGACGGGATGTTCCTGGTGGATTCGCGCGTCGCGGTTATCGATATCGTCTATCTGACGTTCGCCGCGTGGTCGTACCTGCTGTTGTTCCGCTTCGCCGAATCCAGCGACGCTCGCGATCGCCGTCGCACGTTGGCCGCGATGGGGGTTACGCTGGGGCTCTGCCTTGGCTCGAAGCTGCTTATTCCGGCAGTGACCTTTCTTTTGTGTACCGGCTTCATGGTCTGGTTCATCTGGCGTTCTGAGCGCTCGGCGTCGTCGGCGGCGCGTAACTGGCGCGCGCTTGGCGCGCTGCTGATGGTCGGGTCGATCGGCGCGGTGTTTTACATCGCGGTGTTCCTGCCGCATTTCTTTCTCGGATGGTGGGGCGGGATCACCGACCTGTTCCACTACTACAGCGACGTGAAATGGTACGAGGGCAGCGTCGAAACCGCGACCCATCCATATTCCTCGCAGTGGTGGACGTGGCCGCTGATGTTGCGGCCGATCGCCTACTGGCAAAATTTTCCGCCGCAAGGCAAGGTCGCGACGATCTGGGGCGGCGGCAATCCGCTGCTCTGGTGGAGCGCACTGACCGCGATCACGATTACCGCCGTGCGCGCGCTGGAGCGGCCGAACCCGGCGCGCACCTTCCTCGTGCTGGGCTACCTCGGATATCTCGCGATCTGGATTCCGGTGGGACGCACACTTTTTCTGTATCACTACATGCCGTCGGTCTACCTGGGGTACCTTGCGCTCGGGGCGATCGTCGCCGACGCGTGGCGAGGCGAGGCCGCGATGTGGGAGTGTGCTGCGCTGCTCCTGACGATACTGCCGGCCTGCATGATGGGCCTGGGTTTTTGGGTGGGACTGTTCCCGGGCGCCGCGATAGCGCTGTTTGCGATATACCTTCTCGCCGCCGAGGTGGTCCCTGGCGGCCTTCCCGGTCTCGAGCCAGCGCGATGGGCGCCGCGGACGGTCGCGGTGGTATTCGTGGCCGCAGCGGCGATCCTTTTCGTTTACTATTTCCCGGTCTGGACTGGGATTTCGATCGATCGCGCGGGTTACTATGCGCGGATGTGGCTGCAGGGGCCGGGACTGCGCAACTGGATATAAGGATATGCACTTAAAGGCCGCACTGCATATTGCCGCTATCGGCGCGATCGAATTCGCACTAGCGACAGCGGCGATGCAGCTCGGGGTCACCTTGTGCCGCGCCGATGCGAGCGCGCCTTCAACAACCACTGCGGCCCCTCCGATCACGGCGGCGTCGCCCATGGCTGGCGCTACGGAGGGAGAAGCTCCGAAGGGGCCGAACCTGCTTGTCAACGGCGACTTCGCGAGCGGCTCCGGCAAGTCACCCGACAGCTGGCGCACCGGCGGATGGTACGAAGCGCCGACGGTCACCAGTTACGACTGGGTGCACGCGCCCGGCGGCGAGCCCGAGTTAGTAGTGAACAATCGCCAGGCCAACGACGCGCGATGGCTCCAGACGATGACTCTTCAGCCTGGCTGGTACTATGTCGGCGCCGAGGTGCGCACCGAGGAGGTCCCGAACGGTGCTGCTGGCGCGAGCGTCAGCCTCGACGAAGACAGTATGAATTCCGCCGACCTTCACGGCTCCGCCGGCTGGCAGCGGCTCGGCTTGTATCTCAAGGTGGGCGCGCACGGCGCCGACGTCGACGTCGCGCTCAGGCTCGGCGGATTCGGCAGCCTCAACACGGGGCGCGCGTTCTTCCGCAAGGCGCGCGTGGTAAAACTCGACGCCCTGCCCGCGAACGCGGCGCCCACCTTCGACCTCAGCGTCGTGAGACGGAGCCTGGTGGCGCCGCCGGTGGGCAAGCCGTGGACTCTGGTGGCGGTCTTCGTGCTGCTGGCAGGTATGGCGGTAATCGGATGGAGGATTTATGGCGTCGAGGCTCTCGCGCCGGCGCCGGTCAAAACCCCGCCGCCGCGGTCGATGCCGCGTAGCGAGCGCCGCCGCCGCCCGCCACCGCGACGGCGCTGAGTGTGCGCGTCAGGCCGCCGCCGTCAGCCCTGCTGCGGCAGCAACGCCGCGCGCGTGACCTCGCGGCGCTCGCTCTTGTCCAGGGCCTCGGCCGCTTTTGAGAGTGGAAAGGTCGCGTCACACAACTCGCGGTACGGATAACGATCGATATGCATCGCGAGGAAGTCGAGCGACTTCTTGAGATAGTTGGGCGGATACATCACCACCCCGATTATCTCGAGCGACTTGAAGGTCACCCGCCACGGCGCGATCGGCGCGGTCAGCCCGGGCGAGATGTTGCCGATCTCGATCACCCTGCCGCCGATCGAGGCGAGTTCGAGCGCGTCGATGAAGGCTTCGGGCACGCCGGCGACTTCGATTACGACATCGGGCGGCCCACCGATTAGCTCGCGAATCCGTTTCTGGCGCGCATCGGACGCCCCGTACTTGCGCAGATCGATCGTGGCGTCGGCGCCGAATTTCATCGCTTCGTCGAGCCGATGCTCGACCCCGTCGATCGCGATTACGTATGCGCCGCGGGCCTTTGCGATCGCCATCGCATGCAATCCCAGTCCGCCCGCGCCCAGCACCACCAGGCTCTCGCCATAGCGTACGCGGGCTTTGTCGAGACCCCAGTACACCTGCGACATCGCGCAGTTGGCCGACGCCGCGACCAGGTCAGGCACGTTGTCCGGGATGCGGTAGAAGTTCTGGTTGGCGCGCACGATGTAATGCGTGGCGAAGGTCGAGGTGAAGTGCGGGGCCTCGCTCGGATGGCGCACGCCGAAGCCTTTGTTGGTGCAGGCGGCCTGGTTGCCGGCTACGCAGTTCGAGCATCGGTTGCACACCGAGTAATAGACCGGCGCGATCCGGTCGCCCGCCTTGACCGGCACACCGGCCCAATCGGTCTTCACGCCGTCGCCCAAATCCCGGATCCGCCCGGCCATCTCATGCCCCGGCGCGATCCCGTGGCGTCCGCCGAACTCGCCCCGCCACATATGGACTTCGGAGCCGCAGACATTGGTCTGGGTGACCTCGGCGATGAGGCCGCCGGGCGGCGGCGCTGGAACGTCGAATTCGTGGAATTCTATCTTGTGCTCGCCGGGGATAAAGGCGACTGTTCCTTTCATCACATTCGCTCCTCGAGGCCGTTGGTCTGCACGCGAATTTCTTTACGCATGCTCTCGTGTTGTTGATGTTGGGTTTCACCTGCCGGGCCCGCAATGTCAAGGGATGCAATACGGAGAGCGAGATTAGCGGACGCGCAGGCGATCGGCGCGGATGCATCTGGCGGCGAAAATCTGTGCCCGGCCCGCGGCGTTACGATCGTCATGCTGCCGGCCATATATCGGCTCGCCGCCAACCGATGACTTGTTCCGCTTGACGGTCTGTTCGCACGCCTGAGCCGTGGTGAAGCTGCCTTTCACTTTCCACTGAGACAGCGGTGCCGAGAGCTCGGTCGTTATTCCCACCGAATCGCCGGTCAGCGGAGGAACGACCATATACCAGTCGCCCAAGGCAGGCTTGATCGTCGGCCCGGTTAGGAACCTGCGAATCACGATCCACGCGAAGGCCAGCGCCATCAGGGAAAAGACCACGATTGTGTAGATTCGGCCGACTCGTTGTTTGCGGCGCTGCTTCACCCGCCGGTCAGCTCTCCGGCTTGACGAAGGTGGGGCGATGCATCGCGGCGGCCTGCTTCGCCACCTCTCCGAGCAGGCGGGCCTCTGCCTTGCCGCGCGAGACGCATTGCTCGTCGCGCGGCGGATGGAGGGGAATATAGAGCGGCGCACTGAAGGTCGCCTGCACGCTGACGACGGTGGCTTCGTGTCCCTTGGGCTTGACCTTGAAGTAATAGACAGCGGTTGACGCGCGGTCGGGTTCGGCGGCGTACTTGCCGCTGACTCCCTTGACCTTGCCGCAGTCGGCGTCGGCGAGCGTAAACTGATTGGTCTCGGTCTCGACGATACCCTCATTGGGGTCGTCGGCGTTTACACGCAGCTTGTTCTCCTTGATCACGTTGTGCACGGCGTCCCAGACCATGTCATAGGGCTGCGCGAGCGTGACTTCGTCCTTGTTCGGAGCGGGGGGCTTCTGGGTTGGCGGGTAGAAACATCCGTTCGCTATCGCGGCCATCCCGAGCGCGACCCCAGCCCATCGCCGTGCGAGCGTCATCGTCGTGGTTGCGATTATGGGCGTGCAGTTCATGCCGGTTTGACCTTTGAATGTGAAACTTGCGCCGGGCGTCCCATTTCAGCCGACCGGGTGGGTCCGTGCAACGGCTTTGGCGGCGCGTGGACCCATACGCTCCCACGAGATGGGCCGATGTGTTAGGCTCACGGCCGGGCGCACGGCCACGAAAGAAGCCGCGCCCGAGGGCGTTACCAATGTCTGGTCATTCCAAGTGGAGTTCGATTAAGCACAAGAAGGCTGCGCGCGATCACAAGCGCGGCAAGCTCTTCACCAAGCTTATCAAGGAAATCACGATCGCGGCGCGCTTGGGCGGCGGCGATATCAATTCGAATCCGCGCCTGCGCACGGCGGTTACTACCGCGCGCGGGCAATCGATGCCCAACGACAATATCGATCGCGCGATCAAAAAAGGCACCGGCGAGCTTGGCGGCGGCCAGCTCGAGGAAGTGGTCTATGAAGGCTACGGCCCCGGCGGCGTCGCGATCATCGCAGACGTGCTGACCGACAACCGCAACCGCGTGGTCGCCGAGCTGCGTTTCATCCTCTCGCGCCACGGCGGCAACCTTGGCGAGTCGAATTGCGTGGGCTGGATGTTCAAGAAGCGCGGCGTGATTACCGTCGAGCGAAGCGCGATCGACGAAGACCGCCTGATGGAGCTATCGCTGGAAGCCGGCGCCGACGACGTCGTCGCCGACAGCGATGCCTTCCAGGTGATGACCGCGCCTGACGCGTTCAGCGCCGTGCGCGACGCGGTGGAGGCGGCGAAGATTCCGATCGTCAGCGCCGAGGTGGTCAAGACCCCGGAGAATACAGTGCGGGTTTCCGGCCATACCGCCGAGCAGGTGCTGAAGCTGATGGAGGAGCTCGAGGACCATGAAGAGGTTCAGAGTGTCGCCTCCAACTTCGACATCAGCGACGAGGAGATGGCGCAGTTCTCGGCAGCCTGAATTTTCTGCCTCGCGGATAAGCGTCGCGCGAGGAGGTGGTGGTGGATGCGGGCGTCAGGGGGGATTTCAGGGCGGATTATAGGTGTGGACCCGGGTAACGTGGTCACCGGGTTCGGCGTGGTCGAGGGCAGCGCCGCGCATCCGGCGCACATCGCAGCCGGGACGATTCGCCCGCCTACGGCATTGCGCGGTGGCGAGCGCCTCAAGACTATCCATGACCGTTTGCTCGGCCTTATCGACGAATATGCGCCGGCCGCGATGAGCCTGGAGCGCAGTTTCGTTGCCGCCAACGTGCAGAGCGCATTTCGCCTGGGCGAGGCGCGCGCGACGGCGATGCTGGCCGCGGCGGCGCGCGGTCTCGCGCTGTTCGAGTACACACCCAATGAGGTCAAACTGACGGTCGCCGGCCATGGCCACGCCGACAAGGCGCAGGTCAAGTTCATGGTGCGCCGCGCGCTCGGCGTGGGCGATCAGGTCGCGCTCGCCGACGACGCTTCCGATGCGCTCGCGATCGCGCTCTGCCATCTGTTTTGCGCGCGTGTGACGGCGGCCGTGGCCGTGGGTGCTTCGGAGCGGCGCAAGCTGGATAGCCGAATGCGGGCGGGCGCGAAATGATCGCGAGCCTTAGCGGTAAGCTTAAGCATCGCGATGCCGGGCGGGTCGTGATCGAAACCGGCGGCGTCGGCTACGAGGTCTCGATTCCGCTTGCGACCTACTATCGCTTGCCCGGCGTGGGCGCGCCGGTGTCGCTGGAGATTCGTCAGGTCGTGCGCGAGGACTCGCTCACGCTCTATGGATTTTTCACCCGCGCCGAGAAGCAAGCCTTCGACCTCCTGATGCTGGTGCAACATGTCGGGCCCAAGCTCGCGCTCGCGATACTCTCGGTTCTCTCGCCCGACGAGCTGGTGAGCGCGATCGCCCGCGAAGACGTCGAGCGCCTCGACGCCGTGCCGGGCGTTGGCGCCAAGGTGGCCGAGCGCGTGGTGCGCGAGCTGCGCGACAAGACCGCGGAGCTGAAACTGGTCGCCTCCGAGCGGATCGAGGATCTCGACGGCGCGGCCGACGGCGCCGAGGCCGGCGCCTCCTCTGAACTCGATGACGCCGTTTCCGCGCTGGTCAACTTGGGCTACAAGCCGGTTCACGCGCGCCGGGCTGTCGACGCGGCCGCCGCGCGCGGGGGCGGCGCCAAACGCGATCTCGAGGCGATAATCCGCGAGTCGCTCGCGGAGTTGGCCGGTGAAAGATAAGTCACAAATGGAAGAGGCCGCGGCCGGCGCCGAGGCGGCGCGCCTGGCGGCGGCGGGCCAGAGCGAGGAGGACCGCGCGCTCGATTTTTCGTTGCGCCCTCGTATGCTCGGCGAGTTCGTCGGGCAGGAGCGCACGCGAAAAATCCTTGGCATGTCGATCGAAGCGGCGCGCCAGCGCGGCGAGGTCCTCGACCACGTGCTCTTCTCGGGGCCGCCGGGGCTGGGCAAGACCTCGCTCGCCCATATCATCGCGCGCGAGCGCAAGGTCAGCATGCGCTCGACCTCGGGGCCGGCGATCGAGCGCGCCGGCGACCTCGCCGCGATAGTCAGCGGTCTGGAAGAGGGCGACGTGCTGTTCATCGACGAAATTCATCGGCTCGCCCGCCCGGTCGAAGAGGTGCTTTACCCGGCGATGGAGGACTTCGAGCTCAACATCGTGGTCGGCAAGGGGATGGGCGCGCGCACGATGCCGCTCGCGGTGAAGCCGTTCACACTGGTTGGCGCGACCACCCGGTCAGGACTGTTGAGCGCGCCGCTGCGCGACCGCTTCGGCCAGCACTTCCATCTGGACTTTTACGACCGCGACGAGTTGACCGAGATCGTGGCGCGCTCGGCGCGCCTGCTTGGCGTGCGAGTCGACGGCGACGGCACGCGCGAGATTGCGAGCCGTGCGCGCGGCACCCCGCGGGTCGCCAACCGCCTGCTGCGCCGCGTTCGCGACTTCGCCCAGGTCAACGAGGCCGCCACGGTGACGCGCGAAGTCGCGGTCGGGGCGCTTGACCTGCTGGAAATCGACGCCTGCGGTTTCGACCGGATGGACCGCGCGATCCTGGCCGCGATCATCGACAAATTCGACGGCGGGCCGGTCGGGGTCGAGAGCCTGGCGGCCGCAGTGGGCGAGGAAGCCGACACTATCGGCGAAGTCTACGAGCCGTACCTGCTACAGGAAGGATTTATCGCGCGCACCGCGCGCGGCCGCGTCGCCACTGCGCGCGCCTACAGCCATCTCGGCCGCACCCGCCGCGGCACGCTGCTCTAAAGAGCGACCGCCGAGCCGCGCGTCCGTTTCTCGGATCGAGCGCAACGTCGTGTTTTTAGTGTCGCAGGTGAAATCGAAACCGTGATGCTGTTCCTTCCCGGTCGGCCCATGGGCGATGATGCCGGGTATGGATGATCCGCGAAGCGCAAAGGAGTTCCTCCGATCGCAAACGCATGACGATGATTCGCCGGCGCGACGGGCATGCGTGGGCGTTTATCAAGGGCGCTCCCGAAGTGATCATCGAGCGTTGCTCGAAAATCAAGGGCGCCGACGGCGACGAGCCGCTATCCGCTGACGATCGGGCGGCCATGCTCGAAGCATCGGCAGCGATCCGTTGGGCCTCGTCCCGCCAGGTCTGCTCGAGACGAGAAAGCTCGTCCGCCGCACGCTGCGTTCCGTGCGGCTCAAATGATGGCTTTGACGGCCGCCTTCAGCTTCAAAATAAACCGGAGATCGAGGCGGCGTACGCCAGGAGGAGCAGTGCGACCGGACCGTATAGCCAAAATCGCCTGCCGCCGCGATTGTAGTCCCGGATGAAGAAGTTGGTAAAGATCGCGCCGACCGCAAAGACGGTGATCGCGCGCTGGAGCGGGGGGAAATCCCGCCACGCCTGGCTGAAAGGTGGAAGCTGCAGGCTGTGCCAAAATTCCAGCAACTCTAACTCTCCGTCCGATCGGTTTCGCAGACGCTCCGGCGTCTGATTATGCGTCGTACAGGTCATTATTAGATGATTTAGGTCTTAATAGCAAGTCAAAGGTGGCATAAAAAACCTCGCTACAGATTCGTAGAAAAATCCTTCAACCCCGGGTGCGGAGCGGGTCATGGCGGCAACCGGAACTGGACTTTGTTCATCGCCGCGCCGCCAGCCGTTTAGCGCGGAGGTTTACCGCCGTCGCGGCTTTTGTCGCGGCGTTTGTCGATCGCTTTGGTGCCGAAGCGCAAGACCAGATGACGCACCACGATCGCCAGCACGACCACCACCACGAGGCGGATGATGGTGGGTCCGGTGAGCGCGGTTCCGCTGAACAGTCCTCCGTCCATCTGCAGTAACTCCAACTTTTGCGGCGTTCGCTTCGGGCAGCGCCGCATGGATGCCGTTCATCCGTAAGTGTTAGCATTCTAATCAAGCGACAGTTCGGTTAAAAAGGGGCCCATGAGAATGTCAGACAAAGACTCGGCGCCGCTTTGTGTGATGCTGATGGCGACGGCGGCTTTAGGTTGGGGATGCCTCTCTCCGGCGGCGGTCAATCCGCCTATCGTGACTGCGACTCCGATGGGGCTTGCGATGCGGCCGGCCAAGCCGCCGGACTGCGCGATGCCGGTGCTCGATTCCATGCCGCTCGAGAATCATCAGCAGTTGGCGCTGCTCGATGCGTGGGGCGACCTTGCCGTCAAAGACGATGAGCTACTCACGTATCTCAAGCGCGAGGGTTGCCGGCTTGGCGCCGATGCGGTCGTGCTGACCTCTGAACAGAAGCAGCACGAGGGCGACCTTGTACGTGGCGTGGCGCCTGGCCGCTTCGGCAATATCGGGCCCGGCTCGGAACAGGCTGAACAGGGCGGTCACATCGGTATCGATCCTCAAGGGGGCGGGAAAGCGCATCATGCGGTGGTGGGGGAGGCCGGCCATCCCGGCCGCTTTATGGGCGGGATAGCGATCGTTTACACCTCAAACGATGGCTCAACCGGCGCGGTGTCGAGCGGTGCTCGGTGATAATGAGTGCAGACTTGTGGATTAATACCAAAGCTGGATAAAGACAAAGGATTGACGACTCGCTTCGCTTCCAGTAGAACGAGAAGTGAACAGTTTATTGCATGTTACAGGCTTGGCAGCGGGGGCTGCCGGTCTGGTGCGGAGGAGGTCCGACGATGGACAAATCTACCGCCATCCGGCTGTTGCCTGGAAGCGTCGTGATTTTTCGAGGACGCCGCCATCAGGTGATGAGCGCCAAGGCGGGCGCACAGGGCGAGGCACCGTTTTTTCGTCTGCGCGCGCTCGACGATGGAGCGTTGACCGGGCTGATCAGCCACAGAATGGTTGAGCCTGACGCGGACAACACGACGCAGAATTAAGCCACTCTCGCCGGCGGTTGACGTTGGCATTAACTGGTGAGAGCACCATAGATCGTTTGATATCGAGCTGCCCCAGCGCGGCGGCATCGCGATGACCGTCTGACCGTCCTGCGCGTGGCTGGCAATCATCCTTCAAGCTCATCAGGAAGAGTATCGCAGGAAGCTGCACCACTCGACGTCTGACCGCGCGTGCTAACGCACCGCCGTCGCCTCGACGTGGTGATGCGGAGTGTCTGGCGGCGAGCGTCAGCAGGCGGAGACAATCGATGACTGCGGCTGAATACAAGGAACGAGCGATCCGGTTCCTCGAAAATTTCAACCATCCGGACCCGCGGATTTTCGAAGAGCTCATCACCGATGATTTCAGATTCGAGATGATCACAACGATGAAGGAGTTTGCGCCGGTGCGCGGCAAGGCCTTCGCGCGAAGCGAAACCGAGCGGCTCAACGCATTGTTTCCTGACGGTCTCAAGATGAAGCTCGGCATCATCATCTGCGACGGTCCACACGTCGCGGCCCAGGCGGAATGCAATACGGTGGCGATGAACGGGCGGCGCTACGTTCAGCGCTACCACTTTTATTTGCGCTTCGAGGGTGACCTGATCGCGGAGGGGCTCGAATACAACGACACCAACCTGGTCCGCGAAATCTTCCTGACCTGATAAACACTCTATAGAGAAAATTCCACCGCGGCTGGACCCTCCCGAGCGAAACTGCGCGTGCCAGCCGCTCGCTGGCTCGACTGAAGTGGCGATCACGGTCTCGGCGTGCCGAGACATTCGAAGTCGAGTACGGTACGGGTCGTCCGCGCCCTGAGTGTCTCAGCGGTCTACCTATGCGATCTTGCGACGCTCTTCAGGCGGAACGTGTGCGGCTCGTGGCGCGAACGGATCGGAAGCGCGCCTCGATCGATTCGCGCTGGTACTTGAGGATCGTCCCGGCTTCAGAGTCATCCTCGGCCCGATAGTTGCGCTACCACCTGTTCGGAGGGTGCAAGCGTGAACACTCAAATTGAAGTCGATCTGGGATTGGAAAAAGTCAGCAATGGCGCGTTGGCTATGCTTGAACGGGTGAGCGGGGTTTCAAGCCTTCCTTCGGGCCTGTTCCGCAAATTATTAGACGCACTTGTCGAGGAACACCTGCGGCGACTTGGCGTTCAGTTGGGTGTGGCTGCGATGCTCAGGGTGCCCATGAGGACGCTTGACCTCGACGAGCTATGGCATTCATTGCGGGTTCTGGGCAATTGGCTGAGCTCTGCTGATCAAGCATCCCACAGCGACCCGGATCTGGAGGCCGCGAGCGAGATTATAGCTCGTATGTGGCTGGCGATGCGTAGCGCCCTAGGCTCGGTCACCGACAGTTCGATCGATCAGATGCATTGCGAGGCAAACAACTAGAGCTATTGCCTTAGGCTCAGCTCTATTATTGCCTGCTTTAAAGCGTTATAAATGCTTTGCTCAAGCGATTTCCGTCTCGCATGCGCTAAGCGTTAGTGAGCACCGAATCGGCGCCGCTCGCGAATGAACTGACACTGTTTCCCAGTGCTACATAGGTGCCATAAACCACGACGGCAATGGCCGCGACGATCATGACGTACTCTGTCATCGTCTGAGCGTTGCGGCGTCCTGCTACTGCCTCACGTATGCGGACAAAGAACTTCTGAACATAGTTCATAGATGTTCTCCTCCATATCTTTAACCAAACCGAGCTACGCGTAGAGATATATTAGAATGAAGACACGCTGCGATCCAAGACCCAGCAATGTTACCTTGAGGTCTAATTGACCTCATTCAGCTATACGCCGAGACTCCCGAGAAGATGGATGACAATAAATGGGTTTAATGACTTTAAATCAGAGAGAAACAGTGATAGTCATGTTTAACTGTTTCCAAAGTGAAACAAACGTGACTGAAATGCATCCTCTGTATAGACCTATAACCGTGAAGACCGCGAAAACATTGACTTTTTTAGCCGGGCAGCATGGCGTCGCTCTTGCTTGAGTGTTGCGAGCCGAAGAGGGGCAGCTGAAATGCGAATTGAATCCAAACTCCCGTCAATGCTGGCGGCAATGGCCGCGATCTCCATTTGCGCGCTCACGATAAACGGGCTCGCCTCCGCAGGAACTGCGGGACGCGCGGTAAAACTCAAAGGCAACCATCCCACCGAACTCGCCCGTCTTGGCCCGACGGTGCATGCGGATCCGGCCATGCAGCTTCATCTAACCATTACGCTAGGCACCCACGACCAGGCGAAGCTTGACCAGCTGCTTGCCGATCAGCAAAATCCGTCGTCCAGTCGATACCATCGATGGCTTACACCAGCGCGATTCAACCAGCTCTTCGGGCCGACCCCGGCGCAGACGGACGCGGTGGTCCAATGGCTCGGCAGTCAAGGCTTGAGGGTCAAATCGACTAACCGGCTGGGCCGCACGATCGACGTGACCGCCAACATCGCCCAGGCGGAAACGGCTTTTGCCACCATTATCGTCACCAGCGGCGCGAACTACGGTAACGTCTCCGATCCGTCAGTCCCGGCGGAGTTCGAGGGCGTTATTGCGGGAATCCAGGGGCTCGACAATATGCACGCCGTGATGCCGGCCGGGCTCCATCGCCGGCTACCTGCGGCCGGCGAACTCTCTCCGCAAGGCCCGACATTAGCGCTGGCCGATATGGCTCAACCCGGAGCTGGCGAAGGCGATGCGTCGGTGCCGGGAGCCACCGTCAATGGAGGGACCGCCTTTGGCCCTTTCGACGTCGAGACCTATTACAACGAGTCGCCGCTGATCGCGGCAGGTAACCTCGGCACCGCGTCACCCGACTGTGTCGCGCTTGATGAGGATTCGGATTACCTCGACGCGGCCGTGAGCCTCTTCACCTCGACCTTCGGCTTTACGCCGTTCAACATTACGCGCGTCGGAACCTCGCCGGGTAGGAATGGAGATGAGACGGAGGCGCTGCTCGACATCGACTACGCGCACGCCACCGCGCCCGGCACGCCGATTCGCTTCTACATGAACAGTAGCCTCTACACTTCGATCCAGAACAGCATTACCGACAACGCCTGCGGCGCGATCAGCATCAGCTTCATCTACTGCAGTTCTTCGTCGTCGTTCTTCACCGGTCTCGATACGCTGTTCGCGCAAGCGGCAAGCCAGGGCCAGTCCGTGTTTATCGCTTCGGGCGACTGGGGCGCGGCAGGCCTGCAGTACCAATCGGGCGCCTGTGTGACCGGCACGACGCAGAACGCCAGCGAGATGGCGGCGAGTCCCCACGTCACCGCCGTGGGCGGGACCATGTTCAGCCCGCAATACGACGCCTCGGGCAACGATACCAGCGTGGTTGGGGTGGCGCCCGGTGGAATCGAAACCGCCTGGGGATCGAGCGGTGGCGGCGTGAGCAAAATTTTTCCCAAGCCCGCGTGGCAGAGCGGACCCGGGGTGCCTAACGACTCGGCTCGCGACCTCCCCGACGTTTCGATGATTGCATGGAGCCCCGGCGTATTCATCGGCGCGGATGTAAGCGGCGCCGCGCAGATCCAGTGCTGCTGGGGAGGCACCAGCCTGTCGGCCCCCCTATGGGCGGGATACTCGCGGGCGATCGCGAACCAGAAGGGAGGCACGCGTCTCGGACTGCTCAACCCGACTATCTACAGCTTGGCCAACAATGGCCTCCTCGCCAACGGAATCGAGGATATCATCGGGGGCAACAATACTTTTAACGGTGTCACCGGCTTCGATGCGGGTGCAGGCTATGACCGCGTCACCGGATGGGGCAGCGTGGATATGACCGCTTTTGCCTCGGCCTATAATGGCTCGCCGCAGGCGACGCCAACTCCGACGCGAACTCCCACCCCGACGCCGACTCCAAAACCGACTCCCACGCCGACGCCGACTCCAAAACCGACTCCCACGCCGACGCCGCAGCCGACTCCCACGGCCCAGCCGACGCCAGCGCCGCTGACGTTATCGCGGACGTCAGTCTCTTTCGGTAGCGTGAAGATTGGACATGCAAGTTCCACGGTTTCTGTCACCCTCACTAATCCATCTCGCAGTTCCACCGCGGCGACGATCGGTTCGGTCAATCTCGCATCGGGCGTCGACTTCACGATCGCGTCATCAACCTGCACGCAGAAATCGCTCACTCCCGGAGCGTCATGCAGTGTCGGCTTAAAGTTCACCCCGCACACTAAGGGCGCAAAGACGGACACGTTGCAGTTCAACGACACGGCGCCTAATTCTCCGCAGACCGTGAGCCTGAGCGGAACGGGCAAGTAGCCGGCATCGATCGAGCGGGCGCTCGAACGACGCCGGGCCGCTCACGAGCGGCCCGGCGTTTTTTTCTGCGGCTTGAAACTTTTCTGCGGACGATTCCTAAAAAGAGATCGGAGGCTAATCCCCGATTAAGCGAGGGCGGCTAGAAAAGAGGGATCAGGCGATCGATTCCTGGACCGCCTCGCGTTCCTTTTCAAATACCACGATATTGCTGTGCTTCAGCAGGCGCGTGTCATGCACGAGAATGGGCATCGGGGCCATGCTGTTCATCGCATCCGCACTCATGTCGGAGAACGCCGGCCTATTGCGCGCCGCAAATTTGCGTTTCTCTGAGTAGTTGATCACCGCAATACCTCCCGGACGTAGTACCCGGCGCATTTCAAACAGGTATTCTCGAATCCCTTGCGGCTCGATATGAACAAAAGTTCCAAAGCTGAATACAAAGTCAATTGAATCGTCCCCTATGCATTGCAGGTCATACCCTGCCGGTTGATAGAACTCGAGATTCGCATCCGGGAACGACGATTTGAGCGGCGCAAAGAACTCCGGGTTAATGTCCACGCAAATGAGCTTGCGGGCGAGCACCAGGTAGCGTGTCCAGCGTCCGCCCCCCGGCCCTATCTCGACTACGCTGGAAGTGGGAGTTACGTAAGGCCGGATATATTTGTCAACGACCTTGTACAGGGGGCCCGGACCGTAGGACGGATGGAGGAGGCGCTGAATGCGATAACGGATACCGCGAACTTCCGGGTCGCCCCATTGAATCCCGTACGGCTCTTGCGGATTCGTTACGCGATGTTCGAGAAGGTCGCGCCCCCACCGCCGATTCCATTCCAGAGAGGGCATCCGGTCGTCTCCGCGTCAGTTGGGCGATTCGCAATCAGCCGAAAGGATGGCACTCTCGACAGGTACAAATAGTCGGGCGCGAACCAGGAGCGTATGGCCGCGCCACCGGCACACTCCGTTCGATCGCCAATTCCCGGCGGCAAAACTCCATGTGCCGGCAGATTAGCAACAGCCGGTGCCCGCGAGTCAAGGGCGGGGGTGCGGGGCCTGGGGGAATCCCTGGCAGGCCCCCTTTGTGCGAATCCACGCCGGCCGCGGTGCGGACTTCGCACAGTTTTAATTGTCGGCTAGAAGCGCTCGATTCCGGTCGCTCCCCTCGCGATGGTTCAGATGCAGGACGAAAGATGTCCCCGCATCCTGGGACGATGTAACGCTGATGTCCCCTCCATGCGCCGCCACTATCTCTTGGCAGATAAAGAGGCCCAGCCCCAGACCAGTCGAGGAGTGATCGGATCGCGACTCTCGTTCGAGAGGGTTAAAAATCGCTGCTATCGAATCTTGCGGTATGGGCAGACCATCGTTGTGAATTTCGATCGACACCCCGCCGTTCTCATTTTCCGCCCGGACAATGACTCGCCTGGCGTGGCCATGCTGAATTGCGTTCATCACCAGGTTCGAGATCAACTGCGACAATCGCTCGCTGTCCCATTCGCCGCCCAGATCTCCAGCAACTGCCAGGTCGATTACGACGTTCGGATTGGCGCATTGAAGCTCATCGACGATCGATTGGAGTATCGGTCTGAGATCTGACGGTAATCGACTGAGCCGCATCGGTTCCCCAAAGCGGCCGCGGGTGAAGTCAAGAATGTCCCGCACCATTCGATCCAGGCGTTGGGAGCTGTTCAGAATTCGCGAGATGCACTTGGCTTCTGTCTCGCTGAGGCCTCCCGTGGTGGACAAAAGTTCCGCAGACAGATGGATGGCATTGATGGGCGTTCGAAGATCGTGCCCCAACATGCCGAAAAACCGATCGCGGTACTGGGACTCACGTCTGAGATAGGTCGGCACAATTTCGGCGACGCTCTCATCGATAGCTTCATCGAATCTGATCACCGCCATCGTTTCTTCGCTGAGACCTTCTGGACGGCTCTGGGCCCATAGGCGCAAAACGCTGGCGCGGAGCGCGCGATATTCCGAGACTAATTGCGCCAGATCGAACCTCGACTCAATGCGCAGGCAAACGTGGGAGGAAGCGATACGACCCAGTGGGCCGCGCGATCGTTGACTCTTGCCCTTTGCTGTTTGCTCGTCGAGTGTTTGCGACCCTCCGATATCTTTAGCGATGGCTGTGAGGATATCGGTGACTTCATCAAGCAGACCGCCTGTCGTCGTCTCTGCTGCGGGAGGAAGGCAGGTTTTGACGTAGTTCTGCCAATCGGCAGCGATCGGCTCCAAATTCGCGATAATAAATTTGGCGAGCATGAGATCCCCTCTCTGTTAATTCGTGCCTTGTTGCTGCCTCTCCTTTCTCTGCGCCGTTTTAGGATGTCACGGCTTTTTTCGCGCGACCTCTATTGGCTGTATGACTTATCAATAACAGAAGCTAGCACCAGTCGGCTTCTTCTGATCCGTAGGCAACGTCAAAATTTCGTTAACAAGTGTGTCCAGCCGAGGATGGGTGACGAAATTGCGAGTCCTTGGCTCGCCATAGACGAAAGGTAACTGACCAAAGTGGTCTAGCGGCGTCTTTCATCACTACGAAGCTGAAGAAGATTGCGGAAGATCTTTCGATGTCAAGAAGTTACCAGATGAGAGTGGCAGAGGGGGTAATGTGTCACGTTCACTAGCTCGAGGCGGCAGATGCGTGCTTACTTCTTGCGCGATACCTTCGTTGGCTTATGGTCTCGTCGCGCCTGCCGCGCCGCCGCGGCATGATATTTATGGCGAATCTCGGCAATGTCTACCTTCGCGGGCGGTAGCTTCAGGTCCATGTCCTCCAGTTTATCGGCGAGGATGTCGGAAATGGCCAGGTCGCGAAACCACTTGTGGTTGGACGGAATCACGTACCACGGGGCGTGCTTAGTGCTGGTCCTTTCGATAGCGTCCTCGTACGCCTCCATATAATCCGGCCACAGCTCGCGCTCCGAGTAGTCGCCCTCGCTGATTTTCCAGTGCCGCATGGGGTCATCGAGCCGCTGCTCGAAGCGCTGGAGCTGCTCCTCCGAACACATGCGCGCGTCCTTGAATCGTCATGCGAATAATAATCTCGGACGCGTGGCATCCGGATAATATATGAAGCGCCCGTGAACAAACGGGCGGCCTGGTTCTCTGCGTTACCGAAATGTTATTTCGAAAAAAGCCTCCTATCGTTAACACGTACAAACCTGTAAGCAAGGACAAATCACGCTGACAAAGGAGCTACCGCGGGAGAAGCATTGTGAGCGCTGCTCGCACTGTTCACGGTAGCTGCACGCGCGCTTCTCGCGGTAAATCAAATGAGGGTGAATGCGGTCTCGCGCTTCGGTAACAACAACGGGCTACGTGGTGTCTTTTCGAGGGTGGATAAAAACTGGTCGCGTAATCAAAAGGGAGAAAACAATGAAGAAAATTCAATGGGTATCCTTTCTGGCGGCGGCAATGCTTGCTTGTACTTTTGCCTACTCGCGTGTGGTTCGAGCAGGCGTCAAAGTACCCGAATCCTCTGCAGTCTGCCATGACGAGAGCGTTGCCAGCCTGAGCGGCTTCAACAACGAGGCAACTTGTCCTTCGGGCAGCTCAGCGACGGGCGGTGGCTATGAGTTGGTCTCGACTGATTTTTCTCAGCTGCTGGGCGCCAGCGTCAACGAGAGCATGCCAGTGTTCACCGGCACGACTCCAACCGGATGGGAAGTTGTAGGCTCAAACACTACGACGATAGCCGGAACGATTCGCGTGTGCGTCCTGTGCGCCTTAGCCGAGCACTAAGTCATTTGACGCGCCCTGACCACTGACCACGTCGGAGACCGCAATGGGCTGTCAGGACAGCGAAAAATTGACTTTTGGTGCCTTCGGACGGGTGTTGCGTTTTCCACCCGCGCAACGCCCGTTCCATTCCACGACGCCTGGCATGAGGTAGTCGGCCCCATCTCGGTCCACGCTGCCTGATCGTCTAGCCGACCGATTTGTGCGTTCCAGGCTCTCCGCGCACGTTCGGTTTTGAGGGGAAATTTTGGGAGGATTGGGTTTTCGATTCTGTCCTTAGAGAATCTCGAGATATCGGCCCCAGCACGCAGCCACGGCGCGACTCAGCTCGGAGCAAAGGGATGACCACGTTTAATAGAGGCGAAGGGCTTTGTTCGGGCTGCGCGTGGGAACACAGACGTGCGGCCAGTGCCTCGGAAAGGGCTTGCCCTTCAAGGACTTGGGAGAAGTGTCCGTGAGAGGTTTCAATCGCCCGATCCGAGTTCACGCTGTCGAATGGTCCGGCGCAACGTAAAACCACCGGGCCACTAGTAGCCCGAGAGCCGCGGCGTGTGGTCGGTGGTTACCGGGTCGCTCAGGGCCGGTTACTCAGTGGCTCGGGCCGGACCGCTACGGCATCCGAGGACGACGCGGCCGGGCGGCGGCGCCACTGCGCGACCCGAGCCGTGCGTCGGGAGCGCGGGCTCTTCTGGTAACCGAATCAGGACGCTCGCCTAGAGCCCGCATCGGGCAAGGTCGCGCCGGGCGGCGTCACTGGGTTACCGAGTGCGGCGCTTCATCGAATCGATTAGCCCGGTAGCGTAGTCGGGCGAGTGTTACGCCAGAGAGGCGTAGGCCTGGTTCGCGGGGCTGCTGTGGCTTTGCTACCGGAACGCCCGGGGACTGCGTCATTCAGGCTCTTTCTGATCTGCACGAATAACAGTAATGCTAAGTCCGAGCTGGGGCGGACGCATTGTCATCGAGAAGTGTTTGAGAATCCATATACCGGTTAGCTCAACCGTGCCAGTGAAGATTCGCTGCTCGCTTGCGACCAAATGGCATGCATATGACCAGATTGCTGTGCGCTCTGTGTGGTGGCCTTTGTTACCTTTTCGTTCCGCCTTCCACTCCTTGACCGGAATCCCGCAGGCGTCAATATCAATCGTTTCCTCTAAAATGTCCCAGCGAGCGGAGAACCTAGGCAGCCTCGCGTCTTGTGGCACCAGCTCGAAGAGTTGCAGATACCCTGTATCGCTCATCAACATCGGCCCTACGCTTCGAAATTCGTAGAGCGGGTCGCAGTATTCCACGCTTGAGATCCGAACTGATTCGACTCGAAAAACTCTATCCTTCTGCGCTACTTTATCCGGGTTGCCCATGTTGCAAGCGTACAGTTTTCGCAACTCCTCGAGGATACTAGGAGGAGTCTTTTGTTGACCGGACTCTGTGGATAACCTCAGTCACCCATACCGGGCCACCCAGCAACGGCGCTACTGCGCAATGTGCGGCGCGCTCGGAGCCTGGTCAGGTGAATTAAGCTACGAAGGTGTGGAACGTCCAGCGAGCGCCGAGGAATGTGCAGGTGATTTCGGCCGCGAAGATGACCAAACCAAGGGTGTGACTTATTCTACGGGCGCGAGGTTCGAAGACGTTAATCCACTTTCGTCGGTGCATTGCAACGCTGGTCACCGCGACCAGACGCAGAAGCATGTAGAACCCTATGCCGAACACTGCGGCCGATACGAACATTCCCGCGCCCAGAAATACCACAGCGGTGAGCGAAACCAGCGATGCGCCTTGGGTCGTCGAGAACAGATAGATGCCGGTGATGAGCCAAACCCACGTGGTCCACCAGCCAGCGGCGCTCTTCTCTTCGTCAAGTATTGCTTGAAGCGGATCGGCCTCATCGGGCATTTTCAGTGCCACGGCCAATGCACTGCGGTGATGCCTTGGCTCCTCAAAAATTTCGTTGCGGGCTCTGCGTCAGCCCTTTCCTGTAGCCAGATCACAGAACCACCATTTAGATCCGGCTCGTGAAGCGTGCTGCGCTCTTGAAGACACGCTAGCGCTCTGGGAAGGTCGGCTCTTAACAAGATTGCGAGACGTTCCATGCATTTTAAAATGATGATTCGCCTTATAGTACGCAACTGGTTCGGTGACCACTCTCCACAACTCTCCCCCGGGCGCCACTGCGCAACCGCGTAGCCGCGGCCGGACGGTGATCGAGTCTCTCGGTGGGTCGGTTGCGAAGAGCCTGATTCGGGTATACGACCAAAGTTTGAGCGGCGCCGATGCGCGGATGTATTTTTTCACTCCGGTGTCTTATCGATGCGACAATTCGTCTCCTTAACAAAGGATCCGGAGGTAGACGATGGATAGTCCCGTAAAATACGCCAAGAGCGGTGAGGTTCACATCGCTTACCGGGTCTTCGGCAATGGCCCACGCGACATCGTGTTGATTCCAGGAACGCTTTCGCACGTCGAACTCACGTGGGAGCGGCCGAGCAACCAACATCTGCTGAAAAGGCTCACCGCTTTCGCCCGAGTGATTGTCTTCGACAAACGCGGGCAGGGGCTCTCCGATCGAGTCGCCGAGCAGACGCTGGAAGAACGGATCGGTGACGTGCGAGCGGTGATGGACGCGGCGGGCTCCGAGCTGGCAACTGTCTTACGGCTGGTCGGAAGGCGGCCCGATGTGCCTGATGTTCGCCGCCACCTACCCGGAGCGAACCTCGGCCCTGGTATTGTATGGCAGCTACGCGTCGGTGAAGGACAGCGTGTCCCCTGAGCCGAGTATTCGAGCGATTCCTTGCCGGCCTGGAGGCCCATTGGGGCGAAGGTCGTTTGTTCGCTGTTAACGCGCCAAGCCGCCGCAACGATCAAGCCTTGATTCAATATGCTGGCCAGCTCGAGCGGGCATCGGCAAGTCCCAGCTCCATCGTTGCTCTGTTGCGCGCCAATTCAAAGCTGGACGTCCGGCATCTTCTGCCGTCAGTTCGGGTGCCGACCTTGATCTTCGCATCGCGTGGGTGACGCGGTGGTCCCGGTCGCAGCGGGGCGTTTCCTGGCCGAGCATATCCCGGCGGCGAGGTATCTGGAGATTCCCGGCGAGGACCATCTCGTGACCGACAACGAGACCCAGGACATCATCGCCGACGAGATTGAGGAGTTCATGACCGGCGTACGACATCGCCACGAGCCCGATCGGGCGCTCGCCACGGTGATGTTCACCGATATCGTGGCGCTCGACCGAGCGCGCCGCCGAGCTAGGCGACTCGCGATGGCGCGAACTGCTCGGCAACTACTATGCGGTGGTGCGAAAAGAACTGGCCTACTTCCGCGGCCGCGAGGTGAGCACTGCCGGCGACGGTCTGCTCGCCACCTTCGATGGGCCGGCCCGGGCGATACGATGCGCCTGTTCGGTCCGCGAGAGGGTGCGCCCGCTGGGACTACAGGTCCGCACCGGATTGCACACCGGCGAGTGCGAGCTAATCGGCGACGATGTCGGCGGTATCGCGGTGCATATCGGGGCCCGCGTCGCAGCGACCGCCGCGCCGGATGAGGTACTGGTCTCCAGCACAGTCAAGGACTTGGTCGCCGGCTCCAACCTCCGGTTCGTCGATCGTGGCGCGCACACTCAAGGGCGTGCCCGGTGAATGGCGCCTGTTCGTCGTGCAGTAGACGACTCAACCGCTCATTTCTCAACCAGGGAGGCCAAGCAACCGAGCAACCGCGACGCGGCGACACTGTACAACCGAGTGACCGGGAGTCCGAACTAGGGAGTTGCGTCGGCGGGGCGGCTGGGTGGCACGCTAGCTGGGCGGCTTGTGTGCTGGGAGAGTTGCATGAGACTTGTGCGACAGTTGTACCGGACTTTTCGACGAAAATTCCGCGAGCGCTCAGCTCGCCGTTTCCGACGACTCCAAACGGGACATCGACGCCCCAATACCCCCCTACGCAATCAAGGCTGGGCGCCGGGCACAGACCTCGAAGAACCAGGCCACGAAGCCACCGCGCCACCGAGCGACGGCGACGCGGCATGAGCGAAGGGACTGGGGCGAGCAGCCGCGGAGTGGCCGGGTGGCGGGGTGGCGCTTTGCCACCTATGTGCCACCTGGCAGTTCAGCCCTCAGTCTTCTGGTCCGAAAAGAACTTTATTTTGCTGGTGAATTTGGTGGGCAGGGAGTGAATCGAACACTCGACACGAAGATTTTCAGCCATCCCGTAGACCGGGTGCTGCACGCCGCGAAACTGAACTGTTCGCCACTCACACGGGTTTTCTGGCCCTCCTCACAATCGCCCGAGCAAACAGACACCAAGAGCAACACGTAAAACCGCCACAGTTCAGCCACAGCCTTAAGCCGCCGCCGCGCGATAGCCGAAGATAATTAATCTTCCGCTCGCTGAAAACACCGCGTATTTATTGGCTGGTTTGCACTGGTGTGGCGGCACTGTGGCTGAAGGGTGTTTTGCGGTCGAACGCTATCCCCAAGCGCCCGGCCGCTTGATCGGCCTTGAGCAGACGGTCGGGCTGCGGTCTTAGGCTTGTGGTGTTCCCAGGTTGGCGGCGGTCCCGGAATCAGCCGGGCCGATGGAGACCCCCACAGTGTCGCACGGTCTACGGCCTTGGGCGGATCGCGTTAATGGCTCGCCCGAGGATTTCAGAAAGCGGCTGACCGGCTTTGCCCGGCGCATCATGCTGCTACAAGAAGAGATAGAAATGGGCGCGCCAATGGCATAGAGCAGTGAGAGGGGGGTTCATCGTGACAAGACTCTACGCCCACAGGAGGCAACATGAACACGAAACTTTCCATCGTCACACTCGCTTTACTCATGGCTGGATATGCGCAGGCACAACCGCCGCTCATCAACGGGGCTATCATGATAACCGGCGGCGAAGTGAACCGCTGCACCTTCGGCAACATTGACGACGTTTGGGTCGTCACAGTCACGGCGCTGAATGCCAAAGGCGTTTTGCGCGCGCGGCGCTATATCTCCGGCAGCGGTAATTCCGATTGTATGATCCTGCCGCTTCTTGGCTGGCCGGGCTCAACCGTCACGATAACTGGCGTGATACAGGACACGCTCGCGATTCCGGGCTTCGCATCTAAAACGCCCGCGCAAATCTCTGAAAACTGTTTCAACGTCGAAGCGTTCACCGTGGGCCTCGCGCCCGTGGCCTCCGGGTTCAATCCGCAAGACCCGGCGAACGTCGTCAACGCGCAGGGCTACGGCCTTGCCTGGGCTGACAGCGACTCTTCGCTGCAGCCAGGGCCGGCCTCATACACCGTGGCTGGCTGTGGGGCTGGCGGTTGCCCGACCGATCCGACCATCTTCAACACCGACGATAATTTCGCGACGAGTTGTACGCTGCTTCCGCCGATGCGCTAGTGAATCATCGCGGCGGCCGTGCTGGTTAGGCCGGCCGCCGCGTCCTGCTCATTTTCGCGGGAGAGAACGACGGCGAGCGGACAATCGCTCTTTCACTATTTCCAGTTGCGCTATCAGGCGGCAGTAAAGCCTTCATCCCTAGCGATTCCACAATCGCGGGCTTTTTTGCAACCGCATCCAGTGTAACCACTCGTCGTGAACGACTCAAAACACTCATACGCTAACCTCCGTTGTCTGCGGCCACCTTTCGGGCTGGCCATGTGATTATCGAACGGACACACTGTAGTCACAGAGCGTCAATACCTGCTTCCAAGTCGCCGCGCGCGCGATTCTATCCAGTCCGCTATCCCGCGTTCCGAAAACCGCAGGGCGCGGGGGTGTTCTGTTCGTCTCGTTGAATGGATAGTCGTCTGCGTTTCGGTACAGCGTGTCGACCGCCACCCCTATGCGCGCGGCAGCTTCCCGAGCCTTAAGCAGACGGTCGGGTTCGACCGGCTTCGGGCTTGAGCGCCGCTTCCGTCGTACGCCGACCAGCGCGAGCGCAACGCGCCCTGAAGCAACCATCGCCAGTTGCGTGGAGCCCTTCCAACGGCCGATACGTCTGGTCCGGGAGATATTCCGCGCGCCCCGGCTTCCGCGCGATCACCTCCCAAGTGATTTCTTCGCCATGCTTCGGCTTCCGGCGTTATACCCATTCTTCCTATTCCTCCTCGATACTCTGCTTCGGGCTTGCTTCGTGCGTAACCGAACGCGCCGCTCGACTATGCGGGACGCACACCAAGCGCAGCTCACTAGGGGTCTCGGCTCCGCACGGTTTTCTAGTTCAACCGGGCCGCCGCCGCACCCGCCACTCGTTCAACACGAATGACGTTGCCCTCAACCTGAAGGTGAACCTTAATCGACCCTTTGCCCATCTCGGCCGCTTGGCGCCACGCTCTCTGCTCTAGTATCTGCCGCGCGCGCTCCGACAATCCCCCAGAGGTGCTTCCACCTTCGCCAGCAACGGTTCTTCTATCTTCAATGCCTGCTTCCAAGTAATCCCAAGGTCGAGTGCGACATCGCGCAGATCCCACTCGTCATTCGTCCGGGCCTCGAGGATGGATCGCTCGCGCTCGCTTAGGTCACAACCGCTCTGCAGGACAGCCTGGGCTAATTCAGCGGCGCCACGCCGCCCACTGCGGAAGAAATCTTCGCAGGAACAACAGATTTCACGGTTGTACGACGCCTCCTCGCAAGTGCAATCTTCGAGATCCAGACCGAAATTCGGGCACGCTGGACAGTGGCAGCGTCCTTCAAACGAGTTCCCTTTGGTTGATTCCCTCATTGACATTTCCTCCATGCGGAAGAGAATAATACTTGCCGCAACATTGTCAATGATATTTGCGGTAAGTATTGTAAGAATGAATCAGGCCCATTAGTCTGTTTCTCAATGAGAACTCGTAAGCGAAAAGTCGAAGCCGCAGCGAGGTCGAAGCTGCGGAGTCGAAGGCCGATCCGATTATCTCGGAAGCTATGCGCCGGCTTGCGCTACGTAGGGCTCAGAGTCTTACCCCCGAGCAAAGGAAAGCCGTCTCGGCTGGGGCCCTTACAGCGCGATGGTCGAAGACCACGGCCAAAGAGCGCAGCACTCAGGCCAAGGAACGTTGGAAGCGCATGAAGGCTAAGGCCGCCGAGACGGGCCAGCCGGTCAAGCGGCGCCGCGTGTCGTCCGAAGCCGCAAGCAGAGTGACAGTCGAGACGGTTACCCGAGTTATTCGCATAACGGATGCGCTCGCAGAGTGCATCAGGATAATCGGCCCATGAGGACCGTCACCTGCAAGCGTTGTGGACACTCGCACGAATGCACGACAGCCTCGCCCAGGGAGGCCGCGATAGCCCGCTGGACTAAGGTGCGAGCGCAGCGAGTAGCCGCGGGACTTTGCCGGCATGGTCGGTCACCAGGCCGCTGCCTCGCGTGTCGCATCGCCCGCCGCTAGACCCGGCTCGTGGACTGACGATTCAAACCCGTTTCCAGCTAAATAGCCTCTGTGCCGATTCGGACGATGGGATGCCTGCGGAGAGTGCCTAGCGTGGCACCCGCGGCGAGTGTTGCTCCGTGGCGGGCATTACTAAAGCAGCGACCTGTCGCATCCCTCGGCTACGAGCAAGCGGTGAGGCCGGCGAGCGCAGGGGCCGGCTTCGCGCTCAGTGAACAGCCACTAATGATCCGCCGATGGCTCCCCGGCATTGCGCGACACTCTTAAGAAAAATCTGACGGGATCCGCCCTTTTCTGGTGCACGCGCTTCGGCTGCGGTCATCAATGGCACGCTGCTACTGCCCGCGAGTGCGATTGCAGCGATTACGTTGGCTCGCCGAAGCCAAAACCTTAGCCTGGCCTCCGGTCCTTCACCCAGCTTGGCGCTGCACGAGCGGATCGCTCATGCAGTCTCAGTGCGAGGCCCCAGCAACTCGTCGAGCAAGCGCGTCATCGTGTTGACGGCTTCACGAAGATGCTCCATTGAGGCAAGCGCGCGATCAAGAAGTTCTTGACTGGCACTTTCCCGGCTTCGGCTCCTACGTGAGCCTTGCTCAGCTCTTGGCTCGCTGGATTAGTGGCAAGTTCCAGTCCCCGTAGCTCAACAGCCAGGTCTCGCAAGACCGACGGCGGGAGCGTGAGCATCGCCTGCTTCCATCGTGCGGTTAATTCCGGGCAGACGTTCCAGAAATACTCGTGCTTCTCGGCTGCCAGTCGCTCACGCTTTAGCTGGCTCGCGTCATCGTCGGCCATAAGCGTGAGTATGACCCTTTTCGCGGCCTGCGTCTGTCCTTGGCCTGGGCGGCCGCGATATTTTCGAGCGCGAACTGCGATGCGGGCAGTTAGGTTGAGTTCGACCCACGTGCTACTAGGGTTCTATGGACAGGCAGTCGCCCAAGCCATCAGCCATTCGACTCACGCCCTGGGGCGCAACGGGCTACATCAACGGCCAGCGCCGCTTCCTGACGAGCGCACAGTTCGCCGAGATACGCCGCAAGAGGGCCGACTTAGACACGAAGCTGTGGCAGATGACGGCGGCCGAGCGCGAGCGGCGGCGCTAGATGCGCGAGTACAACTCTTTGACTTTTACAGGGGCCGGGCGCACGGCTCCGGAGTAACTCAGCAAAGGAGTGCGACGACACGTTGATCGCTGGTTTCCGCTCAGTCGTTGGCCACCGGGTTGCTTCTCCTGCATAGCGGGTTTAAATTTTTTTTTTTTTTAATTTTTTTTTTTTTTTTTTTTTTTTTTTTTTTTTTTTTTTTTTTTTTTTTTTTTTTTTTTTTTTTTTTTTTTTTTTTTTTTTTTTTTTTTTTTTTTTTTTTTTTTTTTTTTTTTTTTTTTTTTTTTTTTTTTTTTTTTTTTTTTTTTTTTTTTTTTTTAAAAAAAAAAAAAAAAAAAAAAAAAAAAAAAAAAAAAAAAAAAAAAAAAAAAAAAAAAAAAAAAAAAAGGGATGGCCGCGATATTACCTGTTGTGCGAATGGGCACGCAGCGCGAGGGTGTTTTGCGGTCAAACTAGGATGACCGCCACTCAGTGGCTCAGGTGGCTAAACTCTTGGGAGAAACTTTTACGCGTTTGAAAAAGGTATTTTTCAGCCTTCGTCTGACACAAAAATTCTAACGTCGACTGCGTCGCTGTCGACGATGAACTCGAGTTTCCTTGGCAGTTTTGGCGAGATCGCCGGCAGTTATCCAGCGCCGCGTTTGCGAAGCCAAATCGGTAGACCATTCCTTGAACAGCCTAACCTCGACGACTTGGGCGGTGCGCCCTGGGTCTTTAAGGAGGAGGCGCAGGATATTGGCCTCACGCATGCTCGCAGCGGCAGCCGCCCAAACTATTGACGCCATAGCTCACCCCTTCCCCACCTTTGGCTGAGTCTCACGTGTCTCTGTTTTTAGGACTCGTGGACGTAGCACAATTACGTTCAGCTAATCAACATGGCGGCTAAGATTGGTTTTCGCTTCCGGGCATGCCAGATTCAGATCGGCGCGGCCTGGCGCACAGCGCGGAGTAAACTCAGCGAAGGGGGCTACAGACATGGAAGAGAAAGATACTGCTAAAACGTCGCACGATACGTGGCCGAGCAAAGTCATGACCGTGCGGGAGGTATCCAGATACCTGCACGTGCATCCAACCACGATCTACAGGTTGCTAAAGCAGCATCAGATTCCAGCATTTCACATTGGCAGTGACTGGCGCTTCAACGTTGAAGCAATGACCACTGGTGCCTGGAGCAGGAGGAGCCGGGCAAGTAGCAGGCTCTCCGCTGCGCTAGGCCCGTACCCGTCTATTTGAAAAGCGGGCGGAGCGTAGCGACCGCCCCGCCCGTTGAAAGGGAGAGATGCCGGAGGCGCGGGGAGCCCGGCAATCCGAACACTCCCACCGATGCGCGCCTAAGTCAAACTAAATGGCCGAAGAGATCATTTTTTTTTTTTTTTTTTTTTTTTTTTTTTTAAAAAAAAAAAAAAAAAAAAAAAAAAAAAAAAAAAAAAAAAAAAAAAAAAAAAAAAAAAAAAAAAAAAAAAAAAAAAAAAAAAAAAAAAAAAAAAAAAAAAAAAAAAAAAAAAAAAAAAAAAAAAAAAAAAAAAAACCATTCCTGACCCGCCGGGCTGCGACAGCGGTTAATTAGGAATTAGACGCACTCGCGGTTCGGGCGCAAGATCCATACATGATCGGCGCGATGGTAGTTATAGGTCGCGCGCAGCTGCGGACCAGCCACAATACCCTTGTGGGATTCCTGCGTGGGGCCGGCTGCGCAATCGGGCGCGTGCATGTCAGACTCTCGGATGCTTCCGGAGTCGCAATCGAGGAAAAAAGCTGGGTCACTGCGAGCACCGATGCGGTGTTCCTTGCCGCTGAAGTCGCTGACCATTTAGCCCGCAGCGCGAGCGAGCGACCTGACCTGGAAGCAATCATTACTGTTGAGGGATAGCGCGGTTCGCGCCGACACGAGGAGGGGTGAACGCGGTCCATGAAGCAGCATCACATCGACGCGCTGCCTGGCGCGATCCGAACCGCGATGCTGGCGCTGCTCGATTAGACCCGCACCGTTCGCGCAGCAATGCCCGCCAATAATTTTCTCCCTAAGGCTGAGCGATGATAGAGCGTTCTGCCGGGAATTTGGTCAGCGTCGCAGCGGTCGAAGACTTGGAGGGCGTTGTCCGTGCTACGTTGAAGTGTGTGCAATAGCAGCGGGCGCAGTTTGTCTTAGTCTTAGACAGCTTACCCGCATAGCTGGGGCTGACCTCAGCCGATTCACTTTTGGGATGAGAGGCACGTTGATGTCCGCAAGTACAAAGGTCGCGGGGGTTCATGCGTGTTATCTAATCATAGGCGACCAGAAAAACGAAGGCTGGGCGCTAAACGGGAGGCGGCGAGCCCCTGGAAAACATTGGACTCCGTGTTCTTAGGCCGCCGACTTTCTGTTGATTGCCTTTACGATGTCGGCAGGCGCAAGACGCGGCGATACGTTGAGGGTATAGGACACGCCGTTGACGCGTCCTGTGATGTTGATTCGGTCGCCTTCCCGATAGAAGCTCAGTTCATGATTTGCGCTGAGATCGACGATCATCCAGGCATTGCCCGCAGCCGCCGACCGCGCCTTTCCCTCCATCAATAGCCCTACCTCGGTTGCGAGCAGATGTAGCTTTCTGAGTTCCTCTTCCCTGCCATGCTTCCGGGCCACCGATACGGCGCGGTCGTGCTCCTCCTGTTTCTTGCGCGCAGCCTTGCGATTTTCCTGTACGTTGGAGTTAATCATCTCCAGGCATGATATCGACAAGTCAACCGAGATGTCCATTTAAATCCAAAACTAGGCGTCGTCACCCGCCGGGCGAGTGAAGAGCTTCGCAAGGCCCATGTTGGAGCTGCAACCGGGGACGTGCCGGTCGAAAGATCTTCTTGATCGCGCCTTAGCCTCGATGGAGCATCTGCGCGAAGCCGCTGGCACGATGACGCGGTTGCTGGACGAGTTGCTCAAGGTCTAGGCTCTTTCGCTGCGTCTCCTGGTCGGTTCTCCAAGCGACAAAAGATATCGATTGAGATATCGCTGCTCAGTCAATTCTGATACCGATGCAACGTGCCTCGCATATCAGGAACGGGAGAGCCAGGCTTAAAGGGGCTTAAGAATCTCTCGTGGCTCAGGGCATCTCAGCTGAACAAACTCACCAAGGCTTTGTCGATTAGCTCGGTAGAGAAGCACGGTATTATCTTCGACGAGCAAAGCTCTCTCGATGCCACTTACATCCTGCTCTCAGGACTAGCGCAATTCACTCGCCAAGACCGTAAGGGCCGCCGCGGTGTTTTGATCGTGCTGGCGCCTGGAATGATTCCGTCTTTTCCGCCGCCAGTGGCCGGCATCAACTACCGCTTCCGCTGTGAGGCGGGCACCAACTGCCAAGTCGGAGCCATAGGTTGGGAGCTGTTCGTCCAGATTTGCCTCGGTGTACGGTCGGCGGCGGACTTCAAGCTGCTCGCGGCCAACTATGTTGGACGGTGGGACGCGGTGCAGTTACGCTGCTCAAATTTCATGGCCTCCACATTGGCGGAGCGCTTGGCGCTGCTTCTGCTGGAATTGAGCGAGAATTTCGGCATTCCCCATGGCGAAGGTGTGCGATTAACTGTGCCAGCCGGGCAGAGGAATCTTGCTGAATTAGCGGGCGCCTCGCGACCACGAATAACCGAACATCTGATGGAGTTTGAGCAAAAACGCTTCATAATACGGCGGGACCGGCAACTGATTGTGAAGCGCGAGCGTTTGGAAGGCTTCCTGAACACGAGCCACTAAGCGACCGAACTGCGAGACCCCGGCCCGATTTTACCTCAGTCGAGGGTCATCGCTCGCAGGCGGAACGACGGCCTTGGCGCGGGCCTTCTCGCATTCCTTAGTAGTGTCGTAGCTGTGCTGAGTCGCCGACCCATAGCGGTACGTTTTCCTTGCGGCGCGTAGCCTTCGGGAAACAGCGGGCCAAAGAGCTTGGCGGGTTGTTTGGCGAATCGCTGGTTCCCAGCCGGTTCATCCTTGGTGGGCAGCTCCGTCCCGCTGCGCGACATTGGACCGGGCGAAACCTTAGCGCTCAGTCGTTGTAGCCCCTGACGTGACCGTTGGACTGCGGGACACGCGGCAATCGAACCGTAAAGGTTGTGCCTTCTGATTCGGTGGAAGCGACTCCCACTGCGCCCTCATGTCCATTTACGATTTCTCTCACAATGAACAGCCCCAACCCAAGTCCTGTTTTAGTGCGCGCAGACGACGACGGTGTACTTACAAACGGGTCAAAAATAGAATCCTGCATTTCCGCAGGAATCGGTACCCCTTGATTCGTTACTCGGAGAACGACATCAGGTCCTTGGCCTTCGGCGGTGATGTGGACGTGTTTCGCTGAAGCGTGAATCACGGCATTTACCACGAGATTGAAAATGACTTGCCCCAGCCGCTCCCGATCCCAGGTTCCGCTAACGTCACCGATTGTTTCTAACTCAAAATCAGCATTGCCATGAGATAGCTTGACCTCTTCCAAGGTTTGTTCGCAAATCTCACCCAAGTCCGCGTTTGTCTTTGTAAGCGGCAACTGAACGCGCATACGGCTGCGAACGAGGATAGACAGGTCATTCATCAGTCTATCAATACTTCTGACGCCTTTGAGGATCCGCGCAGTGCTGGCGGATTGCGCCTCCTGGGGCGTACCGGGCACCTTCAAAATCTCACCGGAAATCCTGATGATATTGAGGAAATTACGAACTTCGTGAGTGAGAATGCCGAGGAAAACGTCGCTGTAGCGTTCCGATCTGTCGGCATAACGTCTGATTATCTCAGCGATCGCCTGATCGATGGTCTCGTTAAACCGGGTCACTTCAGAAAGAACCACGTCGTCCTTGCTCGGCCGGCTTTGAACCCACAGGACCAAGATACTCGACCGGAGAGCCCGGTATTCGGAAATCGCCTGTTCAAGATTGAAGCCCGAATTCAACCGCATGCGGGCATGTAGTGCACTTATCCGATCGAGCGCGCCGCCCCGAACCGCTTTACCTTCACTCTTTTCTGCTTGCTCTTCCGGGCTTTGCGGGCTTTCCATGTCGTCCGCCATGGCCAGCAAAATTTCGCGCAAATGGTCTCGCAACGACCAAACGCTAAGGTCTGGAGCAAAGGATGATATTGCTCTGGCGAATGCCTCCCACGCCGGTTCGATATCGTCGGGATGCGTTCGAATAAACTCGCCTATTCGCATGACCGTGCCTTCTTTTGAACAGTCATCAGGTCCGCAGCTGGAGCCTGGCTGGAAATACTCGATGTGGAGTCTGCTGTCACGATAGCCGGAAGGTGTCCGCAGTAGCAAAGACACTTCAGCAGCCCGTTGTGCATCCCAGTCGATCTACCGGATGCTGAAGCACCATCAGCTTCCAGCGTTTCACGTCGGCAGCGATTGGCGCTTCAACCATCGAAGCCATCGACCACTGGCGCTTGCAGCAAGACAAGCCTGGCGATTAGTCTTCCTCGTGAGTCGAAAATGCAAGGCAGCTTGCTGGTCGATAAACCGTAGGTCGTGAGCTTGAATGGACAACTATCTGTGATGATTCACACCGATTCATTAGGGCGGCGGGGGTTAAGCCCGAGTCCGAATAGCCTCAGCGCCCCGAGCGCACGCGCGCGCGTTACATCCCTATGCATCACGTACAAAAGGCGGACAGTCTGTGCGTGCGACGATGGGATAGCGCAACGAACTCAAAGATTATTCTCAGCTAGCGCGATGTATGTAACGTTCGTTTGAAGTGTGAGGGACGTTCCCGGGTCGAGGGTCCGGGGTTCCCTAGGCGTCACCCTCTTTAAGTAATTCTTTTCACCGTAGCCCGGGTTTAAGCCCGAGTCTGCGGAGAGACCCGGCCCGACACTCTTGATGCAAAATGCGGCTGCACGCTGCATGCGGTAGAATGGCCGGATGAGAATCAAGCTTTGCAAGCGATGCGGGGACGAGCACACATGCTCTGTGGCTTCTCCGAGAGAAGCGGCACTAGTGCGATGGAAGGGGAAGACCGGGACCGCGCTTGCGGCGACAAGGCCGCGACAATCGAAGCCGGCGGGCGTGCCAGGGCACGACGTACGCTGCGGGTGCGGGAGGTGCCGGACGGCGCGCGGCTGAGGGTACGGATACCGCCAGGCGACCGTTGCGATACACACCCTCGGGTGCGTTGACCTCGGGGCGACGCTGTTTCTCGTGCCAACTCGTCGCTAATGGATTCCTTTCCGGGCTCAAGGCCAGGGTGCCCTAGGCGGCACCCTCTTTTAGAATGCTTTGCACCCGTAGCGGGGGTTAATCCTCTCGCGCGCGCGACGAGGGCAATGGATTCCTTGACGTGCGCATGGCTCAGCGCGAACTGGCATCCTCGAACTTCGCGTACTCTTCCCGAAAGGTCATAGGCAACAGGGCGGTGGGGCCGTTGCGCTGCTTGGCGATGAGAACTTCAGCCGCAGTCGAATCAACCTCAGTGGTCACGCCGGCCTGGCGGGCGTAAACGATTGGCCGATGTAGCAGCAGCACCACGTCGGCGTCATTCTCCAACGACCCCGACTCGCGCAAATCCGAAAGTTGTGGGCGATGATCGGGGCGGTTGGTAGACTGGCGATTGAGCTGGGCCGCTGCGATTACCGGCACGCGCAATTCCTTGGCGAGCTGCTTCAGACCGGCCGAGATTTCCGCCACCTGACGCTCGCGGTTGGCGCGCCGGTCCTGCACGTCGAGCAACTGGAGATAGTCAACGCAGATCGCGCCGAGCGGTACTTTGCGAGCTAGGCGCCGTGCCTTCGCACTAATCACCCCGATATTGCCGGGCCGCTCGTCAACGAAAATGTTGAGAGCACCTATACGCTCGGCCTCACGATGAATTCCATCGAGCGCAACCTGTGAGAGTTTGGTGAACCCGCGCTCGGCCTGACGGTAGGCAAGCAGATCCACTTGCGCCGCGGCACAGACTAGGCGCGCCGAAATATCCCGCTGGCTCATCTCTGCACTGAAGAACATCACACCGGCGCCGGTGCTGGCGATGTGATCGATGATGGTGGTAATGAACGAGGACTTACCTATCGACGGGCGCGCTGCAACCAGCATCATGTCGGTCGGACCCAAGCCGCCGGTAAGCTGGTCGAGTCGCCTGAAGCCGGTCAGCCGGACATCCTTGGGACCCTGACCGTTGAGTCCGGCGTGAAGGTCAACGAGCATGCCGCCGATAGTTTCGGATACCGGACACGCGGCGCCTGTATTCGTGCGACGGATCGCCAAGATCTGCTGCTCGGCGTTATCGACGAAGCCCGAGACATCGTGCGGATTGTCGTACGCGGAGGAGGCGATTTCGGTCGCTGTCGAGGCCAGATCGCGCAGCACAGCCTTTTCGCGCACGATGCGCGCATAGTGGGCGACGTGGGCGGCAGTCGGAACGCACTGGGCGAGTTCGGCGATATAGGCCGGCCCGCCGATGTCTTCGAGCTTGCCTCGAGCGCGCAGCGCGTCGGTCATCGTGATCGCGTCGACCGGCTGGCTGCGGTCCGACAGCTCGGTCATCACGCGGAAGATGTCGCGGTGGCGTTCGCGATAGAAGTCGTCGGGGTTGAGGACTTCGAGGGCATCGTTGATGGCCTCGTTCTCGAGCAGGATAGCGCCGAGCACTGATTGCTCAGCTTCGAGATTCTGCGGAGGAACACGCCGCAGCAGGTCGTCACTCATAGCAACCCCTTCGCCCGCAGCACGGCATCAGCATCGGGCAGCGACGAACGCAGGGGGGGCGCCCCGTTGCTATTAGCCTCGTCCTCCCAGCGCCGGCCGTTCAGGTAGGTGCTGGGATACGGAACGTAGTCCTTATCCGCTGGCCAGGCCCGCTTCTTCACGTCAGCGATGATCGTCGTGATAAGGGTGTTATCGCCCTTCAGCCCACGCCACGCTCTCAGCGCTGCGGACTTAGCCGACTTCCGTGGGTATAAATCCCAAAACTCGGCGAAACGAGCGTCAGCGAGTGAGCAATCTTTCTTTGGATTAGGAGCAGGAGCAGGAGCAGGAGCAGGAGCAGGAGCAGGAGCAGGAGAAGGGGCATTGCTTCCAGCAGTGCTTTGAGCATGCTCTGAGCATCCCTTTCCGTTAGTATCTTCAAGGCGTTTTTGAGTTCTGACTTTCCAACGAGCCTTTGCAGCGTGACTAGCTACTCGGGATCGATCCCGTGCGTGAACCACGTATTGCTGATGCTCGTGCCATCCATGCAGGTGGTAAGTCTGGCGCCGAACATCCAGCCATCGCAGCTCAACCAAGATATCGATGAAGGGTTGCGGGTCGCCGCTCCAGCCGGCCGCCAACGCGATATCCGCAGTGCTCATCGCCCCTAGCCTGCCCTCAGGCCGATTCGTCGCGGCAAATCCCCAAAGCTGAATCAGGCAGAGCGCGCCCTCGGGTCCCAGTTCCTTACGAAGTCGCAGCAGCTTGGGGTGGTGAAACAGACTAGTGCTAATCCTGAAATCGGTATTCACCGCTCTCCACCATCCCGCTCCGCCATCTCGCGCATCTCTCGCGCCAGCGCGAGCAACGCCCCTCGCAGTACTTCGACTTGACGGGCGACTGCATGCAGACTTGCGTTCAGATCCGCGCGGCCAGGGCATCGGGCGACGTAACCGCCGCCGTACGGGTGTACGCCCTCGAGTCGCGCAAGCACGTCGGCGATGATCGTCATCACTTTCGCTCCGGGCGAGCGGGGCGGTAACCGCGCTCGATGAGCTTTTGAATTTCAGAGACAGGGATCCGAACCGCCCGATCCCCTATCTTGACCGAGCCGATCTTCCCCTTCGCGATCCATTGGCGAATCGTGACCGGCTTCAGCCCAAGCATCTCGGCGACCTGCGCTCCGGTCAGCAACTTCTCTGATTCGTTCTGTAACATAATAAATAGTCTCCCGTGGCCCTTGACAGCGCTTTGACCGCACTGTTATCCCTCTTGAGGGATTATATGCGATGGAAACGAAGCGGGATACAAAGTTGCGACACAAAGTTTCTATGAGATCTAGTGCAGATGGTCGGCAGCAACTTCTTAGGTCAGGAGAGAAGCGTAATAAATCTGGAACTGCCAGAGGTGACGAATCTCTTACACCCGAAACGTTTACGCCGACTTTTGACCTGAGCCGCTTAGAAAATTTCTCGCTCGGGGATTTCGTTGAACTGATAGAAGCGGCGGGAATGATGCCGACCGGAAGCGAGAGGGTGATGAGCGCTGACGATGTAGCGACCGCACCGATCGAATTTGATTCGACATTCATCGATCGCCTTCGCGAATCGCGATTTCGCTTCCTTGTCGAGCATCTCTTTTCCGGGGACCGCCCGACTTATGGTGAACGTTTAAAGGAGAATCCGAACGATCTGGCCGGTCTGCTCGATAACAACGCAGTCGGCGGAATGTTCAATTTCCTGGAGATGACGCGCTCACTGTTTTTTCACTTCCTTGGGCTGAGGCGTCAGGAAGTGAGCGTCAGGCGCACGGAAATCCCAGTTGCTGAATCAGAGCAGCGGGCATTTACCTGTTTCACGATGGGAGTGCCCGCCGCTTGGCTCGTTTCCAATGATGGCAGGCTGGAGCCTCAGCCGTTTCCCGCAGAAAGGGATCCCACTCGCCAGTTGGTCGAGAGGCTATTGAAAGTGCTCAACGGCGCTGACCCGGCCCGCTTCAGGCGATGCGCCTTTGAAAAATGTCAGCGAGTTTTTTACGCGAGGCGCGCGGACCAGCTCTGTTGCTCGGGTCGCTGCAACAACAATCGGCTACAGCGCAAGTGGTACGTGGAGCACGGAAAATCCGCAGTTTACGAAAGAGCGAATCGAAGGGAGCGTAAGCCATGAGCGTCTTACAAACGCGGCGAGTCTAGGCGAAGGCGAACGAGCCGCGGAGCGTCCACGCCGGTATGAGTCACCCTCGTTGAGTCACCCGGCCTCGCGCCCCGAGGGTGCCCTAGGGCCACCCCTTGGGCATAGGAATCCCTCGCCGGAGAGGGGGTTAAAGGGCGAGACGGGAAGCTATCGACTTGCGAAAGAGGCGGGTTAACAAGAGAGACAAGGCCTTGAGGCGACTGTCATCAGGTCGCGGCCGACCAAGGTGAGCGCATCTAGCGCGGACGCTGAAGCAGGGGTAGGACGAGTTTACGGTGGCAACAAAAGAGTATTTTCGCCTTCGCTATCGGCGCTCCCTGATTGCTCTTGCGATCGTGTGGGGACTCGCTTCACCCGTGATCATTTTCGACGAGTGGTGGGTGCCGAGCAGGTATCAGCAATACGTTCAACGCGTTACACACCCGCCCGCTGCGGGCTTGGTTGATTACACGGGTAAAAAATTGCCCGAGGGTGCCAGCGTGGAATCGCACCCCAGAACCTCGGTTGCGGGGTCGGTTCCAATCCCATCCGGCGCAACGATCGATGGCGGCCCGGCCGTTAAGGCTCCAGCGACACGCGACTTGAGCAAATGGAAACCGGTCGATCCCAAAGACGTTGACGCGACGAATCTTGATAACAGCCCACTCGAACTGGAGGACTGGGAAAAGTCGCAGGTCGGCCACCCGCGGTACTACAGCACGGTCGCCGCGCTGGAGCCGTGGGCCTGGGTAATAGCCATAGTCGGCTCCTTACCGTGGCTCTGGTATTTCCTGCTCGTGCGCATTACCGAGATCGCGAGCGCCCTTCGCGGCGACGCTGCTTCCCAGACGGACAAGACTAAGCCTTGAAAGGGCGCATTTGCCTCTCGCTACCTGTTATCACGGTAGCCCAGCCGCTGCTCGCTCGCCCACAGCCAAATCTTCAAGTGCACAACGATTGCACGTTTCTTATTCGCATAAGATTGGCGGCGAGACTGAGCAAGAGCTACTAGCTGCCCATCCGAAGCTCAAGGCGGCAGATCCCCGAACACAATCGCGAGTCAGGGTGCCGTTGAGAATACCCGAATTTGGCCTCTAGCGCGCCGCGTGTGCCATGCCCGGCACTCTCAAGCTACCCGACAACCCCCGGATCGTCACAGAGGCTATTTGATGGCAATTTGACCGATTGCCCGCCAATAACAATCCGAGCAGTTTGCTCCATATTGGGCGTGTTCCATAGCTTAGAGACGCGCAAGTATAAAAACGGGCAGTATCGGGGCCTGAGTAGTCAATCTGCGCGCAGCCTCTCCGAACGCGACATAAGCAAACTCCCTATGCACACAGGATAGTCACCGTATCCACGCTGTGTATGTGGATTCGTGAACCGGCGATACTTAACGGCGAAGACCTGGGTGTGTAGTATCTGACTTGATAAGTCGGCGTCGCGCTGCGAATAGATAACGGTTCCGTGCGGCGGCTAGGAGAATCCAACTGATGCAGTCTCAAGCGATAGAGCAACCTCGAGGCCCGTTCGAGGGAGCGGACCAGGTAATGACGACAGAAGCGGCAGCAAAATATCTCGGCTTTGCTGTTCGAACTTTGCAATGTTGGCGCGCCGAGCGGAAAGGACCCCCTTACTGCCGCCCATCGGGCGCGGTCCGCTACCTGAAAGCAGATCTGATCCGCTGGTTGACATCCAATCGTGTGTCGGTCGAGACAGAGGCCGCGATGCGGGGGATGCGCACTTCATGAGAATGACGGGCGGAGAGATGCGATGAGCGCGCAGATCGGCACCACTGCGGGCGGTAGCGCGACGCTTTGACCGTTCCCATGGTTCGCTATATCGCCATCATTTACCTGTTGCTCTATGTCGCGCTTGCGCTGCATTTTTCACAGTACGCAGATCCGCAAGAGCAGGGGCCATATTCATTTCCGGGTTTGACAACCAACTATATGCACGGTGCTCCATGAAACTGGTTCAACAAATAATCACGATATTTGGTTTGGTCGCGCTGCTTTTGGCGCTCGCGATGCTTTTTAGCAGTTCACCAAGCTACAGCCTCGTTGGCTCTGGGTCTGCTGGGGGCGGCGGCACGGGCGCGACTGGCGGAACTGGCGGCACGGGCGGCCCCGGCCCCACTGGCGGCACTGGAGGACATGGTTAAATGATTAGACGAATTGAACAAATCATTCTAGTTTTCGGCGCTGTCGGATTGCTGCTCGCGGTCGTGTTGTCGCTCAGCAGCACGACGAGCTGGAGTCTGGTAGCCCTCGGAGGCGGTGGTGGTACAGGGTCCGCAGGTGGGACGGGCGGCACCGGAGGGACGGGGGCTGCTGGCGGAACGGGCGGAACCGGAGCACCCGGCACGGTAACTCCATCACCTACGCCGACTCCATCTTTCGTAAGCAGCTCTCACGCTGATTGTTCAGGCGCAAACTGCTCTCTTACTCTTCCCGCCGGTATGCAAGATGGTGATATTCTGTACATCCACGCTACCACCAACAACACTTCAAGTATCGTTGGAACCGCAGCCACCAAAACTTTTTCGTATACCGTTGGTCCTAGCAGCGATTTCAATTCTGGTAGGGGTGTTGCGCTTTACAAGCGTTGGACCGCCGCCGATAGCGGCATTTCCAGTATAACTTTTAGCGGTAGTTTGAACGGCGACGAGATATGCGCTGCCGCTTTTCGTGGAGTTAACAACCCTGATTTATATTCGCTTGCGTGGTCCACTCCTGCTGGTAGTACCACTCCTACAGCGGCGGCTATTACAACCAGCTTCACCAACGATCTCCTCATATATTCGGCAGGCTTCGGAGGCACGGTCAGTGTATCGGCGGTGGCGACTGGCTTCACCAACGCCATCAACGAGCCGTCGGGCGCATCCAACTACGGTTGCGACATCGAATACAAGCTTCAGGGCACAGCGGGGACTACCGGAACAGTACATAATACGCTTTCCGGTTCTACCAATAACGTAGCGATTCTCGCCACTTTTCAACCATGATTATTGTGGAGTACCTCATTGCGTCCATATTTCTGTTTGTTGCGTCCATCGCATCGGCGCGGACCCTCTGGGGCGTGTCAACGCGGAGTGCGGCACCGCTGATAGCGGTCGAATCGTTACGGAGAGGCTTTTGCTGAGATGTACGCTGATGAACTCCGTTCGACCTTCTGTGCGGTCGCTGGAATTACCGCGGCCGATCTGGCTAGCAAGGAATGGGCGGCGCGGCTTGGAGTGATCTTCTCCGAGATAGGGCAACCCATCATCAGGGCGGCGGGTCGCACCATCAAGGGCCGGTCGGTGCCAATCCGCGAATGGACATCCAAGTTGCTCAAGCGGTTGAAGACCGACCTTCCGGAGCGTGAGCGGATCGCTGAGCTCAAGAACGCGCTCGCCGAACGAGTCTACGAAATTCAGACGAAGCGGGCCGCGCAACTCGCAAAATCGCGTGCAGCGGTTGGAGCGAAGCGAGTTACTCGATTGCGCGGACGGGACTGACCGAAGCGCCGAGTCCGACACTTCTGCGCGACAATAGTCCGAAGAACGCACAGCCTTCTGCTTGAAAACACGACTAGCCAGAGGGCGCGACGCCTCAAGACGTTTGTCCTCTGGGAGCCATTGCGGCGGGCGCTATGAATCGAGTGGTTCTCTTCGGGCGCCTTGGTCGCGACCCGCAACCTCGAGCCAAGAATCCCGTCGCTCATTTTTCCCTCGCCGTAAGCGAGCCATACACGGACAGGGCGACAGGCGAAAGGGTGGGGCGGGTTACGTGGTTCCATATTGCCGCCTGGGGCCATCTCTCCGAGGTAGCCTTACAGTACCTCAAAAAAGGCGACCAGGTTTTGGTGGAGGGGAGAATTCAGCTTCGAGAGTTCACAGGCCGGGACGGTGGCTACCGATCGATGCTTCAGGTTACGGCGAGCCGGCTTGAGTTTGGGGCAAAGCGCCGTACCGAGGTGGCGGACCATACAACTTCTCCCGATGAAGTTCACGCTGACGAGGATCGCCGCGGGGCTCGCCAGATGATTTCAACGAGACCGGGGCCGGAGATGACAGGGAAGGCTTCACGGTGCTGGACAACGCAGAGGGTGTTCTCTCAGACGACGATATTCCGTGGTGAAAGGCCCGGACGCACATGAAAAGGGCGGCGGTAGTCTGCGAGTAGAGCAATGCGTGCCGTCCCTTCACTAGATCAGCTCGCGCGCGATCCCTCGGCCGCAGTGGGCCTGCCGGCGGCGGCACTTGCCGCGCTGCATCTGCAGGCTACGGCAGCACTCTCGGCGATCGGGCTTGCCTGGGCATCCTCGGGGCAAAGCGCGCAAGGCACAAGCGAGACCACAGACGCCGACCAAATGCTGACGGTTGATGAGGCCGCCGAATTGCTGCGGCGCAAGCGTCGTTGGATATACAGGCACGCCGCAACCCTGCCGTTCGTTCGTCGTGTGTCGCCACGTTCGCTACTCTGCTCGCGCAGGGGCGTCGAGCGCTGGCTAGCCGCGCGGCGGGCTTGACTTCTAGATATCTAGCGGGCTATGCTCTGATGCATGAAGAGACTTCCATCCGGCAGCAAAGGCGAGACGGCGAAAACCAGCGTGCGGCTGCCAAGGGAACTTTGGCGAGCTGCGCACATCCGAGCCCTCGACGAGGGGCGCGACCTGCAGGACGTGATCGCGTCAGCAATCGAGCTCTACCTTAAGGCGCCGGCAAAGAGCGCCAAGGAGGTCCAGCGATGAAGGCGAAGGGCCAGGGACTTATCTATCGCCGTGGGACGATCTGGTGGTGCCAGTACTACGTGCGCGGCAAGCGCTATCGCGAGACCTCCGAATCGGCGAATCGCGCAGACGCCGTACGCTTGCTCAAAAAGCGGATCGGCGAGGCCGCGGCTGGAAAGCCGATAGGACCTGACGTCGAGAAGACCTCGCTCGCCGACCTCAAGCAGATGCTGCTCGACGATTACGAGGCGAACGGCCGACGCGTACGGGTCATCAAGGCTCCTCTCGCGCATCTGGTCGAATACTTCGGCGCTGACTGCCGGGCTGTGGATATCACGAGCGACCGGTTGACCGCGTTCACCGCCGACCGGCAGAAAGAGAGCGCCAAGAACTCAACGATCAACAGGGCTCTCGCCGCGCTCAAGCGCGCTTTCACGCTCGCGGAACGGGCCGGCAAGGTTGGCTCACGGCCTTACTTCCCTATGCTGCGTGAGGACAACCGCCGCAAAGGCTTCTTCGAGCATGGGGATTACCTGGCACTGCTCGAGCATCTACCGGGAGAGCTCAAGCCGGTGATTCAAACAGCTTACATCACGGGATGGCGCATCACGTCGGAGATCCTGAGCCGCCAGAAGCATCACGTTGACCTCGAAGCCGGATGGCTGCGCCTCGACCCGGGAGAAACGAAGAACGGTGAGGGCCGGAACTTCCCGCTGACGCCCGAACTTCGCACCGTCCTTGAAGCTCAGCTTGAGCACACTCGGGCCGTCGAAGTCGCGACCGGCAAGATTGTCCCTTGGCTCTTTCACCGTGACGGCGAGACGATTCGCACCTTCCGCCGCTCTTGGTTGACCGCCTGCAAGAATGCTGGGTTGCCGGGCCGGATCCCGCACGACTTCCGCCGCACCGCAGTGCGCAACCTCGAGCGCGCCGGCGTACCGCGTTCGGCAGCAATGGCGATGGTCGGTCACAAGACTGAAGCCATCTATCGGCGCTACGCGATCGCCGACGAGACGATGCTTCGCGATGGATGCCGCAGGCTCTCGTCGCTGCATCAGACTGACACCGCCCGGCCTCGCAAAGTGGTGCAGATGAGGTAGCCGGATCGTTCCTCGACGAAAGCGGATTCGGCGCGTGTCGACGGTACCCGTTTCTCGCGTTAGCAGGATACTACGGTCCAATCGCTGCCTGGAAAGGATTTGCTAGGCGATGGGTGAATATTCTGGAAGAGTTCGATCTTACCACGTTTCACATGACGGATTTTCTTGCGCGCAATCCACCCTTCGACAAATGGAGCGATGGTACGTGCGAGCATTGTTTTGGCCGACTGGTAGAGACAATTCATACCTACCACATCCGCGGCTTTGCGGTTCAAATCCCCTGGGAAGAATACGACCGTCGGCTTTCTCGAAGTGTCAAAAAGATATTCACAAAACATCCCTACGTCCTAGCGTTCGACACCGTGATCACCGAGCTTCTCAGGGTGATGTATCTTATGCCTCTGGGAGAGCAGCTCACGATGTACTTTCACAATTCATCTTTGGAGACGAGGGCAAGGGCTGTTTATAGACGTCGTAGGGAGCGAGACAGATGGGGGGATCGCTTAGCTGAAGCCGCCTTTTTCGTTTCAGACATCGGGTATCCGGGAATTCAGGCGGCAGACATTCTCGCAAGCCTTTTGCGCAACGTAGCACGCGGACGAGTAGGACGAGAGTTGCCAATGGAGGACATTCACCGATACACACGTCTCCTGATCAGCTACGACCCTCCGATAGTCCGGTTGCTAGACAGCCGAGAACTTGACCGCGCAGAAAAACATCTGTCCTCGTTCGTAAAGAAGAAAGGCTAGATCGTAGGGGGAACGGTCACAATTCCGCCACAGCCCGGACACAGTAAAGGATCTGGAGCAACTGCGCGAAATCAGAAAGTCTTTGTATTTCGCGGGCTTATGTGGTGGGCAGGGAGTGAATCGAACACTCGACACGAAGATTTTCAGTCTTCTGCTCTACCGACTGAGCTACCTGCCCACCGGAACTGCAGGTGTCGGGCCTTTGCGGCGGTCTTAATTCGTACCTGTCCCGCCTTCCCCTTGCAACAGCCGTCGGGCGACAGAAGCCTGTCAGCCAAACGCACGGGGCGCCTAGACGTTTGCAGCGCTTAAGCCTTGGGCGCTATGACTCGCGACTCGACGAAATCGATCACCCTGGCCTCGAGATTGGCGCCGTCGAGCCGATCGATCTCCTGGATTCCCGTGGGCGAGGTGACGTTCACCTCGGTCAGGTAGTTGCCGATGATGTCGAGCCCGACGAAGTAGAGTCCGTCGCGCTTCAGCCGCGGCCGCATCATCGAGCAAATCTCGCTGTCGCGCGCGGTAATCTCGGCCTTGACGCAATTGCCACCGACGTGGATGTTGCCGCGGTTCTCGTCGTCGCGCGGCACCCGCAGCGTGCATCCGAGGGGTTCGCCGTCGAGCACGATCAAGCGTTTGTCGCCGTCGCGGATTTCGGAGAGGTAGCGCTGCGCCATGATCGGACGCGACTCGAAATGAGTGACCGCTTCGAGGATCGCATTGAGGTTGCGGTCATCGGCGGAGGCCAGGAACACGCTCTCGCCGCCATGTCCGTCGAGCGGCTTGACGATCATCTGTCCGCCCTGCTCGGCCATGAACTTTTTGAGCCGCGCGAGGTCCTGGCTGACCAGCGTGGGCGGAATCGCTTCGGGAAAATTCAGCGCATAGAGCTTCTCGTTCGCCTCGCGCAGGCCCGCGGGCTCGTTGAGAATGAAAGTGCGGCGCCGGTCGGCCAGGCTGAGCAGCATCGTGGCGAACAGATAGGCTGCGTCGGCGGGCGGGTCCTTGCGCATAAAAATCGCGTCGAAAGTTTCGAGCGGATATTCGGCGCCGTCGTCGATAAAGCGGTAGTGCGGCGTTCCACGCGTCACCGTGCATCGCCGCGCAGAGGCGAACGCATGACTGCCGATCGCATAGAGGTCGTGGAGCGCGACGAAGTAGGCCTGATGCCCGCGTCCGATCGTTTCCAGCATGAAGGCGAAGGTAGTGTCCTTGTCGGGAAGCACCTTCTCCAGCGGGTCCATTACGAAAGCGAATTTGTAGCTAGCCACTGGTCAGCCTTCTCCCCCGAACTCGTCGAGCGTGCCGGCCGCGATACTGAGCGCGGCGAGCGCCGCGGTCTCGCTGCGAAGCCGTCGTCCACCCAGTCCCGCGGCGACGTAACCGGCGCTCCGCACGGACGCCAGTTCCTCGTCCGTGAAATCTCCCTCCGGCCCGCACAATAGCAACAGCGTGCGCTGACGGGCTTCGCGCAAGACCCCGCCCAAGGCCGGCGCGCCCGCGCTCAAGACCACGCAAAGCCTGCCCCCGTTGGGGCGCCGGATCAAGTCTCCGAGCGTCAACGGTGCGATGACCTCGGTCGGACGCGCCGCCAGGCTCTGCTTGGCCGCCGCAGTCGCCAGCCGGCGCCATCGCGCGAGCCGCTCGCCGCCGACCTCGCGCACGACTCCTCGCGTACACAGCACCGGCCATAGCTCCGCCGCACCCAGTTCGGCAGCCTTCTCGACCAGGAAGTCCATCCGTGGCCCCTTGATCACCGCCGCGGCCAGGATGAGTCCGGCAGTGACTTCCGCGCGCGAGCGCGTCGCCGCGGCGATTTCGACTACCGCGTGACGCACCTCGAAGCTTTTGATCGTGCCCGCGTACTCCGCGCCTCGTTCGTCGAACAGCGCCACCTCGGCTCCCGGCAGCAGGCGCATCACGTCGCGCATATGATGGAGCTCCCCGCCGCCGACCAGTGCGACCGTGCCTTCGACCGCCGCCGACGATATCGCAAATCGCATTGGAGATTTTGCCGCCCGCTTCATCGCGCGAGCACCAGCGTGCTCCAGCCACGGTCGCGCCGTATGCCGAGGCATCGCAGGCGCGGACGGTAAGTCTTGAGTACCGCCGCCGCCTCGCGGTTGAGGATTCCACCGAGGATTAGAAGACCGCGGCGGGCTAGCAATCTGGTCAGCGCGCTCGCCATCGCGATCAACGTGGAACTCAGGATATTCGCCGTGATCAGATCGAAGTGCCGGCGAAGGCGAGCAAGCGGCGTGGTGGCAAAACGGATTTCACCGCCGCGGGGAGAATTGAGCGCCGCGTTTTCGCGCGCGTTTTCCAGTGCCAGCGCGTCGATGTCGATCGCGCACACCTGTCCGACGCCCATCAGGCGCATCGCAATCGCGAGCACACCCGATCCCGTGCCGACATCGAGCGCCTGCTCAAAGCGCCGCTTTGCACAAAGCTTTTCGATCGTCGCGAGCGCGCCGTAGGTGGTCGCATGATGTCCCGTGCCAAAGGCCTGCCCGGGATTGATTATCAGCTTGAGGCGCCGGGTTGCGATGCCGCAGTTCCAGGGCGGAACGATCAGCAGGCGGCGTCCCACCGGCAGCGGCTCGAAACGATCCATCCAGGCGGTCGCCCATCCGGGATCCGTGACGGCCTGGCGCAGCGGCGTCCGGCCATCGACCGCGAGCATACCCGCCGCCGCGAGCGCGCGCCAAATCGCCGCGAGCCGGGCGCGGCTCAGCCGCTCGAAAAACGCCTGGAGTTCCAGCGTCGCGTGACGATGCGCGCTACGATGGTCCCCACCGACCACGCATCCGAGCGCTCCCTCGGCGACAAGCATCGTGGCCGCGTCGTCGACCATCGCGGCCGGCGTCTGGAAAACGACTTGCACGTATTTGCGCGCGGCAGGTGTGGCGTAACGGGTCATCGTCCTCAGCCATCAAGCATAAGGGTCGTCGCGGAGCTTGACGAGTAGGGGAAATGCCTGCAGAAGGAACAGCCTGTGGAGAGCAGGCGTGCACGGATTTGCCGGTTGCGACGCGTGATGGGTAAAATCGCCTTCGATGAGGGTGGTCGGGCTGGATTTGTGGCGGCGCGCACGATGCTGCTCAAGATGCTGACGATCGCGCATCGCGGAGCCAGCGCTTTTTATCCTGAAAACACTTTGCGCTCGTTCATCGCCGCCGCTGAGCTTGGCGCCGATATGTGCGAATTCGACGTGCGGATGACTCGCGATGGGGAAGTCGTGGTGATTCATGATGCGACGGTTAATCGCACTACCGACGGACGCGGCCGGGTCGCCGCGATGAGTGCGACGGCGATCGGGCGCCTGGACGCCGGAGTGCGCTTTGGAGCCGAATTTCGCGGTGAACATATCCCGACGCTCATTGAAGTTGCCCAGGCGCTCACGGGACGATGTGGAATGGACGTGGAACTCAAGGCCCGCGGTCTCGAGGTCCGGGTATGCGAAATTCTTCGCGGATGCGGCGCGATCGAAAGCGCGATAGTATCGAGCTTCGATTGGGATCAACTGAAAATCGTGGCTCGCAAGGAACCGGCCTTGCGCCTTGCGCTGCTCGGCGAGAAAACTCCGGCCGCGATGCTGGAGGCGGCGTCGGCAATGCACGCATTCGCTATCGCGCCGCGCTTCGATGTCGCGAACGCTGCGCTTTGCGCCGAGGCGCATCGCCGCGGCCTGGCGGTCTACGTATGGACCGTCGATGACGTGCCGACGATGCGCCGTCTCGCCGCCGCCGGTGTCGACGCAATCATGACCAACGAGCCCAAAAAGCTCCGCGAGCTGGCGGCGGCCTGATGGCGCGTTTCTCCGACGACAAACTCGAAGAGATTCGCACTCGCGCGGATATCGTCGAGGTCATCGGAGCGCACGTGCGGCTCAAGCGCGCCGGCCGCAACTTCGTCGGGCTGTGCCCGTTCCACAACGAAAAGACTCCTTCGTTTTCGGTCAATCCTGAGCGCGGGTTTTTTCATTGTTTCGGATGCGGCGCGGGCGGCACCGTGTTCAACTTCATAATGCGGACCGAGGGGTTGAATTTCCCCGAGGCGATCGAGTCGCTCGCGCGCCGTTATGGCGTCACGTTACCTGAGCGCGGCGGCGAAACGGGTCCGGGCGCCGGAGAACGCGACGCCGCGCTGCGCGCGAATCAGACGGCCGCTGATTTTTTCGTCCATGTTTTGTGGAAGACGCCCGACGGCGCGGCGGCGCGCGACTATCTGGCGGCGCGCGGCGTCGCGGCCGAGACCGCGCGCACATTTGGGCTCGGATTCGCGCCCGAACGGCTGGCCAACCTGGCGCGCGCGCTCGAGAAGCGCGGATTGCTGACGGCGGCGGTGCGCCTCGGACTGGTCAGGCAGGACGGCGCGGGAACGCGCGACATGTTTCGCGGACGGCTGATGTTCCCGATTCGCGACGGCCAGGGCCGGGTGCTCGCGTTTGGCGGACGGGTGCTCGACCAGCGGCTGCCGAAATATATCAACTCGCCCGAATCTCCGCTCTACTCGAAGTCGCGCAATGTCTACGGCTTGTACGAAGCGCGCGCGGCGATCGCCAGCGCCGACCGCGCAATCGTCGTCGAGGGGTACCTCGACGCGATCGCGGTATGGCAGGCGGGCTTCAAGGAAACCATCGCAAGTCTCGGTACAGCGCTGACCGTCGACCAGTTGCGGCTCGTCGGACGGCAGACGCGCAACGTGCTGGCCTGTTTCGACGGCGACGCCGCGGGACGCAAGGCCTCGTTGCGGGCGCTGGAGATTTTTCTTGCGGCCGGGTTGCTCGGCCGGGGGATTTTCATCCCGCCCGGCTTCGATCCCGACACTTTCATCAAGCAGCGCGGAGCACAGGCGTTCGCCGAGCTTATCGCGTCGGCGGATTTGCTGGCCGATTATTTCCTCGCCGAACAAGCGGCCGCAGCGCGCGGGTCCCTGGAAGGGCGGGCACGCGCCGCGTCCGCCGTGGCCGAGGTTTTGAAAGCGGTCTCGAACGCGTTCGAGTTCGACTTGCTGGCGCGCAAGGCCGCCGACGCGCTGGGCGTCGGCGAGGAAGTGCTGCGCGCCGAGGCGCGCCGGCCCGTGCGTGGCGCCACCTATGGCGGCGCGACGCACGGGCCGGGCGCGGCGGCGCGGCCGCCGTCAGCGGCCGCGGCCGGAGCGGGCGATGGCGCGACGGCCGCCGAAGTCGGCCTGCTCGCCGTCGCGCTGCTGCATCCCGAGTTGCGCGGCGAGATCGCCGCGCACGTCGCGATGCTCGAGGACGCGGCCGTCGCCGCGGCGCTCGGCGAAGTCTGCGCGTCAGATGAGCCGGCGACGGTGCTCGAAGTGCACGTCGCCGAACGGCTCGACGACTCCCAGCGCTCGCGCCTGAGCGCGTTCGCGGTCGGGCCGCTGATGGAAACCGCGACGCAGGCACTGGCGCTCGCGCACGACTTCGCCGACGCGCTCGCGCGACGGCGCCAGCAGCGCGCGATGGACGCCACGCGACGCGCCGCGGCCAGCGCGAGCAGCGACGATGAGGCGATGGGCCATGCGCAGGAAATGATTGCGCTGAGGCGGCGTGGAAGATGATGCGGAAGAGATGATGCGGAAGAAAAGATGATGCCGGCGCAAGATGCTGGAAGATGCCGGCGGAAGATGCTGGCGGACGATGCGGAGGGACGATACTGCCGATTGACGGCGAGCGGCGCGGCGGCAGTCAAGGGAAATCGTCTTCGCGCACACCCTTTAATTTGTGGCGGGAAACTTGGTACGATAGGCACTGTACGATGCGCTCGCGAGGGCCCATAGCTCAGTCCGGTTTAGAGCTGCCGGCTCATAACCGGCTGGTCCCAGGTTCAAATCCTGGTGGGCCCATACCACCAACACAAGATGGGACAATTTTTTTGACCGATGACTGCAATGCGCGCGATGCTCGCCGACGCCGCTTTGCCAGTGATGAATCGGCTCGCACCCCACGGAGGCAGAATTGCGTGAAGAGATAGCCCGGTTAATGAGTCTGCAAACCATCGACCGGCAGTTGCATGAGCTCGGGCAATCATTGTCTTCGGTCGCGGAGCGGGTCGAACAGCTTCGCGGCGAGATCGAAACCTCCCAGGCCGAACTAGAACGACTCACCGAGGAAGACCAGCAGGCGACCGCTGCGCGCCGCGTTCTCGAGCGCGAACTCGCCGATGGCGAAGCGCAGATCCGCAACAAGCGGATGCGCCTCAACCTGGTGCGCAACGACAAGGAGCTGCAGGCGCTCGGTCACGAGGTCGACTCGCTCAAGGAAAACAACCAGCGCCTGGAAGGCGAAGTGCTGACCTCGATGCAGGCGGCCGAGCCGCGCGGCCCGCGAATCAAGGAACTGACCGAACTTGTCGCAAGCAAGCGCACAGAGCTCAAGGCGGCCGAGAAGGAAATAGCGGCCGAGGTCGAAGAGCTGAAGATGTCGATTCAACGCCAGCGCGTCGAGCGTGACCGCGAGGCCGCGTCGATCGACGACGTGCTGTTGCAGCGCTACCAGATGATCTTCAGCCGCCGCGCCGGCCTGGCGGTTGCGCTGGCGAAGTCAGGCACCTGCCAGGGGTGCCGGATGCGCTTGCCGCCGCAGCTCTATAACGAGATCCAGAAACATCTTCAGATCCATTTTTGCCCCAACTGCCAGCGCATCCTCTATTACGAGGGCTGATCCGCCCCTCGCGCGGTCATGCTAGGATCGCCGCTGCCGGAGTGGGCCGGGCGATCGCCCTTTTACGGGGAGGAAAGTCCGGGCTCCACAGGGCAGGGTGGCCGCTAACGACGGCGCGGGGCGACCCGCGGAAAGTGGCACAGAAAATACACCGCCCGCGAGGGTAAGGGTGAAATGGCGGGGTAAGAGCCCACCGGCGCGCGAGTGATCGCGCGCGCATGCCAAACCCCACCCGGAGCAAGACCAAATAGGAGGGTGAGTGGCCCGCTCATAATCCCTCGGGTTCGGTCGCTGGAGCCGGCGAGCAATCGTCCGGCCAAGATGAATGATCGCCGCCCGCAAGGGCACAGAACCCGGCTTACAGGCTCACTCCGGCATTCGACCGATTTCGCTGTCTGATTTTTTAACGCCGCGCCGGCTCCGATTAAGCGGCGCGCGCCCTTTGAGCGGCGCGTCGGCGTTGGCGCGGCGCACCGGCCGCTCCACGATCGTCTGTGGCATGAGCAGAAAATTCGCGAGCCGTCCCAGGGCTGCGAGGCTCGGAGTTCCGGGCGCGATCTCCGGCGCGCACGCGACCGTCACGCGCGGCGCCAAGCCCTCGACAAAGCGTCCGACGCGACGGAGGTCCTCGCGCGCGCGTGCCCGGTAGCTTTCCAGGTAAGCCAGCGCCGCAGCCACGCCGTCATCGCCTTCACCCTCCGTATCCAGCGCGGCGCTCAGCCGGGGAATTTCGTCGAGCGCATGATCGTGTGTGAAGCCGCGGTAGACTGCCTCGTCCAGAAAGCGGTTGATCACGATTGCGCCGAGATGAAGCCCCTCGGATTCCATCTTGTCGATGAGCCTGCGCGCCTGGCGCAGCCGGTCGGGTTCTGTGGTAGTCACCAGGATGAAACGCACGGCTGGCGATCGCAGGAGCGCCGAAACCTTACGCATCCGGGCGCCAATCCCCTCGACCGCTCCGGCGGCGGCGGCGAAAAAGTCGGCGATGGAAGAGAGCGTGTCGCCGCCGGCGAAGCGCTCCAACTCGCGTGCGACATAGCTCGTGATGCGACCGGCGAGCCGCAGCGCCAGCGAGGCGGGCCGTCCGGCCGGCTTGAGTAGCCAGCGCGCGGCCTGCGAGTCGAGCAGCCGTATCAGGCGCGCCGGCGCCTGCACGAACTCGAAGGCCTGCGCGGCGGGAGGCGTGTCGACGACCTCGAGGTCGAAATGACCGGCGACGTGGAGATCGTGGAGCGCCTCCAGGGCGGCGTACGCGTCGGAGCCGGCGAACTGCGTGCTGAGGCTCTGATAGAAGGCGTTGTCGAGGATGCGCCGGCGGATGGCCGGGTCGGCGACGTGCTCGGCGACCATCGCGTCCCATTCGCCCTTCACGTCGAGCACCATCGCGCTGAGCTTGAGCGCGGAATCGAGGCCGGCGGCACGCAGGCGGCGCGCGTCGATTCGCGTTGGTTTGCCGCCCAGGCGCGGGAGGCCGAGCGCCTCGCGGAGCCGGCGCGCTGGATCGACCGTAATGACCGCCGTGCGCAGGCGGGTGGTCGCGGCGGCGACGCCGAGCGCAGCGGCGATCGTGGTTTTGCCGACTCCACCGGAACCCAGGACGACGACGACGGAGCGCGGTTTGAGCAAATCCTTCACGTGGCGAAGCGTCCGCAGACGTCCGCACTTTGCCGCGGACCGTCAGGCGCCAAAATAGCAGAATGCGCGCTGAGGAGCGCTCTATGCACGAAGCTGTGGATGGCATTGAAGGCGCAATTGGACGCGGGCGCAGCACGGCGGATACTATCATCGAGGCTGCGCCGGGGTTGGGGCTCAGCACCGGGGAGGTAAGGGCCATGCAATTGCTGGCGGCTGCAATGGTGGGGTTGGCGGTGGGTGCAATCGTTGCCTGGCTGGCCGCCGCCCGCCGCTGGGAAGGCAAGGTGCGCGAGGCCGCGGTGCGGATGGAGGAGCGCGAGCGCAGTTTCTCCGAACAGCGGACATTGCTGGAAAGCTCAGAACGCAAGCTCGGCGACACTTTCAAGTCGCTCGCGGCCGACGCCCTTGAGGCGGCCAATCACAGTTTCCTGACGCTCGCCGATCAGAAACTCGGCTCGGTCGTCGCCCCCGTGCATGAATCGCTGGGCAAACTCGACCAGGAGATCCGCGCGATTGAAGGGGCGCGCCGCGAGGCTTACGGTGCGCTCGGCGAGCAGATAAGTTCTCTCATCACCGCGCAGAAGGAATTACGCTCGGAAGCTTCCAACCTTTCGCGCGCATTGCGTGCTCCGTCGGTCCGTGGCCGCTGGGGCGAGATCCAGCTCAAGCGGGTGGTCGAGATGGCGGGGATGCTCGAGCGCTGCGATTTTTTTCAGCAGGAAAGCGCGGCGAACGACGATGGCAAGCTGCGCCCCGATTTGCGCGTCCAATTGCCCGGCGGCAAGAACATCATCGTCGACGCCAAGGTGCCGTTGCAGGCGTACCTCGAAGCGCTGGAAGCGACCAACGAGGACGCACGCCAGGAAAAGCTCAAGCAACACGCGCTGCAGGTGCGCGCCCATATGACCGCGCTCGGATCCAAGAATTACTGGGATCAGTTTCAACCCACGCCCGAGTTTGTGATCCTTTTTTTGCCGGGCGAGCCATTCTTCAGCGCCGCGCTGGAGCAGGACCCGTCGCTAATCGAGCAGGGCGTCGCACAGCGCGTGATTCTCGCCACGCCGACGACGCTGATTTCGCTGCTGCGCGCCGTGTCCTACGGCTGGCGCCAGGAGCAGTTGGCGGAAAACGCGCAGCGCATCAGTGAGATGGGGCGCGAACTCGCGGACCGTTTCGCCACGATGGTCGAGCATCTGCGGCGCGTCGGAACTTCGTTAAAGTCGTCGGTGGGCGCCTTCAACGACGCGGTGGGATCGTTCGAGGGCCGCGTGATGCCGTGGGCGCGCCGCTTCCGCGAACTCGGAGTGGTGGGAAAAAAAGAGTTGGGCGAGCTCGAGAAGATCGACCTCGTGTCGCGCGAGCCGGCCTCCGCGTTTGAGGAACGGCCGGAGGTTGCCGCGCCGAAGTAGCGCGGCCGCGGCGCGCGCGGGCTACGGCTGCTCCACGTTTGAAGGTGCGGGAGGCTTGAGCTGGCTGCGCTCGTGGCCTTCGGCGATCCAGGCCTCGACCTCGCGCCGTTCGCGGGCGAGGAAGTTGGCGATCGCGCGGCGCAATCCGTCGTGCGCAATATAGTGAGCGCTATGCGTCAGCGCGGGGTCGAAGCCGCGCAGCCACTTGTACTCGCCGCCGGCGCCCGGTTCGAAGCGCGCGATTCCGTTGGCGATGCAATGTTCGATGGCCGCGTAGTAACAGACGTTGAAGTGCAGGTACTTCAGGTCCTCGAAGCATCCCCAGTAACGCCCGTAGAGCACGCCGGACTTCTGCAGGTTGAAGGTCCCGGCCACGAGCTTGCGCCCGCGGTACGCGCAGACCAGGCACACATAGCGCTTGAAGCGCTCGCGCATCTCGGTGAAAAATTCGCGAGTCAGGTAACGGCGGCCCCAGTAAAGTTTTTCGATGGTGGAAAGATAGAGATCGAACATCGGGCCGAAGGTCGTGTCAGGGATTTCGTCGCCCGCGTGTACTTTGATGGTTACGCCCTGGGCGACGAGCGCGGCGCGCTCATGGCGGACGGCATAGCGGCGCTTGCTCTTGAGGGCTCCGAGGTAGTCCTCGAAAGTGGCGAAGCCGGTGTTGCGCCAGTGATACTGGTAGCCGAGGCGCTCGAGGAAACCGAGTTCACGCAGCGCCGCAGCCTCGTCGGCGAGGCAGAAATTGACATGCACCGAGGAAAACTTGTTGTCCGCGCAAAGCTGAGTAAGCGCTCGTCCCAGCGCCGCGACCAACGGCGCGCGCGCGGCGCCGGGCGCGATGAGAAAGCGCCGTCCGCCGTGCGGCGTGAAGGGCACGCCCGCGAGCAGTTTTGGATAGTAACGGATGCCGCTGCGTTCGGCCGCGTCAGCCCATCCCTGGTCGAACACGAATTCGCCCATGCTGTGGCCCTTGAGGTACAGCGGGCACGCCGCGATGAGCTTCTTGCCGCGATGGATCGCGAGATGGCACGGACCCCATCCGCTGGCCCGCACCGCGCTTTTGGAGTTCTCCATCGCGAACAGCCAGTCCCAATCGAGGAAGGGGCTGTCGTCCTCGGCCAGCAAAGCGTTCCAATCTTCGCGTGCGATGCGATCGATACCCTCGATGACGGCGACTTCGACGGTTGCCGCATCCGCGCCCGCATCGCGAGCCGCCGTGTCCTTGTTATCATGCCGTGCCATCGAGTCTGCCGTGCCATCGAATCTATGGAGCTTAGCCGTGCCGGACGCCGACGCAAAGGGCTCACGTTCGGTGCTCCCATCACCATGCGCCGATTTGCTATCCTATTGGAGCGATGAACGACGAGCTTTTGCGGCGAGAAGTGCGGGCGCGCAAACGCGACGACCAGCACGACGATAACGGCACCGGCGGCGGACGTCCCTCCGACGGCGACACCGTCGTCGAGCGGCGCACGCGGCCCGAGACCCGCACGAAAAAGCCGCCGATGTACAAGGTCATCCTGCTAAACGACGACTACACTCCGATGGAGTTCGTGGTCGAGATATTGAAGGTGGTTTTCCACAAGCAGCACGCCGAAGCGACCAAGATCATGCTGCACGTGCATCAGAACGGGATAGGCGTGGCGGGCGTATTCCCGTACGAGATCGCCGAGACCAAGGTGCGCACGGTAGAAGAATTGGCGCGCCAGAGCGAATTCCCGCTGAAATGCGTGATGGAGAAAGCCTGAAGTCGGCGCGGTCGATTTTAGTGCTTATCTTGTTTTAGTGATTAACTTTGGAAGTATGCTGAATAGACCGAGCGCCAAGGATTGCGGACGCAACGGACACGAGGAGGAGTTGGCGGATGGCCTCGCCAGGCGTGATGCTTAGCCGCGAGTTGCAGGTCACACTCCAGTTAGCGATGACCGAGGCGCAAAGTCGGCGCCACGAATACGTCTGCCTGGAGCACGTGCTGTACGCGATGCTCCATGATTTCACCACCAGCAACGTACTCAAACAGTGCGGCGCGAATATCGATTCGCTGCGCCGCAAACTGCAGGGCTACCTCGACGAGGGCGTCGAGCGCGTCGGCCGCGGGGTCGAGGTCACGCCGCGCTACGCCACCGGCGTTCAGCGGGCGCTTCAGCGCGCGGCGCTGCATGCGCAGTCTGCGGGACGGCAGGAGATAAACGGGCCGGCCGTGCTGATCGCGATGTTCCAGGAGGCCGAGTCGTACGCGCTCTATTTTCTGCAAGAGGAAGGCGTCACGCGCTTCGACGTGATCAATTTTGTCTCTCACGGCGTCTCCAAGGTCGGCGCCGACGACGATCGACAGGTGCGTGGCGCGAGCGAGGCCGAGAGCGAGGACGAGCACGAGGAGGGCGAGGGCGACGACGAAGAGGGCGCGCCAAAACTTTCTCCGGCGCGCGCGCTCAAGCGCTTTGCGATAAACCTCGCCGATCGCGCCGCCAAGGGAAAGATCGATCCGCTGATCGGGCGCAAGAACGAAATCGAGCGGGCTGTTCATATTCTGCTGCGCCGGCGCAAGAACAATCCGGTGTTCGTAGGCGAAGCGGGCGTGGGCAAGACCGCGCTCGCCGAGGGGCTGGCGCTCGCGATCCACGAAGGCCGCGTGCCTGAGGCGCTAAAAAACGTCGAGATCTACGCGCTCGACATGGGCGCGCTGCTCGCCGGCACCCGCTTTCGCGGCGACTTCGAACAACGCTTGAAGGCCGTGATCAAGGCCGCGTCGGGAAATCCGAAGATTGTGCTGTTCATTGACGAGATCCACACTATCGTGGGCGCGGGTTCGGCGTCGGGATCGACGATGGACGCCTCCAACCTGCTCAAGCCGGCGCTCGCCTCGGGCGACTTGCGTTGCATCGGATCGACGACCTATCAGGAATACAAGCGCTCGTTCGATCGCGACAAAGCGTTGGGGCGGCGCTTCCAGCGTATCGACGTGCCCGAGCCAACTGTGGAAGAGGCGGTGCAGATTCTCAACGGGCTCAAGAGCTACTACGAAAAGCATCACAACGTGCGATACACCGGGCCGGCGATTCGCGCCGCGGTCGATCTCTCCTCGCGCTATATCAATGACCGCTACCTGCCCGACAAGGCGATCGACGTGATGGACGAGGCCGGCGTCGCGGCGCGGCTGCGCGCGAGTGGTCCCGACGCGGTAACCGTGGGCGCGCGCGATTCGGAGCGCACGGTAGCGCGGATGGCGCGGATACCGGAGCGCACGGTGTCCTCCAGCGACCGGGCGCGCCTGCAAAATCTCGAGGATGAGTTGAAGCAGGCGGTGTTCGGACAGGACCCGGCGATTGCTGCGGTGGCGCGTGCGATCAAACTTGCGCGTTCGGGCCTCGCACATCCCGACCGCCCGGTTGGCGCATTCCTGTTCGCTGGCCCCACCGGCGTCGGCAAGACCGAGGTCGCGCGCCAGCTCGCGAAGGTGATGGGCGTCGAGTTTTTACGCTTCGATATGAGCGAATACATGGAGCGCCACACCGTCTCGCGGCTGATCGGCGCGCCTCCGGGCTATGTGGGATTCGACCAGGGCGGTCTGCTGACCGACGCGATCAACAAAAATCCGCACTGCGTGCTGCTGCTCGACGAGATCGAGAAAGCGCATCCCGACCTGTTCAGCATCCTGCTGCAGGTGATGGACCATGCGACGCTCACCGACAACAACGGGCGTAAGGCCGATTTCCGCAACGTGATCATCGTGATGACCACCAACGCCGGCGCGCAAGAGCTGGCGCGCACGATGATCGGATTCGGCACCGACGTCACGACCGGCAATCCGCGTAGCGCGATCGACCGGATGTTCAGTCCCGAGTTCCGCAATCGGCTCTCCGCGATAATCGAGTTCGCCGGCCTTGGCCCCGAGGTCATCGCCCGCGTGGTCGACAAGTTCGTGGGCGAGTTGGCCGAGCGGCTGGCGGCGCAGAAGGTGAAGCTCGAGGTTTCGCAGGCCGCGCGCAAGTGGCTCGCGCAAAAGGGCTACGATCCGCGCTTCGGCGCGCGGCCGCTGGGTCGGCTGATCGAGTCCGAAGTCGCTCGCGCTTTAGCCGACCAGGTGCTGTTCGGCGCGCTCAGCAAGGGCGGCGTGGCCAAGGTCGACCTCGCCGACGACAAACTGGTGTACAGCTTCCAGGCGAATGTTCCCAAGGCCGCGGCTCCGGCCGCGCCGGTCGAACCCGTCAGTTAGATGAACGCGTAGAGGAACGCGCTGGCTGCCGGCGCAGCCGTTTACGCGCCCTTCGCGATCACGGTGTCGTGCAGCCACGAGGCGTCGTCGCGTTCGGGATAGTCGATCGTGTAATGCAGCCCGCGTGACTCCTTGCGCGCCGTCGCCGAACGTACCACCAGCTCGGCGACTTCGACCAGGTTGCGCAGCTCGATCAGGTCGGAGTCGATAAGATGATCCCAGTAGTAGCCGTAGACCTCCTGTTTGATTAGCTGAAGGCGGCGCATCGCGCGCTCAAGGCGCGCATCACTGCGCACGATGCCGACGTAGTTCCACATCAGGCGCCGAATCTCATCCCAGCTTTGAGTTATCAGCACGCGCTCCTCGCTGCGCATCGCGCGCCCGGGATCCCACCTTGGAAAATCCGGCGCCCGCCGCTCTCCGGTGTCGGCGGCATCCGCGCGCGCCGCAGCCGCGGCGCGCCGGCCCATCACGGCCGCTTCCAGTAGCGAGTTCGACGCGAGTCGATTAGCGCCGTGCAGCCCGGTCATCGCGGTCTCACCGGCCGCGTATAGCTGAGCGAGCGGGGTGCGCGCGTCGAGGTCGGTCACCAGCCCTCCGCACATGTAATGCGCTGCGGGCACGACGGGAATTGGTACGCGAGTCAGGTCAAAGCCAAAGCTCAAGCATCGGTTGAAGATATTGGGAAAGCGTCCGCGTACGAAATCGGCCGGCCGATGGCTGATGTCGAGCAGCACGTAATCCAGCCCGTGACGCTTCATCTCGGAATCGATCGCGCGGGCGACGACGTCGCGCGGCGCGAGTTCGCCGTCGGGATGGTAGCTCTTCATGAAGGGCGTGCCGTCGGGCAGTCGGAGGATCGCACCCTCACCGCGCAATGCCTCCGAGATGAGAAACGATTTGGCGGCCGGATGGTAGAGGCAGGTCGGATGGAACTGGATGAATTCCATGTTGGCGACCGGCGCTCCGGCCCGATAACCCATCGCGACGCCATCGCCCGAGGCGATGTCGGGATTGGTCGTGTAGAGATAGACCTTGCCGGCGCCTCCGGTGGCGAGCAGGGTGGCGCGTGCGACGAATTTGTCGACCGCGCCGCTGGCGCGATCGAGGACGTAGGCCCCCCAGCATCGCGCGCCGCGGGCGCCGTCGTACGGCGCGCCGGGCTCGACCAGCAGATTGACCGCGATTTTGTTTTCGAGCACGCGGATGTTGCGCCGCGCGCCGGCCGCTTCGCCCAGCGCGCGCATGATTTCGCGCCCGGTCAGGTCTTGCGCGTGGAGCACGCGGCGATGGCTGTGGCCGCCCTCGCGGCCGAGGTCGTATTCGTCTTCGCCGCCTTCCTCGACGCGGGTGAAGCGCGTGCCGAGGGCGATAAGTTCGCGCACCGCTTCGGGGCCGTCGCGCACGATGGTTTCAACCGCGTGCCGGCTGCATAGCCCGGCGCCGGCGCGCAGCGTGTCGTCGACGTGCGACTCGAACGAATCGTCGACGCTCCAGACGCTGGCGATTCCGCCCTGCGCGTAGGCGGTGTTGGCCTCGTTGCTCGCGGCCTTGGTCAGCACCGTAACGGTGCCAGTCTCAGCCGCCTTGATCGCGAAGATGAGTCCGGCGATTCCGCCGCCGATCACCAGGTAGTCGCTCTCGAAGGTGGCGCTTGCGGTCGGCGTCATCGGACGAGTCATGATGTCAGCCCTGATGCCAGTCTTGATACCAGTCCTGATATTGGTTCTGGCAGCAGGCCTGGCGTAAAAGCGGCGGCGACACTATCGAGCGAGGATGCGGCCCGCGAAACGAGTAGGGCGAAGAAGTAACTGCCGCAGTGGGGTAAACCGATCATGTTTGACCGTATGCGAGCCAAATGCGGCCCGTCAAGTTGAGTACAAGGCAGGCCGCAGCGCGCCCTACGACGGGCTTGATTGCCCCCCATAATGGATTGCCATATTCTTGGGATCGGAAGGTTCGTATCAAGGCGTCGAGGGCACGACAAAAGAAAGCAGGGTAGGGGCCTCGAGGCCGCATCATGGAACTGACCGCGCCCAATTTGCTGACTCTGATGCGTATCGCACTGGTGCCGGTGCTGGTGTGGCTGCTGATGTATGCGGGGCCGGGGCCGTCAGCGATGGCGGGTGGGGTGTTTTTCGTCGCCACGCTCAGCGACTTCTTCGACGGCTATATCGCGCGCAGCTACGGCTCGGGCACCACGCTCGGCAAGTTCCTCGACCCTCTGGCAGATAAGCTGGTGGTGACTGCGGCGCTGATCATGCTCGCCGCGATGCCGCGGTTTCCGCGCGTGCCAGCCTGGATGGTGGTGGTGCTGGTGACGCGCGAGATCGCGGTCACGGGGTTGCGCGCGATGGCGGCGGCAGAGGGGCAGGTGATGGCCGCCGAGGAGCTCGGCAAGTACAAGATGGTGTTGCAGTCGATCGCGATCCAGGGGCTGTTAATCAATTACGTTTATTTCCACGTGGATTTTTTCGCGGCCGGGATGTTCGTGCTGTGGATCGCGATGGCGGTGAGCGTGTGGTCCGGCGTCGACTACTATATGAAGGCGCGGGCGGTGCTTAGCTCGCGAATGAAGCCTCCAGCGCGGCGGGCAGCGGTTTGACAAGCCGCGCGCGGGCGGATACATCGATCTATCCGGCCGTGTAGGCCGCGCGCTATCCGGCCGTGTCGGCCGCGCTGCGCACGAAAGCCTGGGAGCGGGTGTAGCTCAGTTGGTAGAGCGTGTGCTTGCCAAGCACAAGGTCGTCGGTTCGAAACCGATCACCCGCTCCAAATAACCCTCAGCAAAATCAACTACTTAGACAGGAATCGGCGAGAAACCCCTTCTCGTGCAACGTCTTCTGACGCGCCACTGTAGAAAACTAAATTAAGTCAGCCCAAAAATGAACACTGGGCTCGTCAGATTCCGACCTCGCTGCCGACCGATGTATGCTCAATGTATGCAGAATTGCAGAAAACGCCAGGAGAGCGGCTTGGTCGGGGCATCTATCCCGAATGCCGTCTTTCGCATTCAGATTCGCAAAAAGCTGTGAGGTATGTGTGAGGGATGTGAGGGATGTGAAGGATGTGAGGGATGTGAGGGTTAAAAATCGATGTACGCCGAGGTTGACGAGGTTCACCACGTTTGGCGCCATTGCGAACCGCGCCCGCAGCGTGGATAAATCGGGGCGAAGCGAAAGGGTCGGCCGATTCCTTTCTCGGGAGGATTCAAATGGCCTCTGTTTACGATATAGCGGATTACATCGTCACACATAGCGCCGCCGCGGAGCGCAAGCGGCGGGAGGGTCTGGAGCGTGTGGTCTTCGACCTTTGGTGGTGGTCAACCCTTAACGAGTTGCGCCTCTTCAGCGAACGCGCCGATTTGTTGGAAAAAGGCTGGTCCAGAAGCTGGACCGGCAATTCGGCGAAACTCACGGACGCGGAGCGCCAGACGCTCGAGTACTACTTTCAACCCGACCCTCGTACGGTTGCCGAGCTCGGACAGGCGTTCGTAAAAATTGCGACCTCCGCCGGGACGTCTGATTTTGGAGGCCGGCAAAAAACAGGGCGAGTCGCCACAGACGCCGGACAGAGGCATACTCGATACTCCGATCTGGGGGGAGCGAACCTTCGCTGGTTCGGTCGAAGCTTCCAGCCGGTGATTAGGCGTGCCCGCTCGACAGTTGCCTGCGACGCATAGCTCCGTGAGGCTGGTGCCTCTGGCCCTGGTCGTCGCCCTGGCCCTCGCAGCGCCGGCGCGGACGCAGACGTCTCCGGGCGTCTGTACGATCGCCAATGAATCGACGCCGACGCCGGGCAGTCAGAACCCGAACTATCCCATCACCGAAGTCCCCGCAAAAGCCCGGCGTCAACCCCATCCCGGTCGACCAGCAGCCGCTATACGACTCCGCCGACCAAGTCGCGGCGGATGAAGGGTTCCAACGCGAGATGGAAGCGAGGTTGAAGCTGCTCAGACTGAAGCCACTCTACTACGCCGCGCTTTGGGACAAGAACCGCGTCGTTATCGAAGTCGCGGTAGACCACGTGATAACTCCAGAGTTGACCGACAAATTCGAGCGGTTCACCCACGGAGCCGCCGGCAACATTCCGATCGAACTCCTTCAAGAGCATCCGATGCATACGCTTCCGCGGGTTGTGAAGGGGAGGATCACGGCGCACTAGAGCGTTGGGCCGCCGGGACGACCTTCGAGACCGCAGGGAAACCCTTCCATCCGGTCATCCCGCGACGCCCCGTTCGGCCTTCAGCCGAGACAGGGCCGCGCTGGCATCGCTCGCCGCGCGCGTACGGTCGTTTATCGCGCCGGCCGCCGGCAACTTCGTCGCGGGAGCGATAACTGTGCAGCGCTCACCGCGCGCGGCCGCGGTCGGGTAGGGCGGACCGCTACTGCGACGCGACGACGAAATCGATGCGCGCGAGGTTCACGAGGTTCACCACGTTCACCGGGGCTCCTGTGGACGGTCTACGCGCAAATACGCTTAAGCCGCCACGCGCTTGAGGGTAAGATCGGTCGCAATCGAAGGGGGAGTCGAAAAGATGGCACTAACTCGCTTGGAGGCGGAGATTAAAGCGTCGCTCGCTAAACTGTGTGAAAACCCGGAAGCGCCAGCGTGGAGCAACCCCGACTGGACCCGCGCGGTAAAAGCGGCCGTTGGCAGCGCGGCCGAGAAAGGCGGTCACAGTTGGCTATCCTCCGATAGTGTCGGAGCGTGGTTATGGGACGGCACCGCGCACACCAGGCAAGATGGGAATCTCCTAAACATTCCTCTAATGCTCGAATCAGAATGGGGCGACTGGGATGCAATTTTATACGATTTTGAAAAGCTGCTGGCTGCTCGCGCCGCGCACAGAGTCATGGTCTGTTCCGCCAGTTCGCAGAGCCGAGCCGAAGAAACTCTTTCAAGACTCACATCGATAGTTCAGGGTTTTCAGGCGAGTCAGGGTGGCGATCGTTATCTTCTCGCTTGCTGGTACGGGCCGGCCGGAACGGCTGGCGAGTTCATCTTCAGGTCGCTCGTTGTCGGCGACTGAAGCGGGGAGGACTAGCGGGGCCGCGAATCGTCAAAAAACGCTATGGGGGGATTCAATCCTTGGGTTGCGCCTGCGCTGAGCGCAGCGGCACTCATGCTCGGGAGCGTGATTTACACCGCCGTGCGATGGCGGCGTGCGCCGGCGGCATTTCGAGCGATAGCCGGTGTTGCAACCATCTGGCTGATAGCCGGATTTCTCTTCGGCGTGTCCGTCTTCCATTTCGCGTTCGCGCGAACTGCAGCAGACGCGTCAAAGGCTGAGCTCGAAGCGTCGCCGACGCCAGCGCCGCACGCTGAATCACCGACGAGCGTTCCAGTTGTCATTCACCCGACGCGATCTACTCAAACTGCGATCTATGTAGCCAGCCGCGACAGAATCACGACCTATGCGCTGGGAAGCAACGGCAACGTCGCGCCGTTGACGATCATCTCGGGCCCCGCGACTGGGCTTTCACAGGCTTCGGCGATTGCCGTAGATGCTCGGGGCAACATCTACGTCGTGAATCAAGGATACGGCGCGAAGGTCAGGATCAACATCTACGCGCCGGGCAGCAATGGCGATGTCATTCCGACGCGGACCATTTCAGGTCCTGCTGCAGAGCTGCACGAGCCAAGTGGCATCGCGCTGGACGAGGACGGAAGAATCTACGTCACGAACAGCTTTTGGATCGGAGGAGACACTTATATGCCAGCTGACGGCGACGTTGCGATTTATCCTCCTGGCAGCAATGGCAACGTGCCGCCCATGGCCAGAATCGTCGGCCGACGGTATGTTCAAAGTTTTCCTCACTATTGGATATATCGACCTGTCGGATTAGCACTTGACCGAGGCGGCGACCTTTACGTGCTAAATCCCGGCAACGAGGGCATCGCCAAGTTTCGAGCAAACAGCAATGGTCACACGCCACCGCTCAACCGGATCGCGGGTCCGATGACCGCGTTGTACAGCGCAAGAGGGATTGCACTAGATTCGCGCGGCAACATCTTCGTGACCGATTCGGAGGCAAACGCGATCATGGAGTACGCTGCCAACGCGACAGGGAACGCGGTTCCGCTCAGCACCATTTCAGGTCCGTCCACTGCGCTATCTCAACCGACAGGGATCGCGCTCGATAAGGACGGCAACATATTCGTGACGAATCATATTGGTGGCTTCTTGAGCGCGAACGCCAGCGTGACCGAATATCCGTCAGGCAGTAACGGCAACGCGGTCCCCATAGCCGCGATTTCTGGCCCGCTTACCGAACTCGGCGATGCTTCCGGGATCACGGTAGGTGCCCTCTCGCGGTGAGAGACGTGAACCAATGAATGCGGCCGTCATCGTCGCCCTCGCGCTGGTCATTTCTGGCGCTCTCTACGTTCACCTGCGCTGGCGACGTTCGCCTCGCGCTTACCGGGCGATGATCGGGCTCTCAATCGGCTACTTCATCGCGGGTGCGCTCGTCGGCGCGTTGGTGCTGCACCTCGTCGCGGCTCAACACATTCCTTCGCCCGACGTTACGGGACCTAGTGCTGGGGCGATAAGTCCTGGAACCATTGGCAGTCCTGCGGGTGGAGTCGCCATACCGCCAATACCGGCGGTCGGTCACGGCTCTGCTGACGCAGTGCCACCTGATGTAGGCATCGACGATCTGGAATTGTTGCGCCACTTCTGCGTATACAACCGCGACGCGTCGGTCCGCGTTGCTGATTTTCTGACCGCCAGGACTGAGATAGGTGTTTTTCTCCGTTCTTACCCTGAAGAATCGCCAGACGGGAGCCCGGACCCATCTGACGGAATGCACCATATGCACCGTTCAACGCTTGTCGACTTTTGCAAGGCCATGCATGGTGGGGTATACGACCCCTTCTGCGTGGCGATCCAGAGCGATCCGAAAACTGAGTCGCTTACTCCTCGGGAGTATTTCAAGCTTCAAGAACAGCTCACGAACGTCATCAGGAAGAGAGTTGGTCTTGAACCTAACAGCTTTTCGACTATTCCAGGAACGAACTACGACCCGAGAGTCACCCTTGCTGATATGTGCCGTGGTGCGGGCCTCTAACATTAGCGCGAGCCCGATTCCGCTGCTGTTCGGCCCGGACGGGTGCCGCATAAGCAGCGAGCCGACGAGCGGCGCCGTGGTGGGGAACGCCAGGAGCCACATTTTCGAGTGGCCGGCGTGCCCGGACTATTCGAGCATCTCGCCGAACAACCAAGTGCCGTTTCAGAGTCCGCAAGCGGCCGAGGCGGGCCGGCGCGCGGCCGGAGGCCTGGAAGGTGGTGCCGCTCCATGCCTGAAACTTGTGGATCGCCTACGTGCGCTGCGCCGACCTGTTCGAGCTGATTATTCGCGGCGTACGTACTAATTTCTACGTACTGTGTTCTTGACGGAACGCAGTACGTTCGATATTAGAAATAGTCGTGAACGGCCGAACCATACTGGACGCACCATTGCCTCACAGATTTTGCGGGTCATTGCAGACCGCTGAGCACGGGGCCCTGCGCGAGGCCGCGGATACCGGAGGAATCGTGCTCCGGGTCAAGTCCATCAGGGTCGAGCCTACCATCGTAGTCCTCGTCGGGTCGGTCCCGTCAAACGCCTTGGATTTCAAGGGCGCCTCTGAGTCGCCCGGCTATCTGCAGGCCAGATCTCTCGGCAATCTGCGCCTTACGTGGAGCAGTCTTCTTCACTCAAACGCCGGCGACGATGTCGGCTACCTCGTGTTGCAAACGCCGGTAGAGGTCGAGGGTCCGCTTTCGGAATCCGAAGATGACGACCGCTACTGGGTAGCTCTCGCGATCGAGCGCACCCTCCATACGTTGCCCGCGCATTCCATCGCTGCCGTCTGCTGCGCCCGGTGCAATCGTCCGATTCCGCAACAGCGAGTGCTGGCGGTGCCCAACACGAAGGTGTGTACCAATTGTCAACAAAAAAAGGAGAAAAAAAATGATCGAGGCAACCAGTGAACTTGTGACGTTGAAAAAGCTCTCAACGCTTGAAGAGGCGCAACAGGCGGCCGGTGCGGAGGCGGCGAATACCGGCGCCCTCTCGATCCCGGTCGTCGCTTTCCGGCAAGGAAATCGCACGGTAGTGACCGGCGCCCTGCCGATGAGTTGGGTGCGAAACCGGCTGGAGTCCCGGGCTGCAAAATCGGCGAAGAAGGGCGGCTCCATGCACGACGCGCAGGCAGCGTGGAACCGCCCGGAGATCTCGGAACACTCTCAAGCGATTGCCAGGTACATCGTCGAAAATTACAAGAAAGCCTATATCATCCCGCCGATGTCTCTGAACATTCAGCACCGGGTTCATCTATACTTACCGGACTACCCGTCGGAATTCCTTCCGGGGTATCTGGTGATTCCGGGCGCCGCGAAGCTCGCCATCACCGACGGCCAGCACAGGAAAACCGGTATCTCGCTTGCGCTAGACCAAATGGACGAAGCAGACGCAGCGACGTTCGGCAGCGACGCCATCGCCGTCATGATCACCTGCGAGACGGATATTAACCAAGTCCATCAGGACTTCGCCGATTGTAGCAAGACAAAAGCACTGCCGCCGAGTTTGCTGGCCGTCTATGACCGTAGGAACCCGGCAAACCGGCTGGTCGGCGACCTAGAGCGCAATTGCCCCCTGTTCAAGGGGAAGATCGACCCGACCAGCAAGACCCTCAGTAAAAAATCGACGTTCCTGTTTTTGGCCAACCAGCTCCGGCAGCTTGTAAAAGAGCTTCTCACGGGTAGCTACGCCGTCGCGGATGTGGAGTTCGAGAAGCGTGCTCTCGAACTCCTTGGCCAAGAGGATCAATATAACGCCGCGGTGCAGAAATTTACGGAATACATAAACTACCTGAGCGGCTTCGCCAAAGACCAGGAGAATGATCGCTGGCAGGCTGACTCATCCATACCAGCAATCGCCGTCTGGAATGAAGTCGCCAAGCTCCCGGTCGGTACCCTCGAAATCAGCCAAGTTCCCGTGAAGCGAGAGGAAGGATGGATTTGTCTGACAGCGACCGGCCTGAACATCATTGGTCGTATCGGCCACAAGCTTTTTACGAACGCCGAGCTACAAAAGAACTGGAAGCAGTACGCCGACAAGATAGGAAACGCGCAGACTATCGACTGGAAGCGCAGCGCCGCAATGTGGCAGGGCAGCATCATCCAAGGAAACAAACTGCTAACGCAGCAGGTGCCGGTAAGACGGGCGTACGAGAGCGTGGCGCAGTCCATCGGTCTCACGACTGGGTTCACCTGTAGTCTGCCGGTCCAGCAGGCAACAAACACATTGGACGCAAAGGAAGCTTAAGCGTCCATTCCTGGTCCTGGCGGCCGCTGGCGCCGTCACCCGCACGCTCCGCGTCTTCGCGTTGGCAGATTTCGATCGGGCTCACCGGCGTGAAAGTCTTTGGGCAGTCGGCCAGAGCGCACCGGAACGTGCTCCGCGGACCCGACTCGACGATGAAGCACCGCAGGCAGCGCGGACGCTGGCGGGCAGCGGCGAGATAGGCGGCGTGCTGCGCGGCCTGCTTTTTAGTCATTGTGGCGCAAGAGCTTGTCGACGAGTCCCGGAGTGTGCGGCGCGACCGACGCGCGGTCGCCTTGAGCCTCGCGTGAAGTAGCGTGTTGATCGCGATGCGGTGCACGGGCGCGCATGGCAGGCGCCGTTTACAGGTAACCCTTACCATGAGCTTCTTCGCCATCGGAACCCGAGGCCAACCCGGGACAGCGTAGCAGCGCGATCCTCCGCTTCGCAGTAAGCCTCGCCGTCCGCGTAAATTCGCTCGGTTGCTGTCGGACGAATGCGCCCTGGCGCGCGCGCGGCGAGCTCCTGTTGCGCGCGCTGCAAAAAGGCGCGATCAGAGTCATCGAGGGCGCGGGCGCCGCGCAGATAGTTCAACGCCTGCGACATAGCGTCGACTTGGTCGTCGTGCGGCGCGGCCGGGAAGGTCGAGGCCTCCTCCATGAAATCGGTCAACCAAGGCGCCGACTCGGGCAAGTACACCTTGCCGGCTTCGACCAACGGCGACACGGCCGACGCGCGGGCGACCTTGTCCCCCAAGGGTTTCACGGGAAGGACCGGCAACCGCGTTTCCGCCTTGAGTGCCTGGATCAGCGATTGGCCGCTGGCCGCATCTTCGATGAGCACGGCATTCGGCCGCCAAAGCTCAGCGAGCGCGGTTGCCTGGCGGGTGAGCTCGGGAAACTCCGCGCGCTGCCGCCAGCAGTGCAACAAGCAGTAGCCACTCGCTGTCTCGCCCCAAACTTGTATGACTGAGTAATCGGCCGACTGATTAATTTTGTATGCGCTATCCACACTGAAGATGACGCGCTGAAATTCCGGCGACGCTCCGTAGCTGCGAAACCAATCACGGTGAAAAGTCCCGCCGTGTTCGCGTACCGGCCGCTGCTGATAAAGCGATAGCCAGCGGCTGTTCCCACCGCCTCGCGAATGCGATCGAGGGTTTCGAGGCCGAACCGCTCTATCCACAACGGCTCACCCTCTTTGCGACCGAGCAGATCGGCGGGCTCCGCGATCGCCGGCAAACTTATTGTTTTCCATGCTTCGCGCGCGTGCTCGCGGAGCAGCCAACCGGGCAAGTCGTCCTCGTGCCAGCGCGTGACGATGATGATGATAGCGCCGCCTGGCTGGAGGCGGGTGTAGGCCACGTGTTCATACCATTGTTGGAGGCTCTTCCGCTCGGCCGCGCTGTAAGCCTGCTCGCGCGACTTCACCGCATCGTCGATCAGCAACAAGTCCGCGCCGCGTCCAGTTATCGGGCCGCCCGCACCTACTGCGAAATAGGCGCCGCCGGCCGTCAGGCCGAACCGATGCACTGCGTTCGAGTCGTCGGCCACCAGGCATTCCGGGAAAATCGTTGTGTGCAACTGATCGGTGACGAAGCCGCGCACCCGCCAGCCGAAATCGCTTGCTAATTCCTGGCCGTAGCTCGAGGCGATGATGCTGCGATCCGGATGGCAGCCGAGATACCAGGCAGGGAAAATCTGGCTCGTGATCAGCGATTTGCCGTGCCGCGGCGGCAGGAACAGCATCACGCGGTCATGCAAGCCGGACTCCACACGCTCAAGCTCGTCGATCACGGCCTTGATGTGCGGCGCGAGCTCGAGCGGCGGCCACATCGCCGCGCCATACGCGGCCAGGTCCCGCCGCGCGAGCTCTCGCCGATCAGTCGTCCGCGGGTTCGATCTCGACATCCACAACCTCCCCTCCGTGCCGTTCGCGGTAGGCCTTCTCGATTCGCTCGAAAGCAGCATCAATATCGGAGGGATGCTCGCGATTGAGTAACCGCTTCGATGCCGGCGTTAGTCCAACGGCCGCCAGCATCTTCATCTGAGTGTCCGACAATCGGCGCACGACCTCGACAGACGGTCTCAATTCGCCATCGAGATCAAGCAGCGAGTCCCTATCCGCAAGCTGGCGGGTGGCCTTCTCGGCGAACCAGGTGACGCGTGCGAGCACGTGAAGGGCAGGGCCGTCATCGAGTCGGGGATCGCGGCGCCGCAGACGACGCTTGATTGCCGCGAGCTCCTTTTCGTACCTGATCTGCGCAGCGGTGCGGCCGAGCCCGCGCGGTCTGGAACGTGCGGGCAAGTCGACGGTGATTGCGGTGGTGCGGAGTCGGTCATCGTTTGTCGGCCAAATCCTCAGGGCTGTTGCTCATCAGATGCCGCTCGATCCGTTCCATCGCGTCACGGACGCGCTGGTCTGGAGTATCGCTCGACCACCGCGGTAGGCACTGTTGGCGCATTACGAAGATCGCATTCAGCGCCCGTCGGTACGGCTGGCTCGCAAGCAGGAATTCCGCGTCTTTCATCTAGCGTCCCAACGCGCGACACTGCGCCGCTTGGAGCAGGTTAAGCGCCGCAACGAGAACGTGATCGCCTTCCGTATCGCCCGTCCCGAGCACCGCGAGCTCACGCCGCGCCGCCTTGACGAAGTATTCAGCGCTGTGCAGCCACAAAGCGCCGGGCCCGTCGGGCCAACCCGCGGCGGCGAGTTCGTCGCAAAGCGCAATTAGGCCGAGCCGCGCCGGCCGGCAACGTCGCGAGGATAGAAGAATCCTGCATTGCCTACCTCCTGCGCCCGTGTGCAGTCTCCAACCATGTCCGCTGAGCGGCCGCACGGGTCCAATCCACATTGCTTGCCCCATGCGACCGCTCCCCACCGCCCCGCCGCAACCTTTAGGCATCGGGAGTATCCCTACCGGCCCGTGATGTGCGACACTCGGCAGCCGAGAAAGTCGCCGGATGAGCCGCGGCGCTGCATGTCCTGCTCGTCGAGCTCGACGGGTGTGACTCGGCCGCGGTCGTTTCCTTCGTCGCTCTCGCCACCGTTTCGCATCCTGGCGATCATGTGGCGCACCGGCGCGCACGCCATTTCTGCATCTTCGATCGACGGCTCGTCTTCGTTCTTGCGCAATTCGTTTAACCGCGCGGCCGCTTCGTCGAGCGCCTCGCGCAGACTGCCGATGTCACAAAAGTCGTCGGGCTTCAAGTTGCAGATTTCGTTGAACTTGGAGCGCGATCTCAGTCGGTTCAGGCTCGCGGACCGTGCCCTGGAAATGCGCGGCCATTGCCACCATGGCGAAACCCAACATGCTTAAGAGCGATTTCACGAACAGCACTACAATTCCCATCAATGTCATCATCCACTCCAACCTTCGCTGACTATTCGCCGACTTACTATTCGGCTACCGTGATTGACTATCAAGGCTTGAACGACCGCCCGGCCGTCCCGGACGAGGCTTGCGTCCCGGGACGGCACTCGCGCGGCCCAAGGATGTCGCGCGTGGCGGCCGACTTTCGACATAGGAATTCACGCTTTCTCAAACAGCGGTAGACTGATAACACCGACTGCGACAGGTAACTCAATAAGTGCTGCGTGCGCGGACGTGCGCAGCGGCCAACCGACAGCGCCTTTCCACACCAGCACATAGCCGCGATTGCTCTCACAATGGGGTTCGCGGGGCCCCTGGAATTGAGCGGGCTCGTCAGTAACGCGGCCGGCGCCGTGGTAATGCAATTCCGAACAGAACGGGCAACACGGAATCCGAAATAGATTGACCTCGTGGCCGCGCACCAATTCCACCTCGACCACCACCTGGGCATCATCGGTTTGTTGTCGTCCCCTCATCCCCGCCTCCTCCATCCCCCACGCCCCTGTCCGTCGCGTTTTTGAGTACTCTTCGAGCACCAGCATCCAAGCTGAATCAGCGAGCTTTCATTTTCAGTCGTCGAGCCGCTTCACTCCGCGCGGCGAACGATCAGAAGGGTGCCGTCCGTTTTTCGCAGCCACGCGAGATCTCCCATCTGCCCCAGGCCCGCGCCGCGCGCCGGCTTGTCGAGCTCGTCGGCCAACTCGCGCAAGAGCTCGGCGCGCGCGCTGTCGCGGCGCGCGCCCCAATAACACATAGCCGCCGCGAGACCTGGAACACTGAGCCAATCGATCGCATCTTGCTGAGTCGCACCAGCGAAAAACCTCGCCTGCTGGCTGCTGGCCGGCTCGGGAACGGCGAACGGCGGCGCCGCTCGTGCGTCGTCAGGCGGCACGGGTCCGCGGACTGGATCTTTACTGCCCGACAAAATCAAACCACCCGGCAATGCTTTCATGATCGAGCCTCGGTTGGCTTTGATCGCGTCGATCTCGCGCTGTCGCAGCTTGCCGTTTGGAGAGATGTCTAAGCCATCGGCGCCGCCTTGGACACCGCCGCCGAGCCCCAGGCAGTGCTCGAGCACCGCCCGGCCTCGTTTATCCGCGTCCTCGATCCCCAGGATCTGATCGAGCGCGTCCGGCGCCGCTTCCAAAACCTCATTTTCCATTTACTACCCTCCCATCAACTTTATTGTTGGCGAAAATTTCAACTTGCGCTGCTTTCAACCGCAGCCCTCGAAACGTGGCGCTACCGGTGCCCCCCTCGCGGTCGCGCTCAAAGCCGTGGGACGCGAGACGCTGCGAAAAGGATTTTTCACTTCCGATGAACTCATTGGCGCGCTCCGCGAACAACTTGAAAGACTGAAAAAGATTCGCGGTCAGAGTCGCAGCCTCAGCGTTGAGGTCGCACTCACTCCGCACCCACTGCCCGACCAAATCCTCGTTCTCGAAATACTCGCCGGTCGCGCCGATGACGGCCGCAGGCGGCTGGAGGCCAACGCGCTGCCACTCTAGACACCCGTCGATAGCCCACCGCAGAATCGAGCCCCACTCCGATCGCAAATGGTCGGCGAGCAGCTTGTCTTGCTCCTCGTCGGGGATCCGCTCGGTGAACGGGATCACGTGCAGACGACGTCGCATCGCGACGTCCAGGTTGCGGATTCGCGGCTCCTGATTGCCGCTGATCCAGAGTTTGAAGTTGGGCTCGAACTCGAAAAAATTCTGATGCATGTAGCGAGCTTTGATTGGATCACCGCCGGTGAATTGCTTGATCCGGCCCTCGTTCCAACGGCCCTCGCCAGTTTCCGTTGTTATCACGAGACGGGCGCCCTTCAGATCCGCGACTTCGGTCGGATGGTGCTCACCACCACGCGAAACGGTCAGAGTCTCCATCGCCGTGGAAGTCGCGTACTCCCCCATCAACCGCTTCATGGTGTTCATCAGCACGCCCTTGCCGTTGGCACCCTTCGCCCCGTAGCAGAAGAAAAGCGACTGCTCCGTCGTCCTGCCGGTGAGGCAGTAGCCGGTCACGCGTTTGAGGAACGCGATCATCTCGTCGTCGCCGCGCATGATCCGATCGAGGAACGCGAGCCACTTCGGACAGTCCGCATATTCGTCCGGTGGCTCTGCTGTGATCTTGGAATAATATTGGTCGCGGCGGTGCGGCTGGAGCTTGCCGGTCTTCAGGTCCACCACGCCTTTCTCGGTATTCAGGAGCCACGGGTCCGCGTCCCACTGATCGACGGTGGCCGCGATCTGGCGATCCGATGCGGCTAATTTCTCGACGGCCGCCACGGTGCGCGCGCTGGCGAGCGACTTCGCGACTTTCGGGCCCGCGTCGCCCTCCGGGTCCATATACGCATCGTGGGCGACTATGCGGCAGATTTCGCGCACGCGGTTGAAGGCGTACAGTGTCTCGTCCTTCCCCCACCGGCCCTTGTCTTGCCACTGCATCCATTTGCCCCACGCCGCGACGTAGCGAAGCTCGGCTCCGTATGCGGCGACGAATTTAGCCGCGATCGCATCTTCGCTCCACGCCGGTGCCTCGATTTCCGTCGCGAGCGAAGTAGCGGGCTTCTCTTCGTCCTTCCAGGCCGGCGCCGCCGCGATCATTGCGAGTATTCCAGCGCGAATCTGCTGTGGGTCGTCGCCGGCGGCCTTGCGCTTCTCGATCCAGTCGGTGATGTCGCCTTTCTCGTCGACACCAGGCGGACACACGATTCTTATTTCGGTCGCGTGCCCCTTGAGATTGCGCGCGACGATCAGCGCGTGACGCTCGCCTTTGACATCGTTGTCGCGGAAGATGACGGCCTTGCGGCCGTTGAACTGACTATTGAAATCGTCGTGCCATTTCTCCGCGCCTTCCGCGTTAGTGGTCGCGATGAAGCCATACTGCTCGATCGATTCAACGTCTTTCTCGCCCTCGCAGACCACGATGCCCTTGGGCATTGCTTCCTGCGCTGACTTGATAATGTCGGGGAGTCGATAGAGGAGACGGCGCACGCCTTTCAGATTCCAGACCCACCCGTGCTTGCAATTCCCGCAACCCTGACCGGCGCAGTCCGCGCACTGACGACGTTGACGGAAGTCTTTGGGCTCGAAGCGGACGGTCTGGTAACCTTCAATACCCTGCTCATCCGTGTACGAGTAGGTCTTGACGATGGTGCCCAATGGCTTGCGCGTGCTCTCCGCGCTTGCTTGCCGTTTCCGCTCCCCGCGGTTCGCGCCGTTCTGATGTCCGTTGGGTTTCGGCCACAGACCACGCTCTTGTAGCTTTGCGATGATGTCGGAGTTAGAACATTTCTCCGAGTGGCACTTGAGCAGGAGTTTCCCGTTGGCCGCCACGTCGATCGATAGTGACGGGTCGTGGTCGTCGTGCACGGGACAGAGAGCCCACCAGCCGTCGGGGCGGCCATTCGGTTTTTCGCGACCTTGGCTGAGGGCGTGCGCAAGATCTTTGGGCGTCAACATCGCGCCCCCCTCGAGCACGTCCGATGCTCGATCCAGATGGTAATGCCGATGGGTCTGACGATGCCCGAGCCGAAGAGCTCCGCGATCGCGACCGTGTCCGTCGGCGGCGGATCGGCCGAGGGCCGGGCGTGCGTGGAGTTGGGGTGCGGCGAGATCGCAGCAGCGCGGGCGCCGCGATCACAAAGGCTGCGCGTAGCGCACGATATAGCCGGTCCCGGGCGCGCTTGGCGAGTGCGGCATTGAACTGGTGCCGACGCTCGGCGGTCCGCTGTTGAAGCCAGGCGTCATACGCCCCAGTCCGTAGAAACCTATCTATGCGCTGCGATCGCGAAACCGCCATCCCAACCACCCCCACATACGCCTTGGCGGCGTTTAGTCTGCGACAGGAGTCTCTGCGCGCCGCGACGCCTCCAGGTATCGGCTCAAATCGCTCTCCCGGTAGCGAACCAGCTTGCCGTACTTTAGAAACGGCGGACCAAGGCCGCGTAGCCGCCGCCATCTTTGCAACGTGCGGGGAGAAACTAGGAGGAAATCGGCCGCGGCGACTTCATTCAAAATACGGTCTCCGGGGTCGGTCGGGGACGTGGATACTCGCGCTTGCGCCATGCTACTCATAACCGCGACGATGGCACAACTTCAACTCTTCGCACAAGAGGCTTGTTTTTCCGAAAACGGGAGGGTTGTCGGTAGACAGATCGGACTGGCTAAAAAGCGCCGAAAGTCCTGTGCCCCAATGGTATTGCGTACCAGCGAGAGAGGGCTGTAGTTAACAAGTGTGTAAACAAAAGTGTTGACACTGTGTAAACACAGTTGTTTACATAGTTGCGGATCTTCACTCGTCTGCGCTTTCCAGCTTACTAGCGCCGAACATCAAGTCCGCGTTGGCCGCCAGCATCGCGCGGATCGGATCGAGTTGGAGCCTGGCGTAGACCTCGGTGCTGCTCGCGCGCGTGTGCCCGAGCGCTTTGCCGATCATCGGCAGACTGAAGCCGGCGCCCGCGAGCCACGAGCCGAGGGTGCGCCGCAGGTCGTGCACGGTCACGTCCGGGACGCCCGCGGTTTTACGGATTCGCGACCACGCGCTCTTGACCTCGACCAGGTGCCCGGTGGCGGCGGAGCCCGGGAATACCCATTCCGAGGCCCCGTGGCTCGGTAGCGCTTCCAGAATCGCCACCGCCGGCGCCGGCAGCGGCAGCGTGAGCGGTCGGCCGGCTTTGGTCATCGGCAACCGCCAGGTGCGCTCCTTGAGGTCGATATCGGCCCATCTGGCGGAGAGGAGCTCGCTGCGCCGCGTGCCGAGCATGAGCAACAGCGGGAAGTAGGCGCGCCAGTGGTCGTCCGGCTCGTCGATCAGCGCCTGGTTGACGCGCGCGAGCTCGTCTGCGTTCAGAAATCTCTCGCGCTTCACCTCGGGGAAGGCCTTGGCGGCCGTGGCCGGGTTGGCGCCACTGAACAGTCCCCATTCGATCGCCAGATTGAACATCGCTCGCAGCAACGCCATTGCCCGGTTCGCGGCGATCTTGCCGCCCTTGCGGGCGCCGCGACGCGTGGAGATCTCCTTCTGCAGCGCGACCACATCGGCGGCCGTGATGTCGCTCAGCCTGCGCCCTGACCACTTATCAAAATGGCGCTTGATGCGCGTCTCGTCCCGCTTCCAGGACCCCTTGTGCACCTTCGCATGGTCCTCCAGGTAGCGCTCGGTGAGGTCCTTGAAGGTCGGCTCGTTCCACTCGCGCTCGCGCTCGGTCATCGGGTCGCCGCCCTGCGCGATCGCGCTTTTCCACTCCAGCGCCTTCTCTCGTGCTTGGTCGACGCTCCAGTCCGGGAAGCGGCCGACCGTCATCCGCCGGAACCGGCCCTTGACCCGCGCTTCGAGCACGAAGCTCTTGGTCCCGCCCTTCAGTCGGCCCTTCTCGACCCACTCCGGCATCAGCCGTACCGCAAACCCGCGGATCTCCGTGTCGCGATAGAAGACCGGACCGCCATCCGCCGGCGGCTTCAGGCGCTCAACAAAGCTCTTCGTGATTTTCGGCATCGCGGTCTCCTCGGGGCGTTTGGTTGAACCTGTGAGGGATGTGTGAAGGATCGTTGTCGGATCCTTCACAGCCCAAAGGTCTGATTCCATTGGGTTTGTGAAGGATGTGAAGGATGTGAGGGATTTTTCCTATATACGGGCTATATAGAGAGAGTAAATGGGGGCATGTAGCTATACGCGAGGGAGGAGAAAGAGATTTTCTTAGTGACCATATACTAGGAATAATCCTTCACATCCTTCACAGCATACATTCTGCATACATTGGCGATGTTTCATCAGTGCAAAAATAGAATGTATGCTCATTGTATGCACTTCGCAAACAGACAAGTCACGCCGCAAGATGCCTGACGTGCGCTGGTATGCGCATGAAGTGCTTGGGAGAGAAGGGCTTTGGCGGTTCTGGCGCTTTCGAGCGTGAACGTGCGTAGACCGTACCGCGAGATTGCCAAGCACAAGGTCGTCGGTTCGAAACCGATCACCCGCTCCAATAAAACAGCAATAAATATAAGCTTTTTCAACCTGCTGCCTCTGCACGCTCGCAACCATAGCGGACCTCGATGTAGAGGCAGTGTAGAGAAGTCCCCCTATTACGAAATAAGAAAAAACAAAAATTCGAGGAGGATAAGTGAAGCTCTAAATCACTCTCCATTCCTGCTATCCGACCCTCGACCACTCTCGCCCACGTGTGCCGGACGTACGAAATAAACGAAACATAAGAAATAAGTCCTTGGGTCCAAGCGGGCAAAACAACCGGTTGATGAAGTCCGCGACCGTGGCCCTTTCGAGTTTGCAATTTCCCGCATAACCTTAGAGCCATGCCGCGCTCGGGAAAACTGGTCCATTATCGCGTGAATCCGCCTCGCATCCCGGTTGTGTGTGAGGTATGCGGCCGCACCACGATGCGGCGCGCCTCCACCATCCGCCCAGGCCAGCGCATCAAGACGTGCTCGCCCGCCTGCCGGGATTTGATGATGATGTTGTGGCCGCTGATGGGCCGCATCGCGACCCCCTCGGGCTCGACGCCAGTCGCCCAAATCGACGCCAAATCGGGCTCGCCCTCTACATAGCCTCTACACGGACGCGGTGAGCCCGGAGAATCCCGCACAACATCAAGACTTATCGCTCTCGGGCTTTGTGGTGGGCGAGCATGAAGCCATCGTTGGATTGACCGGCGCCAGGAGCACAGCCCTCGACCATCCAGCATGTGACCCATCGCTAGGCCGTCGGCGCTGACCATCCGAGAAGGCGACCCCCTTGAACGGCAAGGAAGTTTTAGGCGGGCGCTGTGCGCATCCTACCGCGGCGATCAGCCGAGCCGACCTCGGCGTCAGATGACCATCCGTCCTACGATGATCGAAGGGGCGAGCACGTTTTCCAGCGCGAGAGGGGCGCTACCCCCAAGAACGCGATCTCGATTTGCACTGGGGACCCGTAGTAGCCGTAATTTTTTGAGATTTCAGACGAGCCATTTTCCATCGACTCTCAGCGTTAAAGGGCTGCGATTCCTTGCCCCGGCGAATCGAGCGAGGCGGTGGCAGGTCAGCCGTTCGCTACTTTTTCGGGGGTGGACCGCACGGCAGCTTATGCAAAGCGGAGTAACGATAGTCGCGGCCGTTCCAGCGGAAGGTCCCAGACTCCGGACCAAACGCCGAATTGAGCGTGTCGAGTTGCGCCTGTTCCGACTCGCCGCGGGCGTCGGCCGGTGCGTAGGCGACGTAGGTTACCGAACCAGGCGTCAGTGTGCGCTGAAGCGGCGGCTGAAAATTCATTTTGGTGAAACTACCCGCCGGTAGCCACCCGGTGGCATCTGCATGCCGGTTCGGAATCGGAACCCATTGCGGATCCATTTCCGTGCCGCCGAGTCGTAAATCGCGGTAGCGGGTGGTGCCAGCCTTATCGGTCCGGAGCTCGACCAGCGCGGGAACCTTAGAGGAGTAATCCGAGGCGAGAGTATCGCACACGTTTTCTTCGCGCATGGTCTGTGAATCTTCGCCATTGAAAACCATATCTACAAAACCACATCCCCACGTCGCGAACGCGAGGCCTCCGCACACAAGCGCGAGCTGCATCAATGCGGAACGGCGCGATGAGCCGGCGATGCGAGGTCTGTCTAATGATCGAGCGCAGCCGTTCACATGCTGGCGCGGTGGACACAAATGCATGGCTCAATCCTTCCTCTCGATAGAACCGACCGGGGCGAGCGTGGCTTCGTAGCCTACTTTCATGCCTCCCGTCTAACAGAGGCTTTCAGAAAAACCAAAGCGGTTCCCCATCATCGCCGGGAATAGGGCGCATTGATCGCGCGGCCCATTCTGCGGGCTTCCGGAGCGCTCCGCCGAGGTTGGGGGGAGAGCGTCGCGGTGGCCGAGGCTTTCCAGGGGCGTTTCCGTGCCAGATTTTTGCGGGTACGAGGTGAGGCTAGTTGGCTATGCGCGCTGCGCCCGAGTTGACAGAATATTTCGAGTACCAAGTCAGGCCTCCTGCCCAGAATGACCGTTCGAATCGTTGACAGCCGGTTTACTTGGTCTCACTGGCCGTCTGCGTGCCGCTCGCAGTTTGAGTTGAGCTGCTTGTGCAGCGCGGCATCTTAAGTTCAATGCAGTAAATAATTCCTTGGCGACTACGACCTCGTCGCTGGGCTTTTTTTGGGAGCCGCCGGGGAGAATCCAGTCCATGTCTCAGCGTTTTTAAGAACATCCGCGATAAGAGATGGCTTTGAACCTGGTGAGGTAGCGAGCGGCTCCCCGCAGCAAGCGAGGATCGTCTTGAAATTGGCCCAGGCCGGTGTTGCACTGCATGCACAGGAAGCCACGTATTGGCCGGTCCCGTGACAATGGTCTTGAGCTAAAAGGCGCCTCCCATTCGGACAACGCGGATAGCAGCGCCCAGCTTTTCCATGTAGACCAGAACCTCCTCTACGAAGACATGAGATTTCGAGTGACAAGCTTTCGGATACACGGCTAAAGAACTGGTGGAATGCGGCGCGGTTGGTTTTCCTCATGTATGCGATTCCACCGTTCAAAAATTGCCCACTCCCGCTGGCCATCGCAAATATCCCACTCAAGCTCATCGTTATGAAAAAATGTATGCCAACAATAGTAGCCGTGGCTTTTCGACAGCCACCCAGACCAACTAATCTTCGCGGCGACAACAGCCTTGCCGCACTTGTCACTTTGCAATTGCTTCACGCGCTTCGGAGGGATGTCAAAAAAAAGTGGCGGTGTGGATTGATTAGGGCCGAGAGGTGGAATAGCGGTCTCGACTCTGCGGGGGTCTTCAAGAACATTCTGACCGCAAGGGTAATATCCGGTATACTCGATCAGACTGGCCTCTTCTGTAGGTTCCTTTCCAACGTTCTTCATTACGAGCAATAGGTTAGGAAAACTGATCGAAGGCACGTCGAGCACAAGAAATCCCGCGTCACTTCGAAGCTGCTGGTACGCGCAGACGGATAAAAAAAATGTGAACACCGCGAGCAGCATGTTCCAGAGTTCCTGCGCGTTGTTGGGCCACAACCATCCTACCCAGCTTCTTGAATTTAATGTTTTTGAATCTGGTGCTTTCTTATTGCTCAAAAAATAAGACTCCCTCCGATTCGTTCGGTACGCCTCGTGGCGGAGGTTGAGCGCGACATGCCGGATCCTTACCAGTGGACTTGGCGCGGCTCTCTTGCTTCGGGCATTCGGCAGAAGTTGCTTGCGTGGGCGCCGCGCCCGCCGCCTCTTGGCGCGCTCCCGCGTGCCTCAGGTCGGTATCAGTACTGGCCTGCCCCCCGATGCCCATCAGATCATAAGTAGAGTCGGTCGTGGTTTTGGCCCTCCAGGGGCGGTTGTTCTTGCTGTCCTTTAAGCACTGCGAACTCGGTCGGCGTCAAGGCGCCAAGGCTCGAGTGCGGCCGGCAGTGGTTGTAATCGAACCGCCACGCTTCGATCGTCTCGCGGGCTTCGGCGAGCGTGAGGAAGACGTGCTCGTTGAGGCACTCGTCGCGCAGTTTGCTGTTGAACGATTCGACGAAAGCGTTTTGAACCGGCTTGCCGGGTTCGATGTAGTGCCACTCCAGTCGCCCGGTGGCCCAACGCAGCACGGCGCAACTGGTGAGCTCGGTCCCGTTGTCGCTAACCACCATCCGTGGCAGTGCGCGCTCAGCTGTTAGCCGGTCCAGTTCGCGCACCACGCGCACCCCGCCCAGTGAAGTGTCCACCACCGTGGCCAGACATTCGCGGCTGAAGTCGTCGACCACGCATAGGATGCGGAAGCGCCGCCCGTCGCTCAGTGCGTCGGCCACGAAGTCCAGTGACCACCGTTGGTTGATCGCGCCCGGTAGCGTCATCGGCGCCCTGGTTCCCAGCGCGCGCTTGCGTCCTCTGCGCCGGCGTACCATGAGCTTTTCCTCGCGGTACAACCGATAGAGCTTCTTGCGGTTCAGCACGTGACCTTCCCTCTCCAGCAGCCAGCCCAGGCGCCGATAGCCGAAGCGTCTGCGCTCCGCCGCCAGCTCGCGCAGCCGCTGCCGCAGCAGCGAGTCGTCCGGCCGCCGCGGCCGATAGTTCATGCTCGAGCGATTGAGTCCGACCAGCCTGCATGCGCGCACCTGGCTCAGCCCGCGCTGCTCGACCAGTCGGGCAACCGCCGCCTTCCGCGCCGCAGGCTTCAGACGTTTTTTCCGAGCAGGTCCTTCAGCGCCGCGTTGTCCAGCATCGACTCCGCTAGCAGCTTCTTCAGCCGCCGGTTCTCATCCTCCAGCGACTTAAGGCGGCGCGCTTCCGATACGTCGAGCCCGCCGTACTTGGCTTTCCACTTGTAAAAGGTCGCGCTCGAGATCCCGTGGCGGCGGCAGACCTCTTCGGTCTTCGCCCCGGCCTCATGTTCGCGCAGCACCCCGATGATCTGCTCCTCGCTGAATCGGCTGCCTTTCATTGTCCGTCTCCTTTCTGTCGACGGACTCTACCTCAATTCTGCTGGGCGTTAGGGGGGCAGGCCAGAACCACAGCCTCGAGAATGCGGTGCGTCCTGATTCAATGAGAAATACGTTCTGGCTTCGTTGTAATACGAAGCGTAATGCCTTGAGGACGCGGCGCAGGTGCGCCTCCCCGAACCCGACGAAGTGATCGAGGCGCTCGACGAATCGATCCGATTAGTGGCTCAACATGCCCATTCTGCCATGGCGAGCGTGGCGCGGTCGGATGATCGCGGATTCCCATCGCATGAATCCAGCACATGTACGCTCGCCCGTACGCGCCACCCAACGCGCCGAGGCGGAGGCTTCATATCGTATAGGCCAGATGGAGATCTTTATGAAGAATAAATGACGAACATCCTTTCCATATGGCTGCGCAACGAAAAAGCCAAGCTATGTGACGCCAAGCGAGCATAACCGTTGCTCAATTTCGACCGTGCTATTTCGTGGGTTTGCCCGATACCGTGATTGTTGTATCAAGGTCATCTCTGCTCTCGGATCGCAGCTCAATCCATTCTGCTATTCCGTCCGCCAAGTCCGCATTATTGCGCTCGTCGTTAGTCCAGGACTCGTTCGCAACGATGCTGCCGTCGCGCCTCTCAATGCTGACCTTTACCGCAAAAACAGTCCGCTTCTCGGTACACAAGAACGAACGCACTGCATCCTGCCAGTTCTTTTGGGACAATGGCAAAGAGAAAATCGCGCTAGCCCCACCACTCATACACCGCCCCCCTTTCGGCTAATGCCAATCTTCAGAAGTTACTTATATATATGATAAATGGTCTCGAGTTAACGCCTCCGTTAAAATGGATGACGGCATCGTTCCGAAACGACGCTCCAACTCGCTGATCAACGCCGCGGCGGGCGATGTTTACACCCCGTGGCCCTCGGATGCTAGTTGTCGTTCGAAGTGTAGTGTTATAGGGACGCGCTTCACTCTTCGCGCGCGGGTTGTGACCCGATTTCGGTCCAATGCGAGTGAGGGTATGGTCCGCAAGCCCTTTGACACGAATGGTTCAGGAGAGCGAGATTAGTTCGAGCAGGGGTGTATTCCGGCGCAGCCCGGACCAGTTGTGTCCAAATATTGCGCGCGGATACAAGGTCACCCATTCTAGCGCAGATGATCGCGTCTGTATTGGCGGCGTCCAGATCCCGCGACGCCAGAACCGGCGAGGCTATAATCTGCTGTAACGCCTCGTCTAACCTGTATGTGGCGAATTGCTGATTTGTCTCGAAAAATCACCAATACGCCACACACAGATTATCTGCCAGATTCAACAATTCGCCACAGCAGGTCGAGAATGGCCGGATGCTCGAGGTTTCGGCCAGTTGCCTCTGGCCGACCTTGTGCGGCAGTCGATATATAACCCCTTGGCCCGTACGAAAACGCCACGACGCCGAGCTTCTTCACAGGTAAAGATCGCCTATGCTTCACACTCTGGCGATAACGCGAATCTCCACCATGAATTCTGGCAGCGCTAGGCGCTGGATCTGAACTATCGTGGCGGCGGGGAGTATCGCCTGTCCAAAGACCTCATCTTTGAGCCGGCCGCGAGCCTTCATCGCGGAGTCCATGTCGACCACAAAGAGTATCTCGTCCACTATATTGTCCATCGTAGCGCCGAAATGGGCGAGGACTCTTTTGACGTTGGCGTAAGCCTGGCGCATTTGGTGTTCCATGGCGCCGGGATAAAGGACTTTTCCCGCTTCATCATGGTCGACCTGCCCAGATACGTAGATCGTATCGCCGACCTTCACGGCCTGGGAATAGCCGTAACCCGATTCCCACGGCATCCCCATATTGAAGATCTCTTTCTTGATAGCCATGTGCTGACTCCTCTTCAGATATATTTATTCGACGCATCCACGGAAGCGCAGGTTCGAACAACCTGACAAGATCGCTCCGCACAGCGGAGTAGAGGCCGGAGGCGTTCAGAACGGACGTGAAATTCGCCACGGATTATTCAAGAGTTTGAGCTCTTGAGCCGTTAGGCGGCAATGGCATACAACGCCTCTTTGCGCTGAGTATCGTTTCTTCTCCTCCTAGCTAATGCCCTAGCGATTTCTGCGTAGCCTTATCTAGTGCCGGGCGCGCTGGTCTGTAAGCAAATGATAAACCACGAGCACAACTATCGCGCCGATTGCAGCTACCACGATACTCGTCAGGTTCACGCCGGTGACTCCGACGAGACCAAGTTCGGTGAAAATCGCATCCCCCGACGACGGCCCCAATGACGCCCAGGATGATATCCCGCACCAGCCCTTCCCCGCTACGATTCACGACTTTGCTGCCGATGAAACCCGCTATGAGCCCGACAACCAGCCACGACAAAATGCCCATGAATTCACCTCTATGTGTTTTTGACCGTCTGGGGCATCGTACAACTTTCGCATCACTTGCGCAGACCAGACCCTCTGCCGCGTTCTCCGCGTCGGATGCTATTCACCCTGCCTGCACTGGCCATAGGCCGCACACCGGATACGGAAAATTCAAAGAAAAATAAGTTCTGCGAACGTCAGCCACGCAAAGAGAGGCTCTTTTCAAAATCTGAGGTCTTAGTACCGAATAGTTGCACCTGGGCCCACTCGAAGTGTTGCAGCGGCGCAACTGCGAATCGGTACTCAGTCTGACCTGGCTAGATTCCGCGACTGAAAGTATTTATTAGCCTAGGCTTGGTCTTTGGCACGTTGAATGCTTCGTCCAGCGGAGTGCGTACCTTCGTTCACTGTGCGACTCGATGGCATTGTGAGCATGGACGCCCAAAGTAGCGCCGAGCTTCGCGCACGCCTTTGTTCGATTTGTTCCTGGTGCGCGGAACTGGTTGACCGCCGGCAAGGGAAACAACCGCGACGACATGTCCAAGCAGAAGACCTCCTTGTGCATGTGCCCCAGCAGCATGGGCTCTGGTGGAAATGCTAGGCATCTCAGACGAGCTGTGAGGGTATTGTTTGCTTCGTCGCTGCTCCAGAGGGTGCATCGCGTCAGACGGCCCTAGCCCAACGGAAGGATTATGATTAACGCTGCCATATGGCTGGTCAGTAGTGCCATTGTCCTGTATGCGACGGCCATCATCACCGGCGCTCTCTTTAGCCTCTCTTCCAAAGATAAGGACAAAGAAGGAGCCCGAATCTTCGGCTATATCATCGCGCCCTTCATCGTCATCGCCGTCCTGATCGTCCACGCTCTCTGGCGGCTCTGACACCCGCAAGCGCTGTGCTCCGCAAAAGCACTTCGCTCCTGACTTGAAACCCGGATAGCTATTGGGGATTTTAAGAGGCACCGTCGACGACAGAGGGTCTTTGCATCATGCACGCAAGACTGAGTTGGTTCAGGATCCTGGGTGATCTAGCCCACTTTCTGTGTCTCGGCTTGCGCTCCAGAGCTTCGCTCGCGGCCGAGAATCTGTTCCTGCGCAAGCAGCTGGCGTTCTATCAAGAGCGCACGGTCAAGCCCCGACGTGCCGACAATCCGACGCGCCTGACTCTGGTACTGCTCAGCCGCTGGTTCAATTGGCGCTATGCTTTGACCGTGGTGAGGCCCAAGACCTTGGTCGCTTGGCAGGCATTCCCTATCCGAGGTTGGGCGATCCGCAAGTCAAACCCTGCGGACACCACCTTCCGGTGGGTCATCATGTCGTGGCCACACCGGTCTTAGGCGGACTGCATCACGAATACAGCATGCAGAGGCTTGCGGCGTGACGCTTCCGAGAAACCATGCTGGTGAGAAGACTGGCTGGCAGGGTGTGTTGCTTTCGGTGCAGCCACGGATCCGGTTGACCCGCTCGTTCGATCAGCGCAGCCATACCTACCTAGGCTACACCCTGAAGGTGAGTGGCAGGGTCGGAAGTGACGCCCGAGAATTTCTCCTCGGTGTAGGGCAAGGCGCGCACACCAAACACCACTTTCAGGCTGGGAGCGCAGTGTCCGGTGATGCGCTGCCGGTTCCGGATCCGCGGTTGGAGGCGGTTGAATTCTATAAGGTCAGCAAGTTGAAAGTTGCACTGCCTGAGGCTGAGGACGAGGCCCCGCCACCTCCGTGGCCCGGTGCGCCACCGCCGCTGGCGGTCTACCGCGAGCGCGGTCATCGGCGACTCGCCGCGCGAACCTTCCAGGAGAAGTGCTTGAGCTGCATCTGGGGATGCCGGATGCCGGTCGAGATGATTATTGATCAGTGGAATCCGAGTCGGCGCCACTACCGAACCGAGACCTTCTGTTACGGTCCTCGTTCTTGCCCGCTCTACCAAGCCGGACCGGCGCGCAAGGTTCCCGGCCGCCGCCGTGGAATGACCTATACGGAGGAGGACTAGGTTGACGATGAGGCGACTTCACACCGCCGATTGGGGGAGTAGAACAGCCAGGTCACGATTGCCCGGTGTTCTGGCCCAGGATCCTACCGGACGCAAAAGCCTTCGCAATGCGTGTCCTTGGCCGCCACCCGGAAGATTTTGCGGAGCACAGCCGAATAAGGTGGCCCGCTTTTGCTCGCGATGCGCCACACGCGCCGCCACCCAAACCAGGCACCGGGTGAATCGGCAGTCTCCGATGGAGGCATCAGGCGTCTTGAAATTACGTTCAGTGTGGTGCTAGCTCACTAGCAAAGTGTCGCGGTTCCGAACGTTGCGCCGGATCACGTCGGAGTCCTCTATGGGCGGGACATCGGGTCTGAAGACGGCCTTGCCGCTGGTCTTAAGCGACGGCGATCAATTGAAAGCCTTCGCCAACGGTCGGGGGTTCTATCGCCCTCGGCCGATCATTCTGAAGCTGCCCGGACTCTCGGCAGAAGAAGCTTTCGCCGCCGCCGAACGGCTCAACAAGGAGCGCAACGCCTGTGGGTGTTCCCTGGGCGCTTTCGCGGTGACCGCGACCTTTCTTCCATGCGCCGCGCTGGTGGTATGGCGCTATGGCCTCTTTACCCTTGCTGCAGTTGAGCGAATGCCTCTCGTACTGATCGCAGCCATGGTTGCCGCGGGTGTCGGCAAGACGATCGGGATCCGGATCGGCCGCCATCGCGCGCGCAATCTGGTTCACCACCTCATCGAAACATACGCGAGGCCCGTATAGCGCTGAACGCGAATGCCCGGTTCATGGACCAAAGTCGCTTCGATCTGTTCGTCGCGCCAGTCGGCGGCCTATGCCGCCTGCAACCGGTGGGCCGACGAAGGGTCGGCCCTATGTTCGGCCTGGGCCGACCAGGGCTCCAACCAGTGCAGCAGTTGGGCCGATGAAGGCTCAAACCAATGCAGCAGTTGGGCCGATGAAGGTTCAAACCAGTGCAGTTCATGGGCCGACGAAGGCCACAGCCAATGTTGTGACTGGTGGCCCTGTTCATGGGCCTGCGACGCCTTCTATTGGGTGGCCAACTGGGTATGCCAGGCCTGGTACTGGGTCGCCAACTGGGTCTGCCAGGCTTGGTACTGGGTAGCCAATTGGGTATGCCAAGCTTGGTACTGGGTGGCCAACTGGGTCTGCCAAGCTTGGTACTGGATCGCCAGGTGGGTTTGTCTTGGATGGACATGGATCTTCTACGTGTTCTGCATCGACGGCAATGGCGGACCCTTGTTCCTGCTCACCGACGGTGGTGTGCTGATGAACGAATGCAGCGGCGGCTATGGCACCCGGCATTGGTGGAAACTTACGCCCGACGCCTCGGGAAGCTATGTGAATGGCTCGTGGGCCCGGGTGAGCGACAGTGCCAACGGCCGCAAATATTTCGCTTCGGCCGTGCTTGCGGACGGCCGCCTACTGGTCTTCGGCGGCGAGTACAGCGACGTTTCTGGCAACAACGCCAACGACGATACCGCGGCCAGCGAGATCTACGATCCCGTCGCCGATTCCTGGAGCCCGATTACGCCGCCAGCAGGGGTGACCCAGATCGGCGATTCCCCCTGCTGCCTGCTTGGCGACGGGCGGTTTCTGCTGGGAAGCTTCAACAGCGCATCGACGTTCCTGCTGGACGCGGCCGCGAGCACTTGGACAGCGGCCGGCGCGGCAGGTGGCAAGGGCGACAGCGGCTCGGAGGAGACCTGGGTGATGATGCCCAATGGCACGGTGGTGGTTCCCCAGTGCTCCAACTCACCGAACGCCGAGATGTACTGTGTCCGTCTGGACCAATGGATTCCCGATAGCGCGGTAAAGGCCAGCATCGTCGAAGCCGCATCCATCGAGACCGGACCCGGCCTGCTGCTGACGGACGGGCGAGCTTTCTTTGTTGGTGCAACCGGAGCGACCGCTCTTTATACCGCGGGCCCTGATGACGTAACGGCGGGCACCTGGGCGCTGGGTCCACAATTCCCGCAGACGAGCGCGCGACCGCCGCAAAATCAGGGTGCAAAGGACGGGCCTGCTGCCCTGCTGCCTAGTGGAACAGTGCTGCTTGCCGTCGGGCCGGTGGACAACATCAAGGGCAACTACAATTCGCCTTCGTCGTTCTTTGAATTCGACCGCGTCAACCTCAACCGCGCCAGCGACCCGCCCAACGCCAACTGCCCCACCTATGTCGGCCACCTGCTCCTGCTGCCGACCGGCCAGATCTTGTGGACACGGGAAGACGACAATAATTTCTACATTTATACGGAGATTTTGGCCCCGTTGGCAAAGGCCAAGCCGGTGATCACCAAGGCGCCGACCGTCCTTCGGCCAGGTTCAACCGTCACGGTTTCGGGGACCCAGTTCAATGGGCTCTCCCAGGCGGTCAGCTATGGCGACGACTATGCCGCTGCGACCAACTATCCCTTGGTGCGCATCACCAACCTGACGTCGGGTGCCGTCCGCTATTGCCGAACAGCCAATCATTCGACCACGGTCAGCGGTGTGACCACGCCGGCCATGGGCGTAGCCACGGGCGGAACGATCGTCGATACCCAGGTTACGCTTCCGGGCGACCTCGCGCTGGGGGCGGCGCAACTTGCGGTGGTCGCCAACGGTATTTCGTCAGACCCGGTAAAGGTAGTTGTCAGGCCGCATGGTCGGAGCGACGGGTGATTGGTTCCGAACGCGCTAACTTTCGGGGAAGCTACTGGGACCGTCGGGACGCGCGCCTAGAGAAAACTCGGTACGAAGCCGCGAAATCGGCGATCCTCAACGTTCTCCGTCCCAGGTCCTCTCGCAAAAGTGAGCGTCGGCAGCCTCGGCTGATCGCTCCCAACGTTCCTGCGCGGCTCGTCGAATCTTCCTTTGGTTGGAATTTTCAGTACGGACATCCGGTGACCAGCAGTTTCTGCCTCGGGGTATGGCAGAAGAGCGGACCGTCGAGCTATCAGCTGAATCACTTTGTGTCCCTTCTCAAAACTTGGTCCGCAGACTGGCGAGCCTCCGGCTTTGAGGAATCTCGTGGTGTGACGAGGCGGACCTCGCATCCGCACTGAGACCGAAACCGGATTCGCACCTGCAGTCGATGAGCGCCCGGGCGCGGTGCTGTAACGGAAGGTGCGTAGGCTAGCACTTCGCGCGCACAACCTCGGGGGAGCAGCGATGCCTCGTGGCTGGGACAGCCAGCGGCTGCCGGTATCTAGTTTTGCAATCTGCCGAGCAGAGCGCGTTAGATTGCCACGATACGAGCAGTCCGAGCGGCTCTGCCAGTCTTGGTTGGAGCACTCAAGATCGTCCCGGTATCGGAAGGCGAGCGCCTGATTGCGAATAAACGTCCGCCACGATTGCCCGGGACTTCGGTGCACGGTCGCCAAGTAGCGGGATACGGTCGCCTGGGAAACCTTGAACCCAAGCATGAGCAGCTCGCCGTGGATTCGCGGTGCACCCCAAAGGAAGTTCTCCCGAGCCATTCGATTGATCAGTTCGCGGACTTCGCGAGAAACCCTGGGACGTCCGCCTCGCCAGCGACCACCTGACCGATATCCCCACAGCCCAGACCAGCCGTTGCGGCGCCAGCGCTTGACCGTCTCCGGCTGAATGATCGTCAGGCTTTCGGGCCAGCGCGTCCACCGCCACGAGAGCAAGATCCAGAACAGTCGATCCCAAAGACCGAAACAGGGGCGACGAGTTCCGCTGCGCTTCAGCACGGCGATCTGATGGCGCAGCGCGATCATTTCGAGCACCAGCTCGCTGCGGCTTCGGGGTTCGCCGAGACCGACCGAGGTCTCTTCAGTGGTTGGCGTCGCCACACGCGCAGCCTATCGCTCGGGGTTCGAAATCACCAATTAATTCGCGTGTACCAGGTTTTGAGGAGGCACAGGAGACCACCAATAGCTGTCTTGTTAGTTCTAAGGGGTCTGCGGACGAGCGTGGCAGGTGAGTAGCGGCGAAAAGCTCCTGAGGGCCTTTCCGTGCCAGATCTGCGGGCCGCGCCGTCTTATTTTTCTTGATTGGCCAATCTCGCCGGTCGCTGGGCGGATGTCATCTCGTATCGCAAACGCCCGCAAACGTGAACGGGAGAAATCCCTGCGAGCGTATACTTTGCAGCGTCTTGTCCAGAGAAGGCTCCAACTCAACGCGAAATCTCATTCTTGGCGGACTGGGTTCGGAACGAGACGGGCCAGTTTCACTGCGACGTCGAGCCTCCTGTCGGGGTCGCCTGTGACGCCCCCGCTGAGCTGCAATGTGTCGTTCGAGTCCTGGGCCCCTCGCAATTCAGCATGGAAGCTTTCCAGAGTCGCAAATGGTCCGAACTCGCCAAAGATGCTTACCGCCCGATCGCCGGCATAGTGCGACACCTTGACTAGCGCCCTGAAGCCGCCGTCCTCTTCGACCACGTATCTCCCTTCGTAGAAATACTGGTCGTCGCAGCCAAGAATAAATCCGCTCCTGAGGAGCACAATGCCTTCACCGCCGAGCTGCGCACCAAATACCGCATGCCACGCGCCATCGAAATCGTTCGTTAGGCCCGCCACCATCCTTCCTCCGAGTTCGCACTATCGTACCCCGTAGCACGTGGCAGCTTAAGTGCTCAGCGTCACAATCCTGAAGTCGGCGCTTAACCGGGGCCGGTTCGCCTTTCCGCAGGCCCGCTGCCCCTTCCCGGCCCCGGATGATAGAAGAAGGGCGAGTCGCTCGGGTTTCCGGGGAAAGCGATGCGTTGCACTAAGTGCGGGACCGAAAGCACGACAAATAGGAAATTCTGCGCCGCGTGTGGTAGCCCGCTGTCCAGTCGCTGTCCGAAGTGCGGCGCGGAAAATGCCCCATCATCAGCGTTTTGCGAGGACTGCGGCGCCGCTCTCGCAGCTTACGCCGCATCTTCCGCTACCAGTTTACCTCAATCTGCATCGACGCCTTCAAATATTCGTGTCACGCCGGAGCAGCCGGCCGGCGATCCGATCGAAGGCGAGCGCAAGACGGTAACGGCGCTGTTCGGGGACATCAAGGGCTCGACCGAGTTGATGCGCGATCTTGATCCCGAGGAGGCACGCGCGATCGTCGATCCGGTGCTGCAGCTTATGATGGCGGCGGTGCATCGCTACGGCGGCTACGTCGCGCAATCGACCGGCGACGGCATCTTCGCCATGTTCGGCGCGCCGGTGGCCCACGAGGATCATCCGCAACGCGCCCTGCATGCGGCGCTGGCAATGCAGGAGGAGTTGCGTCGCTACGCCGACCGTCTGCGTAACGAGGGCAAGATTCCCATTGAAGCCCGCGTCGGGGTGAACACGGGCGAGGTGGTGGTGCGGACGATCGAGACCGGAGGCCATACCGAATACACGCCGGTCGGTCATGTAACCAATCTGGCGGCGCGGATGCAGACTGCGGCGCCGGAGGGTTCGATCGCGGCGAGCGAGGCGACGCAGCGGTTGTGCGAGGGCTACTTCGAGTTCCGCGCGCTGGGGCCGACGGCAATTAAAGGACTCGAGGCCCCGGTCGAGGTGTACGAGGTTGTGCGCGCCGGGCCACTGCGGACGCACTTCCAGCTCGCGGCGCGGCGCGGGCTGACGCGGTTCGTCGGGCGCGAGCGCGAGATGGCGGTGATGGCCAGCGTGCTGGATCAGGCCAGGGCTGGCCGTGGGCAGATCGTTGCCGCAGTTGGCGAGGCGGGCGCGGGCAAGTCGCGGCTGATGTACGAGTTCAAGGCCACAATTTCGGACGAATGCAAAGTGCTGGAAGCGTATTCGGTCTCGCACGGTAAGGCGTCGGCCTGGCTGCCGGTGATCGAGCTGCTCAAGAGCTATTTCGAGATCGCTGACGAGGACGACGACAGTCGCCGGTCTGAGAAGGTCGAGGCCAAAGTCCGCGGTCTCGACCCGGAGCTCACGGAGACCCTGCCCTACATCCTTAGCCTGCTGGGCATCGCGGGCGCGGGTGCGTCACTGGCGATGATGGACGCGCAGATAAGACGCCGGCGCACACTGGAGGCGATCAAGCGCATCATCATCCGTGAGAGCCTCAAGCAACCGCTGGTGGTGATCTTCGAGGACCTGCACTGGATCGACGCGGAGACCCAGGAGCTTCTGGACCTGCTCGTGGACAGCGTGGCCAGTGCGCGCATCCTCATGTTGGTCAACTACCGGCCCGAGTACCGTCACGAGTGGGGCAACCGCACCTGTTACACCCAGTTGCGCCTCGATCCGCTGGGTGGCCAGAGCGCCGACGAGATGCTTGACGCCCTGCTCGGCGGCGACGCGAGCCTGCAATCTCTCAAGCGGTTGATCATCGAGAAAACCCAGGGCAATCCCTTCTTCATGGAGGAGATTGTGCGGGCGCTGCTCGAGCAGGGTGTGCTAGTCCACAATGGCGCCGCCAGGCTCACCAAACCGCTGACCGAGATTCACGTCCCGCCCACCGTCCACGGCATCCTGGCCTCACGCATCGATGCGCTTTCGGCGTCCGAAAAAGGCTTACTGCAGACCGTGGCGGTCATCGGGAGAGATTTCCCGCTGAATCTGGTCAAGCATATGACCACCAGTCCGGACGATCAGCTGGAGCCGATGTTGAAGAACTTGCAGGCCGGCGAGTTCATCTACGAGCGACCCGCGTTGGGGGAAGCGGAATATACCTTCAAGCACGCGCTAACCCAGGAGGTGGCGTACAACTCGGTGCTGATGGAGCGCCGCCGGCTTTTGCATGAGCGTACGGGTGAGGCGATCGAGGCGCTGTTCAAGGATCGGATCGACGATCACCTGGCCGAGCTGGCCCACCATTACAGCCGCAGCGCCAACACGCGCAAGGCGGTAGAGTATCTGTTTCGTGCCGGGTGCCAAGCCGAAGCGCGTTTCGCGTACTCCGAAGCGGTAATCCGGCTTTCCAGTGCCTTGGAGTTCCTCAAACATCTGCCCGACGACACCGAACGGGCGCGCCAGGAGCTGTCAGTCCAATCCGTCTTAGGCCGAAGTCTTGGCGTAGTAAAAGGCTTCGCGGCGGCGGAATTGGAGCCTGTATATGCGAGAGCGCGCGAGCTGTGCGCGCAAATCCGCGACCCTGCTCTCACCTTCCGTATCTTTCATGGACAATGGTCAATGCGCTGGTGGAAGCTGGAGCTTCACACCGCTCTGGAACTCTCCGACGAGCTTCTGGCCGCAGCCGAGGATGTGAAAGACCCGGCGATGCTCTTGGCTGGCAACAGCGCGCGCGGTACTACCCTTTTCTTCCTCGGTGAGTTTGTCTCTGCGAATGAGCATCTGGAGAAAGCGCTGGCCGTTTTCGACCTCCGGCAACCTCTTCCCGAGGAGTTGGAGGCATGGAGGTTACAGTCGCTCTCCTTCCTCTACTTTGGTGTTTGGGGACTTGGCTATCCCGATCGTGCCTGGGCGATATCGCGTGAGATGCTGGAGATCGCTCAGCGGTCTTTCCGATCCGAACGTTTTGGCTCAGGCTTCCTGCTTTGAGGCCATACACAACTTGGTCCGTGGGGACATCACTGCGGCGCAAAAGTACGCCGAAGAGTCGATGGTGCTCACCGAGGAGAGGGGACTCGTGAGTTTTTCGGCAATGGCGACCACCGTTAGTGGCGCCGCTCTTATCGTCCAAGGGCGCTTCGAAGAGGGCATCGCCGGGATGCGCCGGGGTTTCTCCGCTTTCCGCGCTACCGGGGGGACGCCGCAAGCTTGGTATTTTGGTCTTCTAGCCTCCGGGCTCGGAAGAGTTGGACGGCCTCAGGAAGCACTTAATGTTGTGGAGGACGGATTAGCTTCCGTCGCGAAGACTGGGGAGCAGCTGAGTAGTCCGGGGCTACATCAGGTCAAGGGTGAACTATTGCTGGTGCAGAACCCATCGGACGGTGCCAAAGCGGAGCGGTGTTTCCGCACAGCGATCGAGATCGCGCGTCGGCAAAGTGCTAGGATAGCGGAGTTGCGTGTCACGACGAGCCTCGCCCGGCTGCTCGCGAAGCAGGGTCGTCGCGACGAAGCACGCACGATGCTCGCCGAAATCTACGGCTGGTTCACCGAGGGCTTCGGCACCGCCGCTCTGAAGAACGCCAAGGCACAGCTCGACGAACTAGCCGCGTAACCCGAGTCTGGCCGCGGAGCGTGGGATCTCACCTTTGGGCCGCAATCACCGCCGCATACGACCTCAGTTGGGAAGTGACTTAAACACCATGGTCGATCGTCCGACGATCGTCGCGGCGGCGGCGCGTAAGGTATCCCCGACCTAGATTCCTTTTGGGCCTGGGCTGAACTCTCGGGAAAACGATAGAGGACTCGTCGAGTCGTCTATTGTGTCAGTTCTGTGTCAGAACATTCGGGGTGGTGGGATCGCCGACCTATGCGTACTGTTGTTCAATGAACCTGCCCAGCGTCACGGGGCTCGCATTGCTATCCATCAGCCGATTGGAGGCGAACGTCAATCGAGCTGCAAGGCGTTTTCATATCACTTCAGCCCGACCTGTCACGATATGAAGTTGAGAGCTTAATAGACGAAAGGTCGCTGGCAAATGTCACAGGTTCAATTTGAGCGTAAATGGATCGAACAATCCGCGGCCGCGCGTCGAGTGATCGCGTACGTGGTATCCGGCACAGTTGCTGCCGGCGCGGTGACGCCGGTGGATACGGTCACCCATACCGCCGGCTCACCCATCGTGATCGGGGGAGGAGCGCAGTCGATCGCGGTGACGCCCAATGGGAAGACTGTCTATGTCCCCAACGGCGTGCTCAACACGGTGACCCCGATCTGCACGGCCACCAACACGGCCCGCCCACCGATACCGGTGGGCGGCGAACCGTTCGCCATCGTGGTGACACCCAACGGTAGGACCGTCTACGTCGGCAACACCAACTCGGCATCGGTGACGCCGATCCGCGTCTCGACCAACAGCCCACTGGCCGACATCCCGGTTGGCAACGGGCCGTTCCGCGTGGTGATCACACCCAATGGCAGGACCGTCTATGGCGTAAATGCCACGGACAACACCGTCACACCGATCCGGGTATCGACCAACGCCGCCGGGCCGGCCATCCCGGTCGGGGGGTTCCCCAACTCCGCCGCCATCACTCCCGACGGCAAGACGCTCTACGTTGGGAACCGCAGCGATGCCACCGTGACACCGATCCACGTGCCGACCAACACGGCAGGGCCGCCGATTCCGGTCGGCAATGGACCCGCCGCCATCGTCGTCACCCCAAATGGCAAGATGGCCTACGTCTCTAATAACGACGACGATACCGTGACGCCCATCCGCACCGCCACCAACACAGCCCTGCCCGCAATCCCAGTGGGCCACCAGCCCTTCGACATGGCCGTCACACCGAACGGACGGAAGCTTTACGTCCTCAACTCTGGTGGCGACAGCGTGACACCGATCCGGGTGTCCGCCTACACGGCGGGCGCCCCTATTCCGGTCCCGCATCAGCCGTTCACGCTGGCCGTCACTCCGGACGGCAAGACGCTCTATGTGACCGGAGGTGGCAACCTGCTCACCCCGATCCGTACCTCGAACAATCATACCGGGATGCCCGTCGTCGTCGGGGTGTCGCCCAGCGCCATCGCCTTCGCCATTGTGGGATGAGACTCGCGCTGGCCCTCACGCCGACTGCCCGTCCGCGCAGTTGCAGCGATTTAGCGGTTCGTTCGCTGAGGCGCGCGCCGGTTAACTGGCACATCACTGACACACCTTCGCGAAGTCATTGGCGCACAAGGGTTTAAATGGAACGTTTGCCTTTGAATCAGGCGAGTCAGCCGCCGTCCGGGTCGCGCTAAAAACCAGCCTCCGCCGCGGCTCGCCGTTAGAGTTCAGGACCCCTCCTTGCTTAGGATTTAGTGCGGCATGTTTGTGAGGACCTCGATTTGGAACCCATGATCGACAAGCCGGTATGCCGCTCGGGACGGTGTCATCCCGCTTGCGCGTACAGGAGTTGCGCCTTCGAAGCTGGCGGGCGTCACGAGTAACTGTAAGCGCGAAGCCCAAATCGGCCACCCCTGCGCAGGTCGAACCGGCCGCGATGTTAACAACAAGATCGAGGTCATGGTCGCCAAAATCGAGCGAGAGCAGCCAGGAGTCACCGAGTATGGACTGCCGCGAAAAAGAGGAAGATGATAACCCCACTTATACCCTTTTTCGCTTTTTGGCTCCGCGCTGTCCCTATCGAAGCAATTTGGGCGCGGGGGGGGTAGTTTTGGGGGTATTCGTTAGACCAGCTGATTAGATCCATTGATATGATTGGTCTTTTCATTTCTATGTGATTCCCTTCTGCTCCACACCACCACCTGTCATCTTTCGCTACATCGGGTAGGATGGATCGAAACGCGCGCGTGTGCGGGCGATTTGGGATCGCGCGCGGACCCGGAGAACGCCTCCTTGTGCGCTAAGCGCCAGAATCGGGCAAAACCTATCCGGGTGCGATTTGCCTAGGTCCGCCCGGGCGAGAGGAATTATCAATCACACCGGCAGCTGATTCGCATACGCGATTCGCCTGACTATCGCCTCCGCAGGCGCATGACGCCCTTCCAAAACTGCCGCGACAGAGCGATGTGTGTTCGCGACGGCGGCGATTCCAAAACTGCCGCCCGAGAAGGAGATCCGGAATGACCATGTCACAAGATCCGCCGCGCGCGAAGCAAAGGTTGCTCCGACCGTGGCGATTAGAGCAACCAGATCGCGCCGATCCCAATCTGCGGCAAAACCGGACAAGCTACTCTGCCGATACTGCGGCAGCGATGATCTCGCGCCGTCTTTCAGGAAGCGACGCGACGCCCGATGCCGCGCCTGCTTCAAGAAACGCTACGGCTCGGCCGCGGAGAGCGAGAAGGCGACGCATTGCCGCCAGCCGAAGCCCGCGAAATAGTTCCACGTCGCCCTATTAATGCCATCTAGGCTGGCTCTCCGAAGAGGGCCAGCCTCGTTGATTTAGGCTGAGTTCAGGACAGCGTACCCTTGGCATAAAACCTGCCGGTGGCCGAAACTACAGACTTGGGGAGCGTCAGCTGGCGAAGAGGGCCATGGGCCGAATCCGCAGCGTCCTTCGATCGCGGTCAGCACGTGTCAAACCGGCGTTGGCGCGGACTTCTGTTAAGCGTCGGGTTGAGATATGCCAAATGGGCGTCGCAGCTGCGAACTTTGCTGGGCGATTTCAGGAGGTCATCGCTATGAGCAAAACGGCTTCTGTAGGGTCCTCCGAGATCTCCGCCGGAACACTAACCTTACACGGATGCAAAAGCGTTGGCACGCGCGACAATTTGGTCCGTCGTGCACTAGCGCTGATTCCAATGCTCCGGGCGCGAGCCGCGGAAGCAGACGCTCTGCGCCGGCTCCCCGCCGAGACGGTGCGCGACCTCAAGGACTCCGGCGTTGCTCGCGTCTTGCAGCCTGCGCGCTACGGCGGATGCCAGGCGCCGTTCGCAGGAATGGTCGATATCCTGAGAACGATCGGTCAGGGATGCGGCTCCACAGCGTGGTGCCTAGCGCAATATATCGGGCACAACTTCATGGTGTCACTATGGCCGCCGCCGGCCCAGGAAGCGATCTGGAGCAACGCGCCCGACAACCTCGTGAGCGGCATCCTCATCCCTTTGCTTGGCCGTGCCGCCAAGGTCGCCGGCGGGTACACAATAACCGGACAATGGCCCTTTGTCAGCGGCGTCAACAACAGCGACTGGTGCTTTCTCTCGGGGATGGTTGCCAACGCCCAAAACGGAGTAGCGGAGGAGCGCTACTTTCTCGTGCCCCGCGGACAGGTGACGATCGTGCCGACCTGGGATGCAATAGGACTGCATGGTTCGGGCAGCGACGACATCAAAGTCGAGGAGCTTTTTGTACCTGAGCACATGACGCTGCCGATTGATTGCCTCAAGGGCGGCGAAACCCCCGGCAACCGTCTCCATCCCGCACCGCTCTATCGCTCACCATGCTACATGTGGTTTGGCATCCTGCTCGCAAGCGCGTCTCTCGGAATGGCGGAAGGAATGCTGACTGACTATGTCGAAGAAGCGAAAAGACGAGTTGCGCTGATGACTGGCCGGGAGACCCGCAGCTTGATGAGTCAGCATATAAAAGTCGCAGAGGCCGTCGCTGCGCTGGAGGCCGCTCGCGCGGTGCTCTATGCCGCGTGCGACGAAATTATGTCCGTGCTGGATTCTGGTGCGCTACCTGACAACGAGCAGCGCACGCGCTCTCGATGCTTGGCCGCGTATGCTGGAAAACTGGCATTTGCGGCCGCGAACGCGATTTGGGACGCCGAAGGAGGTCGCGGAGTATATCTGAAAAATCGCATCGGCCGCGAGTATCGGAACCTGTGCACCGAAACCCGTCATGTTACGCATAACTGGGACTTCAATGCGGCCTCGCATGGACGGGTGAAGCTGGGACTGCCACTCGACAACCCATCTCTGTGACAGCAGCTACGAGGAGGGCATCGGCGAGATGCGGATGAATTGGTCGCCCAAACCTAAGAGCCACGAAAACCTTATCCGAACCGAGGTGACTAGCAGAGGCGCGTGTGGCATTGGGAGGTGCACCGGCGGAGCAAAGGGAGGACAGCATGAACCAGACGATCATCCGGGATTGCAGGGTTTGGGACGGCAGCGGCAAAGCGGCCTTTCCCGCGGACCTGCTGATCGACGGCGGGCGTATCCGCGCAGTGGCGCGCAACCGTGGCCAGCTTGACGGCGGGAGCGCCGAGGTCATCGAGGCCGGCGGCATGACACTGATGCCCGGACTGGTGGAGGGTCACGCTCACCTCTCTTTCGGTAACGCGGTCGCGAGCACTGACCTGGGCGACCTGCCGCCGGAGGAACACACGTTGCTCACCGCACGGAACGCGAAGGCCCTGCTCGACCACGGCTTCACCAGCGCCTACAGCGCGGCGTCGGCGAAGCTCAGGCTCGATATCGTGATCCGCAACGCGATCGCGGCCGGGCAGATTTCGGGCCCGCGGCTGAAAGCCTGCGGACCCGAGATTACGGTGACCGGCGGCCTGGGCGACGAGCGCAGTGCGCACATGTACCGCGAGAGCTTCGCGGTGATCGCCGACGGCCCAGCGGAAATCGTCAAATGGGCTCGGCTGTGCTGCCGCGAGGGTGCGGACTCGATCAAGCTCAACGTCTCTGGGGACAATTTATACAGGGCCGCCAAGGCTGAGATGACAGTGATGAGCGAGGTGGAGATCCGCGCCGGGGTCGAGGTGGCGCACGACTTCCACCGCAAGGTCAATTGTCATTGCCGGGCGGCGGAATCCGTCAAGCGCGCGGTCCGTTGCGGCGTCGACGTGATCTATCACTGCGAGCACGCAGACAGCGAGGCGCTTGACCTGCTGGAGGGCGAGAAACACCGGGTGTTCGTAGGTCCAGCGATCGGACTTCCGTACGCAGTGCGCGAAAGCCTGACCGCATCCAGCACCGCCGCCGACCTGAAGTTGCGCGAGTCGGTCGAGCGATCGTTAGCAGCCACGGTCAGGACCTACGAGCAGATGCGCAAGCGCGGCATCCGTGTGGTGATCGGTGGCGACTACGGCTTCGACATCACACCGCAAGGCGCCAATGCGAGAGACCTTGAGCACTTCGTTAAGCTGTTCGGCTACAGCCCGAGCGAAGCGCTGGCCTGCGCGACGCGTATCGGCGCCGAGCTGATGGACATGGGACACGAGCTCGGCCAGGTACGCGAGGGCTACCTCGCTGACTTGCTGCTTGTCGATGGTGACCCGCTAGCCGACGTGTCGATCCTGCAGCGGCAGGAGCGGCTCGTGGCCATCATGCAGAACGGCAACTTCCACAAGCTCGATCGCGATGCGCTCGCGCGCCGGGCAAGGCCGCACGGCGCAATAGGCGCAGGTTGACGCCTTTCTCGGCCCTTTCGGGGAAGCTCATCAGAGAGATGCACAGCGTCCCGTTACTGCTATCGAGGCTGGCTTGCCGAACAGGGCAGCCTCACCGCTTTGGTCGCAGTTTGACTAATTTCCGTGGTAGAGTCGCAGCTTCTAGCGGTGGAGGTTGGTATGGACCATAACGCCTCGCCTCAAAGCACTGTCACGACCCAAGCCGAGAAGTTAGTTTACTTCCCCCGCTCCGATGGGTCGCGGATCCCCTACAAGGTTTACAGCTCGCCCGAAATTTATCGAGTCGAGCAGGAACGGATCTTTCATGGACCGGTCTGGAGTTTCCTCGCCCTGGAAGCCGAGATTCCGCATCCCTGCGACTTCAAGAGCACCTTCGTCGGCGACACGCCGGTCGTCGTCACCCGCAATGGGGACGCAAGCTTATCTGCGTGGGTAAACCGCTGCGCCCATCGCGGTGCGATGGTTTGCCGGGCCGCGCGCGGCAACGCCAAAACCCACATCTGCGCCTATCATCAGTGGAGCTACGACACGCGGGGCAAGTTGCGGGGAATTCCCTTTCGGAACGGGGTGAAAGGCTCGGCGGGAATGCCGGCCGACTTCGATCCGACTAACCACGGCCTGGAGCAACTCCGGGTGGACAGCTATCGCTGTGCGATCTTCGCGACCTTCAGCACTAGCGCCCCGTCGCTCTACGACTATCTCGGCCCAAAGATGCGTCCCGGCCTTGACCGAATCTTCCACAAGCCGATCGTCTATCTCGGCTGTAGTCGCCAGTACTCAAAGTCGAACTGGAAGCTCTACCACGAAAACGTCAGAGACAATTACCATGCTTCGCTGCTGCACGCCTTCTTCAGCACGTTCAATCTGTTTAGGGCGACCACCACACGGACCGAAGTGATAAATGGCGAGAGGGGCCTGCATAATTACACCCGAGGGTTTCATACTCAGGATACGACCGGCGGCGCCGCTTACAAGCAAGACGGTGTGTCATCTTTCAAGGACGGGCTCCGGTTGCAGGATCCATCGCTCCTCTCGATGATCAGCGAACTCGACGAGGGGACTTTTCAGATTCAGGCCATCTTTCCGCAACTCGTTCTTCAACAGATTCAAAACAGCCTCGTGGCGCGCCAGATATTGCCTAAAGGACCGGCCAACTTCGAACTGATCTTTCACTTCTTCGGCTACGCCGACGATACGCCGGAGATGCGCTTACATCGTATCAAGCTGGCCAATTTGGTCGGGCCGGCCGGGCTAGTCTCGATGGAGGACATGCTGGCCACGGAACTCGTGCAATTCGGCACGGCCGGCAGCGAGGACGCGCTCTCCATCGCGGATATGTGCCGCGATGCGCCGGATGACCCACAGATCGCATCCAGCATTTCGGAAACTTACATCCGGCACTTCTGGCGCGGATATCAGGAGCTGATGGGTCTATAGAAATCGGGCGCTAGGCTCTGCGGAATAATGGACACCACCCTTCAAGAGCTGATGCTCTGGTACGAGCTGCACCGGCTGCAAGAGCGCTATATTAGCATTATCGACACCGATCGCCTTGAGGAGCTGCCGGAGCTGTTCACTGAAGATTGTGTTTACGAGATCGTGCCGAAGGAGAATGAGGATCTAGGCTTACCGATCGGTATCATGCACTGCTTTGGTCGCGCGATGGTGAGCGATCGGATCACGGCGCTGCGCAACGCCAACATTTTTGAGCCGCATACCTACCGCCATTTGACCGCCGGGCTGGAGTTCAAGCCAATCGATCGCGACACGGTGGATATGCAGTGCAATTACGTGGTCGTCCAGACATTGACTGACGGCGAATCGCGGGTTTATCAGTCGGGCCGCTACTTCGATCGGATAGTGCGAACCGCCGAGGGTTGGCGCTACCAGAGCAAAAGGGCGATCTACGACACTTCGCGCGTGCAGACTCTATTAGTCACTCCTGTCTAATCTGATCGCGTTTTCAGCGTTCGAGGCGTACCGCCGATTCGACCTGCGGGCCAAAAAACCGCCGCCCAACCCCGGAAGAAGCGCTCGGGGTTTCAGTTACGATGAAGCTCTGCGATCCCCTTGCGCTTCACCAGAGCGTGGTGAAAGCGCAGAAGGGTAGAAGGCTCCAGTATCACAGCCATCTTGCTCAGGCCTTTGGGTGGTACCAAAAGCGCACAAACTCCCAGCACCAACCGATCCCATGAGGTCAGATTCGGCGCACGCCGCCGCGCACTCTTCTTGATGAGCAGCTGGTGTTTGACCGCCAGTGATTCTGCCCCACCGCGGCAACACCGCCCCGGGGCCAAGCTTTGCCAGGGTCACCAGCAAATGGGCGATCAAGATGAACAGCTCTCGCATGAAGGCGAACTTTAACGGAAAGCGAAGAATTCACAAGATTGTGCTGCTGAAGTGTTCTCTGCCAAGATTTAGCAATTAGCCACAGACACGTGAACGCTTGCCCCGCTATGCCCATGATCTGTGGCCGGGCGCGTCATCGCGGCGCCTACTGGCGATGTTGGCAGCGAGAGGACGGATTCGACGGTAGAGTCGCCGCGAGATTTGCCACGGTTACCGAGTGAGCAGACGTCGCTCGTCAACCAAGATTTTAGGAAAAGGTCATTTGGATCGTTTTCTTATGGCAGCAAGTTGCACCGATTCGAACGCGAGGTTTGCGCGGACTAATCAAAGCGCAACCTCGGCTGATTTTCTCGCGTCGTCGTGAGCAACGAGAACTAGGGGGGGCCGATGGCGACTTTCAAGAATACCGGCGCTGTTGTCTTCCATCGTGTCGTCCGAGCCGCTCGTAGCGCTCTTGCAAAATATCTAATAGCAGTCGGTTTGGCGGTAATCGGCATCTCATTGGATGACTTGGTTCAGCCGGAATTATATCAGATTCCGCTTTTGGTACTGCTGATTTGCGCCACGCTCAGTGCGCTAATCGGAGGATGGGGTCCTGGCCTGCTGACACTTGCTCTCGGCGTCATCGGAATAGACTTGGTTCTCGCCCATCCGTTCGGCGCGGTTGCGTTGATCAGCCCTGAGGGAGAGATACGTCTCGGCACGTTTCTGGTCGTGGCTTTAGGGTTTTGCTGTTTCGGAGCATGGCTGCGATCGGCCTATCTAACCGTTTTAAGCCAGAGCGAGCAACTTCGCGAGGCTTTTGAGACGCGGCGAGAGCTGGCCGTTGCGGAAGTAGCTCGAGCGAAAGCAGAGGAAGCAAATCAGGCGAAGGACGAATTCCTCGCACTGATTTCGCACGAATTGCGCTCACCGCTTCAGGGGATGCTTTCCTGGTTAGACCTGCTGCGGCAGGACAACGTAAACCCGCGCATCAAGGAAAGCGCACCTGAAGTGATGCGCCGATGCGTCGAGAGGCAGACTCGTCTCGTGGACGATCTCTTGGAGGCTTCGCGGCTGATCGCGCACAAGGTCGAGATTGGCGATTATCCGGTCGACATAGCTAGAGAGCTGGGCGATGTTGTCCAGGAATTTGCCGTTCTCGCCCAGGAGAAGGGGGTTGAATTGAGGAGCCGGCTAAAGGGGACAGGCCTCGTGAAAGGTGACCCCGGCAGACTTAGGCAGGTAATTTGGAACCTGCTATCTAACGCGCTGAAGTCTACTGCCGCCGGCGGGGCTATCGACGCTAGTTGCGAACAGAAGGGTTCTGTGATCGAGCTCGTTTTTACTGATAACGGGGAGGGCATTGACCCAGGGTTTCTGCCGAGGATCTTCGACAGATTCACCCAGGCGGATACCGGAAAGGGGAGACGTCGAGGAGGACTCGGGCTCGGCCTATTTATAGCTAAGCAAATAATTGAGCTTCACGGCGGAACCATCACGACTGCGAGTGAAGGTTTGGGAAAGGGAGCACGTTTTGAAGTGAGACTGCCCTGTGCGCTGAATGCCGCCGCTTTCGATTTCCAGGCTTCTACGCCAATGAAAGTCTCCTGCAATGGAGTGAAAGTACTTCTGGTTGAAGACGATCCGGAGACTCTGGTGGCGTTGGCGGAGCTATTGGAAAGCCGGGGAGCGCACGTCAGGTCAGCCGCGTCCGCATCCGAAGCATTACAAGTATATATTCAAGACAAACCCGACATCTTGCTTTCCGACATCGCGATGCCCGAAGAGGATGGCTATTCTCTAATCCGCAAAATCCGGAATCTGGAGGGAGGCTTGGGGGAAATTCCCGCAATCGCATTGAGCGGCTATGCGAGTAATGAATACAGGATGGAGGCGCTAACGGCCGGCTTCGACGCGCACCTCGCAAAACCTGTAAATATAGACGCCCTGGAAAAGAAGATCGTCGAGCTCTCAAGTGACAAGCGGGTTAGGGAATAGGAGCAAACTGCGGTCCTCCCACGAAGAAAACCGCTCGAGGGTTTTACGCGCAAGCATCGCTTGTTCCAGAGCAGCACGATCCCACTGTCGGCGCTCTGCAATGGCGCCGTAAGCCCACGGTCCTCGGCCTTGAAGAGCACCTGCGCGATGCCCTTTTCCTCCTTTTCCTCAGCGTTGGGCGAAACCAGCTGGGCATGCGCCGTTCCGCGAACTGGAGCGTTCATCGTGAGGACGTAACCCCATTGATCGACAAGCGCGGAACATTCGCTGTCAATGTCGCCGAGGTGGATGACATCCAAGTAGTATCGGAACTGGGAGGAGACTTCCGAAGTGTACGGTCAACGCGATGATATTTTGGCCGACTCGCGCCGCCCAGGAGGTGCTAGCCGAGATATTCGTTTGACTGATAATACGTATTCATATTAGGCTGGTTGGGTTTTGCCGACTCTCCAGCCAAGGCGAGCGTTGGGTACCCTTCCGAAGGCGCTAACGCCGCGATATAAATTTGGCAGAAAGTCCGGCCAACGTCTCGATTACGAGGGCCAGGTCCTGAAGCTTCTGGGTCTTCGCGTCATTTTTCCGAAGCTGGACCAAGGTCCAATAGCGGTAGGATCTGCGAACATGTTTTGTCTGGAAGCATCGAACACCGGCTGCGGGATGTCGCAGCTCTTATGACTCTAACCTTGGCTGGAAAGGCGCACAGAAGTACGCTGCAACCGTGCCTCAGATATTCGCTCTACGGCAGGATCCGCAGGAACGGTACGACCTCTTTATGAACAACCTCGCGGAGCAGACCTGGATGGCGGTGCCAATGGGTGTCGAGCTGAAAAAGCTGATGGTGACATTCGTGAAATAACCGCCTCGGAAGCTCCAGAGCTTGGGGCACATGGGTCCGATCACGATTAGCGAATACCAAAGGCTCGAGTGGTTACGGGATCAGATGAACAAGGAGGGTGTCAATCTCTCTTTGCCGACGGGCAATTAGAATCAGGGCTTTCGAGGTGCGGCCGACGCGCAGAGTATCGACGATGAAAAGAGTGGTCGGCGAGCCACGCGCCTTTGGCCCCTGTCTCTGCACATAGTTTTGACCGGTTTAAGGTGAGCCGATGCGCTGCGCAAAGTGTGGGACCGAAAGCACGACCGGCGCGAAGTTCTGCGACGCTTGCGGAACCGCTCTGGCCCAGGGATGTCCCGCGTGCGGAGCGACAAATCGCGCTGGCGCCAGGTTTTGCAACGCATGCGGCACCGCGTTTGGCAAAGGTGCTGAAGGCGTCACAGCCCCTGACTCAGCTCAGTCAGCAGCATCCGCCATATCGATTCCGATCGTCACTGTCGGCGCTTCAGTGGAGGCTGAGAGCGTACTGGACGGCGAACACAAGCTGGTCACAGCGCTGTTCGCCGATATCAAAGGCTCGACCGAGCTGATGGAGGAGTTCGATCCGGCGGACGCTCGTCGCCTGATCGATCCTGCTCTTCAACTCTTGGTCGAGGCCGTGCGCCGGTACGACGGCTATGTCGTGCGTACCACTGACGACCGTATCTTCGCGCTCTTTGGCGCGCCGACGGCACACGAAGACCATCCTCAGCGCGCGCTCTATGCTGCTCTGCGGATGCAGCAGGAATTGCGCCGCTACTCGGCCAAGTTGCGCCAGGAGGGAATCGCGACGCTTGATCTGCGCATGGGCGCGAGTACCGGCGAAGTTGTGGTCCATTCGACTCGCACCGGCGACGCGCATCCCGCGTACATGCCGATCGGTCAGGCCACGAACCTCGCGTCGCGGATGCAGACGCTGGCGGCGACCGGCTCTATCGCAGTGACCGAATCCACCCAGCGGGCGTGCGAAGGGTACTTCACGTTCCGGGCGTTGGGGCCGACGAGAGTTAAAGGAGTCAGTGAGCCGGTCAACGTTCACGAAGTGACCGGGATCGGTGCGCTCAGGACCCGGTTGCAGCGCGCCGCCGGGCGCGGCCTCACCAGGTTCGTCGGGCGCGAGAGCGAGATGACGGAGATGCGCTGCGCCCTGGAACTGGTCAAGCAGGGACACGGCCAGATCGTCGCCGCGATGGGTACGGCGGGGTTGGGCAAGTCGCGCCTGTTTCACGAGTTCAAGGCGACCTCGCAAAGCGGATGCCTGGTGCTGGACACGTTCTCGGTCTCGCACGGCAAGGCGTCGGCGTACTTCCCCATAATCGACTTGCTGCACGGATATTTTGAGATCTCGGCTGAAGACGACGCGCGCAAGCGCCGCGAGAAAGTAGCGGGCAAGACCGTGATTCTCGACCGCACCCTGGGTGACACGCTCCCTTATCTGTACGCGCTGCTCGGAATCGTCGACGGCGATGATCCGCTGGCCGCAATGGATGCGCAGCTGCGCAAGCGGCGCACGCTGGACGCAGTCAAACGATTGGTGCTCCGCGAGAGTCTGAATCAGCCACTGATAGTGACCATTGAAGACCTCCACTGGGTCGATGCCGAGACGCAGGCGTTTCTCGACCTGCTGGCCGACGCGATCGCCAACGCCCGCGTGCTGTTGTTGGTGAACTATCGCCCCGAGTACCAGCACAACTGGGGAAGCCGGACTCACTACGCCCAGCTCCGGCTCGATCCGCTGGGACGCGAGAGCGCCGAGTTGATGCTGGCAGGGTTGCTCGGCGGCGATGCCGCGTTGGAACCGCTGAAGCGATTGATCATCGAGCGGACCGAGGGCAATCCGTTCTTCATGGAAGAGACCGTGCAGGTGCTCGTCGACGAGGGCGCTCTGGTCCGCAACGGCGCGATTAAGCTGACCAAGCCGCTGGACGAACTGCGCATCCCGCCCACGGTGCAGGCGATTCTCTCCTCGCGGATCGATCGCTTGCCCAACGACGAGAAAGAGCTTCTGCAGACGCTGGCGGTGATCGGCAAGGAGTTTCCCCTGGGACTGATCGAGAAGGTGACCGGCAATCCACGCGACGAGCTGGAGCGGATGCTGAGCGACTTGCAGCTCGGCGAGTTCATCTACGAGCAGCCGGCTTTGCCCGACGTCGAGTACAGCTTCAAGCACGCACTGACTCTGGAAGTCGCCTATACTTCGGTCCTGAATGAACGGCGCCGTGTGCTCCATGAACAGATTGCAGCCGCGGTCGAGTCCTTTTACGCCGACCGCCTCGACGATCATCTGGCGGAGCTGGCGCATCAGTATCGCCGAGGTGGAAACCACGAAAAGGCCATCGAATACCTGTGCCGCGCCGGACAGCAGGCGGCTGCGAAGGGCGCCGATCACGGCGCCGTCGCGCATCTCGGGACAGCCCTGGAGCTGATATCGAAGTTACCTGACGAACACGGCAACCGGGTCCAGGAAACTCGATTGCGAATTTTGATTGGGCCGAGCCTGATGGCGGTCAAGGGTCTCGGTTCCCCTGAAACATCCGCGAACTACACGCGCGCGCTCGAGCTTTGCCAGCGGGCGGGAGATACTTCGGCACTCTTCGCGGCACTATCGGGATTGTGGACCTTCCACCTGGTGCGTGCGGAACATCGCGAGGCTGACGCGTTGGTACAGCAGCTCCTCGCGTTGGCGGATAAGTCCGGGGACGATCCCCATCTTGCCTTTGCGAATTTTGCTGCGGGTAATACTGCATTCTGGCGCGGGCATTTCGAAGACGCTTACCAACGGCTGGCTCGGTCGATCGCCGCATGCGACCCCGGGCAGCGCTTGTATCAAGTCTTCGTTGACGACCCGGTAGTGTATGCAAGAGCCTACGCGGCTTGGACTCAGTACCATCGGGGTTACCCGGACCAGGCGCTGGCTGTCGTCAAGGACTGCATGCAGCTGGCGGCGCGTATGCAGTCTCCGCGGACACTGGCCATGGCCACTCAATTCGCGGGACACCTGCACCTTTTCCGACGAGAACCCGATGCGGTGGTCGATCACAGTAGGGCATTGAGGTCGTTGGCCGACGAACATGGACTTCCGTTCTATCAGGCGCTCGCGGAGATCCTGGCGGGGTGCGCTGCAATCCAGCACGGCGCGGAAGCAAAAGCGGTTGAGTGCCTCAACCGCGGAATCGAAGCCTGGCGAAATCTCGACTCAGGACTTGCGCTTCCATGGTTCCTCGGAGAATTCGCGGCGGGGTTGAATTCGATCGGGCGTTACGATGAGGCGTTGGAGGTCGTGCATGATGCGCTCTCCCGGAGCGAGGAATCGGGTGAGCGACAATTCGCGCCGGAGCTTCATCGAATCGCGGGCATGGCGCTGCTGACGCAAGGGAACCTGGCCGAAGCCGAAAACTTTTTGCGCCGCGCGATCGAGATCGCTCGAATGCAGGGCGCCAGGATGTGGGAGTTGCGTGCGGCGACCGGCCTCGCACGCCTGCTCGGCGACAGCGGCCGTTGCGGCGAGGCGCGCACGATGCTGATCGAAATCCACAACTGGTTCAGCGAGGGTTTCGACATCGCCGACCTGAAGGACGCCAAGGCGCTGCTCGACCAACTGAACGAATGACCGGTATGCCGGTTGACCTTTTCCCACGATTCTAAGCTCGAAGGAGAACCTATATGAGTATTTTGGCATGGCTGTTGTCGGACTCGTCGGCGGGTTCATCGGCAGCAAAATCGTGAATCGCTCGGGTGAAGTGCTTGCGGGACATCCTGCTGGGAATCGTTGGCGCGTTTGTCGGTGGCGCGATCTTCCAGGCGCTCGGCGTTGCCGCTGTTATGGGTGTCAATCTGCCGAGCATTCTGGTCGCAGCGATAGGCGCTGTGATCGTGCTGGTGGTAGTGTTCCATGCGATAAGGGGCCAGGGGTCGAACGCTTGAGAATAGAGCGAATCGCATTGCCGGGAGCCGTCTCGGCAGCTCTCGGAATCTCCGGCTAAGTTGATGAACTGCTCACGCTGCGGCGCAGAGAACTTCGAGGGCGCGAAGTTTTGCGACGCTTGCGGCTGTCGCTCCTCAAAACCTGATCCGCGCATATCCAGAGGTCACCCTCGGCTTGGGATACAAACTTCATAAGGGCGGTGAGAAACCGAACACTCCTGGTTGACTGCTGATCCGGGCAACCCGGGAGCTGAGCCATGCGGCGGTCCGCTCGTAGCGATGATGCAACCCGCCGACTTGTGGTATGTCACTTCGGACGGGGTTTTCGGCAGCCACGATACCGATCGAAAAGAAAATACGGAACGTTCAGGAAGGTGCACTCGAGCTGAACAACGGGGCGAAAGCCTCCTGATAGCGCCATGCGAGAAAGACTTCCATAGCGACCACTACAAATGCGATTGCCAGTCCGCCGGGGGCCAGAAACAGATGAAAAAACAAAATGTTAACAACGATTGGAGCGAGGACGACCAGTCCAAGCGGAACCGCAACTCCAGTAAGCAAGAGCACGCCACCGATGAGTTGGCCGAAGAAGATCAATCGAATCATGTAACCGGTAGCAGCCAGTGCGCCGAAGAAGTCGATCGCAGGCTGCGGCATCGGCTGCATGGGTATAAAAATGTAGGAACCCGTTGAGCCCGAAGACCGTGAACATCAGTCCGAGCAGAATGCGGATTACCGTGGTAATTGTTTTCATCATTCCAGCCTCCCTTCCCGTTCGTTGAGCCGCGATTCTCCTTCATTTGACAGACCAGACTCGCCGAGTCCCTCTTGACCGGTGCGGTGCCTGCGCAGAACAGCAGCGCGCTGCCGCGGCAGCATTGGGTGCGCTGACGCGAGGCGTCCCTCCGATCCTAAGCGTCATGGACCTGTGGCTACTAAAAACTCCGAAAGCGGCGGAAAAGTCTAGAGTTCTGGGATTCGCCGCCGTAATGTCGCTGGCATGCTTAAGCTCGTGCGTTCCATTGTCTCGGTTAGTGCCCGCCGATTCCGCAGTCGTGCGGTTCTGGAACTGGAGAACCTCGCCCTGCGTCATCAGCTGCACGTTCTTCGTCGCCAGCGGCCGGGTCGGCCTCGGCTGTTTACGATCGACCGCTTGCTCTGGGTCTGGCTCTACCGGATATGGCCGCGCTGTCTGGACGCGATGGTGTTGGTCAAGCCATCAACGGTCGTCCAATGGCATCGTCAGGGCTTCCGCCTCTTTTGGCGATGGCGTTCGAGAACCGGACGACCGTCAGTGGATCGCGAGATTCGTGATTTGATTCGGCAGATGAGCAGCGCCAACCGCTCTGGGGCGCGCCTAGAATCCACGGTGAACTTCTCAAGCTCGGCATCGAGATCAGCCAAGCCGCGGTTGCCAAGTACATGGTGCAAAGACGAGGTAGGCTTTCGCCGAGCTGGCGCAACTTCCTGCGCAATCAGGCCCAAGGTATCGCCGCCATCGATATGTTTGTGGTTGCCTGCGCGTCGTTTCGGCTGCTCTACGCCACGGTCATTCTCGGCCACGATCGCAGGAAAATCATACACACGGCCGTGACCGAACATCCCACGGCGGCTTGGTTGTCGCGCCAGGTAACCGAGGCCTTCCCGTGGGACACTGCTCCGCGCTATTTGCTACGCGATCGTGACGCGTCGTACGGCGCCGAGTCCTGCAACCGAGTCGATGCGATGGGAATCGCGGAAGTCATGACGGCACCACGCTCGCCCTGGCAGAACGCTTACGTCGAGCGTGTCATAGGTTCGATTCGCCGCGAGTGTCTGGATCACATCGTGATCTTCAACGAGCGCCATCTGCGCCGCGTCCTCCGCTCGTACGTCGACTATTACCAACGCACCCGCACTCATCTTTCGCTCGACAAGGATTGCCCCGACCCGCGCCCGATCCAGCCACGCGGGATCGGAGAGGTTGTCTCTATTCCAAAAGTCGGGGGCCTGCATCACCGCTACGATCGGATCGCTGCCTGATTCGTCAAATGTCCTGTTCGCCAATGTTGCGCCGCGGCTGTTCCGCATGGTCCGAGGATCGCGAGATAAGAGGCCTTGCGATCTCGACTGTGAGACCGAAGATCGCTTTTGCTTTAGATCGCAGTCCCGATTTACTTCTCGCCTCAATTCAGTATCAATTCATCAGCTGTTCGATTCCAACTCAGATGGAATTTTTGGTAGGGACACGAGAGCCGGGGAAGGCCGCGCGGCTTGCGGCAAATGATTCAAGCCGAATTGATGAATGGGGCAACGGTCGAGGCGAATTCTTCGGAAAAAATTACAAACCGCTGCAAGCGCGACGTGGTCGAAGGGACCGTCGAAGTGTTAGTGACCTAATCGGTTCGGATCCCCGTTGACGGCCGCCGGCTGATGCCCATGTACGTCGTAAGTGGGCACCGTGCTCATGATGGGAATCGTGAGACTCTCTGCGATGGTGATGCGTCGGATCGCGCGGATCCTCAGGCGTCCGGACCGAGCAAGGCCAACGTCGCCGCGCGGATCGCGCCTGGCAGCGCATCGATCGCCTTCACGCCGTAAAGGCGGCAGACGTTGCGGATCGCTTGCTCGCGATCGCCGTGCGTCTTATCGATGGCGCGCTGCAGCCTGCGGAACTCGTCGGACTCGCCGATCACCCTGCCCCTATCGCCCTTTTGCTGGAAAGTCTTGTTCGATCCCATCTGCGGTCACAATCCCTAGCTTCTCGGCTGATTGGCGCTGCAGTCAAACCAAGGGCGAGCGTTGCCGGTGAAGATCAGAAACAATGCCGCAACTACGAGGAAGAACTGAGCAACGCGCAAAATCGCCTCGATCAAAGTCAGACCAGACTCCAACAATGTGGGAACTGTCATCGCAAAGAGGATGAGCAAAGTCCATCGCGCCCAGTTCTTGTGTTCCCTCGCGGCTTGCCAGATGCACAACGCCACAAAGGCATAGGCACACCATGCAACGGATACTAGAAGGCGCAGGTTACCGTGGCCGTTTGCGACGAATCGATCCCACTCTAGTATCGTTTCGCACAGCGAAGCCAAGCGACGGTACATCAACTGCTCAAACCATACGACATTCGACGGTAAATTCGTCTGCATCGAGAGACCTCATCTGCTGTCCCTACCATAGTGTCACGGGCATGTTCGCATACATCTCGGGGCTTGTTTCGTGGCTCGCTGGTCGGTTTCGCAGCCGCGCGGAATTGGAGCTCGAGGTCATTGCGCTCCGCCACCAGCTGGCAGTCCTGCGTCGCCAGCGTCCCAGCCGTCCGTGGCTCTCTGCGCTCGATCGCCTGCTCTGGATCTGGCTTTACCGGGTCTGGCCGCGGTGCCTGAACATTATGGTGCTGGTGAAGCCGGCCACCGTGGTCCAGTGGCACCGCCAAGGTTTTCGGCTCTATTGGCGTTGGCGCTCAAGGTCTGGACGGCCGTCAATAGGTCGCGAAGTTCGTGATCTGATCCGGCAGATGAACAAAGCCAACCCCCTGTGGAGTGCGCCGCGCATCCACGGCGAGTTGTTGAAGCTCGGCATCGAGGTTAGCCAAGCTACGGTCGCAAAGTACATGGTGCGAGGAGTCGGAACGCCGTCGCCGAGATGGCGTAATCTGCGCAACGAAGCAATCGGCATCGCTGCCATCGATACATTCGTCGCCGTATCGGCCTCGTGTAGACTGCTCTACGTCATGGTCATCCTGGCTCACGGTCGCAGAGAGATAGTGCGGTTCGATGTTACAGAGCATCCCCTGCAGCGTGGCTTGCGCAGTCAGGAGCTGTCTCCCACGGGGACTTTCTGCTGCACGACCGCGACGACTCGTACGGCTCGGTCTTCAGCAAGCGGGTCGCGGCGATGGGCATCACTGAGGTCGTCACGGCACCACGCTCACCGTGGCAGAACGCCTACGTCGAGCGGGTGATCGGCTCGATCCGGCGGGAGTGCCTGGACCACGTCATTATCATTAACGAACGCCATTTGCGCCACGTTTTTGCATCTTACGTGGATTATTACCACCGAGCCCGAACCCATTTTCACTCGACAAGGATTGTCCGCACTCGCGTCCCATACAGCCTCGGCGACACGGCCGAGTCATCGCCATCCCGCAAGTCGGCGGCCTGCACCATCGCTACGAGCGCCTCGCGGCCTGACGGCACCAACTACTGCCTGCCATTGGTAGCCCGGCGCCCGGTACGATCCGGTCCGCTAATCCTCGTATTGATGGCGTTTTGGATCTGGAACCGCGGCAGCCGCTTATAGCACAAGCTGCGGCGCGCGCTGGTTCATCGCGGTTGGTCGCTCTTGGCTTCCGCACCCGTTACGATTCCTGTTTGGAGAGAATTTTCAGCAGGGACAGCGGCTGGCGCCCTCCTTCCCTCGACTAACTTCGACGTTGCTCCACAAACCACAACCAAGGGCACCAGTGGTGGCAATGCCGGCGCGTTCATTCCCCTTGGGGCGTTCCTCTATGTCTACAAGTTCTCCGACCAGTTCGCCGGTTCGCAAGCGAACCGTAATGCGGTCCTGCCGATCGATCGCCAATTGGGAAATGGCACGGATATCCTATATGAGATTACCCGCGATGTTACAGCCGGCGCCGCATGGGAGTTCATGGACGCAGGCCCCGGTCCGTTCAGCAATACCCGCGGACCACTTGCTGGAACGCTGCAAGGGCATTTCTCGACCAACTATCTCAACTTCGTCGCGCTCAATGTCGCCTGAAATTCTAGAACCGGACGCGGCAATCTGTACACTGCGATGCTACCCGCTACAAAAGTAGAATGCGACTGCATAGGAGATCTCAAGCATTTGATGCTATCTCGCTCGTAGGACCAAAGTCCCATATCAACGCTGTCAGGCATATGAAACCGTCGTCCGTGCCGCGTTGCCCAAGGCGCTGGCAGGAGTGCCCGGTGTCGAAGGTCTCGCGGCTTTCAGCTGAGCAGCTAAACCAGGCGCCATGGGGCCAAATCGCAGAGGAGTGACGTGCAATGGCGAGTAACTTGAAAATCCTGCTGTTCCGATTCTTCGTGTCCTTGAGTCTGATCGCATCGGCCTGGTCATCGGTGGCGTACGCGCAGAAACTGCACTCTTTCACCCACGAGGAACTGGAAGACCACCGCCAGGAGAACGTCGTGAAGAACATGCACTTCGCGGACGATGTTCTGAAGACCAAATTCCTGGAGTTCTATGTGCCGTATCAGGAACGCCTGTTCCATGTCGATCATGAGATCCGCGACCTGACGAACCAGTACGTCCAGGCCGACCAACAAACGCTGTCGGACAAGGAGGCTGCGAAGTTCCTCGCGCGCGGGATCAAGCTCCAAAGCGAGCGCAACGAGATCCTCCACAACTACATCGAGAAGTTGAAGAAAGCGGTGCCGGCCTCTGTGGCGCTTCGCGCCTGGGAAGTCGAAAATAAGCTACGCGCCGAAGCCTCCGCACTTTATCTGCAAAACGTCCCGTTCGTAACCCAATAGATTCCGGGTGCAATGGCAGAGATCGTCACCGCAGATAACGGCCAAAAGAAATCCGCCGGGGCCTCTCCTGAGGCCTCGGTCACCTATTACTTCATCAGCGATCTCCATATCGGAGGCGACGGGGATCTCGATCAGTGCGACTTCGAAGCGGAATTGATCGCGTTTCTGCGCCGGATAGCGGACGGTCCACTTCCGGCAGAATTAATCATCATCGGTGACGCATTCGGTTTGTGGGAGCTGACTGAAGTCAAGGACGACACGAAGGTTCAGCGGATCGCCAGCACGCACAAAGAGCTCTTCGAGCAGTTTCGTGCAACCGGACGCCGCATCAGAATAACTCTGGTCCCGGGCAATCACGATTACGAACTGGCCTGCGTACCTTCCTATAAGGACGTGCTTGCCGAGTTTAATATCCGTCTGGAGCCCGAGACATATATCATTCGCGAAGTTGCCGGCCGGAAGCTATGGATCGAGCATGGCAATCAACGCGATACCTTCAACACGTTCCCCGACTTCGGAAACCGCTATGGCATGCCATCAGGCTATTTCATTACCGCAAGTACGGTGGCTGCTGCCGGGCGGAGTGCGCAACGGGGCCGCAGCCCCTGGCTGAGCGACCTCGAGTCTGTTTATCCCAACGAAGAGATACCGTTCTGGATGTGGTCGAACTATTTCTACAAGGAAATGGGGCCGATCCTGCGTTGGTGCCTCGTACCGTTTGTGCTCTTGCTCGGCCTTAGCGCGATCGTCTGGATTGGTCAATCATTGGAGGAGGCTGGCATCCTCCACACGGCGATATTTCATGTAAGCCCGGGTAAGAACTTCGGTGTGCCGGGACATCTATTCGACTGGGTGATATGGGTCGACACCACGGTCATAAGCCTGCTGCTGATTCTTGCGATTCCGCTGTATTTGCTGGCCAGGGACATTCGCGGAACGATTCGACGATACGGCATAGAGACGCGAGAAGGGCTGAAGTTCGAAAAAGATACTGCTTATGTCGCCGCGGCGAAGTCCATATTCGAGCGCGATCCCGCAGTAGTGTTGTATATATACGGGCATACCCACATTCCTTCGATGCGCAAGGTCGACTCTCGGTATGTCATCAACACCGGCACTTGGCTCAAGCGGCTCGACCGCGTGCATGCCCATCTGCGCCTGATCCCTGATGTTTACGTTCCATCCTACCGGCTCAACTGGTTTACGATAAGACAAGAGGCGGGGGGCGTTCGCGTGTCCTATCAAATGCTCCCGAAAGAGGCCCCTGACGATCTGTCGTGGCTTGAAAAAGCAATGATCTTCGGAAGGCACAAGCCCAAAGGAGAGCAAATTCCCTCAGAGACGGTCATCGAACCTCAGGTCATGGAAGGGGGCGCGACAGGAGCCCTGTAACCTCGACGCACTGCAACCGCGGCAGCCGCAAGCGTCGTCGCCATAGATCAGGTAGAGGGATGGTGGAGGAAGGCGGCGTCGATGTCCTTCTCGTCGAGGACTTTGATCCGCGCGTGATGCGCCCAGGTGAGACAAACTGGTTGTTCGTTTGAACCTGTGTGTGGCGAATTGCTGATTTGTATCCAAAATCAGCAATTCGCCACACACCCCAGCGGAGCACTATGAGTGCGCCGGACCAAGTTTTGAGGAGCCACAGGCACTTGTGACCGACGTCCAGGGGGAACACTGAAAAATGTGGAGGAAAGCGGGCAGTTTGCTTCTTTCGTTCTGGGTCGCGGCGTGCGGCAGCATCGGTCCGGCTACAGTCTCGCGCGATAGGGTCGACTACGTCAATGCGATAGGTACGTCGTGGGAGCGGGAGACTCTGCTCAATATCATTAAGCTTCGTTACGGCCATGCTCCCGTCTTTCTCTCGGTCACACAGGTTGTGACCGGATACCAATTCCAAAGCACGGTCACGGGCGGCCTTACCGCCTCGAACTTCAACGCTGTCCAGGACGTCTTTGGCGTTACGGGCGTCGCGACGGCGCAAGGCCAGTATACGGACCGTCCAACGGTAATTTATACTCCTCTGACCGGCGTGGATTTTCTCCAGAAGCTGATGACGCCACTCCCGCCGAACGCGGTGTTATTTGTCCTTCAGGCAGGATATTCCGCTGACGTCATAATGCCGATCGCCCTAGATTCTATTAACGGCATCCACAATGAATCTAGGCGTGTCATGAGGCACGCGGCGGACCCGAGGTTCAATCGGCTGGTCCAACTGATCCGAAACCTGCAGGTGGCCGAGGCAGTAGAGGTTCGGATCGAGCATCCCAAGAATGGGTCTGAGACTTTCCCTGATAACCTTTACCTCAAATCAAGATCCGCAGGCTAAAGCTGAAAGTGCGGAGGTAAGAAGTCTTCTCGGCCTGAGGCCGGATTCGCAAAGACTGACGGTAACTTACGGTGGATACTCAGGAAAAAACGACGAAATATCGATGATGACGCGTTCGATGCTGCAAGTCATGCTGGAGTTGGCGGCCGGTGTACAGGTCCCGCAATCGGACGTGTCCGAGCACAAGGTCAATCCCGGTCTAGTCGAGGGCCAGGCCCGTGCACCTCAAACCACACCGGCTGTGGACATCCAGAGCGGAAAAACGGAGCCAACAGATACATCAGTTGCGGTCCAATACGCTGGTCGGTGGTTTTGGATCTCTGACACGGACATCCGATCGAAGGACGTCTTCGGAGCCGTGATGCTCCTGTTCTCGATTTCCGACATCGGGTTTAAGGGAAATGGACCGATCGTGACCGTGCCGGCGAATGGATGAAGGTAGTAAAGTGAGTGACCAGATCAGTGCAGCAGTTTTGTTCGATTTGACATTTTCGGGTATGTTCATTCGCAAACGAGACGAGCGATCGTCGCCCGTCACAAACAGATGTAGGCGTCAACCATGGTGAGCAGCTTCGTGGGCTCGGTTCCGATCGGTGTGATCATCGACGTGATCCTATTCGGCAGCGCATTACTTGCGATGGCTGCCGCCCGCTTTCTGCCCGAGCATCATTTAAGCCCCGAGACAAAAGGCGTCGTGTCGGTATCGGTGGCCGTTGTCGGGACGCTTTCGGCGCTAGTAGTAGGCCTTCTCATATCAAACTCCAACACGTCCTTCACGGCCAAGTCCCAGGAGGTTACGCAGATATCGGCCGATGTGATCAACCTGGACCGCATGCTGCGACGCTATGGGCCAGCGGCGCAGGACGTCCGCGTGCTGCTACGCCGATACACTGCGGCAGAGCGGCAGGATTTGTTCCCGACGGACCCCAATCAAGCAGCCGATTTGGAGAACAACACGACCAACGCCGTTCTGGAGGAGTTGCAGGACAAAGTCCTGGCTCTCACGCCCACGAACGCCACGCAACGCTGGCTGCAACCGCAGGCACTGAATCTAATCGGCACGATGATGGCGGCGCGCTGGCAGCTTGAGCAGCAGGAAAGCGCGAGCGGAATCCCATTGCCCTTACTGCTGCTGGTCATGTTCTGGTTCATTATCATCTTCGTTAGCTTCGGCTTGTTCGCGCCACGCAATACGACAGCGATTGCCATGATTTTCCTCTGCTCGGTTGGGATTGGCACCGCAATCCGGATGATGACGGAACTGCAGACGCCTTTTGGGGGCCTGATCCGCATTCCCAGCACGCCGCTGACCCATGCCCTGGACGTCATAAGCCGCTGACGGATACCGAATAAGAACCGCATTCCCCGTTGACGGCTGTGCTTAGTCACAACCTAAGCCCGGACGTATTGATGATGGAGCCCGCCGAGGATTGGTATCGCTGCGATGCGGCCGATCTTCTGCGGGCGCCGAAAGTCCGGCGCATTCTTGTCCAATGAGAGGTGCATCCGGACCTGGTTGTAATAGGAGGCGTAGTTCCTCAGAATGCGACGCAACTGCGCTTCGTCGAAAACTACCAGGTGATCGAGAGATTCGCGCCGGATCGAGCCGATGAGGCGCTCGACGTGGCCGTTCTGCCACGGTGAGCGCGGTGCGGTCGGATGATCACGGATACCCATTGCTCGAATGCGATGGGTGTAGGCTGGGCCAAAGGCCCCGTCGCGGTCGCGAATCAGATGACGCGGCGCTTCGTCCCAGGGGAAAGCGTCCGTCACCTGACCTGCGATCCACTCGGCCGTCGGATTGGAAGTGACGCTGCTCGCGTCCAGGAGCGACGGGTACAGTCGATACAGCCATACCAACAGGAAGCGATCGATGTTCCACAGTCTCACGCGCCTCGGGGACCTGCGCCGTAGAACTACCAGTTGTTGGCGCAGGAGGAGATTTTCGGCCTCAAGCCGCGCTCGCCGCGTGAACCGCGACCGTATGGCAAGCAGCAGCTGGGTCAGAAACGCGACCATCGGCCGCTTCCTTACCATACGCCCATCCCGGATAAGGTTTTCGGGAGGCACAGCCCGATTGTCGCTCGCTCGCCTGTGTGCTAACTCGTTCTCAAATAGGGGAGTCGCCTTATGAGATCGCGGGAGTTCTAGTGGCAAGAGGTTTTGTAGGCCGACTCCTTTGCGTCGCTGAATCCAAAAACTCATGTCAGCTTTCGGATTTACTGGACCTCGTTCGAATAACCCGTAGAAATTACCGCGAAGACCATAGCGGTTGAAACGCCGAACATAAGCGATCCGTCGGCTGCCTCGAGTGGTCCCAGCAATTTCCATGACGCCGACATGATCACGTCTCCGTAGCCCAGGGTAGTGTAGTTTACGGCGGAATGATAAAAGGCCGCTGCATAGTCAGGAAATTCACCGCATAGCACGAACACCAGCGCCCAACCGGCTATTTCAACCAAGTGCGCCACGAGCGCCACTATCACCGTTGCGCGACTGAGGTCATGTCTCTACTGTACGCAGTGCCGGTATGGCCAACCCGCTGCTCGCGATGTACGTAACGAACGACCGCTATCACTGCGAACAAGTGAATGATGACCGTGCAAAAGATTACCCCCACAGCAATGATGAGAGGGAGGAAAATAGCTGTATCATGCTGCGGAGGAGCCATGTGGTTCTATCTTTGCCCGGCCTCGACTAAGCAACATACAACGAAGTTGCGAACGAGGCCCGGAATATTCTTAACAGAAGTTACATCGCGCGAAATCTCTTCTTTCGATCCCATTTCGGTCCGAACTTATCTCAGGGCGGTTGCCAGGTCGTTCGGGCTTAGATCGCTCTTTAGCCGACCCCTGCGGCCCGCCTTGACGAAGGTCGCATAGTCGCTTTCGACCTGATCGGTATACGCCACGGCGCAATCGCCGATCACCTCTTCAAAATGATTGATGCTGCCATGATACCCCGCTATCATTGCTGCATCACCCGCTTTTGTCGTGGGCCCGGGCCAGAGACCCTGCAAAACTTGGCATATGCTCGCATCACATGCGGCGTCTCGGTTTCGATGTCGACCAGAGACTAGGTTGGGCCCCCCGATTCCCGTTAGGTTCCATGAAAAACGTTTTACTTGGACGGGATTCGAACCCGCACGGAGGTTTACCCTGCGGAGAATTTTAGTCCCTTAAAGTTAAGTTTAACTATGCGATATTGTTGATGGTTTCAGGCGGACACCTTAATTGTTGTCTCCCGTGCGGCCGGGGATAAGGCCGTTGGCAGACAATGGACCAGGTCAGGAATCAAGCAGCATGCGTGGCGGGCGGAGTTTGAAGAAGAATTGAAGAAGCTTCACGTGGAATTAGTGAAACTTCAGGAGTGGGTTAAGCGAACGGGCGCGAAAATCGTCATATTGTTCGAAGGCCGCGACGCCGCCGGTAAAGGGGGCGTGATCAAACGCATCACGGAGCGAGTCAGTCCTCGCATGTTCAGAGTCGTGGCACTGCCGGCTCCGACCGAACGCGAAAAATCTCAGATGTATATCCAGCGCTACATCGCGCATCTTCCGGCTGCGGGGAGATCGTGATCTTCGATCGGAGCTGGTACAACCGCGCGTTGGTCGAACGTGTGATGGGTTTCTGTACCGAAGACCAGGCAGCGTACTTTAACCGGTGACAGGTACGCAACCGCTCTAGGAACGGCTTCACGCCTTCACCGCTTTATTGTGCGAGTAAAGTTCCCGTATTGCGGCAGTTACGTTCCGATCGATCTCTGATGCGTTGGACACCAGCGAGGGGACTTGGGCACACACCGTAACACGCGTGGCGGATCCCAGCACGATTTGTAAAACTGCGATTATTGCTAATCGTTTCAACATGCACCCAACCGAAGGTCATAGTAGCCGGAGACGAGATTCCGTGACCAGCACAGCAAATGCTTCTCCCCAGCCGACCCTTGCGCCCCCGCGGGGAGCGGCCATCGCCGGCGTGATTTTTTCGGTCCTGTTGATCGTTGGTCTGGGACTCGCTCGCTACGCTGTCCCGGTCGATCCGAGTTTGCCGGGAGTTTGGATGACCGACCCAGGCCGCCGAAGGGCGGTACGGCTTGCACTGGACCTGGTTCCGTTTGCAGGAATCGCATTTCTGTGGTTCATCGGCGTGCTCCGCAATCGCTTGGGAGAGCTTGAAGATCAGTTCTTCGCGACGGTGTTTCTCGCAAGCGGGTTGTTGTTTGTGGCTTGCATGTTCGCGGCCGCGGCTGTTATGGGAGCGCTGATTGAGTCGGTGGCGGCCAGCAATATCGACAGCACAACCTACTATTTCGGCCGTCGTATAACCGACGCGTTGATTAACTTGTTCGCCATGAAGATGGCGGGAGTCTTCATGATCTCAGCCTGCACCATCGGGTTGCGTACCGCGATTTTCCCGCGTTGGGTGGCGTTCTCGGGTTATGCTTGTGCCCTCGTGCTGCTGGTGGTGATCGCCAATTGGAGGTGGATCACGTTGGTTTTCCCGATCTGGATGCTGCTGGTTAGCGCGCACATTTTGTTGGCGGAGTTTACCGCCCATGATGCGAAGGGGGACGGTGTGGGATATCGTCAGCCGTAAGCACAATTTAGAGGGCTCAAGGGATCAATGCTAAATGGCTGAGCAGACTACGCGGAGTGCACCGACGCTCGACGATTCGACCAGACTCGCTTTCGAGCGCACCCGCAATTCGTACGAAAACACCATGATGTCGTGGATCAGAACCGCGACTTCGCTAATCACGTTTGGCTTCAGCATTTACAAATTCTTTCAGATCGAAGCACCCAACGAGAAGCAACGGAATTACCTCATCGGACCGCGCGAGTTCGCGATCGCGTTAGTTTGTATCGGACTCTTGTCGTTAGTGCTGGCTACCCTTGAGAACCGCCAGAACATCCGGGAACTGGGAGCGCAATACGCCGGTAAACAGCGTTCACTGTCCGTGCTGGTCGCTGCATTGATCTCGATCCTCGGGGTCCTTGCACTACTCGCGATGATTTTTCGTGAATAACGCCATTGACGAAAAGATGCCATGAACACCGAGGACAGAACGACCATTTTAACCCAGTGGCGAAAGCCCTCGGAGCTGACTTCGAGGGCTTTCTTTTTAGCGGCTGTCAAACTCAGCGAGGTTAAGAGATACGGGTGCGGACTTGTTCACCTCCGAACCGTTCAAACGAAATCAGGATGAGGACATAAGGGCCGGCAAAACTTCTCCGCCCTTGTGACGTGGCGGTGGATTGATGGTGAGTCCCGAATGTGGTGGGATTTACTCCTGCCGGCGGAGTCTCCCTTCCCACGCGCTTCACCATCTTTAATTCATCACTTAATGCCCGTGGGGGAAGAGGAACGTTGCGCTTACGCGGATTATCCATTGCGGGGCACCATCGGGACGCTTTACAAGGTCGTATGCGCCAACCTGAAAACTCATCGCATGTGATCCGACGTTGAACGCCTTGCCCACGTCCACGCCCATCGGAATCGTCCATCCGTTGGCCCCATCTGCGGTCCAGTCGAAGGTCATTGGCGGATCGCAGTCGACATACCATCCGCTCTCAAAGTTGTAGCTGACCTCTGTCTCCACATACGTCTGGTTGACGCTTCCACGGGCGCGATTTCCAGCAAACGACATAAGTTGGTACGCGAGTATGGCGTCGAACCACGGGCCCTCCGAGTACACGAGCGCCGCAGTTGGTCCGGCCGACCAGCGGCCGGTTCCCAATTCCGAGCTGCTAGCAGTGGGGAATTGAAATAATGGACCCACGCCCCAGATCCACGGGGTCGCGTTGTGCGGCGTTAGAAAAAAAGAAGTTTGCAAGTCTTCCAGCCCGGATTGTTCATGCGGAGTGGGCGCGTAAGCAAAGGTCAAACTCGGCCGAGCGATCAGGTCCCAATCCGCATTCAGCGAGAACGGCATTACCGGCTCGATGTTCAAGCTGTCGCCCACCTTATGATTCCGACCCAATTGAAATCCGGTCGTGGACTGAATCGGAACTTTGACGAAATCCTCAAACGGGTTATGGACACTAATTGCCAGCTCTTGATCGGTCATGACGTTCGGCGGCGTTTGTGCAGGCGTCGACGGCTGTTGCGCTTGTGCCGACGACGCCAGAAAGGCGCTCAGCAACAAGCCCAGTACCGTGGCGGACGACACAAATTGAAAACGCACCAACTTCAATTTGACTCGCGCTAAGGGCTGCCGAACCATTTGTCGTAGATCTGCTGATAGGTGCCGTTTTCACGAAGCGCGCTCAACGCAAGATTGATCTTTCTGCGCAGCTGTGCCTATCCAAAACCCTAAATTCGGACGTGTTGATGATGGAGCCCGCCGAGGAACGGTATCGCTGCGATACGGCCGGTCCCCTGTCTCCGTCGAAAATCCGGAGCATCTTTAGCCAATGAGAGATGAGTCCGGACCTCATTGTAATACGAAGCGTAAGCCTTCAAAACGCCGCGCAAGTGCGCCTCGCCGAACACGATGAGGTGGTCGAGAGATTCGCGACGGATCGATCCGATGAGCCGCTCGACGTGCCCGTTCTGCCACGGCGAGCGCGGCGCAGTCGGATGGTCGCGGATCTCCATCGCTCGAATGCGATGGGTGTGGGCTGGGCCGAAGGCGCCGTCACGGTCGCGAATCAGGTGACGTGGCGCTTCGTCTCAAGGAAAGGCATCCGTCACCTGACCCGCTATCCACTCGGCGGTCGGATTGTGCGTCACGCTGATGCTCATCAGTCGCCTGCGGGCGTGACGAAGAATGACCAGGCCATAGAGCAGCTTGAAGGAGATGGTGCGCACCACGAACAGATCGATGGACGCGATCCCGGCGGCATGATTGCGGAGGAATGTCTTCCAACCCTGGGAGGGCGGCCCCTGCCGCCTGGTCATGTACCGCGCCACGGTTGATTGGGCGACCTCGATCCCAAGCATCAGCAGTTCGCCGTGTATCCGCGGCGCTCCCCACAATGGGTTCTCCTCGCTCATCCGTCGGATAAGGTCGCGGATCTCACGGTCGATCCTCGGGCGGCCACCACGTCGGCGCGATTTCCAACGCCAATAGGCCCGAAAGCCGCGCCGATGCCACCCGATCACGGTCTCGGGCTTAACCACCGTGATCGCATTCAGAATCGCTGGGAAGCATCGGTACATCCAGACGAAGGTCAACCGATCGATGTTCCGCAGTCGCACGCGCGACTGGGACTTACGGCTCAAAACGATCACCTGCTGACGCAGAACCAGGTTTTCAGCCTCGAGGCTCGCCCGTGACTTCAGTCGGGATCGTGCGACAAGCAGGAGCTTGGCCAAGAACGCGAACATCGCGCCTTCCACTGGCACAGCTATCGCATTCCGTCACCCCGAACGAGAGGTTTTTCGGTAGCGACAACGAAAATCCAATGGAATATGCTTGTTCCACGACTTAAGATCAAAGCAATCCGAAACTCCTGACAGGTGCTAGAAGTAAATGACTTTGACCACACACAACAAACCGCACATCGTCACATTTCTTGCCATTCTGGCTGCCGTGTTCTCGATCGGTCTCGTGTCGGCTTGCTCCGGAACCCAGAATAGTCAGCCCAATGCCGCGCAGAACAACTCAGGCACTTTGCCTGCGACCCAAACTTCAGCGACATCAGCTGCGGGTTCAGCGGGTTCCAACACCAACGCTCCCGCACATGTCACGGCTGCTCCGTCTGTGCCTGCACCTGCTCCGTTGCCAGGACAGGAACATCTCGCCGGAATCGGCTCCGCAACGGTTGTTACGATTCATGGAAAGATCGTTTCGGTGAATCGACCGAAGAAGCTCGTTACGCTCGAAGGCCCGCGTGGTAAACAAGTCACCTTACACGTCTATAACCCTTACAACCTCGCCGAGGCTAAGGCGGGGGAGTCGTTTGTCGCCAAGTTCTACGAGATCGTGACTATTGTGAAGAAGAAGCCAAGCACGTCCATCCCTGCCGCGTCGTTATCGGAAGGAATTGTCAGCGCGGTGCCCGGGCAGACTCCCGGCGCTGCATTCGGCACTCAGTTGCAAGTGGTTGCCACGATTGAGGCAATCAGCGAGGAGAAAAAGACCATTGCGCTGAAGGGGCCCGACGGTGTTGTGGAAACTGTCAAGGTTGCCAATTCCGCAAACCTCAGGCATGTGAAGGTAGGTGATCAGATCGTCATAACGTTGTCGAATGTGGTGGCAATTACACTCGAGGAGGAGTCTTGATCTTGACGATGATTCCTGGAGAGGAGGACACTCTATTCCGATGCTTGACGATGGCTGAACGTCGCAGCGTTCGGTATGTGGAATTCATCGACGCATTAGAAGAAGAGAAGACGAATTGCTCAACCCCGTTTCTACGCTCATCGCTGCACCACCGATCGTGCCGCAAGTGCTGGTTTCCCGGTCCCCCTAATGAAACAGCGGCTGCAGCAGGCCATCGTCTCCGATTGCGTAAGCGCTCACCGCATTTGCGTCGAAATTGGTCACATAGAGAACGTTGCGGTTCGGGGCAACCGCGATAGCCTTCGGCCGTGGCGCCGCCAGCGTCTTGGGGCCCGGCAGCACCTGGAGTGTTCCGTTCGCGCCGATACCGTACGCCCAGATTTCATTGCTGTTGAAGTCCGCCACGTAGGCGAACTTTCCGCGTGAATCAATCGCGATCCCGGCCGGGTTCAGGCCGGTTGGCACCGGCGATCCCGCGAGCGGTCTCGTCGCGCCGGTTTGTTGGTCCAGCGCAAATTCCGAAATCGTGCCGTCGCCAGCATTGGTCGTATAGATGAATCCCCCGCTTGGCGCGACTGCCAGAGCGCTCGGCTGAAACCCGGTCTGGCTCTGGCCAATCTGGGTGAGCTGACCCGTCTGCGCTCCGATAAGGTAGGTCGTCAGAGTTGAGTTGGCTGCGCTCAAAACGTGAACGTACCTGCCGCTCGGATTCGCGGCAATCGCAACCGGTGCGCTGCCGATGGTAAGCGGAGAGCCTGCAATTCGGCTCAGCGTGCCAGCCGACTGGTCGATGCGAAACGCCGACAGGGTGTTGTCAATTGCGCTCGTAACATAGAGAAAAGTGCCGGTCGCATCGGCGCTGACGCCGACCGGGCTGAACCCCGCGGGACTCGGCGTTCCGGCTTGAGTCAGCGCGCCCCCGGCGGAAATCGCGTAGCCGGACACATTCTGTCCTCCGGAACTTGCGACATAAAGAAAGCGGCCGTTGCCCGTGACGCACATAGCCAGGGGATGAAGCCCGGTCTGAAACGGGCTTCTATTGACCGCCGCAAGGCCGCCGGTCGATTGGACCGCGAAAGCAGAGATGGTGCCGTCGAGCAGGTTCGCCGCGTAAAGATTGCCACCGGCGGGCGTTATTGCGATCGCGACCGGTTCGCCGCCGGCCGAAAATAGAGTCCCAGTAGGGCCAGAAGCCTCCCCCGTCGCCAGGCGCTCGGGTGTGACATTTGTAACCGACGGCACGCCGCATCCCGCGATGAGCGTGATCGCGATAATCGCCGCCGCTCGGATCGTCGCCGACACTTGTTCGATAAAATCGTTCATTCGTCTGGAGACGCGAAGCATTGTTGTAAACCGCAGCGCCATTGAATTCACGTCCGCCATGCTTCAGTAAGTTGGACTTTAGTCGTATTTGGCCACGAACCTGTAGTTCTTTTGACATTGGCGAGCGTGGGCATGTTGGTTGGGAAGCCCTCGCCGACACCTGTTTTATTTGTGCCGCTGACGGCTTCCGAGCGGCCAGACCATCTGAATCATCGAGAACAAAAAGGCCGTGGTCAGTCCAAATAACATCATCCCGTTCAGCGCTTCCAGGGCGCCCATCAATTGCCAGTGCGCCTTAAGAAATAGATTCGCATGGCCGTAGCTCGTCAGCGCGCTGAGCGAATAGAGCATCGCCAGCTTGTTGTCTGGCAGCGCACCCAAAAGCCGATACGCCGCCGCCCAGGTAGCCGCCTCCACTCCGAGCAGAAGGGTGGCCATGAGGGCCGCGACGCTCATGGCCACAGCGAACCTGGGCATGAAACCTCGACGCTCGGCGGAGCCGCTTAGTACATGCACGACCCGCCCGTTGATGATCGCCAGGCCGCATACATGAATGACGACGGTGAGCACGATGAGCGGCAGAGCCCACGCCCAGTCGGCGCTCCAAGTGGTCGCTTCAACCGGACTCATTTGTGCTCACCTCCGACGGTGAATGATCCGCGTCGAAACTCCGCCGTGGCACGAAGGCCCCGTCGACATCGCACGGTGGCCGATTATAGCCGGATTTCGGAATTGCTCGGCGTCCCAAGTGTAATCGATTTGTGCGAAGGGATGTATTGCCGCTCGGGCTGGTGTCCACGGCTCCTATCGCGCCGCCAAAAAGTTGAAAATACCCGATGACACGTTCTGAAATTAGGCACTTGAAAATGTCGCGCGGAAACGGCATGAGCAGGCACACCGTGGCCGTCGCTGCCATCCAGCGCGTGCGCGAGGAATCGCGCGAGCGGTTCCTTACGCTGGAGGAGATGAAGCGTCTCCGGCATTCCCGTGGGACACGGCTCCGCGCTACCCGCTGCGCGATCGCGACGCCTCGTATGGCCGATACTTCCAGCCGAGTCGCAGCGATGGGGATCAGGAAGTCATTACGGCTCCGCGTTCTGCCAGGGCGAAGATCGTTAAGATATAATGCTCATGAACCGATGGGAGTGCCCGGGGATGCCACGTGGATACGCCAAGAACCAAGCGGCAATACGTATGGGAAAAGACTGGCGGCTTTTGCTGGTACTGCGGAGCACGGCTATACCTACGGGAGGACGCTGACGACGAGCTCAAAAAGCGGCTCGTGTTCACGGTCGACCATCTGCACCCTCGCGTGCATGGGGGCCGCGGTCGTGCGAATAAGGTGCCGGCGTGTAAGTACTGTAACTCGCACAAGAGCTGGCGGAGCGTCGAACAATTTCGGTAATGGGTTCGGCTATCTGGCCAGGCGAAAAGCGCCGTTCCTCAGGCCTGGAAGGTCAATGCGGAAGGTGTGATCTTTTACTTTGAGCTTGCCCGTTTTGGGCACAGCCGGAGAGCAGCGAGAGAGAGCTTAGTGAAACATCCAACGAATTCCGGACCATGAGCTTTTTCATTGAGCGTCCATACTCGACAGCAGGGAGGATTGCCGCGGCGATAATCGCCAGGCCGCCCAAAGAGAACGCGCCGAGATCGAGCATACGGTTCGGCGCGCGACTGCGCGGATCTAGGGAGCTCGGCGCGTGGACATACCGTCAACTCGTGACGGCCGCAGCCTGATTCACACGCCGGCTGGTGTCCGTTTTGTCCGGTTGAACCAGCCACTGCCCGGTTCGGTGTAAAGCATGACGAGCGTATAAATCTGCAACCCCAAATCGGGCACATCCGTCAGATAACCCAGAATCCCGTGATGGGGCGGCGACAGCGTATAGAGGGCATCCAGTATGAAGCCCAGCAGAAGGCTGCTCCGCGCCCAGCGTTTGCCCGCGCCGATTTTTAACACGATCCAGATCATGGTCAGTGCTAGCGCCGCATAACCGACGACGGTTACCGCCATCAATGTTTGAGGCGTTATCGTAACCATGCCCTGCAGCTGGGTGGTGATCGCCTCTTCTATATCCGGAATGCTGGCCGAGGTCTGGTAAACGCCCAACAGGCATATCCATGCCGTCCACGCCCATAAGGCCCGCTCAGCGTAAAGCACAGCTTTCGGTTTTTCAGGCTTGCAAGGCAATCTCTTGTCAGTTTCCCTGCACGATGGCGCGATACTGATACACTTTGGTTTCCCTGAACGCCATGAGCTGGTCGAAGCTCATCTGGCCGTCGCGATAGATTTCATGAACTTGGGGCTGACGCAGACGAGTTTGAGGCGCTGACGTACGAGCGTCGGCGTGACGCCGAACCGGGCGGCGATGTCCTCGGCTCCCTTTCCTTCATCGGCAAGCGACTTGACAGCCTCGAACTGGTCGGCCGGATGCATGGCCATGCGCATCTCGTTTTCGGCGAGGCTGATTTCTTTGCCTTCCTGACGCTCGACGACGTGGCAGGCGATCTCCGAGTCCTTGTCGAAAGCCTTCTGCTTGCGGACACCGCGCAAGATGGCTAACATCGGCAAATTCGAAAACATGCCTTCCGTCCTGTTCAACCTCTGGAGAAAATAATGGCCAAGAAGAAACCCGGTAAAGCCGACACGTCCATCCGTGTGATCAAGGAAACCCTTACCAAATCAGCGCTCATCAATCTGATTGCTGAGCAGAATGACATCCCCCGCAAGACAGCTATTGGTGTTTTCAATACGCTGGAATCCGTGATGTTGGGGTCGGTGCATCCGCGCGGCGTGGGCGAGTTTACTTTGCCTGGCCTTTGTAAGATAACACTGCGCAAGGTTCCGGCTCGCAAGGCCGGTACGCTCATCCGCAACCCGGCTACGGGCGAAATGATGAAGGGTGCCGCCAAGCCCGTTAGCGTGCGAGTGAGAATCCGCGCATTGTCAAAGTTGAAAGGTGCAGCGATATCCTGATCTCAGGCGCCCGCAGGGGTATCTGTTAAGTACCTAACGCGCCCAGCCGGTTCTTGTGGGCGGCACGCCCTCTAAAGAAACGCTGACGGAGAGCTAACAAGTATGGGTATCCTGAGTGATGTGGAAGGATTGAGACGGCGGGCTCAGAAGCACGTTGAGGCTGGCGCAGTTACCGACGAATATAATGCCGATCGTGCAGAGGTTGTTGAGACCCTTAATACAGTTTTGGCAACCGAACTTATGTGCGTGCTGCGTTATAAGCGCCATTATCATACGGCCAAAGGAATTAGTGCCGAGCCTGTCAAGAAGGAATTTCTTGAGCATGCCCAAGAAGCGCAGCAGCATGCCGACAGCATTGCCGAGCGGATTGTGTAATTGAACGGTGAGCCTGATTTTAATCCCGAGACCTTAACCGGACGCAGTCTCTCGCAGTACACGAATGCGCGGACGCTGTACGAGATGATCAAGGAAGATTTAGTGGCCGAGCGTATCACGGTGGAGTCATAGAGGTCACCGCAATAGGTGTGTAAACGAGATCAGGCGGCGCGGCGCGAACCTACGCGCGGTGACCTGGTCGAGGCCTATCTAGCCGACGCCGGCTTACCCGCTACTGTGCGGCGACGGTCACCTTCCCGCGCTCTTGCAGGTAATGGTACAGGTACAGCTCACCGAGCGTGGCGTACCAGACGTCCGTCCTGTTCGCGATATAGCTCGCGTGCTGGTCGAGATACCCGCCGGCGGACCAGCGCTTTTCCCAGGGGTGGTCCAAGAACTGGTAGATGCCCCCGCTCGCGTACACGCTGTCGAACATAGCGTTCCAGCTGCTCAGCAACTGCGCGGTGCCGCCCGGGTTCGGATACGATTCGTAGGAAGGCCAGTTGTCGGTGTTCGCCGTCATATTCGCGTCGTAGAACCCGTCGGTGTCCCATGCCCCAAAGTTGTTGTCACCGGGGTTAGTCGAGCGGCTGACCACATATCCCGCCGCGGCGATCGTCTCGAGCAGTTCGGCATCTGAGAACCCGCACGGCTCAACAAAGGTCGGGATGAACGGGTTCGGCAGATCGAGATTGCTCAGCAGATCGTCTCGACTTCCGATCACCTCGGACGTGTAGCCGAGCACCTGGTAATCCGCGTCAGTGCAGGGGTGGGTCCTGGTATGTGAGGCCGCTTCCGTGAAACCCGCGTCCACCCAGCCTTGCACTGTCGACCACGAGTCACTGTTGTCCATATCGGCGGTCTGGACCGCCGCGGTGACGCGCAGGTTCTTCGCTGCGGTCAGGGAGATGGCCTGGACGTCGTCGGGCAGGAAATCGTCCGTGACGTCATCGAAGTCGATGGTCACGGCCGCCTTGCGATTATCATAGTACTTCGAGATGCCCTGGTAGGTGACGGCGACGGACTGCTGCGCGCTGTTGATGACGCGCACGTAGATTGTGTCGGAGCTGCCTGAGAACGGCACGCTGACGTAGGCCGTGTTGCTCGCGTACTCAAATCTGGCCGCGGCGATGCCGTTGAAGAAGTCGGAGGTGGTCCTCGCCGGCAGCGAGATCCAGGCGCTGACGGTGTCGTATCGGTACTGCGCCGTGAGGCCACTCGATCCGCCCGGAATGCCGAGGACATAGGTCGCCGGATAGTAGAGGCCGAAATTCGTATGCGCCGCGGAGTCGAGGCTGATGCGCAATGCGCTCGGTGTCGGCGAGCCGGCGGCTGGCTGCAGTGCGATCAGCGCACCGACATTCACGGTGCTGGTGCCCTGAGTCGCAACGTAATTTCCGGTCGCACCGCTCGGCGTCGTGGTATCCCCCATCGCCGCCGATATCCCAAACCCGGTTGCGTGGAAATTCCAGCGCCCGGTGATCGCGCCCGGCAGCGTCATCGCACTGCTGTTCGGAATCGCAAAAAGCGCCAGCAATCGGTCGCTGTTGTTCCCCGCCGGAATGTTGATCGATGGCGCGGTCACGCTGGTCGAGGACGCGTTGGCCTGGCCGCCGCTCGCGTCGATCGGACTGGCTGTGTTGACGCCGGTATAATCGGCGATCCCGCCCGCCGCGTCGTTGCCCGCCGTGAAGGTCCACGTATAGCCGGCCGGCTCCGCGCCCGTCACGACGTGATAGTAGAGCCCCTCGGTGATCTGGCTGGTGGTGTCGCTGTCGCGCCGAATCTGCGTCCATCCCGCCGGCGCGCTTAGCGCGGTTGACGAGCCGCCGCGCACCGCCATCTGGGCCACCATCACCTCGTTGACCGCCGCTCCGGACGGCACCGCAATCGTCAACTGGCTCCCTCCACCCGATGACGTACTGGAGGTCGCGACGCTTCTAAGCGTTATTGGTCCCAGTGCGGGTGTGGGCGTGGGCGTCGGCGTGGCGGTTGCCGTCGGTGTAGCTGTCGGAACAGGCGTCGGTGTGGCGGTCGGTCTTGGCGTCGGTGTGGCCGTCGGAACCGGTGTCGGTGTGGCCGTCGGAATCGGGGTTGGCGTGCCCGCGATCAGGCTCACAGTTATCGAAGCCGAACCCAGCAGAGAACCGCCGCCGCTCGTCCATGAACGGACCGAGACAGAGTGGTTTCCTAATGCGTAAGCTGAAGTATTCCAGGTAAATTGCTGCGGATTAGGTGTGGAACAGGCGTAATTGCTAGAGTCGATTGTCAGGCACTCATACCAGCGATTTGTGCAGGTGTCAGAGAACTTGACCAAAACCGAGGTGCCCTTGGTGATCGAAGCTCCGCTGGCCGGAGAAGTGAGGCTGATGCACGTGCCGGTTGGCGTCGGTGTGGCCGTCGGAATCGGGGTTGGCGTGCCCGCGACCAGGCTCACAGTTATCGAAGCCGAACCCAGCAGAGAACCGCCGCCGCTCGTCCATGAACGGACCGAGACGGAGTGGTTTCCTAATGCGTAAGCTGAAGTATTCCAGGTAAATTGCTGCGGATTAGGGGTGGAACAGGCGTAATTGTTAGAATCGATTACCAGGCACTCATACCAGCGATTTGTGCAAGTGTCGGAGAACTTGACCAAAACCGAGGTACCCTTGGTGATCGAAGCTCCGCTGGCCGGAGAAGTGAGGCTGATGCATGCTGCATGTACACGCACAGGCCACGCCAGCACGATCAGAACCAACAGCAGAAGCGTAGCGCGCATCCAGACACACCAAGTTGCCTGGTTAATGAAGCCTTTCATCAATACCTGTTTATGAACAAGGCAATCGTCTGATCAGGTCCTAGCTGCCGTCCGATTTAAAAAGTCGCGAAGGCCGGAAGAAATGCGGCTTTATAAAATAACTATAACCCCTAATAGATGAGCGAAAGCAAATGGAATCTTTATGAGCTTGTGCGGATGCGCGGGAATTCGCGTGCGTCATTGAGAGGTTATCGTGCGTCAGTAGGGGCTGCGCCGGGCGGATCCCGACCAAGGCGCGCCGGATGTTGTCTAACACCCTCGGCGTTCACATTCTGATAACCATTCTGTAAGTCGTGCTCTATCCCAGTATTTCAGGTAGTTCGGATCTTGCGGGCGCATCAGGTTTTTCACTGACAATCGGACGCCGCGCTTTTCACCGCGATCTACGATCTGATTCTCAACTTGTTTGAAAACCTCATATGCGAGCGTATCGGCAGCTTGGAGCGGTACGATCTCCTTTCCCATAAAGTCCAAGGTGCCGATACGAAATGCTTTGCTCAATATTGGACTGTCGCCCAGTTCTGCGAACATTTGCTTCACTTGAAACTGACCATCAGCACCTTTCTCGGATATCCAATGGATTGGATGCGCCCGCTCGCTGTCGCGCAGCGCCGGGCCACACGCGCCCGTCATTGAGCGGTACAGTCCCTAAGCCGAGTGACAGCGCGAGGACGGTTGCCAACGGACTGAGTTTCGCCGACACTTGGGGCGGCATGGAACGAGTCGTCATACAACGTGAGAAGAGCCGCCGCGAGCACAAAATGCTGATTCTTTTTCTGGTCGCACTCGAAGTGGTTGCTCTCATCCTGTTGATCGCTGGCCTGACGATCGATAACGACTCGCTGAAAGTCGCATCGTATGCGCTCGGAATGCCGATCACGTTTGCCCTGCTTGGCAATATCGCCCTTTACCTGAGCTGGTCCGACAAGAAGTAGCGCTGGCTGGCAGGCGCCGCGTTCGCTGACAGTGCCCAGTTCTGACACAGAAAACTGACACAATAGACGACTCCCAACGGCCCTTGAGCGCCGAGGATCGAGTATGCGGGCCACGGCGCGAACGCGTCGATCTCCTTCACCTGCTCCAACATTGCTCCAACGACCGCTCACGACCTTCGGATTTCGCGCCTAAACATTAGATTTATTTAGCTTTCTCGGCAGACCGAACAGTGCTGCCAAGCACAAGGTCGTCGGTTCGAAACCGATCACCCGCTCCAGAATCCCACAGATTCAAGCCTTCCGTCACGATAGATTCCCTGCCAGTCGCCGATTTGGCCTGTCAAATACCGATCGGTCCGCCAGTCGAGTGGCCGAGCCTTGCGAGGCGACTCGGCTGGGCGACCAGATAACTGGCACTGGCTTCGGCGGGCTTGGTTGGTTGCCTTGAATTGTGGAGCATTCATTTGACACACAGAGTTAAATCGGATTGCATTAGATAGCTAAAGAAAGCGATTCGGTTGCGACGCCTTGAGGCGACACGTAAGCGAGACTTTGCCTTTGCGGTGTGGGCTGGCCTCCGTCTTCATGGGCGGTGGGTGTCGCCACTTCGCTGAGCCCTAAAGCGGCGGCGCGTGTAGCGAACGTTAACAAGGAGAACCGTGGTGGTCGGAAACACGTTGCGGTCAATGGCTATGAAGCGAGGTCAGATAGCAGTCGCCCTGATTTTGGTGATGATTCCGCTTCTGGGCGCGATCGGTCTGGGTTCTGACCTGGGGCTCTTGTATTTCCATTGGGGAATACTTCAGAAGGCTGCGGACGCAGCAGTCCTCGCTGGAGCCGGTTATTTGCCGAACCATCCTTCGACGGCCCAGACCACGGCGACCGGATACGCGACCAAAAACGGGATCAGGACGACCGAGATAACCTCCAACACCGTGGCGGGCGACAACATGTCGATCACGATGACGACATCGCGCACCGTCCCATATTATTTCCTGCAACTGGTCGGCGTCACATCGGGAACTGTGAAACCGATCGCGAAGGCCGGGATTCAGCAAGACACGGAACAGTCGCGTGGTTTGATCCCCGTAGGCCTACCATGCACAAGCACCAGCTGCAGCTATACGCCGGGAACGCTTTATCAACTGGTGCAGGCCGGCGCTAACGGCGCTAGCGGAGGGAGCTGGAGCATCGGCCCAGGTAATTGGGGACGGCTCGCGCTCGGCGGATCGGGTGCCGATCAGTTTTTGAACAACCTTATCAACGGCTATCAGGGTTCGATCAATGTCGGCGGTACTGTTAATGCTGAAACCGGGCAGGTGAACGGCCCTACTTCACAAGGCGTCGACGATCGCGTCAATACGGGGATGGCGATCAATGGCGCTGTAGCCAATCCTACGCTCGCGACTGTTCCGGCGTACGATCCGAGATTGGTGGCCGTGCCTTTGGTCGACTTCACCGGCGCTACGGGGACCTCGGCCACGCTTCCAGTCATGGGCTTCGCCTTGATGTGGTTGGACTCCTACACGAGCAAAGGCGCCAACAAAACGCTAAACGCCTATTTTCTGGGAACGGTCCCAGTTACGTCGGTCCCGTCTACGGTCAACACTTTCGGGCAATTGCATCCGATCCTGTTGCAGTAGACGCAGGGCACCAGTGGCGCTGTAGAAGTCGACTTTACCGATTCACGCGAATTCGAATCGCGGCGGCGCTTTTTTCATCAGACTGGCCAGATCCTCTTCCATGGGTGCCGTTCGTCCGCGACATTCTGCGCGCCCATACTCGTGTCGCCTTCCGCTCGCCGGATTGCTGCAAATCGCCTATTATTAGTCCGTACATGCGCTAAGCAACTTTCGCGAGGAATCTCGTCTGGGAACAGAAGGAGGAGGACTATGAAGGGAGTTATGGCAACTTTGGCGGGGACGTTGATGGTCGGCGCGGCGCTCGCGCTGCCCGCGATTTCATTCGCCGCCCCGCCGGCGCCGGGTGAAGTGCATCAGCAGCGGATGAACAATTTTCCGGGTATGCATGAGGCTATTAGTCAGCTGGAGAGCACAAGGGAATACCTTAAAAACGATACGGCCCACGATTTCAATGGCCACAAAACCAACGCGATCAACGATATCAACGCGGCCATAAAAGAACTGAGGCTCGGTGTCCAATCGGAGCGCAAGCACCCCTGAAATCTTCGCTAGGCGGGCAACGAGGGCCGGATTGTCCGGCTCTCGCTGCCCCGCGCGATTTTTACCGGTCCTCCCCGCGGTACAAGCAATAAATTCCGGTCCGCGCGAGCGTATACCACCGCCGTGTTGTACGACCGGCTGCGGCTCACCACAGTTTCGGCGTAATATGGAACTTCGATAGACTTGAAGGGCCAACGGCTCCTTGTTGCCAGGATAACGCTCGAACGCGAGTCGCCCTCTCTGAAACAGGGATTTCGCGGCCGCCGTATTGATGGCTCAGATGAGGCGAAAAAGATGATCCGCTTGAAGGTCAATGGCGTCGAGCATTCGTTCGACGGCGACGCCACGATGCCGCTGCTCTGGTACTTGCGCGACGAGCTGGCGCTCACCGGCACCAAGTTCGGCTGTGGGATGTCGTTGTGCGGCGCGTGCACGGTGCATCTCAACGGAAAAGCGGTACGCGCCTGCGTGATCCCGATGCGCCAGCTCGAAAACGCTCAGGTCACCACTATCGAGGGAATCTCCGCGAAAGGTTCGCATCCCGTGCAGCGAGCCTGGATGCAGCTCAATGTGCCGCAATGCGGCTACTGTCAGTCGGGCCAGATTATGTCGGCGGTGGCGTTGCTTCGCACCAACCACAGCCCCAGCGATGAACAAATCGACGAAGCGATGTCGGGCAACATCTGCCGCTGCGGCACCTATCAACGAATTCGCGCGGCGATAAAGGCCGCGGCGGAGGCGTCGCGTGAGCACGACTAGGCATCGCGTTGACGCGACCGGGCATGGGATCGAGCTTGCGGCCGAGCATCCGGTGAAGATGATCGAAAACGTCAGCCGGCGCGGCTTTCTCAAGGGAGTGCTCTCGACCGGCGCGCTCGTCCTGAGCGTGCATCTTCTTCCCCGCGGGGCGAGCGCGGCGGCTCCGATCTCCGCTGGCCTGACGCAGGCCGATCGCTCGACTTTGCATCCCAGCGCATTCGTCGGCGTGGATTCCGAAGGTACGGTGTATATCGTCGCGCATCGGTCCGAGATGGGCACCGGCATCCGCACCTCGCTGCCCCTGGTGGTGGCCGACGAGTTGGACGCCGATTGGAAGCGGGTGAAGATCGAGCAGGCGATCGGAGATTGGCGCTACGGTGGACAGGACACTGACGGTTCGCATTCAATCCGCGATTTCTTCAGCGTGATGCGCGAGGCGGGCGCGACCGCGCGTCTGATGCTGGTCGAGGCCGCCGCCGCGCGATGGAACGTTGCGGTAAGCGAGTGCGAAACCGGCCTGCATGAAGTGATACATCGCCGGACCGGCCGCAAGCTCGGTTACGGCGCGCTGGCGACCGCCGCCTCGAAGCTCCCCGTGCCGCATCAGGAAGCGCTTCACCTCAAGAGCAAAAGTCAGTGGCGCTACATCGGCAAAGGGCATCCGAGCTACGACCTCGCCGCGCTCTGCACCGGGAAGGCCGTCTACGGAATGGACGTCCGGGTGGACGGGATGGTCTACGCCGCCGTGACGCATCCGCCCGTGGTCGGCGGCAAGGTCAAATCCTATGACGCCAGGGAAGCGCTGAAGGTCAAGGGAGTGCGCCAGGTCGTCGCAATCGATCCGTTCAAACCGCCGGCCGCCTTTCAGCCGCTGGGCGGAATCGCGGTGATCGCCGACAACACCTGGGCCGCGTTCCAGGGTCGCAAAAAACTGACCGTCGAATGGGACAACGGGCCCAACGCGGCTTACGACTCGGCCCAGTACAAAAAAGAGCTGTTCGAGACCGTGCGCGCGCCGGGCAAGGTGGCGCGCATCGCGGGCGACGTCGACGCCGAGTTCAAAAAGGGCGGCCGGGTGATCGAGGCTCAGTACTATGTGCCGCATCTGGCGCACGCGCCGATGGAACCGCCGGTGGCGGTGGCGGAATACCGCGACGGCAAGGTGACGGCGTGGACCTGCACGCAAAACCCGCAGGCCGTGCAGGATGTCGTTTCCGAGCAGTTAAAAATCCCGCGCGACAACGTCATCTGCCACGTGACCCTGCTCGGCGGAGGGTTCGGGCGCAAGTCGAAGCCCGACTACGTGGCGGAGGCCGCGGTGCTGTCGAAAAAGACCGGCCGGCCGGTGAAAGTCGTGTGGAGCCGCGAGGACGATATCAAGTTCGGCTACTACCACACGGTATCGGCGATGTATATGAAGGCCGTGCTCGACGCCCACGGCAAGCCGACCGCGTGGCTGCAGCGCTCGGTGTTCCCTCCTATCGCGTCCACCTTCAAGGTGGGCGAGCGCTACGGCAACGCCGACGATTTGAGCCTGGGGTGGACCGATATTCCGTACGACATTCCCAATCTGCGGGTCGAAAACGGCCCGGCCAAGGCCTACGTGCGAATCGGATGGCTAAGATCGGTCGGAAACATCTATCATGCCTTCGCTATCCAGTCGTTTTCCGATGAACTGGCGCATGCGGCAGGCCGCGATCCGGTTGACTATTTGCTCGAATTGATAGGTCCGCCGCGGATTGTCGATCTGAAAGGCACTGACTACCCGAACTACGGCGCGTCATATACCAAGTATCCGATCGATACCGGCCGCCTGCGCCGCGTGGTCCAGATTGCCGCCGAGAAGGCGGGCTGGGGCAAGCGCACAATGGGCAATGGGACCGGGATGGGCATCGCGGTCCACCGCAGCTTCCTTACCTACGTGGCGACGGTGGTCGAGGTCGAGGTCGACGGCCACGGCAAACTCAAGATTCCGCGCGTACACACCGCTGTCGATGCGGGGCTAATCACCAATCCGGAAATCGCCCGCGCCCAGTTCGAAGGCGCGGCGGTGTTCGGAACCAGCCTCGCTCGCAGCGGCGAAATCACCGCGACCAACGGCGCAATCGATCAGTCCAATTTCTACGATTACCCCGTTGCCCGCATGCCAGAGGTCCCGCGGCGCACGGACGTCTACCTGGTCGAGAGCGACGCTCCGCCCGCAGGTATCGGCGAACCGGGCGTTCCCCCCTTCGTGCCGGCGCTCTGCAATGCGGTATTCGCGGCGACCGGCAAACGGGTGCGCGAGCTTCCGCTCAGCAAGCATCAGATAACCTGAAACGAAGCGCGCGAACCGGAGCGGCGTCTAGGTCTGGGCGATGGCAGGCGAGGCCGGGCGCGGCTGGTGTTGCCGCTGATGGACTGGCCTCCTGGTCAGTGCGATGCGCTGTAGTTGCTCGGAAAGCTCGCCCGTCAGGACCGCGAGGCGGCGATAGGTTTCGATCTCGGCCAGCAGGATCCGGCGCGAGGCAAGCGGCCATGATGAAACGGCGCTGAAGCTATCCGCCGCGATCCGGTCGTGAAGGTCGTCCAGGGGCGCGCGAGCGGCGTTCTCGTTCCACGCGCTCAAGGCTCCGCCGCCGCCGGCCCGGCGCTTTACGAAATCCAGGCACGCTTCGAATTGGGCTCGCAGCGCAAAATCAATTGCGTCGCGCACGTTTCGCAGTTGCGGCGGGAGCGCCGGCATATCCTGCGAGTTGCGGCCGGCCGCGAGGCTGCCAAGGCGATGCGCAATTCTCCTCATCGTGCCGACCGCCTCGACCACCGCGTCCGGATCGAAGCCGCTGCGCCCCCCTTCGAGCCGCGCATCGTCGGCGACCGCCAGCAACTCGCTCAGCGTGTGAGCGGACTCTATCTCCAATGCTTCGATCTGGCTCTCGTTCGGACGGCCGCTGCCGCCCGGTGCCAGCGCGAGAATCATTTCCAGCATCTTTTGCATCCGCGGCACCATCGATTCGCCCGCATACTCGGGCCACAGCACGATGAACACCAGGGCGACCACGATCACACCGAGTAAAACGCCCCACAACCGCCATAGCGCTTCGTACTCCCTGACGCTGGGCGACAAGCCGACGAACAGCAGGGCGAAGGTGATGCCGGCCTGTTTGCCGGGATAAGCGAGGCGTCCGCTGCTCAGTCCAAGGTAGGCGCACGGCAAGAGCGCGACAAATAATACCGCCATATAGGTCACGATCGTTTCGAAATTCGGCGAGACCGCGATTATCGCCGCGAGTCCCAGCACCCCGCCGAGCGCGGCGCCGACGAAGCGCAGGATTATCTTGCGCATCGAGGCGCCATAGCTCGGCAGACCGGTGATCATCACGGTCCACAAAATCGTGGTCAGGTCGCCGCGCTGCGTGGTCACTCCGATCACGAACGCCAGCGCGACCGCGGCGGCGAGCTTCAGGCAGTAACGCATGCGCGCGGGATCGATTCTGGAGAGGGCTGAACTTGAATCGCGACGGAGGGATTTGCGCGCGGCCGCAGCCAGCGGAATTGGCGTGTGAATGAACAGGCGGGCGATGCGCTCCAGGCCCACGACGAACGCGCTCAGATTGCTCAGCTCCTGCGGGCGCGCGTCGACGGCGAAATGCGGATGAAGCTCGGCGACGAGCCGATTGTAGACTTCCAGCATCGAGTAGACGGGGCCGGCCGCGTCGGGCATCGTGTCCTCCGGCTGGTCGAGGCCGCCGGCGAACACTCTTTCCTCGATCAGCAGCGCCGCGTCGATCGCCTCGAGTATCGCCTGCAATTCCGGCTTGAACATCTCGCGAAGCCGATGCGACAGCGGTTCGCGCGCGATCGATAGCAGGCGCTCGATCTCCAGCCGCATCCTTTCGCTGACGCTGACCGCCGCCAACAGCCGCGCGTGACGCAGCGGGCTCAGGTTCTCGCGATCGGCGCGCGAGAGCAGGGCGAGATGTGCGCTCATCGCACCTTCCAGCACCGGACGCGGCAGGGCGTGGGAGCCCGCCGGTTCGAGGTAGCCGCGGCCCACCGCGGCGAGCCGCTTGCGAGCCCTCTCGGCGCTTGAGGCCAGCAGGCGGAGCAGATGCCGGTCGGCGGGGTCGGGCCACAAGACATTGTCGAACAGCATGATGAACGAGAAGCCGACCAGCGCGGACGAGAAGGCATAGGCGACGGACCACCCGAAATCCTTGGCATCGAAGACCACGGTCCAGAACGAGCTCAGAACAAAAATCTGCACCATTCTCCAGCCATTGGTCATCTGCGCGTCGCTCAGCAGGTAAGTCGACGCGGCGGCCGCGATCGCGAAGAACGCCACCAGCATCCAGGGTGCTTCAACCAGCGCGCCGGCCAGCGGGACCGAGGCCGCCAACCCGATGCCCGTAACGGCGATGAGCATCGCGCCGGTCGCCGGCAGCATCATCGCGGCCGGAGCGGAGACGACCGACCACAGGAGATAGACTCCGAGTTCGCTATCGATATGCATCGCAGCCATGAGGCCGGCTCCCAGAGCCGTGATGAGTGCAATGCGAATGGAAGCGCGCAGGCGTCCGGGCCTCGGGCTTAGTTCCTCACCGAGGAAAGGAAGGAAGCTGTCCAGCCGTGTTTCGACCGCTTGCAGCCCCCGGAGCAAATGGGCAGCGGCGCTCAGCGGAAGCCCTGGACCGTGACGACCGCCGTCTGGCCCATCCGGAACGGACGTTGCGGGTCACGATTTTCGATCACGATACGGACTGGAAAGCGCTGCGAGAGCCGCACCCAATTGAGGGTCGGCTCGACCTGCGGCAGGCCTGCGACGGTGGCACCGTTCTCCTGGTGGAGCGCCCATCCGGCCTCCTGCACGCGGCCGATGAAGCGCCGGTTCGGATAGCTCAGCAGGTAAACTTCGACCCGCATTCCGGGCCGGATGTGGTCGAGAAAGTTCTCGCGAAAATTCGCCATCACGTACCACTGGCGGTTATCGACGAGGCTTACGACCTGCCGGCCCTCGTTGGCGTACTGGCCGACCGCGATGTTGAGGTTGGTGACGTAGGCGTCGAACGGCGCGCGCACGTAGCAGTACTGCACGTTGAGTTTCGCGTTATACAGGGCCGCGGCGGTCGCCTTGCGCCGCGCGTTGAAGTCGCCATATTGGCCGAGTTCGTTGTGGGCTTTGCGCACCTCGCTCCGCGCGCTGTCGACCGACGCCTGGGCCGCCGCGAGACGGCTGCGGGCGTTGAAGACATCGTTGGCGGTGACGAAGTGCCGGGAGAGCAGCGGAACGATGCGGTCGAGATACTGCTTGTCGTAAGCGGCATCGGCCGCGAGCTGCTGCTGGCGCGCCTGGGCGGAGCGGATCGCGTCCTGGAGCGCATCGATCTGGAGGTTGGTCAGCGCCAGGTTTGCCTCGGCGCGCTCGAGCGCCGCCTGGTATGGCCGCGGATCGACCACGAAGAGCAGCGCGCCTTTGGCCACGTGCTGGTTGTCGTGGATCGGCAATTCCACGATCGGACCGCTCACGTGCGGCGCGATGCCGACGACATTGGCCCGCACGTAGGCATCGTCGGTCCGCGGATAGACGTAATAGAGGCGGAGCACGTAGAGGCCGGCGACGACTGCGCCGACGACGATTGCTAAGCCGATGATGCGGCCGGTCAGATGCAGGATCGGCCGGCTCTCCGAGGATGCTTCGTCGTCCGCCATCAACGCGCGCTCAAATTCGGTTGAAGAAGATCATCCAGACCGCGCAGGAGAGCAGCAGCGCGAGGCATGGATAAACAACCGTCAACGGTCCGAGATGAGGTTCGATTCGTGTCGCCGCGAACAGTGAGCGAAGCGCCGCTGCGAGAGCGATGCCTGCAATCATGCAGATCAGCCATGACGGAAAATCGGCGCCGGCGATATCGATCACCGGGTCGCATCCGGCGCACCCCAACGCCGCCAGCGTCAGCGCGCCGAGCGGGAGCCGATGCGCGCGGTAACAAGCTCTCGTAGGCACCTTACTAATGATGCGATGCACTAGTAGGGATTGGCGATGGGCAATTCCTGCGCCGGGAATAGCGTTATCACCTTGCATCCCTCGGGCGTGACCACCAGTTCCTCTTCTATCCGTGCTGCCGAGAAGCCGTCGCTCGCCGGGCAATAGGTCTCCAGCGCGAACACCATCCCAGCCTTGATCTCCGCGGGCGCCTTGAGCGAGTTAAGCCGGCTGATGAGCGGACGCTCGTGCAGCGCGAGGCCGAGACCGTGTGCGAACTGCAAGCCGAAAGCGGCGAGCTCGCTCTCGAAGCCGAACTCCTGCGCCTTGGGCAGCGCCTTGGCGACGTCGTCGCTGCTCGCACCGGGCTTGACCAGCGCCATCGTGCGGTCCATCCATTCGCGCGCCTGCGTGTATGCGTCGCGCTGCGCCGCGGTCGCGCGGCCGACGTTGAAGGTGCGGTAATAACAGGTCCGGTACCCGGTGTAGGACTGGATTATGTCGAAGAAAGCCTGGTCGCCGGGCCGGATGATGCGGTCGGTGAAGTTGTGCGGATGGGGGCTGCAGCGCTCGCCGCTGATCGCGTTGATCGCCTCGACGTCGTCGGAGCCGAGCTGGTAGAGCATCCGGTTGGCTTCGGCGACCAGGTCTGATTCGCGCACGCCCGGTTTCAATTTTTCCCAAAGCATGTGGTAAACGCCGTCGACCATCGCGGAGGCGGTGTTGAGCAGCATGATCTCGTCGATGCTCTTGAGCTCGCGCGCCTCCAGCATCACTTGCTGGCAATCGCGAATCTCCAGCCCCGCGCGCTGCAACTCGAACAGCATCGCTGGCTCCACCAGGTCGAGGCCGAGCGGCATCCGCTCGACGCCATGCTCCTTGAGCAGCGACTTGATCTCCTCCGCGTGCATCCGCAGGAGGCCCGCTTCGGGCGGAATCGCGCCGCGCAGTCCGGGCATTCCGGCCCGGCAATGGTCGTGCTGCAGCCACGGAGAATAGAGCTGATGATGCTTCACGGCTGAGCCGAAATCCCAGACGTAGGGCTCGGCGTCGCCGGCCAGCAGGGCGAACCGAATCATTTTGTCGCGCGCCCATTCGCCAATCACCGTGCTGGTCAGGTAACGGATGTTGTTGGTGTCGAAGCAGAGCATCGCTCCGAGGTCGGAGTGGCCGAGCGCCTGACGCGCGCGCGCCAGTCGATAGTCGTGCAGGCGGCGAAAATTTATCCGCTCTTCGAAGTCGACCGCGCGCTGTCCGGGCGCCGCCAGCGCGCGCTTCCAGTTGTAATGCGGATCCAGCGCGGCGGCGCGCCTGGGATCGACGACCTCGCTCGACTTGATGACTCTGGGCTGTGTCCTGACCGCAGTTTTGGCAGTAGCCATGGTCCGAATCCTCACGCGGCCGGCAAATTCCCGCGTCGGCCCTTGTGCATCCGCGCTCATCCCGCGAGGGAATTCCGCTTGGATGCTGTACCCCGCAAAAGATACGGGTAAGATTGTTCGCAAACGCAAGCGGAGTCAAATCGGAGTATGCCTATTTCGAGCCCTTTGACGAGCCATTTTGGAAGTGCGATATGCCTTGGCGTTGGTATCGCCGTCCTCGCCGGGTTTGCCGGATGTGCGCGGCTGGCCGAACAGCCCGAGGTGAATCCCGATCGATGGGCTCCGCCGAGCGGCGAGCGCATCTGGACTCCGTCGCCGGCGTCCGCCAGCGATTACCGGATGCCGAGCGAACCGTATCCATCACCCGGGACCGCGACGTCGCCGCCGGCGCAGCATTCCGGAGCGCAACCCGCGCATCGTACGGGCGAGCCTTACGATTTACCCGCCCTGCTCGATCTGGCGCTGCGCGAAAATCCCGACACGCGGTTCGCATGGGAATCCGCGCGGCAGGCGGCCGCGAACTTCGGCGCCGCGCGCGCGCCCTACTATCCGCTGGTGAGCGCCGACTCGGCCAATGGCTACACGCGAACGCTGTTCCCGCTGCCTAAGGGTGAGCTAGCGCAATACAAGCTGTGGCAGGCGGAACCGCTGGTGCAGATGACATACACCCTGCTGGACTTCGGCCGCCGCAGTTCCAGCGCAGAGGCCGCGCGTCAGGCGCTGGCCGCCGCCAATTTCAGCTTCGACCGCAAGATGCAGGACGTCGTTTTCGCGGTGCAGCGCGCGTACTACGCGCTGTGCGCGGCAAAAGCCGCGGTCACCGCCGCGCGCCAGAATCTGGAGCTTGCGCAATCCGACTTCGACGCGGTGCGCCAACGGGTCGATCTTGGCCTCGCCACCGAGCCCGCGCTGCTGCTCGCGAAGGAGCGCGTCGCGCAGTCGCAATACGACGTCGCCAACGCCGAACTTCTGGTGCACGACGCGCAGGCCGGCTTGGCCGCCGCGATCGGGATTCCCGCCAACCAGCCGATTGAGGTCGCGAGCCTCGAGGCTCTGCCGGTGCCGACCGTGCTCGGCGGCCAGGTGGACGAACTGATCGCGGCCACGGTGAGACAGCGCCCCGACCTCGCAGCGAAGGTCGCAGGGTTGCGCGCGAGCGAGGCGCGGGTCGCGCTGGCCAAGGCAGCCTGGTATCCAACCGTCAATATGACGGCGAATTACGGCCAGCTCATATGGCGCTACACGTTTGACGGGCCGCCAAGCACATGGGCCAACCAGCCGCAATATTCGGCGCTGATAACGCTGCAGTGGGACCTGTTCACGGGGCTCAAGCGGCTCAACGACGTTCGAGCGGCCGAGGCGGAGGACGAGGCCACGCGCGCGGGCGTCAGGTCGGCGGAAATCGGTGCGATCGCCCAGATGTGGCGGGCCTACTACGAGTTCCAGTCCTCGCTCAAAAAATATTCCTACGGGCAGGCGCTGGTCGCGGCGGCGAAGGAAGCCTACGACGCCAATAGCGAGACTTATCGGCAGGGCCTCAGCACGATTATCGAGTTGTTGACCGCGCAGCGCGACCTCGCCAACGCGCGCTACACGTTGATTCAAAGCAGAGCGGACCTGCTGACGTCGTATGCTGCGGTGACTTACGCCGCCGGAGCGATGCGGAGGCCGTGAAACGCGTGACACGCTTGTGCGGATGAACGTGATTGTGATCGCAAAGGCGTCCTGGCTATAACGGCAGGAACACGCGGACGAAAAGGAGCAAGGCTTCATGCGCATCAAGGGAGTCACGCTGGAGGAGGCCGCGCCTGGCGTGCAGCGGCTCTATCGCAAAGTCGCGCAGCTGCTCGGCCGGGTCACCATCCCGCTAACCGCTTTCGCGCACTGCCCGGAGATCGCCGAGACGTACTCGGCGCTGGGCGTTGCGATTACGCGAGCGCAAGGGGTTGAGCCGCGGCTCAAGACGCTCGCGTGCGTGCGCACGGCGCAGATCGCGGGGTGCCCTTTTTGAGTGGACATCAACTCTGCCGTTGGCAGAGAACAGGGTATCACCGACGCGCAACTCGCCGACCTGGCGAATTTCGAGAACAGCACTAACTTCAATCCGCTGGAGAAGACCGTCCTGCGTTACGCCGAAGGGATGACGCACAACCCGGCCGAGGTTGCGGACCCGGTTTTCGAAGAATTAAGGCAACACTTTAATACAGCGCAGATCGTGGAATTGACCGCGATGATCGCGTTCGAGAACTTAAGGGCGCGCTTCAACCGCGCACTGCACGTCGAGGCCGACGGTTTCTGTGAGCTGCCGTCGGACCATCCGGTGCGCAAGGCCGTCGCGCCCTGGCAATCGTCGTGAGCGAGGGTGCGCCACCGCGCCAATGCGCCGCGCCGCACCCTGAATGACGGGCCTCCGGCGAGCCGTCAGACATACAATCAGATCACGCAGTCCGCTGGAGGACGAACTCGCCGATCTTGTCGATCGCTTCCTGGCCTTCGGGCAGAATCGGCGCGGCCAGGTGCCATACGTGGGGCATCTCGTCCCAGATCTGCAAAGTGGCGTCGACGCCCGCTTCCTTCGCCTTATCGGCAAGGCGAGTCGAATCGTCGAGCAGGGTTTCGGAATTCCCGACCTGGATGAACAACGGTGGAAGGTCGTTGAGATAGGCGTTGATCGGCGCGGCCAGCGGTTCGCGCAGGTTGCCGCTTTCGCCAATGTACATCCTTGCGATCTGCAGGATCATCTCGCGCGACACCAGCGGGTCCTGCGCCGCACGGCTGGTCATCGATTCGCCCTCCGCCTCGAAGTCGACCCAGGGCGAGATGCATACGCCTGCCGCTGGCGTCGTCGCCCCGAGGTCGCGAAGCGCGACCAGCGTGGAAACCGTGAGGCCGCCGCCGGCCGAATCGCCCGCGATGACGATCCGTCCCGGCTTGTAGCCCTGCGCCAGGAGCCATCGATAGGCAGTGATCGAGTCATCCACCGCAGCGGGGAAGGGGTTCTCAGGCGCTAGGCGATAGTCCACGGCGAGCACGCGCGCCTGCGCGGCCTTGGAAAGGCGCGCCATCAGCTCGCGATGAGTGTCGATAGAGCCCATCACGTAGCCGCCGCCGTGCAGGTACATGATAACCCGGTCGGAGGCCGCGTTCTTCGCGGTAATCCACTCGGCCTTGACGCCGTTAGCGCTCACCGGTTCGCACTTGACCTCGCCGGCGCTGGGGAAGGCGGAGAACGCCGCGGCCATCACGGCGCGCAGCTCCTGAGGGTTCTTGGCCTTGCCGGCGCCCTGCGCGAAGGCCTTGTATTGCTCGAACACCTGTTGAAGCTGCGGACTGCCCATCGGGAATTTTCTCCTTGGCTAAACTGGCGGCCGGCCCGGCGCGCTAAAACGCCGCCGGATGTCAGCCGCGAGCGTAGTGCAGATGCAGGGCTCTGACAAGCCGAGGCCTGCCAGGGCGACGGTTTCCTAGCGCGAGGCCCGACGTATGGGCTCATCGGCAGGCTGCGCGCTCGCCGAGTTGGCCCCCGCGGCGGTCGGCGCGCTCCACACCAGGTGGCCATCTTCGTTGAAGATCTCGAAGCTCGACTTGCCGTTGGGCAACTGCACGAAGTTAGCGCGGTTACGGCCGGTCTTGTCGACCAGGTGGATGCTGGCCGAATCATCCAGCGGCACATTCAGCCCGATGCGCACGCGGCCCTGCGCGTCGTAGAATCCCACTGCGGACTCGCCGTCCGCCAACACGCCCATCGCCAGCCTGCGCTTGCCCGAGGTGGTGAGGAAACTCAGCCGCGCGAGATCGTCGGGTGTCACGTTAAGCACCGCGCGTTGGCGCCCCGAGGAATCAACGAGCTGCACTTCCTGCACGACGATGCGCTCGGCCGTGATCGTTTTGCCCGGCTGCGCTTCGGCCGCAACGACAGTGCGAGGCGCAAAGAGCTGTCCCCATAGCATCGCGCCGAAAAAGCCTCCGCCGATGGCCAGAGCAATCGTGATCCAACGTTCCACAGATCTCCGTTCACGAATCTTCATCTAGAACTCTCCCTTGTAAGCTTCGAGCACGAGCAGCAGCCAAGCCAGCGATAGGGAAGGCACAGCCGCGAAAGTCTTCAGGCACATAATCCTTGCGCCGTCCCGCGCGGGCTGGACCCGGTTGAATGGTAGCAGGGCGAGTTTTCATCGCGAAAGCAAATCGTCATCGGGAAGGCGGCGAGGGTGCGTCGAGGGCAGCAGGCATGCCCTGCGGCAGCAAAGTGCCTGAGTCGGTATTGGCGAGCTTGAGTTGGACGGCGGTAAGGCCGACCGCATGGCGCAAATCGGCGCGGCTCAGGTCCGCGCCGGCCAGATTGGCACGGGTGAAATTGACCCCATCCATTACGAGGCCAGTCAGCGTGGCGTCCTGGAGATTGGCGGCGGTGAAATTGGCGTCGCGCATCCTGGCGCCGAGCAAATTGGCTCCCGTCAGGTTGGCGGCCTTGAAGATCGCGCGGCGCAAGTCGGCGTTTTCGAGACTGGCTTGGCGCAGGGAGCCCCGGGCCAGGTCGGCATGTCTGAGGTTGGCCTTCTGAAGATGAGCGGAATCCAGATCCACGTACCACATGATGGCGTCCTGCATTTGCGCACCGCTCAAAATCGCGCCCCTGAAGTTGGCGCCGTTAAGCCTGGCGCCTTGAAGCTGCGCTTCCGTGCAGTCGGCGCCGGCGAACCACTGCTGGCTGAGGTCGGCCCCCTGCCAATGCGCGTTGCGGCACAAGGCGCGCGGCGGAAGGGCTCCGACCGCCGGAATCAATCTTCCAGCCGAAGCCGTGGAGGTTGACGATGCGGTCACGAGAGCACAAAAGGCCACCGCAACAAGACAGGATACAAATGTTATCTGGCGGGGCTTGGCGCCCAGTACCTTGGATATTCGAAAGTCCATGATCGGCGATGCGATTCTGCGTAGTGCCGCTGCTGGGTCACCGTAGCATAGAACCGCAGTCAAGGCTGAAGCGTTCCATACAGAGTGCGGCAACTGTCGGCAGCGCGACGCAATGTGGTTACGAGCGCCCAGTCGAAACTGGCGGGTCGTTCAGAGTCTCCTTCGAAAAGAAAACCGCCGGCCCTGCGAAGCAGAGCCGGCGGTGTCGTTACAGGCTGATTTGCCGGAGATTAACGGCCCAGGCGTTCCAGCGCTTCCATCGAGCAGAAGTCGCCGAACAGCCGCGGATCATCCTGAGTGGCATGGTAGCCACCGGGCACCGTCTGCGCGTAGTAGAACCGCGACATACGGTTGCTCTGCAGATCGTGCGCATGCACGTGCGTCCACATCCAGAACTTATCCGGGCAACCTTCGATCCACTTCATTCCGGGCTTGCGCTCGTAGTAATCAAAGCCGCCTTCCCACTGCTTCCACATCTTGCCCTGGCGGTCATAGCTGATCATGGTAAGCGGGCACAGGGTGGCCGCGTGGTACCAGATTCTCTTCTTGCCGATCGGCGCACGGGGATAAGAGGTCGGCTCCATCTCGACCACATAAACCTCGGGCACCAACTCCATCCGCGTGCGCCAGTACTTCACGCCGCTCTTGCCGCCGCAAGTCTTGTGAATCCAGTTGGGGTTTTCAAGATCAGCGCAGTGATGTGCGGAGGTAAGCATCGGACCCTTGCCGACAAGTTTGAAGTTTCCCCAAGTCAGCAGCGGGTCACCCGCCATCCAGTATTCGGTAACGAAGAAAGTGTTGCCCGGGAACTGCGGCTCGAAGCGCTGGTCGACCGGGTAGGTGCGCACGCGCTTGGTGGTCGGCTGGTAGACATAGTAGCCGGGGAGCTTGTGCTGATCGTACGCCCAGACCTGGAGGATGCCGGTGCCGGCGACGTCACCGGGCGCCGTCACGGTTGCGCCGAGAATACGGATCTGACTCTCGCGGCCCGGCATGTACGGTTTTGGGTCGAGGACCAGACGACCGACCGTCTGCCATTCAACGTAGATGGAGGCATAGTTATATTCTACGTTGCCGTCAGCATCAGTGTCCCAGTCCAACACAGGGTGAGCTATTGTGTCGTGCTTGCCCCAGCTCAGCGCGTTCGCCATCAGCACTTCCTGGGCCGTCTGCGGCTCAGGGAACGGATTGCCGCCGATCCAGTCCTTGCCGTCGAGCGTGTAGCAATTGCCGTCGGGGAAGATCTTGTGCTTGCCCTTGTTTGCGAGGGTCGCCTGCAAGAAGGGCAGCGGCGTCAGTTTGGTGACGTCGGTTTCGGTTGGCGCGATATCTACCAGCCGGCCGTCTTGCTTGATTTGATAATAGGCGCCCGGATCGAGCAGGTCCTTGACGATATCGACGTTCTCTGCGTTGAGCACATCCCCCGGTTTGATCTTGCCCTTGGTGTACGCCTCGATGGAGAGCAACTCGGGAGGGTAGGCGGCTTCAAGTGAGCCGTTACGCCCGACGACATCCATCAAAGGGTTCAACACGCCCGCAGCGAAGACGCCCTTGCCGACCTGCTCGAGGAAGTGGCGCCGCGTCCATCCCTCAGTGTACTTCAATAATCGCATGCCTTACGCTCCTTTTTCGGGGGGATCCAACAAGCGTTGTCCCCTAATATCTCGCATTAGTTATAGACTCTTGCAAGAGCCGGCCGCGAGCCTGGATTTAGAGTCCCCAACAAGGCTCTTGGGACGGCATCTGGCCCCTCCTTCGAGGGGCCGTACACCGTTAACAATCCAGAAATTGCATTTGTTCCGTTCCAGATCACCTGTTCGCTTGCACCACTACATCTTATAAATAGCGCGAAAATAAATCGCATCGTACGAGCTGCCCGAACCGAGCTTTGAACCCGTCCGGAAGGGGTTGCCGCGGGCGCCGGGGTTGACGACCGTGCCTTCGGTGAAGTTCCAGAAGACGTTGTACTCCTGGTTCGAGCTCGGCTTGTAGGTGACCGACGGCTGCATGAACCAGTTGCCGCCTACGTTCGTGTCGCACAGCGCCACAATACCGACACCCCAGATGTTGTTCGGGAAGAACTGGGTTAGCGATACAACCACCGTCTGGATGCCCCGGTGATTCATCGACGGCTCGTAGACGTCGGTGATGACGGTGCTCCGGCTCTTGTAGTTCCACTCGCCGAGCAAGTACATCGAGGGGAACTTCTGGCTCCAGCGGACATATCTTTCGCCATCGAGCGTCAAATTGATCTCGCCGATTCGTTCCGGCTTGATCACATTGGGCGGGGCAGCGAAGCTCTGTCCAGTCCAGAAAGTTTTATGTGGAGTATAGGCGGCGGAGAAGTGGAAGATGTCGCCATAAAGTATTGCGGAGCCAGGAAAGTCCAGCGCCGGGATGGTGTAGGAGGCCGACCCGCCATAAATGAAATCCCGCGAGAAGCGGCGCTGGATGTTGAGGTCAAGCAATCCGGCGGCAGGACCGAGAAAGGCAAACCCGCCAAAGTTGTCCCGGCTGAAGCCAGGCGGCAGTCCCGGTTGTTGTACGGGTGCCTGCGCGAACCATCCGATGTGGTCAGGCGTGGCGTAAAAGTTGGCAGTCAGGTCCACGCCATAAACCGTCGTCGCGGCGACTGCTCCATATACCAGCTTGTTGCGCGCTCTGCGTAGGTTGCCGTAATCACCGATTGGCAATCTCGCGGGCTCATCGTTGATCCAGCTACCCAGGGTAGGAAGGTAGGTGGGCTGGAAGTCGGGACTCACCCAGCCCGTGATAATTGAATTGTTGATTCCCACCTCGTCAAAATCCGGAAGCTGGTAGGAAAGTTTGGCCGTCCATTCCGCGATCCGAATGTCTGAGAATTCCAGCGACGCGATGTCGTAGAAGCCGGGATAATTGGTGAAATCGAGAGAATCGACCTGGTCAAGGGTCTGCAGACCGAGTTCTTCGCCGTACACGATCTGCTGTTTGCCCAGGCGCAAGGCAAAAGGTCCCTTGCGTAAATCGGCATAGGCCTCGTTGAATCCAGCCATGTACTCATGTTCGCGGATGTAGGCTGTCCATCCGTCGCCGGGATACCGTGTCACGCCGGGAGTCTTGTACGTGCCCTGCGAGAACTCCTGAATGCTCGGGCCATTAATGAACTGCAGGGCGTCGCCCATGAAGCGCCCGTGAATGTAAACGTCGGCGTTGTCGAGCCACAGGGCTTCGGCAGTATTGTCGTTTGCGCGGTAGGTCAGCAGCGGGTCTATCCTACCGATGGCAGCCTGGAGATCATTGCCGTCAGTCGAATATCCCTGGCCGCTGCCAGGAAGGTGATTGTTGTTGTTGGCGCGGTTGTTCTTGCCCGCGGTAGTGACACCCCACTCGGTTTCGAGAGCAGTCTGGAGTTTGATATGGCCGCCGGGCACGTCGGTGTCGAGTTGTGCCCAAGCTCCGGTGCCGGCATAAAAAACCAATGCCGCCGCCAATCCCAAGGCGGCTCCGAACTTAAACCTGTCAGGCTTCTTCATTCGCTTCTCCTCATTAGCGCGCCTCCGATGGCGCTCCACCAAACTCGCCCGCCGTCCCCGACGAATCTTTCCCCATCGGGACCGCGAGCCGCCTAACCCTTTTCCCGTCCCCAAGGGAGCACAGATGAAAGGGTTTAATCAATGCCTTATCGTCCCAGTTCGCTCTAGAAACCGTTGTTTTGTAAACACTCTCCTAAGAGAGACGTAATAAGCATCAGTAGGCGAATTAATGCCGCTGCCGGCGCGGACGCCATCCGGCCGGCCAGCTTCGACCGCGGTCGTCTCACATGGCTGGAAGCTTTGGCCGCAAGCCTGGTTAATGATTCGAATTAGCGGAGGACGGCAGGCAGCACGATACGCTCGAAGCCGCCCGTCCCCACGAGCGTGCTCCGCGCCCCCGATCATCAGCGATGCAGCCCTGTCCCCGGTCGAGCCCATCTCTGTCCTTCGTTCGCGCGATAGTCGTGTAGGCACGACTATCGGCGAAAGCCCCGGCGCGCGTCAACCCCCGTTGCGCGCGCCATCGCGAAACGTCCCGCGTCAGTGACTCATCAGCTTCACCCTGCCGAGGAACTTGGGTTTGATAAACACCACTTCGATCGGCAGCACCACCATCGCCAATATGCAGTTGAATAGCATGACCCACGCCAGCATCCAGCCCATGTCCGCCAGGAAGGCGAGGTTGGAGAAGAAGTACCACGGCAACACGCCGGCGATCATGGTGAAAGCGACGAAAAAGGTCGCTTCGCCCGTGGTCAGGATCGCGCGCATTACGGCGGCCTGCACATCGCCGTCGCCGACGCGCTGAAACTCGTCGCACATGCGGCTAATCAGATATATGCCGTAGTCGATACCGACGCCCAGGCCGACCGCGACCACCGGCAGCGTGTTGACGTCGAGGCCCAAGCCGCGCATGTACATCACCGCGTCAGTCGAGAACTGCGCAAAGGCCAGCGGCACCAGCAACATCAGCGCCGCCACCGCGGAAGAGTAAGTCACTACGCACATGACGAAGATGGCAGCGAGCAGGTAAACCAGGATGCGCCAGTTAGACTGCACGACCACTTGATCCATCGCGTACTGCAGGGCGATCGAGCCCGCGGCCATCCTGATGTGATAGACCTTCGAGGGATGCTTCAGGATCGGCTCTAGCGCCTTTTGCACGGCCGCCATGGCCGCGTTGACCGTGGTGCTGCGCAAATCCTTGTACCACAGGATCACGTCGCCGCTTTGCATGTTGGCGGTGGCAAGAATCGCCACGTCCTCCAGGCTGTGGCCGGTCAAGGTCCAGAAGAGGTCGTTGGCGACTTCCCGTTCTTTCAGATCGACCGGCAGCCATCCCGGGTCGCCGCCACGAATTAACCGGTTGGTCGCGCGCAGGTAGTCTGAGATCGACAGTGTCCCATAAGCGCCGTGCATCGCTTCGATGTTGCGCTGGAAGTCCTGCATCGACTGGAAGGTCTCGGGATACTTAAGCGCGTGCGGGACCTTGCCTTCCCAGACCACGTTGAGCGTCGACGTGCCGGCCAGGTTCTTGTTGATTTCGGCCTCGGCCTGGTTGAATTCGCTATTGGGCCACAGCAGCGGGCTGCCAACCGTGGTGTTGCCGATCGCGCGCAACGATGAGAGATGCAGCACGATCGCGCCCAGCACGATCAGCACGCCGAGCGTTCCGATGCGCCATCCCGGCTCCACCAGCTTGGCCACCACCGCCTGGACCGGTTCGATCAGGTGAGTACTGATCGAGCGCACCTCGTGGGTGATGAAAACGCTGACGTCCTTGGGCGGCGGCAGCACCGCGAGCAGACACGGCGTGAGCATCACGACCGATGGAATCAGCAGCAGTGACCAGGTTCCGCACAGGATACCCAGTTTCTGTACGATCGGAATCGGTGCGAGGATGGTCATGTAGAGGCCGGCGACGTCGCACATGATGCCGAGGCAGGCCGGCGCGAACATCGAGGCCAGCGCCTCGCCCGCCGCCCGGTTCTTGTCCTTCACCTCGTAGAGAATTTCATAGTACCGCCGCGTCATCTGCAGCGAGTGACTGAGCGCGCGTGCGATGAGCAAGACCGGCACGACCAGGGTCAGCGGTTCCAGGTTGAGCCCCATCCAGCCGCCCGCACCGACGCCCCAGATGGCCGAGAGCGCGCAGGCGATGAGCGGCGTTGCCGCGCCGGCCAGGCTGCGCATGTAATCGACGTGGGCGATGGTGATGAGCGCGAAGGAAAGCAGGAAGATCCACGCTGCCTGCTCGCCGTAATAATAAACCCACCCAATCAGCATCACCCGGCCCGCCGGATAAAACTCGACGTCGGGCGAGGCCTCCTTGGCCAGCATCTCATGGACGCGGTTCCACACCTGCATGAAGTCGATGCCGTTTTCGTGGAAGCCGGCCGAAAGCATCGCCGCTTTCTCGTCGGGCGAGACCAGGATGTTGGTCACGCCGGGCGCGATGCGCGCGCGGTCGCGGACTCCTCGCGCACCCTCCTCGTCCTTGGGCGGCAAGTCGGGCATCACCGGCACCGACTCGGCGCCCTCGGGTGTTGCTCGCGTCACCCGCACCTTGCTCGAGGCGATTGAGGTGATGGTGACGTGGTCGATGCTCGGGATGAGATCGATAGCGCGGGTCAGACGCCAGATACGGGCGAGGGTGTCGGGCGTATAGATGGTGCCTTTCTTGACCTTGATCAGGATCTCAACGTTGATGGGGGTGGAGAACTGGGAGTACTGCTTGAAGGTGTCGATGACGGTGCTGTGCTTGGGCAGAAGGTCGGAAAACGAGGTCCTGAACTCCATCCGCATGGCGCCGATTATCGCCAGTACGGTTATCACCCCGCACAGCGCGATATATTGCCAGCGATAACGAATCAGAAAATGAGCGGTTCTGTCACCGACTGCCATTGAGTTGTCCCTCCCATACGGCGGCGGGCCCGGCCAGAAGCAAAGCATCGGGGCCGGCCGGCAGGGCTGACGCGATCCAGTCGAGCCTGACCGGGACCACCGGTCTCTCTTCCCACGCCCATTCGTTGTTCTGATGCTTACCAACCACCAGAAAGCCGGCGCTGGTTCCGACCAGTTGGCCGCCAGGCGTGCAGGTTAGACCGAAGAAGTCGGGCTTGCCGGGCACCGTCTCGGTTCGCCACTCGGCGTTGGGCTCTTTGATCGCCAGCAAGCCTTGCTGCCCCGAGGCGTAGATCGCGCCGCCGCATTTGGTAATCGTGAAAAAGGCGGGCTCGACCGGCGCCGCGCCGCTGATTCCGGCGGCCGCGTCCGCCGCCTGCATCGGCGTAGATCCCACGGGCACCTTTGGTTTGTTCGGCTGGCCGAGGTCGCGGATGTCCGTTGCGATACCGCCCTTGACGGTCACCACCGACTCCTCCTCGCCAATTACATACGCCGTCGTGTCGTCGACGAATACCACACCATACAGATGCGGCGTGGTCCCGCCGCTCCAGGTCGTATTCACCTGATGCCATTCCTTGGAACCAGCCGGCCGGTCCAGGATGGCGCCGAAAGAGCCGACGGCGATGAACTCGCCTTTGGCGCTCGCCGCCACGGCGAACAGCCGCTCCGTGGTGCCGACGTCGTGACGGGTCCAGGTATCGTAACCCGCGGCCGCTTCGTACAGGCTGCCCGCCTGGCCGACCGCGACGCCCTCTCCGGTGGGCGCAAATGCGATCCCGAGCATCGCCATGCCACCAGTGTCGGAAATCAGTTTCCACGGCGAATCCGGCGTACGCTTGACCAGGATACCGAAGCTGCCGACCGCCCAGGTTTGCCCGCCACGCATGGTGATGGCGAAGACCATGTCATGCGGCGTGCCGAGCCACGACGGCCTCACCACAAAAGGCGCCGCCGAAGCCGAGCCGCCCAGGCAGGCACCCATAAGCAGCAGCGTCAACGCCGCCGCACAAAACTTCACTCGCATTCTTTCTTCCCCAAGTTGCGACCCCGGATTTCCCCCGTCCAAGGCCGTCAATGCCCGCGTGCGTGTAACAGAAGCGGGCTTCTTGCGTCAACCGTTCACGCCATTTTCCATGCCTGCGCGGCTACTTGGAGTTTGCAGGCTCGCTAATGGTCTGGCGTCGCAAGCAATATAACGGGCTCTGTAATCTTGCAAGCGCACGTTACGAATTGAGGACAAACATGGGAAGGAACAGCACGGCCCGGCTCGCCCGTTGTCTTGGCTGCGGGAGCCTTCGTGGAGCCCAGCGCCGAGTCCGGCTTGCGCGTGAGCCAAGCAGTTTGATAACTCGGCCCATCCGCACCCTGTAGCCGTCGGCGACGGGTTTCGGGGACAAATCCCGTCAGGAATGGGTCAGCCGCGATAAGCGAGACACATGCATACTATTGGCAAATTCAGCGGGCGGCGCGGCGGCATCAACGCAACGTCTGCCAAGATGGTCAGCGGAATTATCACTTGGATTGTCAGTCTGACCTCCGCGACCGTTGCGATCGCCGCAGCGCTTATGGCGACGTCAACGCCCGCGCGCGCAGGCACTTTCAGTCTTACCGCAGAGATCGATCCCGCCCGCCAATACCACACCGCAACCCTCCTGCCCAACGGCAAAGTTCTGGTTGCCGGGGGCTATGGCAGCGGAGGCGTGGGATGGCTTATCGACTGCCAGCTTTACGATCCGCAAAAGGGTGAGTTCGTCCTGACCGGTCGGCTCACCACGCGGCGCGACGCCCATAGCGCGACCCTGTTGCCCAACGGCAAAGTCCTGATCGCCGGCGGTGAGGAGGTCAACGAGGGCGGCTTTTCGGTCCTGCTCGCCAGCGCCGAACTGTACGATCCCGCAAGCGGCCTGTTCTCGCGCACGGGCTCGATGGTAACCGGGCGCGAACTGCATACCGCCACCATGCTGAACAATGGCAGGGTGCTAATTGCGGGCGGCGAAGACGCCAAGGGCTACGCCGTCACGCGTGCGGAAATCTACGACCCCGGAATCGGCTCGTTCATTCCCACCGGCGGCATGGGCATCGGCCGCTACGGCCACACCGCGACCGCGCTGCCCAACGGCGAGGTGCTGATAGCCGGCGGCGAGCGGATCGACGAGGACGGCTTCGACATCGCGCTCAGCAGCGCCGAGATTTACAACCCGTCCACCGGCAGGTTTCGTCCGACCGCAAGCATGCGGGTGGCGCGCAAGCATCATACGGCGACCCTGCTGCGCGACGGCCAGGTCCTATTTGCCGGCGGCGAAGACAACAACGGACACGCGCTCCAGAGCGCCGAGCTCTACAATCCGGGTAGCGGAACGTTTCGCACGGTCGGCCAGATGCTGACCGCGCACGACAGTCATACCGCGACCCTGCTCGGGGACGGGCGCGTGCTCATCGCGGGCGGCTTCAGCGGCGCAAGCGGAGTCAGCAGCGCGGCGGAACTCTTCGATCCGGCGAGCGATCGCTTCATCGGGACGGGCGGCATGCATATCGCGCGCGAATTCTTCACCGCCACGATGATGAGCGATGGGCGCGTGCTGATAGTAGGCGGGTTCGGCTTCAATGCCTCCAGCGGTTTCGACCTGATCGGGCCCTGCGAGATTTACTCGCCGTAAGAAACTTAATTAGTAAAATTCAGTTCAGCGAATCGCGCTCGCGCAGACCCGCGCTCGCAAATCCACGAAGCCAATTCATCGTCAACCGATACTCGCTCGCCCCTTCGCTCGGGACGACTGAAGAAGAGGCCTGGCTGGAGAGACGCGCGGAGGAACGCGCCACATACTTCGACTGCGCTCGCAGACTCGCTTCGCTCGGGATGACCCGCGAAGGCAAACGCCGTCGAGTCGCGACTGCCTACTGACGCGGCGGTACGGCCGGATTGGGAGCAGCGGGCGCGGGCGTTGCGGTGGCCGCGGGACGCGCCGTCGGCCGCGGCGTCGCGCGAAGCGCGCGTTCGCGCGCGGCCGCTTCCGCGGCCTCGTCGCGCTCGGCAGCCTCGGTCATGCGCCGCGCAGCCTTGGTTCCGAGTGACTGCGTTTGCCATTGCGGCTTGCCGATCTCGGTCCATTCGCCGTTACGAAGAGCGTAGGTGAAAAGAAGGTATTTGATTTTGCCGGTCGCGATACCCTTGGTCATCTCGCCCTTGTTGGGCACGTATTCGGCGCCGCCGCACTTGGCATGCACGATGACTGCGCTGCCGCGGCCGCGGCTCGGCATGTATTCGAAGCGCTGTCCGAGGTCGACGTAGGATTTGCCGTCGGCGTGCCGTTCTTCTTCAGCGCCGAGGTAGTAGCCGAATTCGGTCGAGAGCTTGTCGTTGAGCGCCTGGAACTGCGCGTGCGAGAGCGCTTGCGCCGCCGCGCCGCGCGGAGCCGCAAGGCCCAAAGCGATCGCAACTGCCAGAGCGCCGGCGGCCGCCGCGCAGCCGCGGCGCGAACCGATCGAACCGCGGAGCACGGTCATTGTTCGTTTTCGGTTATCTGGCGGCCGAAGGCGGCCAGGTTGCCCTGCCATTGCGCGCCCAGGGCGAGAATCAAAACCTGCTCATTAATGTGCACGTTCTGAGTCAGCGGGCGCATCCCGCCGCCGCCAGCCGCTGCGAGCATCTTATAGGTCTCGCGCGTGTCCTGATAAAACTCGGCCAGCGGCGAGATCGATTCTCCCGGCGGCCGTCCGTTGTGGGTCTTGAGCCAGAACTCGCGCTCGTAGCGCTCGTGCTCTTCGGCCGAGACGTCGATGGTGTTGAAGGTGCCGTCCTGCGCGCGGAACCTGGCGATCAGCGAAAGCAGCGGGCCGTAGTCCTCGAACCGCGGGGGCGAATCGCCCACCAGCACGATCACTTTCTTGGCGTAGGGCTTCCAGTTCATCTGGTTGACCGCGGTGACGCATGCCGCGTAAACGTCGCCCTGCGCGCCGTGACCCTTGGCGCCGATGCCGGTAAGAAAGGTCTGCAGCCGATGGCTCGAAATAGTCAGCGGCTCGATATCCACCCGCTCGCTGCGGCCGCCGAAGACCACGATTCCGACCCGAGCGATTGGGACCAGCCGATGGATCGCCATCACCAGTTCATCCATCCGATCGCGCACGTCGTTGATGATCAGATCCATCGTGCCGGTGTCGTCGATCACCAGCACGATGTCGAGTCCCTTGCGCCGGAGCTCGCCGATGAAGCCGCCGAAGCCGGTGCCCATCCCCGGCCCGGAGCCCGAGCCCAGCCCATTGCCGCCGCCCGTGCCGATTCCGCCGGCGGACACCTCGCGCACGTAGGTGCGAGTTGGCTGCACCGTGGTGTGTGAGATCGCCGGGGCGATTTTCGGCATCACCATCTGCGGCATCGTGTCGGGCATGGTCATCTCGGGCATGTCGACGTCGCGCATCTCGTCGTGCTTGGAACCGCCGCCGCCGCCCACCTGCTGCAACGTGACCATCAGGAGGTCGCGCGCGCTCTGCACCTTGATGGTCGCAATCAGGATAAGCAGCAGCAGCACGTGAAGAGCGACCGAGAGCGGGAAAGGGCCGATCATAAAGCGCAGCGCGTCGCGGATGCTGTGGCCTTCCTCGTCGATGCGCGCTTCGTCTTCGTAGACGCCGAGTGGCGTGGGGCGCTGCTGGCGGCGCATCATGATGCGGCTCAGCACGAAGGCGAGGGCGGCGATCGAAATCGTGGCAACAATGACTATCGCGTACAGCGCCATCGAAAAAACATCCCGCGGCTAGATTGCAATCTCCACGCTAATAGAATTTTGGTCCGCTCAATAACGATATCATCAATAAGAGCGCCGGCAATCAGGCCGGCAGATAATACTGGCGCGGCTTCGATTTCCGCAACCGGCTTGCAACAGCAAAGGAGATACTAGGATATACGATACGAGGATGTGCGCGAGGATATAATTAAATGGCCGACCCATCGACAATAAAACTGCCTCATCGCGCCGAACATATCGGCAGCCTGCTTCGTCCGCGCGAATTGCGCGACGCGTTCAAGGCCCACGCCGCCGGCCAGATGAGCGACGACGCCTACCGCGAAGTCGAAGACCGCAATATCGTCGAGGCCATCCGGATGCAGGAGGAGACAGGGCTCGAGACCATCAGCGACGGCGAGTTCCGGCGCGGCTCGTGGGCCTTCGGCCTGGTCAAGGCGGTCGAGGGTTTCGGCGAGGCGTGTTCGATGTTCGAGTTCCACGACGCCGCCGGCAACAGCTATCCCTTCGACACCTGCTACGCAGTCGCGAAAATCCGCCGCACCCGGCCGATCGCGGTGGGCGAGTTCGAGTTCGTCCGCCACCACACCCGGCGCGTGGCGAAGGTGACGATGCCGGCGCCGAGCTTCATGCATTTTTTTCGCGGCAAAGCCTGCGCCGATCCGGCGGTCTATCCCGACGTCGCCGGCTTCTGGGCCGACCTGCTGCGCGTCTACCATGAAGAGCTTGCCGAGCTTGGACGCGCGGGAGCGCAATATCTGCAGATCGACGAGGTGCCGCTCGCGATGCTATGCGATCCCGCCGTGCGCGAGCGGGCGCGCGAGATCGGCGAGGACCCCGACGCTCTGGCCACGATGTACATCGACGGCGTCAACGACGCGCTAAGAGCGCGGCCGCCAGGAATGATGGTCGGGATGCATCTGTGCCGCGGCAACCTGCGATCGCGATGGATGGCCGCGGGAAGCTACGAGGCGGTGGCCGAGCGCATGTTCAACGAAACCAACGTCGACGCTTTCTTTCTCGAATACGACACGCCGCGCGCGGGCGATTTCGCGCCGCTGCGCTTCATGCCGAAGAACAAGACCGTGGTGCTGGGCCTCGTCAGCACCAAGACCCCGGTGCTCGAGGACGCCGACGCCTTGCGCCGGCGTATCGACGAGGCCGCCCGCCACGTGCCGCTGGAGCGGCTCGCGCTCAGCCCGCAATGCGGTTTCGCCAGTACCGTCGGCGGCAATCTGCTTTCGATCGACGACGAGCGGCGCAAACTGGGGCTGGTCGTCGAAGTCGCAAAGCGCGTGTGGGGCTAGCGAAAAAACGCGAGACATCGAAACTTGAGGGAGAGACTTTGATGGCCTACGAAAATTTTGTCGTCGAACGTGCGGGCGCGATCGCGACCGTCTATTTCAACCGGCCCGAGAAGCTCAATCCGATAAGCGGCAAGCTGCTCAACGAGATGCTCGAGGTCGCGGCCGAGTTTCGCGACGACGAGGAATCGCGCGTCGTGATCCTGACCGGCAGGGGACGTTCGTTTTGCGCCGGCGCCGACATCGGCGGTCTCACGGCGAATGCGGGCGCGCAGGCGCAGCGTGCGCAGACCGATGCGGGGCGGATTCGCGCGGCGCGCACCGGATGGCGTCTGATGGAGGAGTGGGAGCGCCTGGACCAGGTGACAATCGCGGCGGTTAACGGTTTCGCGATCGGCGGCGGACTGTCGCTGGCGATGGCCTGCGACTTTCGCATCGCGGCGGCCGGCGCGCGCATCTGGATTCCGGAGGTCGCGCTCGGCGTTCCGTACATGTGGGGATCGATCACGCGGCTGATAAATCTGGTCGGCATGAGCAAGGCGAAGGAAATGATCATGACCTGCGACGAGGTGAGCGCGCAGGACGCGCTCAAGATCGGGCTGGTCAACCAGGTGGTGCCGGCCGAGCGTCTTGCCGCGGCCGCGCTGGAGTTCGCGGCCAAGCTGGTGAGCAAGCCGCCGATGGCGCTTCGGCGGACCAAGGATTTCTTCAAGGCGCTGGGCAATGGGCGGCTCGGCGATATCACTTACGCCGACGGCTACCTGGGATTGTCGTGCCTGGCGAGCGACGACATGGGCGAGGCGATGGCGGCGTTCAAGGAGAAACGGCCGGGCCGTTATCGCGGCCGTTGAGCCACGGCGCCAGCGCAAATCGAAGCTAATGTATTACTTTAAGTGAGCCTTTGCAGCGATGATCTCGATTCCTGTCCTCGAAACCCCGCGGCTGTTACTGCGACAATTCCAGCAGAGCGACTTCGACGCGCTCGCGGCGCTCCACGCCGACCCCGAGGTGATGAAGTATCTCGGCGACGGCAAGCCCAAGGGTCGCGCGGAGACGTGGCTCGCGATGGCTTCGTACCTCGGCCATTGGGAGTTGCGCGGCTATGGATTGTGGGCGGTCGAGGAGAAAGCGACGGGCAAGTTCGTCGGGCGAATCGGGCTGCTCAATCCGGAGGGATGGCCCGGCCTCGAGGTTGCGTGGACGCTCGTCCGTGAGCGATGGGGCAACGGCTTCGCCACCGAAGGCGCAAAGGCAGCGCTGGAATACGCTTTCTCCGTGCTGAAGCTGCCGCACGTCATCAGCCTGATTCATCCGGACAATGCCGCTTCGATCCGCGTCGCCTTGCGCATCGGCGAAAAGCCGGAGGGGCAGGCCGAACTGTTCGGCGTGATGCGCTCGGTTTATGGAATCGATCGTCCGTGACGGCGCTTCGCGGCGAGGTATTCATATGACACCGACGATCCGGTTCGCCACCTCGGCCGACGCCGACCTGATCCTGCACCTCATCCGCGGTCTCGCAGAGTACGAACACGAAGCCGGCGCCGTCGTCGCCACGCCGGCGCTCATCCGCTCGCAGATGGAACAGCCGCAACCGCCCTTCGAATGCCTCATCGCCGAGCATGACGGCGAGCCCGCGGGCTTCGCGCTCTTCTTTCGCAGCTACAGCACCTGGAAAGGCCGCCCGGGACTCTATCTCGAGGACTTCTTCGTGCCCGAGCGTTTTCGCGGCCGTGGCGTCGGCAGAGCACTATTCAAGCGGATGGCGCAACTGGTGGTCGAGCGCGGATGGGCGCGGATGGAATGGGCGGTGCTCGACTGGAACCATCCGGCGCACGAATTCTATCGCGCGCGCGGCGCGGTAGCGAAAGATGAATGGACGGTGTGGCGGCTTGACGGCGAGGCTCTGGCCGGAGCCGCACACGACTAGCACCGCGACTTCGCAATGGCCGCTGCGGCCGTGTGGTTTCACGTATGGCAACCGCTACCGGGAGCCAGCCTGATAGGCATATTAGGCGTTTTGATCGGTGGTTGGCCGATCTTCAAAGAGGCGGCCGAGAACGCCGCTGTACGACGGATGACCATGGAGTTGTCCATGAGCATCGCGATCGTCGCAGCGGCTGGTATCTCGCAGTTCTTTACGGCTCTCATCATCACATTGTTCGTTCTCGTCGCTGAGGTGCTGGAGCGAATGACCGTTTCTCGCGGCCGTCGAGCGATCCGGGATTTGATGGATTTCGTTCCGCGCTCGGTCACGGTTCGGGACGCCAGCGGCATACGCGAGGCTTCGACCGACGAGCTCCGAGTAGGCGATTCCGTTCTTGTCAACCCCGGCGGTCTGGTGCCAATCGACGGCACCGTGATCAGCGGCCATTCGTTTCTTGACCAGGCGCGCATTACTGGCGAGTCGATGTCGGTCGAAAAGCTGCCCGGTTCTGTAGTCTACGCCGGGACAATTAACCAATCGGGGGCACTTGAAATCCGAGTAGAGCGGATCGGGCGCGATACAAGCTACGGCAGGATCATTGAGGCGGTCGAGCATGCGGAGCGTTCGCGCGCACCGGTGCAGCAGTTGGCGGATCACCTCGCCGGATACCTGGTCTATTTCGCACTCGCCGCTGCGGCAATCACATTCATCATCACGCGTGACGCGCGTTCAACGATTTCCGTAATAATCGTTGCGGGCGCGTGCGGCATAGCTGCCGGCACGCCACTGGCCATTCTGGGAGGCATCGGTCGATCGGCGCGCCTCGGCGCAATCATCAAGGGCGGCCTCTACCTAGAAACTTTGGGCAGGGTGAACACCGTCGTCCTCGACAAAACCGGCACCCTTACGTTTGGCCGAACCGAAGTGCGGGCGGTTGTTACGGCTGCCGGCGCGTCCGAGGTCGAAGTGCTGGATGCGGCGGCATCGGCGGAAATGCGCTCCGAGCATCCGCTGGGCAAAGCGATCATTAATCTAGCGAAGGCGAAGAACCGCTCTCCCACGTGAGCCTCTAGCGGTTTGACTACGTGCCCGGCCGCGGGATCGCGGCGATGGTGGACGGCGTAGCAACCCTCGTTGGCAATCGCGGGCTCCTGAGCGATTACTCGATAGAAGTGCCGAGCAACTTTTCTGCCAGCGGTGATACTTCGTCGGAAATCTTCGTTGCGCGCGACGGACGGCTGCTCGGCGCGATCGTAGTGGCCGACACAGTACGGCCAGAGGCGAAGCGGGCTATCGAGGCTTTGAATCGCATGGGCATCCGGAGCGTTCTGCTGACCGGAGACACCGAGCCTATCGCAAAGCTGGTCGCCCACGAGCTCGGAATCAGCGAAGTCGGAGCCGACTTGTTGCCGGAGATGAAACTCGCGCGCATCAAAAGCCTTGTGGCGGCCGGCCGCATCGTGGCGATGGTGGGCGACGGTATCAACGACGCTCCCGCCTTGGCAGAAGCGAGCGTTGGCGTAGAAAGTATAAAGCACGGCGCGTCCGCTTTCTTTCACGCCGATCGACTATGATAAAAGTGTGCATCCCGAACGACTCAATTCGACGACACAAGGAAAATATTAGATGCAGACCGCGATTGCGCTCCTGATGGCGGCGCTTCTCGAAGTGAGCGGCGACGCGCTCACCAGGATGGGCCTGCGCGGGCGGCCGATACTTCTCGCGGCCGGCGGGCTGACGTTGTTCGTCTATGGCGTCGTGGTCAACCAGGGGCGGTTCGACTTCGGCCGCCTGATGGGCGCATATATCGCCGTGTTTTTCCTGGTCTCCCAGGTGATCGCCTTCGCGTTTTTCCGCGACACGCCCAACTACAAAACGCTGGTCGGCGGAGTGCTGATCGTGATCGGCGGCGCCGTGATCATGTTGTAGCGTGCAGATGTCGTTCGCAACGGCGGCAAGGCTGGTATCACTCGTAACGCTGATAGTTGCCGGCGCAACGTGCGGGTGCGCGAGCGCGCAAAGCACCTCCGACGCATGCGGTCCGTTTGGAAATCCGCCCGTCAAAATTCTGGGGGCGGTCAAACCAGCCTGTGGGGGCGGCAAGATCCTCGGACCGTGGAAGGACGGCGACGGCACCGATCGCTATGCCTGTCTCTACGAATCCGCCGCGTTGAAGCCCGGCCGCAAACTTCCGCTGCTGGTCTACCTGCATCCGTCGCTCTTTGGGCCGTGGACGATTACGCACACCAATCTGCTCGATCTTCGCGCCACTTCGTCACTTGGCGTCGGCCCCGCCGGGTCAGGCTATATCGTGCTGGCGCCGCAGGGCCGGAACACCGCGCACTATTATCAATGGCCGGACAATAGCGGGATGGGATGGGACAACTGGTATCGCCAGGTCAGTCCGGCGAGCGACGTGAAAGTCGGCAAGACCGTCTATCCGGAAAATGTCGACGCGGCGACGATCGATCACTTCATCGCAGAGACGGCTGGCACCGGCAAAGTCGATACCCGCCGTATCTATGTGACCGGATGGTCCAACGGCGCTGCGATGGGCCTGCTGTACGCGCTCAACCGCCCCAACGTCGCGGCGGTGGCGGTCTATTCGGGGCCGGATCCGTTCGGCGCGCTGATCGATCCGTGCCCCCAGAAGCCGGTCGCCGGCGCGCCGGCGAACAAGGCCGAAGTGCGCATTTACAATCCGCGTGTGCCGGTGATGAACGTGCACAACAGCTGCGACATCGCGGGAATCTGTCCCAACGCCGAGAAGCTGGTGGCGGAGTTGCGCTCTACCGGGGGCACCGTCGAGGACATGATTGTTGACTCGTCAGGCAAGCGCGTCGAGGCGTGCGTAGATGCTTGCGGCACGGATCCGGATGGAGGACTCGCGTTCGTGCACCATCCATGGGACTGGCTGGTTGGCTTGCATCATCACGGGGAATGGCCCGAGGAGTGGACGGCGCCGATGCTCGAGTTCTTGCGCGCACATCCTTTAGAGCCGCCTGCCGCGCCCTTCTAATAGCGCGGCGCCGATCGCGCTAGATCACTTTGCGGTCGCGCAGCGCCGCGATCGTTGCCTCGTCCAGACCAAGTTCCGTTCGCAGAAACTCGTCGCCGTCGGCGCCCAGCGCAGGCGCGAGCGACTGCGGCATCGGCGCCTCGGCGTTCATCCGAAGCGGCGAGGTCCAGATCGTGATGCGCCCCAGGCGCGGGTCGTCGATCTCGCGCAGCATCCCGCGTGCGTGCAGATGCGGGTCGGTCATCACCTCGGGCAGTTCCTTGACGATGCCGCAGAAGACGTCCACGCCGTTGAGCGCCGTCATGATTGCTTCGCGCGTTTGTCCGCGCGTCCAGCCAGAGACCATCTCGTCGACCTGGTCGACGTTTGCGGCGCGCGCCTTCATCGTGGCGAAACCCGGATCCTCCGCCAGTTCGGGACGCCCAATGAGCTCGCTCAGCCGGCGCCATCGATGGTTATCGCCGGCGAGAATCAGCACGTAGCCGTCGCTTGCCGGGTACACGTTGTAGGGTACGATCACGCCGCCGGGAGAGCTGTTGCCGTTGCGCGTCTCGGTGATGCCCATCCCGTAGTACGCGCCGATGTGCGTGGTCAGCGTGGGTACGATCGCGTCCTGCAGCGCGACTTCGACCAGCATCCCTTCGCCGGTGCGGTCGCGGTTGCGCAGCGCGGCGAGTATCGCGGCGGCGAAATGGACTCCGCCGAGCATGTCGACCACCGCCGGTCCCGCCTTCATCGGCGGCCCGTCGGCCTCGCCGGTGGTGCTCAGCACGCCGCTCATCGCCTGCACGACCGGATCGAAAGCCGGGAGGTCGCGATAAGGCCCGCTCAAGCCGTAGCCCTTGCCGGTCGCGTAAATAATCCGCGGGTTAATCGCGCGCAGCACCTCGTAGCCGAGGCCGAATCCTTCCATCGCGCCGTAGGCGAAGTTCTCGGCGACCACGTCGGCGCGCGTGACCATCTGTTTGAAAAGTTCGCGCCCCTCGTGGCGCTTGAGGTTGAGCGTGAGCGAGCGCTTGTTGACGTTGAGGATCGCGAACCCGATGCTGATCTCGCGCCCCGGCGCACGGTAGAGCGCGCGCATCCCCTCGCCATGCCCAGGCGGCTCAATCTTGATCACCTCGGCGCCGAGGTACGAGAGCAGCAGCGTTCCATACGGGCCGTTATAGAAGTGGGTGAGATCGAGCACGCGGATGTCGTCGAGCGGGCGAACTGGCACGAGGCACCTCTGGGCGCGCGGGCGGTCTCTCGGCGCCGCACGCGGGCAGTCCCTCTTATAGCAAAGGCGGCGCGCCGAAGTAGCGCGCCGCCTTGCCGAATGACACGCGAGCCGCGATGCGGCGACCGGTAGTTTCGCTACTTGATGACTTCCGCCTGGCGCAACTCGTCGATTTTCTGCTGTGAGAAACCGAGCAGCGTCTTGAACACCTCGTCAGTATCCGCGCCGCGCGCAGGCGCCGCGTGCCGGATCTCGGTAGGCGTTCCCGTCATCTTCCAAGGGATTCCGGCATGGATACGGCGGCCGACTTCCGGATGCTCGAGTTGCACCAGGTAGCCGCGCTCCATCAGGGCCTTGTCTTCTCCGAGGTCGCGATTGCTCATCGAGGGAAACGCGGCCACGCCCGCGCGCTGGAGCGTCTCGGCGGCTTCCCATTTGCTGCGCCCGCTGGTCCATGCGGTAACTATTGCGTCGAGCGCGGCTTCGTTTTTCTTGCGCAGCTCGGCGCTCTTGAAGCGCGCGTCCGTAGCGAGAGCGGGCTGGCCGATCGCCTGGCAGAGCGAGCGCCATTCATCCTCAGTGCCGACCGCGATCGAAACCCACTGATCGTCGTTGCCGGTGCTCTTGTAGGTCTCGTGCGGCGCCATCAGGCGGTCGTGATTGCCGTTGCGCTTGGGCTCGCGATGGTTGATGTCCCACTCCAGCAGGCCCTCCGCCATATGCACCAGCACGGCCTCCCACTGCGACTGATCGATGTACTGGCCCTCGCCGGTCAGGTCGCGATGGAGCAGGGCGGCGATGATCGCATAGGCGCCCATCACGCCGGCGTTGGGGTCGGGATACGAGACGCCGATTTCCGAGGGGTCGCCGCCCGGGTAGCCGGTCAGCCAGAATTGCCCCGAGAGCGCAGACGCCGGCGGTCCATAGCCGACATAGCGGCGGAACGGACCATACTGGCCGTAACCGGACATCGAGATCTGGATGATGTCGGGTTTGATCTCGCAGAGCTTCTCGTAGCTGAAGCCGAGCTTGCTGATAACGCCGGCCGCAAAATTGTCGGCCACTACATCGCAATGCTTCACCAGTTGAAAGGCGAGCTTGACCGCTTCGGGCTTTTGCAGATCGAGCAGGATGCTGCGCTTGCCCTGATTGTACTGGTTGTAGTACCCGGCCCGATTGGGTCCGGGCTGGTTGTCGGCGAACGGCGGGATCATCCGCGTGACGCACGGCCGCAAAGTGCTTTCGACCCGGATCACTTCGGCGCCCAGGTGCGCGAGGGTCTGGGTGCAGAACGGCCCCGCCCACGCCCAGGTGAAATCCAGAACGCGCACGCCGCTTAAAGGTGAATCGGCCATAACATACTCTCCAGCAACGGCTCAGCTTCGGAACATTTGGCTCGCGCGAGTCTCGTGGATTTCAAACTACCACGCCCGACTGTTTTAGCTTGGCGAGTTGATCGCGCGGCACTCCGAACTCGCCGCAGAATACTTCCTCGTCATGCTGGCCCAGCCGCGGAGCCGGACGGCGCAGCGACCACTTGGTCTTTCCATACTGCGACGGCGCGCCCGGGAGCGTCAGCTTGCCCATCCCCGGCTGTTCGAACGGCACGAAGAATTTGCGCTCCCGCAGATGGTCGCTTTCGTACATCTGCTGCATCGTGTTGACCGGTGCAAACGGGATACGCGCCTCTTGCGCCGCCTTGTACAGGTCGGTGACCTTCCACTCAGATATCCACTCGGTCATCAACGCCTTGAGCGCGTCCATGTTCTGCGCGCGCGAGACGCGATCCTTGAAGATATCCTCGCTGGCCCATTCGGGATTGCCCATCAACTTGACCAGGCTCTGCCACTGATGCTCTTCGACCGCCAGCACAAAGACTTTGCCGTCCTTGCAATCGGCGAGGAACCACGGGCCGAGCGCGCGCGAGCCCAGGCGCGAGGTTTCGCGTCCGCCGTAGGTCCAGTGCATGAAATTCATCTCGAGCATCGCCGCGATCGCTTCCTGCTCGCAGACGTCGATCGCCTGGCCCTTGCCCGTGCGCAGCTTGTGGCGCATGGCGGCGAGCGAGGTCAGCGCCGCATGCGCGCCGCCCTGGAAATCGCACTGCGCGCCGAAGGGCTTGAGCGGCGGCAACTCGGGGTAGGGCGACGCTCCGGGACTGAGGTAGGCCCAGCCGCCGGCGTTCGAGGCGTTGAGCTCGTAGCCGCGCCAATTGGCGCGCGGCCCGCGGTCGCCGTACATCGAGATCGACGCGACAATCAGCCCCGGGTACTTCGCGCTCAGCGCCGCGCTGTCGAGGCCCTGATTCGCGCGCTCGTATGGCGGCACGTTGTGAATCAGGATGTCGGCCTTCCCGAGCAGACGGCCGAGCAACTCGCGTCCCTCGGGCTTGGCAAGGTCAGCTGTCACGCCGCGCTTGTTGGTGTTGAGGTAGACGAACAGCCCGCTTTTTTCGGGATCGGCCTGGTCGTTGGGGAACGGGCCGCGGCGGCGCGTCAGATCGCCGCCCGGCGGCTCAACCTTGATTACTTCCGCGCCCAGGTCGGCGATCATCTTGGCGCCGAAGGCGGCCGACACTCCCTGGCCGCATTCGACGACCCGGAGGGCGCCGATTCCGCGCGGGTCTTTCGCTGTGCTCATGGTCCTACTTTATTACGATCGGGTTGACCGGTGAACCGGCCCCGCCGACCACCTTTAACGGAGCGCCCACGAACAGAAACGTGTACTGGCCGTCTTTGGCGCAGTCCTCGGCGAGGTCGTGCGTCCAGTCGATTTCGTTGAAGATCACGCCCTGGTAATGGAGCAGCGCCATGTGCAGCGGGATCATCGTGCCGCTCTCTTCATGATGGGTCTGCTCGGTGGCGATCGTGTCGCTACCGACCGACGGGATCTCCATCTCGTGGAACCACTTGGCCAGTTCGATGCTGTAGCCGAGCCCCGGTTCGTTGAACACGCCCTTGGGGAAGATGCCCTCGATACCCTTGTCGTAGAAGCGCTTGAGCCATCCGGTGTGGATGATGATGATGTCGTGCTTCTCGATCGGCGAGTTCTGTTTCTTGGCTGCCGCGAGCATGTCGTCGAGCGTGATTCGCTCGCCGGCGTCCAGGCTTTCCTTGCCCTTGAAGCGCGCTGCGTCGATCAGCACGCCGCGTCCGACCACGCCGTGCTCGGCGATCGGCTGGATCGAGCACTTCGACAGGCTGCCCATCGTGCTCTTGGCGTCGTAGCCGTTGTAGAGCGTGTCGCCATGCCAGACGTGTCCCAGCGCGTCGTACTGGGTAGTGCCCTGGAGGTACATCGTGATCACGTCGTCGGCGTATTCCATCCCACCCGGGAATGGCGTCGCCTTGCCGGCGATGTAGTGGCCCTTGTCCATCGCATTGGTGCGAATCGGCTGCGAGCGCGAGGGATATAGCGGGTCGCCCTGCGGCCGCGCCACCGGCACGCCGAGGGTGAAGACCTTGCCCGACTTGACCGCGCGGACGCCGCGCAGGACCTCGGCGCTGGTCAGAAAGTTGAGCGCGCCGATTTCGTCATTGGGCCCGAAACGGCCCCAGTTTTTCGGTGCGTCCTTCAGAAGTTCGCTGAAATGTACCGGTTTGGTGGCTGCCATAGTGCTCCTCTCGCCGATTAGGTAAAGCGATCCGGTTCCTTACCGCGTTGCGCGTTTTGAAGCAAACGCCGCGGCCAAATCCACAATCAGAAGTGACCAATCGGCGTCCTCAGCTGCCGGTCTTCAGCGGCCCTTCTTTTTCAGCTCCAGGCGCTGGATTTCGCGCTCGCGGAGATCGCGGCGGCGAATTTTGCCCGTGACCGTTACCGGAAATTCGTCCATGAACTCGAACTCGCGCGGATACTCGTGCGCCGCGAGCCGGGTTTTCACGTGCTTCTGGATCTCGTCGATCATCCGATCCGAGGGCTGATGACCTGGTAGCAATTTGATGAACGCCTTGATCGATTGGCCGCGGCGCTCATCCGGCACGCCCACCACCGCGCACGACGCGACCGCCGGATGCTCGATTATCTTGGCTTCGACCTCGGCGGGGCCGACCCGGTAGCCCGAGGTTTTGATGACGTCGTCGGAACGGCCCTGGAAATAGATGTAGCCCTGGTCGTCCATGTGGCCGTTGTCGCCGCTGATGCACCATCCGTTGACGAACTTCTCCGCCATCGCGGCCGGGTTCCTCCAGTACTCCTTCATCACGACCGGGTCGTTGGTGCGGATCGCGATTTCGCCGGTCTCGCCGTTTTTAACCGGTACGCCAGTTGATGGATTGACCACGGCGACTTCGTGGCCGGGATAGGCCTTGCCGAGCGGCTCGAGGTTGGCTTTCTCGAGCGCCGTGCAGTTGCCGATAAAATAGTTGGCTTCGGTCTGGCCAAAGGCCTGGTTGAATTCGACCTTGAGCTGCTCGTCGACCCATCGCGAAAGCTCGGGGCTGACCGGCTCGGCGCCGCTGACGATGCAGCGCAGGCGCAGCTCGCGATACTTCTCGCGCGGGTTCTTGACCTCGCGCAACGACTTGAGCGCGGTCGGCGGATAGAGCCCCACCGTCGCGCCGTACTTCTCCAGCAGCCGCAGGGTAATGTCGGGATCGAACCGCGCCTTGCTGCGGTACGCGAGGACCGGGATGCCGTAGGGCCAGATCGCGAGCAGACCGTCGAGCAGGCCGCCCGCCCACGCCCAATCGGCCGCGCTGTAGTAAAGATCGCCCTGGCGCAGGAAATTGTACGAGTAGTCGATCCCATTGTGGCCCAGCACGTAGCGCGCGACGTGCAGCACGCCCTTGGGATCGCCGGTGGTGCCCGAAGTATACATCAGCAGGATCGGATCCTCGGCGTGCGACGGACCCATCTTGAACTGGTCGGAGCCCTTGGCGATGAGATCGTCGAAGGCGAGTCCGCCCTTGTTGCCGCCGGCGATGATGACGTGGCGCAATTCCGCAACGTCCTTGCGGATTGGCTCGAGCTTCTCGACGCTCTCGGGCTCGAGCAGAATCGCTTTGGCGGCGCTGTTGTTGAGCCGGTACATCAGCGCGTCGGGGCCGAACAGCTTGGAAATCGGCAGCGCAATCGCGCCGATACGATAGAGGCCCATGTGCGCGATCGCCGTCTCTGGCCGCTGCGGCAGATGCACCGCGACCACGTCGCCACGCTTGATTCCCAGCCCCACCATCGCGTTGGCAAAACGGCGGCTCAGTTCGGCGATTTTGCCGAAGCTGTAGGTCTCGACGCGGCCCTCGTCATCCTCGTAATAGAGCGCCGGTTTGTCGCGCAGATCGGTATGGCGATCGAGACAATCGACGGTGACGTTGTAGCCGGCCGGGATGTTCCATCGATGGCGCGCGCAGGCGTCCGCGATACTTTTTGCGCCGTGGACGGTCTGCTCGCGAAGGCCGATGATACTCATGAGGGGAATCCTCCGAAGTTCGATCGGTGACCGCGCGCTACGCTTTGGCCAATTGCCGCGCGGCCGGCTAGACTAAAGCGTAGTCCGCTCGCGCTATTCCATCAACTTGATTTTCGGCTCGCGCGATTCTAGCCGCGCTGGAGGAACTGGTTCCGCAGGCTAACATTGCTTTGACCACCTGGACGCGCTGCTAAACTGGCGCATAGCGGTCGTCTCTTTTCGCAGCTAGCGCGGTGTCTTTTTCATTGAAGATTGGCTTTTGAAAGCCTAGTGTACGAGGAGCATCGTAGCTCACCGCTAACAGAGGCTCCCGTGATCGAGCCGACGCTGCTCCGACCGCTTTAATTGAAAAGGGGCGGGCGGGTCGTCATTAGGGGAGACAATATGCCTCTATACTTGATCGAGCGGAATTTCGCTGAGCAAGTGAACGCCAATCGCGACATCGCCGCCGCGATTAGCCAAGTCAATGCAGACGTCGGCATTGACTGGCTGTTCTCCTTTTTGAGCGCCGACAAAAGGAAGACCTACTGCCTATACGAGGCGCCCAATGCCGACGCCATCCGCGAGGCGGCGCGGCGGCTGAACCTCCCGGCGGACGTGATCGTCGAGTTGGGCGAGTCGCGAATCACGCCAAAAGCAAAGGAGCTGCTCACGCCAACCCGGGGGGCGTGATGGCCCAGACTCAAGGAACGTCACGCCTGCGCGAGTGGCTTTAAGCCCGCGCCGGCATAGCACTCAGGGCGGCGGAGTTAAGTCGCTCTTCAAGCGAGCGCATTCCAAGCTCACGGGCCGTGACGAGTGCCGAATCGTTCAGCGCCAAGGCTCGGTCGCGATCTGAAGGTTGACCGCGTGCGAGCAGCATTGCGGCGTACTGGTATCGCGTGTGCGCGACCCATGGGTGCGCAGCCATCCGTGCATTCACAGTCAGGGCATCTTCAAAGTGTAGGGCGGCCTCGTCCCAGCGCTCCATTGTGGCGGCTAATGCCCCTCTAGGTAGCGCGAGAGGGCGCCGTGACAAACCACAGCAGCGCCGACGACCACATTGCGCCCGGCGAAGGGCAGCAGGATCTCGTACAAGATAGCAGCGCGCTCCCTATCCCCCAGGAAGGTGCAAACGTCGGTGAGGTACGTCATGCAGCCCATCCACATGCTGTCGCGTGGAAGATCGGCGAAGTCGTTCCGCGCCAAATGCTCGAACTCCGCCCGTGCTTCGTCCGTCCGCCCGAGTTCGCTGTAGATTAGCGTCAGGCCAGGGCGCCATGTGGCAGCCGCGGGGTTTTGCGTTACAAAAAACCGCACGGCGGGTTCTACCTCTTTAAGTCGCCCTTGTTCCCGACGCAGCGTAAACATTTGCAGCCCGAAGATGCCAGCAGCGTATTCCGTTTGCAGACGCTGCCCGAGGGCAAGAGCCTGTCGGGCGAGGCGCTCGCTGTCTGTGAAACGGCCCTGCATCAGGGCCCGCATAGCTCGAAATATTGCGGCGTTGGCGAATGCGAAAGGTTCCTGTAATTCTTCCGCAAGGCGTGCAAAGGCGTCGATTGCTGCGTCGGTTCCGACTATATCTCCAAAGTCGAGAGAGCAAAGCGCCTTCCAGTAGGGCGCGCGGTAGGCCAAGTCACTTTCTACGCGGTTCGTCGTCCCAAGGTGCAGCATCTCGGCTACGCAGGCGAGGCGCTGTTCGGCGGACTCTGGCCTTTGAGAGGCGTAAAGCATCCCGTTAAGACCGTCGTAAAGGAGCTCCGGGTCGTCCAGGCGCCGGCACATCGCCACGGCCTGCTCACCATAGAAGGTTGCTTGTGGGTCGCCCGTGACTCCCAGCACTCTAGCCAAGCCGCTTAAGGTTTGCGCCTTGAGCCGGCTGTCTCCTGCGCCGAGTCTCTGAAGCGCTTCGTCGAGCAGGCGTGGCGCTGGGGGTGCGGGAAGACCGACCGTGAACGTGAGTTTTGTTAGCTGCAGCGCAGCGTCTACGAGGAACTCGGTTGAGTCCAGCTTCTGGGCAAGATCCGCCGCGCGCAGAAGAGTTCCACGAGACTTGAGAGGGTCGCCCGCTCGATACTGTTCTTCAGCCAGTGGTAGCAAGAGGCTGCAGCGCTGCGCCTCGTCCACCGGCTGAGGCAGAGCCTGGAGCAATCCCAGCGCCGCGCTGAAGTGAGTGATCGCTTCAGAATGGGCGACGCGTGCCGCCGCCTGTTCGCCCGCGAGATGGAAGTATTTTATCGCCGGCTTTTTTTGGCCGCCGCAGGTGTAGTGATGGGCAAGTTCAGTTGCGATCTCGCTCGTGCGCTCGCCATAGGCTGCCTCTTCGCGCTCCGCGATTCGGCGATGGAGTTCTGACCGCCGTCCGAGCGGCACCCGCTCGTAAAGCACCTCCTGATAGAGCGCGTGAAGAAAGCGATACCTGGCGGATGCGGTTCCATCCGGCCATTCATTTCCCCCCGCGCCGCGGACAAATTGCTCGCGCCGTGCCAGTAGCGTGCAGCAGGTCTCGATCTCGCCTACCGGCCGCTCCAGCGCTGCGCCCACCGCCGCGGCGGAGAACTCCGCCCCGGCGACGCTCGCGCTCTCGAGCACGCGCTGCTCGTCGGGAGTCAGTCGTTCGAGATTATGCTCGATCATCTGCAAGATGCCGTGCGGCGCCTCTATCTTGCCCGTATCCGGCTCCGGCCCCTGCGCCGCGAGATAATCGACCACGTTGACCATGAACAGGGGATTGCCGTCGGTGCGCTTGTGGATAGCAGGCGCAAGGCCGCCGAACTTACTCGCACCATCGCCTGCAAACCGTTGTGCGAGATAGGCCGCTACTTTGTCCTCGCCCAACAACTTAAGCGGCAATTCCTCGCAATGCCGATGGAGCTCGAGCTCCCGCTTCAACGCGCGCAGCGGATGCTCCCGCGCGAGCATTTCGGCCGGCCGATAGGTCCCGACGATCATCAAGCGCGCCGGAGCGCTCCGCCGCGCGATCGCCGCAATCAGCTCCAGCGTCGAGGGGTCACTCCAGTGGAGATCCTCGATAAACAACGCCAGCGGCCCGTCGGCGCTCATCACTTCGAGCGCCTCCGCCATTTCGCGCAGCATCCGATCCCGCGTCGCGCCCTGAACCTGACCTTGCAAGCGGACGCGATCCTCCGCGCTCACGAGACTCGGCATCTGCACGAGCCACGTCGGTGCCAGCCGATGTAGAATCTCCAGGAGCGGCTCGCCACCCGGCTCGCGGCTGAGCCGCGTCAGCCCGTCGAGCACCGGCATGTAGGGCTCCCCTGCGCCGTACTGCTCGACGCACTGGCCGCGGGCTATCCGCAGCCCAGGTTCGCCCGCAATCGAATCGAGGAAGGCTCCGACGAAAGTCGTCTTGCCGATCCCCGGCTCACCCGAAACGAAAACCACCCGTCGGGTCCCACTTTTGACCTGCGCGAACCACTCGCCCAACCGCGCGAGTTCCGTCTCGCGCCCTACTACAATCGCAGCGCTGGTCGTCGATCTTGACGCCACCAGTGGTGCTGCTCCAAACGATCGATTCAGTTTCGCGAGCAGGCCGCGAACCGGCCTGCGATGTAGGTGTACCGGTCGCGGCGCGCGCGCCTCGTGCTGCCGATACGTCCGCTCGGCGAAGACTGAGATTATAGCCAGCGCTATCATCCCGCCGCCGAACCACAGCCAATAGCCAGACAGAAAATTTGAGACGATTCGCAGGTCGGGGACGGCTTGCTTACTCGATAAACTGTAGAGATAGCTGACGACCAGGCCGGCGGTCACGGTGCCCACGGCCGCCCATAGCCGTCGCAAATGGGGCCACGTCCACCACATGCCCCATCCTAGGGGCAGTTGTTGCAATCCGCAAATGCGCAAATGAAGGACCGAGTCACTGGCCGTATACCAAGAACGCGAGGTCATCCAGCCTGTTGCGCCAAGGGCGGTTACTCGTCGTGATGCGGTTGTCAGCTCCGGGCGCGCAGCCCTCCGCGATGCTTTTCGAGCCGCGGACGCTTGACGCGGGAAAGTCGGGGATTCAAAGCTGATCAGCACGCAAACGAATCAGCAAGGAAGGGATTTTGCGATGGCGAAAGTCTGGGTGCTGCAGCATCATCCGGCGGAGAATCTCGGCGCGATCGCCGAGGCGTTGGAGTCGGCGGCGCTGGCATGGCAGTACGTGCGGGTGTTCGACGGCCGGCCGGTCCCCACGGACATGAAGGGCGCCGGTGGGCTTATCGTGATGGGCGGACCTGAAGCGGTCTACCAACTCGATCGCTATCCCTATCTGCGCGACGAAATCGCATTGATCGAGAATGCGCTCAAGGCGGGCCGCCCGGTGCTCGGCGTGTGTCTGGGGAGCCAGTTGCTCGCGGCGGCGCTCGGCGCCAACGTGCGGCGCGCCGCGCACAAGGAAATCGGATGGTACCCTGTTCGGCTGCGTTCTGAGGCGAAGGACGACCGCCTGCTCGGAGGAGTTCCCGAAGAATTCGTCGCCTGCCACTGGCACAGCGACATTTTCGATCTCCCGGCGGGCGCGGTCCCGCTCGCCTCGTCGGAATTGACGGAGCTACAGGGGTTTCGCTACGGCGAGAACGCGTGGGGCTTGCTGTTTCATGCGGAGATGACTCAGCAGATTGTGGCGGCGCTGGTGAGCGAGTTTGGCGAGGGGCTGAAGCGGGTCGGAATCGACGGCGACGAGATCCTGGCGTCTGCGCCGCGCCATCTGGCCGATCTCAGCAAAATCGCCGGGACAATCTTTGGCCGCTGGGCCGCGCCGATTCAAGGAACTTGATGCCGCGCGCGTAGCGGCATGGGCGAGCGAGCGCCGTTAATACAATATCGACGGCAGGTAAGCGCCCACCGGCTCGTTATACAAGCCGACCGTCATTAGTGTCATCGGTTGAGTGATCCGGAGCCCGCTGTTGAGGCACCAGCGCATCAGATCGTTGTTGCGCGTCGGCACGAGAAATCCGGGACCGCCAATTGACTGCGCCGCGCCGATGAGCGCCTTCACGTCGTCGTTGGTCTCGCCAACGGTGTGGCCGAAGTATGCGATCCCGGAAGTGTAGCCCGTGATGCGCCCGGCGCGTTCGACCACAGCGCCGAGGCCCGGCCGCAGCGCGTCGCGCATCTCGCCCGTGCGGTCGTGGCCGTGGACGCGGATACATAGCCGGCGGCATTCGTCGAGGTCGCCTTCGAGCGCCGGCCGCACGACGTATCCGGGGACCGAGAGCTTGAGTGGCGCACCCTGGAAAACGCTCAGCGGCTCGCGCGAATCGAAGCCCAGCTTGGTGTAGAGGCTGAGCGAGCGGCAATGATACGCCGCCTGCACAAGCCGCACGCCGGGAGAGTTGCGCGCCGCGGTTCGCTCCATCACCGCATGCATCAGGCGGCGCCCGATCGCGCGGTTCTGCACCGTGGGGTCGACGGTTATCGGCCCGATGCCGGCGATCGGATTGCGCTCGTCGAGAAAATTGCTGCCGACGATTTGGCCGTCGAGTTCGGCGACCACTTTGTGGAAGCCCGGATGCGCCATCAGGAAGGAAAGGACCGTGATGGCGTTTTCGGGACTGGGAAAGTCGGGCGGAAAGTTGTGTTCCTCGGCGATCGCCTTGAATGCGTCGTAAGCGATCCTGCCGCAGACCTGCGCATCATCCGGCCGGCCTTCCCGCAGTTTAACACCCATGGCGCTTTGCTCCTCGACGCGCGTTCTCAACGCGATCATTTTCACGCGCTCTATCGCGGTATCCGCCGAAAGGCAACCGACCTTTGCACGCGGGGTAGCCGGCGTTTTGAGCTTGAACCTTACGGTGCGCTGGCGGCGCCTGCACGCACCGACTAGATTGAAAGGGAGGAAACTCACGATGGAAGCCAGAGTGCATATTCATCTTTCGGTCCTGGATCTGGCTCACAGTCGCGTCTTCTATGAGAAGTTCTTCGGCGTCGCGCCAACCAAGGACAAGGGCGACCATCTTAAGTTCGAGCCGCCGTTCGCGCCGATCAACCTCGCCATCTCGCCCAGGCGGGCGGGAAGCGATAGCAAGGCGGCGATAAACCATCTCGGCGTCGAGGTCGATTCCAGAGAGAATGTGCTGCGCCATCTCGAACGCGTCAAGGCCGCCGGACTCCGCGTGCGCGAACAGTTGAATGTCAATTGTCGCTACGCGAACCAGTGCAAGTTCTGGGTCGAGGATCCCGACGGTGTTGAATGGGAGGTCTACCACGTCAACTACGACCTCGAAGAGAAACATGGCAAACCGGTGGCCGGCGCGGCGGTGGCTCCAAGTCCGGCATAAGTGATCAACGAATCGGCGACCGCCTGCCGTTCGAATCGTCGTGCAGGCCGCAAGTGAGCTGAGCCTCGGTGGGCTGGCTCTGCGGATGAAATAAACTATGGCCGGCGCGGGCCTGCTCGAAAGCGAGGAGCTTTTGTTTGGTCTCCAGGCCCCATCGATAGCCCGTGAGCTTGCCGTTCGCGCCGATCGCGCGATGGCATGGGATCAGGATCGACACCGGATTCGATCCGTTGGCGTGTCCAACGGCACGCGCTGCCGACGGGCGTCCGATGCGTGCCGCGATCTCTCCATAGCTGCGCGTGGCGCCTTCGGGAATTGCGCACAACTCACGCCATACGCTGAGTTGAAACGGAGTCCCGCTGACGTCCAGCGGCACTTCGCATCGCGCGGTCTCGCCGCTCAGATAGCGCAGCACGGCCTGTGCGGACGGCCGCACCGCAGCGTCGTCGCGGATGATTTTCGCCTCGCGGAAGTCGCGGCGCAGTTCGCTCTCCTGCCACTGGTCGGACTGATGCACCGAAAGCGCGCAGATACCGCGCGCGGTCACCGCGACCAGCATCCGGCCGAACGGCGAATCGACGATAGTGAAGCTGATTTCCGCGCCGCGTCCTCGCGGCCCCCAGGCAGCGGGAATTATCGAAGTATCTATGGAGTGGTTCATGACGGCTGTTCCTTGTTTTCTCTGCTCTCGATTTCGATCGCGCACAAGAGCTTCAACCCCGGACACGCCGTTTCGTAAAATTCGAGGAAAACGAAGGAGACCGTTGGCGCCTATCCCTTGGGAAGCTTCAGCACCCGCTCGCCGATGATGTTGTGCTGGATCTCGCTCGAGCCCGCCGCAATCGTCAGTCCGCGCGCCGCTAGCGTCCGCATCGTCCAGCGTCCGCCCTCAACCGCGCCAATCGATTCCTTCATCAGCGTTCCGTAAGGTCCGAGCAGTTCGTCGGCGAACATCGCCACGCGCAGATTCAGCTCAGTCGCGAACAGTTTGCCGAACGAGGTTTCAGCCCCCGGCACTTTGCCCTTGAGCTGCGCAGTCAGGCCGCGATAACGGCTGAGCCTGAGGCATCGCGACTCGATAGCGAATAGCGAGAGCTTCTGGCGGACGTAAGGATGCTGGCTCGCGGGCATCCCCTCGAACTCGACCGTCCTGGACAATTCAACCAGCTCGTTGATGGTACGTTCGACCGGATGGCGCGTGCCGCCCGAGGCTCGCTCCCACATCAGGGTCGCGATCGACACCTGCCATCCCTGGTTGATCTCGCCGACCAGGTTTTCCTTGGGCACGCGGACGTTGTCATAGAAGACTTCGTTGAAACCGGACTCGCCGGTTATTTGCCTCAGCGGGCGCACCGTGATGCCGGGGCTTTTCATATCGACCAGCAGATAGGAGATGCCCTTATGCTTGGGAGCGGCGGGGTCGGTGCGCACCAGCAGCACTTGCATGCCGGCGCGCTGCGCGAGGCTGGTCCACAGCTTTTGCCCGTTCACCACGAAGGAGTCGCCCTCGAGCACGGCGCGGGTTTGCAGGCTCGCAAGGTCGGAGCCCGCGCCGGGCTCGGAGTAGCCCTGGCACCAGATCTCTTCGCCGGTCAGCATCTTGCCGAGGTAGCGTTTTTTTTGCTGCTCGGTGCCGAGCAGCATGATGGTGGGCCCGATGCGATCAATCGCGAGCTGGTTGGCGCCGTAGAGCGGCAGGCCAAGGCGCAGCACTTCGTCCTGGTAAATTGCCTGCTCGATGAGCGAGGCGCCGCCGCCGCCCCATTCCTTCGGCCAGTGCAGCGCGACGTAGCCCGCGTCATAGAGCCGCTTGTGATACTCGCGCAGCCCCTGCCATTTGGCGTCGTCGCCGACGTCGAGCAGGCTGGCGGTCGAAGCGCCCATCGCGTCGCCGCGCCGTCCGAACAGTTCGCCCGAGGTTTCCTCGAGCCACGCGCGCAGCCGCGAACGAAACGCCTCTTGCTCCGGAGTGAAACTGAAATCCATACCCTGTCTCCGCTGCGAAACCTGACTTTAGCCGCCGTGAACTATAGCAATGGCCCGTGTCGAGGGTTAACCGGTCAACCAGGCGCGCCGGCGCTTCGCGCGCGGGCGCTTTGCGCAGGCGCGCGCGGGCGCTTTGCCCGTGACGGCGGGCGTTTGCTATATGATTGGGGTTTAATCGCGCCAGCGAACGCGCTATGCGGCGGCGGCGGCGCGCAAAATTATCCTCAACCAGGCGGGTGGCAAAGGCAGATGGCGTTCAAGACGATCAAGATTCCGAGCAACGGCGAGAAGATCACGATGGGATCGGACGGCAAGCTGCACGTGCCGGCGCGGCCGATCATTCCGTTCATCGAGGGCGACGGAACCGGGCCGGACATCTGGCGCGCCTCGCAGTACGTGTTCGACAACGCGCTCAAGAAAGTTTACGGCGGCAAGCGCGAGATCGCCTGGATGGAAGTATGGGCGGGCGAGAAATCGTTCAACCAGTTTAACAACTGGCTGCCCGACGAAACCGTCGAGGCATTTAAGGAATACCTGGTCGGAATCAAGGGGCCGCTGACGACGCCGGTTGGCGGCGGCATCCGCTCGCTCAACGTCGCGCTGCGCCAGATGCTCGATCTCTACGTCTGCCTGCGCCCGGTGCGTTACTTCAAGGGTACGCCGAGCCCGGTGAAAAATCCCGAGAAGCTCGACGCCGTCATCTTTCGCGAGAACACCGAAGACATCTATGCCGGCGTCGAATGGGAAGCCGAATCGCCCGAGGCGAAAAAGGTCATCAAGTTCCTGCTCGAGGAGATGAAGGTCACCAAGATTCGTTTCCCCAACACCTCGGGCATCGGGATCAAGCCGATCTCGCGCGAGGGCTCTGAGCGGCTCATCCGTGCAGCGCTCAATTACGCCATCGCGCACAAGCGCAAGAGCGTCACCCTGGTGCACAAGGGCAACATCATGAAGTTCACCGAGGGCGCCTTCCGCGACTGGGGATACGAGCTCACGCGGCGCGAGTTCAAGGGCAAGGCGGTCGGATGGGACGACTGCAACGGCAAGCCGCCCGAGGGACAAATCCTGGTCCGTGACAACATCGCCGACATCACGTTGCAGCAGGTGCTGACGCGCCCCGAGGATTTTGACGTGGTAGCCACGATGAACCTCAACGGCGACTACCTCTCCGACGCGCTGGCGGCCCAGGTCGGCGGACTCGGCATCGCGCCAGGCGCCAACATCAATTACGTGACCGGCCACGCGATCTTCGAAGCGACTCACGGCACCGCGCCCAAGTACGCCAACCAGGACAAGGTCAACCCCGGCTCGGTCATCCTGTCGGGCGTGATGATGCTCGAGCACATGGGATGGCAGGAGGCGGCCGACGGAATTATCCGCGGGCTGGAGAAGACGCTCGCCAACAAGACCGTGACTTACGATTTCGAGCGCCTGATGACCGGAGCGAAGCTGCTCAAGTGCTCGGAGTTCGGCAAGGCGATCGTCGACAATATGTAACGCTGAGTTGCGGCGGCGCTCATTTGCGTCGCCAGCTTGAGAGCCATCAAAAGAGCGTCCGCGGGCATCGCCTGCGGGCGCTTTTGCGTGGATCAGGGCGCTTTTGCGTGGATCAAATGATCCCAAGGTGACAATTCAGCGATTTTCCGGCAATTCGGCTTGTGGCTGTCCGCACGCGGCAGCACAGCCGGTGGTGGTTGAAGCTCTGCCACAGCGGTTTCGCGAGTGACCCCCTATGGCACATAGCCGCTAGGCGGAGTCAAATAATAGACGCAGATGCATATGTAACCCCGCTGGGGCGGGTGCGTAGTCATTGGTGTGTGGGGCCGGCGGATAGCTCGTGATTCGAGCAAAAAGGGTGGAACCATGATTTTGCACAACGCGGCAGGGGTCGCGATGGTGCTGCTCGCGCTCGCGGCGGCACAGGGTCGCGGCACTGACATTGCCGGTACGATGGACCACGGCGGCGCGGGGATGGCAGCGTCGCACGCCTCCGCAACCAGGACAGATCAGAACGGCGACGCCGCGGGTCAGGACGCGGCCATGGGCGCGATGTCCTCCGAGCAGATGGACATGTCGGAGCATATGAATATGTCCGGCCACTCGGCGATGGCGGCGCACATGGCGTGGAGCGATATGCGCCCGGCCACCGACGCCGACCGCGAGCGCGCCGCAGAGATCGTCAAGACTCTCCGAGCCGCGCTAGCTAAGTACAAGGACTATCGCGTGGCCGAGGCGGACGGCTTCAAGCCGTTCCATCCGGAGTTCCCGCAGAAGATTTATCATTTCACGCGATGGCAGAATGGGCTCAAGGCGGCCTTCGAGTTCGATCCTGCGAAACCTACATCGCTGCTCTACAAGAAGACCTCGAAGGGGTATGAGCTGGTGGGCGCGATGTACACGGCGCCGCGCGGAACCAGCGAAGCGAAGCTCGACCAGCGCGTGCCGCTCGGGGTCGCGCGATGGCATCGGCACGTCAATCTATGCTTCCCGCCGAAAGGGCAGGGCGCGAACGCCGACTGGACGAAGTTCGGTTTCAACGGCTCGATTGCGACCAAGGCCGCGTGCGACACCGCGGGCGGACGCTTCTATCCGCAGATTTTCGGATGGATGGTGCATGTCTATCCGTGGGCCACGACGCAACAGGCCGCCTGGACGCACTGAACTGTTATCGGCAGTTGCGGGCGGCGCGATAGCCGGCCTGTTCGGCCGCTTGAGCGCTTGAGAAATCGACACGATTGGCGGCCGAGATCTTCGCGTAGTAGGGACATCCGGGCCACTCGTAGATACGGCTGCGGCGGTTGCCGATAATTTGTCCGATTGGCGCGCTCGGCGCGAGTGCCGCCGCGGCACTGTCCATTGCCATCGAACTCTGACCATCCGTTCCGCTGTCGCTAATCCGTAGCGGCCGCGATTGGCCGGCACGGCTCTTCCAATGCTGCACGTATTGCGCGGCCAGCGTGGGATCGCGAATCACCAGCAGATTTTCGACGTTTCGATGCTCGGCGGAATACGTGTAGTTGAAGCTCCCGGTGACGACGACTTCGCCGTCGATGATCATTACCTTGTCGTGCATCAGGCCGGGCGGTTTATCGACGAGCACCGGAATTCCAGCCGCGCCAAGATGCTCGACGGCGAACGCGTCATCGTGGTTGCGCCGATCGGTGAGTTGCCGGTAGTCAACGATTGCGCGGACGTCCACGCCGCGCCGATGCGCCGCGACGAGAGCCGTCACCAGCGGCCCGGGCGTTATCTCGTAGGCCTGGACCAGGATTGATTTTCGCGCAGAACCTATCGCGGTCTCGATCGCCCTGATAGGGTCGCATCCGCCGGGAAGCGGCGGCGAGAAACATACTTCGATTTGCGCGGCGAACGCTCCGTGCGCCGGCACCACAGCGGCAAGTATTAGCGCGGCCGCGAACGCCGCGCGCAGGGTCATCGCGCGCCGCCCTTGCGCTGATTGATCCGCTCGGCCTGCCGCGCCATCCCCTCGATCCGCGATCCCGCAAGGTGCGACACCAGCGCCGCGCCCAGCTCCATCTCGACCGCGGCGTCGAAGTCCATGTCCATCGCGCGGTAAACGCCTTCGCGCGTTAGCGCCAATTCGGCGGGGTAGTGCGCAGCGATCTTCTCGGCCAGCACGCGTACAGTCGCCTCAAGCTCGTCCGACGGCACCACGCGGTTCACCAGCCCGATTCGCATTGCCTCGTCCGCGTCGATCAGCTCGGCGGTGTAGAGCAGCTCGAAGGCGCGGCCCGCGCCGACCAGCCGGGTGAGGTTGTACAGACCGCCCATCGTTACCGTCGCGCCCACTCGCACCTCGGTGAAGCCAAGTTTGGTGCCCGCGGCGGCGATGCGCATATCGGCGAGCATCGCGACTTCGCATCCTCCGCCCACGGCATAGCCATGCACTTGCGCAATTAAAGGCTTGCCGATCCGGCGAAAGCGGCGGGCGATTTCCTGCTCGGGACCGATGTGCGTGCGCCAATGCTCCATCAGCTCCTGGCGGCGCGGGATTTCCTTGAGGTCGGCGCCCGCGCAGAACGCGCGGCCTGCGCCGCGGATCACCACGACGCGCGCGGCGGCGTCCTCGCACGCCGTTTGCGCCGCGGCCGCCAGCGCGTGAATCCATTCGTCGTTCATCGCGTTGAGCACGTGCGGCCGGTTGAGCGTGACGTAGCCGATCGCGCCGACGCGCTCATAAAGCACCGCGGGTTCCATCGCGCTCACCCGATCAGTGGCCCATCTTGAGCAAGTCGTCCTGGGCCCAGCCTTCCTTCAGCGGCACCATGAAGTACGGCGTCAGCGCCATCTTCTTGAACTTCCAGTGTCCGTTCTGGCGCACGTATTCGTCGTCATAGCGCGCCGCAACCACGTAGCTTTCGCCTTTGTAGACCGGCTTGGCCTCGAGATACGAAAAGCCGGTTGCGCGGTCGCCGCGGACTTCGACCACGTGGTTATGGATGAATTGGCGCACGCGGGAGAGGCGCGGCGGCTTGTCCTTGCCGGCGCCGTCGGGCTTGGTCAGCAACCCGCCAAAGAAGCGATTGATCTCGTCGCGGCCGTGGGCGTTGCCGAGATGGCCGAAGAGCAGGTCGCCGTCCTCGGTGAAGAGGCCCGCGATCTCGGTGAACTTCGCCTCGTTGATATATTCGTGATAGCGAAAGCGCAGGTTGCGAATCGCCTCGATGTCGACCAGTTCCTGCACTTTGGATTCGAGCACGTTCAAGCGTGCCTCCAGGTCGACGGCCATATATTCGGCGGCCATGTGGATCGTCCTCCGGGTATTTTTTTATGTTCCGGTTTGCATCGAGGCTTGTGTAACACGGCTTGCCCCCGGCCACAAAACGGCAAAATCCGGCCGATCGCACGCGGCTTCACACGGCGGGCGGCGGCTGATATTGATTCGGGGTCGCGCGCGGCCAAAACTTGACGCCGGTTTTCCGCCGACTCGCCCTCCGGGTGGATTCGCTCGACGGTGGTTACTTAAACTTTGCGCGCGCGGCGATAGCGGATATATAAGTCAGCCTCATGGAGGAGAGGGGCGTTGGGTCCCTCCGTTAAAGTGTGATCAAGCGTAGAAAAATCGCCTTCATCGGCGCCGGCAACGTCGGCGCCACCTGTGCCCACCTGTGCTTTTTGCGCGGGCTGGGCGATATCGCGCTGTTCGACATCATCGACGGCCTGCCCCAGGGCAAGGCGCTCGACATGCTCGAGTCCGCCCCCGTGCTGGGCGTCGACGTGAACGTCAGCGGTTCGACCGACATGAAGATCATCGAGGGCGCCGACTGCTGCGTGGTGACCTCGGGATCGCCGCGCAAGCCCGGGATGAGCCGCGACGACCTGCTGAAGATCAATGCCGGCGTGATGAACCAGGTCGGCGCCGCGATCAAGCAGCATGCGCCCGAGGCGTTCGTGATCGTGGTGACCAATCCGCTCGACGCGATGGTGACGCAGATAAAGCGCGTCACCGGTTTCCCCAAGCATCGCGTCGCCGGACAGGCCGGCGTGCTCGACTCGGCGCGCTATCGCACGTTCCTCGCCGCCGAGCTCAAGGTCTCGGTCGAGAGCGTGTCCGCGATGGTGCTCGGCGGGCACGGCGACGACATGGTGCCGGTGCGCAGTTACACCAGCGTCGGCGGCGTACCGATCGAGCGCATGATCGCGCCCAAGCGCCTGGACGAAATCGAAAAGCGCACGCGCAACGGCGGCGGCGAAATCGTCGAACTGATGAAGACGTCGTCGTACTACGCAGCCGGCGCGGCGGTCTACCGGATGGTCGAGGCCTTCATCCTCGACCGCAAGGAAGTGCTGCCATGCGCGGTCTACCTCGAGGGCGAATACGGCGCCAAGGGCCTCTATGCCGGCGTGCCGGCGGTGATCGGGGCGGGCGGCGTCGAGCGGGTGATTGAAATCCAGTTGACGGCGCCCGAGAAGACCGCCTTCGACAGCTCGGTCTCGCACGTGCGCGAGCTGGTTGAGGCGATGGACAAAGCGGTCGCCGGCTGAACCGCGCCGTTCGGGCGTGTCCGGCGAATCCTCCCTCCCGCGCCCAAAGCAAGGTCAAACGCAAGCTCAGTGGAAAAGTGAAACATGAATATCCATGAGTTCCAGGCCAAACAGGTGCTCGGCCGCTTCGGCGTCCCGGTGCCCAAGGGGCAGCCAGCCTCCACGCCCGACGAGGCCGCCGCAGCGTTCAAAGCGCTCGGACAACCCAAAGCCGTTATCAAGGCGCAGATTCATGCCGGCGGACGCGGCAAGGCCGGCGGCGTCAAGCTGATAGGTTCGGCCGAGGAGGCGCGCGACTTCGCCGCCCGGCTGCTTGGCAAACCGCTGGTGACGCATCAGACCGGGCCCGAGGGCCGCGTGGTGCGCCGCGTGTATGTCGAGGAGGCGAGCCAGGTAGCGCGCGAGCTTTATCTCGGGATGGTGGTCGATCGTAAGGCCGCGGCGGTCTCGGTAATCGCGAGCACTGAGGGCGGCACGGAGATCGAAGAGGTCTCGGCCAAGATGCCCGAAAAGATCCTCACCGACCCGGTCGACCCGCTGCTCGGGATGGCGCCGTTTCAGGCGCGCCGAATAGCGTTCGCGCTGGGGCTGAAAGACAAGCAGGTGGGCCAGTTCGCGGCCCTGCTCGGCGCGCTTTACCGCGCGTTCGTCGAGACCGACGCGTCGCTCATCGAGATTAATCCGCTGGTGGTGACGGCCGACGGACGCGTGATTTGCCTGGACGCCAAAATCTCGTTCGACGATAACGGCCTGTTCCGCCATCCCGAGATCCGCGAATTGCGCGACTCCAACGAAGAAGACCCGGCGGAGACCGAGGCCGCCAAGTACGATCTGAGCTACGTGCATCTGGACGGCAATATCGGATGCATGGTCAACGGCGCGGGGCTTGCGATGGCGACGATGGACATCGTGAAGTACTACGGCGCCGAGCCGGCCAATTTTCTCGACGTCGGCGGCGGTGCTAACGCGCAGAAAATCGCGGCCGCCTTTCGCATCCTGCTCTCCGACGCGCGCGTCAAGGCGGTGCTGATCAACGTCTTCGGCGGCATCATGCAATGCGACGTGCTGGCGCGGGGCGTGGTCGACGCGGCGCGCGAGGTCAAACTCAGCATCCCGCTGGTGGTCCGGATGGAAGGGACTAACGTCAAAGAGGGTAAACAGATCCTCGCCGAGTCGGGCATTAAGGTGATCGCCGCCAACGACATGGCCGACGCGGCGCGCCGCGTGGTCGAGTCGATCGGCAAATAGGACATTGATTCGATGAGCATCCTGGTAAACAAAAACACCCGCGTCCTCACCCAGGGCATCACCGGCGCCACCGGCCAGTTCCACACCCGCGCCTGCCGCGACTACGGTACGCAGATGGTCGGCGGCGTAGTGCCGGGCAAGGGCGGTACCGATTTCGAGGGCATCCCGATTTTCGACACCGTCGAGCAGGCGCGCAAAGCGACCGGCGCCAACGCGACCGTGATCTATGTCCCGCCGCCGTTTGCCGCCGACGCGATCCTGGAGGCCGTGGCCGCCGGCGTCGAACTCGTCATCTGCATCACCGAGGGCATTCCGGTGCTCGACATGGTGAAGGTCAAGCATTACTTGAAGGACAGCAAGTCGCGATTGATCGGCCCCAACTGTCCTGGCGTGATCACTCCCGGCGAATGCAAGATCGGCATCATGCCGGGCTACATCCATAAACCCGGGCGGGTCGGCGTAATCTCGCGCTCGGGCACGCTCACCTACGAAGCGGTGCATCAGTTGACCCAACTCGGTATCGGGCAATCCACCTGCGTCGGAATCGGAGGCGATCCAATAATCGGCACCAACCAGATCGACGCACTGGAACTGTTCAACAAGGATGCGGGCACCGACGCGGTGATTTTCATCGGCGAGATCGGCGGTACCGCCGAAGAAGAGGCGGCGGCCTACATCAAGCAGAACTTTAAGAAGCCGGTGGTCGCGTTCATCGCCGGACAGACCGCGCCCAAGGGTCGCCGGATGGGCCATGCAGGAGCGATCATCTCGGGCGGGCACGGTGGAGCGGCCGACAAGATCGCGGCGCTCAAGGCGGCCGGCATCAGCGTCGCGATGAGCCCGGCGGAATTGGGCGTGACCATGAAGGCGGCGCTCGACGGGCACAAGAAATGAAAGCGGCCTTGGACACACGGCGCAATCAGGACGGCAAGTAGGCGATGGCGATCGAACGGACATTGGCAATCATCAAGCCCGACGCGGTGGGGCGCGGGCTTTCGGGCGACATCATCAAACGCATTGAGGGCGCCGGGCTCAAGCTTCGCGCGATGCGCCTGATGCGCCTGGGACGCGCGCAGGCCGAAGCGTTTTATGCGGTGCACAAGGCGCGGCCGTTTTACGGCTCGCTCTGCGAGTACATGTCCTCGGGTCCGGTAGTGGTGATGGCGTTGGAGGCCGACGGCGCGATCGCGAAATGGCGCGACCTGATGGGCGCGACAGATCCGGCCAAGGCGGCGCCCGGCACGATTCGCAAGGACTTCGGCATGGACGTCGAAAAGAACGCAACCCACGGCTCGGACGCGCCCGAGACCGCAGCGCACGAAGTGGCGTTTTTCTTCAGCAGCCTGGACATCGCGTCGTAGGCGCCTTTGAAGGCCGCGCCGAACCCCAGCGGCCCTTCGCAGTATTGTCCAAGCGACAACGCTGCAGATTGATCTTGATGAAGGCGGACCGGCTTAGCCGCAATGCGCTGGGACTGCCGCAAATCGTTGCCTCGACACTCGCGAATATCGCGCCCGCGGTAAGTTTCTATTTTGGTTTCGGGGTTATTGTCGGAGGTGCGGGCGTTGCCGCGCCGCTCACGATTATCGTGGCGATGGTGGTGGTTCTCTTTCTGAGCAATACGCTGGCCGAATTTTCGAAGTACCGGCCGAGCACAGGATCATTTGTTACGTTCATCGGCATGGCTTTCGGTCCCAGTGCCGGCGCCGCCGCCTCGCTATTCACTATTGTCGGTTACGCGATCGCAGCAGCGGCGATCGTCGCCATCTCCGGCGGATGGGCGCATGACACGTTCAAGCTTTATCTGGGGATCGACATACCCTGGCAATTGCTCTGCGTCGCGGCGACCGGTATCTGCGGTTTTTTGGTCGCACGCGGCGTGAAAATCTCAACCGTTTGGGCTGCGATCTTTTTCTACTTCGAACTTGGCCTTCTGCTGGTCGGCGCTTTCGTGATGCTGGTGGTCAATCGCGGGTCGCTTGGCTGGGCGCCGTTCCTGCCGTCGAATCTCTCGGGTGGCTTGGCCGGCGTCGGGCTCGGTTTTCCGCTGGCGGTATATGCGTTCGTCGGATGGGAGAATTCCGCTACTCTGGCAGAAGAAACCGAAAATCCCCGCAAGAACATTCCGCGCGCTCTGGCGATTGGCACACTGGCTATCGGCGTCGTTTATGTATTTCTCGCGTATGCGACGGAAATTGCCTTCCATAATGATGCGAAAGCAATTCGGAATTCTACAATTCCGTTCATCGATGCGCTCAGAGCCTCGGCTGGCGGCCTCTTGATCATCGCCTACCTGGCCGGCCTGACCAGCATTTTCTCCTGCCTGCTCGGGCTGACCAATTCGCAGGCGCGGATCTTGTTCAGTGCCGGACGCGAGGGTTTGTTGCCGGTGTTTTTCGGCAAAATTCATCCGCGGCATAAGACGCCCCACGTAGCGATGTGGGTTTTTATTTTCAGCGCACTCGCGATCATCCTGGTCTTCGGCTGGAACCGCGATCCGGTGACGCTTTTTGATTACACCGGGACGTTAGGGACGATCCCGATCCTTATTGTGTACCTCGTCACCACCGTGGCGTTGCCGGTTTATGTTCTTCGCTTTCACAATTCGGAGTTCAACCTTCTCAGACACGGCATCGTTCCGTTTCTGGGCGTGGTTCTGACACTTTTTCCACTCTGGGGTCTGGTTCAGCCGGGGCAGCCGGCGCCGTTCAATCTGTTTCCGGCGATGGCCGGAGTCGGGCTTGTGATCTCTATCGTGTATGGGATCATCCTCGCGCGCCGGTCTCCCGATCTCGTCCAGACTATTGGAAGCTACGTCGCCGACGAGGAGTACTGAGCCCGGGATCACTTTCTTGCGGTAATAGTTTAAACTTGGAGCCCGTGAGCGAGCAGTTACATTGCGTCGATGCGAAGACGGCCGACGCGCCGCTTCGCGACGTGCGCGAACTGGCGATCGACGAACTGGAACAGTTCGTCGTCGCGGCGGGCGAACGTGGCTTTCGTGCGCGCCAGGTGATGGGCTGGCTATGGCAGCGTGGGGCGGATTCTTTCGACGCGATGTCGGACCTCGGCACGGACTTTCGCGCGCACTTAAAGAATCACTTCAAGATTAGTCCGGCGCCTCAGGCTGCGGTCGCGCGATCGTCGGATGGGACTCGCAAGCTGCTGGTCGCGCTCTGCGACGGCGATGCGATCGAAAGCGTGATCATCCCGGCTGGCGCGCGCGTCACGCTGTGCCTCTCGAGCCAGGCCGGATGTGCGATGGCGTGCAAGTTCTGCGCGACCGCGCTGATGGGACTCCATCGCAATCTGACCGCCGCCGAAATTGTCGGCCAGCTGGCCGCCGCGCGGCGCGAGCTCGCGCCCGGCGAGCAGCTCACCAACTATGTCTTCATGGGGATGGGCGAGCCGCTCGCCAATTATCCGCGTCTTGCGCGCGCGCTTTCGATCATGACCTCGTCGTGGGGGATGGGCATCTCGCCGCGGCGCGTTACTGTCTCGACGGTGGGGCTGGTGCCTGCGATGGAGCGGTTGCTGGCCGAGTTTCCGTCGGTCAACCTGGCGGTTTCGCTTCATGCGACGACGGACGAATTGCGCGACCGTATCGCGCCGATCAACAAGCGCTATCCGCTCAAACGGCTTATCGACGCGTGCCGTGGCCTGCCGATCAAACCACGCGACCGTGTCACTTTCGAGTACGTGATGCTGGCCGGGATCAACGACTCGTCCGCCGACGCGCGCCGGCTGGTGCGGTTGCTGGGTCAGCTCAAGGCCAAGGTGAACCTAATCATCTTTAATCCGTTTCCGGGCGCGCCGTTTGCGCCGTCCGCGCGCGACACGGTCGAGGGCTTTCAAGCGATCCTTCGGCAAGGTAACTTGACCGCAACAATTCGCGAGAGCCGCGGACAGGATATCGCCGCCGCCTGCGGTCAGTTGTACGCGGAGCGGCAATCCGGCTGAGGGAGCAGGGGCGCGCGCAATGGGCAAGACGGTTCTGGGTGTGATCGGCGGGAGCGGCTTTTACCAGATGAAGGCGCTGACCGCGGTCGAGCAGGTCGAGCTCACGACGCCGTTCGGCCGTCCCTCGGACCTGTTTTTTCGCGGCAAGCTTGGCGACTGCGACGTAGTTTTTCTCTCGCGCCACGGCCGCGGCCATCGCCTGATGCCCTCGGAACTGAATTTCCGGGCCAACATCTACGGCATGAAACAGCTCGGCGTCGATCACCTGGTCTCGGTTAGCACCGCCGGCAGCATGAAAGAGGAATTGCGGCCGGGCGACCTCGTCGTCCCCGACCAGTTCATCGACCATACCTACAAACGGCCGGCGACTTTTTTCGGCGACGGAATCGTCGCTCACGTCTCGCTTGCCGATCCGGTGTGCGCGGCGCTCGCGCGCGAGCTGGGCGAGGCGGCCGGCGAAGACGGTACGGTGCATCGCGGCGGCGTGTATCTCTGCATCGAGGGGCCGCAGTTTTCCACTCGCGCTGAATCGAATCTCTACCGGCGCTGGGGCGCCGACGTTATCAGCATGACGGCAATGCAGGAGGCGCGGCTCGCGCGCGAGGCCGAGATGTGCTACGCGGCGCTGGTGCTAGTGACCGACTACGATTGCTGGCACGGGAGCGTCGCGGCGGTCGATATCGGCGAAATTCTGCGCGTGATGCGGCTCAACGTCGAGCATGCACAGAACGCCGTGGCGATCCTGGCGCGGCGGATCGCCACGCGCACGCGCAACTGCGCGTGCCCGAGCGCGCTCAACCATGCGATCATCACCGACCGCGCGGTGATCCCGCCCAAGCTGGCCGCCGACCTGCGGCCGATAATCGGCAAATATTTGCAATGAACCGAAGCAGACTTTGTTCGGCAAAGCGAGGAGCGCGATGAGGCACGGCTCGGCGGATTCCGACGAATGAGTATCGTGGTGGTCGGTTCGGTCGCCTACGACACCATCGAGACGCAGCAGGGCAGGGCCGATGATGTACTGGGCGGCTCGACCAGCTATTTCGCGCTCGCGGCGCGCTTTTTTTCGCCGGTCAGTATCGTCGGCGCGGTCGGCACCGATTTTCGCGCCGAGGATCTGCGCCTGTTCACGGAGCGCAATATCGACGTGCGCGGGCTCGCGCATCGCGACGGCCTCACGATGCGCTGGCACGGGCGCTATCACGAGGACATGAACAAGCGCGACACGCTCGGGTTGGCGCTCAACGTGTTCTCGGATTTCGCTCCCGAGCTCCTGCCCGACCAGCGCCGCGCCGACTACGTTTTCCTCGGCAACATCGCACCCGAATTGCAAAGCAGCGTACTCTCGCAGGTGCAGAGCCCCAAAGTCGTCGCCGCCGATACCATGAACCACTGGATCGAGAACGAGCGGCCGTCGCTGATGCGGCTGCTCGCGCGCGTCAACATCCTGACCCTCAACGACGATGAAGCCCGGATGCTGACCGGCGAGCACAACCTGGTGCGCGCCGGCCGCGCGATTCTCAAGATGGGGCCGGACACGGTGCTGGTGAAGCGGGGCGAGTACGGCGTGCTGCAATTCAGCGCGGGTGCGATGTTCGCAGTGCCGGCGTATCCGCTGGAAGAGGTCGTGGACCCCAGCGGCGCAGGCGACACCTTCGCCGGCGGCTTCATGGGCTTCCTGGCGCGCCACGGCCGCGTGACCGAACCGATACTGCGCACAGCAGTGGTTTACGGTAGCGTGCTGGCGTCGTTCGTGGTCGAGCGTTTTTCGCTCGACCGGCTGGTGACGCTGACCTGGGAGGAGATCGACCAGCGCTACCGCGCGTTTATCGAGCTCACCGACTCACAGTACACGCGATGGAACTCTCGATAGTTGTTCCGCTCTACAATGAGCGGGACAATCTTGCTCCGCTGCACGAGGAACTCGCGCGGGTGGTCGGCGCGGCCGCCGCGTCGTACGAGATGCTGTTCGTAGACGACGGCTCGACCGACGGCAGCGCCGACGTGCTGCGCACGATCAAGACGGGCGACCCGCACGTGCGCGTGTTGCGACTCGCGCGCAACTCGGGACAGACCGCCGCGCTCGCCTGCGGACTGCATGAGGCTGTCGGCGACATTGTGGTCGCGATCGACGGCGACGGCGAGAACGATCCGGCCGACATCCCTCGCCTGCTGGCCAAGCTCGCCGAGGGCTACGACCTGGTGAGCGGATGGCGCACGGAGCGATGGGCGGGGGCGCGGCTTAGCCGCCGGCTGCCGTCAGTCGCCGCCAACCGGCTGATCTCATGGATGACCGGGGTACGGCTGCACGACTACGGCTGCACGCTGAAAGCCTACCGGCGCGACCTCGCGCATCGGCTGATGCTCTATGGCGAAATGCATCGCTTCGTCCCCGCGATCGCGGCCGAGCAGGGCGCACGGATAGCGGAAGTCGAGGTGAATTTCCGCCCGCGCCGCACCGGCAAATCGAAGTACGGTCCGGGGCGCATCGTGCGCACCTTTCTGGACCTTTTGACGGTCAAATTTCTTTCCGGTTACTCGACCCGGCCTATCCAGGTATTCGGTGCGATTGGGCTGGTGACGGGTCTGATCGGCGCGACGTGGACAGCTATACTGGTATTCGAGAAGATCGTGCTGGGACGGCCTTTGCACGATCGGCCGGCGCTGTTGCTGGCGATCCTGATGGTTATCGTGGGCGTGCAGTTCATCAGCCTCGGCCTTTTGGGTGAGATGCTTACGCGCACTTACCACGAATCGCAGGACAAGCCGGTATACGTGATCAAGGAAGAGTTCTGAGTGCCCGGAAAAATTACCGAGACTGAGGTTTTGGCAAAATAGATGAATATCGCAGTCGTAGGCACGGGCTACGTGGGACTGGTGAGCGGGACCTGCTTTGCCGAGAGCGGCAACGAGGTCATCTGCGTCGACATCGATGCCGCGCGTGTCGAGCAGCTCAAAGCCGGGCACGTACCGATCTATGAGCCCGGCCTCGAAGAACTGGTGCGGCGCAATATCAAGGAAGGCCGCCTCAGTTTCACCACCGAGCTCAAGGAAGCGGTAGGCTCCGCGATGGTCTCATTCATCGCGGTCGGCACGCCGATGAGCAAAAGCGGCGCGGCCGACTTAAGCGGCGTGATGCGCGCCGCCGAGGAGGTCGCCAAGGCGGTCGCCGGCTACCATATCATCGCGATCAAGAGCACCGTGCCGGTCGGCACCAACGATCGCGTGCGCGAAGTCGTGGCCAAGGCTGCGAGCCATCGGGTTGACGTATGCTCCTGTCCAGAGTTCCTCAAGGAGGGCTCGGCGATCGAAGACTTCATGCGGCCCGACCGGGTGGTCATCGGATCGGCCAGCGAGCAGGCGATCGCGATCCTGCGCGAATTGCACGCGGCCTTCCTGCGTACCGACAACCCGGTGATCGTGATGGACCCGCGCTCGGCGGAGCTGACCAAGTATGCTTCGAACGCGATGCTGGCGATGCGCATTTCGTTTATCAACGAGATGGCGAACCTGTGCGAAGCGGTGGGCGCCGAGATAAGCGACGTGCGGCGCGGGATGGGTTCGGACCGGCGAATCGGCTCGCAATTTCTCTTTCCCGGCGCCGGCTACGGCGGCTCGTGCTTTCCCAAGGACGTGCAGGCGCTGATCCACAGCGCCGCCGAGCATCACCTCGATTTCGCGCTGTTGCGCGCGACCGACGAGGTCAACGTGCGCCAAAAACGGCTCATCGCCGAGCGCGTCAAGCAGCACTACGGCGCCGACCTTCACGGACGCACCTTCGCGGTGTGGGGGATGGCCTTCAAGCCGCGGACTGACGACATGCGCGAGGCCCCGTCGCTCACGGTGATCGAGGAATTGCTGGCCGCAGGCGCCAGCATACGCGCGCACGATCCCGAGGCGCTCGAGAGCGCGCGCCGGGTGTTCGGCGACCGGATCACTTACCATGAAAACAACTACGAGGCCCTGACCGCGGCCGACGCGCTGATCATTCTCACCGAGTGGACCGAGTTCCGCCATCCCAACTTCCAGCGCATCCGCACCACGCTCAAGTCTCCGGTCATCTTCGACGGGCGCAATCTCTACGATCCGGCCCTGATGAAAGCGCTGGAGTTTCGTTACTACTCGATTGGCCGGCGGCCTATCTAACGCAGCGAAAGGGGAATTGGATGCGAATACTGGTCAGCGGCGGAGCCGGCTTTATCGGCTCGCATACGGTGGACGCGCTGGTGGCGGACGGCGGTCACGAAGTCTCCATTATTGACGATCTCTCGGCCGGCAAGCGCGAGCAGGTGAATTCGCGCGCGCGGTTCCACCAGGCTGATATACGCGACGCGGCCGCGGTGCGCGGCGTGATCGAGCGCGAGCGGCCCGAGGTCCTGGTGCATCTGGCGGCGCAGATGGACGTGCGGCGCTCGGTCGCCGACCCGGCCTTCGACGCGCAGGTCAACCTGGTCGGGTTCCTGAACCTGATGGAGGCCGGGCGCGAGCATGGGCTCCGCCGCGTGGTCTTTTCCTCGACCGGCGGCGCGATTTACGGCGAGCAGGAATCTTTCCCGTGCGACGAAAACCATCCGCTGCGTCCAGTCAGCCCCTACGGCGTGGCCAAACTGGCGACGGAGAAATACCTGTTTTTCTACCACGCGCAGTATGGAATCGATTACGTTGCGATGCGCTACGCAAATGTTTACGGTCCGCGTCAGGACCCGCACGGCGAGGCCGGCGTGGTCGCGATTTTCTGCGGGCGCATGCTCGAGGATCGTCCGGTGACGATCTATGGCGACGGCGGCCAGACGCGCGACTATGTCTTCGTCGCCGACGTGGTGCGGGCCAACATGGCCGCGGTCGCAAGCAACGTATCGGGCGCGTTCAACGTGGGGACCGGGGTCGAGACTGACGTCAACCAGCTCTACGCGGCACTCGCCCGCATCGCAGGCACCGACCGGGCGCCCGAGTTCGGTCCGCCGCGCGCAGGCGAACAGCGGCGCTCGGTTATCCTGCCCGCGCGGGCGGCAAAAGAGTTAGGATGGCGCCCGCAGGTGGAGTTGTCCGACGGCTTGGCACAGACCCTGCGCTTCTTTCGCGATCGCGCGGCGCGCTGACGAATAATGCTATGCTGGGGGTTGGACCGGCCGCCGATGGGGCGGCCGTATCTTTGTTAATGATCGATTCCGCCAAATGACCGACCCCGCGCTCATTCGTAATTTCTCGATCATTGCGCATATCGACCATGGCAAGTCGACGCTCGCCGATCGCCTGCTCGAGCGCACCGGCGCGCTCAGCAAACGCGAGCTCAAGGAGCAGTTTCTCGACTCGATGGATCTCGAGCGGGAGCGCGGAATCACGATCAAGGCGCGCTCGGTGCGGCTCAACTACACGGCGCGCGACGGCAAAACCTACGTGCTCAACCTGATCGATACTCCCGGCCACGTGGACTTCGCCTACGAGGTCTCGCGCAGCCTGGCCGCATGCGAAGGCGCGCTGCTGGTGGTCGACGCGAGCCAGGGGGTCGAGGCCCAGACGCTCGCCAATGTTTATATGGCGCTGGACCATGGGCTGGAAATCGTGCCGGTGATCAACAAGATCGATTTGCCAGGCGCCGACGTCGACCGCACGCGGGCCGAGATCGAAGAGATAATCGGACTCGACGCGAGCGGTGCGATCCTGACCAGCGCCAAGGAAGGCGTCGGTATCGACGAGGTGCTCGAGGCGTTGGTCGAACAGATCCCGCCGCCGCGCGTCACGCCCGGCGCTCCCCCTCGCGCGCTCATTTTCGATAGCTGGTACGACGTCTACCAGGGTGCGATCGGCCTGGTGCGGGTGTTCGATGGCGAATTGCGGCGCGGGATGCAGGTCCATCTGATGGGCACGGGCAAGACCGGCGAAGTGATGCGGCTTGCGCACTTCACGCCGTTCGAGGCCGAGGTCGAGCAATTGGGACCGGGCGAAGTCGGGATGGTCGCGGCCAACGTCAAGACCGTGGCCGATATGCGCGTGGGCGACACCATCACCAGCGCCGATCATCCGGCGAGCGAGGCGCTGGCAGGGTTCAAGGAACTCAAGCCGATGGTATTCGCGGGGCTTTATCCGACCGAATCCAACCAGTACGGCGCGCTGCGCGAGGCGATCGACAAGCTGCGGCTCAACGACGCTAGCCTGATCTTCGAGCCCGAGAGCTCGCAGGCGCTGGGCTTCGGCTTTCGCGCGGGATTTCTCGGCCTGCTGCACATGGAGATCGCGCAGGAGCGGCTGGAGCGCGAGTTCGGGCTTAACCTGGTCATCACGGCGCCGACCGTCGCCTACCGCGTACGCAAGCAGGACGGCGAGGTCCTGATGGTGGACAATCCGTCGCGCCTGCCCGACGAGTCGACGATCGAGGCGATCGAGGAGCCGTTCATCCTGACTTCGATCCACGTGCCGCAGGAGTACTTGGGCGCGGTGATGAGTCTCTGCGAGGAGCGGCGCGGCGTGCAGCGCGACCTGCGCTTTGCCGGACGCGGCCGCGCGATCCTGCACTACGAGATGCCGCTGGCCGAGGTGGTCTTCGATTTTTACGATCGTTTGAAGTCAGTGAGCCGCGGATACGCTTCGCTCGACTATGAATTTCTGGACTTCCGGCCGGAGTCTCTGGTTAAATTGGACCTCCGGATTAACGGAGAGGTGCTCGACGCGCTCTCCGTGATCGTGCATCGCGACCGGGCCTACGATCGCGGGCGAGTGCTGTGCGAAAAGATGCGCGAGCATATCCCGCGGCAGATGTTCGACGTGGCCATCCAGGCCTCGATCGGGGCCAAGATTATCGCGCGCGAAAGCGTCAAGGCGCTGCGCAAGAACGTGACCGCGAAGTGCTATGGCGGCGATATCACGCGCAAACGCAAGCTGCTGGAAAAGCAGAAAGAGGGCAAGAAACGGATGAAGCAGGTGGGCAAGGTCGAAATTCCGCAGGAGGCGTTCCTGGCCCTGCTCAAAGTCGGCGAGTAAGGCTTCACCGTGGCTTCTCCCGTTAGCGACGTGCGCAAGACCGACTCCGCCGAGACTCCGCCGCCGCGCCCGGCCGGGCCGCTCGAGACGCACGGCTCGGAGGTTCGCGAATGGACCGAGGCGATCGTCATCGCTTTCATCCTCGCGATCGTGCTCCGTACCTTTCTCATCCAGGCTTACAAGATACCCTCGGGCTCGATGGAGCCGACGCTGGCGATCGGCGACCACATCATGGTCAACAAGATCCGCTATGGGTTGCGAATGCCGGATTCGCTCTTCGGCCTCACTCCGTTTGCGAGCGAAATTCCTTACGGCCATTACCTGGTCCATTTTGCCCAGGTTCATCGCGGCGACGTGGTGGTCTTCGTCTTTCCACTCGACCCGACCAAGGACTTCATCAAGCGCGTGGTCGGAATCGGTGGCGACACGGTGCAGGTGAAAAACGGCGCGGTGTTCTTAAACGGCGCGCCGATGCCGGACCCGCATGCGCACTTCGAGGTCCCGCCCGGGGAGCGCTCGCCCTACTCGCCGCGCGACAACTATGGGCCGACGACGGTGCCGGCCGGGCAGTACTTTATGATGGGTGACAACCGCGACCGCAGCTACGACGGCCGCTTCTGGGGATTCGTGAAGCTCGACCAGGTCGAAGGCCGCGCCATGTTCATATATTGGTCATGGGGTGCTGACAGCCAATCATTTCTCGGGATACGGTGGAGCAGGTTTGGAATGGCGGTCAGATAGTGCCGAACGCAGGGGGCAAAGTGCCAGTGTCGGATGAAGCCATTGACCGGGTAGGAGCGCTGCTCGAGCAGCTGGGTGTGCGTTTCGAGCTGGTGCTGGAGGCCGTCTCCGGATTCGGCGGACGGCTGGACGCGCTGCGCGAGGAAATCTTTGGGCAGTTTACCGAGGTGGGGCGGCAAATCCGCTTCCTCTCGGAACAGATCGCCGAGAACCGCGACGCGATCGCGGGGGTGCGCTCGGACCTCGGCGCCGAAATCGTGCGCCTGGGCGAGACGCTGGGCGCCACGCGGGTCGATTTTCGCGAACAGTTGGGCGCGCTGCGCCTCGCGCTGCAAAACGAGATGGGCGTGCGCGCAGCGCAGGCGCGCGATCAGCTTTCAGAGGAAGTTTCGCGCCGCGCCGAGGCGGTCCGCGTGCAGCTCGGCCAGGAAATCGACGTCCTGCGCGAGAGCCTGCGTACCGAGGGCTCGCGCCGCGTCCCCGCGGCCACGCGCGACGGCGTCGACCGAGCGATCGGCGACGCCACGGCGCAACTCAAGGCCGACGTCGTCAGCGCCGCCGAGTCGGTCACCAAGAAGCTCTCGGCCGAGCTCAAGCAGACCAATAAGGCGGTTGCCGACCTCGCGCGGAAGTTCGAGCGCTTCGATGACCGGATCACGATTCAGAGCCGCGACCAGGAGCAACGCGTGCGCAAGCTCGAGCGTGGCGGGCGCAAGGCGGGCTAGACGCTAAATCGTCACATTCCGGCGGTTCGGGTGCGACGTTTATCAACAGGAACGGAGTTATCAACAGGCGTGTCGCCATAGCCAAACCCGCCTGTCCGACGCTGCACGCTTTTCGGCGCTGTACGATCGAGTTGCGTGAGCTTGACCGGCCCCTCGCCGCCGGTAGAAAATAAAGCTGAACCTTTAACCCGCCACAGAGAGGGCGGAAAGGGTAAGATGATGGAAGTGTATATGTCAGTACCCGGCTGCGCTCGCAGGCGGGTATTTTTTTGCACCGCCGCGGCAATTCCCGTAGCGATTCGATGAACACGCAAGGCAATTTCAAGCCCGCGCTGGCGCTCGACGCGCCGGCGATCGCCCGCTCGGTGAAGCGGATCGCGCATGAAATCGTCGAGCGCAACGACGGTGCCGCCGATATCGTCCTGGTTGGAATCGTGCGCCGCGGAGCACGCCTGGCCGAGCGGCTGGCCGAGGCGATGGCCGAAGGCGGCAAGCGCGCAGTGCCGGTCGGCACGCTCGATATTTCCTCGTACCGCGACGACGGGCGCGGCGCGCCGGGCGACCCGCGCCTGCTCGGCCGCGACATCCCGTTCGCGCTCGATCGCACCCGCGTGGTGCTGGTCGACGACGTGCTCTACACCGGACGTACGGTGCGCGCGGCGCTCGACGCGCTGGCCGATCTCGGACAACCCGAATCGATCCAGCTCGCGGTGCTGGTGGACCGCGGCGAGCGCGAATTGCCGATTCGCGCCGACTACGTCGGCCGCAATATCGAGGCGCCGCGCGACCAGCGAGTGTACGTGCGCCTGGCCGAAGTCGACGGCGTCGACGAGGTAGTGATCGGCGGCGCCAAGCGGGGAGCGGCGGCCTGAGCGCGATGGCACGGCTCGGAAAAAACGACATCGTCTCGATCGAAGACCTGACCACGGTCGATATCGAGCGGATTTTCGAGCTCGCCGACTCATTCGCCGTCGGGCTCGAAGGCGGCGAAACGCTCGAGCGCGCCCACGGCCTTATCATGGCGACGCTTTTCTACGAGCCGTCGACCCGCACGCGCCTGAGTTTCGAATCCGCGATGCATCGGCTCGGCGGCGCCGTCATCAGCTCGCCCGACATGCACGCGTCCTCTGCCGCCAAGGGCGAAACCCTGGCCGACACCGTGCGCGTGGTGGGCACCTATGCCGACGTTATCGTGGTGCGCCATCCGCGCGACGGCGCGGCGCGGGTCGCCGCCGAGTACGCGCCATGCCCCGTGATTAACGCGGGCGACGGCAGCCGCGAGCATCCGACACAGACGCTTTGCGACCTCTACATCCTGCGCCGCAAGAAGGGGCATCTGCGGGGATTGACGGTCGCCATCTGCGGCGATTTGAAATTCGGACGCACCGTCCATTCGCTGATTTATGCGCTCGCCCGCTTCGGCGCCAACATCGTGGCCGTGCCGTACAACGGGATGAACGTGCCGGACTACGTGCTGGAACGCGTCGCCGCCGAAAGCAAGTACGGTCTTTCGACGGTCACGATGGAAGAGTTGCGCTCGCTCGCGGGCGGAATCGACGCGCTCTACCTGACGCCCAACGCGCCGCATCAGATGGCGCTGTTCACCTCCGACATGCCATTGGAGGGCGCATTGCCGGCGGCGGCGGCGCCGGTCGCGCTCGACGCGTTCTACCTGACGCGGCTGCAGCGCGAGCGGATGGATAACAAGGAAGGCGACGGCGGCAAGTACGGCCACTTCGACGTGCGGGCGCTCAAGACCAGCCGCACGCACGAGGCGGTCGTGATGCATCCGCTGCCGCGCACCGACGAACTCGCTTACGAACTCGATAGCGACCCGCGCGCGGTGTACTTCGAGCAGGCCGCCGCCGGCGTACCGGTGCGGATGGCGCTCATCGCGTGGCTGCTCGAGCACAACGGAACCGAGCGCGAGCGCCCGGCCGCGCCGGCGCCTGCGATTCGCTTCAAGTCGCATCCGGCGCCGCGCTGTCCCAACCCCGGCTGTATCAGCCGCCACGAAGGAGCTTACCTGGCGCCGCGCTTTCGCCTGGGACGCTCGACCGACTCCTCCACGCTGCCCTTGGTTTGCGAGTTCTGCGAGCGCGAGCTGAAAATCGACTTCGTCGGTCACGCGCGCACGCGGCGCTACTACCGCTTCGACCGCAACCTCTATGGCTATGTGCGGAGCTGGATCGAGGAAAGCTCGCTCGCGGTGTTCGAGAGCGTCAAGCAGGCCGAGGAAAGCGGCTACGAGCCGTATCGGCGCGGTCCGCAGCGCGAAATCATGAACGCCGACGAAGTCGCGGCGGCCTGCGGCGTGCTGGCCGCGCAGATGACCGCCGATCTGCCCGACCTCGCCTCGGTTACGATCGTTGGCGTGGTCAGCCACGGCGCGATGCTCGCGATGCGCCTGCGCGACCTGATCGAAGCGCAAACTCACGTGCGTCCGCCGTGCGCGGCGCTCGACGTCTTCGGCGGCGAAGCCGCGTTTCATCCGCTCGACGGCGGCGGCTCTCTGGAGGGACAAATAGAAGTCCAGGATCGCACGATCGTCCTGGTCGACGACGTGATTAACAGCGGATGGACCGTGCAGCGCGCGATGACCGCGCTCTGGCAGCGCGGCCGTCCGGCCGCGGTCAAGCTCGCGGTGCTGATCGACCGCGGCCATCGCGCCGTTCCGATTCGGCCCAACTACGTCGGCAAGAACATTCCCACCGCGCGCGCCGAGCGCGTCCAGGTGCGGCTCGCGGCGCCCGAGGGCGCTACCCCCGGCCGCGCCCGGACGCAAGACCGCGTCGTCATCTACTCGATGGTCGAATCGTTCAAGGAAGGAGAGGACGCCGGATGAGCCGAATCCTGCTGCGCGGTGGGCGGCTTATCGATCCGGCGCGCGAAATCGACGAGACCTGTGATTTGCTTGTCGCGCAGGGCAGCGTCGAAGCTGTCGAGCGGCCGGGCCGGCTAGGTATCGTCGAAGATGCGACGGTAATCGACGCGGCCGGATGCTGGGTCGTGCCGGGACTGGTCGATCCGCACGTTCATCTGCGCGATCCCGGTTTTCCCGAGAAGGAAACGATCGCGACCGGGCTCCGCGCGGCGGCAGCCGGTGGCTTTACCGCGGTGGCCGCGATGGCCAACACTTCGCCGGTCAACGACAGTCCCGAAGTGACACGCTACATGCTCGAGCATGCCGCATCCGTTCATGCGGCGCGGCTGGTGCCGGTCTCGGCGGTGACACGGGGGCTCGGCGGTCGGGAGACGGTCGACTTTGCCGCGATGGTCGCGGCCGGTGCGCAGCTTTTTTCCGACGACGGAATTCCGATCGACGATCAGGCCGTGTTGGCCAGTGCGATGGAACAAATCGGACGGCTGGGCTTCGCGATTTCATTGCACGAAGAGGACCGCGCGCTCACGGCCAACGGCGCGGTCAACGCGGGCGAGGTCTCCAAACGGCTCGGCGTGGCCGGCGTGCCGGCGACGGCCGAGACCGAACGCATCCGGCGCGACCTGGCGCTGGCGATCGGCGCCGGAGCGCCGGTCCATATCGCGCACGTCTCGACCGCGCTCTCGCTCGACCTCATCCGCGCGGCCCGCAAGCGCGGCGCGCAGCTCACTTGCGAGGCCACGCCCCATCACTTCGCGCTCGACGATCGCGCGGTGCTGCGATGGGGTCCGAATGCAAAGATGGCGCCGCCGCTGCGCTCGGCGCGCGACGTCAAGGCGGTGGTAGCGGCGATCGCTGACGGCACGATAGATATGATCGCGACCGATCATGCTCCGCACGATCCGCACTCCAAGCGGATGGAACGGCTGGCCGGGTTGTTCAGCCCCGCGAGCGATTGCGGACGGCTGCCCGAGGGCGATGGCGAAGCGCTGACGCAGGCCGCCAACGGCGTGGTGGGACTCGAAACCGCGCTGGGTTTGGCGCTCGAACTGGTGCATCGCAGTGTGATCGGACCGGCGCGGATGGTCGAGATGATGTCGCTCAGGAGCGCGCAGTTATTGAGAATGGAGGGCGGCACGCTGGAAGAAGGCGCGCGCGCGGATATCACGCTTATCGATCCGAATATGGAATGGACAGTGGACCCGGCAAAATTTATTTCAAAAAGCCGTAACAGTCCGTTTGCCGGCCGGCGGTTGAAAGGCAGGGCAATCGTGACCATTGTCGCGGGCAACGTGGTTTACGACGGCCGATCGGGGGCGCGGGCGTGAACGCAAAGCGAGAGGCGATACTGGCGCTGGCCGACGGGCGCATTTTTCGCGGACGAGCCTTCGGCGCGATCGGCGAGACCGTGGGCGAAGTCGTCTTCAATACCGCGATGACCGGTTACCAGGAAGTGCTCACCGATCCGTCGTACAAAGGGCAGATCGTCAGCATGACCTACCCGGAGATCGGGAACGTCGGAATCAATGCCGACGACGCCGAGTCGGCTGGCGTCCACGTCGAGGGCTTCGTGGTCAAGGACTATCGCGCGCGTCCGTCCAACTGGCGCTCGGAGATGGCGCTCGGCGAATATCTCGAGCATGCCGGTGTGCCGGGAATCGAGGGGATCGATACGCGCGCGCTGGTGCGGCACATACGTACGCATGGCGCGCAGGAGGCGGTGATTTCGAGCGTCACGCTGGACCCCGACGCGCTGGTCGCGCGCGCCAAAGCCTCGCCGGGACTGGTCGGCCGCGATCTGGTGAAGGAGGTCACCTGTGCCGAGCCCTACGACTGGAATGTCGGAGGCTGGGAACTCGGGACCGGTTATCGGCGGCCGTCGAAAGAGGAGATGCGCGACGCGCCTCTGATTGTCGCGCTCGACTATGGAATCAAGCGCAACATCCTACATCGTCTCGTCGCGAGCGGCTTTCGCGTGCGCGTGATGCCGGCGGCGGCGACCGCGGCCGAGATTCTCGCGCCCAACCCCGACGGCATTTTTCTTTCTAACGGACCGGCCGACCCGGCCGCGCTGCCCTACGCGAGCGAAGCGGTGCGCGGCGTGCTCGGGCGCAAACCGATCTTCGGCATCTGTCTCGGCCATCAGATTCTCGGCCTCGCACTCGGTGGGCGGACCTACAAGCTCGGCTTTGGCCATCACGGCGCGAATCATCCGGTGATGGATCTCCGCACGCGCAAGGTCGAGATCACTTCGCAGAATCACGGCTTCGCGGTCGACGCCGACTCGCTTAAGGGACGCGCGGAGCTGTCGCATCTCAATCTCAACGACCAAACGGTCGAGGGCCTCTGCGGTGTCGGCGTGCCGTTTTTCTCGGTGCAGTATCATCCCGAAGCCTCGCCCGGACCGCATGACGCGGGCTACCTGTTCGCGCGTTTTCGCCGCCTGGTCGAGGAATTTCCGCGATCGGGCGCCGCGGCGCTGGACCGTATCGCCGCCGAAGAGCGCGGCACTGGCTTGGACCACTAGATGCCGCTTCGCAAAGATATCAAATCGGTTCTGTTGATTGGCTCGGGTCCGATCGTGATCGGCCAGGCCTGCGAGTTCGACTACTCGGGCACTCAGGCGCTCAAGGCGCTGCGCGAGGAAGGGCTGCGGCTCATCCTGGTCAACTCGAACCCGGCAACCATCATGACCGACCCTGAGCTGGCCGACCGGACCTATATCGAGCCGATGACGGTTGCGGCGCTGGAGCAGATCATCGCGCGGGAGCGGCCCGACGCGCTGCTGCCGACGGTGGGCGGACAAACGGCGCTCAACCTGGCGATCGAGCTTGCCGAGACCGGAGTGCTCGAACGTTACGGCGTCGAGCTTATCGGCGCCAAGCTCGCCGCGATCAAAAAGGCCGAGGATCGCGACCTCTTCAAGCACGCGATGATCAGTCTTGGACTGGAAGTGCCGGACTCCGGCGTCGCGCGCTCGCACGAGGAGGCAGAGAAAATCCGCGCGCGCCTCGGCTTGCCGCTGATCATTCGGCCCTCGCGCACGCTGGGCGGCACGGGAGGCTCGATTGCGCGCGACCCGGCGGAGTACCGCGCCAAGGTACAGTGGGGCATGGAGATGTCGCCCAATCACGAGGTGTTGATCGAGCAGTCGGTCGAGGGCTGGAAGGAATTCGAGCTCGAAGTGATGCGCGACGCGGCGGACAACGTGGTGATCGTATGCTCGATCGAGAATCTCGACCCGATGGGCGTGCATACGGGAGATTCGATCACGGTGGCGCCCGCGCAGACGCTGACCGACAAGGAATATCAGATCATGCGCGACGCCGCGCTCAGGATTATCCGCGAAATCGGCGTCGACACCGGCGGGTCGAATATCCAGTTCGCGATCGACCCCAAAAGCGGCCGCATGGTGGTGATCGAGATGAACCCGCGCGTCTCACGCAGCTCGGCGCTCGCCTCCAAGGCGACCGGCTTTCCGATCGCGAAGATCGCGGCGCGCCTCGCAGTCGGCTACCGCCTCGACGAGATTCCCAACGACATCACGCGAATGACTCCCGCCTGCTTCGAACCAACCATCGACTACGTAGTGACCAAGATTCCACGCTTCGCCTTCGAGAAGTTCCGCGGCGCGGCCGACGAACTCGGCCCGCAGATGAAATCGGTGGGCGAGGCGATGGCGATCGGGCGCACGTTCAAGGAATCGCTGCAGAAGGCGTTGCGCTCGCTGGAGATCGGCTCGTGGGGCCTCGAGAGCCGTGCGTCGGGGATGCGCGAGGCGGCCGCGCTCGCCACCGTCGGCGCCCATCTGTCGCTGCCCAACAGCCATCGCCTCTATTACCTCGCCGACGCGGTGCGCCTGGGCGTCGCGCGCGAGGAAATCCATCAGCTGACCGGGATCGATCCATGGTTTATCGATGCGGTCGCGGAAATCGTCGAAGCCGAGGCGCGAATCAAACGCGGTCCGCTGGACGCGGCGTTGCTCCGCGAGGCCAAGGAGAGCGGCTTTTCGGATCGCCGAATCGCCGAGCTAACCGGTCTGGACGAAGCCGGCGTAGCGCTCCAGCGGCGCGAGGCCGGGGTGACGCCGGTGTTCAAGGCCGTCGATACCTGCGGCGCGGAGTTTCAAGCCTTCACGCCCTATCTCTATTCGACCTACGAGGGCGAGGACGAGGCGCCGCCTGACGATCGCCCCAAGGTGATGATCCTCGGCGGCGGGCCCAATCGTATCGGTCAGGGAATCGAATTCGACTACTGCTGCGTGCATGCGAGCCTCGCGCTGAAAGAGGCCGGCTTCGAGACCATCATGGTCAATTGCAACCCGGAAACGGTCTCGACCGACTACGACATCTCCGACCGCCTGTACTTCGAGCCACTGACGTTCGAGGACGTGATGGCGATTGCTGAGCGCGAGCGCCCGGTCGGGGTCATCGTGCAGTTTGGCGGGCAGACGCCGCTTAAGCTCGCGGTGCCGCTTGAGCGCGCGGGCGTGCCGATCCTTGGCACCTCGCCTGATGCGATCGATCGCGCCGAGGACCGCGAGCGGTTCAACGTGCTGGTTGAAAAGCTGGGTCTTAAACAGCCGCGCGGGGTGCTGACGCGCGGTCTCGACCAGGCGGTTCGCGGCGCGGCGGAAGTCGGCTACCCGGTGCTGATCCGGCCCTCCTACGTGCTCGGTGGACGCGCGATGGAAGTCGTCGCGGACGAAGCGGGCCTGCGCCGCTACGTCGAGCAGGCGCTGCTCGCTTCCGAGGAGCATCCGCTGCTGGTCGATCGTTATCTCCAGGGCGCAATCGAAGTGGACGTCGACGCGATCTCCGACGGCGACACGGTGGTCATCGGCGGCGTGATGGAACACGTCGAGCACGCCGGAATCCATTCAGGCGATAGCGCTTGCACGCTGCCGCCACGCACGCTCGACGCCGCGATGCAGGAAGAACTGATGCGGCAGACGCGGATGCTGGCGCGGGAACTCGGCGTCGTCGGTCTGATCAATGTGCAGTTTGCGATCTTCGAAGGCGAAGTCTACATCCTGGAGGTTAATCCGCGCGCCTCACGCACCATCCCGTTCGTCAGCAAGGCGATCGGCGTGCCGCTGGCCAAGCTGGCCGCGCTGGTGATGGCCGGCAAGAAACTCGCCGACCTCGGTTTCACCGCGGAGCGCGTGCCCGACCACGTTTCAGTCAAGGAATCGGTGTTTCCTTTCGTGCGTTTCCCGGGCGTCGACACCATCCTGGGCCCCGAGATGAAATCGACGGGCGAAGTGATGGGAATCGATCGGACGTTCGCGATGGCGTTCGCCAAGGCCGAGCTGGCCGCCTCAACTGACCTTCCCGCCAACGGATGTGTGTTCATCAGCGTGCGCGACGAAGACAAGCCGCTGCTGGAACCGATTGCCCGCGGACTTTCTGCGATGGGCTTCGAGCTGGTCGCGACCGGCGGCACCGCGCGGCATATCGAAGGCCTGGGTATATCGTGCGCCATCGTGAACAAGGTCGCGCAGGGATCGCCGCACGTGGTCGACCTGATGCGCGAGGAGAAGATCGCGATGGTGATCAATACGCCCGACGCGTCGGGCACCGCCGACTCGTTTTCAATTCGGCGCACGGCGCTCGAGATGCGGCTGCCGTTTTGCACCACGATGGCGGGGGCGCAGGCCGCGGTCGAGGGAATCGCGGCGCTTAGGGGCGGCGGCTTCGAAGTTCGCGCGCTCCAGGACTACCACTCGAACGATCGCGCCGGCCAACGGCTCGATGTCAGGGCGGCGGAAGACCGCCGCGCATAACCTGTCGCCGCGCTCTGGCGCATCAACTTCCCGTATTCGCACGCGATGCCGCTTGAGATGCAAACTGCGCTGAGCGCGCTTAGTGGCGTAGGTCCCAAACGCGCCGCGGCGCTCGCCGATCGCGGTATCGCGACCGTCACCGACCTGCTGTACAACCTCCCGCTGCATTACCAGGATTGGCGTTCGCGAACGCCGCTTGCGGAACTCAAGCCCGCAACCTCCGCGGTGGTCGAAGGGCGTCTGGTCGGACTCAAGGAGCGGCCGATGCGCGGGATGCGATGGCGGCGAATGGCGACCGCCTATCTGGAAGGTGCGGGCGGCGCGCGAATTCGCGCGGTGTGGTTCAACCTGCCGGCCTACATGAAGGGGCGGATGCCTGACGGTGAGCGCGTCGTGATGCACGGCCGCGTGAGCGAAACGCCTGACCGCGGACTGGAAATTATCCATCCGGAAGTTTATCCGCTGGACTCGGGTGCGCCGCCCGCCGTGCGTCCCGTGTACGGTTTGCCCTCCGAGATTGGCCAGCGAGTCTATGCGGGTCTGGTCGCGCAAGCGCTGGTGGCGATGGGCGGCCGAATCGAAGGTGCAATGCCGACCGCGTTGCGCGCCGAGGCTGGCGTGATGACGGTCGGCGAGGCGCTGCGGACGCTCCATCAGCCGCCCGCCGACGCAGACCCGGCGAAGTTCGAGTCCGGAGACAGCGAGGCACATTTTGCGCTCGCGTTCGACGAGATGTTTGCCTTTCAGCTCGCGATGGGAATCGATCGGATACGTGCGGCGCGGCGCGTCGGCGCGCGGATGGATGCCACCGCTAGGTTGACGGCGCGGCTGCTCGAAACACTGCCGTTTGCGCCGACCCGCGCACAACTCCGTTCGATCGACGAGATCGGCGCCGACCTGGCAAAGGCGCATCCGATGAACCGCCTGTTGATGGGCGACGTCGGCAGTGGCAAAACCTTGGTCGCGCTATGGGGCGCGCTGCGGGCGGCCGAGTCGGGATGGCAGGTCGCGATGATGGCCCCGACGGAGCTACTCGCCGAGCAGCATTATCGCAGCTTTACGGCATTGTGCGGCACGCTCGGCGTACCGGCCGCGCTCCTGCTCGGCAAGACTCCGCCGTCCGAGCGCGCGCGGACGCTACGGCTGCTCGCCGCGGGCGCGATACCGCTGGTCTTCGGTACGCACGCGCTTATTCAAGAGGGCGTCGCGCTCAGGAGCCTGGGTCTCGCGGTTATCGACGAGCAGCATCGCTTCGGAGTCTTCGATCGCGCGCGCCTCAAAGCGCTCGGCCCCAGCGCTCACGTGCTCCTGATGACCGCGACGCCGATCCCGCGAAGCCTCGCGCTCACGCTGCTGGCGAACCTGGAAATCTCGGCGCTCGACGAGATGCCGCCGGGACGGACGCCGGTATTGACCGAAATTTTCAGCGAGAGCCGTCTGGCCGAGGTCGATGCGATCGTGCGCGGGGAACTCGAAGCCGGCCGACGCGCGTTCTATATCGTGCCGCTGATCGCGAGCGAGGACGAGGGCGACGAGCGCCTCTCGGTGACCGCGACCGCCAAACGCCTTGGCGCGGGGCCGCTCGGCCGCTTCAAGATCGGTACGCTGCACGGCAGGATGCGCACGGGGGACAAGGAGCGCGCGATGCGGGCGTTTCGCGACGGCGCGCTCGACTTGCTGGTCTCGACCACCGTGGTCGAGGTCGGAATCGACGTGCCCGAGGCGAGTGTGATCGTGGTCATGGCGGCAGAACGCTATGGACTCGCGCAGCTTCATCAATTGCGGGGCAGGGTGGGGCGGGGCGACGTCGCCTCGCGCTGCTGCCTGGTGGTCTCGCAGGACAACGGCTCGCGCGCACGCCTGGACGTGATGGTCCGAGCTTCGAGCGGCGCCGAAATCGCCCGCGCCGATCTTGAGTTGCGCGGCCCTGGCGACCTGCTCGGCGCGCGGCAAAGCGGCGCGCTGCCGCTGCGCTTTGCCGAGTTCATCCGCGATGGCCGGCTGATCGAGCAGGCGCGCTCGATGGCGGAGCGCTGGCTTAGGCATGACCCCACGCTCGAACTGCCTGAATCGGCAGGGGCCCGCGCCGCGCTGCTGCGCCTGCTGGATTTCGGCTTCAGCCTCGGAGATGTAGGCTAGTTGTGATGGCGCGGGCGAGGTCCAAATCGAAGCGGCAGGGCTCGGATCCAAAAATAAAGAATCGGCGGGAGGTCTCCGCCGGTGGCCTTATCTGGCGCCGCCGCGGCGACGGGTCGATAAGCGTGGTGCTGGTCAGGCCAACCGGACGCAGCACCTGGGTAATGCCCAAGGGCCATCTGGAAGAGGGTGAAACGGTAGCCGAGGCCGCGACGCGCGAGGCGCGCGAGGAGAGCGGTCTTACGGTGGGAGAAATTGAACCGCTCGGTGAAATCTCCTATGTGTATTCGTCGCGCGAGCGTAACGGCGCGACGCTAACGCGGATTTTCAAGCGCGTGCATTTCTTCCTGATGGAGCATACGGGCGGCGACCCGTCGGCGCACGACTCGGAAACTGACGAGGTCGCATGGTTGAGTTTCGATGAGGCGCTGGCGCGCGCGACGCATCCGAGCGAGCAGGCTCTGATTGCCAAGGCCCGCGAAATGCTGGGGGCGTAACTAAGGGCGTTGCGTCATCATCAATCTCCGAAGCTGCCTCTTCGGTCATTGTTTTCAGTCATCCTCAGCGAGCGTTGCGCGAGTCGAAGGGTCTGGCGCAGTTCCCCGCGCGTCAACAACGTCGCTCTATGTGATACTGCGCTTGCCGCCATTGTACTGCTTACCTTGAACTAGGGGCCCGTGATGTTGGTCCAGCACGTATATTAGTGCCCAACTGACATTTAAGGCACCGGCGGGAGTGCTGCCGCATCGCCGATCGCGCTGGCGCGCCATACGGCGGGTGCTAGTTCGGACGATTCAATGGCGCCCGGGCCTATGATTGCCAGGACCGCCATGCCGCGGCGCTCGACATAATGCGGCGCTGGCGCACTGGCCGCCGTTGAATGCTCCAGTATCCCTTCATAGACCTGCGTGAAAGCGGCGGCGCTCGCGTAGTCGCTCAACGCCACGATCCAGATGACGGTGGTTGCGCCGCCGCCGTTCTGCAGCACTGCCATCCGATCGCCCCGCCATGCGTCCGCCAGCGCGGCCGCCGCTTGGGCGCCCGGACCGCGCCTCAAAATGACTCGCAGCAGCAACTCGCCATAGGTGTTTTCCGCAACCTCGCGCCATCCCTTGAGCGTCGGTGCCCATCCGCGGACGGTTATCTCAAGCGGCGCGGCATGGCTGAAGTAGAGCGCTGGAGTGAGAATCTCGCGGGTCGAGAGCGGCGGCCTCGCGTAGAGCGCGTTCACCGCGTTCCATCCGCCGTGCAGATAGACTTCGCCGACGAAGCGGGCTCCGTCGGTGTACTGAAAGATGAGCGAATCGCGCAGCGCCGCCGGCGTGTCAGGCGATTCGACATCGAACATCCTGGGCAGGCTTTCGAGATGAGTTAGCAGGGTCTGAATGGTCACGGCGTCTATGAGTCCGGAGACGTAGCCGTAGCCGACCAGCATCGCGTCACCTTCCATCACCGCCTTCAGCGCGAGGCGGCGATCGTCACTGTCGGTAATTCGATCGATCGCGGCGTGGACGCCGAAATACTGATCCTGCAGCGCGTGAGTCAATTCGTGCGCTACCAGCGTGTCGCTGGTCGAATCGTGCGGCCTGAAAAATCCTGCGATCCTGGACCACAGGCCGGACTGCGATTTGCCTTCGACCAGGATCACTTCACGGTCCTGAGGATCGTAAAATGCCACCACCTGGCGGCCGAGCACACGCATCGTCTGAGTTTCCAGGTTGGCTCCCGCACCATAGAGTCCCGTCAGTTCGCCGGCGGTGGCCGAACGCTGCAACTCGGCATAGTCGTGATGGCCTGAAAAGTCGCGTTCCATCACAGAGTTGGCCTGACTGCGATCCATCAGCACCAGCGGGACTTCGGTTTTGAAATGGAGCTGGCGCAACTCCTGCACGTCGGAATAGATTTGCCCGGCGCGCCGAAGATTGACCTGTCCGCCGCTCACTACTGCATAGGCGCATCCCGCAAACGTGAGCATCACCAGCGCGGCGCTGCGACGGAGTCGCGCTGCACCCCGCGAGCGCATCAGTCCGCGGCTGCGAGCCGGCGCGCCAGCGCGTCGGAGGCGGGCCGCGCTTCGGCATGAAGCGACGGGCTGCCCGGCGAGATGGGCGGCGGCGGCGGCGTGATCACGCTGGCCTTCCATACCGCCGGCCCGAGCCGATTGTAATGTTCGGCCGCTTCGCCGATCGCCACGAGCACCGCCCTGCCTTTGAGCTCGACGCGATGGACCGCCGGATGACCGTGCAGGCGGTCGAGCACGTTGCGATAGACGGCCGCGAAGCGCGCGGCGGAGTCGGCCTCGCGAAACGTCAGCAGCCAAATCACGCTCACCGCGTCGCCCTTGCGCATCATCACGATCCGGTCGCCCGCCCATCGCTGTGCGATCGCGAGGTCTGGCGACGCTACGCCGCGCGCGTTTTCGAACACGATGCGCAGTCCGAGCTCGCCCAGCGTATCTTCGTCGGACTTGTGCCAGCCGGCCATCCGCGACTGGTAGCCCGCGACGGTCACCGTGTCGGGCAGGGTGGGATGGTCGAAATAAAGCGACGGATCGATGATCTGCTGGGTGGATTGCGGCGGATCGGCGTAAAGCTTGTCGACCGCTTTCCAGCCGCCGCGCTGATAGGCTTCGGCGACGAACCGGACGCCGTCGGTGTATTGGAAAATCAGCGGCTCGGCCACGCCGCGCGGCACGCCGTTGGCCGCGCCGGTGAAGGTTTGCGAGAAGCTCTTGAGGTTGCCGATCAGCGTGGCGAGGATCGCCGAGTCCATGCGGCCCAGCATGCAGGCGTAGCCGGCGATGGTCGCGTCGCCTTCCGCTACCGAGTGCAGCGCCAGCGCGCGGTCGCCGTTATTCTTGAGCGCTTCGTCGCGGGCGCCGAAATCGAAGTTCTGGTCCTGCAGCGCGTGGGTGAACTCGTGAGCCAGGATCATGCCGTCGAGCTTGCTCTGGAGTTCAGGCGGCTGACCGGGAAACTCGCGCTCGAGCGCGCCGTTCACGATCACCATGGTTTTCTTCTTGAAGTCGTAAAACGCGATCACCTGGCTTTCGAGCAGACTCATGTTGGCGGCCTTGAGATTGACCCCCGGTGGATACAATCCAATCAGCGCGCCCGCGCGGCCGTCGGTCTCGATGGACTCAGGCGTGTATTCGCTCTCCAGCTCGGCCTCCAGCAGCTTGCCCGCCTCTTCGGTGCTGCGGACTTCGACCGGCACCTTGTCCTTGAGCTTGAGCCGCCGCACTTCCTGTATGGTCTGCTCGACCGCGGCCGCCTGGGCCTGGTTGACTTTGCCGTTTTCCGCCTGGGCGCGCGCGAGCGAGGCGCCGGCCGCCGCCAGGAGCGCTGCCGCGAGCAGTGAAAACAGCAGGCGTCGAGGAGAAAGCAGCGGACTTGATTGAAAACCTGGCGAAGAAAACGGCAGCCGGCGAGAGAAGGGGCGGATGGGGGTTTTCATTCGCTAATGATTATAACCGGCAGCCCGAAGCGCGCGGTCTGGACCGCACGCGCCTGGGCCTGCTCGCGGGTCGCGAACCCACCCATCCGCACACGGTAATAGTGCCGGCCCCCGGTATCAAGCTCGCTCAGCTTCACGTCGGGATAATAGACGGCGAGGCGGCCGCGAATATTCTCAGCGTTGCCCTGGTCAGCGTACGATCCCGCCTGGACGAAGTATTGCGGCTCGCCCGCGGGATCGAACGCCGGCGTCGCTATCAGGTCCATCCGGACCAGCGCGGTGCCCGGCCCGATCATCCCGAGCGCACGCGCCGCGCCGTAAGAGAGGTCGATCTTGCGCCCCTTGCGAAATGGGCCGCGGTCGTTGATTCGCACCTCGACCGCGCGTCCGCTGCCGAGGTCGGTCACGATCACGCTCGAGCCCAGCGGAAAGATGCTCGAGGCGGCGGTCATCTGATCCTGGGCATAGATTTCGCCCGTTGCGGTCGGACGGCCGTTAAAGCCCGGCCCGTACCATGACGCCTTGCCGACGACGGAGCGGATCGCCGCTGACCCGGAAATACCGGTCGCAGGCGTGACGCTCGGCGGAGGCTGTTGCGAGGCGCATCCCGCCGTTACCACGCACACGACCGTAGCGAGCCCGATCCACCGCCGCATCGTCATCCGCCCCCGACGATTATAGGCGGCGGAGCGCAGCATAAGAATATGCTGCCGCAGCGTTGCGGCGCCCTATAACATCGAAACGACATCTGTTGACAGCCGAGAGCGCCGGCGTGTCGGCACATCGCGCGGAGCGTGGTAGCATCCAAATCAACGCGGCCGTATCCCGGCACGCCCGCGGTCGAGGATGCTGCGAAACAGAGAGGATCTCGAGGAGCTTGAGGCGCGCACGCTCGCGCCGTACGCGATGCTCTCGCGGATGAGCCGCGGACGGCGCTTCCCTGAGCCGCCGCATCCGATGCGCACGGCGTTCCAGCGCGACCGCGATCGCATCGTTCATTCCGCGGCCTTTCGCCGCCTCGAATACAAGACCCAGGTCTTCGTCAACCACGAGGGCGACTACTATCGCACGCGCCTGACCCATACGGTGGAGGCCGCGCAAATCACGCGCACGGCGGCGCGGGCGCTGGGGCTGAACTCGGAGCTGGCCGAGGCGGTCGCGCTCGCGCACGATCTCGGCCACACGCCCTTCGGTCATGCGGGCGAGCGGGCATTGCGCGCGCTGATGGAACCGCACGGTGGCTTCGATCACAACGCGCAGAGCCTGCGCACGGTCGACTGGATCGAAGTGCGTTACCCGAATTTCCGCGGGCTCAACCTGACCTTCGAGGTGCGCGAGGGAATCATCAAGCACTCCGAGTTCAAGCTGCGCCCGGCGGCGGCGGAGTTCGATTCCTCGCTCTTTCCTTGTCTGGAGGCGCAGATCGTCGATCTCGCGGACGAAATCGCCTACCTCGCGCACGACATCGACGACGGGCTGAAGGCCGACATGCTCACGGCAGACGACCTCAATAGCACGCGGCTGTTTCGCGAGGCCGCCGCCGCCGCGCACGAGGCGAGCCCGCGGGCCGAGCCGGGCGTCGTGCGCTACCAGACCGTGATTCGCATGATCGACGCGATGGTCACCGACCTAGTCACTAATATCAGCACGGAACTCGAGCGGCGCTCGATTCGTAGCGTCGAGGACGTGCGGCGCGCCGGGCGGGCGCTCGCGAGCTTCGGTGCCGCAATGGCGCCGATGGTGGAGGAGCTCAAGCAATTGATGCGCGAGCGGCTTTATCGTCATTACCGAGTCAGCCGGATGACCGGTAAGGCGGGCAGGGTGCTCGAGCGTCTGTTCGAGACTTACATGGGCGAGCCGCGCCAAATGCCCGGCCATGTACTGCGCCGTATCGAAGTCGACGGCGAGGCGCTGGCGCGCGTAGTCGCCGACTATATCGCCGGGATGACCGATCGTTTTGCGCTGGATGAGTACCGTAAACTGTTCGATCCCGATGAACGTGTCTGATACGCCGCCAAACGGATTCGAGAGAAGCGCGCGGGCGGCGCGCGCGCGCGGCTCGACCGCGAGCATCGTCATCCGGCGCGAAGACCATATCGGCGACAGCCTTGGATTTATTTTTCTCGAAGACGTCGGCGGCAACCAGGACGCGATAATCGATCGACTGCGCGACTACCTCGGCCCGCGGCTGAGAATCCTGAAAGCCGAAATCGGCGCCGAGCGGATCGAAATCGAAATCGGTGGGCGCCGCTTCGCCGAGGAGGCCGCGCGGATGGCCGAAGCCGCCGAAGGCTTGCGGCGCAAAGGCGCTTCGCGCAATGCGACCGCGCATTTCAAGGAGGCGCTCGCGCTCGACCCGCTCAACGTGATGGCGCTTCGCGGACTGGGCGCGCTGCTGGCGGCGCGCGAGGATTACTCCGGAGCGTTTGGGATGCTGTGCCGGGCGCGCGAGGCCGGCGGCGACAGCGCTCAGGTTCTGCACGAGCTGGGCTGCGTGACGGCCGGGATGGGGCGGATCGCTACGGCGGTCGTGTACCTTGAACGGGCCTGCGAGCTGGCGCCCGACGATTTGGCGATCCGGCGGACGCTGGCGGACCTGGGACGCAAACCGCGGGCAACAGTGAAGGTAAAAGAACGTGCGGCGCAAAGCCCGGCGCAACCGCGCAGGCGGCCCCAGATTTAGTTTGTCATCGTGATTAGTGTGCGCTCCCGTCTTTGCGGTTTCCCCGGCCGCGGCCCGAACGCTACAATCGCCCGCTGTGAAACTCTCCATGCTCCGCCACGCTGCCGCGATGGGCCTGTGCGCCGTCTGGTATCTGCTGACGCCGCCGTTTTCGCCGCCCGATCCGCCCGGCCCGCTGCAGCTCAACGCGCCGTTAAGCCAATGGAATCAGATGGACTCTTCCGACACCGCAGCGGGCTGCGAGGAGCAACGCAGTAACATGATACGGATGTACAGTAGCGGCGACATGACCTCAGTGACTATCCAGTTCAAGCTCTGGCTCTACCACAATTCCGTATGCGTATCCTCCGCCGATCCGCGCCTCAAGCGTCTCAGCAAGCCGACGACGCATCATTCGGCAAAGTAGCGGCCAAGGAGCGGAAGAGCGAAATCGTCACAGGAAGCAGGGGAGCGATTGACGCGCTCAGGTGCTCGCCTGACCGCGCAGGCCCGCAGCTGCGTCCAAAATTTCGCGCGGAGATTCCTTGACTGCGATCGTCTGGCCGATCGCGGCGCCTCCGAAATGGATAGCCGTGCCGGTTGCGACCGCATTCATGTAGTAGCCGGTGTCGAGATTCACCCAAACCGGCCCCGCCGGATTGATGCTGGTCAACTGAATCCAGGTGCTCATTGTGATCTCCCTCCTGGTGATCTCCGTCTCGCGGCATCGGGGCGCCTGCTTATGAGAGCGGCTTTGGCGTCAGGGGACGGCTGGGGATGCCTCCGTACCCTCGATGCACTTGGTCGATGGCACTGCCCGGGCCAGACGTCGGCGCCTGTCAGACGCGGTTTTTATAGTTCCTTCTTTGACCTGCGTCTCGAAATTGGCTCGCCACTTGGCCGCCGCCTGCTCACAGGCCTGTTTGGTTGGAAAGCCTGTTTTGGTTTCCGGGGTGCTTGACCGCGGCACGTATATAACCAGGGTCCAGCTCAACAGCACCAGCGCAGCAATGTGGTATGTCTTCATCGCTTTCGGGACCTACCGCTTAATCTCGAATGACGGACCCACGTACACATTCGCCGAATACATCCCGCCGCCGAACTGCGGATCGCCGAAGATGTCGCGTCCTGCCGTGAGACCGCCGTCGACCACCATTGCAACGCCGGTTATCCATTCCGATTCGTCGCTGGCCAGAAAGAGCGCCATGTTGGCGATGTCCTCCGGCATTCCCGCGCGGCGCAACGGATGCAGCGGGCCCAGCAACTGGCCCGTCACCTCGCGGTCGGAAGTGAGAAAGTTGAAAATCGGCGTGTTGATTCCGCCCGGACAGATACAGTTGACGCGAATCTTGTCCTTGGCGATCTCGAGCGCCGCCGAACGCGTGAGATTGACCACGCCCGCCTTGGCCGCGCTGTATGCGTGCGGGCCGTAGCCGCCCGCCAGTCCCGCGACCGACGCGGTAGAGATGATCGATCCGCCGCCGACCTTGCGCATTTCGGCCACCGAATGTTTGATTCCGAGGAACACGCCGCGCGTCAGCACTGCGAAGGTGCGATCCCAGTCCTCGACGCTGGTCTGCTCGATCGAGCCGAGCGCGCCCGGCAGTCCCGCGTTGTTGAACGTGATATCCAGGCGGCCAAATTCCTTGACCGCCCGTTCGATCATCGCCTTGATTCCGGCCTCGCTGGTGACATCGGTCTTCTGAAAAACCGCGCGTCCGCCGTTTTCCTTGCAATCGCGCACCGCTGCCGCGCCGCCGTCCTCGTTGAGATCGGCGATCACGACCGCGGCGCCTTCGCCCGCAAAGCGCACCGCCGTCGCCCGGCCCATCCCGCTCGCCGCGCCGGTGATCACAGCGACCTTGCCGTCTAATCTGCCCATCGTAAGGGAATCCTCCTGGCTTGATGCCTGCCGGACTCGCCGGTGAAAACCGGGTAAGTCCGCAGCCGCCATGATGGTATAATCGCGCCGTTATGTCGAAGGCGGGCAGAGGAGATCGGCGCTCGGCCGCCGCGATGGTGCGCGCGGCAGAGGGCCTGCATGTCAGACCCCCCGCCGCGGACGCCGGCGGGAGCGCTATCGACGGCGACGCCGTCGATAGCACGGCGCCGCCTCCTGACGAAGCCGGCGCGCAGGGCAACTTGGAGCTGCCCGCAGAGCGCCGGCGTTGGAATTCACTGGTGAGCTACCCGGGCGACGCGGCGGCAGATGGCGACGCGCAGAGCGCGCCGCCGTCTGCCGCCGCGCAGGGCGGGGAAGCCGCCGGTACGCCGGCGGATTCCGACGAGGCGGCATCGGCCGCGGCGCGACGCGCCGCCGCCGCCGCCGCGCTCGAGCGCAAGCTCGACGCCGTGCCCGCGGAGCCCGGCGTCTACCTGCTGCGCGACCGCGCCGGTGCGGCCGCGGGCAAGGCCCTGGGAAAAGTCCTCTACGTCGGCAAGGCCAAATCGCTCCGCTCGCGCGTGCGCGCCTACTTCCGCGAAGGCGGCGACACTCGCTTCCAGGTGCGTTTCCTGATGAAGCGAGTCGGCGACTTCGACGTGCTGGTCACGCACAGCGAGAAGGAAGCGCTGATTCTCGAAAACAACCTCATCAAGCAGTATCGCCCGCGTTACAACATCAGGCTGAAGGACGACAAGTCGTACTTGAGCGCCAAGATGACCAATCATCCGTGGCCGCGGATCATGGTGACGCGCAAAATTGTGCGCGACGGCGGTAAGTATTTCGGGCCGTTCGGGTCGGCCGACGGCCTGCGCGAAACTATCGACGTCATTCGCAAGGTCTTTCCGCTGCGCACCTGCTCCGACGCGGTGTTCCGCAACCGCTCCCGCCCGTGTATCGAGTACCAGATCAAGCGATGCCTCGGGCCGTGCTGTCTGCCGGTGAACCGCGCCGAATACGAGGACCATCTGCATGCGGCACAGATGCTGCTCGAGGGGCGCAACTTGGAGGTGCTCAAGCAGTTGCGCGAGCGGATGCATGGTCATGCCGAGCGGCTCGAGTTCGAGGAGGCGGCTCGCCTGCGCGACCAGGTGCGCGCGATCGAAAAGACCGTCGAACGCCAGACCGTGCTTCATCACTGGGGCATCGATCAGGACGTTTTCGGCCTTTACCGCGAAGGCGGCTTTATCGAGGCGATCGTCCTGATAGTGCGCGGCGGCAAGCTGACCAATACACAAGGATGGAGTTTTCATGATCTCGAATTCGCCGACGAGGACATCCTCGCCGATCTTCTGACGCAATTCTATTCGGGCGCGCGAATCGCACCTGACGAGGTGATCGTGCCGGTCGCCCTGGAAGACGCCGACGTGCGCGCTGAACTGCTGACTGAGCGGCGCGGAAAAAAAGTCGAGTTCCTGGTCCCGCAGCGCGGCGAGAAGCTACGGCTGCTCGAGATGGCGATGGACAACGCGCGCCAGAGTTTCGCCGCGCGCCGCGACAACGAGAACACGCGCGAACGGATGCTCGAGGAGTTGCGCACGCGTCTCCATCTGCACAACACCCCCAAGCGCATCGAGTGTTACGACATTTCGAATTTGCAGGGCTCGATGGTTGTCGGCTCGCAAGCGACCTTCGACGAGGGCGAGCCGCGCAAGGACTTCTACCGCCGCTACCGTATCCGCACCGTCGACGGCCAGGACGATTTCGCCAGCATGTACGAGGTCCTGAGCCGGCGCCTGAAGCGAGCCGTCGCCGAGGGCGAATATCCCGACCTCTGGGTCATCGACGGCGGTAAAGGTCAGCTTAATGTAGCACTTGAAGTTCTGCGGGAGTTCAATCTGCTCGATCAGATTGACGTGATCTCGCTCGCCAAGCAGCACGTGCTCAATGACCCTCGCGAGCGTGCGGTGGTGAAGTCCGAGGAGCGCGTATTCCTGCCCAATCGAAAGGATCCGATCGTGCTGCCGCGGAATTCGACCGCGCTGTTTCTGCTGGTGCGCATTCGCGATGAGGCCCATCGTTTTGCGATCACCTACAACCGCGAGCTGCGCCGGCGCTCGCGCCTGCGCTCGGTGCTCGACGATATCGAGGGTATCGGACCGGTGCGCCGGCGCGCGTTACTGCGCCACTTTGGCAGCCTCAGGCGGATTCGCGCGGCGAGCGCCGAGGAGATCGCGGTGGTGAAGGGGATGAACCGAGACCTGGCGGCCGAAGTGCGCCGCTATCTGGACACCATGGGTGCGATGCTCGAAGAGCAGGTGCGCGCGGAGGCTGCCGAGGAAGACGCCGCGGTCGCCGCGGCTGACAGCGCTGCCGATGATGCGCAGTTAGAATTGTTGCCCGCGCCTGGACCGAAGGACGCGCCCCGCGATTCCGGAGGCAGTGACAAATAGCCGCGAACGAGTTTCGCCCGGTGCGAATTATCCGCTCCGCGAGCGCATCGCCTGCCCTCTGCGCATCACAATGATGCGTGAGACAATTCGCGGCATCCGGCTGTAAATCCTCACGACAGCGCTAACCATGGCGGCCGGGAGCAAAGCTCCGTTCGCCCCCAGGGCAGGCGCGGGCGCGCTGCCCACGGCGCGAATCCGCTTGCCGTCCGAATCGCTCGCACCTTCGCGCGCGCCGCCGGTGCCCTGGTTTCTGGCGCTCGGTTCGTTGCTTGCGATTGCGCCCATCTATCTAGTCGCGATCGCGATTCTCGCCGGCGACGCGGTGGGTGTGAGTCTCTTCGCGGTGCCGCTATGGATCGCCGCGATGCTTGCGATTGCCGCCGCCATGCTTTTCATGCGGAGTGCCAACCCCGCGGCCACAGCCGTCGCGATGGTTGCGATAGCTGCGGCCATATCGATGCCGGCGCGCGAATCCGTTGCGCCGCGCTTCTCCGCGGATAGCATCCGCAACTTCTCCGTCGGCGCAGCGATCACGCTCGAGGGACGAATCAACCGCCCCTCGCGGCAATTTCCCGACCGCGAGTATGTCTTCGTCGGCGTCGAGCGCGCGGGCGCATCTGGGTCGAGGCTTCAGACCGCAAGCGGCACCGTTCGCCTGACGGTCGTGGGCGGGCCCGCGCGGGTTCGCATCGGCGACCAGGTGCGGGTGGCAGGAAGGCTGCGCTTTGCGCGCAATTTCGGCGATCCGGGCGAATTCGACTACGCAGGATATCTCGCGCGCGAAGGAATCGCCGCCACGATGGTCCTCGGCGCAAGCGAGCACACGCGCCTTGCGGTGATTGGCTATCGTCGCGAGTTTCCGGCTTCTCAAATCGCCGCGCTACGCGCGCGCATCGGCGCCTTTATTGACGCCAACCTCGCCGGCCCCGAGCGCGCCGAGATGCGCGCACTGGTCATCGGCGATCGCGGCGATATCAGCGAGAGTTTGCGTCAGCGGTTCGCGTTGACCGGACTCGCTCACATGCTGGTCATCTCGGGGCTGCACCTGGGATTCGTCGCGGCCGCCGCGTTCACTTTGGTGAGGCTGTTGATGATGTTTTTTCCCGCGCTGACGACGCGCGGCTACGCCAACAAGGTGGCGGCGCTCGCTGCGGCGCTCGCCGCGAGCGCTTATGCCGCGCTTGCGATGCCGCATGTCTCGACCGCGCGGGCGCTGGTGATGGTGCTCGCGTACACGCTGGCTGTGATTGCCGATCGGGCGCGCGCGCTACTGGCAAGCCTGGCGCTGGCGGCGATCGTCATTTGCGTGGCGCTGCCGGGCTCGACAGCGGATATCGGGTTCCAGCTGTCGTTCGCCTCGGTGCTCGCGATCGTGCTCGGGATGCGCCGGTTCGCACCGTGGTGGCAGAGACGTTTTGGAATAGATGAGCCGGGCGGGCACGCGCCGAGTCGCGTCCCGCGCGCTGCGGAGGCCATTGCAAGCTATGGCGCGGTTTCATTTTGGGCGCTGATGGGCGTCGCTCCGCTGACCGCCTATCACTTCAACCAATTCTCGGCCGTCGGCGTGATCGCGAACTCGGTGGTAGTGCCGATCATGGCGCTTGGCGGAGTGGTCTGCGGGTTGACGGCGTGCGCGATCGGAATGGTCGCGCCAGCCGTTGGCGGGCCACTGCTTTGTGCGGCGGGATGGTCGCTCGCGGCGGGAACGTGGCTGGCCGGATGGTTCTTGCGATGGCCGGCGGCCTATTTCAGAATTTTCACTCCGACCCCGATCGAGATCGCAATCGTCTATGGACTCTTGCTTCTGTGGTTGACGCGGCCGATCGAGCGCGCGCCCACAGGCGCGCTGCCGCGCCCACAGGCGCAATTTTCTGCCCGTTGGCGTCGCGTATGCTTCGCAATCCTGGCTGTGATGCTGGCTGCGGACGCCGGATACTGGATCCACGATCGATGGTACTCGCCGGATCTCCGAGTAACGTTCCTTTCGGTGGGCGAGGGCGACGCCGCGGTGGTGCGCTTTGCCGGCGGGCGGGTGATGCTGATCGACGCAGGCGGCGCGTGGCCCGGCGGCTTCGATTTCGGCGAGCGCGTGGTCGCGCGCTATTTGTGGGCGGAGAAGATCATGCGCGTCGACTACGTGGTCGTGAGCCATCCGGACCTCGACCACTTCGGCGGGATGTTTTACATCGCGCGCAGTTTCGCGCCCCGCGAATTCTGGGTGACCGGCGCTATCAAGCACGAGGCGATGTACACGGCGCTGCTCGCCCAGGTCGCGGCGGAAAAAATCCCGCTGCGGATTGTTGACTCCTCGATGCGCCCGCTGACAGTGGGAGGCGCGTCGGTGCGATGCCTCGGTCCGGCGCCGGATGAGACGGCGAACCGGGATAACGACCTCTCGATGGTGCTGCGGATCGCGCAAGACGTGCAACAAGGCACGCCGCAGACCGTGCTCTTCGCCGGCGATCTCGAGGCGGCGGGTGAACGAACGCTGCTTGCGCATGCGCCGCCCGCGATGCTGGCTGCGACGGTGCTCAAGGCGCCCCATCATGGGAGCCGCACGTCGTCTTCCGCGGCTTTTATCGCGGCAGTGCGGCCGCAGGTGGCGATTCTTTCGCTCGGCTACCGCAATCATTTCAATTTCCCGGCGCCCGAAGTCGTGGAGCGCTATGTCGCGGCCGGAGCGCACGTCTTCCGGACCGACCGCAGCGGCGCGGTGAGTGTGGACCTCGGCAAACTTCCGCTGGTGGTGCATACCTTCAACGCGGAAGTAAAAAACTGAGGCGCGCTTGGCTGTTCGTGGGCGCGTAGTTCGGGCGCCAGGCAAAAGCAAACTGGTTCGCGTTGCCGCTAATCCCTACAATGGCGGGCGTCATGGGTTTATCGGCACAGAGCGAACCATCGGAGGAATGAGATTGCTTTCCGCCAATTCCGAGTTGGCTCGAGCCCTGCGCGAAGAAATCCGCCAAGCCTATCTTCTGGGCTATGTCGAGGGCAGCGACGGCCGCCACTATGAGATCTTTCCCGATAGCATCACGCCGGAGCGCGCGGCCTTCGTCGAAAGCGTATGTTCGTTCGCCCGGCCGACGGTAACGCTGGAAATCGGAATGGCTTGGGGCCTGTCGACCCTGAGTATCCTCAGCACGCAGTGCGAAAGTACCCACGGTTTCCATCCACACGTGGTCATCGATCCCTGGCAAGCCGCCAGCTATCGCCGAGCGGCTTTGCTCAGCCTCAGACGTGCCGGCGCTGAGGCGCTCATCGAGTTCCATCACCAGCCTTCGGTCGCCGTGCTCCCCAGGCTTTCAGGCCGCAAGTTTGATTTCGTGTTCGTGGACGGCGCCCATCATTACTCAGCGGTCTTCTGCGATCTCTGGCTACTCCATCCGCTGCTCAGGCCGGGCTCGGTTGTGGTCGTTGACGACGTATGGTTTGACGACATTCGACGCGCGTGCCAGTTCGCTGAAATCAACCTGGGCTACAAATTTCACAGTGAATATCCGTCCGGCGGTCAGCAGCCCTTGCTCAGAGCATACGTGGTCGAGCCGGTGGCGCGAGACGATCAGAGATTCGGCGACAAATTCAGGCGCGCAAGATCCAGGCTACTCAGGAGGTACCGGCGGGGTTTAATGATCCATGCTTTACGGCGTCTGCACCTCATGCGTCCGGCCACGCATCCCAAGGTTGCCAAATCGAAGAACTGACGCCTCGGGCTCTGAACCTCTAGCGATATGATAAAAAAACTTCCGTGACGCTCTCGCGGGTCGAGTTTTTACGCCTCGTTGCGCGCGCGTTAGGCGTCGCGGCGCTGAGCGGCCTGGGGGGTGCTTCGGAGGGTATCGCAATGCAAAAATCCCGCGGCCCCAATGGCCTCAACAGCTTGATGGTCTCGCGGCCCATTCCGAAGAGCGGCGAGACACTGCCGGTGATCGGGCTTGGTACCTGGCAGACGTTTGACGTCACCAACAACGACGCGGCCGCGCTGGAGAACCTGCGCGCGATCCTACAGGCGCTGTTCGACGGCGGCGGCAAAGTGATCGACAGTTCGCCGATGTACGGACGGGCCGAGGCCGTCACGGGTGAGCTGCTCGCCAGGATGCACGCCCGCGAGCGTGCGTTTCTCGCCACCAAGGTCTGGACCTCGGGACGCGCAGCGGGAATCGCTGAGATGCGGCGTTCATCGGAGTTATTGAAGACGCGAGTTATCGATCTGATGCAGATTCACAATCTCGTTGACTGGCGGACGCAGCTCGCCACGCTCCGCCAAATGAAGGAGGCGGGGCAGGTGAGGTACATCGGGATTACTCACTACACGCCGTCGGCGTTCGGCGACCTCGCCGGTATAATCGAGCGCGAAGAAATCGATTTCGTTCAATTGCCCTATTCGATCGACGTGCGCGAGGCGGAAAAGCGGATGCTGCCGCTGGCGGCCGAGCGAGGCGTCGCCGTGATGGTAAATCGGCCGTTCGGCGGCGGCAGCCTGTTTCGCCAGGTGCGAGGAAAAGCCTTGCCGCCGTCGGCGGCGGAGGCCGGATGCGCGAGCTGGGCGCAGTTCTTCCTCAAATATATCGTGGCGCATCCGGCGGTCACGTGCGTGATTCCTGCGACCAACGACCTGGGGCATCTGGCCGACGATCTCAGAGCGGGATATGGGCCGATGCCGGACGCCGCTACGCGCCGCCGGATGGCAGAGGGATTCGATGTGAGGTGCGGTCGTTAGGCACGCCTGTGGCCTCTCCCTCCATTTGTCCTGGGTAAGCAGTGGAGGTGGAGGTCGAGCGAGCAAGCGCCGAACGTCTGTTTCCTGCGGCGCGTCCCCGTTTTGTCCAGGGTTGACGCTTCGCTGCCGGCTGTGGGAATCTCTGATGTTACGGCTGGAGAGCAGTGAATCACTGCCGCCCAAGCGAATTCTGGAGGCATCGTAATGGCTGAGCAGGCTCAAGCGGCCGATAGCGGTCCGCGTCCGATCGTTCCCTTCTTGAAGCTCCAACCCAAACCGCATCTGATGGGCTCCAAGTGCGGAACCTGCGGTTCGGTTTTTATCGACACCACGCGTATCGCCTGCTCCAAGTGCGGCGCGACCGAGGGCTTCAAGCCGATCGAGCTCTCCGACAAGGGCAAGGTTTACGTCTTCTCGGTCGTGCATCAGTCGTTCCCCGGAATCAAGACGCCCTACATCACGGCGATCGTCGATCTGCCCGAAGGCGTGAGCGTGCGCAGCAACATCATCGACATCGATCCCGAGGACGCGCAAAAAAATCCCAAGCAGATGTTCGACATGGCGGTCGAGATGGTCACCAACGTGGTGGCCAAGGATCGCGAAGGCCACGAAGTGGTGGCGTTCGCTTTCAAGCCGAGCAAAAAGTAGAGCGATATTTTCGAGCTGAAGAGCTATAATTAGAGTTTACTTGCGGATGATCGGGGCCGAGCGCTTCGCGCGAGCCCTGTCGCCGGGTCGCCCGGCAGGAGGATCGGTGATGCAAAACGTTTACGTACTGGGAACCGGGATGATCAAGTTCGGCCGCTATCCGACCAAGACGGTGCCTGAGCTTGGCGGCGAGGCCGCGATCCTCGCGCTCAAGGACGCCGGCGTCACGATCAAGGACGTCGAGATGTTCGCCTGCGGCAACCTCTACCAGTCCAACGCGATGGTCGGCCAGCGTATCCTGCAGCAAATCGGCCAGACCGGTATTCCGGTGGTCAACGTCGCCAACGCGTGCGCCACGGGCTCGACGGCGTTTCGCGAGGCCTTCATGGCGGTCGCCTCAGGGATGTACGACGTCGCGATGGCGGTCGGAGTCGAGCAGATGGGCAAGCAGGGATTGCTCGGCGGTGGCGGCGGCGGCGGCGATCCGGCCTACAGCGCCGAGGGGCGGCTCGGATCGGGCCTGATGCCCGCGGTGTTCGGGCAGGCCGGCATCGAGCACATGCGCAAGTACGGCACCAAGATGGAACACTTCGCCAAAATCTCCGTGAAGTCCCATCAGCACGCGACCAAGAATCCGTTCTCGCAGTATCGCAACGAGGTCACGCTCGAAGACGTACTCAACGCGCGCATGATTTCGTACCCCAACACGCTCTACATGTGCTGCCCCACCGGTGACGGCGCGGCGGCGGCGATCCTGGTCTCCGAGAGCAAGCTCAAACAACTCGCCGGCGGCCGCAAACGCGCGCGCGTGGCGGCCTCCGTGTTGACCTCCGACCCGTGGACCGACCGCACGGCGGCGCTGCCCGACGTGAGCACGCTCACGCGGCGTGCCTCCAAGCAGGCCTATGAGAAGGCCGGCGTCGGCCCCAAGGATATCGCACTGACTGAGCTGCACGACTGCTTCGCCACGGCCGAGCTGGTCCATTACGAGAACCTTGGTCTGTGCGGTGACGGCGAGGCCGGCGCATTTATCGACTCGGGCGGCGGCAAGCATCCGGGCCTCGGCGGCCACGACCCGGTCAATGTCTCGGGCGGCCTGCTCAGCAAGGGCCATCCGCTGGGCGCAACCGGCGTCGCCAACATCTGCGAGGTCGTGTGGCATCTCACGCAGGACGATCGCGCGAAGGATCGCCAGGTGCCCAACGCCAAGGTCGGACAGGCCCATGTTATCGGGCTGGGGTCGGCCTGCACGATTCACGTCCTGACGATCTGATTGACGCGCTGATTGTCGACTCGCTGATTTTCGACTCGTCGGAAATGGCGGCCGCGCAAGCGGCCGCTACCTTTCGCTGATAGTATAAAGGGCTGCCGTGAGGCGGCCCTTTTGCTGGCCTGCTCGCGCAAGATGGCCGAAGAAAAGGATGACCAAAGAGGGCTGTTGGCGAACAGCCCTGCAATGATGACCGAAGGCAGGGGCAAAGCGGCAGGGAAAAGAAACTCACGGTGCAACTGACACGCCTTAGAGGATTCCAGGATACGCTCGGCGCGCAGGCGCGCAGCCTTGCCGCGGTCGAAGACTGCTCGCGCAAGGTGGCCGAGCGCCACAACGTCGGCGAAATCCGTATTCCCGTGCTCGAGCGGCTCGAACTCTTCCAGCATTCAAGCGGCGAGACCTCCGACGTGGTCGAAAAACAGATGTACTCCTTCGTCGACCGCGACGAGGCCGAGACTACGCTGGCGCTAAGGCCCGAGGGCACGCCCGGCGTGGTGCGCGCGTATGTCGAAGCCGGGATGGACCGCAGCGATCCCGAGCAGCGGTTCTACTACGTGGGCCCGATGTTCCGGCGCGAGCGTCCGCAAAAAGGCCGCTTCCGCCAGTTCTCGCAGTTCGGAGTGGAAATCTTCGGCCGCGCCGACGCCGCCACCGACGCCGAGCTGATGATGATGGTCGACGAGCTGCGCCGCGAGCTTGGCCTCGAATTGAAGTTCGAGATCAATTCGCTGGGCGACGCCGAATGCCGCCCGCGTTATCGCCAGGCGGTGCTGGAATACGGCCGTGCCCATCTCGCGGAGCTGTGCGAGGATTGCCGCCATCGCCTGGAGCGCAATCCGCTTCGCCTGCTCGACTGCAAAATCGACGTTAAGCTCGCCGAAGCCGCACCCAAGAGCCAGGACTACCTCTGCGACAACTGCCGCGCGCACTTCGCGATCGTGCGCGAGTTGCTGACCGACGCCGGCGTGCCGCACGCGGTCAATCCGCGCCTGGTGCGTGGCCTGGATTACTACACCCGCACCACCTTCGAGGTCATCTCGACCGCGGTCGGCGCGCAGAGCGCAGTGGCGGCGGGCGGCCGCTACGACGGGCTGGTCGAGTCGCTGGGCGGCGCGGCGGTCCCCGGTACCGGCTTCGCGATCGGCGTCGATCGCCTGGCGCTGGCTCTGGATGCGGCTCGTTTCGATTCGCGGGCCGACGCCGCGCTGGCCGCGCTCGGCGACGCCGCGATGCGCCGCGCGATGACGCTGGCGGCCGAGATGCGCGCGGCCGGACTGCGCGTCGAGTTGCTTTCGCCCGGACGCGGGCTAAAGGCGCTGATGCGCCGCGCGGACAAGATCGGCGCGCACCATGCGGTGATTATCGGCGACAACGAGCTCGCGAATGCAACCGTGGCGCTCCGCGACCTGAAGACCAGCACGCAGAGCGAAGTCGCGCAGGCGGATCTGGTCGCCGTACTCACCGCCGCGGCCGCGGGCGGCCGCGGCGCGTGACTATTCCGTAGCCCGCCCGGCGCAGGTATTCTTCCACGGACGTAATTTGATGACCGCTTCGTACGAATATTCGCCGCTTCCGCCCTGGCCGCGCACGGACTACTGCGGCGCCCTGCGCGCCGCCGACGCCGGGCGCGAAGTTGCGCTCTGGGGATGGGTCGCGTCGCGCCGCGACCACGGCGGACTCATCTTTATCGATCTGCGCGACCGCGAAGGTATCCTGCAGCTCGTCTTCAACCCCGAGCATGCCCCGGCCGCGCATGAAGTCGCCGGGCGCGCGCGCTCGGAGTATTATCTGGCGGCGCGCGGCAAAGTGGTGATGCGCTCCGAGGGCACGGTCAACGCCGAGCTGCCGACCGGTGCGGTGGAAATCGCGGTCACCGAGGCGCATATCCTCAACAGCTCGCAGCCGCCGCCGTTTCCGGTCGACGCCGAGGTCACGGCCGAGGACATCCGGCTGCGCTATCGCTATATCGATCTGCGCCGGCCCGCGATGCAGCGCAATTTGCGCCGGCGCGCACTAGCTGTGCAAGCGACGCGATCTTTTCTCGACAGCACCGGCTTCGTTGAAATCGAAACTCCGATTCTGTGGCGCGCCACGCCCGAGGGCGCGCGCGACTACCTGGTACCGAGCCGCGTCAATCCGGGCCGTTTCTATGCGTTGCCGCAATCGCCGCAACTCCTGAAGCAGCTTCTGATGGTGAGCGGCTTCGACCGCTATTATCAGATCGCGCGCTGCTTTCGCGACGAGGACCTGCGCGCCAATCGGCAGCCCGAGTTCAGCCAGGTCGATATCGAGTTGACCTGTCCGCGCGTCGACGACGTGGTCGCGACGGGCGAGGGCATGATGGCGGAGATTTATCGCCGCGTGCTCGGCGTCGAGATCAAGCCGCCATTTTTGCGCCTTCCCTACGCCGAGGCGATGGAACGTTTCGGTATCGACAAGCCCGACATGCGCTTTGCGATGGAGCTGAAGAATCTGAGCGCCGCGTTTGCCGGCACGCAATTCAAGGTCTTCGCCGAAGTGCTCGCGCGCGGCGAGAGCATTTATGGAATCGTGCTCCCGGCGACGTACCAGTTGAGCCGTCGCGAACTGGATGAGATGACTGAAGGGGTGCGCGCGCGCTATGGGCTCGGCCTCGCCTACGCCAAAGTCGCAAGCGACGGATGGCAGGGGCCGATCGCTCGCCATTTGGGCGAAGACGAGCGCACGCGCGCGGCCGAGACGGCAGGGCTCGCGGTGGGCGACACGCTGCTGATGGTGGCCGGGATAGCGGCTCGCGTGCGTCCGATTCTGGGCGATTTGCGCCTGCAGCTCGGCGGCAAATTCAAACTCCGCGACACCGGCGAGCTCAAGTTTCTATGGGTGGTCGAATTTCCGCTGCTCGAATACAACGACGAGGAGAAGCGGATGGTCGCGGTCAACCATCCGTTCACCGCGCCCCATCCCGACGACCTCGGCCTGCTCGATTCGGAGCCGCTAAAGGCGCGCGCGCTCGCCTACGACCTGGTGCTCAACGGCGAAGAACTGGGCGGCGGATCGATTCGTATTCACAACCCCGAGCTTCAGCTAAAGGTGTTCGAGCTGCTCGGGTTTCCGCGTGACGAAGCGATGCGCAAGTTCGGCTTTCTGATCGAGGCGCTCGGTTATGGCGCGCCGCCGCACGGCGGAATCGCGTTCGGGGTGGACCGGATCGCGATGCTGGTGTGCGGCACCGATTCGTTGCGCGACGTGATGGCGTTTCCCAAGACGCAGAAGGCGGTCGACCCGATGAGCGGGGCGCCGTCGGAAGTCGATCCGCGACAGTTGCGCGAGCTTTCTATCAAGGTGGTGTCATGAAGATTCGCTTGCCGGCCGCGTATGCGCTGGCGCTCATTCTCGCGCTGGTGGCGCCCGGATGCGGCAGCAACAGCAGTATTTCGCCCAGCCAATTGTGGTCCGGCACGGTCGAGTCGCTGCCGGTGGTTGGCAAGGATTCGTCGCTCGAGCTGCACTCGGTCCGCTCCATCCGGACAATCAAGGTGCATCGCGTCGCCGTGATGCCGATCATCGACCACCCCAATGCCACCGGTGAGGCGATCGAAGATGGCGCGGCCGAATCGCTTACCGCCGACGTCTGGGGCCACATGACCCTCGTCTCGGGATGGGAGGTGGTCCCCGAATCCGACGTGCGCGGCGTGATGCAGCAGCTGCCGCCGACCACGCTCGCCAACATGCAGGACAATGCAATGAAGCTCGGCCGCCAGCTCTCGGCCGACGCAGTGGTCTACGGCACAGTGACTCGTTACCAGGAACGCGTGGGCAGCGATTACGCCGCGAAGAGCCCGGCGGCGGTGGCCTTCGCGCTCCATCTGGTCGATGTGCATAACGGGGTCGTGCTGTGGACTGCGCGCTACGCCCGCCAGCAGGAAGCGCTGACCCAGAACATCTTCAACGTGGGCAACTTCCTGGCCAATCGCGGACGCTGGGTCCATGCGAATGATCTCGCGCAACGTGGCGTCGACGAAGCGCTCGACGATCTCAAATCCAAGCTCGGGTACACCTTGCCGGTGTCGCCGCAGCCGATGGCGCCGACGATGAACGCGGACTAGCCGCGCAGCTCGACTAGTCCCACGGCGAGAGCGGCTTCATCCGCAGCGCGGCGGCCACGGCCGGATGTACCACGTGGCCGCCATAGGTGTTGACCCCGTTGCGCAATGCGGCATTGCGCGCTCCCGCCTCGAGCACGCCGCGGTCGGCGAGCTCCAGCGCGTAGGTCAGGGTCGCGTTGGTCAGCGCGTAGGTCGAGGTGTGCGGCACGATCGCCGGCATGTTGGTCACACAATAGTGCACCACGCCTTGGGCGATATAGATCGGACGGCGATGGCTGGTCGGGCGCGAGGTCTCGGATAGCCCGCCCTGATCGATCGAGAGATCGACCAGCGCGGCCCCGCGCTTCATCCGCGCAACCATCGCACGCGTCACCAGCCGCGGCGCGCGCGCGCCAGCCACCAGCACGGTGCCGATCACGAGGTCGGCGTTTATCACTTCTTCCTCCAGCGTCACCCGATTCGACATCAGTGTCGTCACGCGCCCGCCGAGCAAATCGCCGAGGTAACGCAGGCGAGTCGGATTGACGTCGAGGATCGTCACCTCAGCGCCGACTCCGGCCGCGACCCGCGCCGCGTTGGCGCCCGCAATTCCGCCACCCAGCACTGCAACGCGGCCCGGCCGCACCCCTGAAGCTCCGCTCACCAACACGCCGCATCCCCCGTTTTGCGCCTCCATGCACCATCCGCCGACCTGTACCGCGAGGCGCCCGGCGACCTCGCTCATCGGCGCGAGCAGAGGCAGGCTCTGGTCTTCCAGCTGCACCGTCTCGTAGGCGAGCGCCGCCGTGCCGCGGCGCAGCAGCTCACGTGCAAGCGCCGGCTCGGCAGCCAGATGGAGATAGGTGAAGAGCACGAGGTCGCGCCGCAGGAAACGAAATTCGGAATGCTGCGGCTCCTTGACCTTGAGCACCATCCGCGCGCGTTTCCACACAGCGGCGGCCGATCGCACGATCTCCGCGCCGGCGGCGCTGTACTCGCGGTCGTTGAAGCCGCTGCCGACGCCGGCGCCGCTCTGGATCAGCACGCGATGGTTGTGGTTGCGAAAAGCGGCGGCGCCGGCCGGAGTCAGCGCGACGCGCCGCTCGTCAGGCTTTATTTCAGTGGGAATTCCGACGATCATATTCGAGCAATCCTTTCGTCTGCGCTCTGGTCGAAAATAAAACTTGCGTTAGCGTCCCGCCGGAACTTGACAAGCGTATTTCCGCCGGGCGTGATGAAAGTACCGCGACGAAAGTACCGTTATGAAAATATCTGAACGTGAGAGTCACATCGCCTGATCGCGGCGCCGGCGCGCTCACGGCAGGTTTGAGGGGGTCGATATGGAAGTTCCGCCGGGCCTCAAGTACTCGAAGGAACATGAATGGGTCGCCGCCGATGAATCGGTTGCGACGATAGGTATCACCGACCATGCGCAGGACCAACTCGGGGAGATCGTTTATCTAGAGTTGCCCTCGGTCGGCGAGAAGGTCAGCAAGGACGATCCCTTCGGAGTGGTCGAGTCGGTCAAGGCCGTCTCCGATATCTATGCGCCGGTCAGCGGCACCGTCGTCGAGATCAACGAGAGCCTGCCCGAAAGCCCCGAGGTCATCAATGAAGACCCATACGGCGACGGCTGGCTGATCAAGGTCCGAATAAGCGACCTCAGCGAACTCGAAGACCTGATGGACGGCGAAGAGTACGAGGAGATGGTCGCCAAGGAAAAGGAATAGCGCCTTAGCCACCCTCAGTAGACGCCACGGGCGCCACCGCAGCAGGATCGGCGCGGACGATTCGCAACTGGAAATGGGAGGCGCCCGCGGGCGGCGCGATAAACACGATCACGAACGGCGCGCTCGCCTGCGGCGCAAGGGTGAAGCTCTTAGGCGCGTCCAGCCTCTCGAAAAACTCGATCTCGCGCGGCGTCATCTCGCCCAGCATCTTCGGCGTCAGATTGTTGCCGCAGTACACCGACTGGCTGCGCAGCGGCTCCGCGCCTGAGGCGGTCAGCGCCGCCTCGATCTGCACCGCGCCAAGCGGCTTCGAGGTCAGGTTCTCGGCCGTACCGCTGATGACCAGCGCGGGCTGATTGCCCTTGAGATTTACGTATCGCCCTTCGACCCCGCCGAGCGCGACGCGCTGGGCGGGCGAGACCGGCGGCTCAAGACCCGCTCCGACGATCGGCAGCGCGCTCAGCAGCCCGGCGCTGGCGATCGGCGCGCTCTGGATCACGATCGTCACGATTCCGAAGGCGAAAACCACCAGCGCGAAAAGCCCGATAAAATATCCAGCCGAATGAAGCTTGTAGGAACGGCCGCGCAGGTCCGCCTCCAGCCGGTGCGCCTCCGCGCTGACCTCATCGGGCCGGATGCGCTCGAAGTCGTCGTCGTCGCGATCCAGAACCCGATCGCCGACCTGGTTGCGCCCGAAGTGCCGGTCAAGAGCGTCGCTGTCGAGGTCGTCGTCGATGTCGGAGATGCGGATGTGGCGCTTGGGGCGCCGCGGCGGCGGCGCCGGCGGAAGGTCGGCGTCGCCAACCTCCCATCTTTCTTCCGTATAGCGATGGGAGGCCGCATCAGATGACTGCGGCTCGTCATTGAAATCGAAGGCGAGATTTTTTCCCGGATTGTCGGCCTGGTCGCCCACGATCTCAGCGAAACGCCGCTGAAGTAGCTCCCTGGTGTCGTATTGGGGATCCTGTTGGGGATCCTGCGCGTGGAAATCCTGCCCGGAGTCCTCGCGAGGCGCCTCCGGATCCTCGCCCGGTGTCCGGGGCTCATCGCCGGCATCGTTGGCGGCGGCGCGCGACGGCTCGGCGGCCGCGCGACGCCCGGCCGCGCCGGCTTGGCGCGGCCGCCGAGTTAGCGCTGGCGCAGCCGGAGCTTCCGCCGCCGCAGGGGCGGCGGGCCGGGGCTCGGGCGGTGAGGGCGGTTGGGCGGCTTCTGGCGCCACTGGCGCGGATAGGGACGCGGCAGCGTCCGCATCCGCGTCGGCAGCGCCAGGCGGGGCGGACGCCGCGGATTTCGCCATCGCTGCGCCGCGAGCGCTTTCGGCGCTCGCGCGCCGTGACGCTTTCTGGCGCGGCTCGGCGCTAAAGACATGCCCACAACGCGAGCATTTGAACGTAGGCGTGTCCTCGGGCAGAATTCGTTCGTCGATTCTGTAACGAGTCTGACAACTAGTGCACTGGATTTCGATCATCGCCTCCGCACCTTTTTCTCCACGTGACAATTACGCTAACACAAGCCCGCCCGTCAGACATCAATTGAACCGACGACCGCACAAATGGGAATCGCGATGCGCGTCCCCAAAAGCGCGGCGCGTGGTTCGAGGTTGGCGATGCGCGTTGCATTAATCGCGCGGCGCTTCGACCCGGCCGGGGGTGGGACCGAGCGCGACCTCATCGTCACTGCGCAATGTCTTGCAGACGCAGGACACGATATCACCGTTTACACCGCGGAGGCGCGCGGATCGTCGCCGCGATGGCGCGTGGTGCCGGTCGGCTCGCGATGGCCGGGCGGGCCGTTCCGCCTGATGCGCTTTGCATGGGAGGCGCCGGTGCAGGCGCGGCGCGACGGCGCGGAGTTGGTGCTTAGTTTTGCGCGCGCGGTCGGGGCGGATATCCTGCGCTCGGGCGGCGGCGCGCATAGTGCGTATCTGCGCGCGGCGCAGCGATGGCGCGGCAACTGGGCGGTGGCGGCGATGCGCCTGCGGCCGTATCATCGTGCGCAAATCATCGTCGAGCGCTCGGCTTTCAAATCGCCCGCGCTGCGGCGCGCGATCGCGGTATCGCAACTGGTGCGCACGCAGCTAATCGACGAGTTCGGCGTCGATCCGGCCAAGGCGGTGACCCTTTACAACGGGGTTGACCTCGAGCGCTTCCGCCCCGCCGGCCTTGCCGAGCGCGCGCGCTGGCGTCAGATGTACGAGGTCGAAACCGGCGCTCCGGTGGTCGCGTTTGTGGGCAACGGTTTCGCACGCAAAGGACTTGGACCGCTGCTCGAGGCGTGGCCCGCGATCAAATCGCATCCGTACCTGCTGGTTGCCGGCACCGACCGTTCGGCGCTTCGCTACGTTAGGATGGCTCATCGGCTTGGAGTCAGTTCGCGCGTGCGCTTCCTGGGCGCGGTCGGCCAGATCGAGCAGCTTTTTCGCGCCGCCGACGCGTTCGCGCTGCCCTCGTTCTTCGAGCCGTTCGGCAATGTCGTGATGGAGGCGATGGCGGGCGGGCTTGGCGTGATGGTCAGCGCGCAAGCGGGCGCCGCCGAACTACTGCCGCCCGCGATGCATCCGTTCGTGGTGAAAGATCCGGGTAACCCGGCTGAAATCGCTGAGCGCCTCGCGGCGCTGTTAGAGACCAAGCATCAGTCCGAAGACATCGTGCGAGCGGCCGCCGAGGACCATCCGTGGAGCGGCTACGCTGCCGGGCTGCTCAAGATAGTCGATTCGCTCAAGTCCTAGCCGCGGCCGGGCGAGCGCAATCCGTCGAGCATCCCCTGTGCGACCGCGAGGCGCCGCTCCTCGCGCGCGAGACGCTCTGGCCCGGCGCCCGCTATTCGAGCGACCCACACCCGCAGCGCGGCCAGCGCGTTGTCCGCGATCACCGCCAGCGCGCGATGCGATTCGTGGATCATCCGGCATCGTCCACGCTCGCGCGCGACACGCAGGAAGCGGGAGCGGTCCGCGCGCGCTGGATCGACATCATGATAGACCAGCGCGTGCGGTGCATAACCGATCCGGAAACCGGCACGCGCGAGACGCGCGGACATCTCGGTTTCCTCTTCGTGGCCGGCCGCTCCGGGGCCCAGCCGTTCGTCGAAAAGCCCGACCCGCGCAAGAGCAGTCGAGCGAAACGCCATGTTCGCGCCGAGCACGCCGCGCACCTCGATAACTTCCTCTCCATGGTCGACGATAGGCAGGTCGAGCCACGCGGCGGCCTCCGCGCCAACCTTGGCCGCCGGATCTTCGGCAGGCAGGATGCGCCCCTTCATCGCGGCGAACTCGTGATGCGCGCTGAAAAAGTGCTCGACCTCATCGAGGTAGTTCGGCGCGGCGACGAGATCATCGTCGAGACATACGATTATGTCGCCCTGGGCCTGGCGGATCGCGTCGTTCTGGATTCGGCACTTGCCGGGACGCGGATCGTGAAGATGCTTTAGTGGCGGCGCCGTCGCGGGGAGGGGCGAGGGTGAAGGCGAGCCATTTTCGGCCACGAAGATTTCGCGTGAGGCCTCGCCTGCGGCCCCCGCAAGCTGCGGCGCGAGGCTTTCGAGCAAGCGCACGAGCGCGTCGGGTCGCGCGTGAGTTGCGATTATGATCGAGAGCTTCAAATTAGCCGGGTCTCCGAACGCAACCGCCAAACTATATCGCCTCGAGAGGCCGGCGGGCGTTCGTTCCACGTACCTCTGCTCGGTATTGCAAGAATTGCCGAGGCAATATTCGCTCCGATCCCATCGGTAAATGTTCCCTCCTTCCGTGAAAGCGCTCACCGCATTCCGTCAAGGCCGTTCAGAAAATGCCGCTAAATGCTCCATCGCGACAGGGCCCTGAGCTCGAAAATTGGAACAGAACTTGCGCGAACATTAATAGCTGGGCTCGCCAGCCATACCTGAATTCTAACCCGGATGAGACGGAGCATGGGCAAACTAATCGGATCCGCGATGGCCGTCTTTAGCATTCTGATCGTCAGCGTACTCGCTCACGCCGCCGACAGCGCCGGCGGCGTGAGCGATGGGATTAAAATCGAGCCGGTCAGCTTCACAATACTGAACCCGGACAATCATCAAGTCATAGGTCGCGCGCAATACAAGAGCGAGAACCGCAACGGCCGTATGCTGATTTGGGGTGAAAACCATTACGAGAACGGAGAGCATGACGTCGAGCACGATGAGCTTGCGTTCGGCGGGAGCAACACTTTGCCGGTGTTGGAGAATTTTGAGCATACGTTTTTCAATGCGGATGGCTCTCAAAAGCTGACGGCGACTGCGAACCCGCGCAGCGGTGATGCGTCATGCATTAGCTATGACGCCGGGAAAAAGAATGAAGTGTCCAAAAAACTCAAGTTTCCATCGGACACATACGCCGGCGCAGCGGCGGTGGTCGCGATGGAAAAAGCATTTCGCGAGGGGCAGGAACATATTGCCTTCCACACTTTCGATTGTGCTCCCGAACCAGTCCTGGCTGCCGTCACGGCGGAACGCGGCGACACGGATGAATATTGGGCATCCTATCCGGGGCCTTTGATACGGGTGAAATTGACTGCGAAGCTCGGATGGGTAGGCGATCTTTTAGGCAGACTGCTCCCGCATCGGAATGCCTGGTTCAATCCCTCACGGGGATGGCAGTACGTCGGCGGAAAGATCCAACGTTATCTGGCGACAGGTCCGCAAGTCATTTTGGTGCGCGACGGATCTGCGCAGGGTGAAGCAGTCAGCGACGCGCGATAGCGGTCGCATACAAGTTGCGTGATCTCCGGCAGGCGCTCTGCGCCGACCAGCCCGGATCGACAGCTTGAATTCGCTCTCCGAGCCGAATAAATCCTTTCACTTACCGCGTGCGAGAGTGGCGGAACGGCAGACGCGCAAGGCTCAGGACCTTGTGAGCGCAAGCTCGTGGGGGTTCAAGTCCCCCCTCTCGCACCAGTTTCGACCGCCGAGTGCGCCGCGAGATTTACCAGGCGCACCGCGGGTCTCTGCCAGGCAAATGTCTGCTAAGTAAGATGGACACCTCTTGGAACTAGGCAAGACTTTCGACCCCAAAAGCGCAGAGGAGCACTGGTTTCAGCGCTGGATTGATCTCGGCTATTTCAAGGCCGATCCGTCTCGTCCCGGCCCGGTCTTCTCGATTGTAATTCCGCCCCCCAACGTCACCGGCCAACTGCATCTCGGCCATGCGCTGAACGTCACGCTGCACGACGTTATCGTGCGCACGCGCCGGATGCAGGGCTACAACACGCTGTGGCAGCCGGGCACCGACCACGCCGGAATAGCCACGCAAAACGTGGTCGAGCGCGAACTGGCGAAAGAGGGCAAGAGCCGCCACGACCTCGGCCGCGAGGCGTTCGTCGCGCGCGTCTGGCAATGGCGCGAGACCTACGGCGGCCGGATTCTCAACCAGTTACGTCGGCTCGGCGCTTCATGCGACTGGAGCCGCGAGCGCTTCACGCTCGACCCCGGTCTCTCGCGCGCGGTGACGGAAATTTTTGTCAGGCTCTATCGCGAGGGGCTGATCTACCGCGCGCTCAGCCTGATCAACTGGTGCCCGCGATGCGAGACGGCGCTTAGCGACCTCGAAGTCGATCACAAGGAAACGCCCGGCTATCTCTGGTACATCAGCTACCCGCTCGCCGACGGCTCGGGCGCAGTGACCGTGGCGACGACGCGGCCCGAGACGATGCTGGGTGACACCGCCGTGGCCGTCCATCCGGACGACGTGCGCTACAAGGCGATGCTCGGCAAGAAGATCGTGCTGCCGCTCATCGAACGCGAAATCCCGATAATCGCCGATCCCGATGTCGATCCCGCTTTTGGCTCGGGCGCGGTCAAAATCACGCCGGGGCACGATTTCAACGACTTCCAGATGGGCCGGCGGCACAATCTCCCGCAGATTTCCGTGATGGATACTCATGGACGGATGAACGACGAAGCCGGCCCGTATCGCGGGATGACGCGCGAGGATTGCCGCGCCAAGGTGGTCGAGGATCTAACGGCGCTGGGTCTGCTGGAGAAGATGGAGCCGCATCAGCATGCCGTCGGCGTCTGCTCACGCTGCGAGACGGTGGTCGAGCCAATGCTCTCCAATCAGTGGTTCGTGCGGGTCAAGCCGCTCGCCGAGGAGGCGCTTGCGGCGGTGCGCGACGGCCGCACGACGTTCCATCCGAAGCGCTGGGAGAACACCTATTTCAGCTGGATGGAGAACGTTTACGACTGGTGCATCTCGCGCCAACTATGGTGGGGCCATCGCATTCCTGCGTATTGGTGCGAGCGTTGCGGCGAGATGATGGTCGCGGCCGAGCGCCCGGCGACATGCTTCAAGTGCGGCGGCGGCGACCTGCGCCAGGAAGAGGACGTCCTCGATACCTGGTTCAGCTCGGCGCTGTGGCCGTTTTCGACCCTGGGATGGCCCGGCGAGACGCCCGAGCTTGAACGCTATTATCCGACGAGCCTGCTCATCACCGGCTTCGACATCATTTTTTTCTGGGTCGCGCGGATGATGATGATGGGGCTCAAGTGTACGGGCGAGGTTCCGTTTCGCGACGTCTACATCACGCCGCTGGTGCGCGACCAGTTCGGCAAGAAGATGACGAAGTCGCGCGGCAACGTCGTCGACCCGCTGCAAATCATGGAGCGCTACGGCACTGACGCGGTGCGCTTCACGCTCGCGCAACTCAGCGTGCAGGGACGCGACCTGATTTTGTCCGACGATCGCCTGGCCGCTTCGCGCGCGTTCGCCAACAAGGTGTGGAACGCGGCGCGCTTCGTGCTGATGAACCTTGAGGGTGCGCCGCAGCCGCTGCCGGCGCCCGCGGTCGCCGGACTCGCGCTGGCCGAGCGATGGATCCTGGCGTCGCTGGATAGCGCGATCGGTGAGGTTAGCGCCGCAATCGATCGTTACGAATTCAACGTCGCCGCGCTCCGCGCCTACAGCTTCATCTGGCACGAGTTCTGTGACTGGTATATCGAGCTGGCCAAGGAGCCACTCAAGCAGGACGGCGAGCGGCAAGCCGCGGCGCGCTGGGTGCTGGTGCGATGCTTCGACGGCCTGTTGCGGCTGCTGCATCCGTTCATGCCGTTCATCACCGAAGAGATCTGGCAGACGCTGCGGCCGTATATCGATGAGCCTGGTCTGGCGCCGCATCTGGCGATCGCGAAATTTCCCGTGCCGCAGACACAGACCGTGCTTGGCCGCGACGAAGCCGCCGCGATGGAGCGATGTATCGCGGCTACCGAGGCGATCAATTCATTGCGCTCGCTGCTCGGCTATCATCCAGGCCAGCGGGTCGAAGCGCGGATCAAGTTTCTCGGCGGCGACGATGCGGCGGCGGAGTTCCACGCGGAATTCGAGCGCTGGAAACCTTATGCCGCGACGATGGCCAAAACGGCGAGCCTGGGGTTGGCCGGGCCGTCGGACAACACGCCGGGCGGGATGGTCACCGCTGTGCTCGGGTGGTGCGAGGTCGCGGTGATGGCGCCCGAGGGATTCGACTTCGACCGGGCGCGCAGCGCGCTGCGCAAGAAGCTCGACGAAGTGACGGCCCATCATAGACAGCATCAGGCGCGTCTGGACAATCCCGACTTCGTGGCCAAGGCAGCGCCCGAGATGCAGGAGCAGATGCAGCAGCGCGCGCAGGAACTGGCGGGGCAGCAGGACCTTCTGCGCAAACAGCTGAGGCTTCTGGAAGCGAGCTGAGGGGAAGGCGCCGTGAAACTGTTCAGCCAGTTGGAGGCGCTCAACGTGAGCGCGCTGTTGCGCGCCGCCTTGCAGGAGGATCTGGGGCAGGGCGACATCACCACCGCCGCGACCGTCGCGCCGGGACAGCGCGGCCGCGCGGATATTCTGGTCAAGGAAGCGCCGAGCATCGTGTTTTGCGGCGGCGTACTGCTGGGCGAGATCTTTCGTCTGGCCGGCGCCGAGGCCGAGATCTCAGCCTGCGCGTATGAAGGCAGAATCCTCGAGCGTGGAGACACCGCGGCCGTGATCGAGGGGCGTCTGGCTGGCCTTTTGATCGGCGAGCGCACGGCGCTCAACCTGGTGCAACAGATGTCGGGGATTGCGACGATGACCCGGCGCTACGTCGACGCAGTGAAAGGCACCGGCGCGCGCATCATCGATACCCGCAAAACCCATCCCGGGCTCCGCATGATCGAAAAATACGCGGTGCGCGCCGGCGGCGGCTTCAACCATCGCTTCGGCCTCGATAGCGGCGTCCTGATCAAGGAAAACCATATCGCGGCGGCCGGCTCGGTGAGCGCCGCGCTTAAAGGCGCGCGCCAGCTCGCGCCGCACACGATGCGGATCGAGATCGAATGCGAGACGCTGGCCCAGGTCGAGGAAGCGCTGGCTAACGGCGCCGATTCGATCCTGCTCGACAACATGACGCCCGACGACGTGCGCCGGGCGCGCACGATGGCTCCTGCAGGGCGCGTCCTGCTCGAGGTCTCCGGCGGCGTGACGCTCGATGGCGTGCGCGCGATCGCAGAGACCGGAGTCGACCTGATCTCGGTCGGCGCGCTGACTCATTCTGCGCCCGCCGTCGATCTGAGTATGCGAATCAAGCCGCAGTAGCGCCGCGTATCGATCGAAGTGGCTGACAACCCCTACCATCCGGCCGAAGCCGGCCGCCGCTGCGGGAGCATCGGATGGCGAGTGCATTACTTCCAGGAACTCGAGACGACTCAGCGGACCGCCGGCGAACTCGCCGCGCGCGGCGCGCTTAATGGCGAGGTCGTCATTGCCGAGCGGCAGACGGCGGGGCGGGGGCGGATGGGCCGAACATGGCATTCGCCGCCCGGGGTCAATTTTTACGGCACCTTCATCCTGCGGCCTGAGATCCCGGTCGCCGAGGCCGCGTTGCTCAGCCTGGTCGCCGGCGTCGCGGTGGCTGAGACGATGGAGCTGGTGGCGCCGCGAATCGTCGCGCTCAAGTGGCCCAACGACGTATGGCTTGGCGGGCGCAAGGCGGGCGGGATGATCGCCGAGGCGGTGCCCGACTCGCATCATCGACTGGCCTGCGTGCTGCTAGGAATCGGCCTTAACCTCAACCTCGCCCCGGAGGACATCCCGGCGGAGTTGCGCGCGCGCGCGACCTCGGTGATGGCGGCGACGGGCCGGCCGTGCGACCGGGTCGAGCTCGCCGGCGAGCTTTTCTCCCGACTTGAGGACCGTTACATGGAGACTCTTAGCGGCGGGTTCGCCGCCGTACGACCCGCCTGGGAGCGTTATTCGGCGCTGACCGGCCGGGAGGTAACGGTGGTCGACGGCCCGAGCCGTATAGGCGGAACGGTTCGGGGAATCGGTCCGGACGGCGCATTGTTGCTGGAGGCCGGGGGGCAAATCGTCCGTGTTCTGGCGGGTGACGTGAGTATCGAGGGGGCGTACGATTGACGTAGGACACGAAGTATTGCGAGCATCGGCACCGGCGGGTATCGCGGCCATCGCGGGACCCTTTGGGCCGGGGCATTGCCGGAACATTGCCGGGGCGTTACCGGAACATTGCGCGCGCCAGAGCATCACGCGAAAAGGCCAGACGAAAACTAGAAAACTTCCCCAGGAGCAAACGCCATGGCTGTGGAGGAAATCGGACGTCTGAGAAGCATCGCGATCGTCGGTCAGGGTGCGACCGGCAAAACCGAGTTGGCCGAGGCGATGCTGTTTACCGCCGGCACGCTCAGCCGGCAGGGGCGGCCCGACGACGGCACGGCCGCAATGGACTTCGAGCCCGAAGAGTTGCATCGGAAAATCTCGATCAGCTCCGCCTTTCATCATTACAACTGGAGAAAAGACGAGGTCATCGTGGCCGACACGCCGGGTTATCAAGCGTTTCTGCCCGACGCTTTCGCGACCATGCGCGCCGTTGACGGTCTGGTGTTCGTGGCGACGGCCGGCGGCGACCTCAAGGTCGAGTCAGAAAAAATATGGGCCGAGATGAACCAGCTCGGTCTGCCGCGAATCGCCTTCGTCTCGCGGCTGGACCGCGAACGCGCGAGCTTCGACCACGCGGTGGCGGATCTCGAGAAGACGCTCGACGCGCATCCGGTCGCGCTGACCCTGCCGATCGGTGCCGAGCTCACGTTCAACGGCGTGATCGACGTGCTGGCGATGAAGGCGCTCATCTATGCCGAAGCCAGCGGCAAACCCAGGGAAGAAGCGCTCAACGCCGAGCAGAAGGAACGCGCCGAAACGGCGCGCACGCGTCTGTGCGAGGCCGTGGCCGAAACCGACGACGCGCTGCTCGAGAAGTATCTCGACAAGGGCGTGCTGGAAGAGGATGAGTTGCGCGGGGCGCTGCGCGCGGCCACCATCGCGGGCAAGCTCACGCCGGTGCTCTGCGGATCGGGGCTCAAGAATATCGGCATCGGACCGCTGCTCGACGCGATCGACGCGCTGCTCCCGGCGCCCAACGTGCGGCCGGCGCGCCAGGGCTTTGCCGGCGCCAATAGCGAGCCGGTCGAACGCGCGCCCGATCCGGCGGCGCCGTTTTCGGCCTTCGTCTTCAAGACTCTCATCGATCCGTTCGCCGGCAAGCTGTCGATTTTTCGCGTAGTCTCGGGACGCGCCCAAAGCGACGCGACGGTGCTCAATTCGACTCGCGGCGTGCGCGAGCGCTTCGGCCAGCTCCTGCGGCTGGAGGGCAAGAAGCAATCGCCGATCTCGGCCGCGCTGCCGGGTGAGATCGTTGCGGTCGCCAAGCTCAAGGACACCACCACCTGCGACACGTTGTGCGACGAAAAATCCCCGGTCATCTTCCCGGCGCCCGAGCGGCCGGCGACGGTCATGTCCTTTGCGATTCGGCCCAAGACCAAGGGCGACGAACAAAAGGCCTCGCAGGCGCTGCAGCACCTGGTCGAAGAGGACCGCGCCCTGGAGACCCATCGCGATCCGCAAACCCACGAGATCATCCTGTCGGGCACGGGTCAGATGCATATCGAGGTCACGGTCGAGAAGCTCAAACGTAAATTTAATGTAGAAGTTGAACTTCAACAGCCGAAGGTTCCATACAAGGAAACCATCAAGGGGCGCGCCGAAGCCCAGGGCAAATACAAACGGCAATCGGGCGGCCGCGGCCAATATGGCGACTGCTGGCTCAAGGTCGAGCCGCTCTCGCGCGGCGGCGGTTTCGAGTTCAAAGATGAAATCGTCGGCGGCGCTATCCCGCGCCAGTTCATTCCTTCAGTGGAAAAGGGGGTGCGCAATACGCTGGTCGAGGGGTATCTCGCTGGCTTCCCGGTCGTCGACATCAAGGTGTCGGTCTTTGAGGGCAGCTATCACGACGTCGACTCCTCGGACATGGCTTTCCAGATTGCGGCCTCTATGGGGCTCAAGGCGGCGTTCGAAAAAGCTCGGCCAATAATTCTGGAGCCGGTGATGGCGCTCGACGTGAGCTGCCCTGACGAATGTATGGGCGATGTGATCGGAGACCTCAATTCGCGCCGCGGCAAGGTGCTCGGGATGGATCGCAAGGGCCAGAGCCAGGTAATCAAGGCGTTGGTGCCGATGTCGGAGATTCTGAAGTACGCGCCCGACCTGCGATCGAAGACTTCGGGCCGCGGATCGTTCGAGGCGCATTTCTCGCACTACGAGGAAGCGCCTCCGCCGATCACCGAGAAGATCGTCAAGGAGGCGCGCGAGGCCCGTGAGGCGGCGCAAAAGGAGCGCGCGCACGCCTAGCGCAAGCATCGCGTGGGCGGCCGCGCGCGGATGCGCGTGGGATACGTGACGATGGCGCCGTTGGGAAAGGCACTTATCGTGGCGGGGCTGCTGCTGGTCGTGGTGGGAGCCGCGGTCTGGGGTTTCGGATCGGGCACGATATCAGGGCCACTCCCGGGGCGGCTCCCCGGCGACATCTACGTCCGGCGCGGCAATTTCAGCTTTTATTTTCCGATTACCACTTCGATCGTAATCAGCATCGTGCTGAGCCTCATCGTGGCGTGGCTGAGGCGTTGAGTCTTGCCCCGCGACGTTAACGCGCGCGACTCCACGCGCGAGGCGGACCTCAAGCGCCGGCGCCGCGAGCTTATCGCGGTGGCCGTGGCGGCCACCGTGCTGGTCGCCTTCGTGCTCGCGCAGACTGAACTGCCGCCGCTCACCCGCCACACCTCCCTGGTCTCCAACCTGGTCGTCATTCTGCTGTTCGACATAAGCTTCCTGCTCCTCGGGCTGCTTCTGCTGCTGGTCGGACGCAACCTGGCCAAGGTCATCTTCGAGCATCGCCGCGGCCTCATCGGCTCCAAGTTCCAGGTTCGCCTGGTGCTCGGCTTCATCGCAGTGGCGCTGGTGCCGAGTCTGTTCCTGCTGGTGGTCTCAGGCGCGTTTTTGCGCGCCGACGTTGCGAGCTGGTTCAATCCCGAATACGAGCGCGTGCTCGACGACTCGCTCGACATCGCGAAGGTCTTCTACCTGAGCGCGGCCAACAACGCCGCCCACTTCGCGCGCGAGATCGCCGGTGAGGTCGCAGCCAAAGACCTGTTGCGGCCCGAGCGCCGCGCCGAACTGAAAAGCTTCATCGCGCAGCGTCAGCAGGACTATAACCTCGGCACTATTGAGGTGTTCGACCGTGGCCGCCGCTTGCTGCTGATCGCGCTTAGCCCCAAGACCCCGACCGGAATCGGCGTGGCACCCGAATCGGCGCTGCTGGCGCAGACGCTCGCCGGCCACGCGATGACGCGCACCGACCGCTTCGGTAAATCCGACGTGATCCGCGGGAGCGCACCCATCTATGTTTCGCCGGAGTCCGACGTGGTGACCGGCGCGGTGGTAGTCGACTATTACCTGCCGCGTAGCCTCGCACAGCGCGCCGCCGGCATCTCGCAAACCTTTGAAGACTACTTTCAATTGCGCACGCTCCGCCAGCCGATCATGCGCAGCTACTTCCTTGCCCTGATGCTGATCGGGCTGGTCGTCGTGCTGCTGGCGAGCTGGTTCGGGATGTACCTGGCGCGCAGCGTCACGGTGCCGATCAAATTGCTGGCCGAGGGCACGCAGGCGATCGCCCATGGCGACCTCGACTATGAAATTCCTTCGGTCGGCGACGACGAGATCGGCCAACTGGTGAATTCGTTCAACCGGATGACGGCCGACCTGCGCGCGTCGCAAACCGAGCTCGAACGCCGCCGCGCCTATACCGAGACGCTGGTGCGCAACGTAAGTGCGGGCGTGGTCGGGCTGGACCCGCAGGGCGTCGTTACCGCGATCAATCCGTACGCGGAACGGATGCTCGGGCTTAAGGCGGGCGAAGTGCTGGGGCGCGGGTGGCGCTCCGTGTTTCAGCCCGCGCTGGCCGAAGCGCTGGAAGAAATTTTCGCCGAGCACCGCCGGCCGCATGAGGTGCGCTCTTCGATCAAGTTGCAGCCGGTAGGTGGTAGTGAGATCGAGCTGATGGTCGCCGCGACCGCGCTGGGCGACGGCGCCCACGGCGAATTGGGGACGGTGCTGTTCCTGGAGGACGTGAGCCAGCTCGCCAAGGTCGAGCGGATGGAAGCGTGGCGAGAGGTCGCGCGCCGGATCGCGCATGAAATAAAAAACCCGCTCACGCCGATCCAGCTTTCGGCCGAGCGCCTGCGCCGCCAGCTCACCTCGCGATCCGACGGCGATGCCAAGCTGGTCGACGAATGCACCCGCACCATAATCGGCGAGGTCGAAGACTTAAAGCGCCTGGTGAGCGAGTTCTCGGCCTTCGCCCGGATGCCTCATCTCAATCCACTCCCGGGCGATCTCAACCCGCTGGCCGAGGAGACGGTCGCGACCTTTCGCGACGCCAATCCTGGCGTCGACTTCGCGCTGGCGCTGACGCCTGCGCTGCCGCAAATCGCGATCGACCGCGACGCGCTCAAGCGCGCGATGGTCAATCTGCTCGAGAATGCGGTCAACGCCGCCGTCGGCGCCAATCCCAACGGCGTGCGGCCGCGAATTGATGTGAGCACCGCGCTGGACGCGCAAAGCGGCGTGGTCACGCTGGAAGTGAGTGACAACGGCCCGGGAATTCCGCCGGCGCTGCGCACGCGGATTTTCGAGCCGTACTTTTCTACCCGCAAGGGCGGCACAGGCCTCGGCCTGGCGATTGTCTCGGCCATCGTCGCCGACCATCATGGCTTCGTCCGGGTGCGCGACAACCCGCCGAGAGGAAGTAGATTCGTGCTCGAGTTTCCGATAAAAGAGCAGCAATTCTCCAAGGTTCTGGGCTAGATTCAGGCACTTGGCGCAGCCATTCGATCCAATCGGCGCGAGCCCTTTTTTTTGAGCACAAGGAAAATAGTGAACGAGACCGTACTGGTGGTGGATGATGAGGAGCGGATTCGGTCGTCGCTGCGGGGAATTCTGGGTGACGAGGGCTTTCGCGTGCTCGACACCGGCGACCCCGCCGGCGTGATGGACCTGATTGCGCGCGAGAATCCGGCGCTGGTCCTGCTCGACATCTGGATGCCCAACATCGACGGGATCGAGTTGCTCCGGCGCATCAAGGCCGAGCGGCCCGAGGTCCGCGTGATCATGATTTCCGGCCACGGCAACATCCAGAACGCGGTCGCCGCGACCCGGCTTGGCGCGGCCGACTTCATCGAGAAGCCGTTCTCGGTCAGCGGGCTGCTTACTTCTATCGAACGCGTGCTCGAGCGCGAGTCCGGCGGCGTGCGGATGCCCGGCGGCGCGTCGGCTGACGCTGCGGCAGCGCGGCCGGCGTCGAAGGGGCGGCTCTCGGGGCGCCGGCAGCGCACGCTCGCGCGCTCGGTGGTCGCGGCGGGGCAGGGACTCCATTCGGGACTCAAGACCGGTGTGATCCTGCATCCAGCGCCCGCCGGTTTCGGAATCGTCTTTTCCTCGGTCGCCGACGAGACTGCGATCGCGGCGCGGCTGGAGAACGTCACCGATACAGGCTACAACACCACGCTCACGGCTGGCGGGCGCTCGGTGCGCACGGTCGAACATCTGATGTCCGCGCTCCACGGGATGGGAATCAGCAACCTGCTCATCAAGACCGACGACGAAGTGCCGGCGCTCGACGGCTCGGCGATCGAATTCTGCCGACAGATCTCCGAAGCGGGGATGCAAGAGCAGCGGGCCGCGGTCGAGCCGGTCAGGATCGCGCGCCCGATCGCGATCGGCAACAACGGCGAATCGATTCGCGTCGAGCCCTCCGATCATCTGATCGTCGATTACACCCTGGAGTATCCGCGCCCGATCGGCCGCCAGAGCGTGCATTTCGAGCTCACCTCGCCCGAGGCCTACATGCGCGAGGTCGCACCGGCGCGCACCTTCGGCTTCGTGCACGAGTTTCACAAGCTGGCCGAGATGGGCCTCGCCAGCGGCGGGCGGCTGGACAATCTGATCCTGATCGACGACGAGAGGGTGGTTAACACGACGCTGCGCTTCGCCGACGAATTCGCCCGCCACAAGGTGCTCGACCTGATCGGCGATCTCTATTTGCTAGGACGGCCGATCCTCGGCCACGTCATCGCGCACAAGACCGGCCATTCCGACAACCTCGCGCTGCTGCGCGCGGTGAAGGCTGCACTGTAGACCGCGGCCGCGGTCTCCGCGACAATATCTGCGGAGCCGGTGGGCGTTCGCGCGACCCGTAAGCGCGCAGGAACCGATGGAACTCAAGGGCAAGGTTGCACTGGTCACCGGCGCTGCGCGCCGCGTCGGCCGCTCCATCGCGGAGCATTTCGCCGAGCGCGGAGCCGCCGTCGCGGTACACTACAACCGCTCGCGCGCTGAGGCCGAATCATTCGTCGCCGAGATCGCGCGCACGGGCGGCAGCGCGCGCGCCTTCGGTGCGAATCTCGAAAGCGTCGCGGAGATTGAACGGATGGTCGGTGACGTGCTGGGCGCGTTCGGCCGAATCGACGTGCTGATCAACAGCGCGTCGGTCTTCTATCGCAAACCAATCGAGGAACTCACCGAGCACGATTGGGACGTCAACCTCGACACGAATCTCAAGGCGCCATTTTTTCTTTCCAAATTCGCGGGCGCTGCGATGCGCCGGCAGGGCGCGGGCAAAATCGTCAATATCGGCGACTGGGCCGGGATTCGTCCTTACAATAATTACCTGCCGTACACGGTCTCCAAGAGCGGGCTCATCGGATTGACGCGCGCGCTGGCCAAGGCGCTGGCGCCCGAGGTCCAGGTCAACTGCGTCGCGCTAGGCCCGGTGATGCCGCCCGAGGAATACAGCGAAGAGGAAAACGCGCGCCTGGTGGCAGGCACGCTGACTAAGCGGCTGGGCTCGCCCGAAGACGTCGCGCGCGCGGTGATGTTTTTGTGCGAGGGCACGGACTTCGCCACTGGCGCGACGCTGGTGCTGGACGGCGGCCGCCTGCTCAACTGACGGTACAATACCGCGGCTGACTTCAGACGATGAGTACCTCGCCGGTGCACGACACAGACGTCCTTATCGTCGGTGCAGGGCCAACGGGTTTGGTGTTGGCGCTGTGGCTCGCGCGGATGGGCGTCCGCGTGAGAATCATCGACAAGACAGCGGAGCCCGGAACGACCTCGCGCGCGCTAGCCGTGCAGGCGCGCACGCTGGAACTGTACAACCAAATCGGCCTTGCTGACGCGGTGGTCGAACGGGGACGCAAAGTCCCGGCCGCGAATTTTTGGGTGTCCGGCAAAAAGGTGGGGCGTCTTGCGCTAGCCGATTTCGGCGCCGGACTCAGTCCATTTCCTTACATGCTGGTTTTTCCCCAGGACGAGCACGAGCGTCTGTTGATCGCTCGCCTGACTCGGTCCGGCGTCGAGGTCGAACGGCGCACGGAGCTATTGGATTTTGAGCACACTTGCGGCCGAATACGCGCACGCTTGAAACGATCGGATGGAACTGCGCAAGAATGCGAAACGGCCTACATCGCCGGATGCGACGGCGCCCATTCCGCCGTCCGCGAGGCATTGAAAATCGGGTTCCCGGGCGGGACCTACGAGCATGTTTTTTACGTCGCCGACATTGCCGCGAAAGGGCCGGCGATGAACGACGAGTTGCACGTCTGCCTCGATACGAACGATTTCCTGGCCGTGTTCCCGCTGAAGAGCGACGGACATGCCCGGCTCGTCGGCACGGTGCATGAAGCCCAACCGCGAAAAGAGGACCTTTCCTGGAACGACGTCAGCCAGCGCGTCATTGACTGGATGCTTATCGAGGTCGAACGCGTGAACTGGTTCTCGACTTACCACGTGCATCATCGAGTCGCCGATCATTTCCGCAAGGACCGCGCGTTCCTGCTCGGCGACGCCGCGCACGTTCATAGCCCCGTGGGTGGGCAGGGAATGAACACCGGAATCGGCGACGCGATCAATCTCGCGTGGAAGCTGGCCGCCGTCCTGAATGGCCGGGCCGACGCGTCGCTGCTGGACAGCTACGAGCCGGAGCGAATCGCCTTCGCGCGGCGCCTCGTCGCGACCACCGATCGCGCATTTACTGGCGTTACGAGTTCCGGCGCAATCGCTCGCCGGGTCCGAATGCAGGTCGTACCGCTGATACTGCCGCTCCTGACCAGGTTCAGAGCGGTCCGCCGTCTGATGTTTCGCACGGTTTCGCAGATCGCGGTGAATTATCGCGCAAGCCCCTTGAGCGAGGGATGGGCCAGTGCGGTTCACGGCGGTGACCGTCTGCCATGGGTGAAGAACGACGTCGGCGTGAAGGACAACTTCGCTCCGCTGACCTCGCTTGATTGGCAGGTTCATGTGTACGGCGAGGCGCCGGCGGAGATCCGCACGTTGTGTGCGGAGCGAAATTTGCCGCTGCACGTCTTTCCATGGCGTTTGACCATGGATCGGTCGGGGCTGCGGCGCGACGCGGTGTATCTCGTCCGGCCCGACGGCTACGTGGCAACGGCCGCCTCTGAGCGCGGCGCGGAGAAGGTTGCTTCCTATCTCGATGCGCGCAAGCTCGTCGCCCTGAGCGCAAGCCCGTCACCCTGAACGCTCAAGGTCGTTTGGCCCTCACATGAATCGCGACTATCGAATTGTGCCGATCAAGCGACGGCTCGCCGTGCTGGCGAGCGGGGGTTTGGACAGTTCGGTGATGCTGGCGGAACTGGCGCGCGCCGGCCGCGAAATTTTCCCCGTCTACGTGCGTGCGGGCCTGATGTGGGAGCGTCACGAACTAGGCGCGCTCAAGAGCTTCATCCGTCGCCTCGATAGGCCAGGAATCCACGCGGTCAGTGTGCTGGACTTGCCGATGGGCGATGTGGCCGGCAGCCATTGGAGCGTGACCGGGCGCAATGTACCGGGCTATCGCGCGGCCGTATCGTCGAACTACATCGTGGGTCGCAATCTGAGCCTGCTCGCGAAGGCCGCGATTTTCTGCGCGTACAACCGGACCGGCGAGATCGCGATGGCTCCGCTGGAGAGCAATCCGTTCCCCGACGCGCGGCCGGAGTTCTTTCGCGCACTGGAGCGCGCGGTTGATCTCGGCCTCGCGCTCAAGCTGAAAATACTGACTCCGTTCGTTGGGATGACCAAGGGTGAGGTCATCCGGCTGGGCGCGAAACTGCCGCTACGCTACACCGTGACCTGCGCGCGGCCCAAAGGCATCGTGCATTGCGGACGATGCACGAAATGCGCGGAGCGAGTCGAAGGATTTCGCGAGGCCGGAATTCCAGATCCTACCGCATACGCACGCCGGCCGCCGCAGCGCGCCTGATTCTCATGCCGGCATGGGCACAGGCGCGGGAGCGAAATCAGTGGTGCAGGGCGGCCCGGGAGCGAAAAAATGGCTGATGCTCCGAGCGTCGCGTCCTTCGAAAATCAGGCTGGATGAGCGCGTGCCGTAGTCGCCCATGTGCTGGCAGAGCGCGTTGGGCCGTCCCTCGCGCGCGTCGAGTTGGGTCGAGTGATCGGCCAGCAGATGCGCGAGTTGCGCGCGATGGGCTAGCGGGTCGCGAGCGAAATCCGCCGGCGCGCATAGCGAGGCGAAACGATCATGTGCGCGGCTTATCCGCGGACACTCGAAATCGTTCAGGTCGACGTTGGTCAGCAGATGCATCCCGGGTGTGAGGTTCACGAGTTCGAGTCCGCCGCCGCGATTGTAGGCGACGAACGCTGCCTCGCGCGTGGCGACCAGCAGGTTGAACGCGTTGTAGTCCGCGCCACGCTGGCCCCTCACGAACGCCGCCGCCTCGGCGGCGTTGCGATGCCGCAGCGCGTCGAGGCATAGCAGGCCTCGCGAGCGCAACGCCGGGTTGGGATCGCCATAGTCGGCGCGGCGGCGATTGAGCAGCCCCGCTACCAGCCCGTACTGGTTGATTCCGAGCCACGTGCCGCTCGCCTGGAGGTCCTTGCCGCCGACGACGTGCGGATGCTCCAGCAAAGTGGTCGGGGGCAGGGCAGGGCGCGCGAGATACTCGTCGCGATTGGCCGCGATCACGACCGGGTAGTCGGGAAAAACCTGGAAGTAGATGGCGAGCGTGCACATCGTCTTCCATACTTGGCAAAATCGGTTGGGCCGAAACAAGGGGGGACGTCGCAGCGCGCGGCGGGTGCTTTTTGCGATAGAATCGATACATGGCTGGCGTGGCGCGCTACGACGTGGTGCTGATCGGCGGCGGAGTAATCGGAAGCTCGGTCGCGATGGCGCTTGCCGAGCGCGGACTCAGGACCGCCGTGGTGGACATCGATCTAAGCGGGCGGCTCAGCTCCAGCGAAAAGAACGCCGGCGGCGTGCGCGCGACCTGGTGGCAGCCGGTCAATATCACGCTGTGCCGCGCTTCGATCAAATATTACGAAAGCGTGCGCGAAGAAGTCGGCTTCCGCTCCAAGGGTTATCTCTGGCTCTACGACGCCGCGACCTGGCCCAAGGCCCAGGAGCATCTCGCGCTGCAGCGCGAACTGGGCCATCCGATCGAAGAACTCGACGCCGCCGCGGTCCATCGCCGGATGCCCGAAATCGATCGGCTCGACGGAATTGCCGGCGCAACCTTCTCGCCCGAGGACGGGCTGATAAATTCCAACCTGCTGAAGGAACACTACCGGGCGCGCTCGCGCACGCTCGGCGCCGAATATCTCGACCGGCTCTTCGTCCATGCGATCGAGGCGGGTGAGAGCGAAGTGCGAATCGGATGTTGGCGGGCCGACGACGCGCTCTCCGACGAGACTCTCATCCGCATGATGTCCGAGGATGCCGCGGGCGAGGCGGCCACGGGCCATCTGGTTGAGCTAAATGCCGGCGCGGTTGCGATAACCGGCGGCGCATGGTCGCCGAGCGCTCTCAAGCTGGTCGGGCTCAAGAACCTGAGCGAGCCGATTCGCCGCCAGATTTGCCTGGTCGACAATCGCGCGACCAATCTCGAGGCCTACGGCATGGTCGTCGATACTTCGGGCGTGTATTTTCATAACGACGGCGCCTACATCCTCGCCGGCTACTCGCCGCCCGAGGAGCCGGCGGGCTACCATTTCAAATACGACGGCGAGCGCTTCTTCATGGACGAAATCTGGCCGCGGCTCTTTGCGCGGATGAGCGCCTTCGAGCGCCTGCGGCACGTCCGCGGATGGGCCGGGTTGTACGAAGTCTCGCCCGACCGCAGCGCAATCGTGGGCCGCGCGGCGCCGCGTGTATTCGAGGCGCATTCGTTCAGCGGGCGCGGCGTGATGCAGTCTTACGGCGCCGGACAGGCGCTGGCGGAACTGATCGCGAACGGACGCTACCAGCGCTTCGACGCGAGCGCGCTCGCGCGCGAGCGTTTCGAGCGTGGCGCGCTGGCGCTCGAAGAGCTGCACATTTGAGTACGACGGATTGGTTTAAAAGCGCCGGCGGCTCATGATACTTAACAGGGATTGCGCGGCAGCCTTTGCGGGTATCCGCAGCGCCCAGGAGGATGAATGTTTGCGTCGATCGAAGAGGTAATCGAGCGGTTTGCCGGCCAGAGTTACATCGCCAGCCGCCGAATCGCGACCGTGGTCTATCTGGCTGCCGCCCTCAAGAAGCCCATCCTGGTCGAAGGACCGGCCGGGGTCGGCAAAACCGATCTCGCCAAGGTGCTGGCGTTATCGCTCGGCCGTGAACTTATCCGCTTGCAGTGCTATGAAGGGCTGGACGAAGGCAAGGCGCTCTACGAGTGGGAGTACGCCAAGCAGCTGCTCTATACGCAGATCTTGAAGGACAAGATTAGCGAAGTGCTGACGGGCGCGCAGGGCCTGGCCGCCGCGGTCGATCGGATCGCCAAGGAGGACGAGGTCTTCTTCTCGGAGCGTTTCGTGCTGCCGCGTCCGTTGCTCAAGGCGATCACGTCGGAGAAGCCGGTGGTGCTGTTGATCGATGAGATCGACAAGGCGGACGCCGAGTTCGAGGCTTTCCTGCTCGAACTGCTCTCCGATTTCCAGGTCACTGTGCCCGAGATCGGCACATTCAAGGCGCGCCAGATTCCGCTGGTCGTGCTGACCTCGAACAACGCGCGCGAGATGTCCGACGCGCTCAAGCGACGCTGCTTGCATCTGTACATTGATTTTCCCGAGCGCGACCAGGAAATCGCGATCATCAAGCTCAAGGCGCCCGAGGCGGCCGACAAGCTCGCCGCCGAAGTGGTGACCGTGGTGCAATCCCTGCGCAAGCTCGATCTCAAGAAGAGCCCCGGGATTAGCGAGACGATCGATTGGGTCAAGGCGCTGACGCTGCTCAACGTGCAGAATCTTGACCAGGACTTGGTCAACGAGACGCTCGATACGATCGTCAAGTACGAAGGCGATGTGCGCAAGGCGCAGGAGGAGCTCAAGGAGTACGTGCGGCGCGCGCGCGCGCGGCGCGGCAGCGACGCCGGCCCAGCCGGCAGTCCCCCAGCGAGCGACAAGGATCTGCTAAACTAGGAGTCATGCCCGGTTAGCGACGCGCACGCGCGTTCCGCTTCCATGCGCTGATTGTTATGGAAGACAAGCTGGTCGAATTCGCGAATCTGCTCCGCCAAAACGGCGTCCGCGTGTCGCTGGCCGAGACGCTCGACGCCGTCGCGGCGTCGGGGATGATCGGTCTTAACGAGCGTGACGCGTTTCGTGGGGCGCTGCGCGCGACGATGATCAAGCGCGCTAACGAGCTCCCGGTATTTGAGGAGCTGTTCGACGTTTACTTCTCGGGTCTGGGCGAAATCATCAAGCAGGCCGGGCAGGGCGTGCAGGACGCGCTCTCGATGTCCGACCAGGAGTTTCAGAAGTTCCTCGACCAGGTCGAGGAGATGCTCAAGCAGCAGGGCGACAAGCTCTCGGAACTGGCGCGCGAGCTGTTGCAGAACCGCTCGGGCCAGTTGGAGAAGCGCCTGCGCGAGGCCGCGCGTGCGGTGCGTCTGCAGGGCGTCGAACGCACGATAGAGGAGAACTACTTCGCCCGCGCGCTGGCGCGCGCGCTCGGCCTGGACAAGCTGGAGCAGGAGATCCGCGAGCTGCGCGATCAGATTCAGAAGCTCGAATTCGGCTCCGAGCTCAAGGCCCAGCTTGAGAAATATCTCGACCGCCGGCTAAAAGCGCTGGAGGACATCATCCGGCGCTACGTGCGGATGGAGCGCGAGAAGCGCGACCTGCGCGCGCGCGAGGAGCAGCGGCTCAACCAGCTCTCCGACAAGAGCTTCTACTATCTGAGCGACGAAGAGCTGGACCGCATGAAAGAGGCGGTGACGCGCCTGGCGCAGCGGCTCAAGAACGTACTCGCGGTGCGCCGCAAGCACGCCAAGAAGGGCCGCTTCGATATCAAGCGCACGCTGCGCCACAACCTGGAGAATGGCGGCGTGCCGTTCAAGCTGCGCTTCGAGAAGCGCCGGCGCGAAAAGCCCCAGGTGGTGATCCTGTGCGACGTGTCGGACTCGGTGCGCAACGCCTCGCGCTTCATGCTGCAGTTCGTGTACTCGCTGCAGGACCTGTACTCGCGCGTGCGCAGCTTCGTCTTCGTCTCCGACATCGGCGAGGTCACCGAGCACTTCCGCTCCAACGACATCAAGGAGGCGCTCGACATCGCGCTCAAGGGCGACCTGATCAACGTCTATGCGCACTCGGATTTCGGCCGCGCGTTTCGCAATTTCGTCGGCGACCATATCGGAGCGGTCAACAAGCGCACCACGGTGATCGTGCTGGGCGACGCGCGCAACAATTATAATCTGCCGCACGACTGGTGCCTGCGTGAAATTCGCCAGCGCGCCCGCCGTATCATCTGGCTCAATCCGGAGAGCCGCAACACCTGGGGTTTCGGCGATAGCGAGATGGAACGCTACGCGCCGCATTGCGATTTGGTCGAGGAGTGCCGCAATCTCAACCAGCTCTACCGCGTCGTGGACCATCTCGTTACGCGCTGAGCGCCGCGCTCAGCACGCTGCGGCGAATCTGCGGCGCGCCGGCGCGCAAGCTCGGCGGGCCCTGGCGCAACCTCAGGTTGACCGCCGCGTGGGTTTGGTCCAAAATTATTTCAGGGCGTAAACATCGCCGGCCGCAGGGCTCGCGCCCGTACGTCGGGGGGGAGGCCTCACACTACGCGAGCGAGAGCGCAACCAGCAGGGAACGGGGCGGTAGGGCAAAGAGATTGATCATGGCTGCGCGCAGGGAAGACTTCATCCTTATGATTGTGGGCGGGCTGACGCTCGACCCGAGCACCAAGATGCCAATCGTGGTGCTCAAGGACCCCGACAACAAGCTCAATCTGCCGATTTGGATCGGTCCGCTGGAGGCCGCCTCAATGGCGACCGAGCTGGAGGGTATCCGGCCGCAGCGTCCGATGACCCACGATCTGCTGCGCAACATGCTCGGCGATCTGGGGGCGACGGTCGAGGCGGTCGAGGTCACGGAGCTCCGCGAGAACACCTACTTCGCGCGCATCATGGTGCGCACGCGCGACGGTCGCGACATGGAAGTCGATTCGCGGCCCTCGGACGCGATCGCAATCGCGCTGCGCACCAAGTCGCCGATCTACGTGGCCAAGAAAGTGCTCGAGATGTCGAGCGAGCTTCACGAACAGGCGGCCGAACCCGCCAACGGGGCCGACCAGAACCTGGCCAGCGTCTCACGCGACAAGTGGTCCGAGATTCTCGAGCGGATGTCGCCAGACGATTTCAAATATAAAATGTAGCGTGGCTGCGACGGTTCTTGCGCGCCGTTACGGGCGCGTCCGCAGACTCAATTGGCGACCCGCCACAAGATAAGCCGCAAAGAGCTCAAGCAGCCCGACGAGTTTCAAAGTATCTTTGAAACTGCCGGGCTCTTCTTCGAGCTCCACATGACCGAGGTTCTGCTCGGGCTGGCAGCGGTGATCGTGGTCGCCGCGCTCGCGTTCGCGCTCTACTTTTACGAGGTCAGCCAGGGCCGCGCGGCTTCCGCACGGTTCGATCAGGCCCTGAGCGAGCTTCAGGGCGGCAAGTACGAAGCAGCGGAGAAGGCGCTTTCGAGTCTTGCCAACGACGAACCGCATCGCGCGGTAGGCCGCCTCTCGAATTTCTACCTGGCCATCGCTTATCTGGCGCAAAAAGAGCCCGCCAAGGCGCGCGACATGCTGCAGCGCTACCTGGCAGAGGACGACGACCCGGTTTTCCGCGGCGCAGCGCTCGACGATCTTGCGGTCACCTACGAGGAGCTGGGTGACTACAAGCAGGCGGAGGACACTTACCGGCAGGCCGCCAAGATCGAAGGGCCCGAGCAGGCGAGGGCGGAACTGGGCGTCGCGCGGATGCTGCAGAAGCAGGGCAAGCGGGCCGAGGCGATTGCTGCCTACAATGATTTTTTGACGCAGCATCCGTACGCTCCCGAGCGCACGGTGGTGATGGAAACGCTCGCGCAACTTGGAGTCGCGCCGCCGGCCGCCGCGCCTGCGCTGCCGACGGTCAAGCTGGTCAAGCCGCCCAGCGCGCCGTAGATTCCCCTTTCCTCTTCATCTTTCTTCGGTCATCTGAGTGCAGACTGCCGGAGTCGAGGAATGACTCCAAAGGCGGTGACGCTATTTGCCCGCCTGTTTCTGCTGCAACTCGGAGTTGACCACGTACTCGAAGGTCTTGTCCGAGGGCAGTCCCACGAGCTCGATTCCATTGACCAGGAAGGTTGGCGTTGAGTTGACGCCGATCGTGTCACCGTCGCTCCGATCCTGCGTGACCTGCGCCTCGGCTGCCGGCGCCATGATGCAGGCGTTGAGCACCTGCTGGTCCAGCCCGAGCTGGCCCACATAGGTATTGACGTGATCGCGGAGGTTCTGCGGATTGATCGCGCCCTGGTCGCGGTAGATATCGTCGACGAAGGACCAGAAGGCGTTGGGATTCTGGCGGCGCACGCACTCGGCCGCAATCGCAGCCTGCATCGCCCATGGATGGATGGGCAGCGGAAAGTGCTTGAAGATGAGCCGCACCTTGCCTTTGTGAGTCGTGTTGACGACGGTTTCGATTTCGCTGAAGGCCCGGGCGCAGAAGGGGCACTCGAGGTCGCCAAACTCGATGATCGTCACCGGCGCGTCGGTGGGCCCAAGCGTCGCGCGGTCGGCGAGATGAAGCTTGTCGAGGCTGACGCGTCCCCAGGGGTCCTTGGTCAGATCGAGTTCGGTGCCGAGGATCGCTTTGCCCGGCGCGTCCGTGATCAGCACCGACTTGGCCGGCGCGCCGGGCGGCTGATTGGCCGGACGCAGGGGACGGCTCCACAGGCCGCGCAACGGGCCGGGCGTGGCGGCGCCGATTTCGACGTCGCTCAGGACCGCGGTCTTGCCTGCGGCATCGACGTAGAGCACGAAGGTGCCCGACTGGCCGGTGTCGTTATGCATCTTTACGACTCGGACGGTCATTCCCGGAATCGGCGCGGGCTTGGGCGGCCCGACTTCGACATCCGAGGCGTTGGGCAGCCGGAAACGCCGCTGCAGGAAGACTTGCATCTGCATGTTCCCGGAGCCCGTCTGGGCAGACGCCGCATGCGTGTCGTTCGACGAGGCGGCTAGCGCCGCGCCACCATACGTTGTGCAGGCCACCAGCATGAAAGCCACGATGGCCAGTCGCAATTTAAGTTTTGGCGTTAAAGTCATAACGGCTCCCAATCATAGAGACGTGGGGGCCGGCGCGCCAGCCGGGGTGTGGCGGGAAAGGACGTGGTCGCGCCGACGCCTCGGTACGGAGCGTCGAGAAGAGCCGCTCGGCCAGCCTCGAAATTGATATCGCCCGCGCCGCAACCGCTACTTGCTTTCGGTGCCAACACTTCGCATAAGAAATATTATGTCAACTAGCGTGGGACTAGGTGGTTGTTGACACTCGCGCGGGAAGTCGCTAGAATGGCTGTATGACAAAGGCACCGAAGACGCTGAGCGATGCGAAAACCAAAACTAAAGACCCGAAACTTTGCGCGGCAGTCAATTGCCCAGATTTAGGGAAACCAACTCCCATTCCCGATAGCGAGCAAGTCTGCAAGTGGACGGTCAGTCTTTGCAGTTTTCATGGGCGTATTCTTCAGGATGGCAACAAACTTACTCTGGCCAGAGAAAGAGGGATCAAGGGTCAAATAGCCCATGCAGACAATCGGTGAATTCGACAGGGCGTTCGGAACCGACGAGCAATGCCGTCGCTTTCTAGTTCAAATGCGCTGGCCTGACGGCGTGCGCTGCCCTCGCTGCGACCGCAAGGAAAAGGTCTATGCGCTCAAGGCGCGGCCCTTCCACTGGGTTTGCAAGAACGAGGACTGCGGCAAGCGTCAGGGCTTCCGATTCTCGGTCATCAGCGGGACGATTTTCGAGAACACAAAGAAGCCGCTCGACCTCTGGTTTAAAGTCGGCTACCTGATGCTGACTTCAAAGAAAGGCATGTCGGCGCTTCAGATTCATCGCGTGATGTTTGGCGAGAATTCCACGCACGACTACCACACAAGCTGGTTTATGTGCATGCGCTGGCGCGCTGCGATGGCTGGCGATATGTACCGTCCACTGAGCGGCGAAGTTGAAGTTGACGAGACCTACATCGGTGGAAGGATCGCAATCGCCACAAGAACAAGAAAAGCGCCCAAGTACGCAAAGCCAAGGGCGCGCAGCGGCTTGGCGAGGCAGTCGGCTATGGCAAGGTCGGCGTGATCGGAGCTATCGAGCGCAAGGGCAACGTCGTGGCTCGCGTCATTGGCTCGATGGACGCCCCTACTCTCGGCTCGTTCGTGCGCCGCGCAACTGATGAGAAAGTTACGCTGGTCGCGACTGACGAAAATCCAGCTTACAAATTTGTGCGCGCTGGCATGCCGCATCAGGCCGTGAGCCATGCGCGCGGCGAGTACGTGCGCGGCAACATTCACACAAACTCGTAGAGTCGTTCTGGGCGTTATTGAAGCGCGGGATTGTCGGCAACTACCACAACGTCAGCAAGAAATACCTGCCTTTCTACCTCAACGAATTCAGCTACCGCTTTAACAATCGCAAGAACGAGCAGATGTTTGCCGACCTGATTACGACGTGCGCTCAGTAGCCGACGAGATTTGACCGCGCTATGCTTTCAGCATGCCGCGCAAGACCAAATCGAAGCAGCCAAGCAAGCTGAAAGAGAAAACGCGCGCCGAGGACGAGCGGCTCAGGCGAGAACTCGAACAAGCCGATCCTGAGAAGTTCAAGCGATTTATGGAGCCGCTTTTCGGTCAGGCTAAGAAAAAGAGCGATTAATCTCTGGCTAAGTTTGAGACGAACGCCATCATTTACTTTCATTAAGTACGGCGCGGATACTCTAAGACCCTGCATATGACCCGTAGGGCTTGTTCACTGTATTGACCCCACTTAGCAGGCTTGATCGCGCTCAGTCGTCTAAAAGGAACTCGATACTTCTCGAATATTGTTTCGGTATCGACTCGAACAAGCCGATAGGCTTTTAACAGTTCATACGCCGCGAAATCTGCGGCCTGACAGGGAGTAGCGTCTCGCTTTTTTCGCTCGATAGGAACGACGCCAAATTCGTTTTCAACTTCCCGTCTTAATTGAGGGAAATGATCGTCGCCGCTTTCGAAAACATATTCAATGCCATCATCTCGATGATGTGCTCCGTACCAGGTATTCGCCTCAGTGACGCACCCTTTAGCGCATAGCGTATAGGGATACATGTGCTCATGAAGCTTATAGTCTGCATCTACCCTGTCGTAATCGCTTTTCAGAACACACGTTCCCGTCCAAAACTGAACGTGGGCAGCGATGATCGTTGTCAGTTGGTCTAGAAGCGCTCGGCGTTTGCTTTCTTTACTTTTCCAGCCGACTTCGAATTGTCCTCTGCTTTGGGCAAACTCGCTCATTCGGAAGTAATCCAAGCCGAAGTCCTTGAGCACCACACGCCACTCGTCATCGAACAGTCGCCACTTTTCTGCCGTAGACACGACGCCACCAACGGCAATAAGCGCATCCTGTTCCTTGCCCGCAGCGTCACAATAGAGACTGATCATCGCAAATAGCCGTTCATCCGGTACAAGAAGCGCTTCGAACAAGTGTGGGTTGAGAGGGGCGCGTCTTTAACGTCTCGAACTAGCAACGACCAGGCGCTAAACCAGCGGTGAACCCAAGCGGTATCGTAAGCAGTAACGTTCTGAGAGCCACCGTGAAGCAAGATTCAGCTACACCGGCACTCGCGCAGACCGCATCCAGCGACCTTGAAGCGCTATACGCGCGTCAGTGTCCATGCTGCTGGTATTCGCGCACAATCTGCGCCAGCAGGTACGCGCCGGGCGTGCTCGCGCGCAATTTGCGGCGCGCGGGACATGCGTGGGCGATTCATCACCGCAGCGGCCGCGCCCGCCCGCTGGCAACGCGACCAGCGCGGTCGTTTTCACAGCTGCTCTTGACGCTGGTGCAGCCCGCGCGGATTACTTCACGTCTACTTCCATGCGCATCCAAGGATGGATGCAGCATTCAAAGAGATGCTTGCCCTTCGAAAGGCCCGTGATATCGAGGTGGCTACCCTGAAGGATTCGCGTCCTCGCCACCGCGATGTTTTTAAAGCCACCCGAGCATTCCGGAATAACGCTTGTCGCGCTGCCAGGGTTGAGCCCCGGCAGGAATCCGTTACCGAACGCTTTCACCTCCGTAAAGGTGTGGGGCTCACCGCCTTGGTCGACCACGGAAAGGATGGTCCCCTTCTTGATCACCAACTTGTCGGGTTCGAAGTCCCAGCCCGGGTCAGGGGTTCCAGCCTCCGCCAATGTAAATAGGTCGGATAGCGTGGTACTAAATCCAAGCGCGACGTTTCGGCAAAACTCGGCACCCGCGCCCGCCGGCGGCGTCGCGTTGAACGTGACCGGATCGCATTCGTCCAATGCCACGACTTGGGCGATGCTTGGAGACCTTTCCTGCGCGATCGCGTGGGTCGCGCCGGCAAAAATCATGCACCCACCCAGCAGAGTCAGTGTCGCTACCTTGAGCGAAAATTTCCCTATCCGTTCGGCTGCCATATTCTTGTTCTCCCTTACGTCGCTAGGACGCTAGCCACCTTTATCCCTGTGCCAAGCTTAGAGCGAACGCGAAATCGGCCGACGCGCGCCTGTTTCCGGCGACGAGGCACGCGCCCATAACGCTCACTTGAAATATTATGTCTGCTTGCGCGTCCGCCAAGCGAAAAGCGCGGCGCCCGATTCCGGGACCGCCGCGCTCACAGACGCTATGGAAAATTGATGCTCCGGCTCAGCTCATCTCGAATATTGTCCCTTTCCACGAGCGCGCCGCCAAATCCATTTCGCCCTCACCGCGGATCCTGCGCCCATCGGAGATCTGCATAAAGTTCTCCGTGCGCCACCGGTGTTTCCCGGTGCTTTCATAGGTTCCCTGACCGAGGCCGGTAACACCGTTCCCATCCTCCAGGTATGCAGCCGAACACAAACTGAAAGTTCCGCTCTTCGGACCACCGACGTAGGTACCCGTGCCAAAGACTGCTCCAAATCCTGTCGCCGTCCCTTCCCAGTTCGTCTCCACGAGGACACCGCCCGCCGGTCCCGGACTGTACTTTATGGTGACGGCCTTGAACGAAAATTCTCCTAACGCTTTACCCGATGCCATACGCTTCCACTTCCTTCGCGTCGCTACGACGCTAATCCAGCGTTACTCCTATGTCAGGCTTTAAGCGAACGCGCAGTGCGCTCGTAACGGGCACTTGAAATATTATGTCAACTCGATATACGACGTGCCGTGTCGGGACTTCGACACGCCCACCGCTTCGCCTTCGCCCGCGAAACGCGCGGTGCCCAATTCCGGCCCGCCGCGCTCGATGACCCTTTAGCCGGAATTTCCGGCGTAACGTTCTCGCATCGGGCACAGTGAAAAAGAAACCGGCGCGCTCTTGCGTATGCGCGCCGGTCCCCGCGCGGACAGCGAAACTCCCGCGCGTTCAGCTATTCTCGAAATTTTTTCCCGTCCACGACCGAGCGGCAAAGTCGATCTCACCTTCGTTGACGATACTGGTGCCGTCGGAGATGTGAATCACGTGCCGCGTGTGCCAGTGGTGTTTGCCGCTACTCTCATAGGTGCCAGAACCGATACCCGAACGTTGCTCACCGTTGTCCAGGTACGCGACCCAACACGCACTGAAAGTCCCGTTTTTGGAACCACCGACGTAGGTAGCTGTGCCGAAGACTACTCCGAACCCCTTCGCCGTCCCTTCCCAATTCACCTGGTCGAGAACGCTTCCCGCTGGCCCGGGACTGTAGGTGATGGTGATGGCCTTGAATGAAAATTCCCCTATCGCTTTACCCGCCATTGATTGTCTCCCTTGCGTCATAGGACGCACTGCCAGTGCTACTCCCATGTCAGGCATGAAGCGAATGCGCAGTGCGCTCATGACGGGCGCTTGAAATATTATGTCAGCTACACTGGCACGGTAGGGTTTCTCTTCAACAGCCCGCCAACCCGCCCACGAAATAATAGGGTCAAAATTGACCTGCGGCCCTGCGCGTCTGGACTTCAGCCCGCCGGCCGCGCGACATTCAGGTGCGCGCCGGACGTGCGCGAGCGCGCGCGATCTCGCGCGGCGATCATGGAAGGTTTATCAAGGTTAGGCCCGCAGCTATGAGCGAAGAAGCCGAGCATCGCGCCCGCCTCAGCGCGGGCTGCAGCCAGCCCGCTATCTATGCGGCCGTGGCTTCGGCTCTCGGCGCAGTTCATCCTGGCGGTGGAACTCTGGTGGACGTCGGTTGCGGAAGCGGAGCGCTGTGGCAAGTGCTTCGGCCGGTCTTCGCTCGCTACGTCGGCGTGGATCTGATCAGATATGACGGCTTCCCCAGCGACGGCGAGCTGGTCACCAGCAATCTGGACGATACGCTGCCTCTGGCCGACAAGTATGCCGATGTGGTCGCTTCGATCGAGACCATCGAACACCTGGAGAACCCGCGTGCGTTCATGAGGCAGCTCACGCGCGTAGTCAAACCGGGCGGCGTGGTAATCGTCACTACACCCAATCAGCTAAGCCTCCTGAGTAAGATGACGCTGGTCCTCAAAAACCAGTTCAATGCTTTCCAAAGTGGTTCTTACCCTGCGCATCTGACGGCTCTGCTGGAGATCGATCTGGTCAGAATCGCGCGCGAATGCGGGCTGGCTGAACCGGCCATCCATTACACAAATTCCGGGAGAATCCCTTTTACCCCTACGCACTGGCCGCGATGGCTGGGAGGCAGGCTTTTCAGCGACAATATCATCCTGATGGCCCGCAAGCCGGAAACGCCGTAGCAATAAACATCGGACCGATCATCCGCGCGTGGCAGCGCCTCCCTCGTAACGGCGCAGTGAATATCGAAAAAACCGCTTGACCAATCCCACGCAACTACGATGGGATGGCGTCCAACAGGGAGGATCGCATCATGGCGGATTTCAAAAAGATCAACGGTGCATGCTTTTGCGGAGAGAACCAGTTCGAAGTGACGCAGCCCGCAGTGGAGATGCATCACTGTCATTGCTCGATTTGCCGTCGCCTGCAGGGCGCGGCTTTCGTCACCTTCGCGATTTTCCCCCGTGCCGGCTTTCGCTGGACCAAGGGCGGCGACCTGCAAACCTTCAGCAGCTCGGCTCAGATCCATCGCAACCGATGCAAGAACTGTGGCTCGACGCTAACCGTCGATGTCGATCCGATGCCCGACGTGCTGATCGTCACCCGCGCGAGCCTGCCGGCCGACGCCGAACCCGGATATCCGCCCGCCACGCTGCGCCACGCCTACTGGCCCGACCATGTGCCGTGGGTTGAGCTGGGCGACAAGCTGCCGCGCGTGGCCGGCTTCGACAAATAAGGCAAGTGCCCAGCCAGGTCTGCACTTCCACGAACACGAGAATCGGTACACGCCGCCGGCCCGCCCTCAGAGGCGGGTCCGCGGCGCAACTAATCTTACTTGGGCTGGTCGGGGATGATCTTCAGGCTGCCCTGACGTGGCTGCGCTGGCGCGGCGCCGCGTCCGCGCCCCCTACCCCGCCCGCGCGGCAGCAGTGATGGCTTCTCGCTCGCGTCTTTGGCCTTGTGCCGCTCGCCGCGTCCGCGTGCCGATTCGTTCTCATGCTGATGGGCCGAGCCGGGCGGCTGCGCAGAGGCGGCCGCGGCCTCGCGCTTCTGATCGAGTCCGAAGACCTGGCGCTCCAGGCGCTTGATCCGGTCGCGCAACTCGGCGGCGCGCTCATACTCGAGCCGCTCCGCCGCTTCCATCATCTCCTGCCGCAGCCCCGTGATGCGGTCGGGTAGCTCATGCGCCGCAATCAGTTCCGTCTCGGGCGGCGCATCGTCGACCTCCGGCACCACCGCCCATTCGGGCGAGTACATCTCGACCAGCGAGGCGTCGATCGCCTTGATGATCGATTGCGGCGTGATGCCGTGCTCTTGGTTGTAGGCGACCTGCCGGGCGCGGCGGCGGTCGGTCTCATCGATCGCCTTGCGCATCGAGTCGGTCATCGTGTCGGCGTACATGATGACCTTGCCCTCGACGTTGCGCGCGGCGCGCCCGATAGTCTGGATGAGCGAGCGGGCCGAGCGCAGGTACCCTTCCTTGTCGGCGTCGAGGATTGCGACCAGCGAAACCTCGGGCAGGTCGAGACCCTCGCGCAGCAGGTTGATCCCGACCAGGACGTCGAACTCGCCCTTGCGCAGGCTGCGGATGATTTCGACGCGCTCGATGGTCTCGATGTCCGAGTGCAGGTAGCGCACGCGCACGCCGAGGTCGTGATAGTAGTCGGTCAGGTCCTCGGCCATCTTCTTGGTCAGGCAGGTGACGAGCACGCGCGCGCCCGCCTCTACCCGCTTGCGGATTTCGCCGAGCAGGTCGTCGACCTGGGTGCCGGCCTTGCGCACCTCGATTTCGGGATCGATAAGACCGGTCGGACGGATAAGCTGTTCGACCACCAGGCCGACCGAGTTCTTGAGCTCGTAGTCGCCCGGCGTGGCCGAGACGTAAACCACCTGGCGCGCGAGCCCCTCCCATTCCTCGAAATTGAGCGGGCGGTTGTCGAGCGCGGAGGGCAGCCGGAAGCCGAACTCGACCAGCGTCTGCTTGCGTGAGCGGTCGCCGCGGTACATCCCGCCGAGCTGCGGGACGGTGACGTGGCTCTCGTCGACGAACATCAGGAAGTCGCGCGGAAAGTAGTCGAGCAGCGTCGGCGGCGGCTGGCCGGGAGAGCGGCCGGTCAGATGGCGCGAGTAGTTTTCGATACCGGGGCAAAAACCCATCTCGGCCAGCAGCTCGAGGTCGTACATCGTGCGCTGTTCCAGGCGCTGGGCCTCGAGCAATCGGTTCTCGCTGCGGAACAGCTCGAGGCGGTCCTTGAGCTCGGTGCGGATGTTGCGCACCGCCTCCTCCATCCGGCCCTCGGTGGTCACATAGTGCGAGGCCGGGTAGATACACACGCTCTGGAGCTTGCGGATCACCTTGCCGCGCAGCGGGTCGATCTCGTATAGCGCCTCGACCTGGTCGCCGAAGAACTCGACTCTGACCGCGCGGCTCTCTTCGTAGGCGGGGAAGACCTCGACGATATCGCCGCGCACGCGGAAGGTGCCGCGATGGAAGTCGTAGTCGTTGCGCTGGTACTGGATGTCGACCAGCTTGCGCAGCACGCGGTCGCGCTCGATAGTCTGGCCCTCCTCGAGAAACGCCAGCATCTCGAAGTAGACCTCGGGCTCCCCCAGGCCGTAGATGCAAGAAACCGAGGCGACGATCAGGACGTCATTGCGTTCGAGCAAGGCCTTGGTGGCCGAGTGACGCAGCTTGTCGATCTCGTCGTTGATGCTGGCGTCCTTCTCGACGTAGGTGTCGGTCGACGGGACGTAGGCCTCGGGCTGGTAGTAGTCGTAGTAGGAGACGAAATAGCGGACCGCGTTGTCGGGAAAGAGGCTCTTGAACTCGTTGTAGAGCTGCGCGGCGAGCGTCTTGTTGGGCGCGATCACTAGCGTTGGCTTGTTCACGTTGGCCACCACGTTGGCCATCGTGAAGGTCTTGCCCGAGCCGGTCACACCGAGCAGCACCTGCTGACGTACGCCGTCGCGCACGTTTTGCGTCAATGCTTCGATCGCGGCGGGCTGGTCGCCCTCCGGACGATAGCCGGAGACCAGCCGGAAGATCCCCTCTTTGCCGCGCGCCAGCGAAAGCACGGGCTAAGTTTAGCAGGGTCGCCCTGCGGCCCGCGACTCCGCTCAATGGCGCTATCTGCTTCTATGCTCGAATGGGGTGCCCCTGCCCGCCCGCCTGATGCGCATGGCCTGTTGTGGCAGACCTGTTCTCGCGGTGTTGCACGGTTTGCGTCGCGGCGTTGCACCTTTGGGGTCGCTGCTTGCCACGGCCGGCAATTGCGGTCCAGAAATCGGCTGAAAAAGGGAGGTTGTTCGGCCTCTGCACACGGATGGCATCCCGTATGCTTCAGTCGAAACGACGCCACGGCTCAGATTGTTTTAGAGAAGTTTGTTGGGGGCAAGGAGTGTCTTCGGCCGATGGCCCAGAGGAGGAGGAGAAGATGACGAAAATCAACCGAATAGCGGCCGCACTTGGCCTGGCGCTCGCGTTCTCAATGCCTGCGCGTGCGCAAACCGATGCTCTAACGATGTACGAGAATTTCCTCGCCCAGCACCAGACAGCCGCTCAGGCCCTATCAGCAAATCCGAGTCTTTATCGCAGCCCCGGCTTCATGGTGCAGCATCCCGACGTTTGGTCGTACCTCAACCAGAACCCCGCGCTCTATCAATCGCTGGCCGCCAAAACGCCGGCCTACTCCCCGGATGCGGCTGCCTTCAATCTGTCGAATTACCTGCACTACCATCCGGACATAGCGCGGACGCTGGCGGCCAATCCGTCAATAATTAACAACCCGGCCTATCTCAACCAGCATCCGGATTTCAAAGGATTTCTGATGCATCATCCGGGTGTCCAGCAGCAGTTAACGATGCGCGGATGGAACTTCAGCCGCTGGCAGCAGACTCATCCGTGGGACCAGCGCAGCCAGTGGCGCGAGGCCGACGCCTGGAGCGACCGCGATTGGCATGAGCAGTGGCAACGCCAGCAGCAAATCTTCAACGAGCGCCGGGAGACCCAGCTTGCCGAGGAAACCGAGGAACACGAGCATCACGACCACGGCAAACATCTCGGATGGTACAAGCATCCGGGCAAGCATCACGGGGACGAGAACTACGAAAACGGGGACGCGGACGACCACGGGGGCGGCGGTCATCCCGGCCATCACAAGCATCACGACAAGCATCATGGCGGCGACGATTAAAACGCCGTCCAGCGCTCGCAGCTCCTGCGGATGGCGCGCTTACTGAAGGGACAGAAGGTAAGTGCTGAAGTTATCCACAACGACCGGGCCGGAAGGCAAAAACCGGCCCGGTTATTTTGAGCCTGCGCAGACAGGAAAATTGTTCTCTATGTGACATGCTGCAGGGCGCGACGCGCCTGTCAGGTATAATAACTTCTAATAGCGCTTATTATCCAATAGCGCTTATCCGGAGCCAAATATCGCGGACTCTCCGAGCTCGTCTTTTGTCGCGGTATATGTAAGCCAGTGATTTAAACACTTCTACCGCAGTTCAGATTATTGCAATGGACCCAAAGAACTAAATATAGTGCAACCGGCGTAACAATTAGGGTTGTCAACTCCAGTCTGATTGGCGCCCGACAAACGGTTGCCCATCGATGCGGGGGATTAGTGCATAGCGGTTTCCGCCGTGCTCGGCCGATTCGCTGAGTAGTTGGCGTTACCGAACGCATCGTATTTCGCTACCGGGGAGAGATTAAAGGAAGGGTTATGATAGGACGAAGACGAGGGAAGGGGTTCTGGGTCCTGTGGGCGGCGGCCGCGATCACGTTCGCCGGCTGCGGTATGTCCACGGAACAGAGGGATTGCGTCATCTACGGAGCAGTGGCGGGCGGAGCAGTTGGAGGTGGTATCGGCGCGGGCGTATTTGCAGCCGATAACAGCGATAACTGGCCTGCGCTTCCGGCCGGAATCGTAGGTGGTGCAATCATCGGTAGCGTGCTTGGCTACTTGATGTGCCCGCCGCCACCACCTCCGCCGCCACCACCTCCGCCGCCGCCGCCTCCGCCGCCTCCGCCACCACCTCCTCCGGCGCCGGAGAAGATCATCCTGCGTGGCGTTCACTTTGACTTCGACAAGTCAAACATCCGTCCGCAGGATGCGGCCGTGCTCGACGAGGCCGCGGAAACTCTGAAGGCGCACCCGAACATCTCGGTGAACGTCAACGGCTATTGCGATATTATCGGTTCGGTGCGGTACAACCTGCGCCTCTCTGAGCGCCGGTCCAACGCGGTCGTGAAGTACCTGGCGGACCACGGTGTCGCGGAAGGCCGCATGAGCCCTCACGGTTATGGGAAAACCAACTTCGTCGCCACCAATAAGACGAGGGAAGGACGCGCCCAGAACCGCCGGGTCGAACTGGTTCCGAACCAGTAGGGCCTGACACTCCAATTCTGAACACGGCCGCAGCCCCTTTGGGGGCTGCGGCCGTGGTAACCGCCAGCACTCTGGCGGTCCAGAAATCTTTCGCTTCCCGGCTCTTTACATAGCGGGATTAAAGTTAATAATGCAGTGAATAGTACGACGGCGTAACGACTTCCAGGGGGAAGGTTATGATTTGCATCGGTCGGCGCGGTAACGCGGTGAGCGGATTGGTAGCGGGTGTTGTGCTGATCGGGTTGGCCGCGATTCCAATTGCCGGCTGCTCACAATTCAAAGCCTCGTCGTCTGAGGACGACGCGACCGCATCCGCGATCTCCGGCTCATCTATGAACGTGCAAGGAACCGCACCAGCAGAGACTTCTGCCGGCGGGGCAGCGACAGCCGGTGCGCCAGTTGCGCCTGACGCGCATGCCGCGGCGGTTCCAGCGCCGACTATTCCTCCGGTGACCTTGCCTACAGCCCCTGCCCTGGCGGCTGCGGCTCCGATCAATCCGTCGCCCGTCGCCCCGGCGAAGCTCATCCAGGCAAGTCTGCCGACCAACACTGTTGTGGCGAGCACCGGCAGCGCGCCCGTGAACGTCGCGAGTACCGGCACCCCGGTCTTGAACGGTCTCGATGGCAACGGGATGCAGGGCACGGCGCAAGCGCTCAATCCGGTGATGATGCGCGCGCTCAAGCAATTCAAGGTTGCGAGCGCCTCTTTTCCGGATTTCTGCCGTGACTGGGAGCACAAATTGAGCGTCCGCGAGCACGACAATCTCGGCAACATCAAGTGGCGGATGCAGGACGGGGTCGAGACCGGCAGCTATGTGGGTTACAGCTCGATCGATTCCTGCTCTTGCAAAGAGGCCACCAACGGGGTTGCGGTAGGAATCCTGACCTACAAGGAGTTCGATTACACGCTAACCGGTAAGAGCGTCCAGGAAGCCAGGCACGCGACGCCGCACGCAACCAGCGTGGTCCCGACGCGCGAAATCTTCGCCTACGAAAAGGGCAAGTGGTTCTGGTAAACCCGGCCTTCGCAGGTTCAAATACAAACGGCCGGTCTTTTTTTGCCGGCCGTTTCTGTTTCCGGTCTTCGGCGCGCTTGCGCGCCGCCGCTCAGTTAAGTTCCTTGCTCGAATACTCCAGGATGCGCCGCGCCACGATGATCATGTTGATCTGCTGGGTGCCCTCGAAGATGTCGTTGATCTTGGCGTCGCGCATCCATTTCTCGACCAGGTTGCGCCGCGAGTAGCCCAGCGGTCCCAGCAATTCGACCGCCTTCTGCGTAATCAGGGTGACCGCGAGGCCCGCCTTGGCCTTGGCCATCGAGGCCTCCAGGCTGTTGCGCATTCCCATGTCGAGCATCCAGGCCGCGCGCCAGGTCAGCAGGCGGGCCGCCTTGAGCTGGACTTCCATCTCCATGAAGTCGCGCTCGACGGCGCTCAGGCGCCGCGGCGAGAGTCCGTAGCGAATCTCGACCTTCTGCTCGGCCAGAAACCCGCGCACGAAGTCGAGCGCCGCGCGCCCCACCCCAATCGCCATCGCGGCCACGATCGGCCGGGTCGCGTCGAACGTCGCCATCACGTCCTTGAAACCGCCGCCGTCGCGCTTGACCTCCGCGCTGCCGAGCAGATGGTCTGCCGGCACACGGCAATTGTCGAAGACCAGCGCGGCGGTGTCGCTGACCCGGATGCCGAGTTTCTTTTCCAGCCGCGCGACCGACATCCCGGGCGTCCCATGCTCCACCACGAAGGGCTTTATCCCGGGCCGCCCGGCGCTCTTGTCAACGGTGGCCCAGACCACCACGAAGCCCTCGGATTTCTCCACCGCCATCCAGCCCGAGGTGCAGAAGATCTTGTTGCCGTTGAGCACCCAGTGATCGCCGTCGCGGGTCGCGGTGGTGGTGACCGCGGCCGAATCCGAGCCGCATCCGGGCTCGGTGATAGCCATCGCGCCCCACTTGGGCTTGCCGCCGCGAAATGGCGCGAGAAAGCGCTGCTTTTGCTCCGGGGTGCCCGCCGCCATCACGGCCGCGCCGCCCAGCCCGGCGTTGGGGATCGACAGGAACAGGCCGGCGTCGCCCCAGCACAACTCCTCGGTGGTGGCGACGGTGTAGACGTTGCGCATCTTCGCGGCGCCCTGCCCGCTCGCGTCGCCGCCGCCCATCGGATCGCCGCCGGGCGCGGTGCTGGCGGCCCACATCGCATTGAGGAAGTCCCACGGCTTGTCGTGCTCGCGCTCGTCGTATTCGCGCGAGATCGGCCGCATCATCTGCTCGGCCACGGTGTGGAAAAGCTCGATACGTTTTTGGGTCTGCGGGTCGATTTCGAAGTCGATCATGTCAACGTTTCCTCAATGATCTCTGGGGAACCTTGTTCGCGGCTCGCTAACTGGTTTGGCCCTAAAATCTCGCAAAACCCATCAGACCGTGGCGAGTCCCTCCAGGGCCGAAAAGCCGCGCGCGTTGCGCAGCCACATCTCGACCGGATGTTCGCGGATATAGCCGTGGCCGCCGAGCACCTGGACCGCGTTATCGGCGACCTTGAGCGCGGAGGCCGCGACATAGTTGCGGGCGAGATAGCTCTCCCGATGCGCATCTTCGCCGCGGTCGAGATGCCACGCGGCCTCCCATACGAGCAGGCGCGCCGCGTCGATCTCGATCGCCATGTCGGCGAGCATGAAGGCGACCGCCTGCTTGGTCGCGATCGGCACGCCGAAGGCCTTACGCTCCTTGGCATAGTCGCGCGCATAGTCGAACGCGGCGTGCGCCACGCCGACGCCCATCGCGGCCAGCGCGACGCGCGACTGGCTCATCGCACGTCTGAAATCGGCCCCGCCCTCGCCTCCCAGGCGGGCCTCGGCCCCGATGCGGCATTCCTTGAGTTCGAGCGTGAAAGTCTCGAGCGCCTTGAGCCCCATATTTTTCTCGCGTTCGCCGACACTCAGCCCCGGCGTGTCGCGGGCGAGCAGAAATCCGTCGACCCGGTCGTAGTTGGCGCTCGCCGCCCATACCAGGAGCGTGTCGGACGCGGCGGCGAGCGCGACCATGCACTTGGCGCCGTCGAGCACGAAACCGTTGCCGTCGCGCCGCGCCACCGTGGTCATCGCCTGCGGGTCGAAATCCCAGCGCGGCTCCATCAGGGCGGCGGTTGCGGCGGCAAAGGTCGCACCGGTAAAGCGTTTGAGATGACGCTGGCGCTGTTCGTCGGTTCCCATCTCGAGCACCGGAAAGGCCAGCAGACGCGGCGCCAGAACGTGGGAGGCGATCGCGAGGTCGCCGTAGGCGAGTTCCTCGGCGATTATGGCGCCAGTCGTCGCAAGGCGCGTATCGCCGTTACCCCCGAGGCTCTCCGGAATTGGGCCCTGCACTAGACCCAGTTGCCAGGCCTGTGTGACCAGCGCGGCTGGAATCTCGCCGCTCTCGTCGGCGGCCCGCGCCGCGGGCCGAATCTGCTCGCGGGCGAAGGCGCCGACAGTATCGCGGATCATCCGTTGCTCTTCGCTTAAATCGAAGCTCAGCATGGTCGGTTTAAACCGGTTCGGTTGGAGTTGCGCCAACTCCGCATATTAGCCTCAGGCCCGCCAAAACGCATCCGGAAGAACGGGCCTCATGCGCCCCGAGCGACTCAGATGCCGCCACGCTCCTCGTCACGCCGCAGACGTTCGCGTTCGCGCGCGCGCCGATACGTGGTTGGAGGTTCCTCCACCTTGGTCGGTGGCGGCACGGGCTTGCGCACTTTGCTGGAGGGTGACTTGCGTTTGCGCCGGATGGGCTTGCGCGATCGCATACTCCCGAATACTAATCCCCGAATCGACTAAAGCTACCCTCAGGAGACCATCGCTAAGTCGCAAAGCGGCCTACGAAGCTGAGCTGCAAGCCGGTAACCGAACCGCCCGCCGCGCGGCGCGAAAAGTAGCGATCGGATTCGCATTTGGTGCACGGGCCGACCTTGCGGATCTCCGCGGGCCTCAGGCCCGCCAGTGCAAGTTGATCGGCGATAACGCCGCGCAGGTCGAGGTAGGCTTTGCCTGCGTGATCGCTCGGAAGGACGTGGGCGTGCGCGCGCTCGAAGCGGCGCTCGAAGCGCCTGGCCAATTCGTCGTCGACTTCGAAGCAGCACGGACCTATCGAGGGACCCAGCAGAGCGCTAATTGCGCTCGCCTCCGCCCCCTGCCGCACCATCGCGCGAACCCCCGCCCCGGCTATTCCAGCCAGCGTCCCACGCCATCCGGCGTGCAACGCTCCAATCACGCCCCGCTCCTTGTCGGCCAGCAGCACGGGCACGCAATCGGCAGTGAAGATGCAGAGCACCACGCCGGGCTTCGCGGTGACCAGCCCGTCGCCCTCCGGACGCGGATCGACGGCGGCGCGGGGACCGATCGTGTCGATAGCCTTGCCGTGGACCTGCTTTACCTGGGCGAAACGCATCCCGAGCGGCATCAGCCGGCGCGCGCGTTGCCAGTTGACGTCGACCGAGCGCGAGTTGTCGTCCACCCAGTACGAAAGATTCAGCGAGGCGTACGGACCGCGGCTACAGCCGCCTTCGCGGCCTAAAAAGCCATGGCAAAGCGCGGGCTCGTCCCAGGCTTGAAGAACAGGGGGAACCGGCGGAAGCGATGTGGCTCGACGAAGTGCGCGCACTCGGTTGTCCGGCACTCGCTCTCAGTTGTCCGGCACCGGAAGGTTAACCTATAATTCTGATCTTTGGAATTCGCGCCCGGGGTCGCCCTATGAACGGCTACGAATATCTCCTCGAACGTAATCGCCTGATGTACAGGCTGGAAGACGACTTGGCGCGGCTGCGAGACCTGCCCGCGGCCGAACGTCTGGAGAAGACCGCGCGGCTGCAGGGCGCCTTCGACGTCAGGTTGGCCGAGCTTTACGCCAAGGTCGCCAATGAGTACCCGGGCGAGCGGCGCAAGAAGGCCCGACCGCTGGCCGACCCGCGCTAACTCGCAGACGGCTGCCGCCGATCGGGATCAAGATTCAAGGAACCAGAGAAACAGCATTGAGCGGCGTGGAGCGCACCATCAGCATTCGCGGGGCGCGCACTCACAATCTCAAGGGTATCTCGCTCGACCTGCCGCACAATAAATTGATCGTGGTCACGGGAGTGTCGGGATCGGGCAAATCCAGCCTGGTTTTCGACACCCTGTACGCCGAAGGTCAGCGGCGCTTCGTGCAGAGCCTCTCGACCTACGCCCGGATGTTTCTGGAACGGATGGACCGGCCGGATGTCGATTCGATTTCCCAGATTCCACCCGCGCTCGCGCTGCGCCAGAAGAACACCATCAAGAACGCGCGTTCGACCGTCGGCACCGTCACCGAGATAAGCGACTACCTGCGCCTGCTGTTCGCGACGTTGGGGCGCACGATATGCCCGCGCTGCGGCGGCGAGGTCACGCGCGACAGCGTCGAGAGCGCGGCGGCCCATGCGCTTGAGGGGCCGGGGATACATCTGTTCCTGGCGCCCTTCGAGCCCGGCTCGCGCTCGACCGCGGCCGCCTGCGAGTTCCTGGCGCAGAACGGATACCATCGGCTGTTCGTCGATGGCGCAATCGTCGAGACCGCCGAGTTGCTGGCGCGTGCGGTGCAAGGCGTCGTGCAAAGCGACTCGCAAAACGTCGGGCAAGACGTCGCGCAAAACGTCAGGCAGGACGCCGTCCAGGACGCCCTCTACGATGCGGCGGCCCACGCGCCGGGAGACGGCGCCCGCGAGATCGCGGCGCATCGCGCAAACGGCGCGGTCAGCGACGCCGCCGACCGCGTCCTGGCCGAGCGCAACGGCAGGGGACTGCTGATGGTCGTGACCGACCGGGTCGCCAACGACTCCGCCGACGCTCCCGCCCGAGTGCGCGAAGCGCTGGAGAAGGCCTTCTATCTCGGCGGCGGGCGCGCCCGCGTGGTCACCGTAATACGCGATAATGGGCGAATGAAGGCGGTCGCCGATGACGCCTTCGATCGCCGCTTCAACTGCTCGCGCTGCGGCACGCTTTTTCCAGAGCCGACGCCGGCGCTGTTTTCCGCCAACAGCCCGATCGGCGCGTGCCCCGAATGCGAAGGCTTCGGCCGCACCGTTGAACTCGATCTCGAAAAAGTCATCCCCGACCCAGGACTCTCGCTGCGCCAGGGCCTGATCGCGCCGTGGCGCACGCCGGCGTACCTGGAGATGAAGACCTGGATGCTCAAGTGCGCGCGGCGCGCGCGCGTTCGTACCGCAGTGCCGTTTCGCGAGATGACCGAGACCGAGCGCATCTGGCTGCTCGACGGCGAGCCGCGCGACGACGCGCGCAATGGGCCGGAGGACGGCGGGCGCGCCGATGACTGGGAGCGATGGCCGGGGGTGCGCGGATTTTTCCGCTGGATGGAGAAGCGGCGCTACAAGACTCACGTCCGTATTCTGCTCGCACGCTATCGCCGCTTCGTCCCCTGCCCCACCTGCGGCGGCGCCAAGCTCAAACCCGAGGCGCTCAACGTGCGGGTCGAAGGAATGACGATCGCGGAAGTCGGGCGGCTTGCGGTGCGCGAACTCAAGCTATGGCTGGAGCAGTTGGGTGGCCAGGCGCGCGCGGCGCAGCGCGCAGGCGTCGTGCTGCGCGAGCTCAAAAGCCGGGTCGGCTATCTCGACGAAGTCGGGCTCGGCTATCTGACGGTCGAGCGGCAAGCACGTACGCTCTCAGGCGGCGAAGCCCAGCGCATCCATCTTGCGAGCGCGCTCGGAAGCCTGCTGACCGCCACGATGTACGCGCTCGATGAGCCCACGGTCGGACTCCACGCCGGCGACGTGCGCCGGCTGCTCGGAGTGTTGCGCCATCTGCGCGACCTCGGCAACACCGTGGTGGTGGTCGAGCACGATCCGATGATGATCGCGGGGGCCGATTTCACCGTGGAACTCGGACCCGGCGGCGGCCGCGAGGGCGGCAGCCTGGTTCGCGCCGGGCCGCCTCCGCGCGGCGGTGTCGCCAAAACCGCCAAAGGCGCCAAAGACGCGAAGAACGTCGCGAAGAACGTAAAGACCGCCGACAACCCGAACGCGACGACGCCGGGGCGGGTAATCCTGATGCGCACGCTTTCGCGCGAGCGGCGCTTCACCCGGCACGACCCGGCGCTGCGGATCGTGGGCGCGCGGGAGCACAACCTCAAGAACCTCGACGTGAGGATTCCGCTCGGCCGCATGGTTTGCGTGACCGGTGTCTCGGGGTCGGGCAAGTCAACGCTGGTCGAGGACGTGCTGTACAACAACTACCTGCGCCGGCGCGGCGAGCCGGTGAGCGACGTGGGCGCGTGCGATCGGATCGAGGGCCTCGAGCTGCTGGGCGAGATGGTCCACATGGGTCAGGAATTGCCGGCGCGCTCGCTGCGCTCCAATCCCGCGACTTATCTGAAAATCTACGACGACATCCGCCGGCTTTTCGCGCAAAGCAACGAGGCACGCCGCCTTGGCATTCAGCCGCGCCACTTTTCCTTCAACGTGGATGGCGGACGCTGCGAAAAATGCCACGGCACCGGCACGGTGACGATCGAGATGCACTTCATGGCCGATCTCGAAGTGCAGTGCGACGCGTGCGACGGCCGCCGCTTCCAGAGCCACATCCTGGCCATCCGATACCAGGGCCGCAACGTCAACGAAGTGCTCGCACTGACGGTCGACGAGGCGCGCGGCTTTTTCGGCAAGTCGCCGGCCGTGACGCGCCGGCTCGAGGCGCTGACTGCGGTCGGGCTTGGCTACCTGTGCCTCGGGCAAGCGACTTCGACGCTCTCGGGCGGCGAGGCGCAGCGCTTGAAGCTCGCGCGCTTTCTGCTCGCCGACCTCGAGCCGCTGCCGGCGGCCGACGACGGCAAGCCGCTGGGCCGCGTTTTTCTGCTCGACGAGCCGACCACCGGACTCAGCTCCGCCGACATCCGCCAACTCCTGCGCGTGCTCGGACGCCTGGTGGCCGAGGGCAACACGCTGGTGGTGATCGAGCATCATCTCGAATTCATCGCGCACGCGGATTACGTAATCGATCTTGGTCCGGGTGGCGGCGACGACGGCGGGCGCGTGGTGGCGGCGGGAACGCCGCTCAAGGTCGCGGCGGCGGCACGTTCGTTGACCGGGCGCGAGTTGCGTGGGCTGTTCGGCTTGCCGGCGAGCGCGCCGCGCGCGGCGGCGCGTTCGGCCAAGCTGCGCGCGAGCGCCGGATGAGGTGGCGGCTCGGCGAATCGCATCGCGGGGCGACGCGGATCGGCTTTATTGACGTCCTCGTCGTCGCAATCCTGGCGGCGCTCCTGCTCTTCGCTTCGTGGAAACAGTTTCCCGCCTACAATCGCCCGTTCACTCCGCGGCGGATTCTCACTCCCGTGCCGCGAGTGCCAATGCCGAAAAGCATCCACACTCCGGTTCCCCGCTAGTCATTCGTCTGAGGTTTGTTCGAAATAATTCGCCGCCGCAGATTATTTTCTTTGCACTGAAACGTTCGGACGCTCCAGGACGCTTCTCAACGCTTAAGGTGCTCTGATAAAATTCAGTCATATCGTCCCGGCGGGGGATGAAAGGCCCGCCGGTCCCAACCCGAGGAGTGGTTGATGAATCTTGAACCTCCCTCCGCCAAGCGCCTCAAAGAGTTCTTCCTCGCGATGACCCGCACCAGCTTCGGCCAGCTCGGGATGGCTGACCAGCAGGTGGTTGACTATGTTGCCTCTGTACTCACCGAGTTCAGTGTTGCCGGGCGATGGCTCGCGCTGCGCGATGCCGAGGGCCGCCGGCTCAGCAGCGTGGTCGATATGCTCGCTTCCCAAACGGGGGCGCAGCAAACCCGCGGGCGCGTGATCGGCGAGCGCGAGTTGCGCAAATATGTCGGCGACTACACGCTCTTCATGTCGGGTCTGTTCCGCACCTTCGTCGAACGCGGCGGTTACCTCGATTACTATCTCGAAGAGGGCAAGCGCTCCTACCAGACCGTCTCCGAACTCGACGTCGCCTTGTATCGGCCGGGCTTCCTGATGTTCGAAGAGCTCAGCCGTAGCTTCGAAAATTATTCGGGCGCGCTCGATTACATGCGCAAGTGCTTCTTTAAACCCGCGCCCGACCAGGATCCGTTCGCGGGCTTTGCCGAGAAAATCGAAGGCTGGGTGAAGCTGCGCCTGACGCCGAATTGATGCCGCTCGACTGATGCCAACCGACGCGCGCGAGCGCCTCGATCAGTACCTCGTGCGCCTGGGATGGGCGCGGTCGCGGCGCGCCGCCCACGAGATGCTCGCCCGTGGGATGGTCCGCGTCAACGGCCGCGTCTTGCGCAAGGGTGAGATGGTCGGCGGCGGCGACACGGTCGAAATCGGCGAGACCTCGCCGTTACCCGCGCTCGCACCTGATATTGATGTAAAAGTTGAGATTCTGTTTCGCGACCCCGCTATGCTGGTGGTGAACAAGCCCGCGCCGATGGCGTGTCATCCGCTGCGCCCGGGCGAGCGGGGAACCGTGATGAACGGCGTCGTGGCCGCATTTCCTGAGGTGGCCGCCGTCGGCGACAATCCGCGTGAGGGCGGCCTGGTCCATCGGCTCGACAACGGAACTTCCGGCGCTCTGCTCGTCGCGCTCGAGCCACAGGCTTTCACGGCACTGCGCGAGGCGATTCGAGCGGGCCGGATTCGCCGAGATTACCAGGCCTTGGTCGCCGGCAATATTAAAGAATCACTTCATATTGAAAAACCGCTCGCGCACGATCCGCGCAACGCGCGACGAGTGCTAGCTGTCGGAGCGAACGCGGCTGGCGCGCGTCCGGCCGCAACGGCGGTCGAGCCAATACGGCGGTTCGGGAATTTCACCCTGGTTTCGGCGCGGCCGCGCACCGGGATGCGTCATCAGATTCGCGTGCATCTGGCGGACGCTGGCCATCCGATCGCTGGTGACACGCTCTACGGTGGGTCGGCACTCGACGCGCTCGCCGAGGGCCGCTTCTGGCTCCATCTAGCGGAGATTGAATTTCGCTCGCCCGTCTCCGGTCCCGTACGAGTGCGCTCGCCGCTCCCGCGCGACCTCGAGAACGCGCTCAAGGAAGCGAGCCGCCGCGCCTAGCGTCGAACGCGCGCTCCATGTGTCGACGCAGACTTTACTTATCGACGTAGACTTTGCGATGCGCGAACCGCCAGTCGCCATCGACCTTGCGCAGTTCGTCGCGATAGCCGCCGACCGCGGCCAACTCGGTCTTGCCGCCCTTGATATGGAAATAGATCAGATTGCAGGTGCCGTGGGCGTGATCGCCATGGACGTCGAAGCTGACGTTCACCATCATGTGACGCACCTGCGCGCCCGCCCATGATTCCCGGTACGAAGCGCAGAACTTGCGCAGCGCCGCATGGCCGGCGTGCTTGCCGAGCGAGGGGCTCTCGAAAATGCCGTCCTCGGTGAAGCAACTCACCCACTCCTCGAACTTGCTCGCGTCGATGTAGAGCGCGTAGCGAGCATAGAGCTCGCGAATCTGCTCGCGGTCCTCGACGCTTCCCGTAATCGCCGGCATAGCTTTTCCTCCCGTGCGCGACCGGATGGCGTGTCGCGTTGTGTCAGATTACTCCCGACTCTTTCAGGCGCGCCACGTCCTCCCAGCTGTAACCGAGCATCTCGGTCAGCAACGTCTCGGTGTGTTCGCCCAACTCCGGGGCGTGGCCGCGCGGATTGGCGGGCGTCTCGCTGAGCTTGACCGGAAAGCCGACGAGCTTCATAGCGCCCAGTCCCGGATGCTCGTAGTCAACCACGTAATCGTTGGCCAGTACCTGCGAATCGTCGGGTAGGTCGGAGACGCGGTTGACGACGGTATAGATAAAGTCGCCGCCCGCCTTCAGCAGCTTCATCCATTCGTCGCGCGGCCTGGTGATGAAGACCTTGTCGAAGATCGCGACCAGCGCCTTGCAGTTCTTGCCGCGCACGCTGATGTCCTTGAAGCGCGGATCCTCAATCAGCTCGGGCAGGCCGAGCGTGTTGCACAGGTCCTTCCAGTAGCGGTCCGCCTGCAGCATCCCGAGCGTCAACCACTTGCCGTCGGCGCATCGGTAATGATTCCACAGCGGGTTGAAAGCGTTCTCGCGCGTGTTACGTCGGAACTCGGTGCCCATGATGTTGCGGCAGGCGAGATTCAGCCCCTGCAGTGCGATCATCGAGCCCAGATGCGAGGCGTTAACCTCCTGCCCGACGCCATAGCGCTCGCGCGCGAGCAGCGCCGTGATAACGCCGTACGACAGCATGATCGCGCCCATCTGATCGGCTACGCCGCCGAACAGGTATACCGGCTCGTCGCCTTCGATTCCCGCGATATGCATCACCCCGGAGCGCGATTGCGCGAGGTAGTCGAACGAGGGCTCGCCGCTGTCGGGACCCTCCGGACCGTAGCCCGAGGCAGTCGCGTAGATGAGCCGCGGGTTGATCTCGTGCAGTGTCTGGTAGTCAAGGCCGAGGCGCTGAGCCACGCCCTTGCGGTAGTTCTGCACGAAGACGTCGCTCTTGGCGACGAGCTGGTAGACGATCTCGCGCGCCTCGGCCTTCTTCATGTCGAGCGTGATGCTCTTCTTGTGGCGGTTGTTGGACTCGAAGTAGAAGTTCTTGCCGTTGCGCGCGGTGGTGGCGCCCGAGACCGCGAAGATCGCGCGGCCCGGATCGCCGTCGAGCGTTTCGAGCTTGATTACCTCGGCTCCCAGGTCGCCCAGCAACGCGGTCGCAAACGGCCCCTGCTGCCAAATCGTCCAGTCGATGACCCTTATTCCATCAAGCGGCGTCTTCATATTTTCTCGTATACCATAAGACGGGCCGCGACGGATCGCCCTCGCCAGGCCGCGATCACCGCTTCTGTCCACACCGCCCGGCGCCTCGAGCATCATTTGGCGGCTTAAATTGACCGGCCGGCGCTTGAGTTACCACGCCGGAGGCTTCATCAATAGAACCGGGAGCGATGCTGCATTACCTGCTCAACTTTCTTTTTCCGCCGCGATGCGCCGCGTGCGACGCGGCCCTGCCGATCGACGTGACGTGCCGCGTATGCGCGCTTTGCCTGGCCGCGGTTGAGCCCCCGCGCCCGCCGCTCTGCCTCGTGTGCGGTGCGCCACTTCACACGGGCGAGGACCAGCGTTGCAGCCATTGCGAGGCCGTGCCGCCGGGTTTCGACTCGGCCCGTGCGATCACCCGGTACCGTTCCGGCGGGGACAGCTCAGGGATAGATGGGTCGAGCGCAGTTGCCGCGCTTCTTCGACGGCACAAGTATGGGCTCGACCAGTCGCTGGGACGCGCGCTGGCGGATTACCTTGATGCCGCGCCGGCGATGGACCCAGACGCCTACGACATCATCATCCCGGTGCCGCTTCATCGCACGCGCCTTCGCTGGCGCGGTTTCAACCAGGCTGCGCTGCTGGGCGCCGCGCTCGCGCGGCGGCTCAATTGCCCACTCGACGTCACCGCGCTGGCACGCGTGCGCTCGACACCGCCGCAGACCGCGCGCGACCGCGCCCATCGCGCACGCAACGTCCGCAACGCTTTCACGGTGCGGCGTCCCGCGCGCGTTGCCGGGCGGCGCGTCTTGCTGGTCGACGACGTGATGACGACCGGCGCGACCGCCGACGAATGTGCGCGCGTGCTGCGCGCGGCGGGCGCGCAGCGAATCGACGTGCTCACCCTGGCTCGCGTGGTATGAGCGACGCACACCTGAGCGAAGTGGAAAAGCGCCGCGATTGGGAAATCCGCCAGCGCGCCAGCGCGGGGCCCGGCGAGCCCGAACCCTCGGTCGTCGAAATGCTCGATCTGCTGCCGCGCGGCCTCGCCCTCGACGTCGCTGCAGGAACTGGCCGCCATAGCCTGCTGCTGGCGCGAGCGGGCTTCAAAGTAGTCGCTATCGACTATGCCGAACCGGCGCTCCGCGCGCTGCAATCGATCGCGCGCGCCGGGAAGCTCCCGGTATGGCCGCTGGTCGCGGACCTTTCGACATTTCCTCTGCCGCGCAGCCGCTTCGACGCGATACTCAATCTCAACTTTCTCGATCGCTCATTGATACCGCACCTAATCGATGCTTTGCGGCCTGGCGGCGCCCTGCTCTTTGATACCTTTCTCATCGATCAGGCAGCCAGCGGCCATCCGCGCAATCCCGACTTCATGCTGCAACACTACGAGCTGCGCGAAATGCTCAGTGCGATGAATCTTGTCCGCTACCGCGAGGGCATCGTCGCCTACCCCGACGGCAAAAGCGCCTGGCGCGCAGCGGCGCTGGCCCTTCGCAAAGGCGCCGGCTGAACCAGATGGCGCGTGGACTCAGCTACAAAGCGGCCGGGGTCGATATCGATCTCAAGGAGCGGCTGGTGCCGATGCTCCGCCGCCTCGCACGGCCGACGCTGGGGCCGCATGTTCTAGGCGGAATCGGTGGGTTCGGCGCGATGGTCGCACTCGACGGCGCGCGTGCGATGCGCTCGCCGGTGCTGGTGTCGGGAACCGACGGTGTCGGGACCAAGCTGAAAATCGCGTTTTTGACCGGGCGCCACGACACGGTCGGTATCGATTGCGTTGCGATGTGCGTGAACGACATCGTGTGCCATGCCGCGCGTCCGCTGTTCTTTCTCGACTATATCGCGACCGGCAAACTCAAAAGCGCCGTCGCGCTGGCGCTGGTTAAAGGGGTCGCACGCGGATGCAAGCTCGCCGGCATGAGCCTGGTCGGCGGGGAAACGGCGCAGATGCCGGGATTCTACCGGCCCGGCGAATACGATATCGCCGGCTTCGCCGTCGGGCTTGCCGAGCGCGACGCGATTCCGCGCCCCGAGCGCATCCGACCCGGCGACGTGCTGATCGGCCTCGCTTCCAGCGGGCTTCATTCCAATGGATTCTCGCTGGTTCGCCGCGTGCTCCTCGAACGCTCGGGGCTGAAACTCAACGCGCGCGTGGCCGACTTGGGCTGCACGCTCGCCGACGAACTCCTGCGGCCGACGAAAATCTACGCCAAGGTCGCGGCGACGCTGTTCGAGCGCTTTCCGATTCGCGGGCTCGCCAATATCACCGGCGGTGGGATCGTCGAGAACCTGCCGCGCGTGCTGCCAAAAGGAATCGAAGCGGTGGTGCGTCGCGGTAGTTGGCCGGTGCCGCCCGTTTTCGATCTCATCGCGCGGCTCGGACGAATCGACGCGGCCGAAATGGATCGTACGTTTAACAACGGCCTCGGAATGATCGCCGTGGTGCCGCCCCGTCACGCCGACGCGGTCGTCGCTCATTTGCGCCGCCTGCGCACTCCGTCTTACCTTATCGGAGAGCTTCGCCGCGGCAGGCGCGGAGCCGTGCTGCTCTAGGCGGCTCGGCGGCAGGGAGCACGAGACGCGATGGCAGAGCGGGCGCCGGTCAAATTGGGAGTATTGATTTCCGGCACTGGCACCAACCTGCAGGCGATCATCGATGCGATCGAGCGCCGCGAACTGCGGGCCGAAATTCGCGTCGTGATTTCCAACCGCGCCGGCGTGCAGGGACTGGAACGCGCGCAACGCCACGCCATTCCGACCCGCGTCATCGAGCATCGCCGCTACGCCTCACGCGAGGCCTTCGACCGTGCATTGGCCGAGGCGCTGGCCGAGCACGGCGTCGAACTCGTGGTATGCGCCGGCTTCATGCGGCTGCTCTCGCCCCTAATGCTGACGGCGTTTGCGGATCGCGTGATGAACATCCATCCCGCGCTGCTGCCGGCTTTCCCCGGTGTGCATGCGCAAAAGGCGGCACTGGAGCATGGCGTCCAGTTCACGGGATGCACGGTATTCTTCGTGCGCGAAGGCGTCGATGATGGACCGATAATCGTGCAGGCGGTGGTGCCTGTGATGCCGAACGACGACGAGGAAAGCCTGAGCGAGCGCATCCGCGCGCAAGAGCATCGCATCTATCCCTGGGCGATTCAGCTTTACCAGGAAGGCCGTCTCACGATTGAGGGCCGTACCGTGCGAATCGCGGATTTCCCGGCCGGCGACGAATCGCTCGCGCTGATAAATCCCCGCTCGCCCCATTCGCCGCGCGCCAGACGTCCGCATTAGATAGCAGACTGTGAAAACCCTTTCCGTGATCGTCCCGATGCTCAACGAAGAGCGGGCGATAGCGCGGACGCTCGACGCGATCGCGGCGGGCGCGTCTGGCGCGGAAGTGATCGTGGAAGTCATCGTCGTGGACGGCGGCAGCACCGATCGCAGTTGCGAGGAGGCGCGTCCGCGATGCGCGACGCTGCTGGTCGCGCGTCGCGGCCTCGCACGCCAGATGAACGCCGGCGCCGCGGCCGCACAGGGTGACGCGCTGGTCTTCGTGCACGCCGATACGCTCATGCCGCGGAGTTTCGCCGGCGACATCGCGGCGGCGCTCGCCGACCCCGCCGTCATCGGCGGCCGCTTCGACCTGCAACTGGACGACAACGCCCCGTTGTTGCGGCTCATCGGATGGCTCATCAGTGCGCGCTCGCGTCTTAGCCGCACGGGCACCGGCGATCAGGCTATTTTCGTCCGCCGCGAGATGTTCGAACGGCTCGGCGGCTACCGCGATATTGTTCTGTGCGAGGACCTCGACCTGGCCCGCCGGCTCAAACGCGCCGGTCGCGTCGCCTGCCTGCGCTCTCGGGTCACAACCTCAGCGCGGCGATGGCGCGAGCGCGGCGTGGTGGCCACGACGATTCAGATGTGGTTGATCCGGGCCGCATTTTTACTCGGCGTACCGCCCGAGCGCCTGGCCCACCTTTACAACCGTGGTGGGTCAGTCGAAAATGAACTCTGAGGTCGGTAAGTGGCTAAGGTCGAGGTCTACACGACGGCGTATTGTCCCTACTGCACACGCGCCAAATCCCTCCTGAAGAGCAAGGGCGTGGCATTCGAGGAGATTGACGTTTCCGGAAATTCCGCGCTGCGCGAGAAGATGATCGAGCTGTCCGGCGGCCGGCGCACGGTGCCCGAGATTTTTATCAACGGCAAAATAGTCGGCGGCTACGATGAGTTGCGCGCGCTGGAGGCCGAAGGCAGACTCGATCCGCTGCTGAGCGAGCCCGGCTGAGCGGGCGCGGCAACCACGATGAGCGACGACTTCGACACCGAGCGGTTTCCTGGAAATTTCTACCGCGGAATGATCATGCGCCTGGACCGCGCTCGCGGCCGTGGCGCCGTGCGCACGCATCAGGGACGCGAAGTAACCTTCGAATTCCCTTTCGTCCAGATCGTCGGCGCGCCGTTGGGCGGCCGTTTCCCCGGCATCGATCTCCTGAGCGAAGGCGACAGCGTCGGCTTTGACGTCGGATGGACCTCGGGCGGATTGCGCGTGACGGTGATCAAGCCCGCGCGTCCGCCGCGCGATGCCGCCCAGGATTAGCGATCGCGCCGCGACTGGAACATCCGCCACATCCTGACTCCCAACGGATAGAACTCGCCGATCGCCTCGTAGCCATGGCGCGTGTAGTAGGCGACGTTGGCTTCGGTCGCGGTTTCCAGGTAGACGCCGTCGAGGTCGGATCGTGTTTCTACCAACTCGCGCAGATGATTGAGAATGGCGAGTCCGCAATGCCGCCCCTGGAATGATGGTTCCACGCCGAGAATGTTGAGATAGAGATGGGGCCGCGGCGGATGGTTGCGCGTGAGCGCGTCGACCAGCTTGATCGCCCGCCGCACTCCGCCCCATCCCACCGCACGCACCATCGTTGGCAGGCTGAGCAGTCCGCTCGCGACGGCACCGCCCGCCGACGCGTGCATCGTTCCCTCGACCACCGCCGCGGCGATCAGGCGGCCGTCCTCGAATACGCCGAACACCGGCTGTCCGTCGCCACGCTGAAGCCTGAGTACGACCGTGAACAGGCCGGCCAACCGGCGTGCGCGTTCGACCGGCTCGCGCGGCTCGGGTACGAGCGCGCTGGTCAGCGGATCGTCGATGAAGGCGCGGCCCAGAACTCCGGCGGCGTCGGCGTAATGCTCGGGAAAAACCACCGCGACACGCGGCCAGGATTTTTGTTCTGGCGGACTTTTATCTGTCGATTTCTGTGCCATCGATTTTTTCGGTAAAGGCCTAGCTGCGCACGCGTGCCACTGCCGCATGCCATCCGTTGACCAGCTGCTCGCGCTCGGCACTGCGCATCGACGGGCGGAACACTCGCCCGCTGCCGCCCAGCGCCGCCAGTTCGCTCGGCGATCGCCAAAGGCCCACCGCCAATCCCGCCAGCATCGCCGCTCCCAGCGCCGTAGTCTCTACCATTTTGGGCCGCCGCACCGGCCGTCCCAGCACATCGGCCTGAAACTGCATCAGGTAGCCGTTGGCGGTGGCTCCGCCGTCGACCCGGAGTTCGGGCACCCGATGTCCGCTGTCCTTTTCCATCGCAGCCAGGGCGTCGCGCACCTGGTAGGCGATCGAGTCGAGCGCCGCGCGCACCACGTCGGACCGATTGGTGCCGCGGGTGATGCCGACGATCGCGCCGCGCGCGCTGGCGTCCCAGTACGGTGCGCCGAGGCCGACGAAAGCCGGCACCAGATAGGGCTGCGAGCGATCGCGACTTGCGCGCGCGAGCTTTTCGCTCTCGGCCGCGGTGGCAATCATGTGCATCTCGTCGCGGAGCCACTGGATTGCAGCGCCCGCGATGAAGACCGAGCCCTCCAGCGCGTAGGCGGGCTCGCCCGCCGGCCCCAGCGCGGCGGTGGTCAAAAGCCGATTGCGCGAGGCGACCGCGCGCTCGCCCGTGTGCATCAGCAGGAACGCGCCGGTGCCGTAGGTCGCCTTAGCCGCGCCCGGGCTGACCGCGCGTTGGCCGTAGAGCGCGGATTGCTGGTCGCCGATAACGGCGCCGATCGGTATCGCACGCGGCCCGAACGTGCCGGCGGCGGCTTCGGCAAGCGGACCGCGCGAGCTGACAGGCTCAGGCAACATTGCGGCCGGCACGCCGAGCATCCGCAGCATCGCGGCGTCCCACCTGCGCTCCTTGAGATTGAGCATCATCGTACGCGACGCATTGGTGAAGTCGGTCACGAACGCCGCGCCGCGCGAGAGCCGGAATATCAACCATGAGTCGATCGTGCCGAAGCACAGTTCGCCGCGCGCGGCGCGCCGGCGAAGCCCGCGGTCGCTGTCGAGCAGCCACTTGAGCTTGGTGCCCGCGAAGTAAGGATCGATCAGCAGCCCGGTGCGCCGGCGGACCTCGTCCTCGCGCGGGGCAAGCGCGGCGCAAATCGCGGCGCTCCGCCGGCATTGCCATACGATCGCGCGATGCACCGGGCGGCCTCTTTGCCGCTCCCACACCACAAACGTCTCGCGTTGATTGGTGATTCCAATCGCGCCGAGGCCGGCCGGCCGTATGCGCGCGGCCGCGATCGCCTGGTGGCCCAGGCGCACCACCGATCGATAAATCTGCTCGGGGTCGTGCTCGACCCATCCGGGACGCGGATAGAACTGGCGTATCTCGCCGTAGGCGCGGCCGAGGATGCGTCCGCGCCCGTCGAGCACCATCGCCGTGGTCCCCGTCGTTCCTTGGTCGATCGCGAGCACTGCCTCAGCCATAGATGTAGCTCTTGTACGTCGGCCATGCGCCCTCTAACCGCGCGCCGAATCGCGCCTTAAGTTAGGCAAGGGCTATGCCCGCCGACAAGGGCCGATCCCCGGCTTGCGTCCAATTTTCGCCGAAGCCATGATAAGCTCGCGTTGAAGCGCCCCCAACGGAGCCCTGCTTATGTCAACGAGCGCTGATCTGGTTGAAACCCGCGAGCATTTAATCCGCTATTTCGAGAGCGGAGCAAAGCCGCGCGAGCAATGGCGGGTCGGAACCGAGTACGAGAAGATCACGGTCTCGGCTCACGACGGGCGTGCCCTGCCCTATTCAGGCCCGCGCGGGGTCGAACAGATTCTGCGCCGGATGGCCGAGCGCTATGGCTACGAGCCGGACGCGGAGAACGGGCGCGTTATCGGACTCAAGGGCGAGCGCGCCGCGATCACCATCGAGCCGGGCAGCCAGATCGAGCTTTCGGGCGAACAGTGCGAGACCATTCACTGCGCGCACGCCGAGTTCAGCCGCCATATCGAACAGCTTATCGAGGTCGGCCATGAATACGGCGCGGTGGTGCTGGGACTTGGGATGCAGCCCATCAGTACGATAGACGAGATCGAGCTGATACCCAAAAAGCGTTACCGGATCATGTATCCATACATGGCGCGTAAGGGGCGGCTCGGCCAGCGGATGATGAAGCAGACCGCCGGCGTGCAAGCCAACCTCGACTACGGCGACGAGGCGGACGCGATGCGCAAAATGCGCCTGAGCATGGGCCTGGTACCGCTGGTATACGCGATGTTCGCTAATTCGCCGCTATGCGACGGCCGTCTCAACGGCTACCAGAGCTATCGCGGCCATATCTGGAATGATACCGACTCCGACCGCAGCGGGACGCTGGAGTTCGTTTTCCGCGATGACGCGGGGTTCGAGGACTACGTCGACTATGCGCTCGACGTCCCGATGTATTTCATCTACCGCAATCACGAGCCGCAGGACCTGACCAGGCCGCCGGGCCTCAGCTTTCGGCAGTTCATGGATCGCGGATGGCACGGCGAACGCGCGACTATCGAGGACTGGGGGACTCATCTCACCACGATCTTCACCGAAGTGCGGCTTAAAAAATACGTAGAGGTGCGCACCGCGGATAGCCAGCCGCCGGCCTTGATGCTGGCGCTGCCCGCGCTGTTCAAAGGCCTGCTCTACGATTCCGACTGCATGACGGGCGCCTGGGACCTGGTAAAACGCTGGAGCTTCGAGGAACGCCTCGAGCTCACCGACGCCGCGCACAAGCTGGGTCTGGAGGCTCGCGCCGGACGTATTGCGATGCGCGAAATCGCGCTCGAAGCGCTGATGATTGCGACCGTCGGTCTGGAGCGCCAGCGCGCGCTCAACCAGCACGGCGACAACGAGAGCATCTACCTGCTGCGCCTGCTCGACCAGGTGCGCAACGGATGGACCCAGGCGAGCCTCACCATCGAGCGCTGGAAGGGGCGATGGAATTATGACGTGCAGCGCCTGGTCGAAGGCACCGCATACGGGGCCGAGGGACTTAGCTGATGACGCTGCGTTTTTCCGAGCGCTATGTGATGGCGCTCAACCTGCTGCTGATCGCGATCCTGGCCTACTTCCTCGCGCTCTCGGTCAACGATGTCATCCTCGGCCGTGTGGCTGGCGGCGCAACGGCACACATGCCGCCGCTGCTCGGCGCCGCGCCTGTGGCCCCGGTAGCCCGGCCGCGTGCCTTTTATGAGGCGATCTCCAGGCGCGACATCTTCAACCTGTCGCCGGTGATCGAAGCTCCCGCCGAAGTGGCAACCAACCTGCATATCAAGCTGCTTGGAACCTCGACGCTCACGCTTTCGCAACCGTTCATAATCGTCGAGGATGACAACAACCACGAGCAGTCGCTCTATCGGATGGGCGATGACATTCCGGACGCGGGCGAGCTGGTCGGCGTTTTCAAAGACCACGCGATAATCCTCCACCAGGGACACCGCATAAAACTCGAAATGCCAGCCGACCAAAATGGCAGGCCGGCCGAGATGCCGCGTCCGTTCGGACTGCCTGGCAGAGTGTTTCCCCGCAATCTCATGCGCCGGAGCGTGAGCGAGAACGGAATACGACAGGTCGATTCCAACCGCTACGTGCTCGCCCGCTCGACCGTGGACAACAGCCTAAACAACATGGCCTCGCTCTTCACCCAGGTCCGCGCCATTCCCAACCTCGGTCCGGACGGCCAGTCCAACGGCTTCAAGCTCTCCGAAATCCAGCCCGATTCGGTCTTTCAGCAGATCGGGTTGCGCGACGGCGACATTCTCACCGACGTCGGCGGACAGCGCGTTGGCGACCCCTCCAAGGCGTTCCAGTTGCTGAGCAGCTTGCGTACCCAGAATTCCATCAATCTGACTGTGCTGCGCGGCGGCCAACCGATCCAGCTCCAGTACAGCATTCGCTGACCATGGAATTGCGGCCGGCGCGCGGCAGCGAACGAGACCAGGTGCTCGACCTGCTCGCGCTGTGGTACGGCGACCGCGATTTTTTTGCCCGCTACAACCATCACGACCCCGGCTTCCGAGATGACCTATGCCTGGTCGCGTGCGAGGACGGCCGCATCGTCGCGACCGCGCAAATCTTCGCGCGTATCGTGAACTTGCGTGGCGCGCGCGTTCCGATGGGAGGTATCGGTTCGGTCTACACTCTGGAGAGTCATCGCAGCCGCGGGCTCGGCTCCGCGCTGATGCGACTGGCGGTCACCACGATGGAGCGCGAGGGCTTCGAAATTTCGCTGCTGTTCGCCGAGCGGCTGGACTTCTACGCGCGTTTCGGATGGCGTCCGGTCACGCGCCAGTTCAGCGCGCTCGCCGATACACAGACAATGCGTACGAGCGCGGGTTTTCGGCTCACACGCTTCGAGGAGGCGCGCGACCTCCAGGACGTCGCCGCTCTTCATCGCGGCTATAGTGGCCGCTTCGACGCGGCCGTGGTCCGCGACGCGGCCGGATGGCGCGGCAATCTCCGTTACGCGGGAAACCCCGGCGAATACTTCGTCGTGTGTCGCGACGCGCGCTATGCCTCGGGCGCGCTCGTGGCTTATGCGCGCGCGATGATGTTTCACGGCTTCCCGATGGTGATGGAATACGGTTACGCGACGGAGACGGCGGACGCGATGCTTGCATTGGTGCGGCATATCGGCGAGGCGGCTTCGGGTGTTGCGCCTTCACTGCCGCTGGAGGGTGGCGGCGGCGATACGTCGGCGCTGTGCAATCCCGGCGATCCTGCCGGTCCGGCGTTGCTGGTGACTCACAGCGCTCACGACCCGGCTCTCGAGGAGAGGCTCCGCGCGGCCGGAGTCTTCCTGATGCATCATCCGGACAATTTTTTTATGTGGCGTGTGATCGCGCCGCGCAAACTGGCCGAACGCCTCGGCGTCGAGCGCGACCAGGCTGACGCGGCGCTGTTCGCGATGCTCCAGGCGCCAAACGCGCTATATTGGACGGCTGATCGCTTCTAGTCCTGAGTCACGTGCCGCATGACGACGGCGGCTGGTCGGTTTTCTTGGACGGTCCAGCCGGAGGGCGCTGCTGGAGCGTTATGGGAGGTTGGGGTTATGCGTTCGTCGCTCGCTTTTGGAATCGTTTCGCCTCAAGCCGCAAGACATCGCCGTCGCGCGCGCGTTTTCTGCGCGCTCGCCGCGATGCTGACGACGCTTGCGATGGTCGGGCCGGGCGTCACCTTCGCACGTCAACGTCGGGCGCGTCCCGCCACCGCCGCGGCAAAATCCGCAGAGCCGAATAAACTCGCAGAGCCGTACGCCGCAGCGCTCTTGATGGAGCCCGTAAGCGGGATCGTGATCTTCGAGAACAACGAACACAAACCATGGCCCACGGCGTCGCTGGCCAAAATGATGATCGCGATGATCGTCGCTGAAAAGCTCGCCGACGGCAGTCTGAAACTCAGCGACAAAATCGCGACCTCGCGCAACGCGGCCGATATGGGCGGCTCGCAGGTGTATCTGAAGGAGGGCGAGACGTTTTCGCTCGACGACATGATGAAAGCAATCATGGTGCACTCGGCCAACGATGCCTCGACCGCCGTCGCCGAGTATGTCGGCGGCTCAACCGAAGCGTTCGTCCAGATGATGAACCGCGAGGCCGCCCGGCTCGGCATGAAGGATACGCATTACTACTCCGTACATGGCCTGCCACCCGGGGCCGGGCAGCAGCCGGACATTTCGAGCGCGTGGGACGAGGCCGTTCTGGCGCGCGCGCTCACCGGGTACCCGCAGGTCGTGCAATGGGCGTCGATCGATACGGCGCCGTTTCGCGGAGGCTCCTTCACGCTTCGCAACACTAACCATCTCGTGCGCACGTTCCCCGGATGTGACGGGCTCAAAACCGGATTCTACTACGAGGCCGGTTTCAATGTGGTGGCGACGGCGCATCGGAACGGAATGCGTCTGATTACCGTGGTGCTCGGTTCGCCGCGCAAGGGTGAAAACTTCGACTCGGCCGCCGAGCTTCTCGCTCAGGGCTTTGCGAATTACCAGATGCGCGTGGTTGGCAAACAGGGCGTGCGGATAACGCAGACGCTTGCAGTCAGTGGTGGCTCAAGCGCGAATTTCAAGCCGGTTTGGGGACACAATCTTAGCGTTCTGCAAAAGCGCGGGGAGGAAGCCGCGGCCAAGGTGGAATTTCAGCTTCCGACTTCGCTCGCCGCGCCGATTCGCGCCGGACAGCTGGTCGGTGTGGGACAGGCGATCTCCGGCGGCAAAGTGGTTGCGAGTGCTCCGCTGGTCGCTCCCGAGGCGATCGGTTCGCAGCCGTCGCTTATGCAGCGGCTGCGCGGTGCGCTCTGAGCTTGGCGTGCGGCGCGGTTACGGAGAATCGATCTTATGCCGTTGAAAAAACTCGCAGTCGGCGCCGCGATGGTTATCGCTGCGTTCGTCCTGATAAATCTCGGTCTTCATTTCGGCCAGGAGCGCCACGACCGGCTCGATTATTCCGTCAGCCAGACTTTTCCGCCCGACAAACCGTTCGCATCCGGCGAGATCTATGCCACCACGCTCGCCGCGATCATGGAAAACGAGCTGAACGGGTTTTTTGGCTGGCGGCCCAACGATTTCCCGTTGTGGGGCATGCGCGTGATGGCGGACAACAACGCCAATCGCCAACTCGGCATCATCATGGCGGTGCGCGAGACCATGCGCGTCTTCAAGGACCATCTGACCAAGGTGTCGTCGAACGAATACGATCCCAACCTTGTGATCGCGGATACCGACTTCCGCAACGACGCGCAGAAATGGATACTGCCATCGGCGGAGTCCAAGTATCGCGACGGTGTGCGCCATCTGCACCTCTACGTCACCGGCTTGCACGCCAATCCCCAGATTTCGCGTGAACTCAACCAGCGCAACGTCGAATTGATCCGACTCATCCAGTCATGGGGCGACATGCTCGGCGACGCGCACGCCAATCTGTATCGCACGCGCAAAGACGACGGTAGCGCGGTCCATAGCTGGGACGTCGACGACTATTTCTACCACGCGCAGGGCTACGCGCACGTGATGTACTACATGATGCAGGCGGTTAAGCGCGAATATCACCAGTCGCTCACCACCAAGCCGGTGCTGGCGCAACTTTTCGACGAAGCGATCGACGCGCTCGGCAAGGCGGCGACGCTCAAGCCGCTGATCGTGCTCGACGGCTCACCCGGCGGTATCTTCGCCAACCATCGCCGCAACCTCGACACCTACGTCTCCGAAGCGCGGCAGAAGTTGTACTCGATTCGCGAGGAACTGGAACGTTAGCCCGCGCCCCCGCACATCTGCGCGCCGGCCATTTGTCGGCTAGAAGCGCGCGATGATTCTTTCTGCGAAGTCGCGCGCAAAGCTCTCGAGGCTGGCCGGCGTGGGGATAAAGGCGACCTGGCGCACGCCCTCGGCTTCCAGAGCTCGCAGGCGGACGATCAGGTCCTGCGGCGTCGCGGTCATCGTCGCGTGGCGGATGAGCTCCGGGGTTACGAAACGCTCCTCTTGCGCCTGCGTGTACAGCCCGTGACCGTCGTGCAGCTCCATGTAATAGGCCGGATTGTTGGCCAGGCGGCGGTCGGCGTATTCCTTGTAGGCCGCGAAGGTCGCTCGAATCGGCGCCGGCGCGTCGTCGGCGCTTTTGACGCTCTCGTAGAGCGCGTGCAGCGCGACCATCGCCCACGGCCCGGCCTCGGCTTTCACCCGCGGCGAGTCATAAGTCTCGCCCGGCTGAAGGAGACAGGCCGCCGTCAGTAGCATCGTATAGAGCTCGCCCGGCTCGCGCCCTGCCCTTTCGGCGCCCGCGCGCGCTCGCGCCCAAGTCTCGCGCCATCCTTCGACCGTATTGGTTCGCGAAGTGATAAACCCGTCGCCTATCGCGCCCGCCAGTTCGATCGCCTTGGGCGCATTGCCCGCTATGTAGATCGGAATCCGGTCGCGCGTGTTCACGAGCTGGAGCTGCTGATGGAAAAGCCGGATCGCGCGATTCAGCTCGCCTTCGCGATAATCGACCTTGCCGCCGCCGAGCAGCCCGCGGACCACGCGCACGTGCTCGCGTAACTGGCTCACGCGGTACGGCGGCATTCCCATCGCACGCCGGGCGCTGTTGCCGGTGCCCAAGCCGAGCACGACGCGGCCCGGTGCGAGTGCGCCGACCGAGGCGATCGCACACGCGGTCACCGGCGCGATTCGCGTGCCGGCGATCGCGACGCCGGTGCCGAGCACGATGCGCTTGGTCGCGAGCGCCGCCGCCGCCAGCGCGACGTAGGGGTCGGCCGCCATCAGTTCGGAATCGGCGACCCAGTAATGGCTGAAGCCGTGCGCCTCCGCGAGACGAGCCTGCGCCACCGCGGCCGCTGCGTCGGGCATCATCAGTAGGCCAAAATCCATCGTGAGTTTCCTCGCGCCGCGAACGCGTTAGTCGCGTTTTGTATCGTCGGCGTCGGGGGCATTGCCGGCGCGCGCGATGAAATCCCAGACGCGTTGTTTGAGCGATTCCTTCAGCGTATAGCCTTGGTAGCGCGCCATGCCAAGGCGCCATGGATCGCCCGAGAAAAAGCGCTCGTAGAGCGTCTGGCGGCCGGCGAACGACGAACACGACACGTCCCACGCCAGGCGAAAGAGCCGCACACGCTGCTCGGCCGAGACGCCGACTCCCTGGCAATAGAGCGCGACATCGTCGGCCCGCTCGCCCGCGAACTCCGCCAGCGACGGCATCATCACCAGGTTGCTCGACCCGAGCATCTGCACGATTTCGACCAGGCGCGGATAAAGTTGCGGGAACAGCAAACGCACGGTCCACAGCGGCTCGGCGTTGGGCAGCACGGTGCCGGCCGGGCCGGGCACATGGTCGACCTCAGCGGCGCGGATCGCCGCGCGCACCAGTTCGACCGTGTTGATCATCTCCGCGAGCAGGTTCTGCACGTTGTCGGCGCGCGAGTTCACCACATCGCACATATTGAGCGCCACGCCCAGCAGGAACTCGGCCTTGGCCAAGTTCTTGATCGCAAACTGATGCATGATCTGATTCATGCATCCGGTCTCGACGAAGAGGCCATTGACCAGCGCGACGTCGCGCGCCACAAACACCCGCTCCCACGGCACCATCACATGATCGAAAATTGCGACGCAATCCATCTCGTCCATCCGCGACGAGAACGGATGGTCGCCGGGCGGGCCGGCAATTTCGGTCAGAGAGGGCCGGCAGATGAAGCGCAGACCTGGGGTCGCCACCGGGACGCAGAACGCGAACGCGTACGGCCGCGCCTCCTCCGAGTTCTGCAGGTAGGTCGATGGAAAGACCGCGATCTCGTTGGCAAACGGCGCGAGCGTCGCGACCGAACGCGCGCCGTTGACCACGATTCCCGCATCGGTCTCCTTGACGATCGCCGCCGCGACGCCGGGCGGCTGGCTTTGCACGGGCTTCGACTTGTCAACGGTGGGGCTCAGCAGCGTGTGGGTCAGGCAGAGGTCGCGTTCGCGCAGGAACTCGTAGTAGGCGCGGATGTTGCGCCCGAATTGCTTACCGCCGCGAGCGAAATATTCGTGCGCCGAGCCGAACCCGGTGATGTGGATGTTCATGAAATCGGGCGTGCGGCCCATCATTCCACCGCACCAGTCCATCCACGTCTTCACCGCCGCGCGCCGCCGCACCAGATCGCTCTCCGAAGCGGGTTCGATGAACGTGAGTCCCATGCGATCGCCGGTGGCGGGCGAGCGGCAGGTGAGCTGCTCAACCAGGTCGGCGCGATGCTGCAAATCGTAAAGTTCGGCGAGCGTGCGGGCCGCCGGACCGAGGCGCGGATGGGCCACGACATCGCCGACCCGCGCGCCGTCGAGCCAGATCTGCCGATCGTCGCGCAGTGAGTCGAGAAACTGGCGTCCGGTCCTGATCCCCATCGCGATCTCCTTTAGCCGCGAGTCTGTTGCCCCGGGGCCTGATGCAACCCGCGGCGCGCGCCGGATTCGCCTACGATGGACGAAAGGCCGCGATCGCGTAGCCCATCAGACCGAACGGATAGTAATACTCGAATTCCATCCGGCTCGGCTCGGGCAGCGCTGCGCGCATCGCCAGCCACTGCACGACTTCGATCGAATGCTCGCCGCCCAGGTGCGCGAAATCGGCCATCGTATAGCGCACGAGGCTTTGCGGCGCATGGTCGAGCAGGGTGAGGAACTCGCGGTCCCAATGGGCAAACACCTTGCCGAAGTCGGGGCCGGTCAGTTGATGCGACAGGCCGCCGGTGCCGATCACCGCGACCCGCAGGTCTTCCGGATAGGATTCGATCGCCGCGCCCACCGCCGCGCCCAGCGTCCAGCATCGCGCGGGTGTCGGCAGCGGGTCGAGCACCACGTTGATCGTCATCGGCACGACCGGCACGCGCCAGCCTTCGTCAACCATCGGCATCGGCGAGAGAAATCCGTGGTCGAGCTCCATCCGATGCGAGGTCATCAAGTCGATGCCGCGGCCGAGCAACTGCGCCGCGATGTGACGGGCGAGCGCGCGATGGCCGGGCACGGCGGCAAAGCGCCGCGGCCCCCACCCTTCGTCGGCGATCTGGAAATCATCCGCGATGCCGATCGCGAAGGTCGGCCAGGCGTCGAAGAAATAATTGTCCACGTGGTCGTTGTAGATCACCACCAGCGCATCGGGACGCCGCTCGGCCAGCCATCGCGCGGCCTGCGCGAACGCGTCGAACAGCGGCGTCATTCCCGGATCGCGCGACGCACCGGCGTCATACGCATGCGCGATCGAAGGGGCGTGCGAGCATCCCAGTCCCGCCACGACCTTCGCCATCGCGCCGCGCTCCTACGGCTTCCCCGGCAACGTGTCGCCGGGGAGCAGCGCCAGCGGGAGATTGCGCTGGTTCTGCTCCTCGATGAAGTGGCGGAACTCCTCGCCGCTCATCCCGCGCATCGCGGCGCCCATCTCGAGCAGGCTGACGCCCAGCGCGGCGCCCAGCTTGGTGAGCAGATAGACGGTGACGCCTGCGTCGACCAGGCCCTGCCAGTCGCGGTCTAGCAGGAGACGCATACCGCGACTGCCGATCGCGTAACGGCGGTAGTATGCCTGCGCGTCGGCGCGAACCGCTTCGCGATTGGCGGGGCTGCGCAAGTCATAGAGTAGGCGGCAGATTTGGAAGAGGTTGGCGTCGCGTGCGCTCATTTCAATCGGCGTCCGTCATTCGCCATTTACGACCGCGCATCGAGCGCTGTCAAGGCTGGTCTGCGGCGCTCGCGCGACCGCTATGCTGACCCGCCGCGGCACCTGCGGTTTGACTCGCTATAGCCCCGCGGCGCATCGTTTGCTCAAGCGCGCGTCCGCTACCGGAGCCGCGGACATAGGATCTCATGACCGACCTTGGTGCCGACCTCGGCCCTATCCAGCTCAAGAACCCGATCATCTGCGCATCCTCGGAGTTCACGATGACGCTCGGAGGAATCCGCGCCGCACTGAAAGCGGGTGCCGGCGCAGTAGTCGCGAAGTCGGTCAACGAAGCGCCCGGCGCGGCGCGCCAACTCGACATCGCGGAATACGTGATGCTCGATTCCGACTGGGCAGTTGCGTCGTGGAAGCGGGCGGGACTGGAGGCCTCGCTGTTCTGCCGTTCAGGGCTGGCGCAGACGCCGCTCAGCGAGTGGATCGCGATGCTGGCGCGCGCGGACGCCGAGGCGCGCACACATGACGCCTTTGTCGTGGGCAGTATCACGGTTGCCGACGCCGCGCCGGCGGCGCGGATCGCGGCCGCGATGGAGGCCGCGGGCCTGCGATGGATCGAGCTCAATTTGAGTGCGCCGCATGGGCGCGAGGCCGTCGCCGGCGCGGTACGTCAGCTCGCCAACGCCGAGGCGGTGCATGATTACGTAGCGGCGGTGCGCTCCGCGACCACGGTTCCGCTCACGGTGAAGCTGACCGCGCAGAGCGGCGATCCGCTGGCGCTGGCGGAGCGGGCGATCGCGGCCGGCGCCGACATGCTGGTCCTGATGGGCCGCTTCCAGGGTTTCATGCCGGATATCGAAACGATGCAGCCGATTCTCGGGTCGGCGGGTGCGATCGGCGGGCGATGGGCGCTGCCGTTGACGCTGTACTGGATCAGCAAATGCTTCAAGGCGTTGCCGCAGACGACTCCGCTGCTCGCCACCAACGGCGTGCGTGCCGGCGACGACGTTATCCGGGCTCTCCTGAGCGGCGCGCGCGGCGTGGAGGTGGCGAGCGCCGTGCTGTTGCGCGGCCCGGGAGTTATCGTTGAGATGCTCGCGGGGCTGGAAGCGTACTGCTTGCGCAAGGGGATTGCGCGGCTCGACGAAATCGTCGGGCGTGCAGCGGACGCGGCGCTCGGCTACGGTGCTCTCGCGCCCGTGAAACGCACCAACTATCCCTGGGACCGCTTCATCCGCTGAACGTGGCGGCGCACCCGCGGATCAGAAAAACGGGCAGAGCAGCAGCGCACCGCCGCGCACCAGCAAACCTAGCATCGCCGGCGTCCATCGCCGCGGCACTCCGAGCGTCTCCGCCGCCAATCCGATTCCCCACGGTACCTGCGCCGACGCGGTCATCGTGCGGATGCTCGCGAGTACTCCGCGCGCCGGATAGAGCACCAGCTCGTGACGCTCGCCGTCCTTGATTCCGGCGCGCGCGCGCGCAATTTCGATCGCCGCTTCAAGCCCGCCGAGCTCGTCGATCAGTCCACCGCGCTGGGCCGCAACGCCGCTCCAGACCCGACCGCGCGCCATCGCCTCCGTCTGCGCAGGGTCCAAGCCGCGCCCCTCAGCGACCTTGGCGGTGAAGTTGGCGTAGAGTTCGCCGACCGCGTCGTTGAGTTGGCCGAGTTCGGCGGGACTGAGCGCGCGCGACATCGAAAGCGCGTCGCTTATCTGGTCGCTCTTGACGTATTCCATCGCCACGCCCAGATTCGCCAGCGCCTTGCTCGCATTGAAGCGCGCATAGACCACGCCGATCGAGCCGGTGATCGTGGCCGGACCGGCGACGATCCGGTCCGCGCCCATCGCGACGTAGTAGCCGCCTGACCCGGCCACGTCGCCCATCGAGACCACCACCGGCTTGCCGCGCTGCCGTGCGTCGGCGAGTGCGCGCCAGACCAGGTCCGAACCGAGCGCCGAGCCGCCCGGCGAATTGACCCGGAAGACGATCGCGCGGACGCTCTTGTCGGCTGCGGCGCGATGGAATTGCGCGGCGACCGCCTCACCGCTTAGAAAATCTCCGGCCGCGGGCGGCTCGCCGGCGACCACCGGGCCGACTCCATGAATCAGGGCGAGCCGCGCGTCGCGGCCGGGCCGGCGCGCATAGGCGACGCGGCGCAGGTAGCGCGCGAGACCGACGAACACGCGCTCCTTGTGGTCGGGATCGAACTCGGCGCGCAGGTCTTCAATATAGCCGGCGCGGTCGATGAGCCGGGCCTCGACCGCCGCGCGCATGCTAAGGAAGCCGCTGCCCGCAAGCTCGGCGGCACGTTCGGGAGCGAGGCTGCGCGCGGCGGCGATTCGCGCCGCCAGCACCTCCTTGCAATCGCTGACGATCGCTTCGAGACTCTCGTGCAGTTCGGGCGACATCCGATCGCGCGTGAAGGTCTCGGCCGCACCCTTGTACTCCTTCCATTGCAGGGTTTGCGCCTCGAGCTGCAGCTTGTCCATCGCGCCGCGCAAAAAGATTCCGCCCGCGGCCACCCCGAGCATCGTAAGCAGCGCGTTGGGGTTGGCTACTATCTCGGCGGCGCCGCAGGCGACTAGATATTCGCGCACGCCGGCGCTGTCGCCTTCGAGCAGTGCGATGGTGCGCTTGCCCGCGCGGACGAGCGAGCGGAGCATGGCGTGCAGCTCATCGGCGGTGGCGACTCCGGTTTCCAGCCCGGCGATCCTGACAATGACGGCGCTGATGCGTGGATCGCGAGCGGCGCCCTCGAGGGCCTGGCGCAGATCGAAAAGCGCAGGGCCGCCATGGCCGCGCAACTGGTCCAGCGCCGAGCGCGGCGTGATCTCGCGCATCGCGCCGGCGAGCTTGACTGTCAGCACGGCGCCGCGCGGAATCTGCGCCGCCCGCATGACCAGCAAATAGAAGGCGGCCGCGATCGCGACCGCGATGACGCCGAGCATGATTCCGGTGTCGCGCAGGCCAAAATGTAGCGCTAACGCGGCGGCACCGGCGATCAGCGCGACCACGATTGCGGCCCTGACCTCGCGCCGCATTGAACCAATCGATATCCTCATTTTCGGCTTCCTCACACTTGGCCCGGACGTATATCTAAACTAGCCTTTTTCCATGTATCGATCTCTGCCACGCACACTTCCACTGGTCGCGCTCCTCAGCTTCGTCGCCGCCGGCTGCTCGATGTTCGGTCACGAAGAGAAGCCTCCGCCGCCGGTCATCTTGCACACGGCAACGATGGATCTCACGCCCGGGATCGTGGTCAATGCTCTGGTCGAGACGCCGCCCGGGTTCACCCCGATCGTCAGTCAGCCGCCGCTGTGGCTGCAAGGCGGCAAAGAGCTAGCACTGGCCGGCACGCTACACGGACGCACGGAGGTGCTCGGCTTCAACAGCGCCGGCGGCTACAAAAAGGCGCACCTGATCGCGGCCGACGGCGGACCCGGCGCGCCGAACGGAAAAATTGTCGGCCTCGCCGCGAGCCCCAATGGCTTGACGCTCGCCGTAGCGGAGGCCATGCCCGGGCGGATAGAGATCGTGCTCCGCTACATTATCAGCGACGCGGGTGAAAACTCGGTCGCGACCTTCGACGGCAACTTTCACGCGGTGAGCCTGACCTGGATGGCGCCCGATACGATCGCGGTCGGCCTGGCGGGCGACTCCAGCGGTTCGCCAGCGGATGCAGGCGGACTTTACCTGGTCCACGTGCTCGGCGCGGTCACGGTCGAGCAGGTGAAGTTCGCCTGCCCACCTTCGGCGCTGGCCTTCAGCCCCGACGCGCGCTTTGCGGTCGGCGAAGGCGACGAGCGTACGGCCGTGTCGCTATTCGACAGCCGCGCCGCGCGATGCCGCCAGGTGCTTCCCGCCGGGCCGATCCGGGTGCTGGGCTGGGCGCCGGGCAGCGCCGCCTTTCTCTACTCGACTCCGGGCGGGAGGGGGCACAGCGCGGGGGTTTTCCGCTATACCATCGACAGCGCAAAGAGCGATCTTATCGCAGTCTCCTCCAGCGCCGCGGCGTATACCGGTTCGGGAATCGTGATGGCGCTGGGCAACCGCGACCTGAATCCGCAGACCGCGGCGGCGTCGCCGGACAAGCGGGTGACCGCGCAGATCGCGAGCTTCATTCCCAAAGAGGGCAAGACCATCGTCGACACGCTCGGAATACCGACCACGCCGGCGATGATGCTGGCGAGCACGATGGTTTACTCGCACGGCTTCGCGGAACTGGCGCTGCAACTGTATGCGCAGGGGGCCAACGGTCCGACGCGCGAGATCGTCACCTTCTCGATCGTCGACCGCAAGGCATTCGTGCTGGCGAGCGGCGCGGCGCGCGGTGTGGCGGTGATCGGATGGGCGCCTGGCGCCAATCACCTGGTGATTTTCGATGGCGACGGCACGACCGGCGCGCTAGCGGTGATCACGCCGGTGCGATGAGGGGGGAGGATCGCGATGGGTGGAGAAACCGCGACGCCTCTTTTCTGCTGTCATCGTGAGCGAGCGAGGCTGCGAGCGCGGTCCTAAGTTTCTCGCGCGGCGCTTCTCTTTACCTTTCTTGACCGAGGAGAGATCGCCGCGAGCATCGCGAGCGGCCGAAGAGGTCAGTCTGAATTTCGCCGGTTTCACTCCGTTGCGGCCACTTCCAACGGATGGCTAGGAACCGCCACCGGAGACCTCTCTCTTACCCTCTCCTTGGACAAGGAGAAGGGGCCAGACGGCGAGGATGACAGAAAAATAGAATCTCCCGCGTCACGAGTCGCCTCTGCCCTGCCAGTACTCGGCGGCGACCGCGAAGGCGGCGGCTGCGCGCTCGAAGCTGTCGAACACCACCAGGCCGCGGCCGCGCGCCAGCTCTTTGGCGCGAGCGACGATCGTCTCGACGTGCGCCGGATGCAGGATCACGGCAAAGGCCTTGCGCGAGCGGCGGTTGAACTCGGCGAGCTGGTCGAGCAGGCTGGTCAGCTCTTCCTCGTGGGTGGGCCAGCGAGCGGCGCGCAGTCCGGTCCCGATCTCCAGAACGATTGAGTCGATCGCCGCGTCGCGTTCGAGGATGTCGAGGATGCGATCGAGATTGCCCTGGTCGTGCCCCGTCCCGATCGTCCCGCCGGCGTCGAGGGGATTGCGATAGCTGCCGCCGATGATGTTGAAGAAGCCTTTCAACTCCGCGTACGAGGCTTCCGAAAGCACCGGCACCTCGAGTCCGGCCGCGGCGAAGGTGTCGGTTATCACCACCGACTGCCCGCCGGTCATCGCGACCAGGCCCGTCCCCCGGCCGTCGACGCGCCGCCCGCGCGCGAACAGTTCCATCGCGTCGAGCATCGCGTCCAGGCTCGCGACCGAGACCGCCCCGCTCTGCGCCATCAGGGCGCGCCACACCGCGCCGCCGGTCGCTAGCGAGCCGGTATGCGAAAAAGTCGCGCGCGCGCCGGCCGCGGTCGTGCCGCCCTTCCATACCACCACCGGATGGCGCGCGGCGGCGCGGCTTAAGCTCGCGAAGAAGCGGCGGCCGTCGCGTACGCCCTCGAGGTACATTCCGATCGCGCGCGTCGCCGGATCGTCGGCCATCAGGTCGAGGAAGTCGGCCGCCTCCAGCATCAGCACATTGCCGATCGAAGCCGCCTTGTTGATGCGGATGTCGCGAATCGGCGCCTGTAGGCAGAAATTGATACTGTGGGTGCCACTTTGCGAGATGAAGCAGACGTCGCCGCCTTCGCCCGCGTTGAGATCGGGAAAGTTGCACAAACCGATCGACGGATTGTACAGACCCATGCAGTTGGGACCGACCAGTGCGATGTCCGACTCAAGAGCTGTCGCGCGCAACTCGCCCTCCAGCTTCACGCCCAGTTCCTCGCCGGTCTCGGAGAAGCCAGAAGTGAAGAAGCCGATGCCCTTGACGCTGGCGGCGACGCAATCCTTGAGAATGCGCGGCGCGATCTGGCGGGGCACCGCGCTGATGGCGTAGTCGACTGGCTCGGGCACCTCGGCCAGGCTCTTGCAGTTGGTCACGCCCATCGCCTCGATGCCGGGAATCTCGTTGGGATCGATTTGCACCGAGTAGAGCTTGCGCGAGAAGCGGGACATTGCGCGCAGCCACAGGTAACCGCCCATCCGCTTGTCGCCGATGACCGCGACCGCACGCGCGTCGAAGGCGCGTCGCAGGTTTTCGATTCGCTGTGCGTGGCGCGGATCGCCGGTTGACCGGGAGTGCGCGACGGGCGGCGCGAGCAGGATACGTGCGTCGAGCACGCGCACTCCGCTGGCGTAGGCGACGACCGGGTTGAGGTCCATCTCGCGCACCTCGGGATGCGCGGCCGCGAACTGGGAAATCGTAGCGATGAGGCCGGCGAGCGCGTTGAGGTCGGCGGGCGCGCCGCCGCGGGCGCCGCGCAGCATCGCGGCGCCGCGCAATTCGCCGAGCATCGCGCGCGCGCCGGCGGCGGTTACCGGCGCGATCCGAAGCGCGGTATCCTTGAAAATCTCGACTAACGTGCCGCCCAGCCCAGCCATGACAAGCGCGCCGAAACGATCGTCGCGTATCACCCCGGCAATCAGCTCGAGCCCCGGCGGCGCCATCGCCTGCACCGCAACGCCGTCAAAGCGCGCGCCGGGAAGCTTCGCGGCGAGGCCGTCGCGGATGCGCGCGAAGGCGGCCTTGACCTCGGCGGGCGAACCCAGGCCGAGCTCCACGCCGCCGACTTCGCTTTTGTGGACCGCCTGCGGCGAGAGCACCTTGAGCGCGGCCGGGAAGCCCACGCGCGCGGCCAGTTCCGCCGCTTCCTCGGCGCTTTGCGCGCGATGCGCGATGGCGACCGGGATTCCGAGCGCGTCGAGAATTTGCTTGGATTCGATTTCCGATAGTTCGGCGCGGCCGGCGCCGAGGGCGTCGGCGAGCATCCGATCGATATTTTTTTCGATGGTGGCGTCCACAGGTGGCCTATAGCAAAGGCGTTCGGCGATTTGAAAGGTAGGAATTCGGCGAGCTCGGTCGGCGTTTCCAAGACTGGGCTCGCGAGCCACGTACAAGCAACCCTGTGGATCAGATTGAAACGGTGAGATCGTTGAGTGGATGTTTGCCAGGGTGCCTGTGTCGGTATGCGAACCGGTGGTTCCGGCGGTCAGCTTGGAGACATGCCATATTCAATAAAATGGGCCCTTCCTGTAGGGCTTTCTAGGTGTCAGCGCCTTGGGTTTCACTCCAGGATATAACCGAGTCGCGCTCATTAAATATTTTCCCACTCTTCCGTGATAATTGTTAAGAGATGTATACTGTTGGCGGGACTGTCGAGACGAAAATTCGTCAAAATACGGTCGTCCACTAAACCTGAGGCTGGATCCTCGGGTGTGCTTTCACTAGCCGTTTCAAATCCGGTCGGCCAACCCTATACAGCTCGATTTCGCCTCCTATGTGAACGACTCAGTTGTTCAACGTCCAACAACCTCCGCCTATTGAATCACGCGCGAATGGCTTCCTGCGGACGGGACTATCGCTTGCGTTGGGACTGCTCGCGCTCGCAACGACGTCTGGATGCTTCGCGGCTGCGGTGCCGGTAGCGAGCGGGATTCTCAGGGTGGCGGCGGCCGGAATCTCCTCTTCCGCGCGCGCCGGCAAAAGCAATCAGGTCGCGCAGGATACCGAACCTTGTGCCATGGGCGAGCGTCCGGTGCCGCGGTTGATCGAGCTTAAGACGGACACTCTGGGTACGACGATGTACCGGCCGCTCAACCTGGGCGGCCCCATCATCGACCCGCAAGTGCAGCAGGCAGTTGGCCAGACCAGCGGCCCGGGTGCATGGCGAGACATGGGAGACCTTGCTGGCATGCGATTCCAGCCATCTCTTCAAAGCCAGTTGGCGCCGAGCTCAGTCACTTTTCTCGCCTACGCACCGATTCAGGTGCACGATCCGACTGAGCAGAGCCAGCTCGACGCGCTCAACCACGACTTCGGACCCGTCTCTGGGATTTTCGATTGGGACAACAGAGTGTTCTTATATTCGGCCCTCCACCAACTCCCGTGTGAATCTTCGCGGGCAAAAACCGCGCCCACGAAGACCCACGGAGGACTCGCGCGCCCGGAATCTCCCGAGCAGCCGGAAGCCCCCCAATAACGCAGCAGCTTTCGCGGTCGAAGCAGCGCGAGATACCGCAGAGCTTTCCCCGCGAAATGAGATGCGATGGCACGCTGGCGCCAGTCGGGCGGTAGCCCTGAAGAACCTCATAAAAGTCTCAACAAAAATAACCCGGCAGAAAATGGCGCCGCCGCCGTTGGCGGTCGCGCACCGGTCAGATCGTGAGCTAGCGAATCGGGGAATTGGAAGATCTCTTTCTGCCCCGGCGCGGTGTCCGAACGGATGCGGCGGATTTTTTTCAACATCGTCCCCCGGCCGGTTATCGATCGCCACGCCGGGGGAGCGAGAACGTCGGAGCACGTGATAAGGCATGATGAGGGATGGAAGATGGAGAGGCGAGTCTTTACCAAGGAGAAGGGTGGTTGGCAGAAACTTCAGTAACAAGAAGGGTTTCGACCAAATAGTAATTTTGCGTTTGATAGTAGGATTAAAAAGCTTTTCTAACAATGCTACTCTCCGAATGGCAGCACCCCATTACTTAAGTAATGTTCAGGCGCGCGGCTCCTCGGTCTGAGTCGATTCGGGTCTCAGGAAAGGTTGCAGGGTCTTCATTGCCTGGTCACTTTCGTTAAGGGCCGACAACATTTCCGACTTGGCACAGGCGAAAAGTATACTCACAAGGTTGGTAGCCCTTTCCGAGGCGGCCAGGTCGGCTGTTTTTATGTTCGCTTTTCCAATTGGTCTCACGAGCTTCCTGCCGAAACCAATTCTATGTAGGTTTTTTTCAATGTAGTCCGCGAGCTCGTTGAACTGGTGAACCAGATTTGTGGCATTCAGATTCAGGTCATTTAGCCCAACTGCATATGACTTGAAGAGGATCTTCAAGCCTGGGAAATACTTGGCGGTGATGCGCTCCGTGGCAATCAGAATCGCGCGGACCTCGGTCAACAAACCGTAGATTTCAGGCCGATATTCCTGCAGCTCACGCTCAAGCTCTGAAACTTCCTTCGAGCCGAGCATCAGTGTTTCTATCAACGACGCCGTTTCCGCTCGCCTTTGCCGACGCTCGGGGTCCTTGCAGTAGATAAAGTCGTCGTCCCCGAGCTCAGGATTCAGCTTGCTGACCCGGATTCCAGCTAGTTCCGGACAATCTCCGCTCGCTTCAATCCAGGCGTTCCAGGATGCGGTTACTACCCCTTCGGTGACCTCAAGTTCGACACCGCCCTTGCGTCCGTTCCATGCCCGATAGTCGTCCAGATGCATATGGGGCCGGCCATCGATCTCTTTCGTGCGCCCCGTAAACATCGATAGACGTGACGCGGCCTTTGCGTGCGCATCGGCGATTTCAAGTACGCTCGGGACCTCCGCCTGCTCTCCAGGAATTTCCTTTCTGCGACGGGGCTGCAATGGAGCCAGTGCGTGGAAATCCCCAGACTGTTTAAATTCCAACCCCGTCTCGAAAAGGATCGCTGCAAATTCCGCGAGCTCGACCGCAAACTGATCGATCCACATTCCGTCAACAAGCGAAACCTCAGAAAGGAACGCGATCGGAGTCGGTCCGAGACTCACCGATGCTCCGCGTTTAACCAATCCTCTGCAGCAGAGGTCGAGAACTGCTCGCTTTAATCGCTCGCAGGCACTCTCTGACGGCTTTTCGTTGTTCGCTGTCTTATGCGCAAAGGAATACGACTGACGCCAGGCAAGGGCAGTAACCGAGATAACTTCATTCCTGAGCGCCGATGAGACCGCGGCGTACATATTTGCGTCGAGCGGATACGGCGTTTCGGCCAGTTTTTTCTGGATCGCGAACATTCCCATGCCGGAACAGACGAGTTTGCTGATGGCCTGCATCCCCGCACCAATGGCTGCGGCGCGAAATCCTCCCGTGCGAAGACAGTCAACTACTTGCGCGTTCACTTGCAGGAAAAGATGATGAAAAAGCAGCACTCCGCTTAATTGATTACAGAGGAGTTCGGTGTATGAATGTTTGTCGGAAGAATTTTTAGCGCGCCTTCCTGATGCTGGAGGACACCGTTTTGAACCTGCTGGCGCATTCTGTCAAGCGGAGCTCTGCTCGGTTCTTCGGCGATCCACGATGCGCAGTGGTCTGGCGTATCAAATTTCGTGAGTTCCTGAATAGACAAAGCCACGATTTCCTTAGGCGTGAGAGCGCCCTCGATTTTCTTAATTCGGTTGCGGTTTCGATCCATTCCCATTTGCCCCCTCCTCTTCCTCATCCAGCTCGAATAACGACTTGTCCGGTCCGCGCTTCTGTAAAGCCCGCTCTACCCTCGCCAACCTCTCCTCGAGCTCGCTCGTCTCGAGCGCCTTCATCAACAGACTGGAGAGATAGCCGGCGGTACTGGCGATCCTGGGCGAGACCTGTCCTTTTCGCACCTGATTTATGGTTTCCCCAAGAAAGGCGGCTACGTCCTTGCCGCTATGAAGTGGAATATCTGCCGCATCGCCGGGCAGTACCGCCGAACCGTTCGCTTGACCGCCCTGTCGCTGAGCAGCCTTGCGCGCTTTCGCCGAGGCCGGGTCGTGGAAGAAGCAGTACCGCGAACCCATTATGGCGATTGCGCGACATTTCTGGCCATCGGGCTTGATCTTCTCGCAAGCGCCATCAGCTAAGTCCATTACCTGCTCTGGCTCCTTCACAACGCCCCCTAGTGCAGAGCGTAAATCGCTGGGTGGAAAGCGCGAGGCCCGGCGAACCGGTGTGATCGATGACAATACTCTCGGCAGCTCTCTGTCCTTTTAGGATTGTTGCCATATCTTCTTTTTATGCTCATACTGCTACCATTGATTTCGTGGTAATACAATATGGAGTACGTGGTAAATTTATGACCGCCTTCGGGAAACGCTTCGCACTTCTGGTAGCCGAGTTCGGCAGTCGCTATCGCCTCTCAAAAGCGGCCGGAGTTTCCGAATCCACGCTCCAGCAATATTCCGGGCCAGCGAGTATTCTCCCTCCGCGTGCAGACATTCTTTTAAAGCTTGCACGCGCCGCCAATGTATCTGTCGAATGGTTGGCGACGGGTAAGGGGGAGATGCGACCCGCCGGCCTGGTACCTGGTGCGTTGCTGGCCGACGTTGTGATGGTCGAATTGAGAGACCCGCGTGCAGCCCTTGAAATGGAACAAATCGTGGCGCACCTTCCGCTCAGCAGGTTCTGGCTGGAGAGCCACCTTGGTATAACCGACACCGACCGGCTCATGTTCGTCGAGGCGGGTCAGCGGCTGCCACCACTATGCGAAAAAGGGGATCTATTGCTGGTCGACCGGACGATGGCGAAAAAATTGCCCGGGCATGAGGGTATCTACGTGCTGTCAGGGCGTGTTGGGCTGGTGGCAAGAGATGTGCGCGTTCGGCTTAACAAAAGATTCGTCATCTCAGGCCTGAACATTTCGGAGGATGTACGGGCATCAGAACTTGGCCCCAGTGTTGTCGGTGAGGTGGTCTGGCGAGGTGGCAAAATTTAAGTAGAGCTCGGCATCCGTCTTCTCGTAAAATGGCCAAGCAAGCACCGCAATTGCTAACCGTTGGCACGTCACGATGGAGTAGCTCCCTTCGTTGGGCTGGCGTCCCAACTGCGCCCCCTTTTTGAGCAGATCGATTTCCATCGTGAGCTGGCCGACCTTGCGTTCGAGCTCAGCCATTTGTCGCTCGTACTGGGCGATGTGCACCGCCTCGGCCAGCTCGTCGGTGAACTCGCCCCTCGTACTTGCGGATCCAAAGTCGGATCAGATTGCGTGAGAGACTATACCAGCGCGCGAGCTCATGCAGCCCTGCGCGCCCGTCGAGAAACTCTTTGGCGATCTGGCGCTTGAACTCCGAACTGAAACTCCGATGCCGAGCCATGGCCCTATCCTCCGATAAGCCCCTCGCCCGGTCCATTTCGTCCCTGCTTTTCTGATTTTAGGGATTCACTCCAGACCGCTACAAAGGTGGGTCAGCTTTCAACCGGCGTTGACAATGTCCTGAGGGTTGTTGAGATTTGAGTGGCGGCATTCCTCGCCCGATCGGAAAGATCGGGTTGGGCAAGGGGAGGAAGCCGCCATGGACAAGAGTGCCAAAAGTAAGGATGGAAGGAAAAGCCGCGAGGGGACAGCTGTGGCTGCATTTGCCGGGCATGGTCCGCGAGCGCTGTACGACACGGTGAGAGCGGGCCTGGCGTGTGTGGACGAAGTTCTGGAAACGGAGCGGTCCTCAGTTCCAGCCTCTGGGAATAGGCGGTTGAGCTTTGTTTCGGTCTAACCCGAGTTCATAGATGCTGGCTTCCGATAGGCAATAGTCGGACGGCGGATGATGAATGGTTGCTGTCACTCCATCGCGGAACAACAGTTCCAGCTTGCCGCCCTTGAACAGCGCGTGTGCGCCGGCCATCTCCAGGCACGAACGGGTAACCGCTGCCACAGTTTCGCCGACAAAATACTTGGTTTTGAAATAGCTCGCCGTCACCGCCGGGCTTTGCCCTTCGCGATCCAGGTACCAGGCGCAGTTGCGCACCATGAGTCGCGCCGCATAGACTTGCGCGCTGGCTTGGGCAATGCGTCGCCGGACATCGGGATGATAAGCGAGCGATTGTTTGTAACCTCTCGGCAGATGTTGATGCACCGCCTGCTTGGCTGCTTCCAGAGCGCCAACGGCAATACCGAGATAGACCGCGGTATAGGGCAGATTATAAAGTGGCTCGCTTTCAGACACGAAGATGCCGGCGTTTGGAATCAGACAATACAGTGCGTCCTCGGGCACGAAGACGTCTTCGAGAACAAGGTTGTCGCTTTTGGTCGCACGCATGCCGAGAGTGTTCCAATTGTTCTCGACGCGAATCCCTTTCAGCTTGGGGGAGATTAGAAAACTGAGCGCGGTCTCAGGATCGGGCGAATCTTCAGGGTGGGCAAAAATATTGATGACGTCGGCCGATTGCGCCATCGTGCAGAAGCCCTTCTTACCGTTGAGGCGCCAGCCGCCATCGACTTTACGCGCTTGGGTCGCGCAGGCGAAAGTCGAAGGTAGCAGGCCTGTGGTGCCCGGCTCAGAGAGAATCGCTGTGAGTAGCTTGTCCGGCCTGACGATCTCATTCGCGAGGCGCTGTTTGTAACTTTCGGCGAAGTTGGCCTTCATCAGATAGGTCGCCAGAGTTGCGACATGCATGTTGAAAGAGACCGCCGTCGAGGGACACCCCTGCGCCAGTTCTTCCGCCGCTACTACCCAGCCTAAAACTCCGGCGCCCAACCCGCCGTATTGCGTGGGCGCGACCAGACGGTAGAAGCCCGCCTCTTTAAGCTTGGCGTAGTTCTCATCGGGAGCGCTGCTTTCCTGGTCGTGCCGCGTGGCTCGTGTGGCGAAATCTTTGCCGAGCTCGCGGGCCAGGTTCTGAATGCGCCGTAACTCGGGATCCAATTCGAAGTTCATTTAGACACCTTTCTTGAGTTCTGCGATTCGCGCATTCGGAGAGGCTGGAATTCACTCGGGCCCAAATTTGCTGTTCGACTAGGGCTTGTTGAACGGTGTCGAGAGGTACGGTTTGAAACGGAGATGCTGGTACTTCCATTGGCCGTTGACCTTGACGAGTCGTCGTAAGCCCCGGCGAGCCATCCCGCTTGTTGCCTTTCGCCGAAGGTAACCGGCTCGAAGATGTACCACCGGCCTTTGCCCTTGTCGCCATTTACCTCGATCACCGGATCATCACCAAGTGTATTGCAAACGATAGCGCTGCGGGCGCTGTCTTTACGAAAAACACGCGAATCGCCATGCGGCCGGGGTAGGTGCCAAAGCTGCCTCCTTCCCTGATGGCATCTTCGGCGAAACAGGATTCGATTCCATCTGGATCATAGCCGGCATCGCAGTGATAACAATAACGACCTTTACTCCTCCATGTATGTCACCGAATTCTGTGATCGTCCTTGAACGAACGTCCAGATGCAGAGTGCAATGCTAATAACCGATCGACGCCAAGATCTCCAGGTCGCCAGCTACTTGCTCGGCGTTACCGCTCATGAAGGGCGCGGGCCCCTCTTCCCAAGCGCACCCCCATCTCTGCTCAACAGGCACATAACTAAGGTCAGCATCTGAAAAAGCGTGAGGTCGCGGCCCCTTGGACGCTTCGTCGCGAATCAGTACGCTTTGCTGCTGCTCGAGGAATCCGTCCGCCAGAGGCTACCAGACCTTCCGGACCTTATAATCGCCAAGCTTCCTGTCAGCCGTTACCAAAGCGCTCGATTATCCTTCGCCAAGCAGGTTGCCGCCATCGTGCTTGCGATGTTTAAATCCGTTCGCTACGAAGGCTCCATTCTATGTGGCGGTTGAGATGGAGTTACATTTACGCCAAAATCGCCTTGCTTTGCGAAAATCGCCATGTCGACGGATTCAAACCATCGATTCGGAAACTACTAGGACGTTACGATCTATGTCTTCAGTGTGGGCTGTTCCTGGGCGGGGTATACGCGAGACGCAAATATTCCGCTTCCTCAGAGACGCACGGTGCGCTGCGAGGGTTGTGGAGGTTAGGCTGTTTAAAACAGGACGTCTCTACGACCGCGCGCCAATAGACACGCGACGTTGGGGGCCCGGCAGCGACTTAACAAAGATAGCCAAGGAAATCTCGAGATACATCGCCGACAGTGACTCCATGGAGGCGACGATTGTGGCATCGGACGAAATTTAACTACTAGGGCCGCGGCTGCGCGGCAGATTCAAATGTGGGGACCGCTGCATGGCAATTCGCCGTTGACAAACGCGGCCCCCGCTGCGCTTCGGTTATCCCCCGCTTGGCTGGCTCCCCGGATTCTCCAGGCATCGTGGAAAAGGTCATTCAGGTCCCGCGGGTTCTGACGGCCTTATGTCGACATCGTGTATGGCGGAGCAGAAGTTTCCAGCTTTCCTTCAACACCGGGACGAGCGATCTTGTGATGATGATGGACGGTTGCCTGCCCTAGAAAAGACCCACCCTGATCAAGGTCGTCGGTCCGTCGATTCACATCCGACGATCGTGGCGGGTTGTACTAACCGACGGCGCGAGATCTGAAGCTCTGCACCCAGGAACCGTATCTTCGCCCTCGACAACCAGTACGCGACAACAGAAGACCCTTACGAGTATTGTTCGGGGCGGGACTTTTGACGGTCAGCGATGACGCCTAGCGCACTGCCCCGAGCCCAAAAGCATTGGAATGAGAACTCTGGCCCGCGTCATGGCGCTGAGCGTGACCCTGGCGGAAAATTGGGAGCTGGTCGCAGGCTACGAATCTTTCTGAAGAACGACCGTGTACGTCGTCAGAACTTTTTGGACAAGTTGGCAATGGATCTAAGAGAGGATCTGGTCCATCTGGGTTGAAGTTGAGGCCGCAGTCTGGTGGTGCAGCCGGCGTCGAAGCTCGATGGTTTTCAGCTTGATGTTTTCCCTCCGCGTTAGGACGGTTTGAGCACGGCCGGAGTATACATCGGCCGGGGTCAGGTTGTTGAGACTTTCGTGGTAACGCCGGGAGTTGTAGTAATCGACGAACTCGGACAGGCGCGCTTCGAGTTGACCGGGCAGGTAGTAATTCTCGAGCAGGATCTGGTTCTTCATCGAACGGTGGTAGCGTTCGATCTTGCCCTGGGTCATCGGGTGATAGGGCTTGCCGCGGGTATGGGTCATGCCGTGCTCCGCGAGCCAGGAGCCGAGTTGGGCCGATACGTACGACGGGCCATTGTCGCTCAGCAGGCGCGGCCGGTGCCGGACGCGGACGCGGTCCAAACCGGAGTTGCGCAGCGCCATCGCGAGAGTGTCGGAGACATCGATGGCGGTCATGGTGGTACACAGCTTCCAGGCCAGAATATAGCGGGAGAAGTCGTCGAGCACGGTCGACAGATAGAACCAGCCCCAGCCAATCACCCGCAGGTAGGTAAAGTCGGTCTGCCAGAGTTGATTGGGTGCGGTGGTGGGTTGGACGAAGTGGTCGGCGGCCTTGAGCAGGATGAAAGCCGGACTGGTGATCAGGTCGTGCGCCTTCAGGAGCCGGTAGACCGAGGCTTCCGAGACGAAGTACTGCTGCTGGTCGACGAACGAGACCGCCAACTCCCGCGGCGACAACTGCGGCTCTTTGAGCGCGAGCTCGAGCACGGCTTGAGTAACTACAGTGGGGAGCTTGTTCCACACCCGCCGCGGCGCCGGCGGACGATCCGTAAGACCTTCGGCCTGGCCGCTCCGATAACGATCGTACCAGCGATAGAAGGTCGAGCGCGGGATACCGAGCTGTTCCAGGGTGCGCCGCACCGGCAGCGACGAATGCTCGACCAGCCGGATGATCTCCAGCTTCTCGGCGGCCGCGTACCTCATGTATCGGACTCCCCATCCCCCAGTACGCTTTTTTTGAGCAGCCGGTTCTCCATCATCAGCTCGGCCAGCAGTTCCTTGAGCTGGTGAGTCTCCGCGCGCAGCCCCTTCACTTCGTCGCTGGTCGCTTCACGCGCAGTATCGCCGGCCAGCCGCTTCTTGCCCGCCTCCAGGAAGTCCTTCGACCAGCGATAATAGAGGTTCTGGTTGATCCCTTCCTTGCGGCACAGCTCGGCCACGCTGTCTTCGCCGCGCAGGCCGGCAATCACGATCCGGACCTTGTCCTCAGCCGAGAAGTGCCGCCTGGTCGCCCGCCTGATATCGCGTACCGCCTTCTCCGCCTCTTCCGACTGCGCATCGATTTTCGCTCTCATCTCCCGCTCCTTCCGCGGTTATAGATGAGCCAAAAATCCTCTCCTCCTCAATCGCCTCGAACTGTCCAACTTGTGCTGACGGGGAACAGGCAGTTTTTTGATGCGCTCCCCTGGCCCCGGCCAAGAGGCCGCCGGGAGTTATCCGGAGCAGCCCGTCGCCCTGTCCGATTTCAGGTTTGGTCAGAGAGGAATCGACGCCGTTGGCGAGCGAACCGATGTTGTTGCCCATCGCGCGGTAGGCGGCATAGACCACAACGCTATAGCTGCCAAGATGAGCATCGTCTGGCCGCGCATCTTGCGAAGGCCGGACTCACGGGCGTGGATGAACACCTTCGTCACTAACTCCATTTTCATATCCTTGTTTGTCGCTTAGGACGGTGTTAAAGCGCCACATGTTTGTTTGGAACTTGCCTAGAATTTAATATAGTTGAGCATCATCTCAAAACGGCCCTTGGCAGTTTCTTATCCCCTTCTGCCTGCTCGCCTTGACACTGGCGTGTTCAAGGCCCATTGTAGAGTACCGGATCAGAGGGAAAGCAGGCTTTCACCGTAGCATTCCTTGCAGAGGTTCAGATGCGCAGGCCGCGGCCGAGCGCTAGATACGTTTCTTTGCATTCGGACCAGAGGGCGAGGTTCATAGACGCACGCCGCGACTTCCCGGATTCTTTTGAGAGCGGCCCGAGGCGGGAAGCGGCCGATGCGCGCTGTGTTGTCAAACCCATAGGCAAAATTTCCGGGCGCGACCTGCCGCACATTTTGGAAGATCCCAAACGGCACGGCCCGCGAGCACGCGAGACTGGGTCTTACCAGATTGGTCACTGCGAGATTCTGCCAATGTTCCGTCAGCATAAGCTGGACAGAATGGAGTGATTGACGAAGAGAGCGGATTTGAGCGCGAGCTCAAGCACCGCTCCCGCCACGGAGTCGCAACTCTCCGCGGGTAGGAATCGACTTCAGTTCAGCCGCAATAATGGTGCTGATGCTGGAGGCCGCGCAACGCCAGAGCCGCTATCGCGAGGTCATGCATCGCGCGGTCAATGCCTACAAGCTGCTGATCGTCGACGAGATCGGCTATCTGCCGCTGAGCCGCGAGCAGGCCAACCTGTTCTTCCAGATCGTCGATGATTTGCTTGCGCGGTGCGCCAGTGGCGAAGCCGAAGTCGTACTGGTCAAGCGTCTTGATCGCCGGGAAGCCGGCCACCCGCGCGAACATCTCGCGCGCCCGTGCCCGACGCGATTCGCGCTCGGCGACGAGTAACTCCTCCAGGAAGTCGGTAAACTTCGGCCGCGGTGTGGGCCAGCGCCGGATACTGCGCCGCGATCCCGCCCAGCCGCAGCTCGTTGCACAGCTCGATCAGTCGTTCGTGCGGTACGCTTATCCAGCCTCCACCGCGGTGATCAGTTCTTCTTAGACCCGCAGCGGATGCTGATACCCGCGCGGTTGAGCCGCCGGACGCTTCGGAGCAGCAGGCTGGAGCGTTCCCGGCCACGACGCGGGAATCGCTTGCAGGCGCTCACGCTCCTGCTCGAGCCGCGCCCAAGGGATCTCCCCGGTGGTCGCGTGCACGCGGGCGTTGGCAACCTCGCGCAGCCAGGTGCCGACCCGTGCATTGGCGGTTTCGCGATCGACCTTGGGTCCTTCGGGGCTGAGCTGGCTCGCCAGTGGCACGTAGAAGCTCGCCCGCAGGTAGCGAATAAAGCGTGTAGAGAAAACGGCCTGCGTGATCCGGTTAAGGCCGGTTTGGCCGGCGTTTCTGATACTCAACGGACTCAAGTAGTACCTCTAATATATTGCCCGCTGCGGGCATTCTCGCCGGGGCCGGAACTGGTTCCGGACCTGGCGCCGCGGTATCTGCCCACTGCGCCGCGAAGAGTGCCGGTGCGCTGTCATGCGATGCGCTGTGTGGTCGCACCTGGTTGTAATCTTGCCGCCAACGCTCGAGCTTGTCACGCACGTCGGCGAGCGCAAAGAAGACCTCGACGTTTAAGCATGAGCTTATGCGGCAGCGTATCAGGAGAGTCAGATGGCGGCCGCGCAAACCGACGGCGACGACGAGTCTGCTGCTCGAGCCGAAGCGGCGACGGTCAACTTGGTTAAGGCATATAGCGCCGGGTACTTTGTCGAAATCGCCCCTCACTATTACAAGAGTTATATGCGTTCGAGGCCGCGTGTCTCACCCGGCAGGTTTTCGATCGGAGGCGTGGGCGACGATCGCGACTGCGGTGAGCCGCGCCGCCCCGTAATCCGCTCTCGGCCTTCGGGACAGGTCACCAGAGATCCGCTAGCCTCGCCGTCACGAACAGGTGATGGCTTCCTGCCCCTGCGCTTTGGGCGCCAAGTCCGGACCAGGGCGGCAAGCTTTTCAACATCATTCCCGGCCAGATTTTCGATCGCCAACCCGGAGGCGGGGAGTCGGAGGGCGTCGATGAGTCTCTTCACGCGCCGCTCATTGATCCGGCCATAGCCGCTACTACTTCAGTAACCGTTCCCCTCGTGATCACGCCTCTATCTCGGCCTTGAGGATCGGTCGTAACATAATTCTACGAGACAATGGGAAATTTTCGTGAGAATTCAGGGTCAGAGAAACAGGGGTGAGCGGCTCTTTCGAGACCTAGAAATCTCTCGTTAATCAACCACCGCGCGCGCAATCTCGTCCGGCAGCAAAAGCTCCGCATCCACTTCCCTCGCATGTTGCTTCTCGATTATCTTCACTATCGGTGGCGTATCCTTCCGAGACGGCTTTCACCGTAAGGGCAAAAATGCAGGGCCGAAGCTCCGTTTAGCGACCCCGGCCCGGGGGGCTTGGGAGGCATACAATCGATGGCCGGTTCCGAACGAACGGAAAGATCTCGTCTGAAGACGAGTCTCAAGAAACTCCACGCGCTTAAGCCTGGCGATCTCGTACGCGAGGATTTGCGGCAGCGCGGTCTGAGTTTCCATAGCGGCCTGCCCTACTTTGAGCGGACGTTGGGAATGTTCCGCGCTAGACTCTGGCGCGGCAACCCGGCCAAGGTGCCGTCAGCGTATCTCACGATCATGGCAGACCATGCCGAACAGTCATTGGCCCAATTCGAGGCGATTCTGCGCTTCAGCGGCGAAGGGCTCGCTAATCCCCAGAAGGTGCGCAACCACCTGATCGTCGAGGTGCGGGACAATTATAGGAAACTCCACGACGATCTCTCGGTCCTGACCACTCGTCCAGCAGGCCAACTGGAGCATCCGACGCGCGCGCCGTCGTACGCGGGCGCGCCGCTCGCAATCCTCCTGTTCGCGATGTTCGCAGCCGGGATGGCGGTAGCGTACCATTACGGCCTGTACGGACTGTTGGATTACGCGGCGCAGGACATCATGGACTCGCTGCACCACCTCGCTCGCCAATAGTCGCCCTCTCATCGCGCCGGTTTACGATTGACATCGAACCGTCTAGAGAATAACGACCAGCCCCGCACGTTCACGCGGCCTGCTTGAAGAGTTCTCCGATGAGTTGGCCGAGCGGTGCGGATCGCTGAGTACGAGCGCAAAATCGCCGAGCTGGAGAACAAGGTGGACCAGCTCACCATGGAAATCGATCTACTCAAAAAAGGGGCGCGGCTGGGACGCGCAGGCAACGATGCGAGTTGCTTAATCGTGAGCGGCCCGGGCTCCAACGAGTGGTGTGATGTAGGCCTGAAAGAAACACCCGGCAGAAACGGCGCCAGCACGATCACGTCGTGAACTAGAGTGCCGGAGAATCGGGGGAGGTCTTCCTCCCTCGGCGCTTTGGGCGCGGTGTTTTGACGGGAGCGGCGAGCTTTTCAACATCGTCTCCCGCCAGATTCTCGATCGCCACGCCGGAGGCGCGGGAGAGCCTGAGCGCGTCGATCAGGCGCTCCACGCGCCGTTCGTTGATCCAGTCATAGATGGTCTGGCGCGAAGCCCTATGGACGTCGACTGCCGCTCTGGAAGGGACAGGCCTCGCGAGACGCCGCGCGTTCGTGCATTCGAACTAAAGTCGCGGGGATGGAATGACACGCAGCGCCGCGGTGATCGCCAATTGGGTTTGTTTTGTAAAATCACTCCGGATTGACCGGACCGTTCCCGCTTTCACAGGTTAAAAAAGGACACCGCAATTTTGAGTCGCGCGAGCATTCCTATATCAAGTTCTCTTGACGAATAGATTTGCGGCTGCTCGAGGAATCCGTGCGTCAAGGGAGCTACCAGACGATCCGGACCTTATAGTCGCCAAGCTTCCTGTCGGCCGTTACCAAAGCCAACTCTTCAATTATTGCCTGCGCGATGAGCAGTCGGTCGAAGGGATCCCTGTGATAGTCAGGCAGCGAATAGGTTCTCAGAGCATGGTTCAGATGTATGGGCAGCACCTGGAAGCCATTGGCAGCCACCTGCTCAGCGACGAAGTCCTCAAGGCTGTCACCAGCAACGCTAAGACGGCCGAGGCGAGTCTTGATCGCAATCTCCCAGCCGCTCACGGCACTGAAGTATGCCTCGTTTGAGCTGTCGCTCAGAATCCGGCGGGCACGCGAGGAAAGCTGTGGGTCATCAGTGACCCACCAGAGAAAGGCGTGGGTATCAAGGAGTACCTTCATCAAAGGCCTTTTGAATCTCATTTGGAAGCGGGGCATCGAAATCGGCACCTATTTTGACGAGCGCCTTAGCGGTGCCGGGCTTGCGCGCTGACGGGTATTGCGCGAAAGGCACCAGTCTCGCCACCGGCTTTCCAGCCTTGGCAATGATGATTTCTTCGCCGAGCTGGACCCGCTTGAGAAGCTTGGAGAATCGAGTCTTAGCTTCATGGACGTTTACCGCACCTGCCATGAAAAAGATTGTAGACTTAGTCCAAAGCTAAGTCCAGAATCCCGTACGGATTTGCGCAAAGCCGAGAGCGGCGCCGCGTATAACGCGACCTTCCCTTTCGCGACAAGTCACCAGGATTCGCTGGATCGCCGCCGTCACGCATGGATAATCGCGCACCGAATGATGTAGTGAGCTAACGGCCCGGAGAATCTGGTGCCTTTCCCTCCCCGGCGCTTCGGGCGCCAAATTTGGACCGTGGCGGCCTGCTTTTCGACCTCGTCCCCGACCAAGTTTTCGATCGCCACCCCGGAGGCGCGAGAGAGCCTGAGCGCGTCGATCAGGCGCTGCACGCGCCGCTGGTTTATCAGTCATAGATCGTCACGCCGCTTTGGTCCGCGCCAATTGGGTTTGTTGTGTAGAATCACTCCGGAATGGCCGGACCGTTCCCGTTTACACTGACGTCGACATCCACCACGGCTGGTGCCGGGACCCGCTCGCGATCTTGCAGCTTGGAGCCGCAGCAGTTGGTGGCTCTTGCCAGGATCTGCGCGCTTGTTGGATAAGCGGCCTGCCAGTTTTCACCAACAGCCGCTGCAAGCTGGTGAGCGATCAGCTGCTGATCCGGGTCGGTTAGCACCGTTTGCCGCCATGAGACGAGCCAGCCCAGAACGCGCCCAGATCAATGGGGAATCCGGGTCGCAGCAGCCGCGCCTCCCGAATTGAGTGTTTTGTAAAATCAGCCTGGACTCGCTTCGTGGGGCGCTTCATAGGAGGTCCAAAACCTTGTGAAGTTCCTCTGGTTTCATCTTTGCAATGTCGTCGTCCGACCATCCAGCTTGTCGAAGCTGTGCCTTCTGCGACCTCGTAAGGCCAGGCGAAAGCTGAACTTCTTTATCGTCTGTGATCGTTGCGTTGGGCTCGCCCCTGGCTGATACGGGCTCCGCGGCACGTGGTTCGTTTTGTAAAATCGGCTCCGGATTCGGCGCTCGGTCATCGCTTAGGTTAACATCGACGTCCACCACCGCAGGCGGAGCGATCTGCTCGCCAGCCCTCATCGCCTGGAGTCGCTGCAGCTCGTGGAGCGACCGTGAGAATGATCTATCGAGTGCCGCCTCGTGTCGCCATAGATTTGCGAAGGCCTCTCCGCAATTTCTGAGCGACCAGGTCGCTATTTCATCCGCATAGTCCTCTTCATTCGGGTCGTCATTGTGTGAGCTTTTGTAAAGTGTGGCCTCCAGTACAGGAATCCTCCTGCGGCGCCACGAATCGACGACGATCCTTTCAGCCAAGACCTCCTCAAGGTCGCCGTTCGGGTTCAGTTTGTGCAGGAGGCTGGTTCGGAAAGCGTTAAAATCCGTAGGCTTTTCATCGAACAGAACTATCTGCTTGGCGGTCAGCCCGTGCCTTAGCGCATTGGCGGCGGAACGTGATTTACCGTTCTGCGTGCGTGGTCCCGTGCTCCGCTCAGCATTCCGCCTATTTGCTTCGACCTGCCGTTCAGTACTCATAATCCGCTCCTTTCCTAAGAAGGATGTTCTCGTCATGACCCCAGAAACTGAGAGACGATCGTGCCGAACCTAGACCGGCGGTAAAATGTCAAATAACGAAAACTGATTACTTTGACAGGTGGGCGCCAAACGCGGCGGACCGACTATTCACTCTGCGGCCCACCCGCCTCGCGACGTAGCCCGGCCGACACCCGCTCGAGCAGGAGCCGGCGAGCCACGCCCTTGGGGGCACCGGTCGTCTCGGCGGGGCGCAGTTCAAGACCGATGAACTTGGCCGCAGTTTTGACCCCGTAGTCGATTGCCGCCCGTTGCAGGTCGGCTGCCTCCGCGATCACGCTGAATGGTGCGCACAGACATTGGTAGGCGGCCAGCCAGCTCAGGTGCCTGCGCAGAGAGCGCCGGTCCTGCACCGATTCGAACTTCTGTAGCTTGGCGGCCGTGTAACTCCGTCGCCGGTACTCGGCAATGAGCATGCGGCAGCGCCTCTCATAGCATGCCCAGGTCTCTCGCGTTGGATCGAACGCCGGTAGCTCGGGCACCGGCAGCGGTCTGAATGGGCGGCTCGCGCAAAGCTCCGGGTAGATGAAAAAAGGCGGCAGCTCCGGGGCGTTCGCGGTGTGAAACGCAGCAAATTTGCACCATTCAGCCGTCAAACCCCAACGCTGCTGCCACTCGGCGAGCCATTCCTGCGACCCGGCACTCTTGTCCTTTGAGACCTCCCGAAGATCTGTGAACACCTCGGGTGCGACACGTAGGACCGCGTCCAAAAATTCCACGCGCGCTTCGATCACTGACTGGCGTACGTAGACGGCTTCCAGCGCGGTCCTGTCGGCGTTCCACCGCAGCTGATCGATAAAGCCCATGTCCACCACCTCGCGTACCAGCTTTCGCCGCGCCGGGGCTTCGTACGTGGGCTGTCTCGTCGTCCGCGCCATTCAATCCGATCGTGCCCGGCGGGGAGGTTATGCGCAATCGTCGGAACTTGAAGAGCGGGGACACCCTTCGCTCTCGTCAGAGAGTGACTCACCCAACGTCGGCAACCATTCGAAGAAGCTGCCAATCAAACTTGCGGTTCTGGACGCGCACGCTCCGGTGCTCGACGTGTCCGGACTGCCGGTCTTCTCCAATCCACGCGAGCAAAACGCCATCGTTTGGCCACGCGCTGCAGGCGACCGCCCTCTCCTATCGTCACTGCGAACGACTTTCTTCTGACTTTCTGGGAGGGCTTCACGATGCGGAGACGGGGTGTGAGGCACGGCTTCCGCAGTGCTCGACCTCCGTTACGTTTGCGTCCGTGCGCTGATCGTGGCCGAGGCGGGAGGGCACAGGCTCGCGACGCTCTAGAGCGTCTTTCAGTCGCGGTTCGCCAGCTGAAACGATTGGGCTCGTTTTCGCACGCATCGGCCGAAGAGTCCCATGTGTAGCTGAGAGCGCGCCGTTCACGTCGTCCGGGTTTTCGACGATCGGGTAATAACACTCGCGGCCGTTAGCCTGCTCGTCCTCTTCGCCGACTAACTGTTCGATCGGAACCCCGGAAGCCTTCGAGGCGAAGCGCGTCTCGGAGACCGGTGATCCTTCCCTCGTATCCCATGGCGGTGAGCGACGATCGGGAAGGCCGTGAGCCGCGCCGCTCCGCTCTTCGCTTTCGGGACAAGTTACTAGAGATCCCCTAGCCTCGCCGTCACGAATAGCGGTTCGCTCAGCGAACGACGTGCGCTAACGACCCGGAGAAATCGGGTGATGGCTTCCTCCCTCGGAGCTTCGGGCGCCTTTTTTGGACCGTGGCGGCCAGCTTTTCAACATCCTCGCCGGCTTTTTCGATCGCCAGCCGAGCCGACGAGCGCAAGCGCGGCGGCACTTTGGAGCTTCATGCCTGCTACTTCTCCTTCAGGCGCGGGGTCCCTGCGAGAGCACACGTGTATATAGGGCCGCCCCACCGCGCCAATGGCGTCGCTACCACATGCGGCCACCTCACGACCTTCGGACGAGCTTCACGTGCGCTGCAACTGGCCTTTGCTCTCGGTCGAAGTCGGCACGCCGGCAGCTTTCAGACCGAGCTGCCGCAACCATGACGAAAGATCCAGCCCGACTCGGTCAGCGGCTTCCGTCATGATCCGCTTCTGCTCGGCAGTGACGCGGATTTGAACGAGGTGTTCTTTGCGGTGTTGCCTCGGCTTCCGGCGCTTCACGCCCGGAATTTACGCTTACCCGCTGTGGTTCTCAAATCCGAAAATCCGACTCCTCCTTGATTTGTCATGCTAATGTCATTACAGTAGAGACTGACGAGAAGAATTTGGGCGCCAGTGCCTTCCTGTGTCCGAATTCCAATAACGACGTTCATCGGTAACAACGACGAGGTAATTATGAAACGAGTTTAGATTACAAGAACGATTTTCTCAGCGTCCTGACCGAATCCGAGATTGCAGATAGGCCCGGTGGCGCCGTCCTGGTCAGGGAATGGCATCCGGTCCACGCCGCGGAAGAGGTGGAAGTCCGGACGCTGGTAGGACGCCCGGTTACCGAGGTCAATTTTGACGAAGGAATTTACGTAGATGAGGAGGGCAACGTGTTTCAGTTAGCAGAAAAAGGAAGAAGCAAACCGATGGAAGTAGAACAGTCTGCGTCGGAGCAAGAGCCGGCAGACCGACGCTCAGGCTTCAGCCAATGGCCAAGTGCCGAAGGAAGGCAAACCGTTGGAGGAAGCCGCGAACGACAATCACGGCGACAAATGGAGCAGGAACGGACACCGAAGAGAAACGACAAAGCGCGTTCGGCGCACGCCGAATCCGCCAATCGCCTCGACGGCCACATCGAAAATGGCGCAACAAAAGAAGATTTGGGCTTCGCGGCGCCAATGTTCGCACAGCTGAATCTGCGCGAGAAATTCGCCGAAGTCCGCCGCCGGCTAGGCTATGTCCAGAAGCGCGGACATAACGAGCGGCATAACTACAGTTACGTGACGGCCGCCGACCTGGCGGGTTCGGTAGGCGATATCCTCGCCGAACTCGGCGTGGTCGTGATTCCGCAGCTTCAGTCGATCTCCACCGAGACCCCGCGCAGTTCCTCCGACCGCATAGCACGGGTGGTCATGAATTACCGCTTCCTGGATGCGAGGTCCGGCGAGGAGTTGAGCGTAAGGGTGGCTGGTGAAGGCGCGGATGCCGGCGACAAAGGGCCCTACAAAGCGATGACCGGAGCACTCAAGTACGCTCTGCTCCAATCATTCCTGCTGAGCACCGGAGATGATCCCGAGGACGAGCGCGCAAATTCGAGGGCGACGTTCGGCTCGGAGCGTGTCATCACGCAGGAACAGGTGCGAGAGCTGCAGAGACTGATCGAAGAGACCGGAACCGAGCTCGAGCGGGTACTGGCCTATTACCGGGTCTCGGCGCTCAGCGAGATGACCGAGGACTCATACCGCCGTGCGCTCGACCTGCTCAACCGCAAACTCGCCAAACAGAGCAGCCAGGAGAACGGAACCCATGCCCAGAATTGAGCGGCTGCAACAGAACACGGCGGAGTGGCACCGTTGGCGGCAACAAGGACTCGGTGCCAGCGATGCTCCGGTCATCATGGGCGAGGCGGCCTTCAAAACTCCACGCATGCTGTGGTCGATAAAAACCGGACGGGCGCAGGAAGACGCGGCGGGGCTGGCGGCGCGGCGCGGGCGCGAGCTCGAGCGGCTCGCGCGGCGGATCTATGAGCAGGAGGTCGGCATCCAGATGGAGCCGCTTTGCCTGGTGCACGACCAACTCGAATGGATGCGTGCATCGCTCGATGGGCTCAGCTTCGATGGTTCAACCGTACTTGAGATCAAGTGCCCCATGAATGTGCGCGACCAGACCGCCGCTAAACAAGGAAGCGTGCCTCCGCATTACTACGCGCAGCTGCAGCACGAGCTCGAAGTCTCGCGGGCGACGGAAGTCCACTACTGGTCGTTCGATGGCAGGGCGGGAAGCCTGGTCAGGGTACACCCCGATCGCGAATACCTGAAGCGGCTGCTGGATGCCGAGGCTACGTTCTGGCAACTAGTAAAGGAAAACGTCTGGCCCGAGCCGGCGGGCAGCGAGCTCGACCTGAGCGCCGATCCGAAATGGCGCCATGTCGCGCTGCGCTATCGCGAAGCGAAGGTCCGGCTTGAGACGGCAACGGCGGAAGAGCACAAGCTGCGCGCGATGCTCGAGAGCATGGCAACGGCGCGCAGGACCTTTGGTTGCGGCGTCGAGCTCTTGAGAAGCTCTCGAAGGGGAGCGGTAGATTACGCCGCGATTCCGGAGCTGCATGGCGTCAATCTGGAGCCCCACCGCAAGCCGCCTGTCTCGGTCGTAAGGATCAACTTTCTTGAGCCCGGCCTTGCATAAGATGTCGATGGAACAGTTCTTCGGCTTTCGTAACTTCCGCCAGTTCGAGCGCAGTCGCAAAGAGATCAGGCTGCCCTATGACCTGCTCAACGACCTGCGCTTTCGCCAGCTGCCCGACGCCAGCAAGGCGCATCTGATCTGTCTGCTGTTGCTGTCGGCGCGCATGGACAATGTCCTGCCCAATAACCCGATAAAGCTGGAGCAGCTTATCGGGGCGACGGATTCGGTGGACCTGAGCGCGTTTGCGGACTTCGTCGCCTTCGCCCAAGTTGAACAACCCAATTGTGAAGACCGCTCAGCGAAGCGAAGGATTCCCGATCCCATGCGGGCGGAGGTGCTGCTGCGTGACGGCGCGCGGTGCCGCAGATGCCGGACCGCAGTCAACCTTGAAGTGGATCACATGGTTCCGGTCAGCAAGGGAGGCAAGACCGAGGAATCGAACCTGCAAACGCTTTGCCGGCGCTGCAACCGCCGCAAGTGGAAGAAGCTGGTTCCAAGGATCTGACCGATGGAAGACCCAACTCCACAGCTCCGCAGCGTCGCCGCCGAGTTGGCTCTGCTCTTCCTTCGCGAGCTGGAACCTCGGGTGGGGGACGATCCGGAGCAATTGGTCTCAACCGAGGCAGTGCTTTCATTTGCCGCTATCAGGCATGCGGACGCGGCTCAGTGGGAACACTGGCGGACGATTCTTGAGAAGTACGAGAAGTCGGACCTGATCGAATACATGCTCCGCCAGCCGGTGAGTGCCGAAGACCCCGGGTGGGAGCCAAAGGCCGACAGGCTGATCAGGCTGGCTTTGAGCGCAGGGCTCGAGCTGTTTCACGATCCCGACCAGCAGGGATGGGCCTCGGTTCGCGTTGACACTCATTGGGAGAACTATCCGATCCGCGCGCGCGCCTTCCAGCTATTTCTGCTGCGGATTTATTACCTCAATACCGGCGAGAGCCCGGGCGCTCAGGCGATCCGCGCCGCGGCCGAACTGTTCGAAGCGCGCGCGCTGTTTGACGGAGAAGAGTGTCCGGTCCACCTGCGCGTGGCTGAACACGGGGACAGGCTCTATCTTGATCTCTGCGATCGTGACTGGCGGGCGGTCGAGATTGATGCTGAGGGCTGGCGGATGGTCGATCGACCGCCGGCGAAGTTTCGCCGCACGCGCGGCTCGCAACCGCTGCCCGAACCCGAGCCCGGCGGCAGTCTTGAGGAGCTGCGCCCCTTCTTCAATGTCGACCACCACGGCTGGATATTAATCCGAGCCTTCCTGATAGCAGCGCTGCGTCCGGGCTTCCCCTTCCCCATTCTGGTCGCCAAGGGCGAGCAGGGCGCGGGCAAGTCGACCGCGTGCCGCGTGATCAGTTCGCTCATCGACCCTCGCACCTCGGCGCTTAGAGGCATTCCGCGCGAAGTGCGTGATCTCACGGCGGCAGCCCGAAACTCCTGGCTCGTGTGTTTCGATAACCTGAGCCGCTTACCTGAGGAGCTGGCCGATGCCGCCTGCCGACTCGCGACAGGCGGCGGCTTCGGTGGCCGCCAACTCTACAGCGATCACGACGAAGCCATTTTCGATGCCACCCGACCGCTGGTCTTCAATGCCATCTCTGAGCTCGGCACGGCAAGGCCCGATTTTCTCGACCGTGCGCTAATAGTCGAGTTTCTGAGCATCACGCCCGAGGTTCGGCGGGACGAGGCGCGGTTCTGGCGCGAATTCTCCGAGCTACAGCCGCGCATCATCGGTGCGTTGCTGGACGCTGCGGTGGCGGGACTCCAGAACCTCCCGCGGGTCAAGCTCGAGCGCCAGCCGCGGCTGGCGGATTTCGCGCTGTGGGTGAGCGCGTGCGAGGAAGCGCTAGGTATGAAGCCGGGGGAGGCGCTGGCGGCCTGCCGTGCTAACAGTGCTGAAGCACGTGACCTTGCGCTTGAGGCATCGCCGCTTTACGGGCCGCTGGCCGAATTGGCTCGCGAAGGCTTCACGGGGACAGTCGCGGAGCTTCGTGCACGGCTCGACTCTATGGTGAGCGACGCGATGCGCCGCTCGGTGCGTTGGCCCAAGGCGCCCAACGGTCTAAGTAGTGCCCTCAGACGCATGGCCGCAACTCTCCGCGCGGTAGGAATCGAGCTTCAGTTCAGCCGCAATAATGAACAGGGGAGACGGATGGTTTCCGTGCTGCCTCATGCTGCACAGTTTCGAAAAGATCGTCAGTGATCGTCAGTGACTGTCAGTAGGCCCGGCTCCTAAGGCCTTTCTTGTTGCGGTTCTTGACGATCACTGACGATCACTGACGATCTTTTCGAAGTTTCGCAATTTCATTTCGTCGAAGAACTGCCCACCCAAACCTCCTACAGGGTGCCATTCAGAAGCTCTCAAAGTAGTCCTCACCACCTCTGCCTCGCGGTCGCCGAGGCCCCTCTTACATCCATCGCCATGCCGGAGGCGCGAGAGAAGCGAGGCGATCTTGACCGGAATGACATTGCTTCGACATCGCGTTGTCCGATTGCCCCTCAGCGATATCGCGTCTAGGCGTGCGCACTGGGAGCAGAGGACTATTACATCCGAAAGCGCGGAGCTTTTTTGCTTGAGCCTGGGGATTCTTAGTCTGGAAGTCCGTGACCGCTTCGGCGATCTCGTCCGGGAACAAGGTGCCGCCGGAGGCGTTTCGATAACCTTAGCCGATTACCCGAGGTGCTGGCCGACGCTACCTGTCGGGTTCGCCACCGGCGGCGGTTTCGGTGGTCGGCAACTCTATAGCCACACAGCGACCATGATGAAGCCATTTTCGACGCCACCCGTCCTCTGTTCTTCAACGCTATCCCCGACCTCGGTACTGCTAGGCCCGATTTTCTCGACCGTGCGCTGATCGTCGAGTTCCTAAGTATAAAGCCCGAGATTCGGCGGGACGAATTGCACTTCTGGCGGTGAATTCTCCGACCGACAGCCACGGATCCTGGGTGCCTTGCTCGACGCGGCGGTGACAGGGCTCCGCAATCTCCCGCAGGTCAAGCTCGATCGACCGCCACGGCTGGCGGACTTCGCGCTGTGGGTGGGCGCGTGCGAGGAAGCCTTGGGCATGAAGCCGGGGAAGGCGATGTCGGCCTGCCAGACCAATAGCGCCGAGGCACGCGACCTCGCCCTCGAGGCTTCCCCGCTATACGGGCCGCTGGCCGAGTTGGCCCGCGAGGGTTTTACCGGAACGGTAGCAGAACTTCATGCGCGGCTTGATTCGATGGTGAGCGACGCGCTGGGCCGCTCGGTGCGCTGGCCCAAGGCGCCCAACGGCCTGGGTAATGCACTCAGGCGTATGGCCACCAATATCCGCGCCGCGGGAGTCGAGCTTCAGTTCAGCCGCAATGAGGTACAGGGCAGGCGCGTGGTCTCCGTGGTCAGTGCTGCACGGAAAACACCGTCAGTAGCTGTCAGTAGCCGTCAGTAACCCGGGCGCCCAGGCACCCTCGAACTACCGCCTTTTCTTCGGCTACGGACGGTGTTTTCCAGGGTTCGCGATGCGGCGGATATGCTTGTGGATGCGTAGAGCTGCCCCTTTAGATAGGTGGCGACGGCAAGCGGCCGAATTTCTCGGGGGAGGCCGTGTTGTCGGAAGCCGGCGTTCAGAATTGGTGTGACGCGAGAAACTCGAAGATCTCAGCCTCTGCAAACTCGGTCTTCTGAGCGCTGACGATCTCGTCAACAATGAGCAGCCGATAGGCCTTGACCGCGCAGTGCATGACCTCGCGATAGCGGCCCTGACGCTGGTCCGCTTCGAGCATCAGCACCTGACGGCCGTACGCCAGAGACCAGCAGTTTTTGCGCTCATAGGAGCCGGCGGGGTTCAGTGCGACATCAAAACAAACTTAGCTAATCGTTTTTCAGTGTCCCGTCCGCGCCGCTTAGTCGCCGGGTACGAGACGATGCGAATCGCTGTCGAAGTGCTGAGTGGAGAACTCGTACAGCTCGGCGTCCTCCAGCGCTTCCATCTGATGCACCAGCCCCAGCGGAACGTCCATGCACTCGCCGGCGGCGAGCTCGAACTCCTCGATAACCTCGGAGTCGGGTGATTCCTTGACGCGGACTCTGAGCCGGCCCGCGCGCAGGTAGAACGACTCAGTTTTGAGCTTGTGAAAATGCAGTGAGCAGCGCTTGCCCTTGCGAATCTCGAGGATTTTGCCGCAGTAGAGATCGCCGTTGACGATCCACACCTCGCGGCCCCACCCCTTGGGCACAATCCTGACTGGATTCCTTGCGCGGTTCATTGGCTGTTCGCACCCCCTTCAGACGTTCTTCTTAGACGTCCCGCTGCTGGCGGGATTCTAGTTCTGACTCTCTGTTAAGCGTCCGAGCTTCTAACCAGTCTGTAGAGGTTTCCTTCTCTCAGCCCGGATCGTCTTCCTTGCCGACGAACTGCTCGATCGGAACCCCGGAAGCCCGTGATAGGCGAAGCGCTTATCGGAGTGTCCATCAAACCGGGGCAAGTCCAACCCACACTTCCGTTCGGATCGCGGTCCTGATTCAGCACACTCTGGTCCACGAAAGCGCGGCCAGTTCCATCGGCCATTGACGATCATTGACGAAAACTGATGTGTTCGCCCTACAGGCATCTTTGCGGGTGCATGGACTGGAGCCACTCCGTTTTCGGTAGAGGTCCGGTACGGTAAACAGCTTAATAAGGGTAGGCTCGGAGTGTGCTGGTCGTGGAATGAGATCGCTGCACAAAAGAAAGATATAATGAGCAAGTGGGAATTCTTGGGCAATCGCGCGCGTTGGAATATCCTATTTAGCCGCGTGGATTCCCGAACTCATGTCAATTCGGGTTGCTTGGATGAGACAGGACTCGAGCGCGCTTCCGCGATAGCTTCAACTTCGCAGCGGAGGAAGCGCACGCAAAGATCTTACCTCGCTCTACTGTTCCGGGTGACACGCTGGCAACTGGTCGGTGTACTCAGCCTAACAGTTATGTACTCCCTCACAGAGGGCATAGGCTTTACGCTGCTGTTACCGACTTTGCAGATTGCGGGCTTGAATCTGATGGGCCAAGGCGACGCCGGGCGCTATGTGGCGAGGGTTTCAGCTTTGTTTGTCGCAAGCGGGCTGCAGCCTTCGCTGATTCTTCTGCTCGGCATCTTTGTGATACTGGGGCTGGTGCTGATGTCGGGCGGACTGCTGGCTTTCGCCTTTCGGGGACGCAGCCGGACGATCGAAAAAACCGGTGAGGAAGTCTCTGCGTCCACAAAGTCACTTTACGCCGCCACAACCGAGCACTTGCAGACTCTCAAAGCTGCCAAAACTTATGGCGCAGAATCTCGTAATTTTTCAATCTTCTCCGATCTTAGTGCCGGCGTGGCACGAGCCAACGTGCACGGTTTACGTCAGCAGGCGATCGCCGGGGCTTTGTTCGAACTCGGCTCAGTCGTAATCCTAGCGGCGGTGCTGTTCTTGTCGATTCGCATGCTAGCGGTGCCCTCTGCGTCAATTATGATCCTTTTGCTGGTGTTCGCGCGCGTCATACCGCGAATAATGACCGGACAATCCAGTACCATGCGTTCGTCAAATCGCTACCGTCGTTTGCGAACCTGCTCGACATTGAGACTCGATGTGCAGCGGCCGCGGAGCCTCTAGTGCGCCGCCACCAGCGGCTCTCTCTGACGCGCGACCTCGTCGCGGATGACGTATCGTTTACCTGCTGCGAAGGACGCTTGCCTGCGGTTTCTCACTTGAACCTAGCAATCCCGGCAGGAAAAATCGTCGCACTCGTGGGGCCGTCCGGAGCCGGTAAAAGTACCATTGCGGACATTCTGATGGGTTTGACCCAACCCGACTCAGGAAGAATAAAACTCGACGGCCAGACACTTGGACCCGAAAAAATGCGTGTATGGCGCGAGCAAATCGGCTATGTCGCGGCTGATACTTGTTTGTTTAACGATACGCTTCGCGCGAACCTAAAATGGGCACGGCCCGAGGCGAGCGAGGACGAAATGCTTCAGGCACTTCGAGACGCGGCCGCCTACGATTTCGTCGCGGGACTTCGCGACGGACTTGATACCACTCTTGGCGATCGCGGAATCTCGGTCTCGCAAGGTGAGCGCCAACGGCTGGCGGTCGCGCGCGCATTTCTACGCGATCCTTCGATGCTGATTCTGGACGAAGCGACCAACAGTCTCGATTTCATTAATGAGCAACGCGTGTTTGATGCGATCGAGAGCCGGCGCAGCAAGCTGACGGTGGTTTTGATCGCGCATCGCCTCTCTACTCTCCAATGGGCCGATTTGATTTACGTAGTGGAAGGTGGAAGGGTCATCGAGTCCGGCACCTGTTCGTCTCTGAACGCGCTGCCCGGCGGCCGCTTCCGCGCCCTCTGGGCGGACCAAAGCCTCACGAAGTAATTGTTTATGCTGGTTTCAGATTGCCGAAATATCACGTGGTGCAGGCAGGGAACCGAGACAACGGAATTGGTGCGTTAAGGGGCGTGAAGAGATATTGTTCGAGTGGTCGGGACCCCTGATTTGACTGACGACGTCGTCACTTCGACTGAAAATGACAAAGTGCATAAACTGGCAGCGTCATTCGTAAGCCAATCGGAAACTATACCGTATTGGCTTCAGGCGTGTTGGCTAGCGGGCGATTGCGCTCGATAGTCGACCCGTCCTGGTGAAGGTTCTCCGCCTTGCCCAGAGAACCGAATGGAGGCAAAATCAAGTCCGCACCTACCCAATCTAAGGAAAGTAGGTCGGTAGAGATTAGTGATGATCGAGCTAAAAACTCCGCGAGGATTGCCTGTACAAGTGCCAGCCACTGCACAGGAGGATCCCTCACCCAAATTTGACGTACAAGAGTCTGAAAAAATAAAGAGGTACTACGATACAAGTGGCTACGTCGTGGTCCGATCGGTTTTTAAATCCAGCGACTGTGACCGTATTCGCAGGCTTTGGGATCAGGAGATAAAGCCCAGCGCCGAATTTATTTACCGACAGGCCACGGCAAAGGCCGAGAAACACGTCTTCAATGAAAAGAATTGGATCATGAATCCCATTCTCAACTTGCAAAGCGTCGATCCAGCGCGCTATCCCAGTTTTCGTGCCTTCGCGACCGAGGGCATTCTTACAGCTAAGCCCTTGACTGAAATCTTTCGCGCGTTATTTGGTGGCGAAAACCCAAAAATCGTCCAGTCTATGTACTTTGAGGGTAACGCCGCCACATGGGAGCACCAGGATAGCTACTATCTCGATTCGGAGAAGACCGGCAGGATGGCGGCCGCTTGGATTGCTATCGAAGACATCACTGCGAAGGCGGGCCGCTTTTTCATTTGCCCGGGCTCGCACCGGGTCTATCGGGGTATGCAAACTCTGTCAAACAATATCGCCGCCAACCATGAAGCCTATATACAGTCGGTTGTTGCCAAAATTCGCGAACTGAAATTGGAAATTCGGGCGCCGCTCCTTCAGAAGGGTGACGTGCTATTCTGGAATTCTTGGACCATACATGGATCGGTGGATAGCCAGGATCCCGAGCATTCAAGATCGTCAATCACCTGCCATGCGATTGCTGACTCTCATCGATTTCTGCAGTTGCAGACTCGGCTTTTACGGTTGAAGCTAGACACCGTCAACGGAATCCGTGTTCATCGGCCCAAAGACCTGGCTTGCTGGCGCAATCGAGCGATCTTCGGGTTCGAAACAAGATTCCCGGGCACCTTCTATGCCGTCAAAAGGACGGCTATCAAGACTTTAATGCTCGTCAAGTTGCTGCGTGCATCGCGCTACAAAGTATCTGTCCAGAATTTAGGGTCCGATTTGTTACCGCCGGAACACATTAAGAGCTTGTGAGAACGGCGCCAAGCACAATCAGAGCCGGTGTGCTCTCCTAGCCGGAACTAAGCCGGATGAGCACCGACACCGGTCAGTTCATACTGGAGATCGATTCCGACGCGGCCGTGGCGGTACTTCACAACGTACACAAGGAAGGCTCGATGAAGGCCAAGCTGAGACCGCCATCAGACAGTCCGTCATTTCATCATAACAACCACTTTGCTACCCGATGCCGCAATCGATTCGTTCGCGAAACCCAGCGATGAACTTGAGCGGATTTTCGCAACGCTGACACGAGCAAGCCCTTCAGCCTAGGACTCTCGGGGCTCAGATTAGGACAGTGCCTCGCGCCGAACGTTGTAGTCACGCTTGAAGCAGTTGGTGTATTTAATTCACTAGAAATCGATCGCCCGGTTTGGTTGGACTCGATGCGCTGCCAGAACTGTTCGGCAAAAAACCCGGAGGGCGCAAAGATTGGCGATTATGTTAAGCTTGACACCCATCTTGCTGATCGGCATGCTGTGGGTGACAGGCCGGTGTTCGACGAAGCTAGTTAACGAAGTTTCGGTCCGTGTCTCCGCAAGCCGGGAAACTTCCGCTTACACTATCCCAATAGGCACAGACATCGGAGTAGTAGCAGCGGGAATGGTCCAGGCCCTCATAGTAGATGCATCCAACGACATACAAAATTTTTGTTGCCCCCTTCTTCAATTTGGTCGCGTGTGTCGGTTTTTGGGCCTCCCAAAAATAAAACATGAAACCGCCATCATCGTATGGGGCCAGCGCAGAATGGAACACATTCGTTGGCGCTATATTAGAGGGATCGCATTGCGAGTCCTTGGGAGCGGAACTGTCAGCTTCTCCAATCTCAAGATGTCCAATTGGAGTTGCGTTGATTGCTACCGTTTTCCCGAAGTCAGCAAACCAGACTTCGACCGTCTTTGGAAAACCCGCGCCATCCTTCTCCAAGATGGTTATTCCGTGGCTGAAAACGACAGGGCGATTTACAAGGACTTGTTGATCTACGCTCGACCTCATCGCGCAACCCTGATATCCGGCGAACACGGTATAAACGGCGACAATGACCAATGCAACGATTTCTACAAGAAAGCGTGGTTTCTGATATGCCTTGCGCTTTATGCGGTTCCAAAGATTCTTGAAACGGCGGCAGCATTCGTAATAGCGCTGCTGTGCTTCACTTTCGGGCTTTTCATAATTGAGGATGAGGTTCCGCGTCAGCCTAATGCGAAGCGGGCGGCGCGATTTTTTTGGAGCGGCTGCGGGCTGATTTTTGGTCGGCCAAGTGTTTATCTTAGCCGCGCTTCACTTTACGGGCCTGTGGTTTTGACCGTAGCTTTCGTCGCTTAGGAGTGATGCCCACACGATCAGGATCGACGTTGATAATAGCTTTGAGCGCCTCATGGAATGTCAGCGGATGGAGCGAAACGGGTTTAGCTTTAGGCATGATTTCATTCTCCTCATCTCTCGCAACGGCAATTCAAGTTGCACTGGCTTATTCGGCGGCTGAGGCCGCCGCCAGTGTGGCGACCTCAGCATCCTCCAAGGATTGCCTTGAAGATATCGGCATTGTTGCGATTGTTGTGGCGGAATTGAAATTCGGCCAGATACAGCGGGAGATAGGTCTTGCTTACGTTGTGATACGTCCCAATGATTCCGCGCTTGAGCAGACTCCAGAACGATTCGAGATTGTTGGTATGGACCTCGCCGCGCACGTATTCATGCGCTTTGTGGTCAACATGCTCATGCGGGAATGCTTGATGCAGTTTCTGATAGCCAGCGGCCTCATCGGTCGCGACCAAACTAACATTGGGCGATACGGTCTGGCGCACAAACTTGGACATGGTTTCGGTCGAAGTATCTTCGATGACTTTGCAAACCACGTTGCCCTTGCGCGAGATCGCGCCGATGACTGTGGTCTTGCCGGACGGGCCGCGCCCCTTCTGCTTCTTGTTGAAGTGGCGATTGCGGTTCAATCCGCCGATGTAGGTCTCATCAACCTCGACTTGGCCCATCAGCTTCGGAAATTCCTTATCCTGCATCGCGGCGCGGATACGCTGAAGCATGTACCACGCCGTCCGATAGTCACCACTACCTATCTGCCGATGGATTTGCAGAGCGCTGATGCCTTTCTTGCTCTGGCCCATCAGATAGATGACCTCGAACCAGGTGGTCAGCGGATAGTTGGTATTCTCAAAAATCGTCTTGGTGATAACGCTGAACCGATAGCCGTTGCGTCCGCCGCATTCCTTAGCTTTGCAGAGCCAGTGGAAGGGCCGCGCCTTGAGCGCATAGACCTTATCGCTATTGCAGCGGGGGCAGCGCACGCCGTCAGGCCAGCGCATATCGCGGAGCAGCGTCTTGCAGGCATCCTCGCTCGCGAAATCCCGCTTCAACTGGGCGAGCGTGATGTTGGGTTGCGTGGTGAGCGGCTTACCGGCTGCAACTTTGTCGTTCATGAGGAGAAATATAGCCTTTATGGGTACGGGTGTCAAGCTTAACATAATCGCCCAAAGATTTGCGTCCAGTGCACCACTCTCCTGAGACGCGCATGCCCGAAGTGTGGCGTCGAAAACCTGTCTGAAGCGGGCTCCTGCGCTCGATGCGCAACCCTCGACAACGAAGCCACGCGCGCGATGATTGCGCCGGCTTTGGAGCTCATGAAGGACGCGGTCCGCCGCTACGAGATCGCCGCGCTGCTAGCGCATCGTCATGAGCAAGCACGAGAGATCGGTGCCGCGGCGCGCTGGCACCAGCGCGCCGCCGAATGGGCGGGGGTCGGCGACATCAAGGCGGCGTTGCCTCACTGGCAGAAGGTGCGCGAACTCGCCCGACAAGGTGCCGATGTACCGCAAACGACCGCGCTCAGAGTCATGGCATGTTCAAAGGCCCTCGCCCACGGATGGCGTCTGGGGGCGTCGGCTACTGACTGGGCGGAGCTGTTCGAGGAGGGCCGCGCCGGCGCGCAGCGCGTCGGAGAGCTGGCGGCACTGGCGGCGCTCAACGCCAACTACGGCGCTGTGCTCGGCCTCAACCATGGGCTTGCCTCCGACTACGTACGTTATGCCAGCGAGGCGGTGCGGATCGCCGACAGCACGGGCGCGGCGGCGCTCCGCTGCGCGACCCGTGCCTCTCTGTGTTTTGCGCACGCGTGGGGTGGCTGGCTGCGGGAATCGGAGCGCGTCGCTGACGAGGTCATCGATCTGGCTGGTGACGATCCTCATCTGGCCGCCGATGTGACAGGGTTCAGTCCCTTACTGGCGGTGCGCCTCATACGTCAACGGTGCATCGGCTACACACGCGGATTCGCGACGGCGCTGCTAGAATTCCCGCCACTGCGCCAGGCGGCATTGGACAACGGCTACCCGGAACTGGTCGTCTGGGCTTTGTCTTTTGAAATGGAGCTCGAATATGCCCTGGGTAGCTCAGGCGCAACGCATACGCTGGCGCAAGCAGCAGCACAGCTGGCGGACAACCTCGGTGTCGGAAACGAGATTCTGGCGGGGCTCGCCCGCTGTGACGCGCTCGCCTCCGATCGCGAGTGGAAATCCTTGCTGGAAGCGGCCAGCGAGACCCTGCGACTGATCCGTGAGTGGGGCGCCCTGCGGCTGGCCGAGCCTAGCCTCCTCGCGCACCTAGGCACCGCCCAGATCGAACTCGGCAACCTGGAGGCGGGCCGCGTGGCGGCGCAAGAGGGAGTCGCGTTCATGCGGGAATCAAAGGGCGCGTGGAGCCCGCGCATCTATGCAGTGCTTGCGCGAGCCCAGCTCGAGCTGCGCGCGCAGGCGGCGACCATCGCTCAAACCTTAGATGAGTATGAAGGATTTCTTAAGCGCACTGAGTTTAGCCTCTTCGAGCCCGAGCTGTACCAATTGAGGGCTCGTCTCGCCTGTCGTGAGGGGCGCCGCGTTGAGCAGGCCGCCGCTTTGAAGCGAGCTTACGATCGTAGTACCACCTTCGGGCTCGGGTGACGGTCCACGGAAGGAAGCCGACCAGGGAACCGTGCTAGTTGAAAGCATTCGTCCGGGGTTTGGCGGGCGGAAGAGGGGAAACGGAGCCTTCAGCCTACAGCCGCAATGACCTTAGCCGGGCTTGCGATGTCCCGAACGAGGCACGGAGTTACCCGGCTCGGCCTCGCCAGAGGCCTGTCGATGGGCCGGATTGCGACTTTCAGTGAAGGTCTAGAGACAGCGCAGCGCTTCTTCTAAAACCGCCAACATCAGACGCTTCATCGCGTGCGTTTCGGGATGCTGGCGCGAACACCGTAATACTGACCTGGTGTCAGCACATCTGGAATCGTCAACCGAGCGAGCGAACTTTCTTCTATGGCGCGCATGGTGAGCTATCGATGAGAGCCGCAAATACGACAGCAGATACTCGAATTGATATAATGGCAGAGCCTGCAAACCCACATATGTCGGTCGCTCCTAAATTAAGTAAGGCGCGCTTTGGCGGAAGCCGGTCCTGACCCACACCGGCTCCCACCAAACAGCGGAAAATACGAGTCTTACGAAAAGCTAACCCTAACTCTGTTCACAACGTTCAATAACTTGTCTGCCACAGTGCTGTTGTTCATCGTGTAATAGGCGAGGAATGCTAAAGCAGAAACGAGTACGCAAAGACCGAGCACTAAAGGAGCGCTCGTCGGTCGAGCCACTTCCTGCTGCAGCCCTGAAAGCTGGCTCACGATTTGCGTTAAATTTGTGGAGACATGGTCGAACGAGTTTCTTATCTCGTCGACTAAGAGGTCTCGTGCCTCGCGTGGATCATCAAGATCTTGGCCGGTGAAGCTAAGAATTTTGCGGAACTGGCCGAGCGTGTTCTCGGCGTCGTTGGTTATGATCTCGAGACGACCGAGCGGGATAGGATCTAGATCGCACCGTGAAAGTCGATGAAACAGTTCAAGCAGTCGGTCGAAATATGCGAGGCCGGCACGGAATCCGAGGTCTTTACCAAGTACGTCCTCGCGTATGAGAGCAGTCGGTCTGATCTTGTTCAGCTCGGCGAGGCAGGCGTTTAGGCGCTCGCGAGTCTGGTACTTCTGTCTTGCTGTAGAGAACATCGAATCGCCCTCACGCTTTAATGCCCCCAAAATCATTCTAGGCTTAATGATGCATTAATTACTTTAAACTGTCAATGTATGTCATACGTTTTCCAATAGCTACTATTCTTTCTTTTACAGTCGCAGCCGCCGCCAAACTCTTAGAAAAAGTCCCCGACAACTGTGACGCCCGGCAAGTCGATGATTTAACGACAGTGCTGGCGGCAACTTTGAGCGGATGCGACAGCGGAACTGGCATTCGCGTCGAAAGCTCGCCAGCCGTTCAAGGCACCACGTCGGTAACAGTCCGGAACAGCACCATTCACGACTATGAGAAGAATGGAATAACAGCGCTCGGAGATGGCAGCTCAGTCAGCCTTGTGTCCAACTCCATTCGAAAGGTCAGGGACCTACGACTGGTGGACCTGACAATGGCATCCAAGTGAGCTTCGGAGCCGTCGGTCAGATTGAGAATAATAATATTATAAACAATGTCTTTATCGGCAACAATGCCTTCACCGTATCAGGCGTCTTTGTTTTTGCTTCAAGCAAAGTGCGGGTGACCGGGAACACCATCGGCAATAATCAGTTCGGAATCGCAGCGGAAAGCACGACGGGGGCAACGGCTGACAACACCACAATCAAGAATAATGTAATCTTCGGCACAGTGCATGTAGACGGAATCGATCTCTGCAGCAACTATAATGTTGTCAGCAAGAACAGAATAGCCAATAGTGGCCAATCAGATGTGGATTTGGATAGCGGATGCGGCACTACTGGAAACAACAACTCTGTGACTCACAACACCATCAACTTTGCGCCGGTATTCCGGAAGAAAGCGGAACGTCCGGCAACACGATTGCCTCAAACAAGTTCTTCAACGTCATCGACACCATTTTGTCGGCGGACGAATGCCCGGCGCAGGCGGTTTCAGGTACAGTAGAATGTCAAAGCCCTGTCGGCCGCCGTGCTCCGGCCCAGAGCAACTGATAGACGAATCTGCGTCCCCCGAAACCATCGCCGTGAGCGAATTTGAAAAACCCGCTCACGCACTGGCTTTCAGCTGCTCTTTGAGCTGTTAGCCACTCTCTCAATGCCGTTAACGATTTTTGGCGAGCAACTCGTTAACCATGCGGTTCAGATCATCGGCAACTTCCGTAAGACGCTCCAGTGCGGCGAGGGCGCGATCCAGTACGCTTTCCGCCGATTCACCCTTGGCCGTCGCTGATCCATAGGCCGCAATCAACTCCCGATTCACTAGGTTGGTGACCCGCTCAAAGTCCTGCAGGCGGCGAGTCAGTTCTCGACGAAGCGAGGGTTGCAAGCCAGGGATCGCCAAGTTCCATTTCGCGGTGAGTTCAGGGCACGTCTGACCGAAATATCTTTCCAACTCCATCGCTAGGAGACGCTGCTTGCGGCGAATCGTCCCTTCGTTGGCCACGGATGAGTATCTTTCCTTTGTAATGGGGAAATCCTTCCGTCAGTTTAAGCGCGCATGCGGCTATCGCGCCGGTCGGTCCTCGCGCCTTTGTCAAATGGCCTCGGTGTCGCGATTCCCGGGACGCTTAGGTATATCACGAACGTTCTTCGCGGTTGACCTCATTCAGACGGGCTGATCATAGGTTTGTGGTAATTATGGTGGCCGCCAAACCCTCCTTCGAAAATCTCCCCGCCGGCCCCCAGGCCGCCTAGGGTGCTACCAACAACAAAGAGCCCGGAAGCCGCTGTGATTGCCCATCCCGGTATTCCACCAGCGGTCCCGATGCCGGGGAGCACGTCGTCAATAGCGTCGGCATTCGGTGACACTTTCCAATCGACGGTCAATCCTTTGTCACCGAGATATCCGGTTCCCTCGCCCGGCTAGAATGCGGTGTTCAGCGGATCGAGCTTAAAGACACTGCCCGTTCGGAAGCTTGTCTATCAGATACTGACCTTTGGGTCCGGTAAGCCCTTGCCCCACGGTGTTGCCTGAAGTACCGAAGGCCAGAACTTCGCACATTTTGGACTACCGAGCCGTCCTCGGCGTTCCTCACGATCCCGCGACTTGAGCGCTAAAGGAACAGCCGCCCAGACTAACGAAGTCACCGCGACAAAGGTAACGCGAAAGATTGCTCGCGCCCTTGGGTCTGTATTTCTACTTTAATCCTCGCTTGCGTGCGCGTTATGTACAGTCCATCTGATCGCATTCATATGCGATCATTTCCGAGCCTAAACGTTGACTGCAACCATAAACTACGCTTTGTCGTGCGACGCGCAAGGGGTATGCAGTGCTCGAATCTGGCGCGGTATGCCGGCTTTTCCGTTTCTGTCATCTAACCGCCGCAATTTGCCTGGTTTTGCACGAGCTTCGCGCGGTCAAACGTTTCAGAAGATGTGCCATTTTCGCGATTATCGTTGGTTCTCCGAAAACCTGAGTTTGAGCGGTAATCGGACCAGGAATTCACTGCCTTTGCCAAGTCCCTCGCTCGCCGCTTCGACGACGCCGCCGTGCATTTCCGCCAAATTGCGTACCAGGGTCAATCCAAGGCCCATACCCATTGCGGCGGGTTTTGGCGACTCATTGAGCTGGGTGTAGAGGTCGAAAATGCCTTCGATTCGATCCTTGGAGAGCCCGATTCCGTTATCCTGAACCCTGATGCAAACGTTATCTTCCGCACATTCCGCTGCAATCGAGATCTCACCGCCTTTGGGAGTGTACTTCGCCGCGTTGTCCAAGAGATTCGACAAGAGTTGAACCAGCCGACCCGGGTCTCCGTTGATACGAATCGGCTCGTCCGCAATTCGAACGGACAGCCGATGCCGACGACTTTCGAACTGAGGATGCGTCGCCTCTATGGCTTGGTCAACGATCCCTCTAAGTTCAACCGGCTCCTTGTGGACTTCCAGCTGACCGCGACGAATGCGGGATAGGTCCATCAGATCATCGACCATTCGCGATAAATGGCGAGCCTGCCTTCCCACGACGTCCACAGCTTGCAAAAGATTGGCCTGAAGAAGATCCGCTCGCACAAGCCCTGCCTGCGGAAGATTGGTTCGCGGCAAGTAGGCGTCGTCGCCACTAATATTCAGCGCCAATTCATGCGCGCTTATGATCGCGGCCAGTGGATTCCTGAACTCATGAGCGAGCATGGCCAGAAATTCGTCCTTGTGCCGGACCGACTCCGCTGAGCGTTCGGACCCTTGCCACAGTTGCCACCCCGCTGAGGCGAGCTGTGCGAGTGTGCGCACGATGCGCTCGTCCTCTTGATCAAATTTCCGCTCGAAGTTGTGGGCTACGATCCAAACCGTTCCAACCGGCTTGCCGTGGTCGTGAAACGGTATAAGTAACGCTTCCACGAAGGGCGGATCGGTCGCGAGTGCTGGAAAGCAGCGATCCGGCAGATGCATCAGTTGAGTGGCATTCTGATCGATACACACGCCGCAGGGGCTGGCGTTTCGAGACATCGTCGAGCCTCGATAGGAGGCGAACACTCCAGCGAGAGCCTCCCAGCGAAAGACGTCGCCCTTCAATATACTGACTCCGGCAGTATCGGCCCGGCAGAGCTCAACGGCGGTCTCCGCCAGTTTCTGAAGCATGTTGCGCGGGTTCGTTGCCATTTCGGCGGCGAGCACCTCAATTGCCCGATGCTCCCCCTCGTAGTCGGGCGCTCGCTGAGGTCGCGCGCAGAGTGCCGCACGAATGTCGATTTCTTCGAAAGTAGCTGCACGTTGAGCCAAATCTGCGGTCGGCGGGCTGGGACGATCTGCAGTATCTTTTGCAGACTTCGCGGGGATTCTTTGCGCTGGTTCAAAGCCGAACATAGTCTTCTCGAATAGAGCTAGACCACGCAAATGACGATTATAGGACATGTAGACCTCTCTCGGAACGGCTCGATTTGCATATCAGCCGGTTAGATAGGATTTACACTCAAAAGGAGATAAATACAAATTAACAGTGAAATATATTAAATAGGCGATGCTTAAGCTGGACAGAGACAGCTTACCGCAGCGTACGAACGGAGCTCGCCGTCCTTTTCAGAGGGAATTGCGAACAGAAGTCCTGACTGGTCGTTTCGCAGCTCCTCGAAGTCGGTGATCGAAAGGTGCCTTCCATCCAAGCCGGCATTCATTGCACAGCTCGGGCACCCGCTAGTGCTGGGATGCTCATCGCGCTCAGCGAATGCTAATAACCACCAAGCGGCGGAGCTGGAGTTTCGCCCGAATTAAATCACTCCTGTTCGGGGTGCGAGCTGCGGCTGCAGTGGCTTGCGTTCCTACTCGAGTCTTATCGCGGGACTTCCACCGGCGGTCGCGGCATGCGCGCGTCCGACCTCGCGCAGCCAGGTGCCGACCCCGTGCGTTGGCGGCGTCGCGATCGACAATGAGCCCTTGGGGGCTAAGATGTCTTACCATCGGTACATTAGAAGCTTGCGTGCTAATAGCGAATGAAGCATTCGACTCACCCTTGGTCTTCGCCCGGTTAAGGCACCCGCTCCATCCAGCGTCACGATGAATACCGACAACCGCGCGCTCGCGCGGAATGGTCGCGAAGTCGTGCACATCGCCGAAAGGCAAAAAACACCTTCTAAGGGCGGCGCCTACAGACGCACTCTAAGGTCGAGCGTCGATCAACGCCGCGCGATGATCATTACGTCGAGCGCTGTCCCTGGCGGCGTACTCTGGCGAGAGCTGAGGAAGCACGGTTATCCGGTTGCATCTAGACAAAGTCCCCCTTTTCTGCGTCCAACGCCGTAAATTCTAAGATTCCTTCTTAAAAGTTCATGAGAGTGCGCCAGGCAACGGTGAGACTGTTCTGCCTAATAAAGCTTGCATGAGGTCTTGACAGCAGAATAAAGATGAAATAGCTTTACAACAGCTGAATTACGCTAATAAAGCAGTAATTAAACTGATTGCGCTAAAGATTTCGAAGAGAGGGCTGCTGCATAATCCGATGGTTTCAAAATGCTCAACCTCAGGCGGCGGACGCATGAAGGCCCAAGCGATGGTCGAATTTCTTCTGGTCGCCCCATTGTTTTTCTTTTTGATTTTCGCGGTGTTCGATTTTGGACGCCTGTTCTTCGTGGAAATGGAAATTGAAAACGCGGTGCAGGAGGCTGGCCGGTTTGCTTCAACGGGGAATCATCTCCCGGATCCGAAAAATCCTGGACAGTCTCTTTCACGCGTGAATTCCATCATCGCGGCTGTTCAGCAGGCGGCGTTTGGTACGCAGATAGCGAGTACTCAGATTTCGAGCTTGAGGGGCGGCAAGGGCAGCGCAGGGGGGCCAGGCGACACGGTCACGGTCTCGGTTACCACCAACCTGAAGCTTATGACGCCGATCATTGCACGCGGCTTTCCAAATGGAATGTACACTTTTACGTCGAGCGCCACCTTCAAAAATGAACCTTTCCCCCCTGCCAATACCAAGTAACTGGAGACGCGTCATGAAACACTCACGGCGTTCCGGTTCAGCGTGCACAAGGATCGTAGCTGCCGAATCTGGTCAGGCGGCGATGGAGTTTGCGCTCATCGCAACTCTGATGCTGGTGATCTTTAGCATGGTGATCGACTTCAGTCGGGCCATTCACGACGTCCAGGTTATGGCGGGACTGTCCAGGCAAGGGTCCAATCTGGCATCGCGCGGGACCAGTTTGTCCGATTCTGCCGCGGCCGTGATTGCGGGAGATTCTGCGATGAATTTGAACAGCAATGGGGAAGTGATCATCACTTCGGTCACCAACATTAACCGGGTTTTAACAATTACCGACCAGGTCTCGCAGGGAAATGTCTCGAAAGCCAGCAAAGTGGGGAAGGGAGTGGGGAACAGGGCGACCGTGCCAGCGTCGGCCGCCGCCATGCTGCAGCCAGGCCAGACGATCTACATAACGGAGATATTTTACTCCTACCAGCCGATAACCCCGATTAAGAATTTGCTCAAGTCCGCCATGCCGTCGACCTTGTATCAAGTGGCGTATTTCTAAGACCCGCGGAGGATCACTCCCTTGCGACTACCCAGCAACCAGCGACACGCGCGTGCGCAAATCTTCCTGTTGTTTGCGCTTAGTTTGCCCGTTCTCATTGCCTTCCTGGGCCTTGGAGTCGATCTGGGGTTTGCCTTCGTCACGCGGGCGAACCTCTCCAAGGCGGTCGATGCAGCTGCGCTTGCGGCCATGCGCAACGTCAGTCAAGGGCAGGCCCAGGCCACGGCGATCGCTCAAAGCGCGTTCAATACCAACTATGGCTCAGGCATCGGGCGCGATCTCAGTCCTCCGGTGCTCAACGTCGCGATCACCGCGGACGCGAATAACAACACGGTAATAAACGTCAGCGCCACCACCTCGATCAATACGTTGTTCCTCCGCGTGCTGTCAGGACTTAAGACTTTGAAGATCACTTCCAACGCTCAGGCGACCCGTCCCAAGTTAATCATGTCGGTAGTCCTGGACCGATCGGGCTCCATGAACAACAACGGCGGGGCGCAGGCGCTTCCACCCGCCGTCGAGAATTTTCTTACCTACTTCGACAATAACAACGACCTGATCGCGGACATCAGCTTCTCCTCGATCTCGAGCGTTGATGTGAAAATGGGCACGAATTTCCTGAATCCCATAACCAAAGCAGTCAACAAGATGGCCTTCGGGGGCGCCACCTATTCGCAAGGGGGCCTGTTGGACGGACAGAGCCAGATCAACGGCGTCGCTGTGGCGGCGGGGGCAAACGTGGTCAAAGTGGCCGTCTTTTTTACCGACGGCTGGGCTAACACCGTCCAGAATACTTTAAATTGTCCTCCATCCACCCTGCTCAACTTTGGCGGATGCGCGCCGCCCGAGGCGGCCGTGGGCTGGTGCAGCGGGATCTCCTTCATGGATCCGACTAACGGCAACACGCGCAGCTGTGGGGCGACCAGTTTTCCGTCACAGATGACCGGAGGGTCCGTATCGCTCACCCAGACCAACATTGCCAACGACGCGATGTATCGCGCGGTTCAAGTGGCCAACAGCATGCGTGCTCAGGGTATAGCGATTTACTCGATCGGCCTGGGAGACAAGATCAGCCAGGCGTTTCTGCAACAGGTCGCCAACGACCCGGCGAGTTCCACGTTTGATCCCAACGAACCCGTGGGACAAGCGGTGTTCGCAGCTACCGCGGCCGATTTGCAAGGAGTGTTTCAGACCATCGCTTCGGAAATCCTGCTTCGCCTGTCGCAATAGGGCCTCAGGCACAGGGTGTCCAATTCGACTAACTGCCGGCTGAGCGATCAAGCGATGAGAGTTGAAGACGCACTGAGAAAAATTCGTCTCTTGCAGCGACTCGTTCCGGAAAACGGAGCCTCCATAGCTGAGGCGGAAACCGCGAGTCGCCTGGTCGGGGCTCTGATGAAGCGGTATTCGATCGGAAAAGAGGATCTCCGCCCTGTCGCTAATCAGCGTAATCGAATGACCTGGGTCTATTGGGAGCACTTGCTTGCCGAATTTGGCATCGCTTTAGATCGATTTGGAGGGCGTGGCAGCGCCTCGTTAGGAAACGGCGTGGTTGTCGTTATCCGGCTAGCAACGGGGCATTGGTATGCGCAGCAAGCATCGTCCGGAGGTTCGAAGAGTGCAGCTCGCGATTGCGGCGTGGCAACTTTGCGTGAGTATTTGGCCAAGCATGCTCCTCGATCCTACTCCCTGAGTGGTTAATAAAATGGTGAATCGGAAATCGTGACCGGTGGAATGACCTCACATGACGCGAGACAAATATATAACCGTCGATGAATTGTCGGAATATCTGCGAGTTCACAAGACTACAATTTATCGCATGCTCAAGCAGCGCAAGTTGCCGGCCTTCCGCATTGGTAGCGATTGGCGGTTCAGTCTGGAAACGATCAAACAGTGGCAGCTCGATCAGATCAAGACCGAGACTCGAAGAGACCTCTGCTGATGGCAAATCGACGATTCATTCAACTGTCACTTCGCTGCCGCGTGATGCTCATTGTAGTAGCGTTGGTCGTTTTGCCGACCGAACTCACAATGCGCGGAATGTTTGCCAAAGAATATTATTACCTCAGCGCCAAGAATCTGCAGTTGCGGGCACTCACGGCGGTAAAAATCGGGGCCGAATATCTACCGGGGAATCCGCGTGCTGCAGTACGCGCGGCCGACGCATACGCGGTGAGCCAGGGGATTGCACCGGCCGAGATCATCTTCACCGAGGTCTCTTTGGATAATACGAGATTGAAGATCAACTTTGACCGCAAGATTCCAGGATATGTCGCGGTTCTCACAATGGGGGGATTGCCCGGCCGTGATATCAATGTGACGGCAGCCGCATGGCGGCAAGACGCAAAGCCTGTTGGGACTCCGGATATTTGATGGTTCTAAATTGGTCGGCAACAACGCTCTGAGGTGTTGAACGGAGGTTCAACAATGGACAAGTCTACAGCGATAAGAGTACTCCCCGGAACGGCCGTGCTGTTTCGAGGACGGCCGCATTCTATCATCAGCGTGAAGAGCGGCTCGCAAAGTGAAGCACCATTCTTTCGTCTTCGCGCTCTAGGCGATGGCGCGGTCACTGGACTGATAAGCTACAGAATGATTGAGACTGCTCCCGAAGAGCCCGTCGTAGAGAAGCCGGCATAAAACTAGACGCGGACCATCAACAATTCCTTCAGCACGCCTAGAGTGATCCGTATGCTTGGCCTCGCATTCGGTATAGACTGCCGAAAAGGTGCTAGCAGGCGTTAATTCCCCAATAGGAGAAATTTCAGTTGCGAACGCTACTCCGTGCTCTGATCGTTACCTTGAGCGCCCTTCCGGTAGGCGCAAACCTCGGCCATGTGGCCTTACTGTCAGGCAGCATTCCTTCGCCTCTCTAGGATTCATCCATACACGTGAGCAGCCAAGGTAGAAGGCTTAGGTTGGTCTGTCGGTTTTTGAGATTATGGCCCGTTCTGAATTCTCGCGAGCAGCATCGTCGCCCAATCTTACGCGACTTGACCTCTATAACTTAATTGTGCAATTTTATAGCATCGATAACGTGAAATTAGCATGTTTAAGATGAAACGAATAAGTAAACACATGAACAATCTTCAGCTCAAAGCCTATATCAAATTGCGCGAAGGAGCTTGCGGTCAAACGTTCGCCGAATATGCGCTTATCTTTGCAGCGCTCAGCATAGCCGCGTTTGCGGCGTACCAGTCCATTGGAAACGGCGTGGTCGTTCTCGGCAACGGCCTCAGCAACGACCTGACGAGTGCCTGACGGAGATGCGCTTCGGGCATTTTTACTAGTGCTTTGACGGCCCTCTGTGTTGGTGAATCTTGACGGTCGAACAATACTGACACTTCGTTGACACCTTGCTTCTCTCGAGCGCCGCAGGCTCAGGCTGCCGTCGAGGGTGCCTTACCGCGCGCTTCTCGTAGAAGGAGCTAATGTGAAGCCGTCGGCTGACCACGAGTCGCGTAGCCAGCGCTAAGCGTGGCAATCGGATGAAGCTTCGGAGCGAACGAATTAAACATCGCCAGCACGACGGCGGCGACCTGCGGGTATTCGTCACGCGGCCGATTGCCGAGCCTGCGCTACGCCGCCTGGCCGCGATCGCGCGGGTGGATTTGTGGGATGACGAGATGCCGCCGCCGGCGGCGGAGCTGCGGGCGCGCGCGCGGCAGGCGGACGGCGTGCTCAGCATGGTGACCGATCGCTTCGACGCGGCGATGATTCGCGCGCTCCCGCGGCTTCGCGCGATCAGCAACCTGGCGGTGGGCGTCGACAATATCGATCTCGCGGCGGCCACGCGCGCCGGGGTCGCGGTCGGACACACGCCAGGCATCCTGACCGAGACCACCGCCGACCTCGCCTTCGGACTGCTGATGGCTGCCGCGCGCCGAATTGCCGAGGGCGATCGTTACGTACGCGGCGGGCGATGGCGGACGTGGGGGCCGAAGGTGATGCTGGGGCGGGACATCCACGGCGCCACGCTCGGGATAATCGGATGGGGCGCGATCGGACAGGCAATGGCGCGGCGCGCGGCCGGCTTCGATATGCGCGTGCTCTATCTGCCGGGACGGCAGGCGACGAGATCAGCCCGAGGCCGTCGCGCGCGGGCATCCGCCGGCGCCGAGCCATCGCGGGCGGAGCCCACGACCCTGCAGCGGCTGCTGGCGGAGTCGGACTTCGTTTCGCTGCACGTGCCGCTCACTGCCGCGACTCGTCACATGATCGGCGCGGCCGAACTCGCGACGATGAAGCGGAGCGCCATCCTGATCAACACTGCGCGCGGCGCGATCGTGGATTCGCAGGCGCTCGCCGGTGCGCTTCGAGCGGGACGAATAGGCGGCGCCAGCCTCGACGTGACCGACCCTGAACCAATCGACGCGAACGATCCGTTGCTCGAACTGCCCAACGTGGTGATCACGCCGCACATCGGCAGCGCCAGCCACGCGACCCGGCTCAAGATGGCCGAACTGGCGGTGGATAATCTGATCGATGTATTCGAAGGGCGGCGGCCGCGAAATTGCGCCAACCCGGCGGTGCGGATGCGCTGACGCATCGCCGGGCTGGCGGCCTGAGAAGCGCGCTATTTAATCAGGATCGGCCTTCCGCGGGCGCCGCGAAATGGCGCGTTCGGATCGCCAGTACTGTTGAAGGCTTCCACGTCGATGAAATGGGCCTGGATCGTCCCCCCACTCTCCGAATCGATCCAGATCGCGGCAAAGGCCATAATCTCGACCTGGCTTCTACCGTTAGGGCTGTTCCAGACAACCATCGGCAGAATAACCGCGCGCGGATCGTCGGGGGTATGATTCGAAAAAGTTGCCGAGGGATACTCGCTCTGGGCCTGCGCGATGCGATCGGAGAATCCTTGGCCGACGGGGCCCTTTTTGAACCCAGGCTCGGTATCCACCCATTGGTTGATAGCAAGCGGCCCCTGATAGCCGTCGGCTATGTTGGTGCGCTCGTTGGAGCCACCGGTGCCGCCCAGCGCCAGCGAGCCCCAGTTGCCGGGCCCAACCTGGCCCTGGTTGAGCGTGACGGACTGGTCAAACGTGTAGAGCGTGCTCCAATCGAGACCGATCGGAAGAACGTTGCATTGGCCGACGGCGCTGCAGACGCTTCCCGGGATGACAGTGGGCTGACTGCCAGGCGTGGCTATCGCGCTGGTGCAATTCACACACGAGGGCGCTTGTGGCATCTGGGCGGTCGCAGTGGCGGCCACTTGGCCATTTGACAACCCAATCAGCTTGAAAAAGGTGTAAGGCACGGTGCGCTTGGCGGTCACCGTTATGCTGTTGTAATTGGGACCCGGGACGTAGGCGACGTTGCCACCGCCGTCAGTTATCAGTTCAGCATCCTTGATACCATTCTTTTCTGCATAGGTTTTCGCGATGGTGACTGCCTGCGCCGCGGCTGTTGAGTCGCCTCCCAGGTATCCGGCGCCAGCAAGCGCCGCACCGTCGACGCCCTTCTGCAGGATGACCCAGTTGAAATACAGCAGCGCCATATCGGCGCCGAGTCCTATTGCACCTAGGATAACGGTCATGATCAGGATCAGAGCGACCGAGATCTGCCCCCTGCTGCCGGTGGTTTTTGTTTTCAAAGTCCCTGACCCCCAAGACAAGCTTCTTTGAAAAAGCGCTCGTAGACGTGATAGCATCTTATGTGCCACTGTAAATTATTTAATAAATTCAATAGAGATGCGTAGACATAAAACAACTCAAAAGAGTGCAACGCCTCGTCGCGTTGCATGAGCGCAACGCTGCGGGGTCAGGAGTGCTTTCGGAAGTCAAAAAAAGGGCGCCGGACCGTTGTGGTCCGACGCCGCTTCTAGGCGACTTTTGTGCCGGGGGCTGGGGCCTACTGGGTCAGCATCGTCTGCACGCTGGTAATGGTCTTCGGGAACGGAATCCCCAGAAAGTTGGGGTTATTGCCCGAACGGTCCAGGTTTAAAAAGAGGATGTTTCTGGTATCCATTGTCAACTTTACCTGCACCGCCGTCCCTGCCGGACGCAGCCCCGTGCAAACCGCCGCCGTGGCATTCGGGCAGGCCATCGCAACGCCAATTCCGCCAGCCGGCGCACTGCCGCAGACGGTGTTTCCGTAGCCAATTTTCCCGATATATCCTGTCGCGAGCGGCGAGGTGGTGGAAACGTACTGGTATTGCGCCGGCACCGACGCAGGGGCGCTGATGAGCTTGGCAACGTCGGTGCATTGCGGGCTCACTGTGACCACGTTACCGTCGTTGTTCTTCGGGTTGGTGGCCCAACGGGCGGCTTGGTAACCCAGTTGGCCCAGGGCCATTGATTCCCGTCCAAGGGCGGCCATCTGAATCGCCACGAACAGGATGATCATAGCCACGAAGGCTACGAAGACGAACTCGGTCATCGCCTGCCCCTTGGTCGTCTTGCGCAGGTGCCAGGATTGTTGGCTGATGCTGCCTGCTTTCATGTCCGCTTCTCCGCTGAAATTGAGCACACGAGTCTAGTTAGTCAGCACGGGAGGTGACAGCGCTCCAAGGTTGGGCGCGCCCGAGCTGCCCAAGCTCGTCGGCGTGATTTGTTGAACGAAGCAGCCGTTGATTGTCCCGGAATCACTGGTCGTCGGATCGATATAGATCTGCGCGAACGCTTCAATCGGTCTGTCCTTCTTCCCGTTCACTCCAGTGAAGTCGATCGCCGGAACGGTTACCAGGCAAGGATCGTTCGCCGGAATGTTACCGACCGGGTCCGTGCATGGGTTAGTAATGCTGTTGCATGAGGCCATCCTGGCGTCGAACCCCTTCTTCACCTGTCCGGAGTTGCCTTTGTTGCCCGGATCGGTACTGATCAAGTCTCCGATCGAGAAGCTGCCCTGAGCGCCGTTCTGTATCGCGTCCCCGAGCGCCTTAGCACCACCATTTGCCCCGACCGAAAGCCAGTCCCAGTTACCCGGCGCCAAGCCTCCCACGAATTTCGATCCGAACGTAACAGGCTGACCCGGATCGAGAGTGAGGGTACTGCACGGTGCCGTACATTGAAGACCTACCGGGAACATTCCACTGGTGACCGTTCCAGTCGCTATCACCGCTGCAGTCGCCTTCGCTGCTACGCCGGCGGTATTGAGCCCGATCATTTTGCCGAAGAAATATGGAACCGTGCGCTTGATTCCCACGGAAACCTGGGTATCAGTGACGCTCGTGAAAACGATCTGGTCGGCAAACCCTCCCGGATGCGTGGCCTGCGTGGCGCACAGAGCCGGATATGTGTTACTCGGATCGCTGACACCGTTCATGCAGGCGTAGCCGTTTACATAGTTCACCACGGCCGGTTGAACCGTGTCCCTCGAACCCTTGACTCCGGTGAGCTGCGAGGCTCCTGCCAACGCTGCGGCGTCAGCGGCCTTCTGCACCATCGCCCAGTTGAAGTAGATGATCGAGAAATCGGCGCCGAGCGCCATCACCCCGAGCAGCACGGGCAGAATGATTGTGAAGACCGCTACAATCTGACCCTTTGCAAACCGAAAACGTGCGTTCATCGCAGACCCCCGTAAGTTGGTCGCAGACGTTGAAACATCGAACCCCGAAAACCGAACGCCCTCCGGTTTGGTTCCATTTCACCTATGTTAGGCTTTTCTATTCTATACGTTTATACAATGGCAAACAAGACCCAATTTGGATCATTATTTGTGTCGATGGTTCATAGACTGAAATCGCCTTAACCGGCTGATTCTGGACCGGGTGCGAGGTAGCGCAACGCGCTGCGAGGAGATTATCCTGCTTAGACGCGGAATTATCCGTCGCGACGCTTTGTCGCGGCGATCGCTTGTGAGAGTGTAAAACGTCCCTCGTAAAGAGCGCGTCCCGTAATCACCCCGGCTATTCCGCGCACGAAGAGCCGGCTCAATGCGACCACATCGTCGATTCGTGCGACCCCGCCGGAAGCAATTACCGGCGTCTCCGAGGATCGCGCGACCGCCTCATACATCTCAATGTCTACGCCATTCTGCGTACCATCGCGGGATATATCAGTCAAGATTGCCGCCGCTATTCCAGCCTGCTGAAAGCGGCCTAAAGCGTCAGCCACGACAAGCTGACTTGTCTCGCGCCAACCTTTGATGGCCAAACGGCCCTGGCGCACATCAAGCGATCCGAATATGCGTCCCGGATGCTCGCGGCAGGCCTCAACGAGCATCGCAGGGTCGAGGATCGCGGCCGACCCGATAGATACGTAGTCCGCGCCCGCCGCGATCGCCGCCCGCACCGACTCGGCCGCCCTCAGCCCTCCGCTTACGTCGAGGGCGCAGCCGACCGAGGCACGAATTGCACGAATCGATTCCAGGTTGCGCGGCGCCCCGGCGATCGCCCCGTCCAGATCCACGACGTGGATTATCCGGGCACCCTCGCGTTCGAAGGCGCGCGCCGCGGCCGCGGGGTCCTGGCCATAGACGGTCGCGCGGTCCATCTCGCCGCGCAGCAGGCGCACGACCTCACCGCCCTTGAGATCGATCGAAGGAATTACGGTGAACTGCTCGAACAAGCGCGTATCAGGAAAGCGTGCCCTTGGTCGATAGTACGCCGCCGCCTGAGCGCGGCTCGCGCGCGGTCGCCTGGTCCATCGCGCGCGCGAGCGCCTTGAACGTGGCCTCGATAACGTGATGCGGATTGCGACCGCCGATGAGCGTGAGATGCAGATTCATCCCGACCTCATCGCTTAGTGCCTTCATGAAGTCGTGCACCAGCTCAGTCTGAAAGGTACCCACCCGCTCCTGCGCGATCGGAACATTGTAGGCGAGATAGCTGCGGCCGCTGATATCCACCACGGCCGAACACAGCGCCTCGTCCAGCGGCACCATCGCTTCGCCGAAGCGGCGGATGCCGGCGCGATCGCCGAGCGCCTGGCGAAAAGCGCGCCCGAGCACGATTCCGACGTCCTCCACCGTATGATGCTCGTCGATATGGAGGTCGCCGCTCGCCTGGACGACGAGGTCGAAGAAGCCGTGGCGTGCGAAGCTCTCAAGCATATGGTCGAGGAACGGCACGCCCGTCTCGACCGCGCCGCGGCCGCCGCCGTCGAGGTTGAGGGCTACCTTTACCTCGGTCTCGCGAGTCTTGCGTTCGACCGCGGCCGAGCGGGCGGCAAACTGCTCGCCGCGGACGCTCGCGGCCGGCTTGTTGGCGCGAGCAACCTTGAGACGCGGGGTCTTTAACTGAGACTTGCTAGCCATCTTCTGTAAAGCATCTTATCTGTCGGGCGGCCTTCGTGTAACTGGCGCGTCGGAATTTTTTCGCCCGTGGCAACCGGCCGTTCAGGAAACGGCCCTACCAAATAAGTTCGTTGCCGCTCACTTCGCTCGCGTGCCACGCGTGCCATTACTTCCCAGCCGCAGCTCGACCGCCCGCGCATGGCCCTCGAAACCCTCCATGCGGGCGAGCCGCGCGGCCGCAGGGCCGAGCTTTTCAATCGTGCGTGCCGAAGCCTCGATTATGCTGGTGCGCGCGACAAAGTCATATGCGCCCAGGGGCGAGGCGAAACGCGCCGCGCCACCCGTCGGCAGCACGTGATTCGGCCCGGCGAGGTAATCGCCCAGCGGCGCCGGGCTGTGCTCACCCACAAACACCGCGCCCGCCGCACGCACGCGCGCAAGCCATCGCGGCGCGTCCTTGAGGTCGAGTTCAAGATGTTCGGGCGCGATCCGGTTGGATAGCGCGAACGCTTCCTCGAGACTATCGACCACGACCAGCGCGCCGCGCCGCTTGAACACGCGCCTGACCGCGGCCGCGCGCGGCAAGTCGGCGAGCGCCCGCTCGATTGCCGCCGCGACGCGTTCGGCCGTGGCGCGTGAGGGTGTCAGCAGCACCGCAGCTTCGTCGCCGGATCCATGTTCGGCCTGCGCGATAAGGTCGGCTGCCACCCATTCGGCACGCGCGCCGCCGTCGGCGATCACCAGCACCTCGCTCGGCCCCGCCATCTTGTCTATATCGACCGCGCCGTAGACCATCCGCTTGGCCGTCTGCACCCAGGCGTTGCCGGGGCCGACTATTTTGTCGACCGCACCGATAGTGCGGGTGCCGTAAGCGAGAGCGGCCACCGCCTGCGCGCCACCGACGCGATAGAACTCGTCCACACCGGCGATCGCGGCGGCCGCCAGCACCGCCGCCGAGTCGCCAGCGGGCGAGGTCGGCGAGACCATTACGATTTCATCCACGCCCGCCACGCGCGCCGGAATCGCGTTCATCAGCACGGTCGAGGGATACGCGCCCTGCCCTCCCGGAACGTAGATCCCGACCCGCGCGAGCGGCCGCACCATCTGGCCCAGCCGCATGCCAGTGGCGTCGCGATAACTGAACGAGCGGCTGAGCGTGCTCCGATGGAACTCGCGGATACGCCGTGCCGCAAGCTCGAGCGCGCGGCGCTCGGCAGGCGCAAGCGCGCGGCGCGCCGCTTCCATCTCCGCGGGCCGCACGCGCAGCCTCGCGGGCGTGAGTTTGACGCGATCGAAGCGCGCGCCGAATTCGATCAGCGCGCGGTCGCCGCGCCGGCGCACGGCGGCGATTATTTTCGCCACCGCCGCGTCAATCGAGGCGCCGTCCGCGCCGCGGCGCTCGAGCATCGCGTCGAGAAAGCGGCGAAACGCGGCGCTATGCGAGTTCAGGATTGGGAGCTTCATCTCTGCCTAGGCCGCTTCCTCATCGACCATCCGCTCAACCGTCGCGCCGAGCGCCCGTAGCTTCGCGTCGAGCGCCTCGTAGCCGCGGTCCAGATGATACACGCGGCTAAGCTCGGTGCTGTTCTCGGCGGCGAGGCCGGCCAGGATAAGCCCCATGCTCGCGCGCAGATCGGTCGCCATCACCGGCGCGCCGCATAGCGCGGTCGGCCCGCGCACTACCGCGGTCGGCCCCTTCATCACTATATCGGCGCCCATCCGTATCAGCTCGAGCGCGTGCATGAAGCGATTCTCGAAGATGGTCTCGGTGATGACCGAGGTTCCGGCGGCCTGCGTCAACAGCGCCATCATCTGCGCCTGCAGGTCGGTGGGAAAGCCGGGATACGGGAGCGTGCGCAATTCGACCGGCCGCAGCGCCGCGCCGCGCGCAACCCGCAATCCGCCGGCGACCGGCTCGACCGTCACGCCCGCCTCCTTGAGCTTGGCGATGACCGCTTCCAGATGCTCTATCGGCGCACCGCGAACCACGACGTCGCCGCCGGTCACCGCCGCCGCGATCATCAGCGAGCCGGCCTCGATACGGTCGGGAATCACCGTATGCTCCGCGCCGCCGAGGCGCTCGACTCCTTCGATTTCGATCACATGGCTGCCGGCGCCGGAGATTCGCGCGCCCATCGCGGTCAGCATCCGCGCCAGGTCCTGCACCTCGGGCTCGCGCGCCGCGTTCTCGATCGAAGTACGGCCGCGCGCGCGCACCGCGGCCATCATGATGTTCTCGGTGGCGCCGACCGAGGGCGAGTCGAGCCACACGCGCGCCCCGCGAAGATTTGCGGCGTGCGCCTCGACGTAGCCGTGGCGCATCTGCAGGCGCGCACCGAACATCCGCATCCCGGCGATATGCAGGTTGATCGGGCGCGCGCCGATCGCGCATCCGCCCGGCGTCGAAACCCGCGCCCGCCCGCTGCGCGCGAGCAGCGGGCCCAGCACCAGGAACGACGCGCGCATGGTCTTGACCAGATCGTAGGGCGCTTCGTGCGAAGTGAGGGCGCGGGCATGCAGTTCGACGTCATGATCGCCGGCCCAGCGCGCCGCGACGCCCAGGCGTCCGAGCAGATCGATCGACGTCCGCACGTCGCGCAGGCGCGGGACATTATGGATAAGCACCGGCTCGTCGCTCAGCAGCGCGGCCATCAGGCACGGCAGCGCGGCGTTCTTGCTGCCGGAAAGATCCACCGTACCGCGAAGCGGCGCGCCGCCGCGGATGATCATCTTGTCCATTTAAAGATGTGGTTCCCCCACCGGGCCGTTGAGTCGCGGCTCGCGCCGGACCCTCGCGCGCGGCCCGCGCGCCTCATCGCCGTCGGATTTTTAGAGCGTCAGTATTATAGGGTGTGCGCGGGGAATGCGCGACCACGAACGGTCCGAGCCAGCGAGAGCGGTTGGTCTCGCGTCGTCGGCAGGTTGCCGCGAGCATCGCGAGCGGCGGGAGAGCTCAGTCTGAATTTCTTTGTGCCGTTGCCACTTCGAGCGGATCGCGCAAGGCGACCATCGGACCTCTCCCAACCCTCTCCCAACCTCTCCTTGGACAAGGGGCCTGAAAGATGCTCGCAGTTATATGAAGCTTCCCCGAGGCTACAAAGTGCGCTTTTTTTGAAGCCCTCGCCCACCTCATTTGTGGGAGAGGGTGTAGGCTAGGCTCCCGCGATCTGCGCCCGCGTCGGGCGCGGACTAGAGGGCGCGGCGGGCGCGAACCACTCGCTCGACGCCGGCGAGGTCGCGCAGACGCGCGCGCGCGGCGCATCCAGCCGCGCGCGTCCTGGCTTCGACCGAACTGGCTTCGATCCTCATCGCGTCAACGATTATAGCCTCGACCGCTTCAGCCTGCCCTGCACCTACTTCAAGTATCACTTCACCTTCAGGGGCGAGCCATCGCGCGAGGCCAGCGGCGATCTTTCGATAGAACTCCATCCCGTCGACACCGCCGTCGAGCGCAAGCCTCGGCTCGAAGTCGCGCACCTCGGGCGCCAGCGCGGGAAGCTCGGCCTCGGTGATATACGGCGGATTCGAGACGATCAGATCGAACGAAGCGAAGGGCAGCGCACGCGCATCGAGCGCGGCATGATCGGCCTCAACAAAGGCGATCCGGCCGGCGCATCCGTGGCGCCGTGCATTTTCTCCAGCAACCTCAAGCGATACTTTAGAGATATCGATAGCAACGATTTGTGCCTCGGGCGCATTCGCGGCCATCGCGATCGCGATTGCGCCCGACCCGGTGCCGATATCGAGTACCTTCGCAGCGGGTCGTTCGCGCAGAAAACCCAGCGCGGCCTCTACCACGGTTTCGGTCTCCGGACGCGGGATTAGCACGCCGGGACGAACCACGAATTCGAGTGAGTAAAACTCTCGATGGCCGATGATATAGGCGAGCGGTTCGCGCGCCGTGCGCCACCCGACCATCCGCTCGAAGCGCGCCATAACGTCCGCGTCCAAATGTATAGAGTCGGCGATAACAGCCGCGCGCGAGACGCCCGCGGCTGCGGCCATCAGCAACTCCGCATCCAGCCGCGCGTTCTCGACCCCGGCGCGGGCCAGATGCGCGCTCGCCTTTGCGATCGCCGCCGCGCCCTCGCGCGCGTCCATACGCGGCCGAGCTACAGTTTGGGGCGCCATCGGCGTCACGTGCTCAGCGCTTCGGCCTGCTCGCGCGTGGCCAGCGCGTCGATGAGAGGGTCGATCGCGCCGTCGAGCACCTGGTCGAGTTGATGGAGCGTCAGGTTGACGCGATGGTCGGTCACGCGAGACTGCGGAAAATTGTAGGTGCGAATACGCTCGGAGCGGTCGCCCGTGCCAACCATCGATTTGCGCGTGGCGGCCATCTTGGCGTCCTGCTCGGCTTGCGCCGCTTCGAACAGGCGCGAGCGCAGGATTTTGAGCGCCCGGGCCTTGTTCTTGTGCTGCGATTTTTCGTCGCGGCAAACGATCACCATTCCGGTCGGGATGTGCGTGATGCGCACGGCCGAGTCGGTGGTGTTGACGCTCTGGCCGCCGGGTCCCGAGGCGCGCATCACGTCGATACGCAGGTCTTTCTCCTCGTTGATGTTGACCTCGACGTCGTCAGCTTCGGGCATCACCGCGACGGTCACGGCGGAGGTGTGGATACGGCCCGAGCCTTCGGTGGCGGGCACGCGCTGTACGCGATGCACCCCGCCCTCGAACTTGAGCCGGCTATACGCGCCGCGGCCCGCGATGAGCGCGATCACTTCCTTTATACCGCCCAAGCCCGTGGTGCTGAGGCTCAGCGACTCGACTTTCCATCGATGGCGTTCGGCGTACCGGGTATACATCCGGAACAGCTCACTGGCGAAGAGCGAAGCTTCCTCGCCGCCGGTGCCGGCGCGAATCTCGAGCAGCACGTTGCGATCGTCGTTGGGATCGCGTGGCGTGATCAGCAGCTTGATTTTCTCTTCCAGCTCGGCCTGGCGTTTTTGCAGCGTCGGCAGTTCGCCCTTGGCCAGTTCGCGCAGGTCTTCGTCGTCGCCCTCGAGCAGCGCGCGATGCTCGGCGATGTCGTCGAGCGTGCGGCGGTATTCGCGGATGGTGCCGATCACTTCCATCAGCGAGGAGCGCTCGCGGGCGAGCTGGGCGTATTCGCGGTTGTTGGCGATTACGGCCGGATCGCTGATACGCCGTTCCAGTTCGGCGAAACGCTCTTCGATTCCCTTGAGCTTGTCGAGCATCGGCACCTAACTCGTAAAGGCGCGCGGACTCAGCGCCCGCATCGGACAAAAATTTAGCGCGGCTACCATTGTGTGGGCTAGCCGCGCCATCAAGGACCGATCCCCCGCCCACCCGGACGCATCGCAGTGCGCCGCGGGCAGCGGAGGTTGCTATGCTTCTTTACGACCGTACTTGCGATTGAAACGCTCGATTCGGCCAGCCGTATCGACCAGCCGCTGCGTGCCGGTATAGAAGGGATGGCAATTCGAGCAGACTTCGACCTGCAGTTGGTTGACCGTCGAACGCGTCTCGAACGTGTTGCCGCAGGCGCAAGTAACTACGCATCGATGGTATTCGGGATGGATTCCGGGTTTCATTGGCTTCCTTCTCTCCGCGGCATTCTATCATCAGGCGGCAGGTCACTCAATTCACCTGCAATACGGATGCTCTGCAACCACCGCCCATAGACCTAGGCGCAAAGATAACCACGAATTGGCGCTTTGTCATTGTCAATCCGGCGTTTCAATATTAAACTCCTGCGCTTCTCGGCGTAAACGGGTCGCGCGTGGAATGCGCGATTTTTTACTTCTCCGTCTGGACGGCTATGCGATACCGGGCCACGCAATACGATTTGACGTTCCGGGCCGGCGCCCATCCGCGCGCGGCCAAGACGATGGGCGCCATGAGTGTCGTCGCGATCATCGGCGCTGCGATGCTCGCCGTAGCCGCCGCCGGATGCTCATCGCAAGCACAGTCCAACGCTCCTGCCGCTCGAATTCCATCCTCCCCTCCGCCGCCCCCCGAGGCTCCGGGCTCGCCCCACGTCATCACGAATCTTACACAGCTATCGTTTCGCGAGACCGACGCCGCCGCGCTCAACACGGCCGCGAAAGTGCTGAAATCCGATCCTGCCAAGGACGAGAGTGCGGCGGTCGCGCATGGTATGGGTCAGGACACGCCCTCGACGCTGCGCCGGCTCTATCTGGATGATCCCGCATCCCCGCGATACGCGGAGACCATGATTCCGCATACGCAGATACGGCTGCTTAACGCCAAGGCGGCCGAGTACACGGGCTTCTCCAACATGATGCTCACGCAGTTGCTGAGCGAGATGGTCAAGCAGGAGAAACAGGAGCCGATAGTGTCGCTGGAGCTGTCCGAGGAGATCAGACCGGTGACCCTGACTGTCGTTCTCGACGACCGGGGCCAACTGAAAGAACTGATCTACCAGCAGCATTCCGGGTTGGCCGCGATCGACAACTTCGTCATCGCCGCCTGTAAGGAATCGCTATGGGGCAACAATATGCCCGAGGGCGCGCTATCCAAGGACGGCAACTACCGTTTGCGTATTGAGGCCCAGCTTAGCAAGTATAGTGCGGATAGAGAGGGGAATCAGACGTTCATTACGCGGCTGGGCCTGGGGATCCTATAGTCCCGGGCCTTCGCGGTTTTTTGCGCGGCGGAATTTCGCCGCGCTCTTTTCGATCACGAGGCGCGACTGCATATACTGGACGACAAATAGATGACGAACAAACGACCACTGAAACTTGTCGGACGGCGGCAAACGGCGCGCCACGCGGGCGCGCATGGGTCGCATCGCTACGTGCCCAACGCGGGCCTGTCGGTGCCGGTCGTCACTATCCTCGACCGCGCAGGCGAGGTGCTCGAGGACGAGCAGCGCGCGGTCGTGCGCTGGGCGGTACAGAACGGCAACGGCGGAAACATCATCTTCGCCGCCGGCACCACCGGCGAGTGGGACAAACTCGACAATCCGCGCCGCCAGCGAATCGCACGCGTGGTGGTCGACGAATGCCGCCGTATCGGCGAGGCAGGGGTCGCGGTTGAGGCGTGGGTCGGCATCACCGGCCATACGCGCAATGAGACGCTGGAGAATCTCGAATATGCGCTGGACCTCAACGCCGAGGCTGTAGTGGTCGCGCCGCTTTCGATTCGCGACTCGGACGATCCAGTCGGCTTCGTCAATCGCGAGATCAACGCACTATTCGAGCGCGCCCGGCGGCGCATCCCGGTCTTCCTCTACGACAACGCCGAGATTTCCGCGCCTGGCCACGCGCCCCATCTGCATACGCGCGATGTCAAACAGATGAGCCGGATGGAGTACGTGCGCGGGGTCAAGGTCACGGCGGGCAAGGCGGTGCTGGGCAACTATACGCGCGCGGCGTCGCACTTCAACCGCGGCGGCGATTTCGCAATCTACGCCGGCGATCCATATCTCATCTTCGATCTGTTCGCGCCGCCCGCGGGCGCGCGCGGATGGACCCGGCATTACTGGAACCGTTACTGGACGCGCGACGCGCTGCCCTATGGAATCGTCGCGGGGCCGAGCAATGCGATGCCGCGCGAGTGGCAGCGGGCGCTCCGCGTGTGCCGCAACGGCGACGCCGCCCTGATGCATCGCTACTCTCAGGTGCTCGAGGAGTTCCGCGCCGCGTGCGAGTTCAACCGTGGCGGCCGCAGCTTCCGCCCCACCCTCGCCTGCCTCAAGGCGGCGCTGGTCGAGATGGGCGTGTGCCGCAGCGAAGCGCTGGCACCGGGAACGCCTGCGTTCAGCGACGGCGAGCGACGCGAGTTCGCCCGCCGTTTCAAAGCCCTGCGCCGGCGCGCCGCCGCCCTGCTCGAGCCCGGATGGCTCAGCGAGGCCGACGCGGAGCGCCCGCAGGCGAGACGCGCGCAGAAGGATGGCTGAGGCGAAACTCGACCTCGCCGGCTGCGGCAGCATGGTGGTGGATTTGTTCTACCGCACGCCGAAGTTCGTCCGCGCCGACGAGAAAATCGCGCTCTACGCGCATCATGGCGACGGCGGCCGGATGGAACGTGCGGCGGTCGGGGGCCTGGTCCTGAATCATCTCGGATGGGCGCGCGTGCTGGGACTCGAGGTTGGCGCGTTCGGCAAAATCGGCGCCGACCGCAACGGCGAGTTCCTGTGCCGCGCGATGGATCAGCTCGGCATTCGCCATCACCTGACCACCGACGGCTCGGCCAGCTCGTTCGCTAAGATTTTCGTCGACGCGCGCGGGGGCCGCGCAATCTACATGGCGCGTGGGGCTACTGCCGAACTTGCGCCCGACGAGATTCGCCGTCGCCACGCAGGCTTCATCTGTCACGCCCGCATGATCTCGACCGAAATCTCGCAGCTTCCCCTGCGCACCGTCATCGCCCTGCTGCTGTTCGCCCGCGCCAACTCAATCCCGACCGTGCTCGACGTCGATTTACCCCCCGCCGACGCGTGTCCCGCGCTCGGCACTCGCGCCGAACTGGAGCGCGCGCTTCGCCTGGCGACGATTCTCAAGCCTGCTCGTTCCGCGGCGCGAGCATTGATGGGCGCGGGCCGCGACACCCTGAAGCTTGCCCAGGCGATGCGCGCACGCTACCAGAGCCAGGCCGTGGTCGTCACCGACGGCGAGCGCGGATGCGCGATCGCCGCCGCCGGGACCGCGCTCAAGCTGCCAGCGTTCGCGGTCAAGGTAGTCGATACGACCGGCGCGGGCGATGCATTCATGGGCGCGATGATCGCGGGGCTTCGATGGAGCCTGCCGTGGCGCGCGATCGGAACGCTCGCCAATGCGGCGGGCGCGGTTTGCGTAGGACGGCTGGGCGCATTTCCGTCAGGCTTCGTGGCGCGCAACGAAGTGCTCGCGCTCTTTCGCGAAGCGATGCCCGATCAGGCGCTGCCGGCCATGGAGCCGCTGCCGCAGGCGAGCGGTCCGCTCGACCCCTCGGTCGAGGTCAGCCGCTTCATGGAATTGTGCCTGAGCGAGCTTGGGACGCTGCGCCGCGAGATCGACCTCAACCAGATTCGCGCCGCGGTCGACATGATTCGCACGGCCGAGGCGCGCGGCGGCCGCGTTCATCTGACCGGCGTGGGCAAGCCCGAACACGTCGCGCGCTACGCCGCGAGCCTGCTCTGTTCGGTGGGTACACAGGCGACTTTCCTGCACGCTACCGAAACTCTGCACGGCAGCCTTGGCCAGGTTGATCCAAAAGACGTCGTAATTGCTATCTCCAACAGCGGCAATACGCGGGAGTTGTGCGAGGCCACGATGGCGATCAAGGAGCACGGCGCGCAACTGATCGCGGTCACCGGCAATTCGGCCTCCGAACTTTCCCAGCTTGCCGACCTGGTGATTAATGCGCCGATCGAGCAGGAAGGCGGCGTCCTCGGTCTCGCTCCCAGAATAAGCGTGCTGGCCGAGGTGTGCGTGCTCGCCGCACTATCGGTCGCGCTGGAGGCGGCGCGCGGATTGACGCTGGAACAGTACGGCCGATGGCATCGCGCGGGCACGCTCGGCGCGGCAGCGCGCCGCCTGGTTTCCGGGCGACCCGGCCGGCGCAAACTCAAAGCAGTGAAATAGGGATCCGGCGATGAAGTATGGAATCGCGATCCGCAACATGGGGCCGCAATCGACTCGCGACACGATCGTTGCCTGCGCTCGCGCCGCCGAGCAAGTCGGCTTCGATGCGGTCTTCGTCTCCGATCACCTGGCGCTCCCGCCCGACGACGTCGAGGGCTCAGGCGGGCGCTATCTCGACGTGCTCGCGACGCTCGCGTTTCTCGCCGGCGCAACCGAGCGAATCCGCCTCGGTGTATCGGTGCTCGTGCTGCCGTATCGTCCGGCGGTGCTTACGGCCAAGCAGGTCGCCACGATTCAGGAATTGTCGGGCGGCCGAATGATCCTCGCCACGGGCGTCGGATGGATGCGGCGCGAGTTCGAGGCGCTGGGCGTCGATTCCAAAAAGCGCGGCGCGTTGACCACGGAGACGCTCCGCGTGTTGCATCAATTGTTCGCAAGCGACGTCGCGTCCTACGATGGCAGGCTGGTACGCTTTGCGCCGATCGTGTTCCTGCCGCGTCCGCCGCGGCCGCCGATCTGGATCGGCGGCAACGGCGACAACGCGATCGCGCGCGTGCTGGAGTTCGGTGACGGATGGCATCCGATGCTGACGGCGGAAAAGCTCGGTCCAGCCGTGGCGGCGCTACACGAGCAGGCGCGCGCACGAGGCCGCGCCGAGCCCGAAATCGTGGTGCGCCGCGGGCTCAAGCTCGACGACATCGGAGCGGCGCGCGCGCGGCTGGAAAACGAGCGTGTAGCCGGCGCGACGTACTTCATCCTGGATCTCGGCCGCTACGCGGACGAACGCGAGTTCATCCGCGAGGCCGAGACGTTCATGACGCGCGTTGCGCGCTGAGACGCGCGCCGCGCATCATCGTCCGCGCGTCTTGTGCGCAGCGGTTGCTAAGCTAAATCAGCTTCTCGCGCTTGAGCGCTTCGATCTCCGCCGGCTTCAGGCCTAAAAGCTCGCCGTACACCCGATCATTGTCGTGGCCGACGCCTACCGCGCCGCGGAAAATCTTGCCTGGCGTCTCCGAGAACTTCGGCACGATCCCCACGCCCTTGACCTTGCCCGCCTGCTCGTCGGTCCATTCGACGTGCATGTCGCGCGCCTTATACTGCTCGTTCTCCGCCATATCCTTGCTCGACATGATGCGGTTGCAGGCGACGTTGTGCTCGTTCATGTGCCGCACGACTTCCAGCGCGGGCCGTTCGTTGATCCATCCGCGCAACAGCGCGTCGAATTCGATCCCTTCCATCGACTCGATGTCCAGCCGCGCCTTTTGCCACTTCGGGTCGGCCGGATCGAGACCGATGGCGCGCACCACGCGATCGTAAACCTCGCCGATCGCGCCCAGCACCACCCATCCGTCGCTCGCCGCGAAGCTGTCGAGCGGCTGGAAGCCCTGCGCCTTGTTGCCCGAGCGCTCGCGCACCAGGCCCTGCTGAAAGTACTCGACCATCGTGCCGCCGAGCGTGCGATGGATCGCTTCGTATTGCGCGAGATCGACCGCTTGTCCCTTGCCGAAGGTCCGCGCGTAAGTCAGTCCCGCCAGCGAGGACCATAGCGTGAACAGCGCCGTCAGGTAGTCCCCCGTCCACGGTGCGGCGCGCGACGGCGGCGTATCGGGAAAGCCGGTCTGGTACATGATGCCGCCGAAGGCCTGCCCCACGATGTCGTACGACGTGCGGCCGATATAGTCGGGATGTCCGTACTGACCATAGGAGCTGACGTGAGTGATCACCAGCTTGGGATTGACCTTCCATACTGAGGGATCGTCGAGAGCCCATTTCGGATAGGTCCCGGCCTTCGAGCTTTCCATCCAGATGTCGGCACGTTCGAGCAGGCGCAGAAATAACTCGCGCCCGCGCGGCCGGGTGAGGTCGAGCGAGATGCAAAAAACGTTGCGCCGCTCCTGTACCCAGTTAGTCGCGGTCTCGCCCTTGCCGTCGCGTGTCTTGAGCCGGATGCCGACCGTCCGCCATCCCAGGTCGCCCACGCCGGGGCGTTCGACCTGGATCACCTCGGCGCCCATGTCGGCAGCGAGCGCGGCGGCAAACGGCTCGGCGATCAGGGTGCCGCTCGAGACGATTTTCACCCCCTGCAACGGTCCAAATGCCTCGGGTACAAGGGTTTTCTCCGCCATCGTGACCTCCTGCCGTTCTAACTCCATCCGTGAATCCCGAATAATGCACCGTTTGCGTTAAGGGGGGCAACCCGCGCGCGCCGACCTCGATGCATACGGCTCACATACACCGGGGAGTGGCTGTGGCTTCGCTCGATGTTTGCCGCATCCGCAAGCCACGTTATTATACTAATTGCGCGGCGCGCTTGGCGGCGCGTTTGAAGTCTCCATGATAATGCCGGACCCTTTGCCGAACCCTGTGACAGCCTTCTGGTCAGATCATGAGGCCCAAATTATGATGATGGGTTCGCCGCGATGAACGACGCCATTGACCGCCGTGAACTTACCTTCCTGGCCCTGGCCGGACTCATCGGTGGGGCGATTGGATGGATTCCGGTCGAGCTGGTCAGCCATGGCCACAGCATCACCCAGGTCGAGGACGTTTGGACCCAGGTAGCGGGCGTCGCCTCTATGGCGTTGTTCTGGGGGCTGGTCGGTGGATTGATCGTGGCGGCGCAGGGCAAAAGCCTGCAGTTTTCGCCGGCGGTGACGCGGCGCTTCTTAATCGGACTTGTAGTCTGCTTCCTTATCGGGTTGCCCGCGGTTTATTACTCCAATCTCGTATTCACGATGATCCTGTCGGCCGGGGGATGGGGCGCCAACCAGGCCGGTTCGGAGATCTATCTGCGTATCGCGCGGGTGATCGGATGGGTCCTGATGGGCTTCATCTGCGGCGCCGGCGTGGGTCTCGCGAGCGGCTCGCTCAAGGACCTCGGGGGTTCGCTACGCAACATCGTAAAGGGCGCAGTCGGCGGATGGGTGGGCGGTTTCGTTGGCGGCGTGGCGTTCGACGTCATCGGGGCCAACGCCAGCGGGCTATATTCGCGGCTGTTCGGATTGTGCGCGCTCGGGTTGGCGGTCGGACTGCTGATAGGGCTGGTGCAGGAGCTGACCAAGAGCGCGTGGCTCAATGTCGAGGCCGGGCGGCTGCGCGGGCGCAGCTTCAATATCGATCGCGCGGTGGCAACGCTCGGACGCGCCGAAGAAAACGTGGTTGGACTTTTCGGCGACCCCGGAGTGCAGCCGCGCCATGCGGTGATCGAGCGTCATGGCAATACCTACGTGCTGAAAAGCCTCGCCGTGCAGCAGGGCGTGTCGCTCAATGGCAGCCGAATCGAAACCGCCGAGCTGCGCGAGGGCGACCGGATCAAAATTTCCGACTACGAGTTGAGCTTCCATCTCAAACGCGCGAGCGCCGGGCCACGTCCCGCCGTCGTGCGTCAAGAGGGTCAATACGGCGCACCCGCGCAGCCCGCGGTGCCGCCGCACGTCGGCCGGAAGGCGACGCCATGCCTGGTTGACGCAAACGGCAGCCGGCACGAGTTGCGACCGCTCGCGCCCACGAGTTTGGGCCGCGCGATCGACAACGACATCGTGGTCGCCGACGCTTCGGTCTCGCGCCATCACGCTACTATCGTGCCGCAAAACGGTGGCTTCGCCCTGCGCGACCTCTCCAGCCAGAACGGCACCTTCATCCGCGGTCAGCGGATCGACGGTTCACGCCAGCTCGCCAACGGCGACGAAGTGCGGCTGGGCGACGCACCGTTTGTGTTCCATGGCTGAGATCCGCATGGCTGACACGGGAATCGCTGACACGGCAACAACGCGGGCGCGCTTCTGTTCGCAGTGCGGCCAGCCGGTGGTAGTCGCCGCGGCGGTGTTCTGCAAACAATGCGGCGCGCGGCTCGGGGTTGCGGGATGGTTCGGCGATCTGAATTCGCCCGCGCTGATCGCGTTCGTGCTGAGTATGGTGCCCGGGCTCGGCCATTTTTACGCCGGGCGCACGGGTCGCGCGATCGGATGGTTTTTCGGAGCGCTGTTCGCTTACGGAATTTCGACTTCGCTGGGCGTACTGATTCATCTGGTTTGCGCGGTGTCGGCGGCGCGCGCCGCGGCGCTGGACGCAGAGCGGCGCGGGATTCGCGCCTCCCGGGCGTTGACGGCAGGGCCGCCGCCGCAGTAATTACCGCGACCCTTTGCGATGATTGCCCCAAACACCATAGTCGGCGGCCGCTACCGGGTCGTGAAGCCACTGGGCGGCGGCGGGATGAAGCTGGTCTATCTGGCCGAGGACCTGCGCCTTGCCGCGCGCCGCTGCGCATTGGCCGAGGTGGTCGACAATTTCACCAACCCCGACGCGCAGCGCCAGGCAGTCGACGCCTTCCAGCGCGAGGCCGACATGCTGGCGCGGCTCAACAACGAGCACATCCCCCGCGTCTTCGACCGCTTCAGTGAACAGAACCGTCATTACCTGGTGATGGAATATATCGACGGCGCGACGCTCGAAGAGGAGATGAAGCAAACCGGTGGCCGGTTGGCCGAGCCGCGCACAATCGATATCGCGCTGCAAATTCTCGCCACGCTCGAGTACCTGCACGGACTCGAACCGCCGGTGATTTACCGCGACCTCAAGCCGTCCAACGTGATGATGATGGCCAACGGACAGGCCAAGCTTATCGACTTCGGTATAGCGCGCCATTTCCAGCCGCAGCAAAACGCGACCATGATCGGCACCCAGGGCTATGCGCCGCCCGAGCAATACCGCGGCAAGGTCGAGCAGCGCTCGGACCTCTACGCGCTCGGCGCCACAATGCATCACGCGCTTAGCGGCCGCGACCCGGCCAACGAAGCGCCCTTCAGCTTTCCGCCGCTCGCCACGTTATGTCCCGAAGTCGAGCCCGCGCTGGCGGCGCTGGTGGACGACGCGCTCGCCTACGACGTCGAGCGGCGCGTGCCAAGCGCGGCGGAATTCAGGCGCCGGCTGGAAGAGATTCGCGTCGGCGGCGTTGCGGCGGCCCGGCCGGAGCACGCAAACGGCGGAGCAGAGGCGAGCGCGGCGGGAGAAGCGCAATCAACCGCGCCGCCGCCGCCGCCCCCCGGCGCACGTTCGCAGCTTCGGCTGCCGCTCGGGAGCGCCGGCGCTCCGCGAGCCGCGTCACCGTCCGCGCCAACGGTGCTCCGTACGGAGGCGGAATTCGATTGCCGCAAATGCGGACGGACGATTCCCTCCGACTCGCGGTTCTGTTCCTTCTGCGGCGCGGAGGTGAGTTTCGCACCCCTCGCCGCCCCCGCCGGCGCTTCAGCCGATCATGAGGCTGCGACCGTGCTCCTCTCGGTTCCGCCCGCGGGCGAGGAGGGCGCGCGCAGCGCGCCCCACGGCGCGCCGGTGTATCGCCGCACGCGCGGCGCGCGCCGTCCGATCCTGGTGCTGGTGCTGATCTTCGTGGGAGCTTTCGCGGCAGTCAGAGCGGTCTCGTGCCTCAACGTGATCGGAGGCGGAACCGATTCGGGAGCCAATCCGCCCGACGCGACACGCGCCGACGCGCCCGCTCCTGGCATGCCAGCGCCGGAGGCAGAGCCCGGAGCGCCGGCCCCCGACTCGCCGCCCTCGGAATTTCGCGCCGCGCGGCTGGACGCTTTTCGCGCCGCGCTCGACGCCGGCGGACTAACCGGCGTGCACTTCCGTATGGTCGGAGACACGATGGTGCTGACGGGGACGGTACCGACCGCGACCGACGAAGCGATGGTGCAGATGCTGGCGTTGAACGTCGCGGGCGTGGTTTCGCTCAAAGACAATATACGCGTGCAGAGCGGCACTCCGTAGAGCGCCGGCTTCAAAGCTGCAATTCGTCCGCCGCGCGCGATTACAGCGCGCGTTTCAAGGGCCGCACCGGCAAGGTGAGAATCATCCACTATGCTTATCGACCTGCATGTTCATACCCTGCTCTCTTCGGATTCCAACATCGCGCCCGACGCCTACGTTGAGGCCGCCGCGCGGGCGCCGCGGCGCCTCGACGCGATCTGCTTCACCGAGCATCGCCTGTTCCCGGCCGATCCGGAGCTCGACATGCGTTACGCCGAGTTGACGGAGCGGTTCGGCGTGATGGTGTTCAAGGGGATCGAGGCCGACACCAACCTGGGCCATCTGCTGCTGTACGGGGTCACGCGCGAGGTGCTGCGGCGCTTCGACCTGAGCTCGCGGATGCTCAAGAGCGACCAGCTTATCGAAGTGGTCCACGGCGAAGGCGGAATCGCGATTCCGGCGCATCCGTTTCGCGACTCCGGCTTCGGTCCGCAGCTCGACGATCTGCTGGCGCGCCATGGCGCGGCGCTCGGCGTGATCGAGGCGCTCAACGGGCAGAATTCGCCGCGCGAGAACGAGGCGGCGCTGGTCGCGACGGAGAAGCTCGGGCTGGTCGGCGTCGGTGGCAGCGACGCGCATTTCGTAACGCCGAAGTGGTTCCTCACTTGCGCGACGGAACTTGAGCGGGCGGTGAGCGACGTCGAGGGTTTGTGCACGGAACTGCGCGCGGGCCGCGCCCGCCCCTTTCGTTTCGAAGACGCGGCGACTCCGGGGGCGAGCGAATAGACGCGCGTTCAGCTACGCCATGGCTCGACCAGAATTTTCGCGTGCCGCTCGGGCGAGGCCAGATCCTCGAAGGCCTGCGCGACCCCTTCGACTCCGACTTTCCCGGTCACCAGCGGATCGCCGTTGACCTTGCCCTCCGCCAGGTGGCGCAACGTGTCGGCGAATTCTTCGCCGGTGTAGCCGAGGACGAACTGCAGGTTCAATTCCTTGTTGATCCCGAACAGCGGCTCGATATGGTCGCGCTCCATGCAAACGCCGACCACGACCATCCGCGCATGGGCCGGCGCCGCGGCCATTATCGTTTCGATCACGCCCGGCACACCTACACATTCAAAGATCACCGCCGGCCGCAGCGCTGGCCCCGGCATCCAGGGCGGCAGTTGCGGCGCGCGCGCGGGATCTCTATAGGCAGCGAGTTCGCGCCAGCTTTCGTATGGCGACTTCTCCCTGGGATCGACCACCACGTCGGCGCCCATCTCCTGCGCGAGCGCGCGGCGGCGCGGTGAGAAATCCGCGGCGACGATCGGATGCACGCCCTTGAGTTTGAGCGCGGCGATGACGGCCAGGCCCACCGGGCCACATCCGATTACCAGCGGCGCGTCATCCTTCTCCATCCGTGCCCTGGCCACCGCGTGATAGCCGACCGCGAGCGGCTCGGTCAACGCGGCGCGCTCGGTCGCAAGCCCGTTGGGCACTTCGAGCAGCAGCTTCTCGGTCAGCCGCATGAACTCGCCGTAGCCGCCGGGATGATCGTTGGAGTAGCCGACCGTCTCGGCGCCGGTCGGCCGAATCAGCACGGGCATCGCACAAACTCGCGCGCCGGGCTTGAAGCGGCGCTGGGTCTTGGGTCCGTAGTCGACCACCTCGGCGCAGAACTCGTGGCCCATCACGACGTCGCGCGCCAGATCCATGATGAACGGGCCGCCAGAGCGCCGCGCCCCTTCGACCAGTTTCTCGGCGTGCTTGAGCGCATGCAGATCGGAGCCGCAGATTCCGCAGGCGAGCGTCTTGACCAGCGCTTCGCCTGGACCCGGCGCGGGCGTCGCAATATCGTCGACCACGAGTTTTTTGTTACGCATGACGGCAGCGCGCATGACGTTATCCTCCGAGATTCTCGCCGGCTCGGTAGCGAGCAATCGGAAATCTTTCTATCACCTCGAGGCGAAACCGGGTAACCGTCCGGCGAGGCACTACATTCCCTCAAGCTCGCGGATGAAGCGGCGCAGATCGGACGGGCGCCCGGCGGCCATGATGGTATCGCCGGCGTCGAGCTTGCGGTCAGGCGAAATCGGAATGAACCCGTCTTCGTCCGTTCCGGATTTCTGAACCGCGAGCACGCTCACGCCGAAGCGCGCGCGCGGTGCCAGTTCAACCATGGTTTTGCCCTCCGCGCTCGGCGGCACGAGGACGCGGATCAGGCGATAGCCGGTCGCCCAGAAGATGCTGGTGCCAGTGCTGGCAAGCGTAGACAGCGACACCGCCATTCGGTTTAAGACCTGGCCGATATCCTTGCGTGCGACGACGCCGGCAAGATGACGCGCGCGCGGGCCGCCGGCGCCATCCACCACCGGCAATTCCTCGAGGCCCTCGGATTCCATCAATTGCGCGGCCTCGTCTAGATTGGAGTCGCTGCTAACCACCGGGCAGTTGCGCCGGCAGATGTCATAGGCGTTGACCAGGCCCGCGACGTCGGCTTGGCTGCCCAGCATCGCGACCAGGTCGTGAGTCACGATGAGGCCGACGAGTTCGCCCGCGTCGTCGACCACCGGCAAAGTCGTTTGCGCGGTTTCGCCCGCCGCCTGCAGGATTGCCGTGAGCGGCGCGTCGGCGTGCACGACCACTGGATCGTGCGTCATCACGCTCTCGACCGGAACCTGTGTCAGCACCAGCCGTTCGCGGCCGATTTCGAGCGTTTTGCCTTCGCGCGCGAGGCGATAGGTGTCGATGGATTCGTGCTCGAGCGAGCGCGAGACCACCAGCGCAGTAACGATCGCGATCATCGCGGGCAGTGCAATCTGGTAATCCTGAGTCATGTCGAGCAGCAAAAAAAGCGCGGTCAGGGGGGCGTGGGTCACGCCGCACAGAAACGTGCCCAATCCGACCAACGCGTACGAGCCGCGTGGACCGGTCATCTGTGGCAGTATCAAAGCCATCGCGCGCTGGAACGTCGCCCCCGCCATCGTGCCGATGAAAAAGGTCGGGCCGAAAACGCCGCCCGGCGCACCGCAGGCGAGCGACACGCTGGAGCTGAAGAACTTGGCCCCGGTAAGCGCGAGCGTCATCCCGATCTCGAAGCGCCCTTCCATCGCGTGATTTATTACCGGGTAGCCGTCGGAAAGGTTCTGCGGCAACGGAATCGCGATCAGACCAACGATTAGCAAACCCAGCGCCAGGCGCGCCCACTGTGGCACTTTAAGTTTGCGGAAGGCTGCGGCGGTGGTATTGAAGAAACGGATGTAGCCGGCGGCCAGCACACCCAACAACACACCCATCATTGCGTATGGCAGCAGCTCCCAATAACTGCGCATCACGAACACCGGCGTTTGAAAGACCGCTCCGTCGCCCGTAACCGCGCGCGAAAAGACCACTGCGCTCACAGTCGCGACCAGCAACAATGTCAGATTGCCGAGCTCGGTCTCGCCCAGGAGCACGATCTCCTGCGCAAACAGCACGCCGCCGACCGGAGCGTTGAAGGTGGTGGCGATTCCAGCGCCCGCGCCGGCGGCGATCAGGACCTTGGCGCGGTTGGCCGGCAGGCGTCGCAATTGCGCGACGGCTGAGCCGATCGCTCCGCCGATCTGCGCAATCGGTCCTTCGCGTCCGACCGAGGCCCCGCATCCGAGCGACAGCGCCGCGCCCACCGCCTTGAGCACAATCCAGCGCCGCTTAATTCGCGCGCTGCCGAGGTTCACCATTTCGAGAAAATTTGGGAAGCCGTAGCCGAGTACGTCGCCCGGAAACAGCCAGTTGAGCAGGATCATACCGACGCCGCCGCTCAGCAAAACCACCGGCACCAGTCCGAGCTGCCAGCCGCCGCGTTCGATTTCGAGCGCGCTCCACTCCAGCCCCAGGAAGACCCAGGTGAAGAATTCGATCAGTATGCGAAAACCCAGGTTACCCAGCGCGGCCAACACGCCGACCGCCGCCGCCAGCAGAATCTGCAGCGTGTAGTTGAACTCATCAGTGCGTAGCGATAGCGGCCGCGACATCGGCATCAGCCGGCCCCCTCCTCATCCTCGACGCGCGCGCTTCGCGCGCTCCCATCCGGCACACTTTGCCAGCACACTTTGCCCGGCCCATCCGCTACACGCCAAGGAATCGACGCACCACCGCGAGAAACTCCGCGAGCTGGTCGTGGTGCACCCAGTGGCCGGCCTTGTGGATTGTCACCAGCTCGGCGGTGCGGAAAGAGTCCAGGCGTCCGTCGCGCTCCCAGTCACCGGCCCACGACTCGTCGCCGCGCACCATCAGCGTGGGGCAGCGGATCTGGCTCCAGATTTCGGTCGCGTCCTTGAGGTTGAACAGGTAGGGCGAGTGAGCGCGCGTATAGTTGTCGAACTTCCATGAATAGGTGCCGTTCTCGTTGCGTCGCACGCCGTGGATGGTCAGATGGCGCGCCTGCTCGGGACTGAGATGCGGATTCGCGACGCGCATCCGTTCCAGCGCCTCTTCGATGTTCGGGTACTCGCGCGGCTTGCGCTGAGCGAGCGCGCGCATGTCGCCCACCCAGTGATCCATCCGCTCGTAAGCGGGCGTCTCGCGCAGCATCGCGGAGGGCGGCCCCAGACCCTCGATTGCGACCAGTGCCTTGACCGAATCGGGGAATACGCCGGCCGCCTGCAGAGCCACTCCCGCGCCGAGCGAATGGCCGATCAAGGTGACCGGCCCGCCGGCGATCGCGTTCATGAGCTGGTAGAGATCGAGCACGTGGTCGATCATCGCGTAGCTGCCGCCGATCGCCCAGTCGGAATCGCCATGACCGCGAAGGTCGGGAGCGATCAGATGAAAATGGCGGCGCAGCTCGAGCGCGACCCAGTCCCAGTTGCGGCAATGGTCGCGTCCGCCGTGCACCAGGATCGCCATCGGCTTCTCCGTGTTGCCCCAGTCGACGTAATGCAGCTTGAGTCGCTGCGAGTAGAAGTAGTGCGAAGTGGGCCCGATAATATCCGCCATGGCGTCTCCTGCGGGCCGTCCGCGCGGCCTCGATGGGTCTTACTGCAAACTCGGATGCACGTCGTCGAGCGTCGCGCGGAGCCGGCTCACGATGTATTCGATCTCATCGGTGCCGATCACGAACGGCGGCGTGACCATCACCGCGTCGCCGCCCGGCCGCGCCATCCCGGTCGCCGGGTAGACGAACAGCCCGCGCTTGAGCCCCGCCGCGACCACCCGGCTGGCGACCTTCATCGAGGCCGGATACGGCGCGCGCGAGGCGCGGTCGCGCACCATCTCGACGCCCCAGAACATCCCGGTGCCACGGATGTCACCGACCATGGGATGCCCCGACAACTCCTCCTTGAGCTGTGCGCCCAGCCGCGCACCCATCTCGGCCGCGCGCTCGACCAGATGCTCGCGCTCCATGATCTCGAGCACCCGGTCGGCCACCGCGCAGGCGGTCGGGTGCGAGCTGTAGGTGTAGAACATGAAGTCGGCGCCCTTCGCTTCGCATTGCTCGACCAGGCTCTCCTGCACCGCGATCATGCCCATCGGCATGTAGCCGCCCGCCAGGCCCTTGCCGCCGACCAGGATGTCGGGGATGACGTTCCAATGATCGACCGCGAAACGGCGCCCGGTGCGTCCGAACCCGGTCATCACTTCATCGGCTATCAGCAACACGCCATGGCGCTGACAGATCTCGGCCAGCCGCGGCCAGTACTCCTTGACTGGCGGCACCGAGCCGCCCGCCGAACCCATCATCGGCTCCGCGATGAACGCCGCGATCGTGTCCTCTCCGTGGCGCTTGATCTCCGCTTCAAGCGCTTCGGCGCAATCGATATCGCATCCGGGGTAGGCTTTGTCCCACGGACAGCGGTAGCAGTACGACGGTTTGATCTTCGGCCAATCGAACAGCACGTGCTCGTAATCCGCGCGGCGCAGACTTCCGCCGACCGAGAGCGCGGCGATCGAGTTGCCGTGATACGAAGCCTCGCGGGCGATTATTTTCGTCCGCTGCGGACGGCCGTGGACCTTGTGATACATCAGCGCGAACTTGAGCGCCGCCTCGACCGCCTCCGAACCCCCCGAAGTGAAGAAGAAGCGGCTGAGACCCGGCGGAGTCCATCGCGCCAGCCGCTCGACCAGCCGCTGGCGCTGCGGGGTCGACCAGATCGGAACGACGTAGTTGGCGAGGCGCACCTCTGCGGCCATCAGTTGCGCGATTTCCTCGCGCCCCTGCCCGATGTTGATCACCACGGCGCCGCCCGCCGCGTCGAGAATTTTTCCGCCGTCCACCGTGTAGAGCCACGCGCCCTCGGCATGGTCGATCAGCAGCGGCTCAAACGGGCCGCGAATAAAAGTTAATGGCAGCCCGCGCGACTCGGGCGATTTGGGCAACTCGGCCATGGCCACTCTCCTCGCTCGCCGATCGAGCGCTAGCGAATCGCCCCTTCGGCGCGCCAGCGATCGATGTCGTGCTGATTGTAGCCGAGGTCGTTCAGGATTTCGTCGGTGTGCTGGCCGAGCTTGGGCGCGAGCGACCGGATCGATCCGGGCGTCTCGGAAAGCTTGACCGAAATCCCGACCTGCTTGACCTTCTCGCCGGAGGGCGCCTGGACCTCGACGATCATGTTGCGCGCGCGGATTTGCGGATCGTGTTCGACTTCGTCGAGCGTCAACATCCGGCCCACGCAGATGTCGTTCTTGGTCAGCACCTCCCACCATTCGTCGCGCGTTTTGGTTTTGAAGATCTCGGTGAAGCGCGCTTTGATTTCGTCGAACCGCGCGCTGTTGTACTCGTCCTGGATGAATTCCTCGGTGCCGAGCGCGCGGCACAGGTTGGCGTAGAACCACGGCTCGACGGAACCGATCGTGATGTATTTGTCGTCCTTGGTCGCGTAGAGATTGTAATACGGCGCCGAGCCGTCGAGCGTGGTGGCGCCGCGCCGCGGAATCCATCCCTTGCCGTAATGGTTGGAGAGCGCCTGCGCGATCAGCAGCATCGTTCCGTCCAGCATCGCGATGTCCACGTACTGTCCGCGCCCGGTCTGATGGCGCGCGAGCAGCGCCGCGAGCACGCCGATTGCCGCGTGCATTCCGCCCCCCGCATAATCCGCGAGCAGGTTTTGCGGAATCGTCGGCGGCTGGTCCTTGCGCCCGATCATCGAGAGCGCTCCCGATTGCGCGATGTAGTTGAGGTCGTGGCCGACGAAGTCGCGATACGGCCCGGTCTGGCCGAACCCCGTCACCGCGCAGTAGACCAGGCGCGGATTGCGCGCCGAAAGCATCGAGAAGTCAATTCCCAGCCGCTTGGCGACCCCGGGACGGAATTCCTCGACCACTACGTCGGCCCGCTGCGCCATCCGCAGGAACACTTCGCGCCCTGCCCCGCTCTTGAGGTTGAGCCCAATCGATTTCTTGTTGCGTCCGAGCGCGTTGTGCAGGCCGAGACCGGTCCCGCGCCGCTCGGTCTTGCCCGACGCCGCGGCCTGCTCGGCGCGCCGTCCGGTCGGCGGCCCGGGTTCTTCGACTTTGACGATGTCGGCGCCGAGGTCGCCGAGGATCATCGTGCAATGCGGGCCGGGAGCGAGTTTGGTCAGGTCGATAACTTTGATGCCGCTGAGCGGTGCGATTGAAGCCATAAGCTTGCAGTGTCTCCTTGCTAAAGGCGAGTCCGCATCAAAGCGCGCGCGGACGCCCTGCTGATGATGTACTTTCTTTAAATCGCCCCGTCCACGCGCGCAAACCCCGGCGACCCGACCCTCTTGCGCCGCGCGCCGGAGCGCCGGTGCTCAGGTCAGACCACCGCCGCGCGCAATCGCGAGAGCCGATCGTTTAGCGCGCGCAGCCCTTCGACCATGTGCACGCCGTACCAGTGCAGGTCGCGCCCGCTGATCAGCAGCACGCGGCGTCCCAGCGCCACCGGCAGCATCGCCTTCATCTCTTCGAGGTCGTCGTGGTCGAACTCGTACGGCTCATCGGGCAGCAAAACGATATCCGGGCGATGCTCGACGGCCTCTTCGACCGTGGTGCGCGGATAGCGCTCGCCCGCGCTGGCAAAGACGTTGTTGAAGCCCATCATGCGCAGCACGTCATGGGCGTAAGTGTCAGCATTGAAAGTCATCCAGGGCTTTTTCCAAATCGGACAGAACACGCGCAGCCGAAGCTTGCTCCAGACGCCCAGCCCGGCTTCAATTCCGCTCACCGAGAGCGTTATCTCCCGCGCGAGCGCGGCCGCCTGCGCCTCACGGTCCAGCGCGCGCCCGAGGCGCAGGATCGATTCGACCGCGCCCGGCACCGTGCGCGGATAAGTCGTCAGCACCGGAACTCCCAGCTCGCGCAGGCGTTCTATATCCTCGCGGCGGTTCTCTTCCGCATTGGCGATCACCAAGTCGGGTTTGAGCTTTACAATCTCGCGCAGGTTGGGATTCTTGGTGCCGCCGACCTTGGGGATGCCCGCGAGCGCCTCGGCAGGCTCGACGCAAAAACGCGTCGCCGCAACCACCATGTCCCCCGCGCCGAGCGCAAACAGCGTCTGCGTCCAGCTCGGCACCAGCGATACCACCCGCGCCGGCGGACGTTCGAGCTCCACCTTGAGCCCGATGTCGTCGCTGAGCTGAAGCCACGATGCCATCCGCCAGGTTCGGCCTACCTGCCGCTCCTTTGCCGCACCAGTTGGTCGAGTGCGCGGCGGTCGGAGTTGGTCAGGTTCTCGCCCGCGCCATCCTCTGTGGAATGACCGGGCACAGGCGCTCCGGCCGTCGCAGGCTCGGACAGCGGGGCCGCGGATCGATGAGTCAGGAAGTGCATCGCACGTGGCGCCAGCACGCGCCGGGTGATGAAGCCGGCGGCGAGTACCGCCAACGCCACTATCAGGATCAGGCTGGGACGCTTGCGCTTGCTGCGCGACCGTCGTCGCCGCCGTTTTGCCATCGAGTAAAGCCCCGCCCCGCGAACCGTCAGACTCCCCACGTCCTCAATGGGTTCGACTTGTGTGGCGGCATCCTACCGCACCATGACGAGAAATAGAACTGTTTTTCAAACAATCTCTTGGAACTGTGGTCGACGCTGTTGGCGTCTACGAGCCTGGCGCGGTGCCGTGGACGCTGATTCGGTTTGTGTCCGAAACGAAACGGCGAGCGGGCCCCCCATCTCCAGGGATCCCGCCCGCCGTTTTCACCTGATATCTGGAAATCCCCGATGGGGTTCCAGCTCAGTTCTTCGGTTTGATTAACCGTTTACGTCGTGTCGTTATCGCTCAGCCTTCCGGCTTGATCACCGTGTACATCGTGGCGTTGCCGCGCTGGACCAGGAGCAGCGCCGAGTTCTTGTCCTTCTTGGCCTGTTTGGCTGCCGACAGGAAATCGTCCACGCTACTGACCTTCGCGTGATTGACCTCCAGCACCACGTCGCCCTGCTGGATTCCGGCGTCGGCCGCCGGGCTGTCGGGCTGCACGCCGCGGACCACCACACCCTTGGTGCTGTTGAGGTTCAGCTGGCTGGCGATTTCGGGCGTAATCGACTGGACCTGGAGACCCCAGTTGGATCCCGGCTCCTCGTTCTTGGCGCTTGCGACCTGCTCTTCCTTGAGCTCGGCCACTTTGACCTGGATCGTCAGATGCTTGCCGTTGCGGATCACTTCGACCGGCACGCTATCCCCAATCGGAGTCTGCGCCACCAGTTCGGGCAGCTGATGCTCGTCCTGCACCGATATGTTGTTGAACTTGATGATGATGTCGCCGCGCTGGATACCCGCCTTGAGCGCCGGGCCGCCCTTCTCGACGTTGGCCACCAGTGCGCCTTCGGGGTCGGGCAGGTTGAAGGACTGGGCGAGGTCAGGCGTGACTTCCTGAATCTCGACGCCGAGCCAACCGCGCACCACCTTGCCGTGCTCCTTGAGCTGTTTCATCACCTGCTTGGCGATGTCGATTGGAATCGCGAAACCGATTCCGGCGTTGCTGCCGGTGCTGCTGTAGATGGCCGTGTTGATGCCGATCACCTGGCCCTTGGCGTTGAACAGGGGGCCGCCCGAGTTGCCGGGATTGATCGACGCGTCGGTCTGGATGAAATCGTCGTAGTTGCCTCCGAGCGCGCGTCCCTTGGCGCTGATGATCCCGGCCGTGACGGTTGAGTTAAAGCCGAAGGGGCTGCCGATCGCGACCACCCAGTCGCCGACGGCCGCATCGTTGGAATCGCCGAGCGGCGCCACCGGCAGTGGCTGCTTGGTGTCGATCTTGATCAGCGCCAGATCCGTCTTGGGATCCTTGCCCACGACCTTTGCCGTAAACTCGCGCTTGTCGAGCAGCCGAACGTGAATCTCATCGGCATGTCCGGCCACGTGATAGTTGGTCAGAATATAGCCGTCGGGGGAGACGATGACGCCCGAGCCGAGTCCGTGCTGCTTGTATTGATGGGGAATCTGGCCGAAGAAACGGCGGAACTGATCGAAGGGATTCTGCTGCTGACCAAACGGGCCGCCAGGTCCCCCCTGGTCGCCGGGTCCGCCCGGTCCGCCTGGGCCGCCCGGTCCGCCTGGGCCCGCACCTGGTCCGTCCGGGGAATCCGGCGCATCCGGCGAGTCACCCGGGCCACCCTGGTCGCCGAACCCCGCCTTCACTTGCTGCACGACACTGACATTAACCACCGACCCCATCACCCGCTTGACCAACGGCGCAAACGAAGGAATCGCCACGCCGGTTTCGTTGGGCTCGGGCTGATTGGCAGGCGCTGGTCCGCCATTGGCCTCCGTTTGCGGGGCTCGCTCCGCGGGTGGAGATTGGGAAGCCTTGGCCTGACCGGATTGAGATTTGGCTTGATCTTGCTGCGACCCGCCACTCCAGAACGGAAAGGCTCCGGCGCGCGCAAAAGCGATTAGAATACCCAGGAACACGCCGCAGGACACCGCGGCGATCTTCTTAAACATTCAGTCTCCTCCTGGAGATGGCAAAGTTCATGTTCGCCCACTTATGCATACTGATAATCTACAAGGTTTAAGACGATGGCAGCGGGCTTAAATTCAGATGACGTGCGCCGCGAACCGGCCTTTCTAACGAAAACCACTTTGCGCCCCGCTCGCGCCGATTATGCTTCAAATAACAAGTAAACCAGAAATCCGTGGCCATGCAAACGCCCCAGTCTCCGCCCCATTCGCCGGGCCCCCAGACTGCATCGATCATCCATCCGGTAATCCTTGCGCCGCCCCGGCAATCCCCTGGGCCGTCCGTCCCAATCCGGAGCATGGCGCGCGACGGCGTCCCCCCAAAAGCCGCATAACAGCCGACTGTGCCGAGCGCCGTTCATCGTCTTGCGGCATTTGGCGCCAGGAGCGTGATTTCATCCTGGACTTTTCGGCCCGCGCCGCTTAGTGCGTCCCTCGATGCCCTGCTTCATTTTCGGATCGCCGCGGCGCGCGGGAGCTGCGCAGTTCGAAGGGCCTCACGAACGATGCTGCGGAAATCCACGGCTCTGTGCTCTTTGATTGCATCGTTCCAGGACAGTTGAGAACCACCCGCGAGAGCGATCCGCCAGAGCGACCGGGGCACGACCGTGCCCGGTGCCGTATTGCGGCGGTAGCCACAATAGCGATTGATTAGTCTAGTGCGGTGAGTGCGCATGCGGCGTGGGTCGCAGCAGCATGTTACTATACTGTTCCTTGGCTTCCAGCGCCAATATTTTGTCAGTCTCTTGGTCTGTTTGGAGCCCGTTTCTCGTCACTAGCCAATCCGCGTCGGTCTAGGCCGTGCAAATCCGGCCCTATTCTCGATGTACGCCCCGGGCACACAACGTGCTCCCCAAGCAAGAGAGCGTGTTTGAGACACCTGCGAGCGACTCGATGGCGGTAAGCCCCCGCTAGGAGTTTTGTCGCGGCCTGTCCTCGAAATGGCGAGGCGTAAAAGCTCCGCAAGAGCTTCAGGAAGAGGTTCCGGAAGAAATCCTGAACCAGACGCGTTCACGAGCGGGCTTCAAATAGTCAGTCGTGTTCGAACGGTAGCGCATGATTACTCATCGCGCGTATCGCAGCACACGGCGGCAACTAACAGGGAGTGTATATGCGAATTCGTTGTCTCGTTCCGCTTGAAACAAACCGGCGCCACCCGCGTCGTGCGCGCGCCCGCGCCACGATGTGCATGATGGGTATGGCGATGCTGCTGATGGTCCAACTGGCATGGGCGGCGGCCGCACATGCGCAGGCCAATATAAGCCTGACCAACAACGGCGCGACCGGCGTGCTTGCCACCAACACCGACTGGTCGATCGCCAAGAACGGCGGATTTGCCAGCGGTACGGTGAGCTGGACCGTCGGAGTGACCAAAATTTCGGTTAGCGATCAGATAATCGAGGTCTTCGGCCAGATCCGGATAAACAACACCGGTACGGGCCGGGCCTCCCTGGGCAATATCATCGTCAATCTGCAGCGTCCCTGCAGCGCCGCAGGAGCATTTGTTTCGGCGGCGGTGGACGTGGCTGACGCGACCTTCGGCCAGGCGGCGACCTACGGCAATTTTGTCGCGTCTGCGTCGCATGAAAAGATCGCGCTCAACAACCCCAGTTCGATATGTACCGGGCCGGGCAACTATGAGCTTTCCACTCCTCCGGTCCCCGGACAGACGGCCAAGGAAGGCACGCTGTACACGACTGCAGGCTCGGGGACCGTGGACTTCATCAATGCCTCCGACAACTCGGTGTTCTCGCTCGTCCCCGAATATAAGCTCAAGGCCGGAACATCGATCCGGCTCTTCTACACCGCTACTTTCGACAACACCGTCCTGGGCCTCGCGTCCGCAACCAATCTGCGCTCCGAGGTAATCGTCAGCGTAAGCAATGCGGCCGCAGGCGTATTGAACAGCATGAAGCTCATCGACGTCGACGACGACGACGGGCCGGCCGGTCAGGGCGTGGCAACCGATGGCGACGACTCGGGCTGGTCGCAGAGCGCCGCGGTGCGCAACGTATTTTTGCCGACCCCAGCGCAGTGTAACCAGAACATCACGCTGACCGACACACAGACCCTGACTAATCCAACGATGACCGGGACCGCCACCGTCACTACTTTCAGCAGTTTCAATGGCGCCGGAATACTGCCGATCGACGGCTCCTCGATGAGCAACGGACAGACCAACACGCAGGACGTGAGCGCGGACGTCAGTGGCGGCGTCAACGGCGGCACCATCACCAACTGCGCCTTCATTACCGGCTCCGATACGACCACCAACCTCGTGGCGGGCAACTACAGCAGGGCTTTTAGTGTATGCACCGGCATCAACGACTCGGCTTGCGATTCGCAGGACGTGCCCGCGTCCGCCGGCCCGGCAACGCCCACTCCGACACCGGTCGTCACACCCACACCCGAGGTCACTCCGACGCCTGACGTAACTCCTACTCCCGAGGTCACCCCGACGCCCGGCGTCACTCCGACTCCAGTAGTAACTCCGACTACAGTAGTAACTCCGACGCCGATCGTCACTCCGACACCGGTTGTAACTCCGACTCCGACGGCGACTCCTACACCGGTGGGACCGCCTTTCGTCAAGGGCGAGTTCTGCAGCTATAGCGAAGCCCACTGGTCACATACCTGCGGCCAGGACGACGGGGCGCAGACCGCGCATGGCCTCAAGCATGCCGGGGACAGTCTATGCGGCGGCGAGGGCAACCAGGCCCATAACCAGCTGACCCAGAACTTCAACGCCGTGTATGGTGCAAGTGGTGGAGTAGAGGTCGGACTCACCTGCGCCGTTAACCGTTTCGACATGAAACTCACCTCGCCGGCCGCGATCCAGAACTACCTGCCCGCGGGCGGCCCGGCCGGAGTGCTCAATGCTTGTCTCAGTAACCCGTCAAGCTCCCACTCGGGCAGCCTCGGCGGCGAAGTCCTGGCGCTGGAGCTCAACGTCGACTTCAGCGCGGCCGGTTTCACCGAAGGTCCGGGCGGTCTGTTTGGCAGCCTGAACCTGTGCGGCAGCGGCACTACGTTCGACGGTATGTCGATTTCCCAGATTCTTGCGGCCGCCAATAAGGCGCTGGGCAACGGCGGGATGCCGGTGGGGTTCGATCCGAACTCGCTGCGGAGCCTCCTCCATCAGCTCAACGACTCGTTTGACAACTGCAGTCCGCACGGGTTTGCCCAGAAACACCTGACCGGCGGAGCCTGTCCGTAAAGCGAAACCGTTCGTTAAGGCGGTTATCCGCAACGAACCAAAGGGCCGGCCCCGCAAAGGGCCGGCCCTATTTTTTTTTCTCTCGCTGTTACTGTTCAGTTATCTAATCGATTCGCGATCAGCTGCCGACCCTGGCGCTGGCCAACAGGACGTTCGTTTTTGGCTCCTGGCAAAGCAGCGTCCGCTCACAGTATGCGGCGGTGACTTGCTTCACGGTCAGCGAGAATTTCCTGCGTGCCCGTTTGCCTGCGGCGTCGATCACGCGAATTGTCGGATACCAGATACCTGCCTTGAGCGCGACTCCCGTGATCGCGCCAGAGGTCTGATCGATAGAGAGGCCCGGAGGCAGATGGCCCATGACCACTGCTATGATGTACGGTTGGCTGCCACCCTTCACCTCTAACGAGGCGCTGTAAGTCGCCGTTTTATGCCCATGGGGTAGCGCTCCGTGAGCGCCGATGATGAGCGCTGACGGCGTCGGAGTTGCCGCCGGCGTCGGGGTCGAAGTGGCCGCGGGGGTTGGCGTCGCGGTCAGCTGGGGCGTCGGCGTCGCGGTAGGAGCAGGTGTCGCACTGGCTGTGGGCGTGGGCGTCGCAGCTGACGCCCCGGGCGTTATCGAACCCCACCACGTGCCCCACATATTGTTTTGACCCGCATACTCCTGAATCGTCCACATGGAAGTATCGTCGGTCGGATCGACCACGGTTGCGGTGAAATCGCCCCATCGGTTTACGCCAGTGCCGAAGTCCTTGAAATAAGGCGCCTCTCCGGCCTTCAGCATGACCTCGCTCTCCATGGTATTGGGAGCGTCACTCGCCAGATGCATCGAGTAGGCCCCGCTCGCATAAATTCCGGCTCCGAAGTGCGTATAGCCGAGCATCACATCGCCGTTGCGGTTAACGGCGAGCGACGGGTAGGCGTAAAAGTTGGCTCCGCTGGGATCATCGATGCGTCCGAACTGCTGCACGTGCCCGAATCCTGCAACACTCATGTCGATCTGCCACCACTGCGCGGCGGTGCGCGTCGGAGTTCCAGTGGCGGGAAGGTAGACGGTGTGCGAAGCCCAGAGCGAGCCGTTGCGGTATACGCAGCTTTGGATACGCCCGTCCTCAGTCGCGATATTCTCGCTGGAGCCGAGTTGCGGAGCGAAATTGGCGACGGGCGAGAAAGCCTGCCAGGCTGTTGGCCCGATCGGAAAAGCCACACCGCTGGTCAGTACCTCGGAGCCGACAGCGCCGGTTATGGTGTCGACCCGAAGCTTGCCGGAACCCGAGCTGCTCTGCTCGAGCAGATACATCGTCGACAGATCGGGATCCATCGTCGTGGCCGGAACCTGAGTGAAGCCACTGGTGGGCGTGAGCGCGGTATATTTGCCCGTTCCGCCGGCATATAGGTCCGCCTTGTCAAAAGCCCAAATCTTCGAGTTGACAAAGTTATTGCCGGCGATGGTGAAAATGTTGGCCTGCACGACGATCCAGTTTTTGTTGAATCCAAGCGTCGGATAATCGACCCAGTTGACGGACGAGCCAAGGTTTACCTTGTAGATATTCCATCCGGCGGTGGGATCGTCTGTTTGCGAGACACCGATCAGGACGGCCGCGGTTGAGGAGTTTTCGCCGGCGGCGGAGGTGAAGATCCAGCGTTGGGCATACGGATCGTAGAGGATGTGTGCGTCGAACGACTGCGTCACACCCAGAGCAGCCCAGAAGGTCCAGTTGGTGATCGCACTTAGAATTTTGCCTGACCGGTCCTGAATCACAACCTGGCTGTTGAGCGCCTCCATAAGATGATGGGGTCCCACCGCTCCCTCGGTATCTGGCGGAATCACCGTGCCGTTGTCGCCAATCGCAGCGAAACTGTTGACCGGTGCCAGCGATTGCAGAGTTAAAACGGCGGGCGCCTGCGCTGCACTCTGAGGTGCGGCAGCCGCGTCCTCATTCTGTGAGGTGCTTTGGTTCAGCGGGGACAATGGGCGATGAATTGTACGATGCTCGTTCAGGGGCATTGGGCCAAGCGCCTCTTCATGGGCCGCCGCGTCAAAGTTGAAAGAGGAGTGCTGACTGGCCTGGCCCGCAGTGCCTGTCGCCCGAACCGCCGCCGCCGCGGCCAAAGTTTGGACGCACGGGATGCTCACCAACGCGATTGCCATCGAGAGGATGGTTTGCAAAATTAGATTTTTGATAGTCGTCATTTTCGTTAGCCTCTGATGCGCCCGGTCGGGACCGACTCTCGGTTCAAGGCTATGGAACGCAATGACAAGGCCAGGCTGGCGATTCTTATCTGTGACACAAGATCAGTGTTGGAATTCGGCCCAGTTGAGCGGGTCCGGCGAGACATCGGCAGATCGAAAGCGCTCATGCTTCGATCCGAACCGTAATGTGCGAATGAGTACGGTTATTCGGCCGGAGTTCTTCGCTTCAGGATGTCTCAGTGGAGAACGCCTGACGCTGGCGCGACGATCGTTCCCGCCGTATCGGCCACGAGACACAAACCGCTCGGGCGGCAGCTAGTTCCCTGGCGATCGGAGCGCAGGTCTCGATGAGACCCGTTTGCACGGTCGTGAGACGAGGGCGACCCAATATGACTTGGTTCGCGTGTTTGACCGACGCGAACCCGAGCGAAATGGAAAGGCGCCGCAATTGGGAAAATCCGCCAGTGCGCCGGCGCGAGACTCGGCGGGCCTGAAGCGTCGGTCGTCGAAATGCTCGGTCTGCTAGCACGCGGCCTTCTCTCGACCCTCGCTACGGGAACTGGCCGCCATAGCCCCGTCCACCACACAACTCTGCGTTGCTACGATGATAGAGGTGATTAGAGCTAAAAATATCCATTCATAGCTAAATTGCCTGACGACAGAAGGAAGATCAAACAAACCAAACCGTCTTGACTCTTTTATTATCGCTTAATAGCGTTATGGAGTGACTTGAGGGGATTTGAGATGAAAACACTATATAACCAGATTCGAAAGTCGCTGCGTGGCCAAACCGCGACCGAATATGTGCTCGCCGCGGCTCTGATCGCCGTAGTCCTATACAGCCTCTACACGACTCTGACCGGCCCCACCTCCTAGGTCGCCAGCACGCTGTTAGCCGCCTGCGCCTAAGACGCGAATGGTCGCGCCTGTCGCCACTCCATGTCCGAAGCGCCGCCAGCGCGCGTCGGACCAATTGCCACACTCCGTTTATCTGCCCGTTACGAACCAGATGACAGCGAGCAGTGCCGTCACGAACATGATGGTGCCGACGTTCTCTCTTAGCCATTGAAATCGCTTAAGTCGCCGGCGACGATGCCTGATAGTGGCAGCGACCTTAAGATTCTCACGATGCAGGTCAGCTTCGGTGACAGGTCCTGGAACGAAAAGAACAACCCGCGTGAGGCTCCGTCCGGATCTATCGGTCTGATCGTCGGCACGAAGCCCGTCTCCGGACGATTCGACCCAGCCACTTTTTACACCCTCAATTTCGTTCGTGTGTCGGACTTCACTTCCCTTGGCCACGAATAACCGGCCGGTGAGCCGCGCAGACGAATTCGCCCATCGCGCGGAAGAAAACCATGAGGACTTTGGTGCCCGGCGATCCGGCCTTCTCCTTGGGGATGCTTTCTGCATTCAAAAAATCTCGCTTCGAGCAAACTGCTGCGAGTCTGCAAATTTTCAGAACAGAGGTTCAGGCTATATTCCGAGCGCGAAACGAGTAAACAGAATGCTGCTTGATGGCATTCACATTTCGATCGAACAAAGACGCTTCATCGCAATGCGCTACACGTCAACGCTCTGCGTCAAAGAGAATTTCCTATCAAACTTTGTGTAAACGAGAATTGAACGCACGACCCGCCGCAGAAATCAGTATAAATGGCTGCGCATATAAATTGGCGATCAGAACAAGAGTCTGTGGCGCTCACATTTCATAGAAATTTTTTGAAGATTTGTCGGTCGAATGGATCGTCAACGAGTGATCGATATCTGAAACACGCCGCTCACCGATTCGGAGCCTCGGTCGGTGGCGTAGACCGTAAACGTCGAGAGGCCCGCGGCGCCCGGCGTCCCGCTGATTGAACCACTGAAGGTGTTGAGCGCGAGTCCTCGCGGCAGCGCGCCTGCACTGACATAAACCAGATAGGGCGGCGTACCGCCGCTCAGCCCCAGCGAGGCGTGATAGAAGGCTCCTACTCTGCCCGCGGGAAGCGTGGTTGCGAGGATCGTCAACGTAGGAGTGGGCGTCGCGGTTGGTACCGGCGTCGGCGTGGGCGACGGGGTCGGTGTAGGCGACGGAGTCGGTGCGGGCGACGGAGTCGGTGTGGGTGACGGCGTCACAGTCGGCGCGGGTGTTGGCGTGGGTGTTGGCGTGGGCGTAGGCGTCGGTGTTCGAGTGGGGGTCGGTGATGCAGTGGGTGTGGGCGACGGCGATGCAGTCGGCGTAGGCGTTGGAGTTGGTGACGGGGTGGCAGTCGGCGTTGCGGTGGGAGTCGGGGTCGGTCCAACGGATACTTCGCCCCACCAGGTGCCCCAATTGTTGCCAGCCGCGGCATACTCCTGGAGCGTCCATAGGCTCAAGTCGTCAAGCGGATCGACCGTCGTACTGCTGAAATCACCCCATCGATTATCCCCGGTGCCGAAATCCTTGAAGTACGGCCCCTCTCCCGCTTTGAGCACGACGCCCGCGCGCATAGTGCCGGGCGGGTCACTGAACATCCGCATCGAGAACCCGGCGCCGGCAAACTGCGAGGCGGAGAATTGCGAATATCCGACTAGGGCGTCGTTCTCGCGATTTACCCCGATCGACGGATAGGCGAAGAATCGCGCCGCGGTCGGATCGTCGATCCGCCCGAGCTGCTGAATACCGCCGACGTCGCCAGCCGTAGTGTCGATCTGCCACCACTGCACCGAGCATCGATTCGGCGTGCCACTGGCCGGCAGGAAGACCGTCTGCGCAGTCCATAGCGATCCGTTTCGATAGACTGTCCAATCCAGCCGGTCGTCGTCCATGTCGATGCGGTTGGCAGAGCCTAGTTGCGGCGCGAAGTTGATCGCGGGTTCGACCGCCTGCCACGGCTGTGGCGCGGCCGGCAAAGCGACGCCCGCGGTGAGCACCTCGGAGCCGACCGCACCGCTGATAGTGCTCATCCGCAGCAAGCCGTTGGCCGAACTCCAAGACTCCAGAACATAGAGCGTTGTGAGGTTGGGATCGTAAGTGAGGGCCGGATTCATCGAGAAGCCGCCAGTGTCGTCCTGCAGCAAGGTGAAGAGGCCCGAGCCCCCCGCATACAGGTTCGTTTTGTCGAAGATATAAAGGTTCGCGAACTCGTAGAAAGTGCCCTCGATAGTGAAAATGTTGATCCCGACCACGATCCAGTTCTTGTTGAAGCCAAGCGTGGGAAAGTCGCCCCAGCGCAGGGCCGCCGGATCGACCGGCACGCGGTAGAGATTCCAGTCCGCGGTCGGGTCGCTGTTGTGCGAGACGCCGATCAAGACCGCCGAGGCCGTGGTTTCCGGGTCGGCCGCAGTGACGATGACCCATCGCTGCCCATATGGGTCATAGATCACTCGCGGATCGGTGACGGAGCCAACGCCCAGGCTGGACCAGAAACCGAGCAGGCTGACCGAGCTAATAAGAGTTCCCGCGCGAGTCTGAATTTCGATCTGGCTATTGAGCGCAACTACCAGATGAGCCGGGCCGACGGCGCCCCCAGTGTCGGGCGGGATCGCGGTTTGGTTGTCGCCGAGTCCCGGAAATCCGAGGAGTGCTGCGTGTTTGCCGGCGGGATCTTTCCCGGTCTGCTGTCGTCGCGCGCGGGGTGAAGGAGCGGACGGTGGAGTCTGAACGAACTGGCTATTGTGCTCGAAAGGATTGCTCCGCGGGCGCATCCCGCGGTTGCGGCGTGCCGGCCCAAACCCGCCAAGCGCTTCGTCGCGGGCGAGCGCGCTGAAGTTTATCGACATGTGCGCGGCGGCGTGGTCGGAGCGTCCAGCAATACGTCGGGGAAAAGTGAGGTCGTGCGGAGATCGGAATGCGAGGTCTGCAGCAGACGCGCTCCAGACTGCGGGGACGGAAGGCTCGCGGCCTGTCCGCGGTGCGGGCTGCTCGGGCTTTGATGCGAGTTCCTGCGCGGCAGGCTCGCCAGTCACCGAACTCGCCGAGGCCCATGGCCGGGCGACAACGAGAGCCGTCCATCCCGTGATCAGCAAAACCGTCAGCCGCGCAGCGGTCGCCGACCGCTTGCGGATCGGGTTTGACAAATGCCGCCCACCCCCCTTTTGGCTCTCGTTGCCGCCTTGGCTCAATCGGGTCGAAATTTTTCGATAGGCCGTCCCCCCTTTGCGGTCCGCGCGGCTTCAGCCAAACAGAAACCAAACGGTTCCGATTGCCCCCCCGGCAACTTCACCAGTGAAGCCGCACGCGGCCTTACGGCGCTAATCGTAAAATCCTTCCGTACTGCCTCTGAGCAAAAGGCGGGCCGCCGAAAATGTCCTTAAGAAACAAGTACTTTAAGAATTTGAGCGACAAGAAAATGGCGATCGCGCTACACCCTGGCGTGGCGTTCCGGCAGCGTTTCGCCACCACCCAGGGTGAGGTCTATGCGAGTAAGTATTTCAAAAAATGATCCGAGCCGATTAGCCAAGTATGGTCATTCACATACAAGCGCAGACCCCTTGCATGATCGGGCTGTAACCTTGAAGCTGCAACCTTGAAATTGATCGCAGACGAAGTGAAAGGTCAAATTTTATTGCGATTGAGCAGGCCGCGCGCGATCACCAGCGCCTGAATCTCGCTAGTCCCCTCTCCGATAATCATCAACGGCGCGTCACGGTAAAAGCGCTCGACGGGAAACTCGGCGGTGTAGCCGTAGCCGCCCAGTACGCGCATCGCGTCCAGCGTCACTTTGACGCAGGCCTCGGAGGCGAACAGCTTGGCCATCCCCGCCTCGACGTCGCAGCGCACGCCGGCGTCCTTCTTTTGGGCCGCGCTCTCGACCATCAGGCGCGCCGCCTCGACGCGCGTCCCCATGTCGGCGAGCAACAGTTGCACCGCCTGATGCTCGCAGATCGGTTTGCCGAAAGTGGTGCGCTGCTGAGAGTAGCGGATTGCGTTCTCGAACGCCGCCTGTCCGACCCCCACCGCGCGCGCGGCGACGTTAATCCGTCCGACCTCGAGCGCGCTCATCACCTGCTTGAATCCCTGCCCCTCCTGGCCGCCGATCAGATTGCCGGCCGGAACCTCGAGCTCCTCGAACAACACCTCGCAGGTATCGACGCCCTTGTAGCCGAGCTTCTTGATGTTGCGGCTGACGGTCGGCCCGTGTTGGTTCTTTTCGACCGCGAACATGCTGATTCCGGCGTAGGCTGGCTTGGCCTTGGGATCGGTCTTGGCCGCGACGGCCAGCATCGTGCCATGGCGGGCGTTGGTGATGAACATCTTGCTGCCCTTGAGCACGTAGTTGTCACCGTGGCGGACTGCGGTGGTGCGGATGGACTGGACGTCGCTGCCGGCGTGCGGCTCGGTTAGCGCGAGGCCGCCGCGTTTCTCGCCGGCCGCCATCGCGGGCAGGAAGCGTTTGCGCTGCTCGTCGGTTCCGTGGTGCGTGATGATGTAGCCCATGATGAGATGGCTGTTGATTACGCCAGCGAGGCTCATCCAGCCGCGCGAGAGCTCCGCCATCAGCCGCGCGTAGCTGACGAAGCTAAGTCCCAGGCCGCCATGCTCGACCGGGATGGTCGCGCCGAACAATCCCAGCTCGCGCATCGTTGCAACGAGCTTGTGCGGGTATTCGTCGGCATGCTCCAGCTCGGAGGCAACCGGTATAACGTCGCGGTCAACAAAGCGGCGCACCGCCTCGATTACATCGTGGTCCAGCGTCTCTGCCATCGCGCAATTCCTTTCCGCAGTCACAGATGATGTTGAAAATCAGCGGGCGCCAAGGCGCGCCCTTGCGGCGAGAGACTAACAGAAGGAATCGGGCGGCTGCCAACCGGGCTGACGGAGCGCCGCGAGTCCGGCAGGAGGCCAAGCGCGTTTTCAGTGCGGCGCGCAAGGCATCAGAAACTTGAGCGTCAGAAATCCGGCCGCAGCGACCAAGATTTGACGGCGAGCGCGGTTGAAGGCGCCGCCGGCGCGATCGCAGCAGCGTTCGCGTCGAGCGGGGCGAGCACATGCGCGCGAAGGGTCAGGATCGCGATGAAGGCCAACGACAGTAAGATGAAAAGCATGATCGAACGGAGCTCGACCTCATCGATGAGGGTCCGTTGCACGACGATGACGATTGGCGATCTGGTTATCGATTGATGCATTGGCGACCTCACGGTACGGATGTATGAGCAAATCACATACCGTTCGGAGCCGATCTTTCCGGATTGGCAACTCGTAGCTTAGTCTCCCCTGGTGAAGCTAGCTGGCAGCTGCGGAACAGCTTGCATCGATGCCCCGGCCCGAGTGTGCCTGCGAAACCTCGAGCGCGCTGGGCACCCTGCCCTTGCAGGCGCGGCGGACCTCTTGATAGACTAAATGTCAAATTGACGCAAAGTGCGGGAATTCGGACAATCTTCAAACAGCCGTAAAACAGGCGCATCCGAAACCACCGCAGTGCGCCTCCCCCATGAGGTCTTAATAGATGACGCTTGAAGTTCAGCCCTCGACCACCAGCTCCATTGCCGCCGCGCGGCTACATCGCAAGCTCGCCGCCCTGGGACAGGACGCCTACGATCTCGCGGCCTGCGAGCGCTACGCGGCCCAGATCGACGAAATCAACCGGCTGAAGGCCGAGCGCGGCGCAGTGGTCCTCGCGCACAACTATCAGCGTCCCGAAATATTCGAGGTCGCCGACTTTATCGGCGACTCGCTGGAACTTGCATACAAGGCGCGCGAGGTGCGCGAGGCCGGAATTATCGTATTTTGCGGCGTCCATTTCATGGCCGAGACCGCCAAGGTCTTCAATCCCGAGCGGATGGTGCTGCTGCCGGACCTGCGGGCCGGATGCTCGCTGGCGGAGAGCGTCACGGCGGAGGCGCTGGCCGAGCGCAAGGCCGAGTTGCGCGAGATTTATCCCGACCTCAAGGTCGTCTCCTACGTCAACTGCACGGCCGACGTTAAGGCCGAGTCGGACGCCTGCTGCACTTCGGCCAACGCACTTAAAGTGGTCGAGGCGATCGACTCCGAGCACGTGCTGTTCGTCCCCGACCAGAACCTCGCCAACTATGTGCAGAGCCAGAGCAGCAAGAAGATCATCTCATGGGACGGCAACTGCTACGTGCATCATCAGATAACCGCCGAGGAGGTCGAGAAGGTCAAACGCTCGATTCCCGGGATCAAGGTGCTGGCTCATCCCGAATGCCGGACCGACGTGTTGCGCCTGGCCGACGCGGTGCTCTCGACCAGCGCGATGGTGCGCTATGCCGAAACCAGCGACGCGGACAAGTTCCTGGTGGTGACCGAGTGCGGACTGTCGGATCGGCTGCTGATGGAAATTCCCAACAAGCACTTCTATAAGGCGTGCAAGCTCTGCCGCTACATGAAGATGATCACGCTCGGCGGCACGCTCGACTCCTTGCGCAACCTGCGCTTCGAGATAGAACTTCCCGAAGATGTGCGCGAGGGCGCGCGCCGCGCGCTGGAGCGGATGCTCGAGTTGGGCGCGTAGGCAGGAGCGCAGGTTATTGGCTGAGCTGCTCGAGCAGCCCCTGGGCATCTTTGAGGTCGGAGGTGTCGAAGCCTTCGGTGAACCAGTTGTAGATGTCGGCGAGCAGCGCGCGCCCCTCGTCGGTGTCGCGCAGCAGCCGCGCAAGACTAGTCGTCGCGCTCGATTCCAATGATTTGGCACTCATGCTCCATGCGAGTTCGACGGCGTCGCGGAAGTCGCGTTCGACGTCCTCGAATTGAGTTTTGCCTCCCGGGTTGCGTTTAAGTCTCAATTCACCGCGCAGTCGAAGCTTCTGTGGGCGATCGACAACTCGATGCAGAACGCTGCATCTGGCGGATTGTCGTGATTGCATTTTGAGCAGAACATCGGCGCTATGCCGCCTCTTCATCTAGCGGCGCCTTGGCGTCCTGCGGGCTCGAATATCGAAGCCCTCGGTCACCCTTAGCACCGGGTCTGTTGAACGTATATCCGCAGTCGAGGCCGCCTTTACACTCCACGGTTCTGGCAACCGTTCCGCTCAGTTTTTTCTTTTGAGCGAAAGCCCGCTTCGCGCATATACTTCAATTTGGGGGAAGATCGATTGGCGCTGGCCGCAGGTGCGAGAATCCGCCTGTGGTCAAAGTTCTTGTGCGGAGCGATTAACGGACCGAAGGAGAGGACAGATGCCGAAGTCGGTTGAATCTTCATCCGAATCATCTTCCGAATCATCTTCCGAATCGTCCGAAGCGTTGCGCGACGACCGTCTGGTTTCCGGGGTTCACCTGGTCGGCAGCATCCCGCTGGCAGATGCGGAACAGGTGTTTCGGCGGGTGACCGCCGAACTCGGCGACCGCCTTCGACGCATCCCGGATGGCGAGACGGGTCCGCGCGCCGACTGGATCATCTGGCAGTATCCGGTCCTCAGTTCGCGGCCGGAATTCGAGATCTGCCCTCCGGGGCCGGACCATTACCGGGCGCTGCCGCGGCTGCGGCTTGGCGAAGGTGTCTCGGCGGCGGATATTACCTTCGAGCGGCTCGGCTACGCGCAGACGGCGATCGCGTCTTACCGCCTGTTCGCGACGCTCAAGCGCGACGGCATAATACCGGGGCATTGCCGGTTCCAGGTCTCGCTGCCGACGCCGCTTGCGCCGATCAGCGCCTTCGTTGCGAGCGACGCGCAGGGCGCCGTCGAACCGATCTATGAAGCGCGAATGCTCGAGGAGGTCGCGCTCATCATACGCGCGGTTCCCGCCGATCAACTGGCGATTCAGTGGGATACCAATGTCGAGTTCGGGATGCTCGAGGGCTCGGTGCCGGCATGGTTCGGCGACGTGCGCGCGGGCATTATGGAGCGGCTGTTGCGGCTGAGCCGCCGTATCCCGCCCGCGGTCGAGCTGGGCTATCACCTGTGTTACGGCGATGGGCGCCATCGCCACACCCCGGCCAAGGACGCGCGCAAGCTGGTTGAAATCGCCAACGCGCTGGCAGGCAGCCTGGACCGCCCGCTCAACTGGCTGCACATGCCAGTGCCGGTCAACGCCGAACAATCGTACTTCTCGCCGCTGGCCGGCCTCACGCTGCGTCCGGAGACCGAGCTTTACCTTGGAGTAATCGATCCATCGGATGGACTAGAAGGAGCTTTCAAGCGAATCCGGATGGCGCGCTCGTACGTTGACCGGTTCGGCGCGGCCACCGTGTGCGGTTGGGGCCGGCAACCCGAACGGATCGTCCCCGATCTGCTCAAGCTGCATGCCGGTGTAGCGCAGCCGGTGGTCTCGTCCGCCGACCAGCACGCATCGTTCACATGGCCGAGCGGTTTCGATCGGATACCTGACGAAGACTGGACTCATCAGCCGGTGGAACGGTTTGGCCTCGCCTACGACAAGGTGGAGCGCCACGGCTGGTATGGAAACCTCGATCCGATCGTCGATGACCTGGCCGCCAATCTGAAAGAAGACGACATCATGGTGGATTATTCGGGCGGCACCGGAATCCTCCTTGATCGTCTGAAGTTGAGGATTTTCGACCGCAGCGCCGGCATCCTCATCGTCGACAGCTCGCCGCGGTTTTTGCGGGTCGCTGTCGAGAAGTTCGCCACCGATCCTCGCGTAGCGTTTCGCCTGCTGCGTTTTCTGAAAGATGAGAAACGGCTGCAACGAATCGGCGAGGTGCTGAGTCCGGCGCTGCTGCAGCGCGGAATCGACAAGATTGCGTGCACCAATGCGGTCCATCTCTACACTGACTTCGAGGAGACCGCCTCGGGGTGGGCTTCGGTTCTGCGCCCGGGCGGCAAACTGTTCATCAACTCCGGAAATATCCGCAATCCGCGAGCGAAGCCGAATCAATGGATTCTCGATGAAACGGTATGGGTCATAAATGATCTTGCCGAGGGAATCGTCCGCAGCGACCCACGCTATGTGGCATATAGATCCGTTCTCGACGACGGCGAGCGGATGGAGGCTCACAGCGCGTTTCGCAACCGCGTGTTCGTTGAGCCGCGGCGGCTCGATTTTTACCTCAACACTCTAAGGAGCGCCGGCTTTCAGATTGAGGGCGTGACCGAGCACAATATCCGGGCGCGCGTCGATGACTGGTACGAATTCCTGAGCGCCTACCACGACGCGGTTCTTGGATGGGTCGGCGGCAATGAGAAAGTCGATGGGCGGGCGCCAACTGCGGAGGCGATTGCGGACCGGCTCTCGCTGATCCGGCAGGCAATCGATACCTTGTTCGGCGGCCGCATGGAGTTCGACGCCTGCTGGACGTATATCAACTGCACGCGCTGACTTTTGAACGAGGCGCGATCCGGCGGATATACTTGCGCCGGTGAACTCCGAGTCGCCGCCGCCATCGAGAAGCGCCCGCGCGACCGCCGGCCTCGCCGCCGCGCGCAGCCATCGCGTCGCGCGGCCCAAGGTCGCGGTCGACACGGTGGTGTTCGCGGTCGAAGGCGGCCGGCTCAAGACCTACCTGGTGCAGTTGCGCCGCGGCGCGGTGCGCGAGCGGTGGGCTTTCGCGGGCGGCCTTGTGCGGATGGGCGAGATGCTGGACGAGGCGGCGCATCGCGAACTATTCGCCTCGACGGGCATCCGCGAGGCCTACCTGGAGCAGCTTTTCACCTTCGGCGATCCTTCGCGCGATCCGCGCGCCCATGTCGTTTCGGTGGCATACATGGCACTGATTGCCGACGCGCGCAGCGCGGCGGCGCCGGGGGGCAAGTATCTCGACGGGCGCTGGTTCGAGGTTTCGGCGCTGCCTGCGCTTGCGTATGATCATCAGCAGATGGCGGAGTATGCGCTCGCAAGGCTCAAGGCGAAGCTCGAGTACACCAACATCGCGTGCAACCTGCTGCCTGCGACCTTTACTTTCGCCGAACTGGAGGCGCTGTACGCAATGATCCTCAAGCGCCCGATCGATCGGCGCAATTTTCGCCGACGGATTCTCTCGATGGGAATCCTGCGCCGCCTGCCGGCCACACGCCGCGGCGCCCATCGTCCGGCCGCGCTTTACAGTTTCGTCCGGCGCGACCCGCAGGTCGTGGAAATGCTATAATATTGCCGGTATCTGGTGAGCATAATGCCCAAGACCAACAATCCTCCCGGCGGGAAACGCGGCCACCGAAGCAACCGAAGATGGATCATCGCGGCGCTGGCCGCGCTCGTGATCGTCTCGATTGGAGCGGCCGCATGGACGATGCGCTCGGCGGCCGATCCGCCGGGCGCGACCGCCAAGGGCGAGCGCCTGACGCTCGATCCCGCACGCTTTAACGGAGCGGCGCGGCAGGCCTACGAAGTCGCCGAGAAAAATCCGGCGCTGCTGGCACAACTTCATTGCTACTGCGGATGCGATAAGGAAATCGGCCATCAGAGCCTGCTCGACTGTTATCGCGACGAGCACGGCGGCCATTGCCCGATTTGCACCGGCGAAGCGCTGGAGGCGGCCAAGTTGGCGGATGAAGGGCTGCCAGTCGAACAGATTCGCCGCGTACTGCGCGAGCATTACGCTCAGGGGAATTGACGCTTGGCGGGTCTGGTTTCGGCGTATATCCAGCATTTCACCTATGCTGGACTGCTGGCAGTTTTGATTTTGTGCGGGATGGGCCTGCCCATACCTGAAGATGTCGCACTGCTGGCGGGCGGCTTCTTGGTGCATCGCGGAGTCATCCAGTACCCGATGACCCTGGCGGTCGCGCTGGTCGGTGTGGTCGCCGGCGACAACTCGCTGTTTTTTCTCGGGCGGCGCTTTGGCACCGGGCTGGTAACCTACCTCGGCATCGGGCGACCGCGCTCGCAACGCCAGATCGACAAGCTCAAGGAGTTCATGCGGCGCCACGGCCATCGGGCGATCCTGTACGCACGTTTCATCGCCGGCCTGCGCGCGCTGGTCTATCTCACGGCGGGATCGCTGGGAGTGAGCCCGCTGCGGTTTTTTCTGTACGATTTAGCCGGGGCGGTGATCTCGGTGCCGATCGTGGTCACGCTCGGCTACCTCTTCGGCAATGAACTTGAGGTCGTGCTGCACTATATCGGCGGAGTGGAGAAAATGGTCTGGGTAGTGGTGGCGCTGTCGCTCGGCGTCATCGCGATGCGCATGCTGATGTTCACGCGAGAGCACGGAGAAACCCCTACCTAGAAGGCGCCTGATGCGTTCCGGCGCCGCGCAGCCGCGCTTAGACGATGCAGGCGCGATGCCTGGCCCTTCGCCCGCTTCAAACTCAATATGGAATTCAGACTTCCGGCGCTGAATCTCAAAGCCAAGCTGATGGCGCTGATGGTGGTGCTGCTCGGGCTGACGCTCGGCGCCGAGTTGCTGGTCAGTCTCAACACCCAGTCGCGCATCGTTGAGGCGACCCAGGACAACGTTAAAGAACTGGCGAGCGCGATTCAGATCAGCGTGCAGGAGCTGACCTCGGTCGGTACCTTCGATCGGGATCGCTTGCAGAACTACGTCAACTCGCTGCACACCAACGGACTCGAGGTCTCGATTGCCTCGAGCAAAGATCTGATCATCAACAGCTCCAACCCGGCGCTCATCGGCGAAGCGATCAACCGCGGCACCGTGCGCAACGTGTCAACGCAAACCGGCGTCCACGGCGGTGACCCACTCTCGGTGCCGGCCTTCACGGTCGGCCCGGCTGGCGAGCAGACCGTCTATCTCATCCCGGTCGAGGTCGAGGACCATCTGCTCGGATACGTCCAGGTGGTGGCCGACTTCGCCGATTTCGCGCGGCCGCTGAAGGAGCATCGCATCCACCTGTTGACGGTGGCGCTGGCGATTTTCGCGATCGGGCTGGTTTTCTCATACGTGCTGGCCGACCGCTACGTTGAGCCGATCCACGCGGTCGCGGCCGCGGCGCAAAATATCGCCGCCCGCGGCCTCGAACCGGTGCCCGAGGCGCATCGGCGCGACGAAATCGGACTGCTCACCCGCAGTTTCAACGAGATGGTCGATCAGTTGCGCAGCGCGCGCGAGCGCGAGGCCGAACTTAACCGGCTGGAGCGTTTCACGGCGCTCGGCCAGCTTGCCGGCGCGCTGGCGCATGAGATAAAGAACCCGCTCAATTTCATCAGCCTGGCGATCGACCAGCTACGCGCGCGCTACGCGCCGCAGCTTCAGAGCGACCAGGATAACTATCGGCGCCAGCTCGGAGTAATGAAGGACGAGGTCCATCGCCTCTCCGAGCTGATCCAGAGTTTTCTCAACTACGGGCGTCCGATCGAGGTTCATCCCGCGCCCACCGACGTGCGCGCGCTGGTCGGTAACGTCTTGGAACTGTCGGATTCAAAGCTGCGCAGCCAATCGATCCAGGCGCTGCAGCAAGGTGCCGAGGCGCCGGTTATTCTCAACGTCGACGCTGAGAAGCTTCACGCCTGTTTCATCAACGTGGTGGCCAATGCGATCCAAGCGATGCCCGAAGGGGGCGAGCTCAACATCGCGTTCAAGCGTGACGGCGACAACGAAGTGATAACCTTCTCCGACACCGGCGCGGGCATCGATCCCGAGGTCGCAAGCCATGTCTTCGAGCCGTTTTTCACCACCAAGCGCGAGGGCATCGGCCTGGGCCTGTTCTTCTCGCGAGCGATCGTCGAGCGCCACGGCGGCACTATCCGGATTGGCGCGAACCCGGCCGGACGAGGCACGATGGTGACTTTTATTCTGCCGCTCGGCGCGCCAGGGAGACGTACATGAGCCAAGCTTCCGTACTGGTGGTCGAAGACAACGACCTGGAGCGGCAGATAACCGTCGAGACGCTGCGCGAGGAAGGCTTCCTGGTCGACGAGGCGCCCAACGGCAAACGCGCGATGGAACAGCTCGCGCTCGGCAGCTTCGACGTGGTGTTGACCGACCTGATGATGCCCGGGATGACCGGCGAGGAACTGCTGGGCGCAGTGCGTCAGACCTATCCGGCCAGCCAGGTCGTGCTGCTGACCGCGCACGGCACTATCGAGAGCGCGGTCAAGGCGACCAAGAGCGGCGCCTTCGAATACCTGACCAAGCCGACCGATCGCGACAAGCTGGTGATGACGGTCGGCAAAGCGGCTGAGTTCGCGAGCCTCGCGCAGGAGAACATCCTGCTGCGCAGGCGGCTGGAGGGCAAATTCCAGGTCGAAGGCATCGTCGGACAGCATCCGGCGATCGAGGACGTGATTCGCGTGGTGCGCAAGGTCGCGCCGTCGTATTCGACGGTGCTTATCCAGGGCGAGAGCGGCACCGGCAAGGAAGTGATCGCGCGCGCGATCCACAAGCTCTCGCCACGCGCGGCGCGGCCGTTCGTGGCGATCAACTGCTCGGCGATTCCCGACAGCCTGATCGAAAACGAGCTCTTCGGCCACGAACGCGGAGCCTTTACCGGAGCCAACGAACGCAAGATCGGACTGATCGAGAGCGCGGACAAGTCAACGCTCTTTCTCGACGAGATTGCCGACCTCAACATCAGCCTCCAGGCCAAGCTGCTGCGCGTCTTGCAGGAGCGCGAACTGCGCCGCGTCGGCGGCAACGAGTCGATCCGGGTCGACGTCCGCCTGGTCGCAGCCACCAACCGCGAGCTAGCCGAGGAAGTCAACCAGGGACGCTTTCGCGAGGACCTCTACTATCGCATCAACGTCGTCACCATCACGCTGCCGCCGCTCCGCGACCGCCGCTCGGACATCCCGCTGCTGGCGGAAAACGCCCTCAAGCATCGCTTTGCGCACCTGGCGCATGACCGGGTCAAGGAAATCAGCCGCGAGGCGATGGAGGTACTGCTCGACTATTCGTGGCCGGGCAACGTGCGCCAGCTCGAATCGGCAATCGAACGCGCGCTCCTCCTCTGCGAGGGCGACCGCATTATGCCCCACGACCTGCCGCAGGAAGTCCTGGCGCGCAAGATGCCCGCGCGTCCGGCCGAGCGCGCGCGCGGAGAGCGCTTCGAGATGCCCGCCGAGGGGATCAACTTCGAAAATCTCGAACGCGATCTGATTTTGCAGGCGATGGAACGCGCCGAGTGGGTGATCGCCAAGGCGGCCAAGATGCTCGGGATGAGTTATCGCACGCTGCAATACCGGCTGGACAAATTTGGGATCAAAAAGCCCGACGGGCGCCCGCAGCCGACCGACATCAAAGCCTGAGGGGCCGCGCGCTCAGGTTTCGGATGTGAGCAGCGCCGGCGTGGGCAGGTAAACCCAGCATCGAAGCGCCAGGCCGCCAGCCGCGGCGACTTCGATCTTCACCCGAGTATAGAGCCTCGGAACTTCCTCATAACCATCGAGCACGGTGAAATCGCGTTCGCCAAGTCCGTTAACCACCACACCCGCGACCTCGACCCCCGCGCGCGCGACGATATAGAAGTAGCGGCCGCGGCGTCGCTCGTAGCCCGCAAGCCGCGCGGGTGCGCAAGCGACCTCGCGTCCGAGCAAGGCCGTGCGATGTGTCTCGTCGAGCAACGAGCCGTATACGAACAGAGCACCCTGGTTATCTGGTTCTGTCGCGGTCATCGCAATTCGCGCGCAATTCACACGCAATCTTTTACTTTCGCGGCGGCGCGCTGTGGTTGCCGCGTCGCGCGGCTTCACCTACCCTCTCGGCGTTGGGCTGCGGTTAAGCGATGGGTCAAGCCTTTAAGCGTTTCCTCGAACAACTCGGCGACATCGGTCTGCTGACTCGCGAATGCGTCCGCCAGGCGCTGCGCCGACCGTTCGAAATCGGCCTGTTGGTAGAACAACTCGATAGCGTTGGCGTGCGCTCGCTCAACGTCGTCAATCTTACCGCAATTTTCACCGGTATGGTGCTGGCGCTGCAGATGGGACAGTTTCTCGCCCGCTTTGGCGCCAAGATTTACATCAGCCGCATAATGGGGCTGTCGCTGTTCCGCGAGATGGGTCCGGTGCTGACCGCGCTGATGATCGGCGCGCGGGTCGGCGCGGGGATCACCGCCGAACTCGGCAGCATGAAGGTCACCGAGCAGATCGACGCGATGCGCGCGCTGGCGACCAGCCCGGTCAAGAAGCTGGTGGTACCGAGGGTGCTGGCGACGGTGCTGATGCTACCGGTGCTGACGGTGATCTCGGACGCGGTGGGACTGGTCGGCGGACTGATAATCGCGGTCACTCAGCTCGGGCTCACCGCCGGTTATTTTTTTTCCTCGATGGTGCAACACACGCGGCTGGGCGATCTGACCAGCGGCCTCGGCAAGGCGGTGTTCTTCGGCTATCTCATCTCGATCATCGCATGCAGCAAGGGCCTCGGCGCGACCGGCGGGGCCGACGGCGTGGGGCGGGCGACGACTTCGGCGGTGGTGGCGGCGTCGATCGGCGTGCTGGTTTCCGACTTCTTTTTGACCAAGCTATTCATGGCGATCGGATGACGGACCAAACGCGGCCGTATATCAGCGTGCGCGGACTGGCCAAGAGCTTCAACGGCAAGCCCGTGCTGGAAGGGGTCGACTTCGACGTTCGCGAGGGCGAGACCCTGGTGGTGCTGGGCGGAAGCGGTGAAGGCAAGAGCGTGATCCTGCGCCACCTAAACGGCCTGGTCATGCCCGACCGTGGCGAGGTCTGGATCGACGGACGCTCGCTCAACGGACTCGATGAAAACCAGCTCTACGACGTGCGTCGCAAGGTGGCGATGGTTTTTCAGCTGGGCGCGCTGTTCGACTCGCAAACCGTGTATGGCAACATCAGCTATCCGCTGCGCGAGCATGCCGCGTTGACCGAGCCGCAAATTGCCGCCCGCGTCGCCGAACTGCTCGCGATGGTCGATCTTAAGGACACTGAGCGGCTTTATCCGGCGGAATTGTCGGGAGGAATGAAGAAGCGCGTCGCGCTGGCGCGCGCGATCGCGCTGGAGCCGCGCGCGGTGCTCTATGACGAGCCGACCACCGGGCTCGATCCGATTGTGACAATGCACATCAACGAACTGATTCGCAGCATGCAGCGGCGCCTCGGTTTTACTTCGGTGGTAGTGACGCACGATCTCAAAAGCGCATTCACCGTGGGCGACCGGTTTGCCCTGCTCGATCGCGGGCGCATACGCTTTATGGGAACCGCGGAGGAAGTGCGCGGCACGCGCGACGAATTGATGCGGGAGTTTCTCAAGGCCGCGTTCTGAACCGGCGTGCTAGCAGGGAGATTTCAGACCATGGCGGAACAGGGCAGTCATTCATTGCGGGTCGGGATCGTAATGGTAATCGGAATCGCGATCCTGGCGATGGCGATCTTTTCGATCGGCGGCGGCCTGCGATGGCTCAGCGGCAGCGAGGAGCTGACGGCGCGCTTTCAGCGGGTCAACGGCCTGCAGATCGGCGCCCCGGTTTTTCTCTCGGGCGTGAACATCGGCTCGGTCGCCTCGATCCAGTTTCCCAGCGATCGGCGCGCCAACTACGTTGTCGTACGGCTCAGGATCGAAGCTAACGCGGTTCAGCGCGTGCGCACAGATTCGGTGGCAAAAATAGAATCGCTCGGGTTGCTGGGAGACAAGTTCCTGCTGCTGACGGCAGGAACGCCCGAGGCGCCGTCGGTAAAAGCCGACGCGCTGTTAGAAAGCCAGAATCCGGTCAATTATGCGGCGCTGCTCCAGGCCCCCGGCACCGGCGACCTGGTGGCCAACGTTATCGCGATCTCCAACTCGCTGCGGCAGTTGCTCGAGACGGCGAACCAGGGCAACGGGATCCTCGCTGAACTTATCAAGGGACCGTCCAATCCGAACGAAAAGACGCTTACTCTGGCTTCGATCAGGCAGACTCTGGATGGCCTCCAGACATTGACGGCCAAACTCGACCTCGCGGTCGATCGCGTCGATCGCGGCCAGGGCGTAATCGGTGCCATGCTGAGTCCGGAGAATGACGGCAAGCGCGTGGTCGCGAATATCACCAGCGCGGCGGCCTCCATGCGCACGGCGTCGGCAAACCTCCAGCAGACCTCGACGCAGCTTCAGGATCTGGTGGCGCGCATGGATCGCGCCCGCGGCCTGCTGCCGCAGTTGATGGAAGACCAGGCGTACGCCGGCCTGGTGATGAGCAACTTGCGCCGGTCTTCGGACGACATGCGCGAGGTTCTCGACAAAATCAACGGCCGCCAGGGCACGCTCGGCCTGCTAGTCAACGATCCGTCGCTCTACAACAAGACCACCAACCTGGTGAGCGCAAGTGGATGGGGCTTCTCACTGTTCAGAGGCGCGTATGGCCTGACGCATCCGTTCAGCACCACTGCCTCGCCGAGCTATTCGCCGGCCGAACCGCTGAACTACAGCCCGGCGGTCAACAGCGCGCCGTCAGCGGCAGGGACAAATCCGCCGCCGCCGCCAGCTTCATCGCAGCGGAAATGAGTCCTCATTGAGTCATCGCTTGGAGTTGTGATTTTTCGGCGAAGCGAGTCTCTTGCTTCGGAGAAGTGTTTTCTTCGGTCATCGAGCGCGAGCGCTCGGCGAGTCGCACGATCCACGCACAGCGATTCCATTTGCCTGGCTGGCATGCGGGATCGAACAGGCCAAGACGACGATCTATCGTTACCATCTAGAACCCTTCGGACATCGCGGAGTAAATGCTCTGGGCCATCTTGGTCATCATCTGGGTGCTCGAGGCGGCCTGTTGGGTTTGCGCGACCTGTATGTCGGGCAGGTTGGCGATGTCCTGCGAGCGCAGGTTCTGCTGCAGGAATTCAGGCGAGGTCGTTACCACGGTCGATGAAACCGTCGGAAACTGGTCAATACTGCTAAGCACGTTGGCCCACAGCACTTTGTCGGTGTGCCGGTCCTCCAACTGCGCGCGCACGACCATGTATTGCTGGTAGATGCTGGCTTCGGAGACGCCATTGAAGCCCGCCGGGGTCGTTTCGACGCGCAGGATTTGACCGGTCAGCAGGAGGTCGGCCTGCGCGGGTTCGTCGACCAGTTGCAAGCGTTTGTGCTCGGCGATCTGATCCTTCATGTAACGCATGAACTGATCGTTGTAGCCGGTGAAGCGCGAGGTATTACTGAAGCGGGCGACGTAAATCGTCTTGGCGTCCTGCGGCAAACCGCTTCCGGCCGACGCGAAATGATAGCCGCAGCCCGATGCCAGGAGCAGCACGCCCAGCATCGCCACGAACCAAACCCTAGCGCTCTTTGTCGAACCCTCGCTCGCCAACGCCACGCTCCTCACCCTTTTGCTTAAGTCCCAGCCGCCCCGCGAGTTCGTCCAGCACGCCATTAACGAAGCGTCCCGAGTCCTGATCGCCATAGGCCTTGGCCAGCTCGATCGCTTCGTCCAGCGTGACGCGAGCTGGAATCTCGTTCATCCATAATAGCTCATAGAGCGCGATCCGGAGGATATTGTGGTCCACCCGCGAAAGCCGCCCTACCGTCCAATGCTCTAACGCGCCGGCCACCTGCTGGTCGAGCGCCGCGCGTTCGCGTTCCACGCCCGCGACCAACTCGACCGCGAACTTGCGCGCGCGGTCGTCGGCCTGGAAGCTCTCGAACAGCAGCGCCAACTCCTCGCGCGAGGTGCCGCCGCGGATGTCGATTTGGTAAAGCGCCTTGAGCGCGAGCTCTCGCCCCAGATGTCTGAGTCCCATGGCCAAAAACCGCCGGCCCTCTGATACTCGCGCCGGTCGCGCAGGCTCCGCCGACGGAGCCGCGGCGCAACCTACGTGATGACCTTGAGTTTGGAGAAGAGATGGCCAAGCTTCTCCTTCTTGGTGCGCAAGTAGTCGATATTGCCCATGTGCGGCGCCACTTCGAGCGGCACGCGGCTCACGCGCACGCCGTAGCTTTGCAGGCTTTCGATCTTGTGCGGATTGTTGGTCAACAGCCGGGCCTCGCCGACTCCGAGGTCGCGCAGGATTTGGGCGCCGATTCCGTAGTCGCGCAAATCTTCCTTGAACCCGAGCTGCAAATTGGCCTCAACCGTATCGAAGCCCTGGTCTTGCAACGCGTAGGCCTTGATCTTGTTCGCAAGGCCGATCCCTCGCCCTTCCTGATGTAGGTAGATGATCACGCCGGCTTCGGCGGCCAGGATGCGCTCGATTGATTCCGCCAGTTGCTCGCCGCAGTCGCAACGCTCGGAGCCGAACACGTCGCCGGTAAGGCATTGCGAATGAAGCCGCACGAGCGCCGGCCGTCCGCCGCCGACGTTGCCCTTGACCAGCGCCAGATGCTCGCGGCCGTCAACCGTGCTGCGAAAGACCACCGCCTTGAGCTCGCCGGAATCGATCGGAAAGTCGACGTCGGCGACGCGCTGCACCAGCAGTTCGTTGGTCAGGCGATAGGAAACCAGATCCTTGACGAACAGGATCGGAAGGTCGTGGGCCGCGGCGAACTCGCGCAACTCGCCCAAGCGCGCGGCGTCGCCATCCTCGCGCAATACCGAGCACATCGCAGCACACGGACGCATGCCGGCCGCCCTCATCAGGTCGACCGCGCCCTCGGCGCGTCCCAGCCGCATCATCACGCCGCCGCTCAGCGCCATCAGCGGCAGCACGTGGCCGGGCATCACGATATCCTGCGGACCGCTCTTGTCGGAGGCCAGCACCTGGATGGTCCGGGCACGGTCGTGCGCGGAGATTCCGGTGGTCACGCCCTCGCGCGCCTCGACCAGCGAACCGGCCTGCTCATCGGCGATCTCGCTCTGGGGCGAGGCGACCAGCGGAATACCCATCTCGCGCATCCGCCGCTCGGGCAACGCGACCGAGACCACGCCGCGCGCGTGCCGCGCCATGAAGTTGACGTGATCCGGCGTCACTTTCTCGCCGGCCATCACGACGTCGCCCTCCGCCTCCTCGCTCTCCTCCATCACCATCAAGACCATCTTGGCGGCGCGGATACGGCTGAAGATTTCCTCCAGCGATTTGGATGACTTGACCATCGCGAATTCGGACTCGAATATTATCACCGCCTCCGTAAGCTGACCAGCGCGCCCGTTTCAGGTCCGGCGCGACCGGGCGCGGCGCCGGGGGGCGATTTCCGCCTCCATCAGCAGGTCGGCGCCGAGCCGCCGCACGCCGAGGCCGCCAAGTGCAATCGCGTCGCGCACGCACGCGAAGCCGAGGCCCTCCACCGCAGGGGTTCCCGCGCCAATCACGATCGGCGCGACGAAGAAGGCGACGCGATCGACAATTCCCGCCCCAAGCGCTGCGCCGGCCAGATGCGCGCCGCCCTCGATCAGCACGTTGCACCATCCGCGCCGCCCAAGCTCGCGCATCAGGGCACGAAGCTCGATTTCACCGCCCCGCCCCGCGCATCCGATAACCTCGACGCGCCCGCCGCCGCCGTAACGGCGCCTTGCGCGCGCCGCGTTGGCCGAAGTTGTCACTAAAAGCGCCGTCGCCGCCGACCGCTCGACGAAAACCCGTGCCAATGGAGAACATCGTAAGCGTCCGTCGATGACGACTCGCGTTGGGTCGCGGCCGCCCGCAATTCGGCAGGTCAGGCGTGGATTGTCAGTCGCCACGGTTCCCGCACCGACCATCACCGCGTCGGCCTCATTGCGCCAGCGATGGACCAGCGCGCGCGACGCGGGCGAACTGATCCATTGCGAATCGCCTGAAGCGGCGGCGATCCGGCCGTCGAGCGAGAGCGCGAGCTTTAGCGTCACAAACGGCCGTCCGCGGGTCACGCGGGTGATGAAGCCAAGGTTCAGGCGGCGGCATTCGTCTTCGAGTACGCCACTTACGACTTCGACTCCCGCGGCGCGCAGAATGGCGACGCCGCGCCCGCGCACCGGCGGATACGGATCGATGCTTCCGACCACCACCCGCCGCACTCCCGCCTCCACCAGCGCGCGCGCACATGGCGGCGTGCGTCCCTGATGCGCGCATGGCTCGAACGTCACGTAAGCCGTCGCGCCGCGCGCCTGCGCACCCGCGCGGGCGAGCGCCACGGCCTCGGCATGTGGACGGCCGCCGGCGGCGGTCGCTCCTTGGCCGACGATCTGTCCACCGCGCTGACCGCCGCGCACGATCACACATCCCACGGCCGGGTTGGGCGAGGTCCGTCCGAGCATCCGGCGCGCGAGCGCGAGCGCCTTGCGCATGTAGCGTGAATCGACGGAAGAGGCCGGAGCGGCGGGCACGGCGGCTTATGAAGCGGGCTCGCCCTTGCGGGAAGCGTGCTCACCTTTCCTGTCGCGAGTGGGAGCGGGGGGCGCGGCGGGCGCGCCGGTTTCCTTGCGCAGCCGGATCAGGTCTTCCAGCTCGTGCATGAATTCGTCGATGTCTTTGAATGATCGATAGACCGAGGCGAAGCGCACGTAGGCGACCTGGTCAAGGCTATGCAGTTCATTCATGATCGCGCCGCCGATCACGGAGCTCAGGACTTCGCGCCCGCCCTGCTCGGCAACCGCGGTCTCGATGCGGTCGGCGATCTGCTCGATGGTCTCCATCGAGACCGGACGCTTCTCGCACGCCTTCTTGAGTCCGGAGACTATTTTGGCGCGATCGAACGGCTCGCGCCGGTTGTCTTTCTTGACCACCATCGGCGCGAATTCTTCGACCCGCTCGTAGGTCGTAAAGCGCCGCTTGCACGACGAGCACATCCGGCGCCGACGGATCGTCGCGCCGTCACCGCTCAGCCGCGAGTCGACCACGCGGTTGCCGCGATGGCGGCAATACGGGCATCTCATGAAGTGAGTCTAGCGCGCCAACTGTGGCCGGCGCAGCCCGGGCGCACGCGGTTAGTGGAGGGCTCGCGAATGCGCCTCGAATTCACCGCAGGGAGACCGCCTGGGCGTCCTTCGGGGTCGGCGTCGAGGCGCCGTTCGCAAGCTTTGGAGAGTGGAGGTGCGTTGCGAAGGTCAGGCCTTGTGCGCTTCGATGTAGGTGACGACATCCTTGACAGTGCGGATCTTCTCGGCGTCTTCGTCCGAAATCTCCATCCCGTACTGCTCTTCCAGCGCCATCACCAGTTCGACGATATCGAGCGAATCAGCGCCGAGGTCCTCGATAAATGACGCTTCCGGGGTCACTTCATCGGCGGACACGCCGAGCTGCTCGCTGATAATTTCGCGAACCTTGGTTTCGACTTCTCCAGCCATCGTGGTTGATTTCCTCCTGCCGGCCTGCGCCGGGGGTGGCGCGCCGCGCTCGTTATATTCGTTCGACTACGGTTGATTCCGTTCCGCCTGCGCCGGATCGTGCTCGCACGCGCATTGGCGGCATCTCCCCCGGGCCAGCAAACGTTACAGCGCAGCTTAGGGAGTTAGCTCCGACTAGGCAAGTTGGGACGCGGCCGGGAAAAGAGCGGCAAGCCTGATTTCGCTGACATGCCCCGCCACGCTTTCCACGCGTGCCCCGCTATGTGCTTTGCGCGGCCTCCTCCGCCAGCGCCTGGCCGGACGCCCGCAACGAGGCCGCATCTTCCACCGATCGCACCTTGAAGCCCTTGTTGATACGCCGCATCAGACCCGCCAGCACGCGGCCCGCGCCGAACTCGAGCGCGCTGGTCGCACCTGAGGCGGCGAGCCGCGCCATCGATTCCTCCCAGCGCACCGGCGCGGTGATCTGCTCCAGGAGCAGCAGCTTGACCCGCGCGGGATCGCGATTCACTTCCGCGGTCACGTTGGCGACCACTCCGAAGCGAAACGGGGTCACCTGTAGCGCCGCGATCACCGGCTCCATCCCGTCTCGCGCCGGCTGCATCAGGGGCGAATGAAACGGCGCGCTCACTTTTAGCTCGACCGACGCTCCGGCGCCACGCTCCTTGGCAATTTCGATCGCGCGCCTGACGGCCGCGGCATGCCCGGCGATCACGATCTGGCCCGGCGCGTTGAGATTCGCGGGCACTGCGATCTGGCCGCCTTGAGAGACCTGCTCGCAGACCTCGCGCACTGCCGCAAGGTCGAGCCCGATGAGCGCCGCCATCGAACCCTGGCCCGCAGGGCAAGCCTCCTGCATCTGGCGGCCGCGCTCGCGGACCGCACGGAGCGCCGCCGCAAACTCGAGCGCACCCGCCGCGACTAGCGCCGTATATTCGCCGAGGCTGTGGCCCGCGGCAATCTCGGCCTGGACGCCATACTCGGTCGTAAATGCACGTAGCGCGGCGATCGATGTCGCCAGCGTCGCTGGCTGCGTATTCGCGGTGAGGCGCAAATCCTCCTCTGGCCCCTCGAAGCATAGCTTCGACAGCTTGAACCCCAGCGCCTCGTCGGCCTCGTTGAAAGCCGCGCGCGCGGCAGAAAATTCGCGCGCCAACTCGGCTCCCATCCCGACCCGTTGCGCCCCTTGTCCCGGAAACAGGAATGCAACCTTCATCTGCCAACCTTCATGGTACGAATGCCAGTCTTCCTGAGGTCAATCTTCTTAATGATGTAAATCCTCGGCAATGTTGTATTCGAAGCGAGCTTTCGCGCGGTTGTGAATCTAGAGGCCGCGAATATCAGGACGGCTCGGGCTTATGCGGATTCGGTTCGGGATGAGGCGGCGATTCTTCTGCCGTGTCCCCGGCCGCCTTGTGCGGAGCATCATGGGCGCCATCGCCGTGCGAGCCGCCGCCGGTGCCCCCCGCGACTCCGTTGACCGAGATAAGCTTCTCGGACCCCACGGGCTCGGCCGTCGGATGCTCGGGCGCGGCGGCTTTCGCGCTTGCCGGGGGCGGGGTCGTCGTGGCCGCGTGGTCTAAAGTCGCCGGATGCGTCGCCGAGGGCGCGGATGAAGGAGGCCCCGAGTGCGCCTGCGGCGGAGCGCCCTCGCGTGGATGGCGATGCAGCCGCTCGCGCATCCGATCCAGCAGCGCGCGAAAGCCCTTGCCCGCGGACTTGGCGGGGATTGCGGAGACGTGGCGCGCGAGCATCTCGACGATCTCGGCGTTGACGCGCTCGACCAGCGCCTCGTTGGCGGCGGCGCGGATCGCGTTGCGGATGGCGCGCGGATTGGACGAGCCGTGCGCGATGATGGTGACTCCGCCGAGCCCCAAAAGCGGCGCGCCGCCATATTCGGAGGGATCCAGGCGCTCACGGATTGCGCTCAGACGCTTGCGCACCAGCAGGTAAGCGACACGGCCGAAAACAGTGCCGAACACGTCGCGCAGATTGCCGAGCAGAAAAGACGCGAAGCCTTCCATGGTCTTGAGCGCCACGTTGCCGGTGAAGCCGTCGGTCACCACCACGTCGGCCTTGCCGCGGTTGATGTCGCGGCCCTCGACGTAGCCGATGTAATCGACCGACTCGCGCATCCCACCGAGCATCGCCGCCGCGGCCCGGGTCAAGTCGTTGCCCTTTGACTCCTCTTCGCCATTGGCCAGGATACCGACGCGGGGGTTGGGCACTCCGCGCACACGATGGGCGTACACGCTCCCCATCACGGCGAATTGCGCGAGGTTGGCCGGTTTGACGTCGGTATTGGCGCCGGCGTCGATCAACAGCGCGAAGCCATCGCTGGCGGGTACGAGCGAAGCGATCGCGGGGCGGTCTACTCCGGGCAAAGTGCCAAGAATCATCATTGCCGCCGCCATCACGGCGCCCGAGTTGCCGGCGCTGACGAACGCGCTCGCGTCGCCGCGCTTGACCATCTCGAGGCCGACGTGAATCGAGGAGTGCGGCTTGGTAAGCACCGACTCCATCGGCGACTCGTCCATCGCGACGCTCTCGGGCGCGTGCTCGACGGTTATTTTGAGACCGTCTGTCCTGTGTTCGGTTACCTCGCGCGTCACCAGATCGAGGTCGCCGACCAGGACGATCTCGATGCCGAAGTCGCGCGCGGCCGCGACCGCGCCCTCCACGGTCGCCTTGGGGGCGAGGTCACCCCCCATCGCGTCAAGCGCGATTCTCACGTGGCACTCCCACGCCGCCTATTCCGCGGTCTCTGCGAGCTGCCGTCCGCGGTAGGAGCCGCAGTGATGGCACACGCGATGAGGCATCGTGGGCTCGCCGCACTGCGAGCAGGCGATGGGATTGACAGCGCGCAGCGCGTCATGGGCGCGGCGCTTGTTGCGCTTGGAGCGGGAGGTACGACGTTTAGGTGCTTGCATGGCTGGTTACTCTTTTCCCTTGGATAAAGATTTGCGCGGCTTCAGAAGCGGTTCGAATTTCAGCGTTCGCAAAACCGCCAGGCGCGGGTCGTGCGCCTGCGCTTCGCAACCGCACCGATGAAGGTTGAGATTGGTCCCGCAACTCGGACACAGACCCTGGCAGTCTTCGCGGCAGAGCGCGCGGCTCGGGAGCGCCAGGATAAGTTGTTCGGCGACCAGCGGAGCAAGATCGATCTGATCGCCGTCGTAGAGCGAGAATTCGAGGTCCTCGGTGCGCACCTGACCGTCATCGTCGTCGCCCGCCGCGCGCGGCGCCAGCACGAAGCGAAACGGACGCGCATTGGGCGTGCTGAACTCCTCCGCGCAGCGCGCGCACGACGCGACCATCGGGGCATTCAGCCGGCCTTCGAAAAATAGTTCCATCCCGGCCCGGTAGTATGACAAGTCGACCGCGATCGCTCCCCCCACCCGGAACTCATGCACCGGCCCTTGGGTGAGGCGGCGGTTAACTTCCTCCTCGGACTGGAGAAACGAGACCTCTCTGGCCTCGGCGGTTATTTCGTCGATACGCAGTCTCACGGCACATCACGCTTTTGGTGTGAAGCAATTATTGCACGTCGCCGCGCGAGGTCAAACACAGTTATCACCTGCGCCGACCCTCGGTTTTCCCGACCCGCCGCGTTCCGGCTACGCCGACCCGGGGGCAATCGCCCGCCAGCACGCAGACTTCGCATCGGGGCTTGCGCGCATTGCATACGGTTCGCCCATGCAGTATCAGACGCATCGAGAACGGTGTCCAATCAGTCGGCGCGAGCAGCGCCTGCAAATCATGCTCGACCTTCTCGGGGTCGGTCTCCCGCGTCAGCCCCAGACGATGCGCAACGCGCCGCACATGGGTATCGACCACCAGCCCCGGCTGGCCGAAGACATGGCCGAGCAGGACGTTGGCGGTCTTGCGGCCGACGCCGGGCAGCGCGACCAAATCTTCCATCCGCGAAGGCACCTCGCCGCCGAAGCGCTCCAGGATTGCGCGTGCCGCGCCCTTTAGCGATCGCGTCTTCTGGCGAAAGAACCCGGTGTCGAGGATCAGGCGTTCGATTCGTTCGGCAGGCGCGGCGTCCATCGTGCGCGCGTCGGGGACTTCGGCGAAAAGGCGCGGCGTCACCTGGTTCACGCGCTTGTCGGTGCATTGCGCGGACAGGATCGTCGCGACGAGGCATTGCCACGGGCTCGTGAAATCGAGGCTGATGCGGGCTTCCGGGTAGAGCCGCGCGAGCGCCGCGCCAATCCGGCTCGCCCGCTCGATCATTTTTTTACGCGGCTCGCGCGTCATTGGATTTACGATGGATTTACGATCGGACTTACGATCCGATCTCCGCGATTAGGATCGCGCCGCGTCCGCATCTGCCATCGCGGGCCTAACATGGTTGCACGCTTCAATTTCCGCCTGCTCGCGCGCGCGGTCCCATCCAAGCTCTGCCGCCATCAGGCGCGCAGCCGCCACCGTCGCCACACTGGCATAGCGCGGATGGCGCCATGAAAGTGCGATTCGGCGCCGGATGAAATCGGCGACCGTCACCGCCATCTCGTAGCGCATCGCATAGATTACCTCAGCCGCCGCGACCGGGCATCCGGCGGCGAGCGGCCGCGCAAGCTCGGGCGATTCGCAGATGAGGCTCGCCGGAACGATCGCCCGTGTTCCGTAGCGCGCAGTCATCGCCGCGCGCAAATCCGCAGACAGCGCGGCGAGCGCGTGTGCAGCGTCGCCAGGGTCGCCTATTTCCACCGCACGCGCACCGGGCAACGGCGTGTCGCGGGTGGGCGAACGTCCGCTTTCGCGTCCCAGGGCCGAGACCACGCGATCCACGATTCGTTCGGCGATCTCGCGATGGGTCGTCAGCTTGCCGCCCGCGATCGAAATCAGCCCCGAGCCGCTTTCGACGATAACTTCGTCGCGCGAGACCGACGACGGCGCGCGGCCGTCGCCTGCCGCCGCCAGGGCGCGCAGGCCGGCAAAGCTCGCCACGACGTCGGCCGCCGTGAGCGCCGCTTTCGGAAGACTCGCTGAAGCCACGCTCAGGAGATAGTCGAGGTCTTCGGGTTCGGCAGCGACGCGCTCGCGGTCGCCGTCGAAGTCGGTGTCGGTGGTGCCAACCAGCACCTCCTCGCCATGCGGTATGACGAACACGATTCGGCCGTGTGCGTCGCCCAAAACCAATGCCTCGCGCACCGGCAAGCGCTCCCGGTCGATCACCAGATGCACGCCCTTGGTCAGGCGGACCGAGGGCGCGGCAGCGGAATCGTCAAGCCTGCGGACGTCGTCGATCCACGGTCCGGCGGCGTTGACGAACAAGCGCGCGCGCAACTCGAAACGCGCATCGCCCAGGCGATCGCGCATCCCGGCCATGTTGATTCGCCGCTGGGCATGCACGAAGCGATCGACTTCCACATAGTTGGCGACTGCGCCGCCATGACAAGCCGCGTCGAGCATGTTTTCGATCGTAAGCCGCGCGTCATCGCCGCCCGCGTCGTAGTAGAAAGCGCCGCCCGCCAGCGCCAAGGGATTCAGCATCGGCTCGGCCGCGAGCGCGCCAGCGCTGTTGACGCGGCGATGGCGCTCTGCGCGCGGCGGGCGCGCGAACAGGTCGTAGAGCCACAGCCCCGCGCCCAGCGCGATTCGTCCGGGGCCGCGTCCATGGTAGAGCGGGAAGAGAAACCGCAGCGGCTTGACCAGATGCGGCGCGGTCAGCCGGCGTAAGCGCTCGCGCTCGGCGAGCGCCGTACGCACCAGACGGAGTTCGCCCTGCGGAAGGTAGCGCAAGCCCCCATGAATCAGCTTGGAGGAGCGTGAGGAGGTCGCGCCGGCAAAGTCGCCGCGCTCGACCAGCGCGACGCTCAGGCCGCGCATCGCGGCATCGCGCGCAATCGCGGCGCCGTTGATTCCGCCGCCGATGATCGCGAGGTCGAAGCTCTCCCGTGAAAGACGCGCGATTTGCTCGTCGCGAATCAGCAACGGTGTCCGCGGTCGGCTAATCTTTTTTCCTGATCCTCAATCTTCGGGATCTTCCTGAAACGAATAGCGCTCCTGGGTCCACGGATCGGCGTGATTGTGATAGCCGCGCACTTCCCAGAAGCCGCGCCGGTCCTCGAACGAGAATTCGATCGCGCGCACCCACTTGGCGCTTTTCCATCCGTAGAGCTTCGGCACCACCAGCCGCAGCGGCCAGCCATGGTCGGGCTCGAGGTCGCGTCCGTCGTGCCGCCAGGCCAGCATCACGTCCTCGTCGACAAATTCCTCCAGCGGCAGATTGGTCGTGTAACCGCCGTCGCAGTGCACGACGACGTAACGCGCCTCAGGCTTGAGCCGCACCCGCGTCATCAGGTCGACGACCCGGACGCCTTCCCACAGGTTGTCCAGTTTCGACCAGGTGGTAACGCAATGAAAATCGGCACGCTGGCGGCCCAGCGGCAACGCGCGGAATTCCTGGTGCGAGAATCGCAGCTGCTCCTCGACGAGACCGAGAACCTGGAAGTCCCACTTTTGCGGATTGAAGCGCGGCGTCGGCCCGTAACTCAGCACGGGAAAGTCCTCGACCAGATGCTGGCCGGGAGGAACGCGCGCGGCGAGTTCGTCGGACACCGGCGGTTTACGCATAACGGAAATACATAGCTAAGCGCGATCGTGCGGAAAAGAGCGCGAGCAAAGGCGGACTGCTATTTGAGCGCACGAATCACCGCCGCGGTCATCTCCGCGGTCCCCGCCTTGCCGCCGATATCCGGCGTCATCACCCGTCCCGCGCGCAGGACCGCGTTCACCGCGGCGCGAATCCGATCGCCGGCGCTGCCATAGCCGAGATAGTCGAGCAGCAACGCGCCGGTCTTTATGGCCGCGACCGGATTGGCGATACCCTTGCCCGCGATGTCGGGCGCAGTGCCGTGGACGGTCTCGAAAATCGCGCCATGCTTGCCGTAGTTCGCGCCGGGCACGAAGCCCAACCCACCGACCAGTCCGGCGCAGAGGTCGGACACGATATCGCCATAGAGATTTTCCAGTAGCAGTACGTCGAACGCCCGCGGATCGGTCACCAGGCGCATGCAGGCGGCGTCGACGATCTGCTCCCGATACTCGATGTCGGGGTAGTCGCGGGCCACGCGCTGCGCGCACTTCAGAAAAAGCCCGTCGGAGAGCTTCATGATGTTGGCCTTGTGAATCGCGGTCACCATCCGGCGATGGTGGGTGCGCGCGTATTCGAAAGCGAAGCGCGCGATCCGGGTCGAGGCGCGCGCGGTTATGATCTTGACGCTCTCGACCACGCCTGGCGCGACCTGATGCTCGATGCCGGCGTAGAGGTCCTCGGTGTTCTCGCGGATCACGGTAATGTCGACGCCGCTAAATGGCGTATGCACTCCCGACTGCGAGCGGACCGGACGCACGTTGGCGTAGAGATCGAACAGCTTGCGCAGGTAGACGTTGATCGAGCGGTAGCCCTCGCCGACGCGCGTCTCGAGCGGTCCTTTGAGCGCGACTTTGGTCGATTTGAGCGAATCGATAAGTTGATCGGGCACCGGCGAGCCGAATCTTTTGAGCGCGATCGCGCCGCCCAATTGCCGATCCCAATCGATCTTCACCCCGACGGCCTCAATCACCTTGACCGCCGCACCGATGACCTCCGGGCCCACTCCGTCGCCGGGGATGAGCGTCACCCGCGGCGTCCCCTCGCCTTTGCCGCGCGCGCCGCGCCGCCCGTCGCTATTTACCTTGGCGCGATGCGTCCCGTTGACGCCCGCCTTGCGCGCCTTCCTCACCATCGATCCGGCCTTGACACTCTTGCTCGCCATCCTGCCTCTTCGACTCTCTTCTTCCATTCGCGATGAACGCGACTTCGAACCCTCGCGGGCCACGGATCAATAGTTGACCAACCCTATGAATATATCCGACACATTCGTCCCCGTCGGCCCCGTTATCAGAAGATCGCCGAGGCCGGCGAAAAGCGGATAGGCGTCGTTGCGCGCCAGCGCCGCAGCGGCGTCGAAGCCCGCCTCGCGCGCGCGCTCCGCAGTGCGCGGCGAGACGAACGCGCCGGCCGCTTCGGTAGGCCCGTCGATTCCATCAGTGCCGGCGAACAATGCCAGGATGCGATGCTCGCGGCCGAGCCGCGTCAACTCGAGCGCCATCGCCAGGGCGGCCTGCTGCGCGCGCCCTCCCCGCCCCCGCCCGCGTATCGTCACCATCGGCTCGCCACCCGCGACCACGCATACATGCGCGCTCGCGCTGCTGGCGATCGCTGAGAGATGCGCGCTGAGCGCACGGCCGAGGTCGTCGGCCTCGCCGTAGAGCTCGCGCCATCGATCGACCGTGTAACCGGCCGCGGCCGCGGCGGCGGCGGCAGCTTCGACGGCAATTCCGTTATCGCCGATAACGAGGTTGTCGACCCGCGCGAGCAACGGGTCATCGGGCTTGAGCGTCTCCGCGATCTCTCCGGCCGCGCCGCGCTCGAGCCGTTCGCGGATCGCTTCCGGCGCGCGGCCCCATAGGCGGCGGCGCTTAAGCACGCCGACCGCGTCGGTGAAACTCGTCGGATCCGCGGCGGTCGGTCCCGAGGCGATCGTTGCAAGATCGTTGCGGGCCACGTCGGAGAGGATAAGGCTCAGCACCCGAGCGCCGCCGCAGGATCGCAACAATCCGCCGCCCTTTATAGCCGAGATATGACGGCGCACGACGTTGAGTTCGCGAATCGATGCACCCGAGCCCAGCAGCGCGGCGTTGATCGCAATCTTGTCCGCCAGCGTAACCGGATCAGCCGGCGCGGCCATCAACGCGGAGGCGCCGCCGCTCAGCGCCAAGAGCAACAAATCGCCGGGACCGGCGCGGCTGGCAAATTCAAGCGCGGCCGCGCCAGCCCGCTCCGAAGATGCGTCGGGCAGCGGATGGGCCGCCGCGATGACCCTGATCGTCTCATTCGCGATATCGGAGGACGCAATTTGCGTCCCGGAACCGCCCGCGGCCAGCGGTGACGGAATTATCGCGAGCGCGTCGTGTACTTTGGGACCAAGCCGCGCCGCAAGCGCAGTCGCCATCCCGAGCGCCGCCTTGCCGGCCGCGAGCAGGAAAATCCGCGACGCGTCCGCCAGCAGCGCCGGCACCTTTTCTGCGCCCGCAAGCTCGCCGGCAAGCGCGCGTGCAATCAGATGCGCCGGCGCGACCGCCGAAACCGCCGCGGCGAAGATGCGCGTCAAGTCGCGCCGGGCGAGCGAATTGCCGGCGAGGGTTGAAGCGTCGCCCATCGACTCGACCGCCCGTCTAACGGCGGCGCTCGAGCGTGGTGATCGAACCGTCGCCATTGGCGATCAGCACGACGCTGGCGATACCGATGAAAAGTCCGGTGCCGACCACGCCTGGAATCGCGAGCAACTCGCGCTCCAGGCGCGCGGGCGCCTCGAACGCGCTGGTGCCGCAGTCCATCACCAGGTTGCCATTATCGCTCAAGAACTCGCTCCCGCTGGCGTCGATTCGCACGGCCGGCTTGAGGCCCAACTCGCGCATCCGGCGCATCGCGTAGGGTGCCGCAAACGGCACGACTTCGACCGGTAATCGGCGCCGCTGCCCGAGGCGGGCGACGCGTTTTTCCGCGCCGATCAGAATCACCACCTTGCGCGAAGCGCAGGCGACGACTTTCTCGCGCACCATCGCACCGCCATAGCCCTTGATCATGTTAAGCCGCGGATCGACCTCGTCGGCCCCGTCGATATCGACGTCGAGGCGGGCCTTGCGATCGAGCACGACGACTTCGATTCCGAGCGAACGCGCAAGTTCGGCACTGGCGGCGGAGGTCGGAACGCCGCGCACCTTGATGGCGCGATTGCCGAGCGCGCGGATGAAAGCCGAAGCGGCGTGGCCGGTGCCCAAACCCAAAGTCTGACCAGGTTTGACGTAACGGAGCGCATACGCACCCAGCTGATCGAGCGCCTCGGGTGAAACCGGTCGAGTCATTCTATTGGTTCGTCGCGCTATTGGTTCGTCGCGCCGTCGCGAACGTCCTAGTGCTTGTCATTGCGCAGCAGGTTCATGAACTCCTGCCGGGTCTCGAAATGGGTGCGGAACACTCCGAGCATCGCCGAAGTTGTGACATAGGAGTTCTGCTTTTCGACCCCGCGCATCCGCATACACAGATGCTCGGCCTCGAGCACGACGGCGACACCCAATGGCTCGATCTCTTCCATCAGGGTGTGCGCGATCTGCGTGGTCAGCCGCTCCTGGACTTGCAGGCGGCGAGCGTAAATCTCGACCAGGCGGGCGAGCTTCGAGAGCCCGATGATGCGCCGGTTAGGCAGGTAGGCCAGATGCGCCTTGCCGAAGAAGGGCAGCAGGTGATGCTCGCACAAGGAGTAGAAGTCGAGGTCCCTGCACAGGATGATCTCCTGGTACTCTTCCTCGGAGAAAACCGCGCCGTTGATCGCGACCTTGGGATCCTCTTGGTAACCGCGGGTCAGAAATTCAAGCGCGTGCAGCACCCGGTTAGGCGTGAGCTTAAGCCCCTCGCGCTCAGGGTCCTCGCCGATGTGGCGCAGGATCAGTCGGACCGCGTCTTCGACCGCGGCCCCAGCGGGAGTTGCGGCCGGGGCGTCCTCGGTCTCAGGTTGCGGCGGACGCGGCGCCGCTTGCAGTCTCATTTTTTTAGCTCGCACCGGAATCCTCCAGCGAGCGGCTGAACTCGAGCGCAAGCTCGATCGCGAGCGACGGTCCGCCGCCACTCATTATGTTAAAGCCTGCGACCTCGTCCGCCAATGCGCGCATCAGCGCGATGCTCGAGTCGATCGACCTGCGTCGCGCCTGCTCTTCGCTGAGGCCGGCGTATTGGTCGAAGTGTTGATGGGCGCCGGCGAGATCGGGGATGCGGTCTTTCAGATAGCTGGCCATCGACTCGCGCTTGACCGGCAGGATGCCGAGCACGACGCGAAGCTTGTGCTGGCGCGCGCGCGCGATGAAGGCGCGCGCCACCGCGAGGTCGAAAACCGGCTGCGTGATCACGAACTCGGCGCCGGCCTGCGTTTTGCGCTCTAGCAATTCGTGCTCGCGCTCGAGGGCTTTGCGATTGGGATTGGCGACCGCGCCGATCGCGAACTGCGGAAGCGTCTTGAGCAGGCGGCGCCCTTCGCCGGTATCGCCGCGGCGCAGTTCATTCATCGCACGCAACAGGCTGAACGGGTCGAGGTCATGGACCGGACGCGCGCCGCCGGGGTCGGCGGCCAGCTTGTCGCCGGCCAGCGCGACCACGGCGTCGATGCTGAGCGCACCGGCGCCGAGCAAGTCGGCTTTCAGCGCGTAGCGATTGCGGTCGCGGCAGGAAAAGTTGATCACGACCGGCAACTCGAGCCGCGACTTGATCATCGAGCCAAACACCAGCGGCGCGAGCTTGACCCGGCCGAGCGCGTTGTCGGCGAGATTGATCGCGTCGACGCGGCCGCGTAGGGCGGCAAGCCGCGTAAGCATCGAGTCGACGGCGATTCCGCGCGGCGGAGCGACCTCCAGCCAAAGCGCAGGTTTGTGCGCGTCAAGGCGCTTCAGCAGCGCGGACATCTGTTGTTTCCTGGGAAATTCCCGGCGGATGCGAAGCCATGGGGCGGCGCTGCGGCGCAGGGCGGATGCGAATTCATCGCGGAAGCGGGCACGGCGCTCGGGCGCCGTCAGGCTTTCAGCCGCTCGTTCGCCTTCACCTTCTGGTACTTGCGGTAATCGTACCCGGTCGCCATCGCCATCAACAACGCCTCCATCCCGCCCTCGCGCTCGCGGCGCAGGATGCGCAGGCGGTCGAAGAACTCGCGGAAGTCCTTATGGACCCGGCGGTTGTTGTCTAGCGGATGGAGAAAGAAGTCGTGCAGGCGGGTGACGGTGAAGCGCAGCGAAGAGTAGCGCAACTCGTTGGGGAAGGCGTCCCATTCCGCCAGCGACAACGTGCGCACCGACTCATAGCCGTGCAGCAGAAAACGGAAGCGGTCGAGCGAATATTGGTTATCGACGAAGCATAGCGCGTTGACCGCGGTCGCGAGGTCGAAAATAAACTTGCCGCGGCAGGCCGCGTCGAAGTCGAGCACCGCGGTCAGCTTCTCGCCGCGGAACAGCACGTTGTCGGCGAAGAGGTCGCCATGGATCACGCCCTTGGGCAGCTTGCCTTCGAGGTAACGCGTCAGGTAATCGACCTCGTCCTCGAGCGTGCGGCTAATCTTGCGAAAATAATTCGGCAGCCGGCCGCGCACGCTGAGATAGAGGTCGGCGATGCGCTCGAAGCTGAAGCGGTTGTCGATGCCCTTCTTGTAGCCCTTCCCGATGACGTGCAGTTCGCCGAGCGCGCGGCCGATGGTTTCGAGCTGGCTCGGGCGCAGACGCTCGGGCGGTACGATTCGCCCCTCCTGGTAACGGTAGAGCGAAGCGCACTTGCCCTCGCACTCACGCCAATAGCGGCCCATCCGATCCTGCAGCGGGTGCGGGCACGGAAAGGAGTGTTTGCGCAGAAAGGCCAGCAGGTCGATTTCGCGCTTGACCTCGCCCTCGGTCTTGACCTCGTCGACCCGCAGCATGAAGCGTCCCTTGGCGGTCTCGATCAGGTAGTTGCTGTTGACCGAACCTTGCGCAACGCCGACCGCGCCGAGGATGCGTCCGAGATTGTAATCGTCCCCGAGTTGTTCGAGGAATGATTTGTGAAGTTCAGTATATGCAGCCATGAAGATGACGTTACTTTGCTGGACGCTTACCCGCCGCAAGCATAGAGGCTGCCCGGCACGCCGTCAACTGCGATCTTGGCAAAACCGTTGCGCCACATGAGTTTTTTATCACGGCCGGCATGCGGCGCGCTTTACCCGCGGCGTAAATGATGGAATCGTGAGAGCCATCGAGGAGCGAAATGACCAAGGCGCACACCACTGGCACCTCCAAGGCGGCCGTCAAGGGAACCGCGCACGAGATGGAAGGCCGCAAAGCACCGCCCTTTGAGCTTCCCGACGGCAGCGGCAAGACGCTCTCCCTCAAGGAACTGCTCGGCCGCGGCAACCTCGTGCTGTACTTTTATCCCAAGGACATGACGCCCGGATGCACGACCGAGGCGTGCGATTTTCGCGACACCGCGCCTCGCCTCAAGACGGCGGGGGCGCAGGTCGTTGGAATTAGCGCGGATTCGCCGGAATCCCATCGCAAATTTACCGACAAACACGAACTGAATTTTCCGCTGCTGAGCGACTCGGGGAACCGGGTCACGCGGCTCTACGGAGTGTACAAAAAGAAGTCGCTTTATGGGCGCGAGTTCATGGGAATCGAGCGCACCACCTTCGTCATCGATCGCGAGGGCGTGATTCGCAAGGTCTTCCCCAAGGTCAAGGTCGCCAGTCACGCCGACGCCGTGCTCGAGGCGGTAAGGGCGCTGCGCTAGAGTTTCGCGAGGGAGGCGGGGTCTTCGCTCAGAGAGACTGTCAGGACGAACCTCGAAGAAGTGTCAGAATAAATCCGTTGAGTAGAAATATCGAAAAAATATTTACCCTTCGACGCTAATGCGCTGACGAAACACTTGACTTTACCGCAACGAGATTCTAGCGTTCGGCGCGGCGCTAGGGGGGAGCATTCCCGGTTCTTCAAATACCGTTAATTCTACTACTTCGTAACCTGCAATAGCTCCTCGGGGCAAACAAACGAATTCGTAGGCAGAGGGTTCTGAGCGATCCGGCCAAGTCGTGACGGCTTGGCGGCGCTGCGAACGGCCGGTGGGCTATGCTCACAAGGCGAAACCACTTCTTGATTCGGGGGATCATGAAAAGGGATTTGTGTGTCCTGCGTGTGGCGGGTTCGGTCGTACTGCTTAACCTTCTATTCATAATAATCGCGTCGTCGGCAATTGCGCGCACGACTGCTACTCCGACACCTTCTGGAACACCCACTCCAGTTCCGCCGGGACACTACTCGATGTTGGTTCCCGATGCACGATTGACTTCCAAGGGCGACTGCGTCACGGCGGTCAACGATTCCCCAATCATGACGGAAAATGCGCCGTGGAACGCAAATGACGGAACCGGTTGGAATTCAAATATGCCGCCGCTCGAAAATCCTATCCCATCCTATTTTTATGACTATGCGCCCTGCTGTACCGAGCTTCCCAAGTCAGATTTCAGTAGCGTCGATGGCAACTATTCAGGCACTACCGATGACTTGATCCGGATTACGGCCTGCAAGTGGGGAATCGACGAAGATTACATACGAGCCCAGGCGTGGATTGAAAGCGGTTGGCATCAGGATTGTGCCGCGGCTCACAGAGGAGCCGGATGCAATGAGGGCGGGGACGAAAACAATCCTGCCGGCTGCACGCCGGACTCGATCACGGGGCTGTTGACCGGCGTAACGACCTCGATCACGACGGCCAGCGGGCAGTTTTGTGAGATGGAGGGATTTGGCGGCCTGAGTGGAACGAATCAGTATGATTCGTGGAGCATCGTCCAGACCAAAGTTTACTATGAATGGGCTACCTGGCCGATGATTGAAGAGTCGACACCCTTCGCGCTGGATTACCGCTATGCCGAGATGCGCGGCTGCGTGAATGGCGATCAGTATGGTTACTTCAACTCACAGAGCAGAAAATCGGGAAGCGACTACCAGCGCGCTGTCTCCAATGCGAAGAGTAATCCGTCCGGACCTTCAAGCGTGTCCGGTTGGAACAACCTTCAATATCTTGCATATGGATGTATCGATACTCACTTCTCGGGTAGCTGGTTCAACGGCCGGTCCGATTCATATTTGAGGGGCTTTTTAAGCACGTTGACCAGCGCTCCATGGCCGGGTGGTCTACGTTAGGATCCGGTCGAACAGCGGCGATCTGCGACCGTTCCAGCTGTAAGCAGCGCGAGGGGAAGGTCAGGACGGCGCATGGGTACGCGGCGCGGCGGCGATCAGGTTCTGGCGCAGGAATTCCTTGAGCGGCCCGTCGACTTTGCCGCCGAGGTCGTGGCCGTCGTCGAAAAAGCGCGTCTCGACTTTGGCCCCGCGGTTCTGCAGCTTTTCGGCCAGCCGTTTGGCCTGCTGCACCGGCATCTTCCGGTCATGCTCGCCGTGCATGATGAGCACGCTGCAATCGAGCTTGGGCGGCAGATGCGCGATCACGCTGCGCTCGGCCAGCACGCGATGGCTCGGCCATACCTGGCGCAGAATGGTGACTTTCTCGCGCAGCGGCGCCTCGGGCCACATCTTGAGGGTGTCGTAAAACCCCGATTGCAGAATCACCGCGCGCAGACGAGGGTCGCTGTCCATGAGCAGGCCTGCGGCCACCGCTCCATCCGACAGTCCCCAAACCGCGATCCGGTCCGGGTCGACGTCCGGCCGCGCCGCAATCAAGTCAACTGCGCGATGCGCGGCCTCAACCGCCTGCGGCCCGACGAACCGGCTCGGCCCGGATGATTTGCCGTAGCCGGGGATGCTGATGCAAGCCTCCAACATGCCCATCGCGACCAGGCTGCTGCTCTGCTCAATACAGCGGCGAGCGTTGCCCTCGCCCGCCGTCAACACGAGCAACGCGGGCAGCCGCCCCGCGGCGGGCGGATGCGCAATAAAGCCTTCAATATTGTAATTGTCGGGGCCGACCTCGATCTGGAAATTGAAGGGCGCGAAGGCGGGCTTCGGCCGCTCCTCCTTTTTGGCGCTATGCCGGCAAGCGCCGGCCGCCGCGACGAACAGCATCAGGATCGCGGCCATCGCGCCCCCTGGCAGCCGAGGCAGCTTTATTTTCGACGGTCGCCCAATCATCCAGAATGCATGCACAGAAAGTTCGCGGTCCCCGCAGCGACTTTATACATGGCCGGCTCGATTTGGGAACCGCCCTCGGGTGAGACCTGACTCTAGGCCCGTCCGGCGCCGATACCGGTGCGGCATTGAAACCGTCCGAACTTTAATCGATACTTTCGTGTTCATCAAAAGGAGTTTGTCGGCGGAAGCCGGCGCGCGCAGATGGAAACCCAGCCAGCATCGCAGCAGGCGGCCCCGCAACAGGCCGTTTCTCAAATAGACTTCGAAAAGGGCGGCGGCGTTGTCCCGGTCATCGCCCAGGACCATCGGAGCGGACGCCTCCTGATGGTCGCTTACATGAACCGTGAGGCCTTCGAGGAAACCCTCAAGACCGGCCATGCCTGTTACTTCTCGCGCTCGCGCAATCGCCTGTGGCGCAAGGGCGAGGAATCGGGCAACTATCAGACCGTGCACGAAATCCGCATCGACTGCGACAATGACACTATACTGCTCTCGGTCGAGCAGCACGGCGATCGCGCCGCCTGCCACGAGGGTTTCGAGTCGTGCTTCTTCCGCGTCCTGCGCGACGGCGCCTGGCAGACAGTCGATACGCGCCGGGTCGATCCGGCCAAGTACGGGCCGGGCTATGGCCATCAGCCGAAGCCCGCCCACTGAATCGCGCGTATCACGCCCGGCGCTTGAACAATTCGCCAATAACCCGACCAAACGGAAGCGACGCTAGCGATTATGGCCGCTGATAACGTACTCAAATTCGGACTACCCAAAGGCAGCCTCGAAGCCCAGACCATCGAGCTGATGCGCAAGTCGGGATGGCGTGTGTCGGTCGGCGCGCGCTCCTACATGCCGAGCGTCGATGACCCGACTCTCAGTTGCCGCCTGTTGCGCCCGCAGGAGATGCCGCGTTACATCGCCGACGGTTCGCTCGACGCCGGGATTACCGGCAGCGACTGGATCGTCGAGAACGCGGTCGAATTGCACGAAGTCGAAAGTTTCACCTACTCCAAGGTTTCGCTAGTGCCGACCCGATGGGTGCTGGCGGTGCCGGATTCGTCGTCGGTGCGCCGGCTGGAAGACCTCGAAGGCAAGCGCATCGCGACTGAGATGGTGGAATTCACGCGGCGGGTCTTCGCGGACCGTAAAGTTAAAGTTGAAGTTGAGTTTTCATGGGGTGCCACCGAGGCCAAAGCCGCCGAAGGTCTGGTCGACGCCGTTGTCGAAGTCACCGAGACCGGCTCGTCGTTGCGCGCAAATGGCTTGCGCATCGTTGAGCAGCTTCTGACCTCTACGCCGGTGCTGGTCGCCAACCCCAAGGCATGGGCGGTCGGATGGAAGCAGGCCAAGATTCGACAAATCGGGATGCTGCTGCGGGGCGCGCTCGACGCTGAGAACCGGGTCGGGATCAAAATGAACGTCGCGCGTCAGAACCTGGAAAAGGTCATTGCGCTGCTGCCCTCGATAACCGCGCCCACCGTTTCGCCGCTCTATCCCTCGCCCAATCTCAAAGGCAAAGAATGGACGGCCGTAGAGACCGTGATTGCCGAGCACACCGTGCGCGAATTGTTCCCCAAACTGCTCGAAGCCGGTGCGGTCGGGATCATCGAATTCCCGCTCAACAAGATCATTTGAACAAGTTCATTTGAAAAGGAGCTCCGGAAAGGATCCTGTGAACAGAAAAGCCTCACTTATTCTTTCCGTTGGCGTCACCTTGTTGGTCGGCACCGCTCTGACGACGATGTCGTGCAAATCGTCGACCAAATCTTCGGACTCGGTTAGCGCGAAGGGCACGCCTGCGGACGCGCCGCCAATCACCGGCAAACAGTGGCGGCTGGAGAAAGAAACGATCGCGGCGGACAACATGGCAGACTACACTGCCGGACTCGCCGCGCTGCGCCAACTTGACGCGTTCGGCACGATGGAAGTCAGCAAGCTTTTCTATCATCACAGCCTGGTCATGGTGCCAGCAGGCACTCTGATCGGAGAGACAGGTCCGCCCGAAAACGGCGCGACCAGGATTCGCGTCCTCGACGGCCCGCAATCGGGCCAGAGCTTATGGCTCTATCCCGAGTCGGCCGAAAAAATGGGGTTTCCCTCGGCGACACCTTCTCCTTAGAAAAATTCGTTCATGCTCGCTCGCGCGGCAGAGGAGCCGCGCCGGGAGGCCGTGATGGCGATCACGACGACTGCAATCAGGATGTACGACCTGGCGGGCGCCGATCCCACTCGCAGGTTCAGCCCCTATTGCTGGCGCATCCGGATGGCGCTCGCGCACAAGGGCTTGAACGTCGAGACGATTCCGTGGCGCTACTGCGACAAACCGGCGATTGCACATTCGGGACAAGACCGAGTTCCGGTGATCGAGGACGGCAACCGCGTGATCGCGGATTCCTGGGCAATCGCCAACTACCTTGAAGACGCTTACCCTGAGCGGCCGACACTATTCGGCGGCGCCGCCGCCAGAGCCGCCGCGCGCTTCATCAATAGCTGGGCCGACACGGTGCAGAATGGCGGCATATCGACTTTCGTCGCGGCCGATATCGTGCGCCATCTCGACCCGCGCGATCAGGACTACTTCCGCCAGTCGCGCACCAAGCGCTTCGGCATGGCGCTCGAGCAGTTCTGCGCCAATCGCGACGCGCGTGTCGGCGGATTTCGCCAGACGCTCGAACCGCTGCGGATGACGCTCAAGTCGCAGCCCTTCGTCGGCGGTGCGTCGCCGCTTTATCCCGACTACATCGTGTTCGGCGGCTTTCAATGGGCGCGAACGATTAGCGACTTCGCCTTGCTGGAGGCCGACGACCCGATCGCGGCATGGCGCGATCGGATGCTCGATCTGTTCGAGGGCCTTGCGCGCAAAAATCCCGGCTGCTGAATCTGGCCAGACTGATAGAGGCGAGGCAGGCGCATTGCGAAGCATTCCCCTTCTCAAGTCCGACCGTCAACGATAGGGTAACCGGAGCGCGCGGACTGACCGCGGCATAGCCGACAAACTACCGACGCTTCGAGGAGGACCATCCGTGATCCATCTCAACGCCTTCACCCAATGCTCGGTTTGTCCGCAATCCAAGGGCCAGTGGAAGCATCCGCTGGACCGCTCCTCGAGCGGCTATCGCGACCTCGACTATTACGCGGAAATCGCGCGCACGCTGGAGCGCGGACGCTTCGACGCTTTCTTCTTTGCCGACATCCACGGCACCTACGACGCCTTCCGCGGCACGCGCGACGCGGCCGTGCGCCACGCCGTGCAGTTCCCGTGCAACGATCCGACCCTGATTATTCCGGCGCTCGCGATGGCGACGCGCCATCTCGGCTTCGCCACCACCTACAGCACGACCTACCATCCGCCATACCAGGCCGCGAAACTCTTCTCTACGCTCGACCATCTGACCAAGGGACGCGTGGGATGGAACGTCGTCACCTCGTACCTGCCCGACGCCGAGAAGAATGGACTAGGCAAGATACTTCCGCACGACGAACGCTACGACCGCGCCGACGAATACATGGAGGTCGTGTACAAGCTGTGGGAGCAAAGTTGGGAGGAGGACGCGATCGTCCGTGACACCGAGCGCGACATCCACACCGACCCCTCCAAGGTCCACGAGATTCGGCATCACGGAAAATATTTCGACGTGCTCGGGCCGCATCTGTGCGAGCCCTCGCTACAGCGCACGCCGGTTATTTACCAGGCGGGCCTTTCGGGACGCGGGATGCAATTCGCGGCGACTCACGCCGAGGCCGTGTTCGTGGTCTTTCCCAACACCACGGTGTGCCGCGCCTACTGCGATCGTATCCGCGAGCTTGCCGCTGAACACGGCCGCGACCCCAAACATCTGAAAATCCTGATGGCGATCGCGCCCGTGGTCGGCACCACTGACGCCGAGGCGCGCCGCAAGCACGACGAGATGATGCAATACGCGAGCCCCGAGGGGGCGTTCGCATTGTTCGGCGGATGGACCGGAATCGATCTTTCCAAGTACGGCCCCAGCGACAAGATAGACAACGTGAAATCCGACGGGATGCAGTTCCTGGCGCAGTACTTCTCCTCGGTCGATTCGACGCGTGAGTGGACGATGCGTGAGATCGCGGACTTCGTCTCGATCGCCAGCGTGATACCGGTGCCTGTAGGAAATTACCGCCGCATCACCGACGAGCTCGAGCGATGGATCGTCGAGGGCGGCGTCGACGGCTTCAATTATTTCTCGGTCGACTCTCCCGTCGATTACGAGAGTTTCGTCGACCTGGTGGTGCCGGAACTGCAGCGCCGCGGTCTGTTACGCAAGGAGTACGAGGCGAGCACGCTGCGCGAGCACTATTTCGGCAAAGGGCAGCAGCGCCTCGCCAACGACCATCCCGGCGCCGCCTACAGTAGCTACCGGCGCAAGGAGAACGCGACAGGCAAGGAGACGGACAAGGGAGCGGGCACGACGTCGCGTCTTTCGGCCTGACACTGTACTCCGCCCGGCGGTGTCGCCACCCACCGATATCAATCAGGCGGCAGAACCAGTTCCTGTCCCTTTCCCGAGATAAGGACCGCGAGAATCTTTGCTGGATGGGTCTTGCTCGCGTTGCGCGCGACGCGATGCGTGTGCTCCGGAAGTTCGTACCATGTCTGCCCGGCATGGTAGGTGACGGGCTTATCCGGGTCGACCTGACTCACCACCGAACCCTCCAACACATAAGCGACGGTCGAACCGGGATGGCGATGCGGTGAATTGCCGGCGCCCGGCGCGAACTCGACCACCACGACGCTGATCTGTTTGCCCGGCACGTCGGGCAGATCGTGCTGCATGATCGGGCGCACGGTGACTCCCTTATCCCCGGCCAGGGGATTCGGGGCCTTGCCCTCCTCCATCGCACCATCCGCGGCCGCCTCTGCCAGGGCCAGCGCGGCGAACAGTTGCGCGGTCAGTGCCGCCGAACCGCCCATCGCTTTCATCATCTCACGACGCGTAATCATCCTGCGCATGCTCCTCCAGGTGGAATCGCCAATCAAAAGCTTTCCGCCGCGCCGGTGTCAACCGCGCGCAGGCGCTTCGAGCACCATCTGGGTCTGGGTGACGATGGCGAGCAAGCGCCCTTCAGCGTTGGTAACGCGCGTCTGCCAAACCATCGTGCGGTGGCCGCGATGGAGTGGTACGCACTCGCCGGTGACAGTCGTGCCGGCGGGAGCCGGAGCGAGAAAATTGGTCTTCGACTCGATCGTCGTGGTGTTCGCGCCCTCGGGCAGATTGAGCATCGTCGCATAGGCGCCGAGCGAATCAGCGAACGCCATTACGGCTCCGCCATGCAGCACCGGAGGGAGCGTGCAGAGGTTGTCCCGCACGACCATCTCAGCCATGAGGCGCTCGGGCACGGCGCTCAGAATCCGTATGCCGAGTAACTCGGCGAACGGCATTTTTTTCTCTTCGATAACCGCAAACGCGTCCATTGCCCGCTCGCTCCGGAGGTCAGTTTACGGCTACTCGTTTTTCCATTGCGGTTTGCGTTTTTGCGCAAACGCGAGCGGCCCTTCGATCGCGTCCTTGGATTTCCACAACTTCTCCGTACCGGGAAACTTGTGCAGGCACGCCTCCTCCAAGCCCATCCCAAGCCCGCTCATCGCGGCCTCTTTGCTAGCCTGGACTGAAACGGGCGAGCACTCCATGATCTCCGCGGCCCATCGCTCCGCCGTCGCCATCAGGTCCTTCAGTGGCACGACTTCGTTCACCAGGCCCCATCGATGGGCCTCCGCCGCGCTCAGGTGCTTGCCGGTAAGAATCATGCCCATCGCGATCTTGAGCGGGATGTGGCGCGGCAGCCGATGGACTCCGCCGGCGGCGGCCATCAGGCCGACTCGCGGCTCGGGCAGGCCCAGGCGTGCGTGGTCGGCGGCGATGATGAGGTCGCACGCGAGCGCGATCTCGCATCCGCCGCCTAGCGCGAAGCCGTTGACCGCGGCGATGATCGGTTTGGTCAGGTCGAAGCGCGAGGTGATGCCGGCGAAACCGCCCTTGCTCATCTGCGGACGTTCGCCGCGATGCTCGGCGGTCCATTTGAGATCATTGCCGGCGGAAAACGCGCGCTCGCCCGAGCCGGTCAGGATCGCGACCCACATCTCGCGGTCGGCCGCGAAGTCGTCCCACACCTGGTCCATCTCCAGATGACACGGCGGATGCAGAGCGTTCATGACCTCGGGGCGGTTGAACGTAATGTAGGCCAGGTGGCCGCGCTTTTCGTACTTGATGAATTTGAACTCCATCGCTTGCCTCTCTATTTAATGTTCCGCGTCGTCGAGCAGTTCGAAAAATGCATCGATGCTCTGCAAGAGCTGACGGCGAATCTGCGCGCGTGTGCCCTCGATCAAATGCATCGTCACCCGACCCGTGCTGCCGTCATTGAGCCGCACCTGCGCGTCTTCGACCCCGGCGACGTCGCTCTGGGCGAAAACTCGCATCCCATAGACCAGCGCGGCGCGATCCGCAGCGCCCTTGACCAGCCTCAGCTTGCGCGGCATCGATACCTCCTCGTCGCCAACCAACGGCAGCGGTTATAGCACGAATGGCTTTGGGCCCGTCACACGGATCCGCGGCGTTCCGGGCTGCGGGTTGACACGGTTGAAGTTGGCCCGCCCGATGCGAGAAGCTAGCCGCGGCGGGGCCGGCACGCGTTTTTCGGCTCAGAGGGCGTGCGCGGCCGCCGCTTTGCGAGGCGATGTAAAATGGATGGCGACGAATATCTCGAGCGCGTACGTGAGCTGATTCCAGCCTTTCGCGAGCGCACGGCGCTGACCGAGCGCACGCGGCGTCTGCCCGACGAAAGCTGGGCGGATTTTCAGCGCGCCGGTCTGCTGCGCGCGCTGCAACCCGCGCGCTGGGGTGGCTTCGAACTTCATCCGTCTGCGTTTTATCGCGCGGTGATGGAAGTCGGTGCCGCCTGCCCGTCCACCGGATGGGTGCTCGGCGTGCTCGGCGTCCATTCCTGGCAGCTCGCGGCCTTCCCCGAGCGTGCGCAGCAGGAAGTCTGGAGCGTCGACTCGACCATCCAAGCCTCGTCGTCCTACGCGCCCACCGGCAAGATTGAGAGCGTCGAGGGCGGCTTCAGGGTGAGCGGACGATGGTCGTTCTCGAGCGGATGCGACTTTTGCCATTGGGTTATCCTGGGCGGCTCAACGCGCAATCCCGACGGCACACCAGACGCGCGCAGCTACCTGCTGCCACGGAGCGACTATCAGATCGACGATAACTGGCACGTGATGGGGCTCAACGGATCGGGCAGCAAGGATATCGTGGTCAGCGGCGCGTTCGTTCCTGAGTATCGAACGCACAAATTCCTTGATGCCTACAACCGTGACAACCCGGGCCAGGCGGTCAATCACGGTGCGTTGTATCGCCTTTCCTGGGCGTCCGTGTTCGCCTACGCGATAGCGGCTCCGGCTATCGGCGCCGCGACCGGCGCATTGGATTGCTGGCGCGAGGGCAGCCGCGCGCGGCGCACGGCGTACGACCACAAGATGGTTGCCGAAGATCCGTTTGCGCAGATGCGCCTGGCGGAGGCCGCCTCCGAGGTCGACGGCGCGGGTCAACGGATGCTCGACACGTTCGACGAGATGATGCGGCTGGCGACGGACGGGCGCGAAATAAGCGTCGACCGTCGCGCGCGGCTTCGATGGGATGCGGCCAACGCGGTGCGGCAGAGCGTGCACGCGGTCGACCTGATGTTCGAATCAAGCGGGGGACGCGCGATCTTTCTTGACAATCCTATTCAGCGCTACTTCCGCGACGTGCATGCGATCCGAGCCCACGCACTTAACAATCCGCAGCGCGCGGGGCGAACCTTCGCGATGGCCGAGATGGGCAGCTTCATCAACGATCGCGGATTTCCGGCCGACATTTTCGTCTGAAAGCGAACTGAGAGCCTGACAGCGCGCTGCTCGCTTCAGGCCAGGCGAACTCCAGCGGCCCGCCCGGCATTGCGTTAACGCCGCGTCCACGGTGCCAGCGGGAGCGCTTCGCGCGCACCGCGAGTTCAAGGTAACCGGCATCGTAGGCTGCCAGCCTGTATCGTCGGGCAGTTTCCAAAACTGCGCCGAAGATGTGCTCCATTCCCGCACGATCCACAACAATCGAGAGCAGGCCAAGGGTTTGAAAGAAGGCCGCCGCGCTTGGGCGGGGGTCGAGATTTACTCAGCGACTTCGGTCGTAAATTTCCTGTGCATTAAGTCGGCTTCGGACTCGCAAGTTGACTTCGGCGCCCGATGATGACGAAATTCTGCGCGATGGAACCGCGGCTGTATTTCGTCTTGGTTCTCGCGCTGGCGCTTTGCGGATGCGGCGTCGCCTATCAGGCCTCGACCGAGATGCGCGCCGCGCGCATGCAGCGCGACCTCAAGGTCGGCGAGAGTTCGGTCGATGTCCGTGAGAAATGGGGTGAGCCGGATCTCCGGCAGGACGCCGACCAGGACACCGAAATCTGGAGCTATGCCAAGCGCTCGAATACCAACGACGTCGCCGCCACCCTGCTCTACACCAACACCAAGGAGGGCGACCAAGGAAAGTTCGTCGATCTGACTTTCGTTGACAGCAAGCTGGCCTCCTGGCGGGAGGCGACCCATACCATGCCGTCCAAGAAGGGCGGTTCGGGGCTCAGCTTCGGGATCGGCGGTCCGGGCTCGACCACAGGCAACAAGCGCCATTATTAGGCGCCGGCGAGCAGGCTCGGGCTGTCCGTTGATAGCCGGGCGCGGCTAAATCTGACCGCCCTGACTCGTGTTTAGGGCGACATGTTGCAACCCTACCGAGCCATCGTGTCTAATTGAAGATGGAGCTAGTGTAGCCGGCGCCTGATGGCCGGCGAGGCTAGAAGAGCCCCCCCCGGGCGTGGCGCGAGCGTGAGGAACGATAGCGGGAAGCTGGCGACAAATCAGGTCTGATGGCGACGGCGAAAAAAAGCTTCGAATCAATTCTTCTGGATCGTTCTTGGGTATCCGAGCAGGATCTCGAGCGCGCCCGCCAGCGCAAAAAGCCCGGGCAGGACCTGGCCGACGTGCTGGTCGATATGGGTGCGTTGGAGCCCCAGCGTCTGGCGCGCGCGATCGCCCAGGAATACTGGCTGCCCTTCCAGGCGCACGTCGACGAGCATGCGATCGACTCGGCGCTGCTCGGCAAGGTCCCGATCAATTACGCCAAGAAAAACGGCGTCCTGCCGCTTGGCGGCGACGGCCTTAGCGTGACCGTCGCAATCGCCGACCCTTCCAACTACGAGCCGCTCGACGACCTGCGCATGCTGTTCGGGATGCCGGTGCATCCGGTGGTCGTGCCACTCGAAATTCTTAATGAGGCGATCAACCGTTCGTACGATCAGGCCACCACCACGACCGCGCAGGACCTGATGATCGATCTCGAAGAGGACCGGCTCGACGTGGTCGCCAACGAGCTCGCCCAGGAGCCGCTCGATCTTCTCGATTCCGACGACGCCGCGCCGATCATCAAGCTGGTCAATGGACTGCTCTCGCAGGCGGTCAAGGACCGCGCAAGCGACATCCACGTCGAGCCGTTCGAGCGCGAACTGCTGGTGCGCTTCCGCGTCGACGGCATGCTTTACGACGTGATCTCGCCGCCCAAGCGTTTCCAGCCGGCGATCACCTCGCGCATCAAGGTCATGTCGGGCCTGAACATCGCCGAGAAGCGCCTGCCGCAGGACGGACGTATCCGGCTGCGCGTGGCCGGCCGCGACATCGACATCCGCGTCTCGACCATCCCGACCGCCTTTGGCGAGCGGATTGTGCTGCGCTTGCTCGATCGCGCGCAGGCGCTGGTCGATCTAAACCTCGATCGGTTGGGCTTCACCGGGGAGAACCTGACCCGTATCGACCGGCTGATTCGCCAGAGCCACGGCATCATACTGGCCACCGGGCCGACCGGATCGGGCAAAACCACTTCGCTGTACGCCTGTCTGGCGCGGATCAATTCGCCCGAGAAAAATATCATCACGATCGAGGACCCGATCGAGTACCAATTGCGCGGCATCGGCCAGATGCAGGTCAATCCGAAAATCGATCTCACGTTCGCAAGTGGCCTGCGCTCGATCCTGCGCCAGGACCCCGACGTAATCATGGTCGGCGAAATCCGCGACAGCGAAACCGCCGAAATCGCGATTCACGCCGCCCTGACCGGCCATCTGGTGTTCTCGACCCTCCACACCAACGACTCTTTCGGCGCGCTGACCCGGCTGGTTGATATGGGAATCGAGCCATTTCTGGTGTCGTCGTCGATCCTGGCCGTGCTGGCGCAACGCCTGGTGCGGATGGTCTGCCCGACCTGCCGCGAGGCCTACACGCCAACCGCCACAGAGCTTGCGCGAATCGGAGTGCGCCCCGAAGCCGTCAAAGGGCCAATCTACCGGCCAGCGGCTAGTGGATGCCGGGCTTGCCGCGGCACCGGTTACCGCGGACGAACAGCCATCCAGGAGCTGATGCTGATGGACGACGAGGTGCGAGAGCTGGTGATGCAAAAGGCCGACGCGGCGACCATCCGCCGCGCCTGCACCGCGCATGGGATGACGCTTTTGCGCCACAACGGCGCCGAGCGCATTCTGTTGGGAGAAACCACCGTCGAAGAACTGTTGCGCGTCACGCAGGAAGATATTCTGTAGGCCGCAGCAAGCGCTCCAAGTTCACCAGCGATGCCTGTTTTCGCCTATCGCGGATTGGCCGCCAATGGCCGCTCGGTAGCCGGCGTCGTCGACGCGGATAGCGTACGAACGGCGCGCGGCAAGCTGCGCGACCGCGGTATCTTCCCCACCGACCTCGCGGAGGAAGAGGCGGCGGTCAAGCGCCGTCTGAGCGACTACCTGCCCTCCTTCGGGCGGCGCATTCCGCCCTCCGAGCTTTCGCTGCTGACGCGCCAGCTAAGCTCGCTGCTGGGCGCCGGCGTGCAACTGGTCGACGCGCTCGCTGCGCTGGCCGACCAATCGGCACGCCCCCTGACCAAGCGCCTGCTCTCGCAAATCCGCGAGCGCGTGCGCGAGGGCACCTCGCTGGGTGACGCGCTCGCCGGCCATCCTGAGACCTTCTCCGACTTGTACATCGGCATGGTGCGGGCGGGCGAGGCAGCCGGCGCGCTCGAGACCGTGCTCAACCGCGTCGCCGATTTCAGCGAAAGCCAGGCTGAGTTCAAAGCCAAGGTGACTCACGCGCTTACCTACCCCATAATCATGGTCTGCGTGGGCGGCGCGATCATGTTTTTCCTGATGGGCTACGTGGTACCGCAGGTCGCGACCATCTTCCAGCAGAACAACGCCGCGCTGCCTTTGCCCACGGTCATCCTGATCACGATATCGAATTTCATTTCGGGTTACTGGATGTTCCTGCTGCTGCTAATGGTCGGGACTATCGCTGGAATCGTATACGCCCTCTCGACCCGGAGCGGGCGGCGCTTTTACGACACCTGGCTTTTGCGCATGCCGTACGTCGGCGGCACGGTCACGCGCGTGCTGTGCGCGCGTTTCTCGCGCACGCTCGCCACGATGCTGCAAAGCGGGGTGCAGTTGCTGCCTGCGCTCGCCTCGGTCAAGCACGTTGTCACCAACGTGCTGCTCGCCGACGCGGTCGAGGAGAGCCGCACGTCGATCCGCGAAGGCCACGGAATGACCCATCCGCTCGCCCAAAGCGGCTTGTTCCCGCCGCTACTGGTAGAAATGATCCGGGTCGGCGAACGCACGGGCGAAGTCGAATCGATGCTCGAGCGAGTGGCCGACACCTACGAACGCGAGGTCGAGCGCTCGCTCAACCAGTTGACCACGCTGCTCGAGCCACTGATGACCTTGGCGATGGCGGGGATTATCCTGTTCATGATGCTGGCGATCCTGCTGCCAATATTCCAGTTGAACCAGTTGATGAAGTAACGACAGTGGAGCGCACAACAATGAACCCAACGCAGCGGCGGCGCAAGCTCGAAGCGGGCTTCACGCTGATCGAAATCATGGTCGTTATCCTGATCCTGGGGTTGCTCGCCACTATAGTGGTGCAGAGCCTCAAGGGGGCGACCGACAAGGCCAAGCGCACCAAGGCCCAGGCCGACATCTCCGAAATCAAGACCGCGCTGGACCGCTACTACCTTGACAACGGCTACTATCCGACCTCCGACCAGGGCCTGACCTCGCTGGTCAGCGCACCGACCGGCGGCCGGCAGCCGGCGAACTACGAGCAAGGCGGCTATATCGAAAAGGTGCCGCTCGACCCGTGGGGCACCCCCTACTTCTATCAGAGTGACGGCAACGCCTACGTGCTGAAATCGTTTGGCGCCGACGGCAAAGCTGGCGGCACCGGTAAGGACGAGGATATCGACGGCAGTTCGTCGTGACCCAACCCCGATTCAAGTTCGCGCGGGTGCGGGATGCGCCGCCGCCGGTTCATTCGCATCCCGACGCGGCACGCGCGCGCCACAAGCGTGGAACCGGGGCGCGCGGCGCATCCGGCTTCACGCTGCTCGAGATCGCGGTCGTGATCTTCATCATGGGCTTGGTAATGACGCTCGCCATTCCGTACCTGGGTGGTTTCCATGGCTCCCAGCTCAAGAGCGAAGCGCGTCGCCTGGCCGGCCGCGCCAGCTATCTTTATGACGAAGCCTCGATCCAGAAAGTCATCTACAAGATGACCTTCGATCTCGACAACAACTGCTATTACGTCACCCGCCTCGATCCCTATGGGCCTCAGCCAAAGTTTATCGCGTACGCCGGCCCCTGGGGCGGCGTGATCACGATGCCAGCCGGGCTCAAGCTGCGCGACGTCTCGGTTGAAGGAATCGGCGGCGTCAAGGTCGGCTCGATTAGTTGCCAGTTCTATCCCGACGGCTACGTCGACGCGACGGTGATCCATATGATGACGGTTTCCGGCCAGGTGATGACGTTGAGTATCAACCCCCTGACCGGCAACGTCGGGATCGTGAACGGCGACGTTCCCCCGGTAACGGCGCTCGCGGCGACACGATGAGTCGCAAGCCAAAAATCTTCGCCGGCATTTCGGCCGCGCGCAGAATCGCGCGCCCCGGGCGGGCCGGCTTCACCCTGCTCGAAGTCCTGATCGCGATCGCCGTGCTCGGCATCGCGCTGCTCGCGCTGCTCTCGCTCGAGCATCAGGACCTGCAAAGCGTCATCCGCGGACAGGAGATCTCGCGCGCCGCGATGCTCGCGCAGGCCGTGATGACGCAGGCCGAACTTCAGCGCTTCCCGCCGCTCGGTACCACCAGCGGCAACTTCGACCAGATGTACTCCGGCCGCTATCCTGGCTTCCGCTGGACCCGCTTGGTCGAGCCGTCACCGACCTTCCCCGACCTGCGCGAGGTCGAAATTCACGTGCTGTACGGCCCCCAGTTCGGACGCAACTACGCATTGGTCGAGTTCATGCACAATCCAACTCCGCAGGTAGCCACCCCGCAGAGCCAGGCGCCGCAGAACCCGGCGCTGCAAGGCTCGCAGCCGGGCGCGGGAGCGCCGGGAGGCGACGCGCCAGAGGATTGATGGCGCCACACCTCGCAAATCCGGACGGGGCGCCGACGCGCCACACGTTCAGCCGTGGCTTTACGCTTATCGAGATCATGCTCGCGGTGGCGATTCTCGGAGTTATCATGGTGATGCTCGCGGGCTCGTTCCACGCCGTGGCCGCGGGCAAGACCCACGCCGAGGGCCGCCTGCTGAGCAACCGCCAGGCGCGCGCGCTCCTTGCCCAGTTGACCAACGAGTTGCATGGTGCGGTCCAGACTCCACTCATCGCGAGTCACGTATTGCTGATCGGACAGGGGCGGCTACAGAACGGCGCGCCGCTCGACAGCTTGACCGTCTCAACTCTCGACGCCGGGCACCGCCGCAGCATCAACTCCTTCGGCGCCGAAGAGCTAGTCTCTTACAGCGGCCAGCCCAATCCGCAGCACCGGGGATGGTACATGCTGATGCGCCAACAGCAGAGCGCCCTCTTGGGGGAGACCGCGGGCGTCAAAATCCCGCCCGCGGCGGTGATGGCAGGCAATGTTCTCGCGTTTCATGTGCGTTACTTCAACGGCAACATCTGGGTGGAAAGCTGGAATTCGTCCAGCCTGCCGCCGGGCACCCAGCTTCCGCAGGCAATTGCTATTGACCTCGTGATGGCTGGACCCGGCGGCGCGCCGGTCGCGCTCGCGACCCAGATAACGCTGCCGATGGCTTTCACGCAATGGTAGGGGCGGCGAGAAAGAGCGAGCGCGGCGTCGCGCTGCTGGTCACGATGATGGCGCTCGCGCTGATGACGCTGCTGGTGATGGACTTTACCACTTCGGCGTCCCTCGGCTATCGCTCCGCGGCCGGTCAGGCCAACGAGTTGCGGGCCGAATATCTTGCCCGTTCGGCGATCAACGTAGGACTCTCGTTGCTTTCGACCGACGCGCAGCAGGACGCGCTCGCCAAGACCCCGCACGACGGTCTGGACGAGCCGTGGGCCCAGCCTTATCCGCCGCTGCCGCTGGGCGGCGGAGCCGCGCAGATAGCGATCGCGGATGAAGCGCGCAAAATCGACGTCAACCTATTGATGAATCCGCGCACTGGACAGGCCAATCCTATCTACGTCGCAATCGTTGAGCGCCTGTTCACAAACATCGGGGTCGACCCCGCTATCGTCCCGGCCATAGTTGACTGGCTTGACCCTGATAGTATCGAATCACCAGGGGGGGCCGAATCCGACTATTACCTGCGGCTGTTACCGCCGTACGAACCGCGCAACGGTCCGATGCCGACCATTGGCGATCTCAGGATGATCCGAGGGGTGGACGACGCGACCTTCCTGCGGCTGCAACAGTTCCTGACCGCTTCGCCCGAGCCGCGCGTGAACATCAATACGGCGTCACCCGAAGTTATCGCCGCGCTGCTGCCGGAGTTGTCCGACAATACCTCGATGGTCAAAGAAATCATTCAGGCCCGAACTGTGCAGCCGTTCCTCATGATCACCGACGTCGGCAACCTGGCCGGATTAGGCAACGTCGCCACCCCGCTGATGAAGCTCATCACGACGCGGAGCGCCTATTTCACCCTTACCGGCGTCGGAGTTTTTGCCAATTCGCGCCGGCGCATCATCGGCACCTTTCGCCGCAACGCCAACGGCACCGCGATGCTGGCGAGCTGGCAGGAAGGCTGACGGCCGATGGCGCAGCGGATACTCGCTATCGAGGTCTCCGGCGATTCGGTGCGTGGCGCACTGGCCGAGCGCAGCTGGAACTCGCTGACGATGCTCGAGGTGGTCGAAGAGCGGCGGGGTGCTGATGAGGCGGACCTCGCGCCCGCGCTCGCCCGCCTGCTCGAAGGCGCCGGCAAGCCCGACTTCGTGGTGAGCGCGCTGCCGGGCGAGCTGGTGGTCAAGCGGATGCTCTCGCTGCCGTTCAAGGATCAGCGCCGGCTGACCCAGACCGTGCCCTTCGCGCTGGAGGAACACCTGCCGGTCGGCGTCGACGAATCGGTGGTCGCCTTCACCCGCGTGGGTCAGGAGGACGACAAGACGCTGGTTATGGCCGCGATGGTGCGCAAGGACGATCTCCGCCGCCATCTCGAATTGCTCGCGCGCGCCGGAATCAATCCGACCACCGTCACATTGAGCGCACTTGCGCTGGCCGCACTGCTCGCACGCGTGCGCAACGGACACGGCGGCGCCCATCTGCTGGTCGATCTCGACCACAACTCCACCTCGATGGTGCTGCTCGACGATAGCGGGATGCCGCGGGCGATCCGCACCGTGGTGGCCGAGATCGGCGCGGCCAACGGCGCAGCGGCGCCGGGGGCTTCGGCCATCCTGGGCGCCGTGCGCCAGACCCTGCTCGCCCACAGCTCCGACCACGAGCAGCCCGAACTGGTGCTGACCGGGCCGATGGCGGCGACGCCCGACGTGCGCCGGCGGATGGCCGAGGCGCTCTCGGTGCCGGTCCACACGCTGGAAGAATTCAACTGCGCGGCGCTGCTCGGGCCGGTCTCCGCACGCTCGACGCGGTTTGCGGGATGCCTCGCGATGCTGCTCGGCGAGGCGCCGGGCGCTGCGGTCGCGCTGCTCAATTTTCGCCAGGGCGAATTCGCGTTTCGCGGCCGCACGGGCAGTTTACGCCCGTGGCGAACGAGCTTGCTGCTGGCCGGCGCTGCGGTCGCCGCGATCGCGCTGCACGTCGGAATCAAGGTGTCCTATAACCTGCGCCAGCTCTCGCAGGTGAACCACGAGATCGCGGCGATCGCAGCGCCCGCGCTGGGCCCGCACGTCTCCGGCGCAGACGCGAAAGAAGAACTCGCCGCGCAGGTGGCCGCGATGGAGAAGCAGTTGCACCTGATGGGCGGCGCGGGCGCTTCGGCCTCTCCGCTCGACACCCTGCTCGCGCTCTCGCGCGCACTGCCGCCCCATATCGGCGCGGAGATCGTCGACTTCACGCTCGACGAGGGCACCATCAAGCTCGACGGCATGGCCGACTCGTTCGCAACTGTCGACCGGGTCAAGAAGGCGCTCGATTTAAACGGCTACTTCCGCGATATTCAGGTGACGCATGCTACCGCCGGATCCGATGCGGGCAAGGTCGAGTTCCGGCTGACTGCGGCAATCCGTGGCGAGAGGATTGAGTAAGAAACTGCCGATGCTGGAGGGCGCGCGAAAAATGATTGCCGCGCGCGCGCGCGAGTTCGCTGCGCGCGTGTCTCCGGTTCTGAGCGCAGGGCGCGCGCGGGTGCATAAGGCGCTCACCCCGGCGCTCGCGGCGGGGCGCACGCGTTACCAGAAGCTAGAGTCGCGTGAGCGGCTCCTGGTGCAAATCGCCGGCGGACTGCTGGCTCTGTTCATCGCGTACAACCTTATCTACCTGCCGATCCAGGGCGCGTTGGGCGGGCTTGGCGGCCTTATCCAGGAGCGCCAGCACGACGCGGTCGAAGTCGCGCAGATGATGCGCTCCTATCGGCGCCTCCACGTCGATCTGGCCACGATGCGCAAGCGCACGGTCCCGGCGAGCGGCGATTTCTCGCTCTTCTCGGTAGTCGAGCAGGCGCTCACGCGCGCTCCGGGTAAGGAAAAGATCGGCTCGATCACGCCGGCCGAGAAAACCATCCCGGGCGGGATGAAACAGTACACGGTCGAACTCAAACTCAACGGGCTGAGCCTCCCCCAGGTCGTCGATACGCTCTACGGCCTGAGCGCGCTTAGCGTTCCGGTCACAGTATCCACTTTGCACGTCACGCGGCGCTCGCAGGACCAGCATACTTTCGACGTCGAAATGACATGCGTCGCGCTGGGCCGCAGTGGCTGACGGTCTGGCAACTCGGCTTGGCGGCTTCGCACGCGAACACCGCAAAGCGATCATTTATTCAATCTTTGGCGCGGCAGTTTTTCTCGCCTCGCTGGCGGCGACTTTCCCCTACGCGGCAACGCTGACCGCCCTGCTACGCCCGCTAAGCCTGGGCTTCAGCTCCTCCGGCCAGGGAATCAATCTGCCGCTTGGCGCGGCGCTTAGCGATGTGCGCGTGGTCTCGCTCGAGCCGGCCTCGCCGTTCGAAATCGAAAGTCCCGACGTGACGCTCGCCCCGGCGCTCGGCGCGCTGCTGCTCGGCGAGCCGGGTGTGCGCCTGCACGCGCAACTTTATGGCGGCGCGCTGCGCGCGACCGTCTATCGCAAGAGCGCGGCGATTGGCGTCAGCTTCACGCTGAGCGACATGGGACTTGCGCAGATAGCGGCGCTGCGCGGATTCGGTGGCAACCTCCTGGGACGCGTTTCCGGCGGAGGCTGGGCGGAGTTGGCGGGTAACGATACGGCCGCGACCACCGGTGAACTCGATTTTCGCACTGTCGACCTGACAATCCGGGTGGCGGAGGGTTTCGCCCCAATCCGTCTCGGCGAGGTCAAGGGCTCGTTGAAACTGGTGCCTGGCGGAGCGTTACGGATAAGCAAACTCCGCGGTCACGGCCCTGACGGCGATGTCCGGGGTCAAGGCACGATTCGTTTTGGTTCCGACACCGCGCAAAGCCGTATCGAGTTCGCGCTGACCATCGAGCCTTCTGCCGAAGGGCGCACGCGCCTGGGCGTGCTGTTCGGGCTGCTGCCCCACCCTCCTGACGCACGCCCGTACCTGCTGAGCGGCCCGCTCTTGACTCCGTCGATCAGCTGAGCAATGCGCGTTTGACGTCTTTCGGCCTTTGGGGGAAGAAATTATTCTTCAGCAGCCGTAGCCAAAAAATCTTCGACTGCCTGATGGAATCGCGCATCCGCCGGGAGCGACACGTGATCCGCGCCCTCCAGCAGCGCGACGCGCGCATCGCGGAACCATCCCTTGAGCGGCTGCGGATCGCCCGCGATCGTATCCCGGTCGCCGGTCGCGATCAGCACCGGCGATGAGGCATGGCGCAGCGCTTCGTAATCGAGGGCGGACTCGGCGTCGGTCGCCTCCTCGGCGCCGATGCAGGCCGCGAGCGCCCGCAGATCCTTGCCGTTGCGCTCGGCGCCGCGCCGGAAGCGGCGCGCCAGCACGTCCTCGATGACCGCGGGGTCTTCGGCCAGCAAAGCGGCTGCGATGCGATGGCGCTGGCCGGGCGTCGCGATCGGACCGCCCTCGCCGTACCCACCGAGCACGATCGCGCTTAGACGCTCGGGATCGCGCATCAGCACTTCGAGCGTGATTCGCCCGCCCATCGAGTAGCCGATCATCCGCACCCGCGCGATCTTCAGATGGTCGAGCAGCGCGACGGCGTCCGCGCGCATATTCGCAAGGCCGTAGTCTGCCGGGTCGTGCGGTTTGTCACTATGGCCATGGCCGCGCGCGTCGTACGCGATGACGCGCGATCGGCGCGCCAGCCGTTCGACCATCCCGGTCTTCACCCAGTGCTCTTCTGCGCTGGAGCCGAAACCATGAATCATCAGCACCGGCGCGCCGTGGCCGCGGTCAAGGTAATGAATCTTTACGCCGTGAGAATCGAAAAAAGCCATCTTGGTGAGATCGCCTGGGGCCTTCGGGTGATCTTATAATTCGCCGCGCCGCGCCCCGGCAACCTTCGCGGACGGCTTGCGCAGGCGCGCGTGATAGCGGCAAAATCGCGCAGACTGCAATTTTATCAATGCCGGATACCCGATGTCACAACAAAACCGCAAGCTCGGACTGCATCTTTCGATCGTCTCGTCGCTCTTCGGCTCGCTGGCCAGCCTGTCGCAGGAGGCCGAAGAAAGCGGCTACGACTCACTGTGGGTGGCCGAAGTCACCGGCCCCAACGCGTTCGTTGCGCTGGCGCCCTGCGCGATGGCGACCAAACGAGTCGACCTGGCGACCGGCGTAGTGCCAATCCAGATTCGCACGCCCGGCGTGCTCGCGATGGAAGCGATGGCGCTCAACGAGCTTTCAGGCGGCCGTGCGATCGCCGGCCTCGGTGTCTCCAGCCCGGTGATCGTGGAGCGCTGGCATGGCGCGTCGTATCGCAAGCCGGTGACCGCGATGCGCGAGTGCGTGCATATCATGCGCGAGATTTTCACCAAGGGCCGATGCAAGTTCGAGGGCAAGGTCTACAAGTGTGACTTTCGCCATAGCCTCGTCACCCACGCGCCGCGCCCGCCGCGGATCTATCTGGCCGCACTGAACCCCCCGATGCTCCGCCTGGCGGGCGAAGTCGGCGACGGCGTGCTGCTCAATTATTCGCCGGCTGAGGCGGTTCCCGCGATGATCGCCGAGGTGCGCGCGGGCGCCGAGCAGGCCGGCCGCAACCCCGACGACGTCGACATCGCGATTTATCTCCGCATGTGCGTCACCGAGGATGAAGACAAGGCGCTGGAATCGTTCAAGCGCGAGCTCGCAGGCTACGCCTTCGTCGACGCCTACAACGAGATGTTCGCGCGCTATGGGCTCGGCGACCAATTCGCGGAGGTGCGCAAGCTCTGGCGCGACGGCAAACGCGACGACGCATATAAGGCGCTGAGCGATGCCGACATGCGGCGGCTCGGGGCCTTCGGCGCCGCAAAGAACGCCAGCGACTTCGTCGCGAGCTTTCGCGCCGTCGGCGTCAACCATCCGGTGATCTTTCCAATCGGTCCCGGACGCACGGCCGAGCGCGATTTTCAGAACACGATGCGCGCGATGGTAGGCGCGTAGCGCCGCGTCGCGACACCCGGCGGCAAACCCGAGGAGCCTCGCCAGGAATCTCGCCAGGAGTCTCTGTTGATGGGATATCCGTACAAGATCATCCTCTGCCCGGTCGATTTCGACGACAACTCGATGGCCGCGCTCGCACATGCGCGCCGACTCGCGATCGACATGGGCGCGACGATCCATCTGCTGCACGTGCTGCCGATCCTGCCGATGCTGGCGGATCACGGAGTCAACGTCGGCGGCGATGAGGCGGCCGAGAAGCAGGCCCAGAGCCAGCTCAAGGATCTCGTTCGCCGGCGCCTGACCCGCACCCCTGCCGAAATCCACACCCACATCGCCTTCGTTTCAGAAGTGCCGAAGGCCATTCTGGCTTTCGCACGCGACCTCAATGCCGATCTGATCGTAATGGCGACCCACGGCCGCACTGGAGTGAAGCACCTGTTCTTCGGCAGCGTGACCGAAGCGGTGGTGCGCAACGCCGTCTGCCCGGTGCTTACCCTGCGCTTCACATCGGAGGCCGAGCCCAGGCGCGAGGCGGCCAAGCCGCCCACGGCAACCGCGCCTTCCAAAAAGAAAGCGGGTGCGTCGCGCTGAGAGCGCCCGTTCAAGCGTTGCTCCCACGATCACATCGAGAGGCAACGGCGGCGGCGAGGGCCGCCGCGATCGCCTTGCCGCTGATCGCCCTACTTTTCCCGATCCTGGTGGCGACGACCGCCGGCGCCACCGCCGAAAAAAAATCTTCACCCTCACCGTGAAGGAAAAGCGCATCGAGATCGGGCTCGGCCTGACCTACGACGCATGGACCTACGATAGAACCGTGCCGGGACCGCTGTTGCGCGTGCGCGAGGGCGACGAGGTCACGATCAAGCTCATCAACCCGACCACGATGGCGCACGGGATCGACACGCACGCTGCTGAGTTGGCGCCCAAAGTTCATTTCGTCGCGCCTAACGGCCGGCGCAACCTGAGCTACACCTTTCGCGCCCGGGTCCCAGGCGCGTTTCTCTACCAGTGCAGCGCCATCCCGACGCTCTCTCATGTTGCCAACGGAATGTATGGGATGATGATCGTCGATCCAACCGGGGGCTGGCCCCCGGCGCACGAAGTGATGCTCGTGCAGGGCGAGTTTTACGGTACGCCGGACAAAAACGGGCTGGTGGCCGGCGACAGCCGCAAGGAGGTCGAGGAGCGGCCCGATTTCGTGGTCTTCAACGGGATGATCGACCGTTACGTCGAGCATCCGATTCCGATCAAGGTGGGCGAACTAGTGCGGGTCTTCTTCGTCAACGCCGGCCCCAACCTGAGCTCTACTTTCCACGTGACCGGCGCGATTTTCAGCACAGTCTATCGTGGGGGCAATCCGGCCGACGCGATGCACGATCTGGCGAGCTTCGAGGTCGGCCCCGGCGACGGCGCGGTGTTCGAATTCCGCGTGCACGAGCCGGGCGATTACGAGTTTATCGACCACGCGCTCGCGCGGACCACCAAGGGCGCCGAGGGAGTTTTTCGCGCCACGCGGTAGCGGCACTTGCCGCGCGCGCGAGCCGCGTGCTAACGACCGTGATAAGCGGCAAATCTCTAGCGCCGACCCAAGGAAGATATGGTCAAAATAATACTTCAACTTTACCCGGTAATTCCCGCGGCCAGCGAAGAGGAGCGCGCGGCGCTGCGCCCGATCGGACGCCATCGCGAGCGCTACCACGAAACGCTGCTCGGATGGCACGACATCATCAAGGCCGCCGATGAGATGGGCCTATGGGGCGCCGCTACGATCGAACATCACTTCTGGTCCGAAGGCTACGAGGTCGGCCCCAACCCCGGCGTACTCAACGCCTATTGGGCCGCGATCACCAAGAAGATCCGCGTCGGCCAGATGGGCTACGTGATGAGCACGCAAAATCCGCTGCGAGTCGCCGAGGAGACCGCGATCCTCGACCATCTCGCCAACGGACGTTTCTTCGTCGGCTTCGCGCGCGGCTACCAGTCGCGATGGACCAACGTGATCGGCCAGCACCTCGGCACGCGCGCGACCACCTCGCCCTCGGCCGCGAAGGTCGATCCGGCGCGCCTGTTCGGCAAGGACGTGCTGAAAAAAGACGTTGACGACGACGACATCAACCGGCGCATCTTCGAGGAAGAAATCGACATCGTGGTCAAGGCGTGGACCCAGGAGAGTGTCGAGTACAACGGCAAGACCTGGCAGATCCCCTTCCCTTACGAGCGCGGCGTCGACGACTGGCCGCTTGGCAAGGTCGGGGTGACCGGACGCCTCGGCGCGCATGGCGAGGTTGACGCGGAGGGCAACACGCGGCGTGTATGCGTGGTGCCGTCGCCCTACACCCGGCCGCATCCTCCGGTCTTCGTCGCCACGGCGGGCTCGCCCGAGAGCGCCGAGTACGCGGCCAGCCGCGGATTCATCCCGCTGTATTTCACCTCACTCGACACCGCGCTCACACTGGGCAACGCCTACGTCAAGGAAACCAACCGTCTCGGCCGCCCGATGGCGCTTGGGCAAAACCAGGCGCTGGTGCGGATGCCGCATATCGGCGACACGATGGAGAAGGCGCACGAGTCGATCATGAAGTACGACTCCGACATCTTCCGCAACTTTTACGCCGCGATGGGCCGCCACACGGTCGAGATGAAGGACGTGGTCAAGGCGACGACCAAGTTCGGTCTGTGGATACCGGGCACGGTCGAGAGCGTGCGCGCCAAGCTGGTGGAAGAATACAAGCGCTTCCCCTCCGAATACCTGACGCTGATTTATCACTACGCGCAGATGCCCAAGGAAGAGGTGCTGCGCCAGCTGCATATCTTCATGAAGGAGATAAAACCGGCGCTCGACGAACTGGCGGAGTATCCGGCGGAGCCGTCGGTGGCAGCCGCTGGCGGCGGCCGGTAGGCGGCGCGCGTCGCGGCTTGCAAGCGTGACGTATTTTCAAGAGGGCCGGCGCATCGCGCCGGCCCTCTTTCTTTGCCCCGGAACTTTGTATGAAGCGAGACGGTCTTTCAACAGGAATCGTTGATCGCGCCCGCGACGCTTCTTGTGCGGGGTCCTGCCTCTACGGTTCGACTTTGAAAGTGAACATGTGCTGCATGTCGCCAATCGCCGGGCTGTTGGTTGGAAAGTATGGCGAGGAAGCGAGGCTCTTGGGATTCGGTAGATTGTCGCGGCTGCGTGCGGAGAGCGGCTTGAGCCGCCAGTTGAGCTCGATGAACTTCGCTATCGAGGCGTGATCCGAATAGGTGTGATCGACGTAGCCGGGCTTCGCATAGGGCGACACCGCGATCATGACAGTGCGCGGGCCGTCGCCGAAGAAATCGATCGGTTGTATATATCCCGAGTCGTACGAGCCGCCGGATTCATCGAACGTGATCAGGATGGCAGTATTTTTCCATAGACCCGGCTTGCTCTGAACGGTGTCGATTATCCTCTGCACGAACCCCTCGAAAAGCTGCGGCGTCGAGGTGCCGGGATGGCTGTCAACGAGAACGTCAGGCTTGATGAAGGAGACCGCGGGAAGCGTTCCGTTGTGAACATCGGCAAAGAAGGCACCGAGGTCTTTTAGCCTTTTCTTCAGCCTGCTGGTCATGATGGAGCGCGAGAACTGGAAGGGGTTGCAGATCGCGCAGTAGAATTCGTTGGCCAGTGCCGGTTCGTCCGCGTCGTTAATTCCCTGCCCGTAGTATTTCCACGAGATTCCTTGCGCCGAAAGCGCGTCGCCGATAGTGGGTCTCCTCTGCGGTCCAATCGCGAATGCAGGTCCGTTGGGAAATTCGTTGCCTTGCTGATTCGGGTTGCCGAGATGATCGAAGCTCGGATACTCATTGTCGACCTGGTAGTAGTTCCCCGGAAAGCAATTGCCGCCGTTGAACGGCTTGTATGGAAGTTGGGCTAGGTAATCAGTAATGGCTTTCACGCCGGGCTGGGAAGTATCTGAGCAGTTAACGAAGCCTCCGGTGCTGGTATTGCCGAGATCGCCGGAGGCCGGCGAATCATTAGTGTAAAAGTTGTTGCTTCCCGATTGCGGGTCCGGATTTTCGATCAGATTAGACGCCGGGATCGCGGGTCTGGCGTTGCTGTCAGCGTAAAAATACACGTCCGCGGTGCCGATCGATTGGGAGTTGGGCCCGGTCCCGCCCATCATGAACTGATGATAGTTGTCGTTGATCGAGTATCGCTGGGCAAGCGACTGAAAGTAAGCATAGTCGCCGGCCGCCATGTTATAGAAACCCATCGCGATCCCGCCTTGAAAAGTTCCCTGGAGATCGGTCGGCGGTTCCCCGTTGCTGGTTATTTGCCAGCCAACGCTGGTGGCAACCCAGGTGTAGAGATCATGCGTGCATCCACTGGGATCGTCGCCAGTCATGTGCGCGGCGCTGCAGTCGTTCTGTTGCCACATCTGAAAAAATCTGTGGACCGGGTCGCCGACATTGTCGGTGAACTGCGTCGGAGTAATCGAAGACTTGAAGGAGGGAGTCGGGCAGGAATTCAGCTGCGATTCCCCCACCAGTGAATAGGGCCCATTGGGAAGGTCGGAAGGATAGCGGCAATCCGGCACCGGCAGCATATCCAGCCCAAGCGGAATACCGTAAAACGATTGTCCGGTTCCACCCATCGACAGTAAAGCCTGCGCAGATGGTTCCAGCCCATAGTCGGTGCAGAGCAAAACTCCGGCAGGATCCTTACCGAACTCCAGTAGAATGGTCGAAAGCGCGCAGGGGGACGCCGGGAAAGCGTTAAGCGTTGTGCTCGGCTGGGGAAGCTGCGCGTAGGGCCCGGTTTGTGTCGGGCTTAACTGATAGACCGTCGTGTCGGTCGCCTGATTCTGCTGAGCGAGCGTGGCGTTAGGTCCCGGCAATCCAAGCTGATTGACTATCCCGAGCGACAGCAGATTCCACACGTGCTGAGTGGGGTTGGGCGGCGTATAGGTTGCAAAAATGTTATCGAAGCTGTGGTTCTCGCCGACGACCACGATCAGATGCTTAATCGGTGTGCGCGTTCCCGTCGCCGCGGCGGCTTCGATAGCGTATCCTCCAGCGCCGATTACGAATAACCCGGCAAACCCCGCCGCCAACCACAACCCACGCCTCGCCGCTCGGCTCATTGCTCCCCTCCATATTAGGAAACGAACGCTCGCCGGCTTCCTTCGCGCCGTGCGCTAGCCGGGACGTTATTGTTCAAGCGAACGGATGCTTTCACTTCCGCTAATTGATTTGCAACCGCAAATACGAATCTTTTCCCCAAACGCGCATTGGGCTGGAGGTGGTTCAAATAGTAGCGATCCCGTCGGTCAGCGTTGCGACCGCGAGCAACGCTGCGACTCGCCGGGATACGAATCGGATTTTTGCTTCCTTCCCGCGCCGGGAAGGGGTCGGAGGGTCAGGTCGTGGTCGATCGCCCGCTAAGGCGTGGGCTTGGGATGCTCGACCGGCTTGGGATGCTCGGACGACTTGGAATGTTCAGCGCCGCCCTTGCCCGGACGGTTGGCGATCACCTCATCGATGAGCCCGTATTCCACCGCCTGCGAGGCGTGCATGAAGAAATCGCGGTCGGTGTCCTTCTCGATGCGCTTGAGACTCTGGCCGGTATGGTGGGTCAGGATGTTGTTGAGGATCTCACGCAGCCGCAGCGCCTCGCGCGCCTGGATTTCGATGTCGGTCGCCTGGCCCTCAAAGCCGCCCGATAGCTGATGGATCATGATGCGCGAGTGCGGCAGCGCATAGCGCCGGCCTTTGGCGCCTGCGGCCAGCAGCACCGCGCCCATACTCGCTGCCTGTCCCACGCACAGCGTCGACACCGGAGGCTTCACGAACTGCATCGTGTCGTAGATCGCGAGCCCCGCCGTCACCGAGCCGCCGGGTGAGTTGACGTACATGTTGATCTCGCGCTCCGGATCCTCGGATTCGAGGAACAACAGTTGCGCCGTGACCAGGTTAGCGGTCTCGTCATGAATCGGACCGCCGAGGAAAACAATCCGGTCTTTCAGCAAGCGCGAAAAAATGTCATATGCGCGCTCGCCGCGGCCGGTCTGTTCGACCACCATCGGAACCAACAAGCTCATAGGATGAAACAATACCATCGCCGCGCCCGCGCTGCACCACCCGGCGGGCCGAATCAGCGGGCCAGCCGGAAGCGCTCGCCCAAAAAGACCTGGCGCACGATGTCGCTGTCGACGATCTCGCGCGGTCCGCCGTGGAACAGAATTTTGCCTGAGTGAATCACATACGCGCGGTCGATGATCGACAGCGTCGCGTGCACGTTGTGGTCGGAGATGACGATGCCGATGCCGCGCTCCTTGAGATAGGTGATGATGCGCTGGATTTCGATAACCGTGATTGGATCGATGCCGGCGAAGGGCTCGTCCAGGCAAAGGAACATTGGGTCGAGCACCAGGGCCCGGGTGATTTCGACCTTGCGCCGCTCTCCCCCGGACAGCACGCTCGCCTTGGAATGCGCCAGCCGGGCGATGTCGAGTTCGTCGAGCAGTGTCTGCAGCCGCGACTGCCGCTCTTCCTCCTCCAGCGGCAGCGTCTCGAGCACCGCGAGCAGGTTCTGCTCGACCGTGAGCTTGCGGAAGACTGACGGCTCCTGCGGCAGATAGCTGATCCCGCGCCGGGCGCGCTGATACAGCGGGAGCATCGTGATGTCTTCGCCGCCCAGGAGCACGCGCCCCTCGTCGGGCTTGATAAGGCCGACGACCATATAGAAGGTCGTGGTCTTGCCGGCTCCATTGGGGCCCAGAAATCCGACCACCTCACCGCTATTAACCTTGACGGCGACGCCGTCGACCACCGCGCGGCCACCGTAGCGCTTGACCAGCCCGTCCGCCTCCAGAGAAACCTGCTTGGCCTTGGCCATCGGGGCCTCGGAGGGCTTGTGTTCTCGCAGTGGTTCCACCTTGGCCATGTGTTCAGACGCTCGAGCAGTCACCCTAAAGACTTAGCCGGTTTCCAACGCCGATTGAAGAAACTCGGCGACAATTTCCGCACCCTTATTACGCCGCCGCTCCGCGCCGGTTTCGTAACAATTCGCTTTCTTCGCTTACCGCGACCAGTACATTCGGCCTTCCCCGATGCTCCCGCCGTGATGCGGCACGGCGCGCGCGGCTGTGCTAGGTTGCCTCGGTATGCCGGAGCGAGTGCAGAAAATCTATCTCTGCGGACCGATCATGGACGCTGACCCGCAGACGGCCAAGGACTGGCGCACGCGCGCCAAGGAGCGTCTGGCCGGGCGCTTCATCCTGCTCGACCCGCTGCGCCGCAATTTCCGCGACAACGAGATCGACTCCTCCAACGAGATCGTCGAGTTCGACCTTCAGGACGTCCGCGACGCCGATCTGCTGCTGGTCAACTATTGCAAGCCCTCGCTGGGCACCGCGATGGAGGTTTTCTACGCCAGCTACGACCTGGGCAAGTTCGTGATCGCGTTCAGCCCACACGGCTTCAAGGATTGCTCGCCTTGGATGGTACGGTTCTGCACCAAAATTCTGCCCGACCTCGAAAGCGCGCTGGTCTATATCGAGCGCCACTTCAACTAGGAGAACCTCCGCCGGCGCGCGTGGTTAGAGGCCTTTTTGTCAGCTCGTCGCCGATGGCGCGAGTCCGCGCGACCATCTGCTCGACCTCCGCGATCGTAGTGCGCGGATTTATGAAGCACGGCCGAATTGCGTACTTGCCGACGACGCGGGTGGTGGACGGCACGATACCCTCGATGCGCAAGCGTCGCGCTATCTCAGTATTGAGCTCGTCGAGCATGCTCTCGCCTGTGTTCTGCGCGCGGTAACGGTAGCAGCAGATCGAAAGCGTCGGACGGCTGAGCGGTTCAAGCCGTTCGTCCGCCGATGCCAACTCAAAAACGCGCCGCGCAAATGAGCAATGCCGCGAGACACGATCCCGTACGCCCTCCACGCCCAGCTCCTTGAGGATGGCCCATACCACTACGCCGCGCGATGGCGCCGACATCTCCGGTCCGATTTGCAAGTAGCCATCGCCCAGCGAATCGAACGTCGAGTTACCCTCACCCTCGACCAACGAGCCTTCCGCGTAGTCTGCCGGTTTCATCGCGAAGGCGCGCTCTTGCAGCGCGTGATCGCGCACGAACACCACGCCGGAGCCCGCAGGCGCGGCCAGCCACTTATGGGGATCAACGACGACCGAGTGGGTCCGATCTTCACCCCTTTAATGGACCAACATTCCGCCAAAACTCAGCCTTGGCCGGATTCTTTTCACTAAGCGTCCGATATACACTAACTCGAGGCGGAAAGCCGGGCCGAGGAGTAGACATTGAGAGCGGGCGAGGACTTTTTCAATTTCCATAACCACGACATGGTCCGGGTCGCGGTCGCCATCCCGGCCGTGCGCGTCGCCAACCCGGCCTTCAACGGCGGCCAGACCATCGCCCTGATGCGCCAGGCGGCCGAACGCCATGCCGCGGTAGTACTCTTCCCGGAACTCGGACTGCCCGGCTATTCCTGCGAGGACCTGCATCAGCAGCGCGTCGTGCTCGACGGCTGCCTCGCGGCGCTGAGCGGGATTGTCGAGGCGAGCCGCGCGCTCGCTACCGTCGCGGTCGTCGGCCTCGCGATCGTAGTCGACCATCAGCTTTTCAACTGCGCCGCCCTCGTCCATCGCGGACGCATCCTCGGCGTGGTGCCCAAAACCTATCTGCCCAACTACCGCGAGTTCTACGAAATGCGCCAGTTCGTGTCCGGCGACGTGGCGCTGCGCGACCAAATCGAGCTTTGCGGCCAATCCGCGATTCCGTTCGGCGCGCGCCTGCTGTTCGCGGTCGAGGAACAGCCGCTGCTCACGTTTCACGTCGAAATTTGCGAAGACCTGTGGGTGCCGATTCCGCCGTCGTCGTACGCGGCGCTCGCCGGCGCGACGGTGCTGCTGAATCCCTCGGGCTCGCCGGTCACGGTCGCGAAGGCCGAATACCGGCGCGCGCTGGTCGAAAATCAGGCGGCCCGATGCATGGCGGCCTATCTATATGCCGGCGCAGGCGCGGGCGAATCGACCACCGACCTCGCGTGGGACGGACAGGGTCTCATCTGCGAAAACGGCAATCTGCTCGCCGAGTCGCGGCGCTTCAGCCTCGACCCGCAACTCATCTGCTCGGAGATCGATCTCGAACGCCTCTCGCAGGAGCGGATGCGCCAGACCAGCTTCGCGCAGACGGTGCGTCATCATCGCGATGCGCTGCGGCAATTTCGCCCGATCAAATTCTCGATGGAACTCGCGCGACGCGGCCGGATGCTCCCGGAGCGCCGGCCCGAGCGCTTCCCCTACGTTCCGTCGAACCCGGAAAAGCGCGACGAGCGATGCTCGGAGGTTTACGAAATCCAGGTGCAAGGGCTGGCGACGCGGCTCGGCGCGACGGGCATCAAGCGCGTCGTAATCGGTGTGTCGGGCGGCCTCGACTCGACCCAGGCGCTGCTAGTGTGCGCGCAGGCGATGGATTTGCTCGGCTATCCGCGCGCGAACATTCTCGGCTACACGATGCCGGGGTTTGCGACCTCGGCGCGCACGCTGGAGCAAGCGCGCAACCTGATGCGGGGCATCGGATGCACCGCGCACGAACTCGACATCCGGCCCGCTGCGCATCAGATGCTCAAGGACATAGGCCATCCGCACCGCGACGACGCCACGGTTTACGACATCGCCTTCGAGAACGTTCAGGCGGGCGAGCGCACCAGCCATCTGTTCCGCCTCGCCAACCTCAACGGCGCGTTAGTCGTCGGCACGGGCGATCTGAGCGAACTAGCGCTCGGATGGTGCACCTACGGCGTCGGCGACCAGATGTCGCACTACAACGTAAACGCAAGCGTCCCCAAGACGCTCATCCAGCATCTCATCCGATGGGTCGCCGGCACGGGACGGCTCGGCACCGCTGCAAGCGCCACGCTGCATGAAATCCTGGCCACGCCGATCAGCCCCGAGCTGGTGCCCGGAGCCGATGGCGACGCGGGACCCGCGCAGGACACCGAGGCGATGATCGGCCCGTACGAGTTGCACGACTTCAGCCTCTACCATGTGTTGCGCTTCGGCTATCCGCCGGACAAGGTCGCGTTCCTGGCTTACTGCGCTTGGCACGACGCGCGGCGCGGCGGATGGCCGGACGTGCCGCCCGGGGATCGCCACCAATACACAATCGCCGATCTCAAGGGGCATCTACGCACGTTTCTGTTCCGCTTCTTCCAGACCAGCCAGTTCAAGCGCAGCGCGGTTCCCAACTCGCCCAAGGTCGGATCGGGCGGATCGCTCTCGCCGCGCGGCGACTGGCGCGCACCGTCGGACAGCGAGGCGGCGGCCTGGCTCACGGCGCTCGACCTCGTCCCCGACCGCGAATAGCAAGCTCCCTCCGAATCGATTAGCCCGCGTACGCCGGTGCGGCGCGGCGGTGATGTGCTAAGCTCGGCGGCTCATAAATTTATCCAGGAGAGTGGGATGGAATTCGGACTGTTTGTGGCTCAAGTCGATTTTGCAACGGTGCGCGAAACGGCGCGACTCGCCGAGGAACTCGGCTATCACCTGGTCGTGTTTCCCGACCATTTCGTTCACGAGGCCCCCGGCGGCACCTACGATCCGCACGCCCTCGCCCACGACGCAATTCTGCTCGCTGCGGCAGCCGCGCAGGCGACCCGCACGATCCGAATCGGACATCTCGTGCTGTGCAACCTCTTCCGCCATCCCGCGGTGACGGCGCAGGCACTGATGTCGCTCGATCATCTGAGCGGCGGACGCCTGGTCGCCGGCCTCGGCGCCGGATGGATGGAGACCGAGTTCCGGATGACCGGGATCGGCTTTCCGGATATCGCCACACGCCTGCGGATGCTCGACGAATCACTGACCTGCATCCGTTCGCTGTGGACCCAGGAACGCACGACCTTCAAGGGCGAGTTCTATCGCCTGAACGATGCGATTTTGTGGCCCAAGCCGCTCCAGCAGCCTCATCCGCCGATCATCATCGGCGGCAGCGGCCGCGGCGCGCTGCGCTTGATGGCTAAACATGCCGACGTCGCGAATATCGCCGTGGATACCGGCAAGCCGGGAACGCTGACCCTGGAAAGCATGGGCAAGGTCAACGACGCCTACGTGCGAGAGCGCGCCCGTTTCGTCCGTACGGAGGCGGCGCGCCTCGGACGCGATCCCAAGGCAATTACGATCAGCAATGCAGTCTTCTCCGTGATGCTTGCGGACTCGCCCGCCGCCGCCGAGGCGAGCGCGCGCGAAATCGGCAAGATGTTCGGCATCCCCGCGCACGAGGCGCCGCGCTCTGCGCTGTTCCTTATCGGGACGCCTGAGCAGTGCGTCGAGGAACTCAACCGCCGCGCGGCCGAGTGGGGCGTGGGACAGTTTATCTTCGCGGCCGGCACCACCGAGACCACGCGCCGACTGGCGAACGAGGTGCTACGCCACGTTTGACGATGACCTTTAATCGCGCTATAGAGTAACGTCGTGTGTTTATGTTGGCATTTTCCGTGTTTCGGAAGTAAACGTTAGGGCGGCCGAAACCGTCAGACCGCAATGGCGAGTTGATGAACATACCTAAAGCTCTGATTGTCGCCGCGGGATTCGTCCTGATCCTTAAGCCGCCTGCGTTCGCGCAAAGTTCGGCGGACCCTTACGATACCGGGGCCGCCGCGTCGAGCGCTCAGGACGAAGGCCAAGCCTCGCAGACCTCACTCAACACCGACGACAATCAGGCTTTGACCGAAACCGATTGGTGGGCAGAAAACGACGGCCTGACGTTCGGCTACCTTCCTGGCGGATATGGGTTCGGACTCGCAACGTGCGGAGCAGGGTCGCGGTCGACAGGTCGAGGATCGGCATGGTGGAACGCGGCCGGCACAAGTGCCTGGTTTCCCGCCGGCCAGCAGCTTCCGTACCCCTACGGTTCCGGTTGGTGCGGTAACAATGCCTGTGGGAATCTATCGGGCTACGCTCCCTGGATAAACCAAGTCATCGCTTCCCCCGGTAGACATCGCCATTTGGTAGGGAAACGTCGGACGGGGGGCGAAACAAACCGCCAGACCCTAGCGCAGGCCGCAGCCTCGAAAGCGCCTTGGGCGATGGATTCGAAACCGGAAGGTCCCGACGATGATTGGACGCGCGTCGAAGACCATGTCGAACGCCCGCCTGTTCAGCGTGCCGCGGCACTGCCGCGGGAGCGTAATCAAGGGATTCGTCTGCAACCACACGAACGTCCTGCCGGACCATCGAGGCTGCAGCAGACGCGTGCGGCCAGGATATCCTGGCCAAGGACGCAAAGCTTCGCGCACGCGCATCTCATGCAGGTCAGGATATCCTGGCCAAGGCATATAAGTGGACCGCGGTCCGCAGCTCACATTGCCGCGCGATCGGGCGGCCGCGGTCACTCATGAGGGCTTCCTGAGCGTGCCGGAGTGACCGTGACCGTCAGCGCGCCATCAGTCGCGCCATCGCTCCCAATGCGGATGATGCTTCGCGACCCACTTCGTATCGTGTCCGTACCACCAATCGCGGTCGTGCCAGTGATGATGGTCGTCCCAGTCGCCGTCTGAATGGCGCCACTCGGGATGATGCTCGGCCCATTCCGGATGATGACCCCAAAACCATCCGGGATAGTGCCCGTGCCACCATTCGGAGCTATGCCATACGTGATGATCGTCGTAGTCGCCCCATCCGTGATGTTCCTCGGCCTGCGCCATACGTGCCGGCACTGAACCCAGCACCGCCACCGCCGCAGCCACTGCAAGTATCGTTCGAAGTTTCATGCGAAGTTTCATCCGGTATTTCCTGATGTTCCGCAACGGCGCGGCCCTCGTCATTCGGTCGCTTGCTCGCTTTGGAGTTGTTGAATCTGGTGGCGCTGGCTCTGAATTTCGCGCTGCTGACTCGCAATCTGACCCTGCTGTTGCCGTGTTGTGCCTTCCTGGTTCTGCAGCGCGTTACCGATTACGTAGCCAGTGCCCGCACCCAGCGCGCCGCCAATCGCCGCGCCCGCACCCGGAGCGCCCACCGCGGCGCCGATTATCGCACCCGTGCCGGCACCCAGCACTCCACCACCCAATGTCCCTTTCTCCCGAGTCGATAACGGCTGTCCCGAGCATCCCGCCAGCGCAAACGCTCCGAGTAGCGCCATCGCTCCTACCGCCATCACGCCTCGATTCGGCCTCTTCGAAGAACTAAACATGATTTGCTCCCCCTCTTCTTTTCCGTACCGCCCTTGTTGCGGTTCGGATGGAGTCATAGAAAGCACGCCGGATGCCAGCCGATCTGACAAATAAAGCCTAAATTTTCATCTCAAGCTTCTTTCTAGAGTCTCAGCATTACCGAAGACTCTAGGTAATTTTTACCGAGTTCGCCCCTGAACGAGCCAAATGACCCGACGGGCGCAGTGTGAGGGGTTGTGCGCTAGACCGAGGGAGGACCGACGCGGACGGCACTGACATAGAGACGGGCGTGGATAGGCGCCGAGAGCGTTCCGGCTGAATGCAGTTTCATTGGCGCGCCCGAAGGGAGTCGAACCCCCAACCCTCGGATCCGAAGTCCGATGCTCTGTCCTGTTGAGCTACGGGCGCGCCCGGGCGAGTCTCGTAAGCTAGCAAACGGGTGTGGCCTGTCCAGACCGCACCCCCGACTCAACTGCGCGCGCCGCGAAACATAGCGACTACCGCATCCTCCAAAAATAGCCGTCGCTTCGTCGCCAACGCTTTGAGCCAACTCCAAGTCGATTCGCAGGGCGGCAAATTGATGCCCTCCGGTGTCATCCAATTGGCAACCTGCGGAGTATAAACCGTCGCAGGAAAGTGCAGACGGCCTAAATATATGCGTGCCCCGCGGCACGAGTCTTGAGTTGAAACTTCCTGACCCATCGCCTTGGTCGCGCTCAGGCGGACCGATTGCAATCGGATCGAATTATTGCGTCCGGTCTTGAGACGGGCCCGCAATCGCCGGCTCCCCTGGCCCGGACAACGAGGCATCCGCACAAGCGCGTTTATGACTCGCGATAGAGTTTCATTTCGGAGCAATGAAGGCTGGTACCTCGTGGTCGGTTTCGCGACCGCGATTGTGGCAGCAGTGGCGGTAGCGTGGGCGTCCTACAACGACATCACGCAGTACTATCGATGGGTCGGGTGGGTGACCCATACGCAGTCGGTTCTGGTCACGCGGGATGGGGCGCGCGGGGATACGTTCTCTTCGGTAGCCTCGCTGCAAACCTATTTTCAGAACGGAGACCGGAAAAACCTCGATCGGCTTGAGCTGCAACTTTCCGAACTCTTGCGTAAGACCGCGGAGCTCCGCGCTCTCACCATAGACAACGACTCCCAGCAGCGCCGGCTCGATGAGGTTGACCAGTCCGAACGGCGCCTGACGATTCTCGCGCATCGGGCTGTGCAGACCGCCGGGAGCATGCGCGGCGAGGACGCGGTCAAGGCGCCGCTGTTCGGCGAACTCGACTCCACGCTCTACCTGGTGAGTGCGCAATTCGATCCCATCTTTGCCGCCGAGCAGGCGCTATTGACCAAACGCACGGCAAACGCCCGCACCGCGTCGCATCGCAGTGCGATGGTGATGGGAATTGGCGGCGGCATCATCTTCACCTGGTTGCTGCTGGTGGGCGGCTACGCGGGCCTGACCACGAATCGCCTCAAACAAAGCGCCGTGGACCGCAAGAAGGCCGACGCCCGTTTCCGCTCGCTGCTCGAAACCGCGCCCGACGCGATGGCGCTGGTGGCCGAAGACGGCCGAATCGTGCTGGTCAATGCGCAGACCGAAAAGCTCTTCGGCTACTCTCGCACCGAGCTGCTCGGCAAGAAAGTCGAGATGCTGGTGCCGCCGCGCTTTCGCGGCAAGCATCCGCAGCAGCGCAGCCAATACTTCGCCGCTCCCAAAGTCCGCCCGATGGGCGCCGGCCTGGAACTCTATGGCTTGCGCAAGGACGAGACCGAATTTCCGGTCGAAATCAGCCTCAGCCCGATCGAGACCGATGACGGACGGCTGGTGGCGAGCGCTATCCGCGACATCACCGACCGCAAACGGGCCGAGGCCAAGGTCGCCGAGCTTAACGACCGCTTTCGCGCGCTGCTGGAGACCGCACCGGACGCGATGGTCCTGGTCGGCGACGACGGGCGCATGGTGCTGGTCAACGCGCAGACTGAAAAGCTCTTCGGCTACTCTCGCACCGAGCTGCTCGGCAAGAAAGTCGAGATGCTGGTGCCGCCGCGCTTTCGCGCCAAGCATCCGCAACAGCGCAGCCAGTACTTCGCCGCTCCCAAGGTCCGCCCGATGGGCGCCGGCCTGGAACTCTATGGCCTGCGCAAGGACGAGACCGAGTTTCCGATCGAGATTAGTCTGAGCCCGATCGAGACCGATGACGGGCGGCTGGTCTCCAGCGCCATCCGCGACATCACCGACCGCAAGGAGGCCGAAGACAAAGTCCGTGAACTGAACGAATCGCAGCAGCGCCACGCCGTCGAGGTCGAGGCCGCCAACAAGGAGTTGGAAGCCTTTTCATATTCGGTCTCGCACGACCTGCGCGCCCCACTGCGCAGCATCGACGGTTTCAGCTTGGCTTTAATCGAAGACTACGGCGGCAAGCTTGATGCGGACGCGAAGGGTGTGCTCGACCGGATCCGGGCGGCGACCAAGCGCATGGCACAGCTGATTGACGATCTTCTGAATCTGGCCCGGGTCACCCGCACCGAGATGCGTTATGAAGCGGTGGACCTTGGTGCGATGGCGAAATCGGTGCTGGCCGACCTCCAGAGCGGAGACCCGCAGCGCAGCGTCGAATGCGTCGTCGGCGAGGACATCATTGGTCATGGCGATTCGCGCCTGCTGCGGGTCGTGCTCGAAAATCTGCTGGGCAACGCGTGGAAGTTCACGATGAATAAACCGCGCGCAAGGATCGAACTCGGCATGTCGCAGCAGGACGGCGGGCCGGTCTATTTCGTTCGCGACGACGGCCCCGGCTTCGACATGGCTTATGTCGACAAACTGTTCGGCACCTTTCAGCGGCTGCACGCCGCCAGCGAGTTCCCTGGCACCGGGATCGGCCTCGCCTCGGTGCGGCGGATTATCCAGCGTCACGGCGGCACGATCTGGGCAGAAGGGGCGGTGGACAAGGGCGCGACTTTTTCGTTCACCCTTTCAGAACATGATGGAGGACATCCGAATGCATGAGCAGCAAGTAATCCTGTTGGTGGAAGACAATGCCGACGACGAAGCGCTCACGCTGCGCGCGTTGAAGAAGAACAACATCACCAACAAAGTCGTGGTGGCGCGCGACGGCGTCGAGGCGGTGGACTACCTTTTCGGGACCGGATTGTATGCGGGGCGCGATCCCCAAGACCTGCCACGAATCGTTCTCCTAGATTTGAAGTTGCCCAAGCTCAACGGCTTCGAGGTGTTGGAAAAGCTGCGCGCGGACCAACGGACCAGGCTGCTCCCCGTGATCATTCTGACTTCCTCCAAGGAGCAGAGGGACATCGTGCATGGCCACGACCTCGGCGCCAACAGCTACGTGCGCAAGCCGGTTGACTTCGAGCAATTCGTCGAAGCGATACGGCAACTCAGCCGTTACTGGCTGGTGCTGAATGAGAAGCCGCCAAACGGCGTGACCAACAGCTCATGACTGCAATAAACCTCCTGATAGTCGAGGACTCGGCGGACGATGCCGAGCTGATGGTGCGAGCGCTGCGGCGGGCCGGGGTTGATCCGGCCTACGAGCGCGTGGAGACGGCGCCGGCGATGGAAGAAGCGCTGGCGCGCAGATCCTGGGACCTGGTCATCTCGGACTACTCGCTGCCGCATTTCAGCGGGCTCGCCGCGCTGAAGCTGTTGCAGAATAAGGAACTCGACCTGCCATTCATCCTGGTCTCCGGCAACGCTGGCGAGAACGTCGCGGTGGACGCGATGAAGGCCGGCGCGTCTCACTACATTTTGAAAGACAATCTGGCGCGGCTGGCGCCTGCCGTGGAGCGCGAGTTGCGCGACGCCGAATTGCGGCGCGAACGTAAGCGGGCCGAGTCGCGCTATCGCAATCTGTTCAACAGCGTTCCGGTCGGCGTGTTCATCGACACCCCCGAAGGGAAAGTGATCGAAGCCAATCCGCGGTTTGTCACGATGCTCGGCTTCGCTGATGAGGAGAGCCTCAAGCGGGTCAATATTGCTGAACTATGGAAGCATCCGGAGAAGCGCCAGCAGTTGAACGCTCTCCTCGCACGCGAAGGTGCGGTGGAAAACCACGAGGTGGAATTTCGCCGCCCCGATGGAAGGGCCGTATGGTGTGTCGTGAGCGCCCACGTGGTGTATGACGCCGCCGGCCAAATCGACCGCTACCAGGAAGTTTCGGTGGACATCACGGAGCGCAAGCGCGCCGAGCAGGAATTGAGTCGCGCGCGCGACGCGGCGCTCGAGGGCGTACGAATCAAGTCGGAGTTCATGAGCAACATGAGCCACGAAATTCGCACGCCGCTCAACGGTATCATCGGGATGAACGAACTACTGCTCGACTCGGGGCTGAACCCGGAGCAGCTCGAATGCGCGAAGACGGCCGCGGAATGCGGCGACCTGTTGATGACGATCGTCAACGACATCCTCGATTTCTCCAAATTGAGCGAAGGCAAGGTGGTATTCGAACGAATCGATTTTGACTTGCCCGAAGTGCTCGAAAGTACGATCGAGTCGTTCGCCGAAAAGGCTCATAGCAAGGACCTCGAACTTGTCCTGGCAGTGGCCGGCGACGTGCCAGCGATCGTGTCCGGCGACCCCAATCGGCTGCGTCAGGTTTTGAACAATCTGATCGGAAACGCCTTGAAATTCACCCACTGCGGCGAAGTAGCAGTGAGCATCACCGTGCTCGCCCAAACCCCCGATAAAGTAACTATTAGATTTGCAGTCCGCGATACCGGAATCGGTATCCCGCCAGCCGTGCAGGCTGCACTGTTCAGCCCCTTCTCGCAGGCCGATGCGTCGACCACACGCAAGTATGGCGGCACCGGCCTGGGCTTGACCATCTCGGCGAAACTGGCCGAGGGGATGAATGGAAAGATCGATTTTGAAAGTGCGGCGGGCGGGGGATCGACATTTTCCCTGACCGCGGTCTTCGATATGCCGGCCATTCTTCCAGCGCAGACCTCTGCGATGTCTCTGCTCGCCGGCCGCTCGGTGTTGATCATCGATGACAACGCGGCCAATCGCGACGCGCTCGCGGAACAAATGCGCTCGTGGAGAATGATCGCGGACGCGGTGCAGGGTGGCGACGAGGCGCTGGCCGCGATCTGGCGCCGGCCCTTGGGTAGCGCTTTTGACGTGATTGTGGTGGATGCCAAGATGCCCGGCATGGACGGCAATACGTTCGCAAACGCGCTCAGATCCGATGCGGGCCTGGCGAAAACGCCTCTGATCATGATGGGCGCGGCAAAGAAGTCTGAAACCTCGACGGCCCGTAACGGAGACGACTGCGAACACTGGCTGAGCAAACCGGTGAGGCCTTCTTACCTTCGCGCAACGTTCCTCAGCTTGCTGGCGTCGCAGGCTTCGATCCTTCAAAAGGCGGATCGCGCACTCGCCCCGCCGTCTTCCTCGGCCTCGGCTGCGCCGCCTTTCGGCGACGCGCTCAGTCCGACGCGAATCCTGGTCGTCGATGACAACCTGGTGAACCGCAAGGTCGCGCGAAAGCAGCTCGAGCGGCTCGGATACCAGGTCGACACCGTGGACGGAGGCAAGCCTGCGCTGGCGGCAATGTCTAGTGCGCCCTATATGGCCGTGCTGCTCGACTGTGAAATGCCGGAGATGGACGGCTATGCCACCACCGCGGAAATCCGGCGGCGCGACAACGGCGACCGGCATACAAAGATAATCGCGATGACCGGGCATGCGCTTGAAGGCGCTCGCGAACGTTGCCTGGAATCAGGAATGGACGAGTATATCGCCAAGCCGGTTACGCTGAAGGCTCTGGAAGCGGTGCTCGAAGTCACGCTGCATCAGTCAACCAGCAACTAGCCCGCCCCGCGCCTGCGGTCTTCCCGAGCCGCTCGTTTTTTCAGTCGTCCTGAGAGGGTGTGAATTTTTTGGAAACGAGCTTACCTCTTGGAGTCATCCTTGAGCGAAGAGAGTCTGCAAGCGCAGTTGAAGGAGCTCGCACGGCCCTCCGCGCGTAGTCTCCACCGTTGTGAAACATGGCTGTCTAGACCAGACACCCCTTCCCACTTTATGAGGGCGATCCGTGAGTAGGTGGATCGCTAACTCCGACAATCGAAGGTTCGCCGATGAAGGTGCCTCGCTCGAAACCCCCGCTGGCTGTTCAGTCGCGCGGGTGCACTGAGACGTAGCGGTTGCCGCGCTCATAAAATCGCCAACGCTTCGCCGCCCACGCGCCCGCATAGTCCACATTGATTCGCGCCGACCGCCCCACCCTTCCCGCCGTCCGATCTGCGTCTTCCAGAAAAAGCCGGTCGCCGCACAAGTCGCGTCCGTAGTCCTCGCCGGAAATTCCGAGCGCCTGCGTCAGCTTGCCGGGACCGTTGGTCAATTCGCGCGCCACCGGCGATTTGTTGGCGCCGCGCCGCCGCACCATCAGCTCCAGTCCGCGCACAGGCTCAAGCGCCCGAATCAAAACTGCGTGCGGCTCGCCCTCCGATGCCACGATGATGTTCATCGCCCAACTTAGACCGTAAATGAGGTAGACGTAGACGTAGCCCGGCGGCCCGAACATCACCGCGGTCCGCCTGGTGCGCAGTCCGCGCGCGCTGTGTGCTGCGAGGTCGAGCGGCCCGCGATACGCCTCGGCTTCGACGATGCGTCCGGCCGCTTCGCCCTCGGGCGTGCGATGCACGAGCAGCTTCCCGATACATTCGCGAGCGACCACCAGCACCGAACGGGCATAGAAACCGCGGGCCAGCTTCATCCGGTCTTTTTTCGATGCCTCCGGTAGCGCCCGATCAGCGCGTTGGTCGAGCTGTCGTGTTTGAGCTGCGGCTCCGCGGCGGCCTCAAGCTCGGGGATGATTCGCTGCGCCAGCACCTTGCCCAACTCCACGCCCCACTGGTCGAACGAATCGATGCCCCATAGTGCGCCTTGCGTAAACACGCTGTGCTCATAGAGCGCCACCAGCTTGCCCAGCGTCTCGGGCGTCAATTGCTCGGCAAGAATCGTGGTGGACGGACGATTACCCTCGAACACGCGATGCGGCACGAGCCAGTCCGGCGTACCCTCGGCCTTCACCTGCTCCGGAGTCTTGCCGAACGCGAGCGCCTCGCCCTGGGCGAAGACGTTGGCGAGCAGCATGTCGTGATGGCGGCCGAGCGGATTGAGGGCCTGGTGAAATGCGATGAAGTCGCAGGGTATGAGCTTCGTGCCCTGATGAATCAACTGGTAGAACGAATGCTGCCCGTTTGTTCCGGGCTCGCCCCAGAAAATCGGCCCGGTCTGGTAGTCCACTGCCGTTCCGCCGAGCGTCACATGCTTGCCATTGGACTCCATCGTGAGCTGCTGGAGATAGGCCGGAAAGCGCTTCAGATATTGCTCGTAGGGAAAAACGCCGACCGTCTGTGCGCCGAAGAAATCGTTGTACCAGATCGAAAGCAGCCCCATGATAACCGGCAGGTTGCTCTCGAACGGTGCGGTGCGGAAGTGCTCGTCGATCGCATGGAAGCCGGCAAGCATCGCACGAAAGTGCTTGGGGCCGATCGCTATCATGGTCGACAGTCCGATCGCGGAGTCCATCGAATAGCGCCCGCCGACCCAGTCCCAGAACCCGAACATGTTTTGCGTGTCGATTCCGAACTTGCTCACCTCGACGGCGTTGGTCGAGACCGCGACGAAATGTTTGGCGATCGCTTTCTCGTCGCCGAGGGCGCCGAGGCTCCACTCACGCGCGCTCTGCGCATTGGTCATGGTCTCGAGCGTGGTGAAGGTCTTCGACGAGATAATGAACAGCGTCTCGGCCGGGTCCAAGTCGCGCGTCGCCTCGGCGAAGTCGGTGCCATCGACGTTGGAGACGAAGCGCATGGTGAGATTGCGATCGCTGTAGTAGCGCAGCGCCTCGTAGGCCATCACCGGCCCCAGGTCCGAGCCGCCGATTCCGACGTTGATGACATTGCGGATCCGCTTGCCGGTATGGCCCTTCCACGAACCATCGCGCACGCGGGTGCTGAACGCCGCCATCCGGTCGAGCACCGCGTGCACTTCGGGCACCACGTTTTTGCCGTCGGCTATAATCGCCGCGCCGCGCGGCGCGCGCAGCGCCACGTGCAACACGGCACGACCCTCCGTGACGTTGATCTTCTCGCCCGCGAACATCGCGTCGATCCGCCCGCGCAGGCCCGTCTCGTCGGCCAGCGCCAGCAGCAGGCCCATCGTGTCGCCGTTGATCCGATGCTTGGAGTAATCGAGGTAGAGGCCCGCGGCCTCGGCCGCGAAACGCTCGCCGCGTTTCGGATCTTCGCTGAAGAGCGTTCGCAGATGAACGTCGCGAATCTTGCGGTAATGTTCGCCCAGCGCCTTCCAGGCCGGCCGCGCGGTGAGCGGCGCCGCTTTGGTCTCCATCGGTCCGTTCCCCTTTTCCCCCAGTCAGGTCTGCCTGCGAATCAGCTCGCCTTCTTGAGCGCGGCGCTCTTGTCGACGATGCAGGCCAGGAGATCTTCCCACGATTTGACGAACGCGTCGGCGCCCTCGCGCTGAAGCTGCTCTGCCAGCGCGTCGATATCCACTCCCGCCTTGGTGAACTCGGCCAGTTCCGCCTCCGCATTGCCGCCATCGTGCGGCAGCATCGCGCCAATCTCGCCATGGTCGGCGAGCGCCTTGAGGGTATTCTCAGGCATCGTGTTGACGGTGTGCGGGGACGCCAGCGACCTCACATAGAGCACGTCGGAAGCCTTGGGATCCTTGGTGCCGGTGCTGGCCCACAGCAGCCGCTGCGAGCGCGCGCCGAAGTTGAGGAGCCTCAACCAGCGGTCGGAGGCGAGCAACTCGCGGTAGGCTTTGTAGATGCGTTTGGACATCGCGATGCCGAGGCGGCCGTGCAGCGCTGGCGGCACTTTCTTCGCTGCCGCGACGTCCCATCGGCTGACGAACACGGAGGCGACCGAGGCGACGTGCGGGTTTAGGCCGGCCGCCACGCGGCGCTCGATACCGCGAATGTAGGCCTCAGCCGCCGCGAGATACTGCTCGCGCGAAAACAGCAGCGTTACGTTGATCGGCACACCCGCGAAGATCGCCTCTTCGATCGCGGGCACTCCCTCGCGAGTTCCGGGAATCTTCATGAAGAGGTTCGGACGCGCGCCGCGCGCGGAGAGTTGTTTTGCAGCGTTGATGCTGCCGGCCGTGTCGTACGCGAGCTTGGGCGAAATTTCCAGCGAGACCCATCCGTCGACTCCGTTGGTCCGGTCATGCATCGGACGAAAGAGGTCGGCGGCGCGCGTCAGGTCTTCGAGCGCGAGTTCGAAGAACAGCGCCTCGCCCTCCTTGCGAGCGGCGGTTTTTTCGCGAATCGCCGCGTCGTAGTCGTTGCTGTTCTTGATCGCCTGGTCGAAGATGCTCGGATTGGAGGTCAGCCCGGTGATCGACAACTCATCGATGTAGCGCTTGAGCCCGCCGCCAGTCAGCAGCGCTCGCGTGATGTTATCCAGCCAGAGGCTCTGGCCGGCCTCGTGCAGTTGTTGTGTCGCTTTCATAGTTCCTCCCGCGCCTCGTCCGGCGCGCGACGCGCTGGATAGGGCGAACTGAGTCGCTTAACTTTGGGTCGGCTTTAACCGAGCGTTTCATAACTTCATTTTCAGCTTACGAGCTTTCATTTCAACTCACGCGGGCGGGTTGTGCCATCCGCCGACTTCCGCGGTCAGCTGCTGGGCTTTGGCCGGACCCCAGGTGCCCGGCTGATATTCCAGCACCGGAGTGGCGTCGCCCAAAATCGGCTGCACGATCGCCCACTGCGCCTCGACCGCGTCCTGGCGCGTGAACAACAGATGGTCGCCCGCCATAGCGTCACCCAGCAGCCGCTCGTACGCGTCCATCTCTTCGCCTTCGGGCCGTTGCACGAGTTTGAGTTCCGTCGCCTCGGAATCCATGTGCTCACCGGGACGCTTGACCTGTGCGCCGACGGCGATTATCACGTCGGGGCCCAGGCGGAAACGAAAGTAGTTCGCATCCTCCGGACTAAGCTTGCGCAGCGGCGGCCGCTTGAGCGTTACCCTCACCTCGGTGGCGGTCACCGGCATACACTTGCCGGCGCGGATGAAGAACGGCACGCCCTCCCATCGCCATGAATCGATATGCAGGCGCACGGCCGCGAAGGTCTCGACCGTTGAGCCGGATTTGACGCCTGGCTCCTTGAGATAGCCACTAAACTGTCCGCGCACGAGGTCATCGGGATCCAGCGGCAGGATCGAACGGAAGACCTTGACCTTCTCGTCTTGGATCGATTCGGGATAAGTGGTCAGCGGTGGCTCCATCGCCAGGTACGCCACGACCTGGAGCAGATGATTCTGCACCACATCGCGGATCGCGCCGTTGGCGTCATAAAAAGCGCCGCGGCCCTCCACGCCAAAACTCTCGGCCATGGTGATCTGCACGCTCTCGACATAGCGCCGATTCCAGATCGGCTCGAGAAAGGAATTGGCAAAACGGAACAGTACCAGGTTCTGTACCGGCTCCTTGCCGAGATAGTGGTCGATACGAAACACGGCGGACTCATCAAAGACCTTGTGCAGCGTCACGTTGAGAGCCTGTGCTGAGGGCAGATCGTGCCCGAACGGTTTTTCGAGGATCACTCGTCCGTTGCGCGCGCACCCGGAAGCGCCAAGATTTTCGATCACGGTCGCAAACAGACTCGGGGGAATCGCCAGGTAGTGCGTCGGATGCTTCGCGCCGCCCATCGCCTTAAGCAGCCCCGTGTATGTCGATGCGTCCTGGTAGTCGCTATCGATATAGCCCAGGCGCGCGATGAGCCTCCTGAAGGCCTGATCGTCGACGCCGCCGCCGTGCTTCTCGATGCTCTCTTTGGCGCGGGCGCGCAGTTGATCGAGATTCCAGCCCGACTTAGCCACCCCGATCACCGGAAATTCCAGATGGCCGCGCCGCGCCATCGCATGCAACGCCGGGAAGATCTTCTTGTAGGCGAGGTCGCCGGTGGCGCCAAAAAACGCCAGCGCGTCGGAGTGCGGGGCCCCGGTGTTCATGACTTCTTCTCCACGTGGCCGCCGAACTCGTAGCGCATCGCCGATAGCATCTTATCGGCAAAGTCGGCCGCGCCGCGCGAGCTGAAGCGCTCGTATAGCGCCGCCGTCAGCACCGGCGCCGGCACCCCTTCATCGATCGCCGCATCAACCGTCCAGCGCCCCTCGCCCGAATCCGAGACCCGGCCGGCGAACTTCGCCAATTCGGGATCGCCGGCGAGCGCATCGGCCGTCAGGTCGAGCAGCCACGAGGCGATCACACTGCCGCGGCGCCAAACCTCGGCAATGTCGGTGAGATTGAAATCGTACTGGTACAGTTCCGGATCGCGCAGTGGCGTGGTCTCGGCATCGGCCACGTGCTGCTGCTTGCCGACGTTGGCGTGACGCAGGATGTTCATCCCTTCCGCGTACGCGGCCATCAGACCGTACTCGATTCCGTTGTGCACCATCTTGACGAAGTGGCCGGCGCCGTTGGGCCCGCAATGCAGGTAGCCGTGCTCGGCGGTGCTCGGGGCGGCTTTCTCGCGTGCCGCGGTGCGTGGCGCCGAGTCGAGCGGCGGCGCGAGCGTGGCGAAAATCGGATCGAGATGTTTCACGATTTCGGGCTCGCCGCCAATCATCTGGCAAAACCCGCGCTCGAGCCCCCATACGCCGCCGCTGGTGCCGGAATCGATATAGTGGAGGCCCTTAGCGCGCAATGCTTTGGCGCGGCGAAGATCATCCACATAGTAAGAGTTGCCGCCGTCGACCAAGATGTCGCCGGGCTCGAACTTGCCCGAAAGGTCAGCAAGCGTTTTCTCGACCACCGCCGCCGGCACCATCATCCACGCCACCCGCGGCTTCTTGAGCTTCGCTTTGAAATCATCCAACGAAGACGCGCCGATCGCACCCTCCTTGGCCAGTGCCTTTACCGCATCGGCACTGACGTCGAAGACCACGCACTCATGACCACCGCGCAGGAGACGGCGCACCATGTTAGCGCCCATCCTGCCAAGACCGACCATACCCATCTGCATCGCTATCGCTCCTTGGATCATAGTTCGCTCGCCGGCGAAGCGTTGGAATGAAAATCCGTTGGCGAGCCAGTAACGCGAAGATGTGTTGCAACTAACAGTATGCACTGCCTCGGGTCGCATAGAGAACACGGCCGCAGCTTTTTGCAGCGCAGGATTCTAACCGTTGGTGGCACCATGGCCGACCCTCGCGGCCGCGCTCGTCGGGAATTCTGCCAACGATGCCGCCCGCGGGCTCACAAGTTAAAAAATTGTGAATTATGTCTATCTGCGAAGGAGGACCGCCGTACCAGCGGGTGACTGAAGGGAGACGGACTGAGGTGTATAAAGATCCCGAGGATACGATCCGTTCACCGACTCGTTCCATCCTATATTCACATATGTTTTGTTCTCGTTTTTTAGGAACAGCCCGCCGCCCAGTGGTCGTAAATTCCTCTTATTACCGCTTCGACGCCAAGTAGTTGCATAATTTAGGTTAAATTTGCCAACTTTAAGCAATCTATGCTAATATCCTCTCTGTAGGGTCATTGTTGTGCAGGTGGTGGCAAGATCGCTTTTGCAGCCTCTAGAGGAGAGATGAGGTTACTTGCATGAAATTGAAATATGGAATTTTGGCAAAGGCGCGAAAATCAAGCACGGGCCAGACGTTCACAGAATATTCGATCATCCTGTTGTTCGTGGCCGTCGGGGCTTATTCCGCCTACGCGGGATTGGGTCTCGGAGTCAAAAGCTTTGCGGGCAACGTCGTTACGTTCATCGCCACGGCAGTGGCGGCTCTTTAAGGGGCACGTAGCGATCGAGCGCCGGGTCCGCTCCGCAATCTCCATATGGCATCCGGCAGCTTCGCGGGGATAGTAGCTGGGTAGCGATAAGAGAAGCAGACGGCGGACCGAATGTTGGAGGCCGGAGTTTATCTCCGGCCTCCTTTCTTTTGGCTCAAAGAGCTTTTCGAAAGAGTTTTTCGTAAGTCCACCCGTCTTCGGAAAATCCGGTCCGCGATGCATCTGAATAATCCCGTGGGGTCATCGTCGAATCTTTCAGGCGCGGATTTGTTGGCAATCATCGCCGCCGCGCTGCGGTTGCTTACTCCTCCCGGCAGCCGAAATGGGGTACGCCGCAAGGCGGACCACGAACAGGCGGGCATCGGGGAGCCTCCCCCCTCCCTCGATGCCCGCCGTTCCTTTGTTCGGCTGGCAGCATCCAACTTAATTTCGAAATCCGCTTGGCGTTTTTTTTTGTGTAGCGTGGCGCCTGTTTTCCAAGTCCGGCGTGATCAAGTTTGTTTGGTTTTCGCGGGACGCTTCTTGACAGCGCAGGAGCCGCCACGGCATAGCTGGATGCTTGATGTGGCAGAAAAGATGTTTGGTGGTCGCTCCGTTTTTGGTTTTCGTGATAACGACGCTGTTGCTCAGTTGCGGGGGAGGCTCCAGCAATCCGGCGCCAATTGCTACGTCGACGCCGATAACCATCATAGCGGTACGGGTTTGCGCTCAGGCTCCATCGACTGGCGCTGCGTGCACACAGGCGACATCTGCCGAGATCCCTCTCAGTACGGCAGACTTCGAGTTCTTCGCACAGGGTGAATTCAGCTCCAACGGGGTCAGCTCTTTCAACAATATCTCGCCGTCGGCAAGTTGGTTTGTGAACAACAGCTTCCTCTTGAGCAACGGCCAGGGTTTTTTCACCTCCGGACCGGTTAAGGGATGTTCGTGTATAACGGCGGCCTCCGGCACGGTCGTTAGCCCGCCGGTGCTGATTGGGGTTGGTCAATCGCCGTCGCTTTGTAGCCCCTGCCCTGCGTCTCCTCCTTCCTGAACGTCACAGAGCATCGCCCCGACCTTGAGGAGCTGGGGCGCAGAGTTGATAAGTTATCCACTATGAGGCGTTTGAGGGAGATTTGACACCGCTCGGACGGGCCGATAGGGTCTAATTCTCCTGAGGATTTTGCGGTAATGGAACGACAGGCCCGGCGCGCCCAAGTGTTGCGCCACGCCAAGCGGATATTCGCGCGCAAAGGCTATCATCGGACTAATGTCGCTGATATCATCGCCCGCGCTCGCATCGCGCGAGGCACTTTCTACCTCTACTTTCAAAACAAGAAGGTTCTTTTCGAGGAACTGCTCGCCCAAGTGCTAACCGAGCTTTCACGCCGTATCCAGCGCCTGCGTCCGGATGAGCCCGACCCGGTCAATCAACTCCGCGACAACCTCAAGCGCGTGATGAATTTCGTGCTGGCGGAACGCGAATTGACCGACATCCTGCTCAACCATTCGGTGGGCTTCGATCGCGACCTCGATTTAAGGATTCTGGAATTCTATCAGCGTATCGCTGACGCCATTCAGCGCTCCCTGGACCTGGGAGTGCAAATGAATATGGTGCGTCCCTGCGACACGCGCATTGCGGCCTTTTGCATCCTGGGAGGAATCAAGGAAGTGGTCGGCCAGATCGCGCGGCGGCGTCCGCGTGAGATCGATTCGCTGGTCGAGGAAATTCTGGCCTTCGGACTGGGCGGCGTCGGGCGACCGGAGTTGCTCGAAGAGGCCCGCCGGCGCGGCGAATTGCAGGCCCCGGCGCGCACTATTTCTGGCCCTAAAGTAGAATGACATGTCAGTTTACGTAGCCAGAGCGGGACGCTCCTCCCGCGGCAAAGCCAAGGCCTGCGCCTTCTATGATCTGGACGGCACGCTGGCCGGGCTCAATCTGCTCCACGCCACAGCCTTCTTCATGGCCAATCTGGGTGAATGGAGTGGCCGCGCCGGCTATCTCGCCCGGCTTGCGCTCAGCCTTCCGCTGCTCTACATGGCCGAGCGTCACGACCGCCGCCTGCTCAACATGAAGCTGTTCGAGGCCTACAAGGGCGTCTCGCGCGATCGCCTGTGGGAACTCGGCGGCGAGTATTGCGAACGCGTGCTGATCCGCCATCTCTACCCGCACGCGATCGAAATGTTGGAGGCTAATCGCGCCGTGGGCATCGAGCCGGTGCTAGTGACCGGGTCACCCGACTTCCTGGTGGAACCGCTTTCGCGCCGCCTCAAGATTAAACACTTCGCCGCCAATCGCCTGGTCTACAGCCGCGGACTCGCGACGGGCAGGATGCTGGAGCCGGTGATGGCGGGTTCCGAGAAATCGGCGTGGTGCGAAACCTTCGCTGCGGAGCGGCGAATCAATATGGCCGCGTGCTGGGGATACGCCGATTCATATTACGACCTGCCTTTTCTCTGCGCGCTGGGGCATCCGGTGGCCGTGAATCCCGACCGCCGCCTGCTCGCCGCCGCGCACAACCGCAAGTGGCCAATTGTTCGTTTCAGCCATGACGCCGGGTCCAGCCGCGAAGGCGCGGCGAACGGAGCGTGGCTGCTGGACTGGCTGGGGAGAGCTACGGATGGCGCGACCGGAAGGTAAGCTCAAAGAGCTGAAGACCGCCGAACTCAGGCACGAGCCCGGCGCGCGCCGTGACCTGGTGGTCACGCTCAACCGGCGCTCGGCGCCGCGGCTCATCGCCTATGGCGACGACTTCTGGTACGAGAAGCTGCCCGCCGGCACGCGCGTGATCTATCCGCCGCCGCCGCTGGAGCCGCTGGCCGATCCCGATGCCGCTATTCGCTACGCGCTTCTGCGTCCCGAGAACGCCGACCCGCTGTTCGCCCAGCTCAATCCCAACATGCGCGTCACCATCGCGATCGATGACATCAGCCTGCCGTTGCCGCAGATGCGCCGGCCCGATATCCGCGAGCGCGCGCTCAACATCGTGCTGCAGACGCTGGCCGACTATGGCGTCGACGACGTTCACCTAATCGTCGCGACCTCGCTGCATCGCCGAATGACCGAGGCCGAGATTCGGCGCATGGTGGGTGAGCGCGCGTTCAAGCAATTCTGGCCCGAGCGGCTGTACAACTTCGACGCCGAGAATCGCGCCGAAATCGCGATGCTCGGAAAGACCGATCATGGTGAAGAGGTATGGCTCTCGCGGCGCGCGGCCGAGTCCGACCTGCTGCTCTATCTCAACATCAATCTGGTTCCGATGGACGGCGGCCACAAATCGGTCGCGGTCGGCCTCGCTCCCTATCAGAGCCTGCGCCACCATCACAATCCCGCCACGCTGCGACAGTGCAACTCATACATGGACCCGACCCGATCGGCGCTGCACAACTCGGCCAACCGGATGGGCCGGCTGGTTAACGAGCACGTCAACGTCTTCACCATCGAGACCGCAATCAATAACCAGATGTACGGCGGGATGCTCGATTTCCTGCAGAAGAACGAAGACCGCTTTTCGGATTGGGACCGGATGCGCCTGAAGGGTTTTCGCTGGACGCTCGGCAACATGTCGGATTCGATGCGCCGCCAGGTGCTCAACCAATACGCCGCGCCCTATTCGATGACCGGTGTATGGGCGGGCGAGACCGACGCGGTGCATCGCAAGGCGCTGGCCCGCGTGTTCCAGCAGTATGCGGTGCCGGTCAAGGGTCAGTCCGACGTGCTGATCGTCGGCGTCCCCTACGTCTGTCCGTACAACGTGAACTCGGTGATGAATCCGGTGCTGGTGCAGTGCACCGGCCTCGGCTACCTGTTCAACATGTTCCGCGGCAAGCCGCTGGTACGCGAAGGCGGCACCGTGATCATCTGCCATCCGCTGCGCGATCAGTTCCATCCCGAGCATCATCCCAGTTACATCGAGTTCTTCCATCGCTGCCTGCGCGAGACCACCGACGCCACTGAACTGGAGCGCAACTTCGAGGCCGAGTTCGCGCGCAATCCGACCTACGTTCACATGTACCGCTACGGCCATGCCTACCACGGCGTGCACCCGTTCTACATGTGGTACTGGGGCGAGCCGGCCCGCCAGCACGTCGGACGGGTAATCGCGGCTGGATGCGAGGAGCCGGAAGTCGCAACGCGCATGGGATGGGAATCCGCCGACACGCTGGACGAGGCGATCGCGATGGCGACGTCGGATCTGGGGCGCTCGGCCAGTATCACCTATCTCCACTTACCGCCGCTGGTGATAGCCGATGTCGAATAGCAACGGAACTAACGGCAACGCCGCGCGCACCGCGATGGCGCCGCTTGAACAGACGCTGCGGCGCTGCCGCATACTGCTCACCGGCGCGACCGGCTTTCTCGGAAAGGTCTTCCTCTCGCTGCTCCTGCGCTGGCATCCGGAGGTCGAACGCGTCTATCTGCTCATCCGCGGCGACCGGCGCCTCGCGCTTAGTCGCTTGCGCCGCGAAATTCTCGATTCGCCCGTATTCGGTCCCTTGCGCGAACATCTGGGCGACCGCTTCGACCGCTACGTCGACGAAAAACTCACCGTGCTCTGCGGCGACATCACCGAGGAGGACCTGGTCTCCGAAGGCGAAGCGCCCGGCCGCGGCGAGATCGACGCGGTGGTGCATTGCGCCGGGCTGGTCAACTTCGAAGCCTCGCTGGAAAAATCGCTCTCGGTCAACACCACCGGCGTTGCCCATGTGATCGAGTTCTGCCGCAAGCGCGGCGCAGCCCTGCTTCACGTTTCGACCTGCTACGCCGCGGGCAACGCCGACGGCCATCGTTTCGAGGACGACACTCCGGTCGACTGGTGCCCCAACGGCCGGCGCAACTTCACGCTGCGGCGCGAAATTCGCGACGCGCTCGCCGCCGTCGCCCGCGTGGAAGCTGAATCCCACGACCAGGTGCGCCAGGCCGACGAGCTGCACGTGGTCAACGCCGACCCCGACGGCGGCGACGCCCATGAAGCCGCGGCTCAGCGCTGGCGCAAGCGATGGGTCGAGGAGCGGCTGAAGGAGATCGGCCTGGAGCGCGCGCGCCGATGGGGATGGCCCAACACCTACAGCTACAGCAAGAGCCTCGGTGAGCAGTTGGTGTTCGCCGCGCAGGACTCGATCGCGGCGACCGTTGCGCGTCCCTCAATTATCGAGAGCGCCCTTCGCGATCCGTTCCCGGGATGGAACCAGGGCGTCAACACCAGCGCTCCGCTGACTTATCTTTCCGGCCGCGGCTATCGCTTCTACCCGGCCAAGGGCGAACTGGTGCTCGACATCATACCGGTCGATCTGGCGGCGCACGCGATGATTCCGATTCTTGCGGCGCTGCTCGCCGGGCGCCACAAACCGATCTACCAGCTCTGCACCTCGGACGTGAATCCGCTGCCGATGCGCCGGCTGGTCGAGCTGACCGGGCTCAGCAACCGCCGCGAGCATCGCCGTGTCGGCGGCCCGATGGGCCGCTTCGCGCCGCATCTGGAGGCGGTAGTCGTTTCGCAAAGTACGTACGAACTCGCGAGCCAGACGCTGCCCGAGTTGCTCAAGAAAGGCGCCGGGGCCGCGCGCACCCTGCTCGGCGAGGATTCCGAACGCGCGAAAAAGTTCGAGCAAGGCGTCGAGAAGTTTGGCGCCAATACTGCGATGGCGCGCGAGCTGGTCGAGGTCTATCGCCCGTACATCCAGGAGCTGGTTTACACCTTCCACGGCACCAACATTCGCGCGCTCTACAAGTCGCTCGCGGCGGCCGACGCCGAACATCATCCCTACGCGCCCGAGCGCGTCGATTGGGCGGACTACTGGATCAACGTGCATTTGCCGGGACTGCGCCGGCACATCTTCGGCTCGCTCGATCTTCACACGCGCGGGCGTCCCACCGCTCCGGCGCGTCATCGTACGCTGGCCGAGATGCTGGACCGCGCCGCCGAGCGTTACGGCTCGCGGCCGGCGCTGGTCGCGCGCCAGCCGTCGGGCGAGCGTGTCACGACGACCTACCGCGAGCTGCGCGACAGCGCGCATCGCGCCGGACTGCTGCTCGGGATGCGCGGGGTCAAGACCGGCGACCGTGTGCTGCTCATCGGCGAGAACTCGCCCGAGTGGGTGCTCGCGTATTTCTCGATTCTCGCCGCCGGCGCCGTCGCGGTGCCGCTGGACCATCTGATTTCGCCCGAGGAGCTCGCGCCGATCTGCCGCATCGCCACGCCTGCGGCAGCGCTGTGCTCGGCGGAGGTCGCAAAACGCGTAGGCAACGCATTGGCCGAGATGGACAGCGACATCGTTGAACTCGAGTTTGCGGAGCTAAGCCGTCCGTTCGTCCTCAAGGGACGGCCCGACGCGCGGCCCGCCCCCGAGCGCAAGACGCTCGCCTCCATCGTCTTCACCTCGGGCACCACCGGTGCGCCCAAGGGCGTGATGCTGACGCACGGGAATTTCGCCGCCGAAGTGGCGATGCTCGCGCGGGTCTTTGCGCTCGATTCGTCTGACGTGGTGCTCTCGCTGCTCCCGCTCCATCACACCTTCGAATTTACTTGCGGGATGCTGTTGCCGCTCGCGCTCGGCGCGACCGTGGTCTATCCGCTCGGCGTGGACGCCGCGAGCCTCGCGCGTACGCTGGCCGACGTGCGGCCGACCGCGGTGGTCGGAGTGCCCGCGCTGTGGGAAGCGGTTCATCGCCGCATCGTTGATGGTGTCGAAGCGCAGGGGCCATTCCTCCACGCGCTGTTCGATCGGCTGCGCGATCTCAACCGCAGGTTCGACCGCGAATGGGGTCTCAACGCCGGCGCGATGCTCTTTCGCCAGGCCCATACCGCGCTCGGCGGACGGCTGCGGCTCGCCGTCAGCGGCGGCGCCGCGCTACCCCAGCGCGTCGCCGGGTTTTTCAACGACCTTGGCATCCGGCTGCTTGAAGGATACGGCCTGACCGAGGCGGCGCCCGTGCTGAGCGTCGCGCGCCCGGACGAGCCGATGGCTCCCGGGTCGGTCGGCAAGCCGCTCAACGGCGTCGAGATAAAGCTCGCCTCCAGCGGCGACGGCACGGTGGGCGAAATCCTGGCGCGCGGGCCGAACGTAATGGCGGGGTACTACCACAACAAGGCCGCCACCGACGAGGTGCTGCACGACGGATGGCTGCGCACGGGCGATCTCGGCCGCCTCGACGAAGACGGACGGCTCTACATCGTGGGCCGCGCCAAGGACGTGATCGTCGATTCCGGCGGCAACAATATTTACATCGACGAACTCGAAGAGGTTTACGGCCATTCCTCGTATATTAGGGAACTTGCGATCGTCGGCTTGAAAGTTGGCCAGGGTGAGCAGGCCGCCGCGCTAGTCGTGCCCGCCTACGCGCGCGGAGAAAGCCGTCGCGCAGTGGAAGATAACCTGCGCACCCATTTTGAGAAAGTCGGCGCGGGACTCAGCCCGCACAAGCGTATCCGCATCCTGCGCTTCACCGACGCCGAGCTTCCGCGCACTCGCACGCGCAAGGTCATACGCCTCGAGGTCGTGAAAACGCTGGAGCGGATGCTCGAAACCCACGCCCAGGAGCGCGCGGCAGTCAGCTCCGAGGTCGAGCCGTGGCTCGCCCAGGCGCTCGCGCAGGTCTCCAGCGGCATCGAGAGCATCACGCCCGCGACCCGGCTCATCGAGGACCTCGGACTTGACTCGCTCGCGATGGCCGAGCTGGCCGAGCATATCGCGGCGCATGCCGAACGCGAGCTGAGCCCCGCGCAGCTCGGCGATCTCCGCACCGTCGACGATCTGCAACGCGCCGTGGGCCAGGGACAGAACCGCCCTCGCCTGCCGTCGTACGCGCGCTTTGCGGAGCCGTTCACTCCGGCTTTGCCCGGCGCGCTCAAGCGCCTGGGCGAAGCGGCGTTTCGCAGCGCCCAGCGCCTCGCGTTCGACGGATGGTTGCGGCCGCGCGTACTGGGGCGCGGCAACGTTCCCGCCAACCGCAATTTCCTGGTTGTCGCCAATCACGCCAGCCATCTCGATTTCGCGCTCGCCAGCTATGCGCTGGGCGCGCCGGGCCGCGAACTGGTCGTGCTCGCCGCCAAGGATTATTTCTTCAATACCAACGCGCGCCGTTTCGTGGTCAGCAACTTCACCCGTCTCATTCCGTTCGATCGCGAGCGCGCCCAGCTCGACTCGCTCGACGACGCCATCGACGAACTCGAAGCCGGCCGCAGTGTGCTGATGTTTCCCGAGGGCACGCGCTCACCCGACGGCGCAATCCATGAATTCAAAAGCGGCGCCGGCTACCTGGCGCTGCGCGGCGGATGCGACGTGCTCCCGGTCCGCATCAGCGGAACTTACGAGGTTCTCGGCAAAGGCAGCATCATCCCCCATCGCCGCCCGGTCGAGGTCCGAATCGGTCGCGTGATTACCAACGCCGAGTTGCGCGCGCTCGCCGACAATGCGGAGGGCACTGGCGCTTATCGGAAGCTCGCCGACGCGATGCGCGCGGCGGTGCTGGAATTGGGCGAGCGGATACCTCCCTCCGGCACAGCCAAGCGCACCCGGCGCACGCATGCCGCGCCCGGCGGCGATGGCGGCGGCGCCGCCGGAGCCCCGGCCGAAACGGCTCCGCCGGCGGGCGCGGCGCCCGACGAGCCGCGCACTGCAAGCCGGCCGCGGCGGACCTCCGCACGCGCCAGTCGGCGAGCCAAGGGCTGAGCGCCCGCGTCATCCGCCCATGCGCCGCCGACCTGTGGACCGCCGCACTTTCAGCGGTTAGCAGGTTCGCGCCGATGAGCTAAAGTGAGAGTCGACGGACGCACGAGCGGGCCGCCGCGACCGCGCATCCTCACCGGAGCGCGCACCTTCGTCAAACGATGGACTGGTTCAGTAAACGCTCCGATCATCAGAGCCACGTGGCGCGAAACCGGGGCCGTCCCTCAGTCACCGAAATTTCTCCCGGCCTTCTGGTTGGCGAATTTCCCCGCCCTGAGGACATCGCCTGGCTTAAGTCGGAGTTCGGCGTGACCGCCATACACAATCTCCAGGATGACGAAGACCTGGCGCTCAACGGACTGCGCGAGCGCGAGCTTGCTGAGGCGTGCCGCTTGAGCGAAATGAAATTCGTCCGCACGCAGATCCAGGATGGCAGTGCGGACGCGATGGCCGAGCGGCTCGACGATACGCTGGGGGCTCTCGCCAGCCTCATCGGCGATGGCGAACGGGTTTACCTGCACTGCAATGCAGGTCTCAATCGCGCGCCGACGCTGGCGATCGCATACTTGCGCGCGCATGGCAAAATGTCGCTCGACGAGGCCTGCGCCCACGTCAAGGCGCGCCGCACCTGCGGCCCATTCATGACGATTTTGGAGGACTACTTCGGACCGCGCCATCACAAGCCCGGCCAATGAGCCGGTTGCGCGGACGAGCCGCGACGCAGCGACGCTTGGGCGCGAGCGCTGGCTGCGCCTTTGCGCCTGGGGCGTGCATCTATACACCGCGCTCGGAGCGGTCGCCGGCCTGGTTTCAATCGATTACGCCGCGCGCGGCGATTTTCGCGCGAGCTTCATCGCGATGGCGGTCGCCACCGCGATTGATTCCAGCGACGGTCCGCTCGCGCGCCTGCTCGAAGTGCGCCGGCGCATCCCGCACTTCGACGGTGCATTGCTCGACAACATCGTCGACTACCTGACCTACGTGCTCGCTCCGGTCTTCTTGATGCTGCGCGCGGGAATTCTCGAGCCTGGTCTCGGCGGCTATCTCGTCGGCGGCTTTGCGATGCTGGCAAGCGGCTACGGCTTTTGCCATGTCGAGGCCAAGACCGACGACCATTACTTCCGCGGCTTTCCTTCGTACTGGAACCTGGTCGCGTTTTATCTCTATTGTCTTGGCGTCGGCGCGCTCGCCGGCACGATCGTCGTTGCGGTGTTCGCGATCATGGTGTTCGTGCCGATCAAATACATCTATCCGAACCGTACCGGGCCGCTGCGTGCCGTTACGCTTACGCTGTCGATCGCCTGGGGGATAGTCACGCTCGCGCTGCTGGCCGAGTTGCCCGCTAATCATCCCGTATTACTCTTCGCATCGCTGTCGTTCATCGCTTATTACCTGGTCGCCTCGTTCATCCTGCACGCGCGCGCGGCGCTGAAACTTCGGCGTTATCGGTCCGGCGTCGCGGGGCAACATTGATGACAGGGTCGAGGGGCGGGCCGCATAGTTTCGACCAGGCCGCGGCGCCGAAAAGCGCACGATGGCTCCAGGCGGCCGACGGCGACGCGCCGGTATTGCTGATTGCGCCCCACGGCGGCCAGGCTGGCCCGGCTACGCGAGCGCTGCTCAATCCCAAGGTCAACGATCTCTACACCGCCGACATAACGCACGAGTTGGCGCAGCGCCTCGGCGCAGGCGCGATCATCAATTCCGGGATGGATCGCAACCGGCTCGACCTTAACCGTCTAAGCCAGGTGATGAGCGAGGCGCCGTGGATGCTCGAACTTATCGCCGCGCGCCTGGAGCGAATCGTCGCGCAGCGCGGACGCGCCGTGGTCCTGCTGATTCACGGATGGAACGTTATCGAGCCGCGCGTCGACGTCGGCATCGGAGTCAAATCGGCCAACGGGGCGCTGCTGCCCGCATGCGGCGCGCATGTCTCCGCCAGCGATGGTTTCGTAAACGGGCCGCTGGTCGACTTCTTCGAAGTGCTAGGACGCAGCGGTATCGAGCCCACCTTCGGCCTGCGCTATCCGGGCGCCGGCGCCAACAATCTGCTGCAGGCGTTCACTCAGCGTCATGCGTCGAGCTCGATCGGTACGCTGCGGCGTCTTGCCGCCCTCAACGCGCGCGGCGCGCTGGAGGCTGTACAACTAGAACTTTCAGTGGCGCTGCGGATGCCTGGCCGCTTCCGCGCCAAAACCATCGCCGCAATCGCCGAGTCGTTCGCGCGATGCGATCTGGCGGCCGCCGCGTCGACAACCAACGGCGCCAAGCGCACGAGCCGCATCGAGATCGTGCGCACCGCTGAGGTTCCCGCGCCGACGCCCCGTCGAAGCGCGCCGCAAACGTCCGCCGGACCACTGCGAGTCGGACTGGAGTTTTACGATTCGTCCGCGCAGATCGGCGCGATGGCGAGTTTCGATCTTGGCTCGGGCGCCGCCGGCGCGCGCGTGATGGTGATGCTGGGCCGCGAGCGCATCGCGCTCTTCACGGCCGAGGGGCGCGTCACGCGTACCACCAAGAGCCTGACGCTGGGTCCGCTGGCTTTGCGAATTCGCGAAGGGCGCATGTATTTCGAGTTTGCCGGGCCGGCGGTGGTGGTTGAAGACGGAAGAGCCTATCTAAGCGTCGAACACGCCCTCGCCAAGGCTGCGCTTCATGAATCGATGGCGCTTCACGCGGAGTTCGAAACCTGGCCGGCGAAGAGCGCGCGGCCAAAATTGCAGACCGAAACGCTAATCGAATCAATCACTCGTCCGGAGCACGCCGGTCAGGGTATCTTCGGCCGCGTCACCGGCCATTTCTCAATCGCCGGAGAAAGACGTCGGATTCAGGCCGTCGCCCGAGTCGGGCGCTCGCTTATTGGAATCGGCAACGCCGTCTTTAAAGAGCGCCGGATGATGTGGGCCGTGCTGCCCGACGGAGCGTCGCCGCGCGCCGTCGAAGCGCGCACGCTAATCGACAATGAAGCCGTGGAGAGGGCGAGTTCGCGCGTGCTCGATCGCGGACGATGGGCCGACGCCGGCCTGGAGCGCCTTAAATTCACTGCCGCCGCGCCCAGACGTCCGCCGCAGCGAATCAGCGCCATACTGCGGCCAATCGGCGACGGCCACGCGCTCACGCACCAAGTCATGATTGACGGCGAGGTCCACAGCTTCGTGATGCTGTCGCGGCCGGGCCCCGCGCAGAGCCGAATCTTGACCTCACTTGGCTTCGCCACATTTCGCGTCGGAAATCATAGCGGAGGTCATAGCGGAAACCATCCCGGGGATCTTCGCGGCGCGGGGATGTTCGAATACTCGCACGGTAGCTTGCCCGCGCCGTCCGCGGCGGTGGACCTTGCCGACGCCGATAACGGCGAGAGCTAGCGCTCAGGCAGGCTCTTCGGTAACAAGCGGTGGTGGTGGAGGCGGCATCACGGCGACGGGGGTGCGCCGTGCGATTTCTTGTTCCAGCGTGGCGGCGATCGCCGCGAACTGCTTGGTCAGCGGCGCTTCAGGATATTCCCGCAAGAATAGCGCGCCGCGTTCGGCGCAATCCGCCAGCCGCGGATCGAATGGAAGCCGTCCGAGAATCGGCGCCTCGACCGTTTGCGCCAGGCCCGGGAAGTTGCCTTGCGGAAAGAGCGGTCGCACTGTGTGGCAACTGTCGCAGTTGAAGCCGAGCATGTTCTCGATAAGCCCAAGCACCGCAATCTTGTCGTGTGCGATGGTCTTGAGCGCGTCGTGCGTCGCACGCACGCAGGCCTCGGATGGGCGCGTAACCATTACAATGCCGGTGAGTTCGATCACTTCGGCAAGGCAATGCAACGGCGAGAGGCCCGAGGCGAGATCGATAAGCATCAGATCGAGCGGCCCGAAGCGCGCTTCGATCAGGCGGCGCAGCGCGCCACGATAGTCGATCTCGAGCGAGCCGGCGCCGTTTTGCGCTACTGCCGGCGCCGGCGTCTCATCGCCCTCGATGAAGCTGAACGCCGCCGGCTCGCCGTCGGCCAGCTGGCTCGACGCCACCACTCGGATTCCCAGCGGACCCGAAGCGGGATCGATCGCCTCGCCGGGCGCGAACCGCCGAAGCGGCTTCAGCCCGAGCATCCCCAGCAGACCCGGCGAGTTCAGGTCGGCATCGACAATCGCGACCTTGCGCCCGGTCATCGCCAGCGCGGCGGCGACATTGACGCAGATTCCGCTCTTGCCGACGCCGCCCCTGGCGCTGGCAAAAGCGACAACCGCGCGCGCGCCGGGCGGCTTTAAGATTGCCGCCGCTCCGTTGTCTGCATTAATGCCGGCCGGCGCCCTGTCGGAGGACGCCTCGCAGAAAATTCTTGTCCTCAATTATACCTTCCCAGGTAGATACCGGCCGGGCGTTTCCATGTTTCGCCCCGCACATACATCCTGCCAAGGCACACACATCCTGCCAAGCGGCACCGCTGAAGGATCACGCGCTCGCGTGCCAACCATCAACTCGCGCCGCTACAGAACTAGAATGCCCGTGGACCGAGCGGGGGTAAAGACGCTTTGCCGAGGCTCATCCACCGATGCGCGTCTTGGCTCATTTCGGTTCCACCCGGCAGGCGTACTCCCGTCAGGCCTGCCTGCAGGCCCCTCTGTAGTTTTGTGTAACCTGCGTGACGCGATCGGGATTCTAGGGAGTCTCCTCGTCCGCGTCGGTCGATCCGAGCTTGCGATAGGTGTTGCGCTCGTCGTCGAAGCGGCGCTGCGACTTGGCCTCTTTTTCCTGATCCTGCTGGCAGTCGCGGCATAACCGCGTAAACGGCAACGCCAGCAGGCGCTCCTCTGCGATCTCGAGTCCGCACGACTCGCAAACGCCGTAAGAGCCGTCGTCGAGCCGGCCGAGCGCGTCGTCGACCTGCTTGATTTTCACCCGCTCGCGATCTGACAGGATGAAATTGATCTCCCGGTCGCGCTCTTCGGAGGCAAGGTCGTAGGTATCCATGCCCTCGTCCTTGTTGGCCTCGCGCCCGGCGCGCAATTCGGAATCCAGTTCGCTGAGCAGCTTGGTCTTCATCTCTCCCAGTTGCTCGCGCATCTTCGCCAGAAACTTTTTCCTGTTCGTGGCTGCTGCTTTTTTCGGCATCGTTCGCCGCCCCTTATAATTGCGCCACCGCGCCTAAGATCCGTCCGTGAAGGTCGTAGGTCGTCGCACGCTCGATACGCGCGCGGACGATCTCGCCCGGCTCGGCTTCGCCGCTGAGCAGGACCGTACCGTCGATTTCAGGCGCCTGGGCCGAGGTCCGCGCGCGTAACCGCGTCGCACGCCCCGGGGCCGCCCCTTCGACCATGACTTCAATTTCGCGGCCTACCAGGCCGCGGTTCTTTTCCAGAGAAATTTCTGCCGCCACCTCCATCAGTTTTGCCCGCCGGCGCCGTTTGACGCCTTCGGAAACCTGGTCCGCCAAGCCGTACGCCGCGGTATTTTCCTCGCGCGAATAAGTGAAGACTCCGACCCGGTCGAATTTCTGCTCGCGCACGAAATCGACGAGGGCTGCGAATGCCGCGTCGGTCTCGCCCGGGAATCCAACGATAAAAGAAGTGCGCAGCGCCACGCCGGGAATCGCCGCGCGGACCCGCTCCAGCAGGCGGCGCAGCGCGTCAGCGGAGCGTTCGCGCTTCATCGCGCGCAGCATCGCATCGTCGGCGTGCTGTAGCGGCATATCTATATAGTTAACCACCTTTTCGAGACTCGCGATCGCCGCGAGCAACTCATCGGTGACGAAATTCGGATAACAGTAGAGCAGCCGGATCCATCGGATACCGTCGATTGGCGCGAGGCGGCGGAGCAGCGCCGCCAGTGACGCGCGCGGCTTCAGGTCGCGGCCGTAAGCGGTAAGGTCCTGCGCGATCAGATTGATCTCGCGCACCCCGCTCGCCGCCAGCCGCATAGCCTCCTGCACCACGTCGTCGAGCGGGCGGCTCTCGTGACGACCGCGAATCCTGGGAATGATGCAGAAAGCGCATCGATGGTCGCAGCCCTCCGAAACTTTCAGGTAGGCGCTGAACGGGTCGCCGGTCCTGATTCGTGGCGCCTCGGCCGAGGGCAGCAGATGGGCGGCGCCGGTGTAAGGAATCGGCCGCAACTCGGGCCGTTCGCTGCGGCGCAGGAGTTCGGGAAGGTCGAGAAAATTGCCGGTGCCGACGAAGATGTCGACCTCGGGGAACTGCTCGCGAAGCTCGCTCCCATAGCGCTGCGAAAGGCATCCTGCCACTACCAGCCGCTTGCCCGCTCCATTCTTCTTGACCTCGGCGGCCCCGAGAATAGCGTCGATCGATTCCTTCTTGGCCGGCTCGATAAACGCGCACGTGTTGACCAGCAGCACCTGCGCCTGCTGCGGGTCCATCGTGACTTCGAATCCCGCGCGCACCAGCGCCCCCAACATCAGCTCGCTATCGGCTGTGTTTTTGGGACATCCCAGGCTGATCAGGTGAACGCTTTCCATACCGGATAAAAATAGGGCTTATATGCTTACTCTCCCCAGGCAACCGGCGCAATCGGGGTCCCGCGCTAGCATAGGGCTTCAGTTCTTTTGGGGACGAACGACGTCCGCGCCTTCGGGGACTGTGAACGCGAACAACGAGTCATCAAGTGCTACGTTGGTCCGAATATCGCTGAACTTTAGCTCGGTAACTCCGCCGACCTGGTTTATCAGCTTAAACTTAACAATGTCGTAACTCTTCGGGTCGAGTCCCAGTTCCATCGTGTCGCCGCCGTTTTTGGGCACCAGAACCACGTAAATCAATCCGTCGATGGACGAGGCAGGCGGCAATGACACCTTGAAATCGCGGCGAATATTGCCCAGGCCGAGCAAAAAAGCGGTGGCGCTGCTCTTTAGCGCCTTGCTCACCGGCAGCTCGACCACCTGGTTGAGGTCCTTTTCGTAGTCGTAGACAGTTGTGCCGTCGCTCACGACGGTTCCTTCGGACGGCGCGGCAAACTCCCAGCGCATCCGCCCCACCTTTCTGAAATAGACGGTTCCCTTGCGAGTCCGCGCCATGCCGCCGGGGCTGCTCAGCTTCTCGTCAAAATTAGCTTGCAGCGAGCGCGAGCAATCGTAACGCTGCTGCAAACGCGTCAGCGTCGTGTCCAGGCTGGGCGCCGAATCAGCGGCAGTGCTCGCCGGAATCGGTTTGCAGCGAGTCTCGGCCGTCGAAACAGGACCAAATGACGCGGCGACGACGATAGCGGCCACCGCCGCGGGTATCGCGAAGCGCAAAACCCCACGCGGGCGGCGACGCAACCGTTGCAGTCTTTGCATCGTAGGCATCTAATTCCAGTCTATAGGACGCAGCCGCGCCATCGAAGTTTCGTTCGTGCGATCGCGAAACTGTTTTTGAATTTGAGGGTTAGTTGGCGTTGCGCGATCGGACTTCGCGCGGGCGCATCCCGTCGCCCGGCGTCACCAGCCCCTCGCGTTCCATCTGCTCGACCATCCGGGCCGCCCGATTGTAGCCGATTCGCAGGCGCCGCTGGATCATCGAGACCGACGCTTGGTTGGTTTCGAGCACGATTCGCACCGCCTCGTCGTAGAGGTCGTCATGCTCGCCGCCGCCACCGTCGAGGCCGTCCTCCGACGGCGCCTTGGTCTCCAGAATTTCCATCTGGTAGTCCGGCGCGCCTTGGGCGCGGAGAAAATCGACCACCCGGCGAATCTCGGTCTCCGAAACGAACGGTCCGTGCAGGCGGCGCAATTTCGCGCTGCCCGGCGGCATGAACAGCATGTCGCCCGCGCCGAGCAGCCGTTCGGCGCCGATCGAATCGAGGATGGTGCGCGAGTCCACGCGCGAGGTCACCTGCAGCGAGATGCGGGCCGGCAGATTCGCCTTGATCAGCCCGGTCAGAACATCGACCGACGGACGCTGCGTGGCGAGAATCAGATGGATTCCCGACGCGCGCGCCTTTTGCGCAAGCCGCGTGATGTCGCGTTCGACGGTCTTGCCCTCGCTCAGCAGCAGGTCGGCCAATTCGTCGATGACGATCACTATTTTGGGCAGACGGCGATGCTTGATCGGCTCGCCGTCATCCGTCCTGGCTCGGCCCACGCCTTCCTCGACCAGATTTACCGGCTTGAGCTCGACCACCTTGCCGGCCGCGCCCAGGGCGCGGTTGTAGCCGTCGATATTGCGCACGCCCATCTCGCGCATCATCCGGTAGCGCGTCTCCATCTCCTGCGTCGCCCACAAAAGCGCGGCCGCCGCCTTTTCCGGGTCGACCACCACCGGAACCAGCAGGTGCGGGATGTTCTCGTAGACCGACAGCTCGAGCATCTTGGGATCGATCAGGATGAAGCGCACGTCGTCGGCGGTCGCGTTGAAGAGAATCGATCCGATCATCGTATGGATCGACACCGACTTCCCGGTGCCGGTCGCACCCGCGATCAGTAGATGCGGCATCAGGGCAAGGTCGGCCGCCATCGGACGTCCCGAGATATCCTTGCCGAGCGCAATCGTGAGCTGGCTGCGGGCGGCTGCAAATTCCTCGGCCTCCATGATCTCGCGCAGATAGACCTTCTCGCGCTTGCGGTTGGGCACTTCGATTCCGACCACCGCTTCGCCCGGCACCGGCGCCTGGATTCGCACGGTCGCCGCCCGCAACGCCATCGAGAGATCGTCGGCCAAGTTGACGATCTGGCTGACCTTGATTCCCGAGCCCGGCTCGAACTTGTACATCGTGACCACCGGCCCCGGCTGGACCTCGACCACGCGTCCCTCGACTCCGAAGTCGGCGAGCTTCTGCTCCAACACGCGGGCACTGCGCTCCAGCGCGCTCTCGTCAACCTGCGCATGCTCGGCGGGCGGCATGTCGAGCAGCGAAAGCGCCGGTAATTCGTAGCCGCCTTTGGCGCGGCCGGGGCGCATCGATTTGTTGTCGCGCGTGCGAAGCTCGGTGGGCTCGAGACGGCGGACCTTGAGCGGACGAACGTGGGCACTGGTTTGCGCACTCGACTGCGCGCTCGCCGTCCCGCTCGCGGCGGCCCTGGCGGAAATGTCGGCATCGCCAGCCGACCAATCGCCATCGTCGTCGATAGGCAGGCTTCGCGGTTCACGTCGGCGCAGGCGCACGCTGGAGGCGAGCCCCGCCATCAACTCGGTCGGCGAGCGCCGCAGCATCATCACCAACGCCGCGATCACCGCGAGCATGACGCAGAGATAGCCGCCGCCCACGTTTAGGTAGCTGCCGAGCGTGGCCGCGAGCGCGCCGCCAATTGCGCCGCCCGCTTCTCCGCCCGCCGACTGCGCGCCGCCGGCAAACAGTCCCGCGCCGGCGCTGAGCGCAACCAGCAGAACTGCGCCGCCGAAACTCTCGCGCACCAGCGTGCGCCCCGGAGCGCCGCTCCACACTCGTATCGCGAGCACAGCCACCATGATCGCCAGCAGGTAAGCCTGGACCCCGAAAAGATCGTCTGCCATCGCGGCCGCCGCGCCGCCCAGGATGCCGCACAGGTTGGGATTCTGGCCGGCCGCGGCCGAGACCAGGCTCAGCACGCCGAAGACGGCCAGTGCGAGCAGCGCTAATGCCATGAGTTCGCGCGCGACGCGGTTTTGAGCCGGCGCCACGGGCGGAATTTCCACCGCCGCGACCGCCGGTTCGAGCTCGATCGGCGCTTTGGGCTGACGCGCGATGGCGCTCAGACCTCCATGACGTGCGGCACGATAAGCGGCCGCTTGCCGAGTGCGTGGCTGAAGTAGTTGCGCAACGTATGCACGATCTCCGCACGGAGCATCGTGCCCTCCGCGCTGAACGGTCCGTCGACGCGGTTGAGCCGCTCGGCCAGTTGTGCGCTTGCGCGCCGGATATGAGCCGAGGCGCCGTCGCCGATCAAAAGCCCGCGCGAGGTGAGTTCCGGGCCGGCCACGATCGCCCCGGTCTTCGACGACACCGCGACTACTGCGAACACGGTACCGTCACGTCCCAACGTGCGCCGTTCGCTCAGCAGGCCTGGGTCGCCGAATTCGCCGTCCTCGAGCAGGATGCGTCCGGCCTCGACCGCGCGCGCGCGACTGGCTGTCGGGCCCGCGCTCAAGGTCAGCGGCTCGCCGTCTTCGAGCAGAAAGCAGTGCGCCTCGGGGATGCCGGAAGCCGCGGCGAGCGCGACATGGCGGCGCAGATGGCGATACTCGCCATGAATCGGCACGAAGTATTTCGGTCTCGTCAGCGCGATCAGTTCGGCGAGCTCGTCCTGGTTGGCGTGGCCGGAGACGTGCACCGGCGCCACCGATTCGTAGAAAACTTCGGCCCCGCGCTTGTACAACTGGTTGACCAGCGTGTTGATCGTGCGTTCATTGCCGGGAATGAAGCGCGAGGAGAGTACCACCGTGTCGCCCGGCTCCACCCGCGCGCGCGGATGCGCGTCGGCGGCGATTCGCACCAGCGCCGAAAGCGGCTCGCCCTGGCTGCCGCTGGCGAGAAAAGTCAATTTGCGCGATTCGAGGAATTCCGCCTCGGCCGGGTCGATATAGGTGCCGGGCGCAAACGGTAACTGGCCGAGTTCCAGGCCCAGTCGCACGCTTTCGGCCATCCGGCGTCCCAGCGGCACTACCCGCCGCCCCATCTCGCGCGAGACCTCGGTCAGCTGGCGCATGCGATGCAGATGGGAGGAAAACACCGAGAGAAAAAACTTACCGCGGCTGCGCGACACGATCTCGCGCAACACAGGCTTGATCGAACTCTCCGCGCCCGAGCGCCCGGTACGCTCGACGTTGGTGGAATCCGACATTAGAAGTGCGACGCCTTGAGCACCCAATTCGGCGAAGCGTTCGTGGTCGAAGAATTCGCCGTCGATTGGCGTCGGGTCGATCTTGAAATCCCCGCTGTGCACGATTAGCCCGGCCGGAGTCGCGATCGCGAGCGCCACCGCGTCGGGCGTCGAATGGGTGACGCGGATCGGTTCGACGCCAAATGGGCCGAGCTCGAAGCGGCGGCGAGGCTCGATCGTGTTCATGCGCGCGCCGATCAAGCCCTCCTGGTCGAGGCGGCGGCGCGCAAAGGCCAACGTCACCGCGGTGCCATAGACCGGCAGGTTGAAGCGGCGCAACAGATGCGGCAGCGCGCCGACGTGGTCCTCATGAGCGTGGGTCAGAACGACGCCGAGAATTTCGAGGTGACTCTGCTCGAGGTAGGCGAGATCAGGCGCCAGCACGCCGAGTCCGAGCGTGCGCTCTTCGGGGAACATTACCCCGGCGTCGATTACGATCGCACGTCCGGCACATTCGAGCACCGTCAGATTGAGCCCGATTTCGCCGAGCCCACCTAAAGGCACGATCCTGACCGACGAAGATGTCAATTCGTGGGATGCCATCACCCTGAACCCCACCTCACCCGACCACCGCTGGCGATTATATAAAGCCCCCGGCAACGGCGAAAGCGGCGCCGGGAGCGGCCCGGAGCGCCAATCGGAGGCTTCCGGAGCTATGTTACTGTATCAACAGTCGGTGGATTCGCCTCGATCTGGGCGGTTGCGCCGGATGCGCGCCAGCGTTAGGTTTCGAGCGTAGGGAAGATTTAGAGATTCCGCCAAAGGTGCATGCGAGTCGGAGAGCTTCTCGCCTAAACCACGATGTCAGTAAACAAAGTCATTCTGCTCGGCAATCTCGGACGCGATCCCGAAGTGCGCTACCTGCCCTCGGGGCAGCCAGTCGCCAATTTTTCGGTGGCGACCAGCGAGCGCTTCAAGGGACGCGACGGCACCAACAAGGAATCCACCGAGTGGCATAACATCGTCGTCTACGGCAAACAGGCCGAGCTGTGCAGCCAGTATCTGAAGAAGGGGCGGCAGGTCTATGTCGAAGGGCGCTTGACCACGCGGCAGTGGGAAGCCAAGGACGGGACCGGCAAGCGCACGCGCACCGAGGTCGTCGCGCAGCGCGTGCAGTTCCTCGGCGGCCGCGGCGATGGTGCGGGCGGCGGCGCGGGAGCGCGCGGCGGCGGCGGAATGGATGAACCGGAGGATTTCAGCAATGACATGCCGCCGGCCGGCCCCGACGACGACGACATCCCTTTTTAGTTTTTCACCTTTTCACTGACCGTCGCGGCCACACCTCCGATGTCGCGGCTACAGCCGCGCTGAGGCGACCCTACAGCTGTCTCGCTTGCGGTCAGCGGAAGAGGGCCGTTCGTGAACAGCTTCCTGATTCAGACCTGAATGATCTCACAAGCAACGAATTTTCGGCGGCGCGAGCGCATCGCCTGCGAATACGGAAGTAACGAACGCGTCCACCGCTACGCGCAATTCGCCAAGCGCAATTCCCATGTGCTCCGCCGGCAGCGAATCGAGCTTCGCGCGCGCCTTGTTCCAGGTTGATCGCGCACCGGGGAGATTTCCGCGCTCGGCGTGCAGGATCGCCACCGCCGCCTGAATCATCCCCTGATGGAAAAGCTTCTCCGCGCCGCTCGCCTGCTTCCAGACTTCCTCCCACACTTCGTGGCAATCGAAGAAGCGGCCCGCGTTGAAAAGCTCGATCCCTTCGACCCACAAATCGCGCGTGTCCTTGGGGGGCATCATTCGATATTAGCGCGACCGCAATAATGCGATATTAGCGCGACCGCGATAATGGCGTGACCGTCCGCCCGCGCGCGGACTGCTGAGAAACGACTTCAAGTAACACTTGAAGTCGCCCGCCCAGCGGCGCCTTGGGCCAAACGGCAACGGCCGCCGGCGCGATTCGCGCCGGCGGCCGTTGCCCGTTATTCCGATCTCCGCTTTCGCGCGCGCCGCTATGCAGCCACGCCGTGGCGCAGCAACTTGCCCGGCGTAGCGCCCGTGCAATCGCCCTCGGTGAAAGTAATCGCGCCGTTGACCAGGATATGGCGATAGCCTTCCGCACGCTGCACGCGACGCCATTCGTTGCCCGGCAGATCGTGCACGATCTCGACCGGCCCGACGCCGAGCTTTTCAAAATCGTAGATCACGATATCGGCCGGCGCGCCCTCGCGCAGGAAGCCGCGGTCCTTGAAGCCCGCGCAGAATGCCGGCAGCGCGCTGAGGCGCCAGTGAATTTCCTCCAGCGTGAGCCATCCGCGCTCGCGCACGAAGCTCGCGATGCCTTCGGTCGGGTAACGGCCCGCGGTGAGGAACTTGGTATGCGCGCCGCCATCCGAAACGCCGAACGTGATGTACGGATAGTCGATTATCTCCTTCATCAGCGCGGGATCGCGATTGATCGCCGGCGCGAAGAACTCGGTCTTGAGGTTGTCGGCCACGGCCAGGTCGCACATCACGTCGACCGGATCCTTCCCGTCGCGCTCGCCCGCCTTGCGCAGCGTCATCCCTTCGAGATGGCGCAGCTTGTCGTCGATCACCTGCGTGATGACGATCTGATCGAAGAAGCTCGTGATGAGTCCTTCGCGCGGCAGATTGGTCTTGAGCCCATGACGGCGCGAGGGATCGGCGAGCTTCTCCTTGCGCTCCTCGAGCGTGCCGGTCGTGACTTCGCGCCACGAGTCGGAGTCGTCGAACAGGTTCCAGTCCTCGAAGGTGAAGGTCAGCCCGGCCTCGGTGGTGATGCCCTGGCCGTAGACCGGAATGCCGTTGATGCGGCACCGATCGAGCCATCGAATCATGTTGCGATGGCGATGCGGAAAGCGGTCCTGCGACTGCACCGCCTCGAACATGATCGGGCGGCCGCTGATTTTCGCCAGTTCCTCGTAATGGCGCGCGTCCTCTTTCGGATTCCAGCTCGCCAGTGTCATTTCCTGGAAGCCCTCGCCGCGCTCACCGAGCACTTTCGCGAAGACCTTGCAGGTCTCGTCGTGCATCACGTCGGTGTTCATCGGTGAGCCGTCCCAGTCGCGCTGCACCGCTGAAGGTCCGTCGGGCTTGAGGCGCTGCGCCGACCATCCGTAGGCGCCGGCGTCCATCGCTTCGTTGAGCAGATGGGCCATCATGCGATGCTCGTCGTCGGTCGGCATGCGGCCGGTCTTGGACTGCTCGATCCCCATCACGTAGCCCATCAACGGATTGACCGGCACGTAGGGCAGCACGTTTACACCCTTGGGCAGGCGCTCAATACGGTCGAGGAACTCGGGATAGGTGTGCCAGTCCCACGGCATCGCGGCCTTCATCGCGGCCAGCGGAATCGCCTCGGTGCGCGTCATCGTCAGCATCGCTCGCTCTTCGTCGCCCGGCTTAACCGGCGCGAAACCGAAGCCGCAGTTGCCGATGACCACCGAGGTCACACCGTGCCATCCGGAGATGGTGAGCCAGGGGTCCCAGAACAGTTGCGCATCGTAGTGAGTGTGGAGGTCGATGAAGCCCGGGGCCACGATGAGGCCGCGTGCGTCGATCACCTCTTTGGCTTCGCTGGACGCGATACGCCCGATCCTGGCGATGCGTCCGTTTTTGATTCCGATGTCGCCGCGGATGCGCGGTGCGCGGGTTCCATCGATGATCATTCCGTCTTTGATGACAATGTCGAATTCTGGCATCAGGCAGATCTCCGCATTGGTTAGAGTTGCGTACCTCTCATGCTTCGCATTAATCGGAACGCGACGCAAGAAAAAGCCGTGCTTATCAAGCAAGCGTTTGGCGAGTGGTTACGGATCGACGCGCGTTCATCTGGCGAACGCCGTTTGTACACGCGTGAGCAGAGTCAGTTCTTGTGGGAGCCGGGCTCGAGTTCGACGCCGATCGGCACGATAATCCGCACTACCGCATTGTAGAACGCGACGCTCATCGCGAGCTCCATAATACGGCGATTGTCGAGAAAGGTGCGCAGCGCGTCGAAAGTCTTGTCGCTCACCTTGAGGTTGGTGGTCGCTTCCGCCGCGTACCGCATTACGGCGCGCTCGTGCTCGTTGAAGACGGGCGAGCGCTCGAACTCAGCCAGCTGCTCGAGTTGTTCGCGGCTGACGCCGACGCTCAGCGCGATATTCCAGTGATGGACGAATTCATACTCGGCGCCCGCGATGCGTCCGACAGTCATCAGCGCCAGTTCGCGCAGCCGCGGGTCGAGCTTGGTGTGATTGCGCAGTTCGAGCGCCATCGCCGAGAACCGCCGCAGCAGATTGGGCGCGTTGGCGATCACGCGATGGATGTGCATGGGTGGCGCGCCGCGGTCGCGCTCGTGTTCGTCGAAAACCTCGTTTCCTTCGGCATCCAGATCTTCGCGGCTAACGTACGGCAATCGCGCCATCGAAAATTTCCTTCTGTGTGGTGAGGGACTGGACGCTCAGGCGAACAGCATCTCCGACATCGCGCCGCCCGGCGGAATCATCGGCATCACCGCCTCTTCCTTGGGGATCACGACGTCGATCAGCACCGGCCCCGGCGTGTTGAAGGCCTCTTTCATCGTGCGCGCGAGCTCGCTCTGCTTCTCGATTCGAAAGCCGCGCGCTCCATAAGCCTCGGCCAGCTTGACGAAGTTCGGCACCGACATAGCGGAGTACGAGTAGCGCTCCTGGTAGAACTTCTCCTGCCACTGCCGCACCATCCCGAGGAAGTAGTTGTTCAGGATGATGACCTTGACGTCGACGTTGTACTGAACCGCAGTGCCGAGTTCCTGGATGTTCATCTGGATCGAACCGTCGCCCGAGACCACCACGACTTTGCGGTCGGGCGCTGCGAACTTGGCGCCAATTCCGGCCGGCAAGCCGTAACCCATCGTGCCCAGCCCGCCCGAAGTCAGGAACGAGCGCGGCTTCTCGAACGGGAAAAGTTGCGCGACCCACATCTGATGCTGGCCGACGTCAGTGGCGACGATGCAGTCGCCCTTGGTCAGCCCATGCATCTCCTCGAGCACGTGAATGGGCGAGACCGCGTCGCCCTGGCGCGGTCCGTTGCCATTCTCGTAGAGCGGCTTCTCGCGCTTCCACTGGAGAATCTGCTGATGCCATTTCGTCCAGGCCGCGCGGCGCTTGGCGATCGACTCGCGTCCCTTGACCACCGTCAGCATGTCGGCCAGCACCGACTTGATATCGCCAACGATCGGAATGTCGACCTTTACGTTTTTGGAAATCGACGACGGATCGATATCGATATGAATGATGGCCTTGGCGTGGGGCGCGAAGTCCGCGATGCGGCCGGTGACGCGATCGTCAAAGCGCGCGCCGATCGACACCAGGCAATCCGTGTTGCATACGGCCGTGTTGGTGCCGTACGAGCCGTGCATCCCGAGCATCCCCAGGCATAGCGGGTCGGAGGCTGGCACCGAGCCGAGGCCCATCAGAGTTTCGGTCACCGGGATGCCCATCCCGCGCGCAAGCTGGGTAAGTTCGGGCGCAGCGCCCGACCATTGCACCCCGCCGCCGACGTAGAAAAGCGGCTTGTCGCTTTTTTCGAGCGCCTCGATAGCGCGTTCGATCTGGCGCGGATTACCCTTGAGGTTTGGCTTGTAGCCGCGCAATTCGACGCGCTCGGGATATTTGAAAACGTGCTCGGCCTGCTGCACGTCCTTGGGGACGTCGACCACCACCGGACCGGGACGGCCGGTGCTCGAGATGTAGAATGCCTCCTTGATAATGCGCGCCACGTCGCGCACGTCCTTGATCAGGTAGTTGTGCTTGGTGCAGGGGCGCGTGATGCCGACGAAATCGGCCTCCTGGAAAGCGTCATTGCCGATCATCGTGGTCGGCACCTGGCCCGAAATGACGACCATAGGAGTCGAGTCCATATTGGCGTCGGCGATGCCGGTGACCGTGTTGGTCGCGCCAGGCCCGGAGGTAACCATCACCACGCCGGGGCGTCCGCTGACGCGCGCGTAACCTTCTGCCATGTGCGCAGCACCCTGCTCGTGGCGGACCAGGACGTGCTTGATTTTGGAATCGAGCAGGGCGTCGTAGGTGGGCAGAATCGCGCCGCCCGGATAACCGAAGATTACGTCGACGCCTTCGGCGATCAGGCTTTCGATGATGATTTGGGCTCCGCTAAGTTTCTTCATCGGCGACACTGCTGCACGAACAGACCTCCATCGAGTTAGACCGCAAAGGGTACACCAAACGAAGGGAACGGCTCAACGCGCCCCGGCGGCGGGGGCCTTGAAGAGCAGCTGACCCTTGATGGTGCCACGCCCGCTCGGTGGGCGCAGCACGAAGCGCGCACCGCCCAGGCCAACGGTTCGGCCTCAAGGCGAAAGATCGCCCGCCCGCCTTCGCCGCCAATACCCCGCAAGGCCCGCTCCGAGCGCGACGATCAAACCACCAAAGCTGAGGCCGAGTTGCCAGCGACGACTGCCGACGAAATGGCGCGCGTGCCGAATGGCCAAGGTTCGCAGCAGACGAGCGGCGCTTTCGAAATCCGGTTCCGGACAGCCGCGTCCGAAATGCTGAGCCCAGGCGACATGCGGCCCTTCCTTTACATACCGACGATAGAGTTTACGGGCGAGACCGGAAGCCTCCTCCTTGTTCCCACCAATTCTCGCCGTATTCATCATCCAATCCGTTGGTCAATTCGATCGCCGAACTACCGCCGGCAAGGAGCGGCATCTCGCCCTCGATGGCCAGGAGGCTCCCGTCCTCGCGCCAACTGACTCGCGATCCGTATGCCGGTAGCGCGACGCGGAAGGGCTTGCTAGTACGGTGCGACAATTCGTCTATCCAGGCTCGCGCGCGCTCGCGATCGAATAGGCCCATGCGCGGGTTCTGCACCGCGTGTACTTGTAAATCGATTTCATCCGCTTGCGCGAAAACCCTCGTCCACTTCGGGCGAGGAAAGCCAGGCGGGCAGCGCGGTTATCGAGAGCGGGACCGCGCGACCCATCCGCGACCGCAGGTTGGAAAGAAACCGGACGTAGGCGGCGAGCCGCGCGGTCGCGCAATCGTGATCGATCTCGACACCTGCAACCGCCACCTCAGATCGGCGCCACCCGGCGATCATGCCGGCGAGCTCATCGACGATCGAACGCTCGTTCAGATGCGCAAGTTGGCCATCGATTCGAGCGACGAAGATAACCGGCCGATTGCTGCGCCTCAGTGGGGTCCAATCCACTGACGCCAGCGACCATTTCCCCGCAGATCAGCTTCGGCGACCAATACCCGCCAGGCGCGAATTTCGCCCCTCGATTGTTCCAATGCTTGTGCTACCGCGGGCGTCATCGGCGCTGCCACACGTAGGCGTCACTGGGTAGATGGCGATGGACTGATTTTCCCCCGGACAGTACTGCGAACGGGACTATCAGAAGGAGCAGCGGCAGCTTTGCGCGGCCAAATGTCATGGGGGGCTTTTAGAGACCGATTAGCCAAGCCAGGTTGGCCAGGTTAGTCAGGCCTGTTGGTCAAGGGCGCTACTGCCACGCGGCAACTTACAGCAACAGAGAATACCGAAACCTGAGAGCCTGGACGGGCGGCCTCCTTCCCCCGGCGCCGTTCAGTAGCGCAGAACGAAACGCACGTCGCCCAAGCGAACCTGGTTACCGCTACTGACCCGCACCGAACCGTGCACCGGCTGCTCGTTGACGTAGCTGCCGTTGGTCGAGTTGAGGTCGGTCAGCTCAAAAACCCCGTTGCGGCGCATCAGGCGGGCGTGCGCGCGCGAGACGCTCGCGTGGGGAATCACCAGGTCGTTGTCCTCGCCGCGGCCCAGCGTGACCTCGTCCTTGAACAGGCTGTATTCGGCAGGCACAGGATCGATCGCTTCGAGCAGACTGAGCCGCGCCTCATGCGCCGCCATCGAGCCCGACGGAGTTGCCGGCGTCGAGGAAACGGTGCGCGCCGGAGCTGCGGGCCGCGCGGTCACCGGAGCGCGCGCGGCGGCGCGCGGCGGCGCGGGCTGATTCTGCGCCTCGACGATCGCCTTCAGCTCGTCGGCCGAGAGGCCGAAGCGCATCCGCGAGAGACCGAACAGCCCCATGATCGCGATCAGGGGCACCGCCAGGTTCCACCAGTTGAACGACAACTGCTGAAGACCCGTGCCGCCCAGGTTCGCGCCGGCGTCCGCACCTTCTCCTTCGGGCACGTTGATGGTCGCACCGCCGACACCGTGCACTTGGTAGGAGGTGGTGGCGGAGGCGGTCTGGCCGTTATAGGTGATCTTGAGCTCGACCGTGCGATCGGTGCCGTCCTCGATCGGCCGCGGTGTGCGATAGGTCAGCGAGTATTCGGTCGCGATCGAATGGCCGATCTCGCGCACCAGCGAAGCGAAGCGACCTTCCTCGGTCACGATGTTGTAGGAACGTCCGTGCGTAGCCTGGACGATCTCGGCGTACTCGGGCGCGATGAAGGGCGGCGGCACCACGGCGTATAGCGTCAGCCCGTTGCGCTTCATCATAGCAGCGACGTCGCTGCCGGTCAGGTCGGTCACGTCCTGGCCTTTCTGATGGTGATCCCAGAAGCCCTGGTCGTGCTGGGTGTTGGCGGAGCCATCGCCCTTATGATGCGGCGGGGCGTCGGTGATGATGATGATGATGCCCTGGGCCTGCGGACGGAAGGGAAAGCTCGAAGCGTAGGCGAGCGCGTCGAGCTGGTCTTCGGGAATATCGCCGCCGCCCGAAGCGTGCAGCGTGCCGACCCAGTTGATGAACTGGTTAACGTCCGAGGTCATGGTCTTCTGATAGGGGCAATTGCAGTCGGGATATTTCGAGACCACGTAGTCCTCGAACGTGACCAGGCCCAGGCGGTAGTCGCGATTGTTGGAGGCGAGGTCGTGGGCGAAATTCACCATGTTCTGCTTGATCGCGTCGATGTAAGGCTGCATCGATTCGGTCACGTCCATCACGAACACGAGGTCGACCGGACGGCCCTGCCCTACTCCGCGAAAATCAAGAATCTTAGCCAGCTTACCGTCCTCGAAAACCTGCAAATTGTCGGGGCGCAGATTGCCCACCGGCTGGCCGTCCTGATCGGTCAATCCGAAATCGAGTTCGACGCCGCCGTCGGAATCGAAATGCTGCAGGCCGGGATTGCCTACCACCACGTGCATCGCGGCAAGCGCATCCGCAGCCGCGCATAACTGGAGACCGAGCAGCGCGGCCATGACCAGCGCCATCGTGCTCACCGTTAACGGAATACGCTTCATGGCAAACCAGAACTCTCTCAAGATTGCCTCAACATTGTGCCGGAATATTTCGCATCGGCAACCCTCGCACTCTGGCCCGCATCGTTCACGGTATCAAGCTTCACTGGTTCTGATTACGCCACACCAGGAAAGTGGTTGCTTGCCTTCGCTCCTAGGTTAGGTTATCCCAAGCGGGAACCGAAATCTCTGTTGCAGGCTTGGTGAGTGAAACAGCTATCGTCATGGCGGGCCGGAATCGCCCTGCTCATACCAGTGTTAGTGCTCTTTGTAGCGGTGTTGGTTTCGATCGGCACCGGACATAGCCAGGTCTCGGGCTCCGCTGGGACCCTGGTGATCGCTTTGACCGGAGCGCCTCCGCCGCCGAATCCGCCATACACACCCGGCTTCCAGAGCCTGACCTTCAACGTCCTGGCGGTGAAGCTTAACCCGAGCACCGATCCCAACATCTTCCAGAATCAAGCCGACCCCGACTGGACCACAATTCCCGTGGCTCAGGGTGTCGGCCTTAACGACGTTGGCACGGTGGACATATTCACTCAGCTCGTGACGCTGTTCAATCTTAACTCCAACGGCCCCAATCCAGCCGGCGCCGGCACCGGCCCGAGCGAACTGCAGGTCGATCTCAACCATATCCAGACGGTGCCGCAGCTGTTCAACAGCCAGCTGGTGCCGGCCACTACCTACCATGCGATCGAGTTGGTGCTCGACGGGAGCAACGCAGGCACCGTCGTTCCGACCTGCCTGGAAGACCCCTCAAGCCTGCTCGAGGGATGTATCGCCTCGCAGATATCGTTGGTTAATCCCTCGCAATTCCTGACGGCCTCAAGCTTTGAGGGTATCAGCGTACCGCTTAACGGGCTGGCCACCCTGGTGATCAACATTAATCCGGTAACTTCGGGGGTGCAGGCGTTTCCTGGACGGCCGGGCTTTAGCGGCGGCCTCTACCAGTTCTCACCCAGCATCTCGATTGCGCCCACGCCTCCGTCCGCGCCCAATCCTCTCGGCTTGGTGACCGGCGCGGCGTTTGGCGCGAGCAGGGTCGCGGCGGAACTGTCCAGCACCGGCCAGGTGGTCGAAACCACGACCATTGGCGGCGGGCAATACCAGCTGCCGCTGCCCGCGAGTCCCAACGGAACGCTGTACGACCTGGTCGCTTCGGGCCCGGGCTTCGCGTACGCATTCGCGCACAACGTGCTGGTCCGGCGGGGCAAGGTCCAGACGGTGCAACTCGACGCCGTGCCAGCCGGCCAGATTGCTCTTACCGGCAAAGTGACCGACGCCTGCTCGGGAATGTTGCTGCAGGGCGCCACGGTCGAGGTGGTGGCGCCAGCGGCCGGCAGCACCTCCGACTGCACCCAGGTTCCGACCCCTTCGGACTGCGTCGTGCTGGCCAGCGCCAATACCGACGACACAGGGACCTACCCGATGCCGCCGAGCAATTTCGTTCTGCAGAGTTTCAATAGTGTTCCTAATGGCAAGTACACGATGGTGGTCACTGACGCCGGCTATGACACGGTGGCCTCGAGCATGTCGGTGAACGGCGGCGCCGCCTGTTCGTTGGGTACGGGCGGCCTGTGCAATTTCGCCATGGGGCGATCGACGATCGAAGGCCTGGTCACGATCAGTCCGCCGGTTCCCAGTCCGCGCGCGCTCAACGTGCTGGTCACCGCAGAAGACCACGGCACCCATCGGATCGAGAACGTCGCGCTGGCCACGGTGCCGATCGGATCGACTACGGCGCCGTTCACTATGTTCGTGCCCGACCAGGCCAGCGTGGCCTCGCTCGATATGTACGCGACGGTCAGCGACTACTTCAACGGACTGCCGGAAAAGGCGAGCGGCCATACCATCGCGGTGTTGAGCGCGCTCGCGCCGGCCTCGCGATGCGGAACCGCGTCGCCCCATCCGATTCTCTCGATGCAATGTGCAGGGCATGGATCGATCATGGGTTCGACCACTCCGTTCGACGACGGCACCTCGATTGTGCTGTCCAAAAATGGAGTGCAGCTGATGTCGACTGGCGTCGGCCCACGGGGAGGTTCCGCACCGGGCCAATTTTCGCTATGCGCGCCGGCCGACCCGACGCCTTACCAGTTGCAACGCTTCGAGGCGATTCCACCGGCCAGCGAACCGACGCCGGTGGGCACTCCGGTTGCGCAGCTGATGGCGCCGCCGCTGCAAGTCGCGCAGCCCTGTAACAGCATCTGCGGGACCGGCAGCGGGCAGTGCCTGGTATGCGTCAACAATGCCGGCGTAACGGTTCCATAGCCTCGGCCACGGCATTCAGTCATGCAAGCAAATTCCAAATCGAACTTGTCGGCAGTAGTGCAGCGCGGCGCGCTCGCGATATTGGCCTTTGCCTGCGCGGCCTGCGGCGGCGCCTTCGGCACCGCTAATCCGACCTCGCCCGGCCAGACCTCGTCAATCCCGGCGCAGAACAGCCTGTGGGTCTTGGGGACCCCGGGCACGCCCTTTCAGGCGCTGGTCACCGACGCCTCGCAGTCGTGGACGTTTCGCGGAGTGATTCCCCAATCGGTGGTGATCATCAACAACTCGCCGGGCGTGCAGATGACCGTCACCAAGCTCACCAACAATTCCGCCCTGATGACCACTGAATTGATCAACGGTACGAACCTGGTGGCTGAGGCCTCGACCAATGATCCGTTCGGCACCACGGTGGTGCAGAGCTTCGGTGGCCTGGCCGCGGTCGCGCCGCGCGCGGATCCCGACATCCGGTTCTTCATCAAGGGGCCGTCGAACGGGCTGGTCAACGGGCTGATCGAGGATTTGACGCTGAGTTTCGTGTTCGAGGCGCGTTCGCCGGCCCTGTTCCTGTTCGAGCATCCTGACGCGCGGGTGGACGCGGTCATAAATTCGGTCGACTTTGCGGGAACCATCTTTGCCGATGCCCTTTCCAACGGCGTCCCGGTGGTGGAATCGACCGGAGGCCCGCGTTTGTTGATCAAATTCCCCTAGGCAGATGGCTATAGCGGTTCCGGCCCCGCCGCGCATAGTGGACGGCGCGGAGCGTACAGGCTAGATTTGCCAAGCCGCTTTTTTGCTTGCGATTTGTAGGTTAATTATGAGGGCTGGACTCTGTACCGCGTGGACCCGACTCGTTAGCGCTGACGGCGATTCGAGGCGAGCCGCGACCGCAAAATGAAATCGATCTGGTTTCGTCGGATCCTGCTGGCCGCGGTGGTGATTCTGCTGTTGGCAGCCATTTTCCCGGCCATCAGGTACTACCGCTATTTCAGTTCCCATGTCTCCACTGACGACGCCTACGTCGACGGTTCGATCGGGCTCATCTCCTCACGCATCCCCGGCACCGTGACCAAGGTCTTCGTCTCGGACAACTGGCGGGTCAAGGCCGGCGACATATTGCTCGAGCTCGACCCCAGCGATTACCAGGTCCAGGTCGACGGCGCCGAGGCCCAGCTTCAGCGCGCGCACCAGACGGTCGACCAGCTCTATGCGCAGGTCGAGGCCGCGCGCTCGGGCCTCAGGCTCGCCGAATCGCAGTTGCACCAGGCCCGCATCGATTACGACCGGGCCAAGCAACTGAAGGCACAGGGCGTCGTCTCCAGCGAATTTTACGACCAGGCCGCCACGGCGATGCGCGTGGCGATGGCGACCGAGGGACTGGCCAAACATCAACTGGTTCAGGCCGAAGCGGCACTGGGCGTCAATCGCGAGGACCACACGCGTTACGACCGGCCTGTGGTCGAGCAAGCAAGCGCCGCATTGGAGGCTGCGCGGCTCAACCTGAGCTACACGGTCATCCGGGCGCCGTTCGACGGAATCGTGACCCGCAAGAGCGTCCACGTCGGGCATCGCGTCGAGGTCGGGCAGCCGTTGATGGCCCTGGTTCCGATCCGCGGGCTCTACATCACCGCCAACTACAAAGAAACCCAACTCACCGACGTGCGCGTCGGACAGCCCGCCGACGTTGAAGCCGACATCTATCCCGGCTACGTCTACCGCGCCCACGTCGATTCAATCAGCATCGGCACCGGCTCGGCCTTCGCCCTCCTGCCACCGGAAAACGCCACCGGCAACTGGGTCAAGGTTGTCCAGCGCATCCCGGTCAAGATCGTGCTCGACAATCCCGAGCCGGTGGACAAGCCGCTGCGGATGGGCCTGTCGGTGGAGGTCACCATCGATATCTCCGACACTCGCGGGCCGCTGCTCACGTCCACGCTCCAGCATCAGTTCCAGGAACGCGGGACCATTCCGGAAACGCTGCGACGCATCCCGCCGCCCGAAAACGGCACGCAGCAATACCATGTATTTCCGCCCACCGGGCAGGCGCCATCCACTTCACAACCAAACCTTGTGCCCGGCGTACCCAGTCCCCCGCCGCCGCCGTCCGGCGCCCAGTCGAAGTAACGGGCTCTCAGCACCCTGGATCTGATCCGCTGGGCCCCGGCGCCAGGCTGGGCGAGACATTGGCGTTGATCGACGGCGAATTATCGAAATCGAACATATCCTCGAGATCGTTGGCGTTCGCGTCGCGCGCGGTCAGATGCGCATTCGCCGTGAACCGCTTCTCGATAAGCGCAAGAATCGAAGTATGGTCGCCAATCGTATGCGAGACATAGGAGGGTTTTGAAAACGGCGAGATGACGACGAAGGGTACTCGCAAACCATATTGATCGAAGCTGTTGATACAGGGTTCTCCGGGCAAGACCTCACTGCATAGCAACTTCTCCTGGTTGGAACTGTCTGAGCACTGCGCGCCGTTGCCCGGAGTTTCTGAGGTAGGCGGATTGGAAAGGTCAGCGCATTTCCCCGGCGGAATGCCGTCCGGCGAGATCGCGGAGGGCGGTGTGACATGGTCGTAAAAGCCGCCCGCCTCGTCGTAGGTCCAGATAATTATCGAGTCCTTCCAGTTCGGCCCGCTGCGAACGGCGTTGATTACGCTCGACACCTCCGCCTCGCCAGCCCTGATGTCAGCCGGAGGATGTTCGCTGTTTTCCAGGCTGAAATCCACGAACGATACCGACGGCAACTTGCCCGATGACGCCTGCGACATGAAGTCGTCGAGTGTCTGGAAATGCGGCGGCACCGGATTATGTACCAGTCCTCCGTAGGGAATACCCAGTTCAGTACTTCCGCCGATATCTACGTACTCGCCCCAGGTCACGTTGTTCTTATCGAGGAGATCGAAAATCGTTCCATTGATCGGCTGAAAGCCGCCGCTCGGCGGAAGCGGTATCTCACCGACCGTGGTCACCAGGTGACCGAAAGATGTGGCGGCGAACTCGTAGAGCCGGTTGGGCACGGTTTGAGCCGGCACGGAGGAGTAGTAACTATCGTCGACCGCGAAAGTAGTGGCCAGCGCGTAGTAGTACGGAAGATCGGCTTGCGTATAGAAACCCATCGTGTCGTCTTCCTTGGCGGATTCGCCGACGTCGATTTGCTCGGTCAAGTCGTTTTGCGACACGAAGCCGTCGTTGGCTCCGTGAAGGCTGTCATTCGGATCGGCGAAATTGATCTCGTGATGGGTTCCGACCCAGGTGTGGTCGAGATCGGGAAAGACGCACAAACGATGGTCATGGAACGATACCACCGCCGCGGAACCATCAGACTCGGGGTTTGAATTGGTGCAGGTCAGCGTTCCCGACGCATCGGCAGTGCAACCCAAGCCATCCACACAGGTGTGATCACCGGAGGAACAGGGACCGGCGTGGTATGGGGATCCCGGTGCATATGGCAGCGCGCCGAGATAGTTATCGAAAGAATGATTTTCCTGCATCATCACGACGATGTGATTGACGCGCGCCAACCCGGTCGCGCCGGGCTGCGGCGGTGGCGTACCCGACCCGCCGCCACCACCGCCGCAGCCGCCTAACATGAGGACCAGCAACGTCAGGGAAACGGAACCTTTGGCAGAGCGGCGACTGACAGTGGGTTTGGAAAAATTCACAATGACGACAGAGCGAGCAAAGGACGTGCCCGTGTGCGCGAGGGATCATTCGGGAAGGAGCCCGCGTTTGAAGGCTTTTTTTTCCAGAAACCTGCTAGGGCCGTACCTCTCCGGCATTTTGTTACCGAAATTCTTTTCCGGACCATGCTCCATGGAAAATTCTCTCCGACGGTCCGTTCGCATTTTCCCGCCAATTGCACCGCAGGCGATGCGCATACTAGGCTCGCTTCGCCGTGCCGGACGCCTCGCCTCATCTATCCACCGAACCCGAAACGCTCTCGGCCGCGCTTTCTGTCTATCTCGGCGCCGGTGTCGAGCGTCTGCGCGTGTTGGCGAGCGGATGGGAAACGACGCTTTACGAGTTCGAGCTGCGCGACCCAAGCGCGCGACTATTCGGCGTCGAAGCTCACGCACCGCTGGTGCTGCGCTTCTATCCAAACGTTGAGGCGGCCGACAAGGGCGCGCTGGAATACCGGACCATCAGTCATTTGGCGAACGCCGGCTATCCGGTGCCGCGGCCCTATCTGTTCGAGCCCGGCGTCGCGGCAATCGGCGCGCCCTTCCTGGTGATGGAGCGGCTCGGCGGCGGACCGCTATTCGCGATTCGCTCCTTTCCGCGCGCCTTCAAGACCTTCTCGATGGGGTTTCTGGGATTCGTGCGGGCGCAGGTGCGGCTGCATCGGATGGTACTTTTACCGGCCGCGCTCGAGGCCCCGGGAACGAAGACGGCTGCGAATGACGGCGCGGCAGCGCGCCTGCTCGACCGCGTCCTCGACACGGTTGCGGCGCGCGTCGAGCAGGGTCCGCTGCCGGGACTGGCGGCGGCGCTTGCTCGTTTGCGCCACGGTGCGGCCGAGTTCAGGAACGGCCCGCCTTCGTTTCTTCACCTGGACTACCATCCGCAAAACGTCCTGGTTAAGGGGCTGCGCGTGACCGGAGTTATCGATTGGGCGAATGCGGCGATCGGCGACCGCCATTTCGATGCCGCCACTACGGCGGTGATCTTGTCGACCAGCGCGATGGAGCATCCGCGCTGGATGCGCGACAACGCGGCGGGGAACAACCTGCGCCGCACTTTCAACGCGCTCTATCTAGCGCTATACGAGGCCTGCGCGCCGATGGAGTTACGGCGTTTGCGCTACTATCAGGGCCTCGCCGGGGCGTTGCGGCTCTCGATGCTCGGGATGATGCACGTGCGCGGGCCGCAAAGCGTCGGCTTTCGTGCGGGCGCGATACGCGAGGTCACGCCGTCAGTGCTGCGGCTGCTGAGCCGCTACGTCGCGCGCAAAACCGGCACGATGGTGACGCTCGCGTAGGCGCACCTGCTTCGCCTGCCTCATGCCGAGTTCGTTGCTGGCGAGCCGGCACTCAGGAAACTTTGCCCCCCCGGGACAAGGAAGGCGCACTCCGACGTAATTCGCATGGCAGAATTGTAACCCGGGGCGCGCGCTTTCGTCTTTATAACCGCAGCCCAAGTCACGGGCATTAAACAGCGAGGTAAAAGTAAATGATTGGAAAGCGGAAGGTTTCACGAGTGGCGGCGGCGGTCGGCGCGGTCCTGGCGGCGACGTGCGGGTTGGCGTTGGCGCAGGGATGGCATGGGCATGGTGGCGGTGGACCGGGCGGCGACGGAAAGCTGTTCATGCTCGCGAAGGTGGCCGGCGTTGACCATTCCAAGATGCATACGGCGTTCAAAGGCGATCCGAGCCTGAAGACCGATTTCGGCAACGTCAAGACTACGCATCAGGCGCTCATAGCGTGTCTCGCTTCCGGTGGCACCTGCGACAGCCAGATTTCATCCTTTGCCGCCGCGCAGCAGGCGCTGACGGTCGAGAAGTACAAGGTATGGGAGGGGCTGTTTAAGGGCGCTCCCAATACCGGCAAGGCAACCGCGATGTTGGGCCAGATGCAGCAGCTCGAGCAGCAGCGGCATGCGATGTTCCAGCAGGCTTTCGGTTCGCAGGCTGGAAGCGACACCCCTGCTGGCTCTCCGCCGCCGCCGGTGGAGTAGCACGCGCGACGGCACCGCGTTGATGCCTGGGTCCGCAACGGGCTATCAACGCGGTGCGTAGTCATGATGCGCGACGAGCGCGCAGCTACTGCAGTTACTGATAGACTGAGCACGGGACCAACTTGAGCAGATTCATTTGGCACTGGGGCTGGCTGGTCGCGGTCTTCGCCATGGCGGCAGCCCTGCTATGGTTCGAGCACGCTCCCACGCCGGTCCGCTACGTCACGGTTGCGGCCGAACGCGGCGACCTGGTCCGCGCGGTAACCGCCACCGGCACGGTCAATCCTGTCGTGACCGTACAAGTCGGCACCTATGTCTCCGGGCCGATCGTGAAGCTCTATTGCGACTTCAACACCGAGGTCAAAAAAGGCCAGATCTGCGCCAAGATCGACCCGCGGCCTTACCAGGTCACGGTCGAGCAGGCGAGCGCGAGTCTCGCCAACGCGCATGCGCAGCTGAAGAAAGATCAGGCGAGTCTTAGTTACGCCAGGATCACTTACCAGCGCGATCAATCACTGGCGAAAGAGAACGTCGTGACCGAGGACGCGCTTGATAGCGCGCGCAGCACCGCCGACCAGGCGATGGCGCAAGTTGAGCTCGACCGGGCCAATATCCGCCAACAGGAGGCGTCGCTCCACGCGGCCCAAGTCAACCTCGGCTTCACCGACATCATCTCGCCGGTCGACGGCACCGTGGTCTCGCGCAACGTCGACGTCGGCCAGACCGTGGCCGCGAGCTTTCAAACCCCGACCCTGTTCCTGATCGCGCAGGACCTGACGCGGATGCAGGTCGACGCTAGCGTCAGCGAATCGGACGTCGGCCCGGTGCGCGTCGGCCAAAGCGCGGAGTTCACCGTCGACGCGTTTCCGCATCATCCGTTCCCCGCCACGGTTACGCAGGTGCGGCAGGCGCCGGTGACCGTGCAGAACGTCGTCACCTACGATGTCGTGCTGGGCGTGTCCAACCCCGAACTGCTGCTCAAGCCCGGGATGACCGCCAACGCCAGAATCATAACGGCCGAGCAAAAAAACGTGCTGCAAGTGCCGCTGCAGGCGCTCCGCTTTTCGCCCAACGGCGGCGACGAAAGCGGTAAGGCGGAGCATCGGCACGCCGACCATACCGCCAGCCTCTGGGTCCTCGACGGCAGGGCGCCGCGCGAGATTCAGGTGGTCAGAGGAATCGACGACGGAACTTCGGTCGAGATACTCGGCGGCGATCTGAAGCCCGGCGATCAGATCGTAATCGACGAGCGCACCGACGCGACCGGCAGCAAGAAACCGCGGCTGGCAAAGCCGCAGATGGGCATGCATCATTTCTGATCCGCGTATCCGCCCTGCCGAACTTCTCAGGTTCTGAACGCGATACCCATGGCAGACGTCGTCATAAGCGTTTCCGATCTCCATAAGACTTACCAGCTGGGCGACCTCGAGGTGCGAGCGCTGCGTGGCGTCAGCTTGACGATCGAGCGCGGCGAATTCGTCGCGATCATGGGCGCGTCGGGCTCGGGCAAATCCACTTTGATGAACATCGTCGGATGTCTGGACCGGCCGACCGCCGGCCGTTACCTGCTCGAGGGAGTCGACGTCGCCTCGCTCAACGAACCTGACCTCGCGCGCATCCGCAGCCGGCGAATCGGTTTCGTCTTCCAAAGCTTCAATCTGCTTTCGCGCACCAGCGCGCTCGAGAACGTCGAGCTACCGCTCTTTTACTCGGGCGATCTGGCCCAGGGAGCGGTGCGCGCCCGCGAAGTGCTGGCGCTGCTGGGACTTGCGGGACGCGAGCGGAGCCATCCCAATCAGCTCTCGGGCGGCCAGCAGCAACGGGTCGCGATCGCACGCGCGCTGATCAACAACCCTGCGATCCTGATGGCCGACGAGCCAACCGGCAACCTCGACTCGCAGACCTCGCTCGAAATCATGGCCACCCTGCAAAAGCTTAACCGTCAGGGCTTGACGATCGTGCTGGTTACCCATGACGCCGAGCTGGCCGCGTTCGCGGCCCGGGTCGTCATGCTGCGCGACGGGCTGATAATTTCGGACCAGCGACAGTCGGCGCGGCAGGCGACCGCGGGGGCCGTCGATTCGACGACGGCTCAGTTGAGCGCGCCGCCCTTGTCCGGCTACGCAGCGTCGCGAGCGCCGCAAGCCCCTCAAGCGATCCCGGAATCCGACGCGGCGCCGCTGACGTTTGCGGCAATGGCGCTGCGCGCGGCAGCCCGCGCTCTTGCCCGCAACAAGCTGCGCTCGATTCTAACGATGCTCGGTATCTTCATCGGCGTCGCCGCGCTGATCGCGATGGTAGCGGTCGGGCAAGGCGCCAACGAGGCCGTTGAGGAGCAGATCGCGAGCCTGGGCACCAATCTGCTGATCGTGATGCCCGGCGCGACCACGGCCAACGGCGTGCGAGCCGGATTCGGCAGCGTCTCGACCCTGACCGTGGGCGACGCCGAGGAGATCATGAAACACGATTGGCCGGTCGCTCGCGTTAGCTATCTCGATCGCCAACTCGCCCAGGTCGAGTACAATCGCCAGAACTGGAGCACCAACGTCCAGGGCGTTACACCCAGCTACCTGCCGATTCGGAACTGGACGGTGGTCGAGGGACGTCCGCTTGACGAAGAGGACGAACGCTCGGCGGCCCGTGTATGCCTGCTCGGGCAGACCGTGGTCAGCAACCTGTTCGGCGAGCACACCAACCCGGTCGGCGCCATGGTCAGGGTAAAGAGCGTCGACATGCAGGTGGTCGGCGTGCTCGCAGCCAAGGGCCAATCAGGATGGGGCCAGGACCAGGACGACGTGGTGTTGATTCCGTTCAGCACGGCCGAGCGCAAGGTCCTGGGCGTGGCGGCGCCACCCGCGACCAGCCCCTCGGGCACAGCGACACCCAGCGTCGCAAATCCTTATGCGGGAGTGCCGACGGCGAGCTCGATTTACAGTTCCGACTCGGCACAGACCAGTCCCTTCGGCAGCCCGCCCAAACTGACGGGCGTGGTGCACAATATCTTCGTCCAGGCCAAGAGCGAGGCGCTCATCCCGCAGGCAATGGATCAGATAGTCGAGACCTTGCACAACCGCCACCACATCCAGCCCGGCCAGGATAACGACTTCGACGTGCGCAACCTGAGCGAAGTGGCACAGGCAGCGGAGGGCAGCAGCCGGATCATGGCGCTGCTGCTCGCCACCGTGGCGTCAATCTCGCTGCTGGTCGGCGGCATCGGGATCATGAACATCTTGCTGGTCTCGGTCACCGAGCGCACGCGCGAAATCGGCATCCGGATGGCAATTGGTGCGCGCCGCGTGCACATCCTGCTTCAGTTCCTGGTCGAAGCGATTCTGCTCGGGATGGTCGGCGGCGCAGGCGGAATCATCGCCGGCATCGGAGCGTCGCAGGCGATTTCGTCGTTCGCCGGATGGCCGACGCTGCTCTCGCCCGCCGCGATCGTCGGCGGCTTCCTGTTTTCCGCGGCGGTCGGAATATTTTTCGGCTACTATCCGGCGCGCAAGGCTTCGCTGCTCAATCCGATCGACGCGCTGCGTTACGAATAGATGACCGCCTCCGGTCCCGGCGCGGCGCGGCCCTTCTGCGCCGCGAGCCTGGGCGCCGCGTCGAGCGCCCTCAGCCGTGGAGCAGTTCGCGCAGCACGTATGGCAGGATACCGCCGTGGCGCATGTACTCGACTTCCTCGGGCGTGTCGATCCGCGCGAGCACCTCGAACTCCCGTGTGCGGCCGCCATCGCTGACCCGCACCTTGAGCCTCTGGCGCCGCGTAACGCCCGCCGCCAGTCCTTCGATCGAGTAACTCTCCTGCCCCGTCAGCCCCAGGCTTTTGCGCGTTTCGCCGCCCGTGAATTCCAGCGGCAGCACGCCCATCCCGACCAGGTTGCTGCGATGGATCCGTTCAAAGCTCTCCGCGATAACCGCCCGCACGCCGAGCAACTGCGTGCCCTTGGCCGCCCAGTCGCGCGAGCTTCCAGAACCGTACTCCTTGCCGGCGATCACGATTAGCGCCACGCCTTCGGCCCGATAGCGCTCGGAGGCCTCGAAAATCGTGGTCCGCTCGCCGTCGGGAAGATGCACAGTGAAGCCGCCTTCGACGCCCGGCACCAATTCGTTGCGCAGCCTGATATTGGCGAAGGTCCCACGCACCATCACTTCGTGATTGCCGCGGCGCGCGCCGTAGGAGTTGAAATCGCGCGGCTGGCATCCGTGGGCGATCAGATACTTGCCGGCCGGAGTGTCGGCCCCGATCGATCCGGCGGGCGAGATGTGATCGGTGGTTACGCTGTCCGCGAGCATCGCGAGCACGCGCGCGTCCTTGATGTCGCGCACGGGCGGCGGCGTCGCGCCCACTCCGTCGAAAAACGGCGGCGCCTTAACGTAAAGCGAATCCTTCTCCCAGCGGAACAGATCGCCCTCGGGGACCTTGAGCCCGCGCCAGTGTTCGTCGCCGTCGAACACCTGGCCGTACTCTTTGCGGAACATCGCGGAGTCGATCGAGCTGGCGACCGCCTCTGCGATCTCGCGGGTCGTCGGCCAGATGTCGCGCAGGTAAACCGGATTGCCCTCCCGATCGTTGCCCAGGGAGTCGCGGTCCGGATCGAAGTCCATCGTGCCCGCGATCGCGTAGGCGACCACCAGGGGCGGCGAGGCGAGGTAATTGAAGCGCACGACCGGATTGATGCGTCCTTCGAAGTTGCGGTTGCCGCTCAGCACCGCGCATGCGACCAGGTCTCCGTGCTTGACCGCGGTCGCGATCGCCTCCGGCATCGGACCGCTATTGCCGATACAGGTCGTGCAGCCATAGCCGACCAGATGAAACCGCAGCCGCTCCAGGTACTCGGTGAGACCCGCGCGCTTCAGATAGTCCGTGACTACTTTCGATCCCGGCGCGAGGCTGGTCTTGACCCATGGCTTGACGCTGAGCCCGCGCTCGACCGCCTTCTTCGCGAGCAGTCCCGCACCCAGCATCACCGAGGGGTTCGAGGTGTTGGTGCAACTGGTGATCGCGGCGATCACCACCGCGCCCTGCGCGAGCTCGAAGTGCTCGCCGCCCTCGCCCGTCACGGCAACCCGATGCGCCAGCGGGCCGAGACCGAGTTCGGCGGGCGCGATCGCCTGATGCGGCGCGACGGCGGGCGTGCCGCCCTCGCTCACCCATTTGCCGATCCGGTCAGGGTCGACACCCTCGTGATTAACTACCTCCTTGGCCAGCTCGCGGCGGAACTCGCTCTTCGACGCGCGCAGCCGCACGCGATCCTGCGGGCGGCGCGGTCCGGCCATGCTCGGTTCGACCGCGCTGAGCTCAAGCTCCAGCGTGTCGGTGAAGATCGGATCGGGCGAATCCGCGGTGCGGAAAAGCCCCTGCGCCTTGCAGTAGGTCTCGATCAACCGCACCTGCGGCTCGGCGCGTCCCGTCAGGCGCAGGTACTCCAGCGTCTGATCGTCGACCGGGAAAAACCCGATCGTCGCGCCGTACTCGGGCGACATGTTGCCCAGGGTCGCGCGGTCGGCAACGCTAAGGCTGCCCAAGCCGCTGCCGAAATACTCGACGAACTTGTTGACTACGCCGCGCTTGCGCAGCATCTGCGTGACCGTCAGCACCAGGTCGGTCGCGGTCGCGCCCGCACGCATCGCGCCCGTGAACCTGAAACCGATCACCTCGGGAATCAGCATCGGAATCGAGTGCCCGAGCATCGCGGCCTCGGCCTCGATTCCGCCGACTCCCCAACCGACCACGCCGAGCCCGTTGATCATCGTGGTATGCGAATCGGTGCCGAGCAGCGTATCGGGATAGGCCTGGCCGTCCTTCGAAGTGAAGACGACTGGCGCGAGGTATTCGAGGTTGACCTGATGCACGATTCCGGTGTCGGGTGGGACCACGCGGAAGTTGTTGAACGCGCCCTGGCCCCAGCGCAAAAAGAGATAGCGCTCGCGATTTCGCTCGAACTCCATCTGGGCGTTTATCTCGAAAGATTTTGAAGTCCCGAAGCTATCGACCTGCACCGAATGATCGATCACGAGATCGGCGGGCTGAAGCGGATTTATCCGCGAGGGGTCGCCGCCCAGCCGCTTGATCGCGTCGCGCATCGCGGCAAGATCCGCCACCACCGGCACGCCGGTGAAATCCTGCAGCAGCACGCGCGCTGGCATGAAGGAGAACTCGCGCTCGCCCGGCTGCGGCTGCCAGTGTCCGACCGCCTCGACCTGGTCGGCGGTGACCACCACGCCGTCTTCGCGGCGCAACACGTTCTCGAGCATCACCTTGATCGAATACGGCAGGCGCGCGAGCGCAAAGCCGCGTTTCTCCAGCGCCGGCAAGCTGAAGATCATGTACTTGCGGCCGCCGACGTTGAGCGCGGTACGCGCACCGAAACTGTCCTTACCCATGGTTCAGGCCGAATCCTTTCCGGAGAATCGCGCGTCCGGAGCCGCAAGCGGCGCGAGCGCGGGTTGTGTGTTCGAGTCAACATAGCGTGGCGCCTGGATCTTCGCCAAGGCGCGGCACGCGCGTACCAACAGGGCGGTTTTCAGCTAGGGCAATTCGCGTAGCACTTTTCCGTCCTGGGCGTAAAAGTCGAGTCCCCCCTCGCCTTCGGCATCGACCCCGAGCAGTGCTCGCGGATGACCGCCATTGTCCGTCAAGCGCACGGTCGGAATTCCATCGGTGCCGACTTCGAGCGAGATCCTGAGTTTGTTGGAAGTGTCATAGAGCCGAACGCTCGGAGCGCCCTGGTTATCGATAACGATCTGGGCGCGGGGATGATTATCGCGGTCGTACATCGCGAAGCCCGCCTGCCCGTCGTCATTCACGTCGATTTTCGCGCGCTCCTTGCCGGCCGCGTCGAGCACCACGAATTCCGACGCGGTTACGGTTCGTCGCGGAGCCGCACTCTGGGACGTGGTCTGTTTCTGTGCGATCGCCGGTGTGGCCGCCACGGTCCGTGAGCGGCAAAGTGCGTTGGTGAGGGCGCCGCCAACTATGCCGCCCGCAAAAACCAGCGCGCCGTACAGCCAAAGCGTCTTTTTCATAGACACGATCTGAGCCGCAGGCCGGGCGGTAATGCAAGCTCCGCGCGCGCGGAATGGGTTATGGCGAACGATCGGGCGGGCGCATCGCATAGACCCGCGTTAGCTTGACCTCGAGCTCAACCACCTGGCGCGGCTTTCCGCTGACCGACGCGCGCGCGGAGCGCAGGCTACCCTCGACTTCGCGCGCGACGCCGTAAACGATCGCGGCCGCGCCGTCGGCGCGCCAGGTCGTGAACGCGACCCGCGGATTGGCCGCGATATCGCGTCTGCGCAGCGTGTTGTCGTAAATCACGAGGCGCAACCGGAGCCCGTCGAGGCGCGCATGCACCGGCGCGATATGCGGGCCGCCCTTCTCGCCCGTCGTCGCCATCGCGACCAGCCGCACGCTCTGCCAGAACTCGACGAACTCCGCCGCGCTCATCTGGCGCGCCGGATAGGCGAGCGAATCGGACGCGGCCGGCCCGGCCGACGCGGCACTGCGGTCGATTAGCTTTTGCAGCGCCTGCAAGTCTCCCGAACTTTTGTCGTCAGAAATCATCAAGCGCTCGTCATTTCGCCTGCCGGCGAACCGACGCGCGTGACGGCGCCGGCCCGGGCAATCCGTCGTAAACCAGTGCGCGCCCGTCCGAATGGAAGCCCATCGCGGCCATCGCGCCGACCCGCACGGAGCCGAGCGCCGCCGCCCCGTCGATCGTTTCGACCATCATCTTGCGCCTGAGATCGATCAGCGCTCCCACAGCGGCCGAGAAGGCTTCGTCGTCGAGGGCATCGAGGCTGACCAGCGCGCGCCCCGCGAGCCCGAGCATCGCGCGTCCGCCCCGCAGAACGACGAAGTTGCCAACCTCGCGTGCGACGCCGCATCCCGGCAGCACCGCGCCGTAAGGATTGGCCGGATCGGCAGCGCTGAGCGCCACCGGATGCTCGCGCGCGGTGTTGAGCTTGCGCGACGCGGCAAGCATCTCGAGCGCGGCGGGCAGCGCATACTGCTCGCCAGACAGCGCGCGAACGAAATAGCCGCGCCGGATCGCTCCGGCGTACTCCATCCGACGAAGCGCGAACGAAATTTCGTGCCACGCCATCGGCGCGCTCTCGAGCCCGAGCATCTCGCGTGTCACGATGCCGTTGCGCTTGAGCAGCGTCTCGGCGCGCTCGCGCGCCAAATCCCTGGCCAGGTCGCGCGCCGCATCGCGTTCCGGCGCGCGCGCGCCGCAACGCGACTCACCCCCGCCAGGCGGCGTGGCGGTAGCCGCACCAGGCGGCGGCGCTGCCGTTTGTGTGGCGGCCTCGACGCCCAGCGCCGACCAGCGTCCGGTAACGCTCGAGCGCAAACGCGCGCGCAGCGCCGCGTCGTGGCGGGCGCGGCGATGGGGCCCCGGAGCCATCGCGCGCACCGCTTCGGGCGCGGCCCACAGCAGGCGCAGCGGCGCGAAGCTGTCGTTGGAGACGCGGCCGGCGGCGGCGAGCCGCCATAGTGCGGCGAGCGCCGTGCGCTCCGCGAGGCCGGCACGCTCGGCGAGTTGGTCGAGATACTGCGCACCGCCCGCGGCGAGTGCGAGAAAAACGCGGCGCTCGTCGCCGTCAGTAAATTCCGCTGCCGCAGCGTCCGCCGGAGCCGCGGAATTCTCCGCTTCCACGCGCGCGGCGCCGGCGCGTCGGCGCCGCAGGAACGTGATGCGCGCCGGCACTTCGTCGTCGGTGTCCGCTTGCGCCGGAACCGCCGCCCACACCACTTCGCCGCCGAGACAAAGGAGGTCGAGCCATTCGGGGCGGTAGCCGGGAATTCGCGCCGGCAGGATCGCGCGCTCCCACAACTCCGGGCTTAGCGCGACGCCGGAAAGCTGCTCCAGCACGGCGGCGACGCCGGACTGGTCGGCGGCGATTCCCGCGCCGCCTATGTGACTCCATCGGATGCGAAACGCCGCGTATTCGTGATCGGCGGCGGGCTCGGTTTCGGAGCGCAGGCGGTTGAGGGTCAGCCGATGGATTTTCTCCAGGTTGTAGCGGTCGCACCATTGCTCGGGGCTCGCAGCAACGCCGCCTTCTCTTGTCGCGCGCTCGCGCGGCGCGCCTAGCGCCGGGCGGCGCGGCGTGAAATGGCCGCGGAAGATCAGCCCCTTGGCTTCGAGCGCGAGCAGATGCTTCTCTAGGGTCGTCGGCGCCATCTTTACGCGCTCGGCGAGGTCCGCGATTTCAACCGGCCCCGACGTCGCCATGGCGCGCCGGACAATCTCGCGCTCGGCGTCGTCAACTTCGGGTGCCTGCGCGCCAGAGACCACGAGGGGCGGCGGCGGCGCGGCGGCGGCGCGTTCGAAAACCGCCTCGGGATATGCCGCAGCAAATATCGCGGCGTCCTCGCTCGCGATCAGCATTTCAGGCGCGCCCGGTGAAAGATGCGCACGCGTCACGCGTCCCTCGCGTTCCAGCGCGTCCAGCATCGTATGAGCCTCACCGGCCACGCGTTCTTCCAGCGCGCCGCTCGCGAGCGCTCCGTGCGCGCGGATCAGTTCATAGAGTTCGTCCCGATCGCGCGCACGGCGCGCCATCGCGCGGCCGCTTACCTCGGCCTCGACGCTCTCGACCGCATCGGCGGCGAGCATCGCGGACAGGTCTTCGGTGCGCAGCACGTCCTCGGCCATCGCGCGGTTGAGCGAGACGGTGCGGCTGCGGCGGTTGGCGCGCTCGCCGTCGTCGAGGAATGAGTAGTCCCAGGCGAGCAGGATGCGATGGGCGAAAACCGAGGGCGCAATAGCGTCGACCGTCACCACCCGCGTGGTGCCTTGCTCGATCGCGCGGAGCAGTTCTTCGATCCGCCCGATGTCGGCCGATTCGGTCAGGCACTCATGCATCGTCTCGGCGGCGATGAAATGGTCGGGCAATTCGACGTCGGGCGGCCGGTTTTCAAGGCACGCCTCGCGCCCGGGAAAAATCGCCGCTGCGATTTCCTGCGCGCGCAGGCGCTGGATCCATGCCGGGACCTTGCGCCCGCGCGCCGATCGCATCACCGCCAGCGCCCGCGTCGCGACGTGACGCATTCGGACCTCGAACATCGGCGCGGCCAGCAACGCCTGCTCGAGCACGCCGCGCACCGTGCGCGCGGAAATCATCGCCATCAGCGACTCGAGCGGAAAGCTGTGGCGCGCGTTTAGCGCGAGCAGCACCGCATCGTCGATTGCGGAAGCCTGGATTTCGAAATCGAATGACTGGCAAAGGCGTTTGCGAATCGCCAGGCCCAGCCCGCGGTTGACGCGCATTCCGAACGGCGAGTGAATTACCACCTGCGTGCCGCCGAGACCGTCGAAGAAACGCTCGACCACGATCGTGCGTTGATCGGGAATCGCGCCGAGCGCGCCGTGACCGCGGCGCACGTAATCGATCGTCTGGCGCGCCGCGCGTTCGTCCATCGCGCAGTCGACGGAAAGGAACGCCGCCGCCCCCGCGTCGTCACCGCGTGCGATATGCTCGAAGATTTTGCCGCGCAATTCTGACACTTCAGAGGAGAGTGCGGGCGAGCGGCCCGCCGCCTCGGTCTGCCAGAACGGCAGCGACGGCGCCATTCCGGGCGCCGGCTCGACCAGGAAGCGGTTGCGTGAGATTCCGAGCACCCGCCAGGGCATCGAGCCGAGCGCAAATATGTCGCCGCGCGAAGATTCCTGGGCGAAGTCTTCTTCGACGTCGCCGATCTTGCGGCTCTGCGATTCGATCACGACGTCGAGATTGCCGTTCTCGGGAATCGTGCCGCCCGAGGTGATGGCCGCAAGGCGCGCGCCGCGCCGCGCGCGCACGCGCGCGCCGACACGGTCGTAAAAGATTTTCGGCGCCGCGCCCTGGATTCGCGCCGGCAATTCGGCCGCCATCTGTTCGAGCACATGGGCGAGCGCGCCACGGTCGAGATCGGCGAAGTTGTGCGCGCCGCGAAGCAGCCGCAGCAGGTCGGTCTCGCCAATCTCCTCGTCTTCGGCGGCGATCGCGACGATCTGTTGCGCCGCGACGTCCAGGCATCCGACAGGGACTTCGACCTCGTCGAGCCGGCCATGGCGAATTGCGCGCACCGCGGCGGCACATTCGAGGAGGTCGTCGAGCGTCAGCGCGAACAGTCGTCCCTTCGGCGTCGCGTCGAGCCGATGGCCCGAGCGGCCGATACGCTGAATCGCAGCCGAGATGCTTTTGGGCGTATCTATCTGGCAGACGAGGTCGACAGCGCCGACGTCGATCCCAAGCTCGAGCGACGAGGTCGCGACCAGCGCGCGCAGCTCCCCGCGCTTGAGACGTTGCTCGGCGGCCAGGCGCTCGGCGCGCGCGAGACTGCCATGATGGGCCAGCACGGCGTCGTGGCCGAGGCGCTTTTGCAGATTGAGCGCGATCCGCTCGGCCCAGCGCCGGCTGAGCGTGAAGACCAGAGTCGTGCGATGCTCTCGCACCAGCGCGGCGACCGCGTCGTACATCGCCTCCCAGTGCTGATGAGTCGCGAGCGCGCCAAGGTCGGGACCTGGCGCGATCACCTGCAAATCCATCGCGCGCGCTCGCTCGCCGGAGCCGTCGGCGCGCACGACTTTCACCGGGCGGGGTGTGCGCGCGCCGGCGGCGTCGGTCTCAGCGCCGGCGAGAAATTCGGCCAGCCGCTCGATCGGATTGAGCGTCGCGGAAAGTCCGATTCGCGCCGGACGCGGACCGCCGGTTGCGCGTACCATCCGCTCCAGCCGCTCCAGCGTGAGCATCAGATGAGCGCCGCGCTTGTTCGGTGCGAGCGCGTGCAACTCGTCCACGATCACATAACGCACCCCGCGCAGGCTTTGACGAAAGCGCGGGGAAGTCAGCAGGATGAACAGCGACTCCGGCGTGGTGACCAGGATGTGAGGAGGCCGCCGGAGCATCGCAGAGCGCTCGTGGGCCGGAGTGTCGCCGGTGCGAAGCCCTGCTCGCACTTCAAGTATTGGTTTAATTTGTTCGCGAGGGCCGCCGGCCGCTGCCAGTCGATTCGCCGTCTCGCGAATTCCGACGAGCGGTTCCTCAAGATTGACCCGGATGTCGTTGGCGAGTGCCTTGAGCGGCGAAACGTACAGAACCGACACGCTATCCCCAAGTTCACCGCGCTCGGCGTCGCGGAAGAGCCGGTCGATAGCCCACATGAACGCGGCGAGCGTCTTGCCGCTACCCGTGGGCGCGCACAAAAGCACGTCGTGGCCGGGTGGTACGTCGCACTCGGCAATCACTGGCCATACCAGGGTCTGCGCGGGCGAGGGGGTGCCGAAGCGTTCGGCGAACCAGGTGCGAACCGCGGGATGAAACGCGTCGAGCACTGAAATCATCGTCCGATACTTATAGCATCTGGATTGCTCGATCCGGCAGGCTCTTAAAAGCACAAGGAGGCGCGACGCGCAAATGACCTTCCCCTATCCTCTTCCTGAACTGGATCTCAGCGCTCCATTGGATCGTTACCGCGCCGCCGTACTTCCCGAGTGGATCGATTCATACGGTCATATGAACATGGCAGTGTACGTGACGGTCTTCGACCAGGCCGCCGATGTCCTGTGCGCTCTGCTCGGAGTCGGCCCGCTCTACACGCAGCATGAGCTTGGCATGCTGTTCGTGCTTGAAACTCATCTTGCTTATGCGCGCGAGGTCCGCCTCGGCGCGCCCTTGCGAGTCACTTCACAGATCCTCGACCACGACGCGAAACGCCTGCATCTTTTTCATCACATGTATCACGGCGAAGAAGGATGGCCGGTCGCTACCAACGAAGTGCTGATGATCAACGTCGAGTACAAGTCGCGGCGCACAATGCCGTGGCCGGACGAGACGATGCGCCGGCTCGGCCTGATGGCGACCGCGCACTCAGGTTTGCCCAAGCCCGAAAATGCCGGCCGGATCATTCGTATCAAGGCCGGTCACAGCTCTTCGAGAAATCGATAACTTCTAGATTTTTTTTAGATTCCGTTTTTTTTGAGGAAATCAGAACGACCGAGAATGAGGATCGGATGCTCCCCGGTTGAGCCTTGCCCGAGGTCTTTCAAACATCACAAAAGAAGCTTACAATTGCCAAGGGGCGTTAAAACGAAGAATCGATCCTATGTTTAATGGTAGCGTGATACGTCTGCGAGCTGGTTGAGCGATAGCGCACGGTCAGACTTGTATCGAACCACGGAGGCACCGACAGTGGACAATGTTCATAGCCTGTACAAGAACGCGCGAGTGACCTTATTGCCGTTGTTGGAAATAAAGAGGATCGCAGCTTCAGCGACGTTTGCGATTGCCCTCTTGATGTTTGCGACTCATGCCTGGGCGCAGGCATCGGGCGCTTCGGTGGGAGTTGTCACTGGAACTTGCACGGTAGAGCGCGCTGGCAAGTCGATCCAGGCCGCCGACGGCACCCGTCTGATAGTCGGCGACAAGCTTACGACTGGACCGAACAGCCGCATGACGATCGGTCTCGGCGATGGCAGCCAGCTGGAACTGAACGAATCGAGCACTCTTGTGCTAACGGAAAACATTCTTAATCCCGATGGCTCACGGGCTAGCACCAAGATCACTCTGCTGGGCGGCCTGGTACGGAGCCTCGTTCACACCAGCCCTGGCGGCGCGCCTAATTTCGAGGTTCATACTCCCAACGCCGTTGCTTCCGCTCGCGGCACCATGTTCGACGTCTCGTATCACGAAGGGCAGCCGCCACCCGCGACGCCCTGAACCGGCAGCGTCGGTCGCGCTTTGGGGATACGCACCTCTCAACCCTAGTAGAAACCCGGCAGCAACCGCGACGTCCTGGCGCAGTATGCTGCGTACTCGTCGCCGAACTGCGAGCGCAACAGCCGCTCCTCCGCGCCGATGCGTGCGAGGAGCGGTAGCATCGTGAGCGCCGTCAACAGCACGCCCACGCCCGAACGAAACGCCAAGCCCCATCCCAGTGAATTGACCAACAAACCCAGGTAGCTGGGATGGCGAATGACGGAGTACATGCCGGTGGTGAGCAGCGTATGGCCGGGCTGGATCGCGACTAGTCCGCTGAATCGCCGACCGAGCACGAACACCGGCCAGATCCGTAGTGCCCCGCCGGTGGCGAAGAGAAGGACGCCGAGCCATCGTATGGCATCGCCGTCGATGGTCCAGCAATCGATGCGGTCTGTATAGGCCGGCAGATAACAGTCGAGCAGCCCCAGCACTCCAAAAGCCACGAGCACCCAGCGGTTGCCACGGTCCTCGCGCACACCGGGGCTCACATTTCCGCCCGCGAAAAGCGCCGCTCCCGATAGTGCGAAGAGTGCTATCGCCAGCGCAACCAACGGCGGGTGGGAAAAAAAGGCTGCGGGGCCGCCCCGGCCGATCACGGCCAGCGCAAAATAGGCGGCAGTGCCCACCAGGATGAACGTCCATCTGACGGTTGACTTCATCATCGCGGGCTCGTCGGCCGCGCTCCTTAGCGACGTCCCCCGGACGAGCGAGGGAACGCGCGGCGCTTACGACTTGAGCAGGTCGGGCAACTGCTGAGTGAAGTCGCTGCGCGAGAGCGTCATCTCGAAACCCGCCTCGCGCGCCGCGCCTAGAGCCTTGAGATCGACGTGTGAGGCGAAACCGATAAGCCGCGCGGCGGGCGCCGCGGCACGCATCGCACCGGCGGTCTCGACCGCGGGAAACAGCGGGTCGGCGAGGTCGACGAAAATCATCGCGGGCGCCTGTTCGGCGCATCGCGCGTTGGCCTCTTCCAACGAGCCGGCATATGCGACGTCGATTCCCACGGCATGGGCGACCGCGTCCACCTTGGAGCGAAAAAACAGATCGTGCATCAGGCCGAGGATTCGAGTCATTGGTTATTGCTCCGGTTATTGCTCCGGCTATTGCTCCTTGAAACGCGCGGCGGAAAACGCGCCCAATTCTACCGCGGGGCGGCGCCCCTTGACCAAATCGGCGATTATCTCGCCGGTGATTGCGGAGAGCAGGATGCCGCTGCGAAAGTGGCCGGCGGCCCATAACACGTTGGACACGCTCGGCGAGAAACCGAGCACGGGCAGGAGGTCGCGAGTGGCGGGGCGCAGGCCGGCCCACGCTTCGCGAAACGGGGCGCCGCCCAGCGTGGGGACGATCGCGGCCGCACCGCGCGCGATCTTCTCGAGACCCGCCAACGTGACGCTCTTGTTGTAGCCGGCCTCTTCCATCGTCGAGCCCGCGAGCAAGCGGCCGTCGCGCCGCGGCACCAGGTAGCCGCGCAAGGAAAACAAGGCGGGACCGATGGTCGCGGGCGCAACGTCGAAGCATACGATCTGGCCGCGCACCGGATGAAGCTTCACGCGGTCGGCTTCCAGGCCGCGAATTTCGCTGGCCCATGAGCCGGCCGCGTTGACCACGACGTCGGCCTCGCGGGTCGAACCGTCATCCATCACCACGCCGTCGGCCCGCGTAACGTCGCCGCTCGCGCGTCCGCCGCGAAGCGCCAGCGCCTCGACGCGCGCGCCCTCGACGAATTCGGCGCCCGCCCTGCGCGCGGCGGCGGCATAGGCCTGGGTGAGCTTGCGATTGTCGGTGCGCCGGTTGGTCGGCATGTGAATGGCGTAGATGGCTTCCGGCGAGAGCATCGGTTCGAGCCGCCGCGCCTCGGCGCCGCTCAGCTCCTCCACCGTGGCGCCCACGCCGCGCTGCCAGCGGGCCCGCCGCTCGAGTTGGACGCGCTCGTCCGCGTCCAGTGCGACGTAAAGGATTCCGGCGCGGTCGTATTCGGGGTCAACGCCGCCTTCGCGCACCAGGCGATCGACGATCGCCTCGAAAGCGTCGCGCGCTTTCATACAAAAATCGAAGAACGGGCCGGGACCGTCGGCTTCCGCCTGCGGCGCAATCATCCCGGCTGCTGCCCACGACGCTTCCTGGCCCATCCGGCCGCGCTCGAGCACGGTGGTGGCGACGCCCTCTGCGGCCAGCCGCCAAGCGACAGAGCATCCGATTATTCCACCGCCGATGACGATCGCCTTCAATACCTTGCGCTCCCTGGCCCGGGCGTGCGCACGCGGGCGCGCGCACATCCACAGGCCTTCAGCTTAGCTGTGGCCTGCCTGGTGGGAAAGGCAGTCGGACGGTGTGAAAGCGCCGATCGTGATGCTAAAAGACCATCCTGAGGGCTGAACTTCGGCGTCGCGAACAGGCTGCCGAACCATGCTGCAGGGTTGGAGCTATGCCCGCGGAGGAACGCGCCATGACGAAGGTTATCCCGAAAGTCATCCGGGCGATCGATACCAAACTTATCCATGCGGGGGAACCCGAACCGCGTATCGGCGGCGCGGTGGCCATGCCGATTTTCCAGTCGGCGACCTTCGCCTATCGCGGTGAGCAGAACTACCACGACCTCCGCTACATCCGGCTGAGCAACACGCCCAATCACGACGTGCTCCATCGCAAGCTGGCGGCGCTTGAAAATGCGGACGCGGCGCTGGTGGCGGGGAGCGGAATGGCGGCGATTTCAACAACGCTGCTGGCATTGCTGGGCGCGGGCGACCGGCTGCTGGCGCAGGGTTGTCTATATGGCGGCACTCACGACCTGTTGACCGCCGACCTGCCCGCGCTGCAGATCGGTACGGACTTCATCGACGCCAATGACCCGGCGTCATGGCGCGAGCAACTCACCGAGCGCACGCGCGCGATCTACGTCGAGACGATTTCCAATCCGTTGATGAGCGTGGCGGACCTGGGCGCGGTGGTCGACTTCGCCGCCGCGCATGGGCTGGTGTCGATCATCGACAACACCTTCGCCAGCCCGGTGAACTTTCGTCCGGCGGAGGCCGGCTTCGATCTCTCTGTGCACAGTTGCACCAAGTATTTGAACGGCCACTCCGATATCGTGGCCGGCGCGATAATCGGACGCGCGCAGCTGGTTGAAAAAGTCGCGCACAAGCTCAACCATCTGGGCGGCGTGCTGGATCCCCACGCCTGCTTCCTGCTGCATCGCGGGATGAAGACCCTGGCCGTGCGGGTCCGCTACCAGAACGAAAGCGCGCTCAAAATAGCGCGCTTCCTCGAGGGCCACCCCAGCGTCCGGCAGGTCAACTACCCGGGCCTCGAGAGCAGCCCCGACCATCTGCGTGCCTGCGAACTGCTCGACGGGTTCGGCGGGATGCTGAGCTTCGAACTGGAGGGCGGCGTCGTCGCCGCCGACAGTTTCATCGACCGTGTGACGTTGCCAATCTCGGCGCCCAGCCTGGGCGGAGTCGAGAGCCTGATCACGCGGCCCGCGACGACTTCGCACTCCGGTATGACGTCCGAGGAGCGCTCGCGCGCAGGAATCGGGGAGGGATTGATACGGCTATCCGTTGGGCTCGAAGCGACCGAGGATCTGATCGAGGACTTTACGCGCGTCCTTGCCACTGTCTGAGTTTGACGCGTCGTTATGCGTTCCATCCCCGTGGCGCGCTTCATGCTCCCTCTATTCGCGTGACGGGGGAACGCCACTTCCTGTATCTTTTCCGAGACAGTCCGCGGCTGTCGATGTCTCAGTTCTGAGTCAAAATTAGCCAGACGTGTTGGCAATGAGCCGACACCTTCAGCCGATAGATGATGGCGAGCTTCCCTGCATGGATTAAGCCGTAAAAGGGGAGAATCGCACTTGTTACTTTGACTTGCTAACCTAGAGCGGCGCTTAGGTCTGAGTGGGCTGTTGGCAAAGAGCCAGGGGATCGCATCGATGGCCGTCAGGAAACCCGAGCCGTCGGACTCCACCCTCGGTGGGCGGATGTGGGCGGATGCCGTGATATCCACGGCGCCGCCTGGAACTGCGAAAACAACGGCGTGCGAGCACGAAAGTCCCGTCGAAGCTTTCGATTCCGACGCGAGAATTTGGGCCTTCAATTTGCGCTTGATGCGCTGGGGAGCGGCCCTGCTGGTTGCGCTTGAGATTGCCTATTTCGTCCTCGACATTTCCATTTCTCCACCTCTGACGCCGGCGATTGTCGCGCTGCACGCCGGCGCGGCGGGTTTCTCCACGCTCGTATTGGCGCTCACGACGTCGAAATGGTTCGAGCGCAACTGGCGGCCGGTCTGTTTTGCAAACTTGTTAGCGATCTATGGCCTGACGTTAGGGTTGAGGCTGCTCACTGGGGAGATCGCGCCGCTGTTCATCACAGTGGCCTTCACACTGATCGGGGCTGGCGCGCTGCTGCGATGGTCGGCTCGCTGGCAGGCGGGATTGAGCGCGATCGCGCTGTGGGTCGCGGCATGGGCGGGGCTGATGCGTGGGTCGGTCGACCCGCAAACCGCCTACCAATTCCTCAGCGTCGCTCTGGCGATCATCCTGGGACACTTCATCCTTGCGATGCGCGAGCGTCACCGGGCCGAACTGATCGCGTGGATGGACCGGCTACGCACGAGCCGTCAGGTACTGACCGAAGCGCTTGCGGAGAGCGCGGCTATCATGGCCGAGCGCGAGATTGCCGAGCGCCGCCTGCGCGAGGGTGAAGCGATGCTGCGCACGGTCTTCGACTCCGCCCCGGACAACATCGCGATCACGCGCATGTCGGACGGCGCCACGCTCGAGGTCAACCGCGAGTTCCTCAAGACCGGCTACACACGCGAAGAAATCCTCGGCGTCGCGGCTGTCAAGGTGGGCCGCTGGAACCGCCCTCAGCTCCGCGAGTTGGTGCGCCGGCTGCGCGCGCACGGCAGCGTGCGCAATTTCGAAGCCGAGTTGCGCAACAAAGACGGCCGCGTGGTGCCGAGCCTGGTTTCGGCGGCAATGGTCGAGCTCGGCGGCGAGCAATGCGTCATTTCGATGGCGCGCGATATCACCGACCTCAAGCGGACACAGCACGAATTGACCCGCGCACGAGAGGTCCTCGCGGTCGAGCTGCGCGAACTGGAGATAAACCGGCGCCAGCTCGCAACCAGCGAGGACAAGCTGCGCAAGGTGCTCGAGGCCAGCGGCGACGTTATCACCATCAATGACCTCAAGACCGGCCACTTTCTCGACGTCAACCAGGTCTTCTGCGACGTAATGGGCTACACCCGCAAGGAGGTACTCGGGCGCAGCGCACTCGAGCTAGGCGTGTGGGTCTACCCGGACGAAGTTCGGAACCTGCTCCACCTGCTCAAGACCGAAGGGCGCGCGCGCAACCTGGAATGTACCTTTCGGATGAAGGACGGGCGCCTGGCCGATCACCTGGTTTCCGCCTCGCTGATAAGACTGGACGGAGAAACCTGTATCGTCTCGGCGACGCGCGACGTAAGCGAGCTCAAGCGCACCGAGCGCGAGCTGCGCGCGGCGCGCGAGGCGCTCGCGGTCGAGCTGCGCGAGCTGGAAGTCAGCCAGAGCCAGTTGCGCCGAGAAATCACCGATCGCGAACTCGCCCAGCATCGCCTGCAGGAAAGCGAACAGACCCTACGCAGGATTTTTGAAGCCAGCCTCGATTCCATCACGATCAAGCGTCTGAGCGACGGCCGCTATCTCGAGGTCAACAATGCGTTCTTCGACGTGACGGGCTACAGCCGCGAAGAGGCGCTCGGCAAGACCGCAGACGACCTGGATTTTTGGGTAGACCGTGCGCACGAGGCCGCCGTATTCGAGAAAATCAGAGCCGAACGCGTAATCCGCAACGTGGAGGCCGACTTCCGTGTCCGCGGCGGGCGCATCGTCTCGGCCCTGGTGTCCTCGGCGGTAGTAGACCTGGGCGGAGAGCCATGTGTGGTCTCCATCGCACGCGACATCAGCGAGCTCAAGCAAACCGAGCACGAGCTGATTGCCGCACGCGAGGCGGCGCTGGCCGCGTCCGAGGCCAAGTCGCATTTCCTCTCCGTCATGTCGCATGAAATTCGCACGCCGATGAACGCGATCCTCGGGATGGCCGATCTGTTGTGGGAGACCTCGCTCACTGCCGAGCAGCGCCGCTATCTCGACACGATGCGCAACAATGGGACGTCCCTGCTCAACCTGGTAAACGGCATCCTCGACCTCTCCAAGGTAGAGAGCGGCCGCCTCAGCCTGGAGCACGCCGATTTCGACCTGGTGGAACTGGCTGAGGACGTGATGGAGACGCTCGGCGTGCGCGCGCACGAAAAGGGCCTGGAGCTCGCGCTGCGTATCCCGTCCACCTTCTCCACCGCGTTAATCGGCGATCCGTTGCGCTTGCGGCAGATTCTTATCAACCTGCTGAGCAACGCGATCAAATTCACCGAGCGCGGTGAAGTGACATTGACGATCGAGGCGGTCGACTCCGCTGAGCCCGACGACTCCATCGGCGCCCAGCCGCGGCAATCTTTAGCCGCGCCGGCCGCCCGAGAAGCCGCGTCCCCTGCCGCGACCAGCGCGCCGGCCAGATGCCAACTGCTGCGCTTCGCGGTCCACGACACCGGTATCGGGATTCCTGCCAAGCAACAGGATGCGATCTTCGCGAACTTCATTCAGGCCGATTCGACTGTCAGCCGCAAGTATGGCGGCACCGGTCTGGGACTGGCGATCGTCAAGCGCCTGGTCGAACTGATGAACGGAAAGATTACCGTGGAGAGCAGCCCGCGCGAGGGCAGCACTTTCAGTTTCACCATCGCGCTCGAGCTTCAGCCTGCCACTGTGCGACCGCCGGCCTATGCCGGTATGGCACGCCTGGCGGGGAGAAAGGTGCTGGTGGCCGACGGCTCATCCACCAACCGCGCGATCCTGGCCGAACTGTTGGCGCTCGCCGGCGCCGAGGTCTTCCTGGCCGCCGATGGCGCTGGCGCATTAAGCGAACTCGTGCGGGCGCGCGAGGCCGGGCAGCCCTACGATGCGATGCTGGCGGCTAATCGAATGCCGGAGCCCGACGGAGCCGGGATCGCGCAACAGATTATGAGCGCATCGCACACAGCGCGCGAGGGGATAGTGCTGATGCTGACGGCGAACGATCTTAATTCGCAGCTTGGACGGCTGCGCGAGCGCGCCCTGCAGGAAGGCCAGCGTTGCCGATACGTGCTGAAGCCGGTGCGGCGCGGGGATTTATGGACGACTGTCGCCGCGGTCTGCGCTGGTGCCGTCGACGAGCATGCACTCCACAATGACGCTGCCACGCCATCCGTCAACGATCGCGGCGCCTCGCACGACTTCCGCCTAAAACGCGCGGCCCCCTCTCGGGCCGCCGTCGTGCTCAAGAAGCCCCTTAGAATTCTCCTGGCGGAGGACTCGCCCGACAATCGGCTCCTAGTCGAAGCCTATCTGAAGGACACGCCTTACCAGCTCGACCATGCCGAGAACGGGAAGGTCGCGGTGCACAAGTTCATGACCGGCCATTACGACGCGATCGTAATGGATATCCAGATGCCCGTGATGGACGGTTACGAGGCGGTCGCCGAAATTCGCCGCCTGGAGCAAGGCGACCATCGCCGCCCCACCCCGATCATTGCCCTCACCGCTTCGGCCCATGATGAGGCCGTGCGCAGGAGTTTGAAAATGGGATGCGACGCGCATGTGACCAAACCGGTCAAACGCTCGACTCTGCTCGAGACCATTCGCGGAGCGGTCGAACCCGCAGTGCAGGGTGCGCCGTCCGGCGCTGCGATGCCCGCCAACGGCGCAGGGGGTACCGCGATGGTTCCAGATCAGCCGATCGTCGTTCAGATCGATCAGGATCTAAGCGACCTCGTCCCAGGCTTTCTCGGCCGCAAGCGCGAGGACGCCCGCGCGCTACGGAGCGCGGTGGAGCGCGGCGACGCGGACACGATTGCGCGGCTGGGCCACAAGATGAAAGGCGAAGGCGGCAGTTACGGACTCGACGCGATAACCGACTTCGGCCGCGACCTGGAGCAGGCGGGCAAAGAGAAGGACTTCGACGCGGCGCAGCGCCTGGGACGCGATCTGACGGATTTCCTCGAGCGGCTCGAGATCGTTTACCGCCCGGTCGAAGAATGACTCTTCACTCTTTCATTCGCTGACATTCTCCTCCAAGACAACTGAGGAAGGGAATTAAAACCTCGCTTTGGGCAAGGCATCCCACTAGGGCAACGCGGCGACGGCCTCGATCTCAATCAACAAGCCGTCGACCGCCAGCGCCGCCACGCCGATAAGCGTGGACGCGGGCGGGTTCTCCTTGGGAAAGAACTCGCGGCGCATGTCGTTAATCGCGCGGTAGTCTTCCTGCTTGTAGTTGACCACGTAGGTATTCATTTTGATCACGTCGGCGAGCGACGCGCCGGCGCCCTTGAGCGCCGCGACCAGGTTCTCGGCCGCCTTGAATGCCTGCGCTTTCAGATCGCCTTTGCCAACTATCTGGCCGTCCTTGTCGATCGCTACCTGTCCCGAGACGAAAAGCATCCGGCCGCCCTGCAGCGCAACGACATGGGTGTACCCGCGCGGCGTATGAATGGTGTCAGGATTGATAAACTTCTTTTCCATTGTCGGTCTCCTCGTTGGCGTTAACTTTTTCGAGTAGCCACGATAACCAGGCACAAGCTCCTTAAGGATGCTCCAGACAGCCGTCTAGCGCGATGCCGGCGGACTGCTCCGGGTTCAGTTCAGGATGTTCGTAAAGCCCGGTTATCGTGCTTTCCATCAAGTCGTGGATTTCCGGATTGGGCTTGGTCTGCGAAGCCTCTGTCGCCTTTAGCCGGGCGCGCAGCGCATCCGACGAAACTCCGCGGTCGCGCTCCTGCGCCATCTCCCGGACGATATTAGCGTAGCGGTTGCACTGCCAAACGCGATAAGCGCGCGCGCCCGCTTCGATACCCAAGGCCCCGAGCAAAACTATCAACACGACCAGTGCCGCGATTTTCGTCTTGCCCACTTTTTCCTCCCGCAGGATCGTCTAAGGCACCTGTGCACAAAGTTTTAGATAGATGCCGTCCCGGTTTGGCGCGCCTAAGTGAGCCGTTATGCCAGAAGGGTCCTCTTTGCAGTCTGATCCGTTGCGTTCGGATTACGTTAGAACTTCGAGTACCAGGGCGAACGATGCGGGTCCTGGAGCTGGAAGTCGATTTGGAAGGCGCGCAGCAGCGTGCCCTGCTCGTGCTCCAGCGAAAGCCGCGCATCCTCGAGGTCCACCTCAGCCTGCACCTGGTTGCCCTGCGCCGAGATCAGCTGCTCCTGGAACTGCAGCAGATCGTGCGTCGTCGCCATCCCGACCTTGAAGCGGATCTCCTCGTCGTGGAGCGATTCCGCCGCATAGTAAGTCGCCTGGCGTGTCGCCTGCACGCGCTTGTGATCCGCCTCCAGATTGGCGAGCGCGGTCTGCACCGCTACCACTGCGGTCGAGATCGACGCGCGGTACTGCATCCTGAGCGATTCGTACTGCACTCGCGTCTGCGCCAGCACCGAGCGCGCGGCGGCGTTATCGATCGGATAGGCGAAGTTCAACACCGCGGCGTAGTTATAGAAACTGGTGCCGAACAGGCGGTTGAGCGCGTCGCCGTAGATCCCGCCAAACGGCAGCTTGGTCCCGGAACCTGGCACCAGCGGAGTAGCGGCGCAGTTGCCGCTGATGAGCCCGCTGAAGTTGCGTATGCAATGGGAAGCCCCCGCGGTCGAGTTGAGGCCGAACTGCGCGCCCAGGTTGAGCTGCGGCAGGGTCTGGTTTTCAGAAAATTTCACCTGCATCAGCGCGCCGCGGATGGCCTCGCGCATCCCCTCCAGCGAAGGCCGATACTGGATCGCGGTCTCTAGTGCTACCTCTTCATTAGGAATCATCTCGCGCGTCGGATTGGGCTTGTCGGTGGGCTCGATCTCCTGCGGCACGAAGGTCGACGCCGGATTCATCATCACGTCCTGCCGCAGCGCCGCGCGCGCGGCGCGCTGGGCGGCCTGGGCGGTATAGACGTTGGCCGCCGAAGTGGCTTCGGCCGATTGCGCCTCCTGCAGATCGATCGGCGCCAGCGTGCCGACCTGCAGCGCGATTCGGTTCTGGCGCACCAGGTCGCTGTTCAGCCTGAGCGCGTACTCGGCCACCTGCAGGTTCTCTTCCGCCTGCACCACGTTCCAGTAGTCAGTGCCGATTCGCAGCACGAAGTCCTCGATGCTCTGCTCCATGTTCCACTGCGACTGCTTCTGCGAGGACTCGGCGATCCGCACGTTGAGAGTGGCGAAGTTCCAGCCGAAGTTGCGCAGGAGGGGCTGCGATACCGACAGCGCGAGTTGCGGAACGTAGGACGGATTGATCGACGCGAAGCTCGAGTTGGAGTATGCGCGCTCGTTGTTGAAGGTGAGCCCGATCGTGCCATTGGTCAGTGCGGACACCTTGTTGAGCCCGAAGTCCCAGTCATACAGCTTGTTGGTGAACGCCCGGCTGCCGCTGACCTGGAACGGCGAGGTGACCGGCACCACACTCTTGATGATGTCGCCCTCGGCCGTCAACGCCGGGTCGAACGCCCCATTGGCCACTTCGACCGCTTCCTCGCTGGCCAGCGGATCGAGTTCGGCGACCTTCACGTTGGGATTGTTCGCAAGCCCGATATAAATCGCCTCCTTGAGCGAGAGCCCGCGCACCGTGTCGTCGCGCGTACCGAGGTAGGATTGGCTGATGATGCTCTCGGGGGCCACCCGTTCGGTGGGCGAAATCTGCCTGGCGAAACTTCCGGGTAGCGACAACACGGAGGCGCCGTGCTCGAAGGGCGCGGTCTGGCTGGAGGGCGTGTTGAGATCGGGCGCCGGCTGTTCGGGTACCGGGATGACCTGTTGGTTGCGCGGGGTTGCGATAGGCGGCAACTTGGGCGCACCGACGGCCAGACCCGAGGTCGCCGCGGTCGGCATCGCGGCCGGCATCGGCGCCGTCTGCGCGAGCAGGGGTAATGGGTGTTCCGCCAGCACCGGCAGCACGAGAATCACGAGCATGGGAAATATCTTGCGCAACATCATAAGGATTCGGAACCTCCTTGAACTAGCGTGAAGGACTTCCGCAAACGGAACTTCACACAAAGACGAAACCGCGGCAGGTGCGTTTCGTAGATCAAGCCCGTCGAGCGAATCGAGCCAAATAATACACAGGGCACTTTTGCCCAAACGCGTCGCGCTTGCAACGCAGGCCCGGCTTCCGGATCATAGCGGCGCATCCCGGCGTCGCGCGGGGGCGCGCCCGCGCGCGCAAGATGCCGCCGCGTGATCGGACAAAGATTTCTCTTGGTACAAGAATTTTTTCGACGCAGGACTCTCGAAGCAAAACTTCTTCAGCATAGAACTTCTTCAGCAAAGAACTTCTTCAGGATGACAACCTTTTAGCGATGAGAATTTTCCCGACCTTAATTTCAGGCGTTTGCGCAGCCGCCCGAGCCGTGATCGCGACGGCGCTCGCCCTCACCGCTCTGGCTGCCGTGGCACGCGCGCAGGCGCCGGCGCCACCGCCCGGCCCGCCGCCCCAGACTCGGCCTTCGGTGCCCACCTTGCCCGGCGCGCCGTCCCCGCTGGTGAGCGTTCCGGGCGTCGTGGCCACGCCTCTGGCTACGCCCGTGGTAATTCCAACCGCGCTGCCGACTCCCGCCGCGCGACTGTTCAATTGCAGTTGCTTCACTACCGTTTCGGGCACGCAATGGTCGGGCACGGTCACCGCACCCAGCTACTCCGCGGCGCGCTCGGCCGCTTCCGGCGCGTGTTTCAGCTACCTCACGAGCTCTCCGCAATCGCCCTTCATCCCGCCCGGACAATCACCCGGGCTCGGCAACGCCAATAGCGCGGCGGCCAACGCCGCCACCTCCGGCACGTCGGCCAACCCGGCCCAGCCGCCCGGCACAGGCGTATCGACCTTACCTTCCAGTGTGTTGAAAAATTCGCCGGCGCTCACCGGGCAAACGTCGTGCAACGTCTGCGCCTGCAACTGACACCGCCCGGCCGCTACTCGATGTCATCGTTGGCCGCAGGGGGCTGCGAGCTTTGATGTTGCTTGGCCTGGCTCTCCTGATGGCCGCCGCCTGACTCGTACTTGTAGCCCTCGTAGGCGAGACTGGGGATCGCGATCCACAGACATCCGCTGCACGTGGCGCTCATCGCGAACAACACCGCGAACATCGCCGATGCGCCGATCACTTTCGAACGTCCGCTGCTCGAACGATTCACCACGCCCGCTATAGAGTGCCGCCCTGGCCATGAGGATGAGCACCGTTTGGCGGCATGCCGTTTAGCTGTTTGTTCTGATCGTTTGGCGGCTGCGACGGCTCCGTTGCCTGCGACGCCGGCGACGGCTGCGCTGCTGGCTGGTTATCGGCGGATTGCGGATAAGTGGTGCTGGGTCCGGCCATCGCGGGAATGATGGTGTACAAACATCCGCCGCACACGGCCGCCGCCAGTAACGCGGCCCCCGCGATAGCGGCCGGCGCCCATCCACGGCTGCGGCTCTTGCTATTTTCGTTGCCCTGGCATTTCATCTCTCCCCTCCTGACCGCACACGGTTCGCACTCGAAAATACCACGCCGGCTCACCTCTCATCGATCCTGGTTCGCCTCGCGCAACCCCAGCCTTTCCTCGATTGCGCGCAGGCGGCGCATCGCCGCCGGCAGCCGCGGCACGATGGCAGCCATCCGCCGCCATATACGCACATCGACCGCCGGGGTGCCGCCAACCGTGGCCTCGTCGGCGAGATCGTGCGGGATTCCCGACTGCGCGACCACCCGCACGCGGTCGCCTATCTGCGCATGATCGGCCACCCCCACCTGTCCTCCGAACTGGCACCAGCGTCCGACCTTGACCGAGCCGGAGAGGCCGACCTGGGCGGAGAAGCGCGAGTATTCGCCGACTTCGCAGTTGTGGCCGATGTGCACGTGGTTATCGAGCTTGGCCCCGCGCCGGATCACCGTGGCACCCATCGTCGCGCGATCGATCGTGGCCAGCGCGCCGACTTCCACGTCATCTTCGATCGCAACCGCGCCGACCTGCGGAATCCGCACCAGCGCACCCGCCTGCTCGACAAAGCCGAAGCCCTCGGCGCCGATCACCGCGCCGTTGAGAATCGTTACGCGATTGCCGATCGTCACGTTCTCGCGAATCGCAACGCCGCTGTGGCAGACCAAACGCTCGCCCGCGCGCACTCCCGGATAGATCGTGACATGGGGATGGATCACCGCGTCGCGGCCGATCGTCACGCCCGCACCAATTACGCAGTAAGCGCCGACCGAGGCGCCGTCGCCCACCTTCGCGTCGGGCGCGATGCGCGCGGTCGGATCGATTCCCGCCGTGGGCCGGTAGGGCGGAAAGAATATCTCCAGCACGCGGGCGAAGTCGGAATAAGGATTGTCGCTCAGCAACACCGCGCACGGTGCGGCGGAGGCGAACTCCGCCGGTACGATCGCGCAGGCCGCGGCCGTGGTGCGCAGCGCGTCGAGGTACTTGGGCGTGGCGACGAAGATGATCGTCCCCGACGCCGCGGCCTCCAACGGCGCCGGCGAGACGATTTCGACCTCGCCGCTGCCGCGCAGCGTCAAGCCCAGCCGGGACGCGAGTTCCTTGAGTTTCATAGCTCAACCCCCATCGCCGCCCCTGCCGACACACGGCCCGAGCAGGCGAAGCCAAAGCGTAGCGGGTTTTTCAATTCAACGCTCGTTTCCGACGCGCCCGCCCCCACTCCGGCTGACTACGTTCTCGCCGGATTGCCGAACGGAGCGGCCTCTCTTTCGATCAGCGCGAGCAGTTCGGCCCGGTCGCTAATGGTGGGTTCAAACTCGAGGCTGACGGCGTGGGGCATGAAGGCGCTAGGGCGCGATCAGGCGAAAATTTCGTACGCCTCGAGCGCGCCAGCGGCCTCTTCGGCTGCGATGTCGCGCAGGCAGTTGTAGTGTCCGAACCGGCAGGTCCGTTCCAGGCAGGGGCTGCATTCCAGGCCGCGATAGATGACCGTGCAGTGCGGCCCCAGCGGGCCCGTGCGCATCGGATCGGTCGAGCCGAACAGCGCCACGGTCGGCACGCCGAGCGCGCCCGCCAGATGCATACAGCCCGAGTCGTTGCCGGCAAAGCCGTGGCATAGCGAGAGCAGCGCGATCAGTTCGCCCACGGTGGTCTCGGCGGCGGCGATGAGCGCACTGCTCTTGCATTGCGCGGCGATCTGTTGGCACTGCGGACGATCATCGATCCCGCCCACCAGCACGCACTCGGCGCCGTGGCGCTTCGCAAGGATATCGGCCAGTGCTGCGTAGCGCTCGACCGGCCATTCCTTCGCCGGCCCATAAGCCGCTACCGGCGCAAGCGCGATCAACGGGCGCTCGGGCCGCAGGCGGCGCTGGGCGAGCCATCCGCGCATCTTGTCGCGGCTCTGCACATTCACGTCCAGATGATATGCGCCGGCAGCGCCCCTGGCGCCAAGCGTCTCCGCGACCATCGTCAGCCAGTGATACACCTGGTGGGCGCGCTCGACGTCGGCGCGCGGCGCAACTTTGTGCGTCAGCATGAAGCCGCGGCGATCGGCCTCATAGCCGGCACGCCGCTGTACGCCCGCCATCAGCATCCACATCGCCGATTGAAAGCTGTTGGGAAGAACCACCGCGAGGTCGAAGTGGCCCGCGCGAATTCGTCTGACGATCGAAAGCTGATCCCCCAGGCCCGCCACCCCGCCGCGCAGGCGATAGGGAATCACCTCGTTCACCCACATCGCGCCGTCGAAGAAGCTCGCCAACTCGCGGCGGACAAGCACCGCGAGATGCGCGCCGGGAAACGCGTCGTGGATGGCGTGCAGCGCCGGCCCGCTCATCACCAGGTCGCCGAGCCAATTGACCGCCTTGACGATGATGCGATGGGGTCGCGGCGAAAGAAGCGGGCGGAGATTGGGCGCTGGCGGAAGCGGCGCACCTTCCGGCGACCATTCGGCCTCCAGCGCCGGCGCCAGCATCGAATCGGGATCGGCGGTGTCGAAGAACTGCGGCTTGCTCGTAGCCATCGTCTGGATTGCCAAGGGCGAGCGTGTGACCGCGCTTACCGGCGCGCTAACTCGTCAGCGCCTCGATCAGCCGTTCGACGATCGCGTCGGCTTTCCCGCGCATCTCATCGTCGGTCGCATCCTGGATCGGATGGGGCACGAAAATGCGGCGGACTTCCGGCAATCCGAGCGCGCGCGCCTGCGCCTCGGCCGCATCTACGAAGGTCGAGGACGCTACCACCACCGAGGGCTTGCCGTTCACTTCAAACCATACTGAGTCGTGCACACTGCACGTTGTACACGACCCTCAATCGGCAAGCGCTTCGATAACGAAGTCACTCTCCGCGGCAATCCTGCGGCGCAGCTCGTCGGGCGCCGGTTTGGCGAAGGTCGGTTTGCGGTAGCGCCTGAGCGCGAGGCCGGGCACCCGCTCGGCAAGCCGCTGCTCGATCCGGTCAAGCAGGACGTCGCCGCGCGGCTTGACGATGTCGAGCAGCGCCACCACGCCGCTCAGACGTTGCGGGCGCGACGCGAGCGTGCGGCTGAGCGGCACGCGTTCGTCGGTCGGGTCAACAATTCGAGTCATGTCACCTCCTCGATTTTCCGGCTCACGCTTATCGAGCCCATCGGCCCACTGAACCATCCACCGAATGCGCTCGAAAACTTGCCGGCCTCGCCGCCGGTCACGATGATATTGATATTCTCGGGCTTGCGGAACTTCGGGATGCGCTGCTCGAGTTGCTCCGGGGTCGGATTGCTCAGACCGAAATTCCGCAGCGCCATCCCTTCGCCGGCGTTGGCGTCGGGCAACAGCTCGCGGATCGGCCGCGCGCTCGCCTCCTGGATTCGATTGCGCACCTGCGCCTTGCTCCAGCCGTCGCGTTTGATCGTGTCGGCGTGCTCGGGCGAGATGACCAGCAGGACTTCGCCGTAACCGTGAAGCTTGGGATGCCAGCAGCTCTCGAGCGCCATCCCAAGGCTTCCGGCGAGCGCATGAGCGGTGCGCGAGAGTTGGTCGACGATCAGCCGCGGACCCGGCTCCAGGCCGAAAACCGTTACCACGCTGTCTTCGGCGCGAAAGCCGCGCTCGACGTGGAGCGGCTCCCACGGGCTGCGCTCCTCCCATTCGGGATAGCAGGCGGTGTACTTGCCCGGGCCGCCGAGCGCAGTGCGTTCGATCTCGCCCGGCCGCGCGCCGCCAACGTTGCGCAGCGCGAGCTTGACCGCGCGCCCGATGGTCGCGTTCGCGCGATTGCCGGAGCCCAGCGCGCCGACCTTCATGTTCATGCCGAGCCGATGGCGGATCGGACCGTTGACTACGACGATCGGTGTGGCGCCTGCCGTAGTCGCCATCACGCCATGAATATTGAACTCGTCGGTGCACACCCCTTCGAGAACCGCGATCACTACCGGCAAATATTCGGGCCTGCACCCGGCCATCACGGCGTTGGCGGCAACCTTCTCAATCGTGAGCGGCGCCAGATTCGGCGGCACGGTCGCGATCACTTCCTGCGGATCGCGCGGCGTCCCGGTGAGCATCCGCATCACGCGCTCGGGCGTCGGCGGCACCACCGGCAGGCCGTCGGTGAGTCCACGCTCGAACATGAATTCGAACGGGTCTTCGTCAGCGCCAAGCTCGATCTGACGGGCGCGCAGGCGCGAGCCCGACGCTGCGGCGGCGAGCCGCTCTGCCACCCCGGGTTCGACCGATTTCGAGCCGCATCCGGGACGCGATTTAGGGAAGGCGCTCCAATCGATTTGCGCCTCGGATCCACCAGCCAGATGCGCTATATCCGCGAGCGCGCGCTGCCAATCGGACTTGTCGAAGCCTTCGAAGCGGCGCAATTCGGCTCCGCGGCCGTCCGCGAGGATGATCGTCGGAACGATCTCGACATTGTAGGCGTAAGAGATTTTCAGATCCGAATCATCGAGCATCGGCGCCGTGAACTTGTGCCGCTCGACGAGAAGCGCATTGCCGGCCGCGTCCTGGCCGATCGCGACCACATCGACTTTACCGCGAAAGGCCTGCGCCGCCGCCTCGATCAGCGGCATCGTCAGGCCGCAAGTCGGGCAATCTTCCTTGACGAAGCAGAGCAGCGCGGGCCGCCCGCCGGGGAACGAATGTGCGCGGCGATGCTGGTCGTCGAGCGAGAAACTCGGCAATGTGTCGGGCATTTTCTACCTGCCGCCCGCGCTCCTCTAGTTCTTGCCTACCACGAACGAGCAACTGGTCGTGCCGCTGCCGCCAATATTGAGCATCGCGAAACGCTTGGCGTCCTTGACCTGGTACTCACCCGCCGTGTCGGTCACCTGACGATAGCAATCGAGCATCTGGCGCACGCCGGTGCCGCCGACCGGATGGCCCACGCCGATAAGACCGCCGCTGGGATTGATCGGCATCTTGCCGCCCATTTCGATCGCGCCTTCCTCGATCGCCTTCCACGATTCGCCGGGCTTGGTGATGCCGAAGTGGTCAATCGCCATGTACTCGGAAGTGGTGAAGCAGTCGTGGGTCTCGATCCCCGAGACCTCGGTGACTCCGGAAAGCCCGGCGCGGCGAAACGCGTCGAGAATTGCCTCGCGCGTATGCGGCAGCACGTAGAGGTCCTCGCGGCTCTCGGCGACCTTCTTGTCGAATTCGATCGGCGCGGTGTGATGGCCCCAACCGAGGATGCGCGGTAATTCCTCGAGTTTCAGATCGCGCCGCTTAGCGTATTCGGCGGCGAATTTTTCCGAGGCCAGGAATAGCACCGCGATGCCGTCGGTCACCTGCGAGCAATCGCGCACCTTGATTCGGCCGGCGATCGGCTGATCGAATTTTTTCGCCTGCTGCGGATCGCTTTCGCTGTGAGGCCAACCGCGCGTCTGCGCGAGCGGGTTGCGCCGGGCGTTGGAGAAATTGATCGACGAGATGCGCGCCAGGTATTCGTCCTTGAGCCCGTAGCGCTTGTCGTATTCGTCGCCCAGGCGCCCGAACAGCGCCGGGAACGGATATGCAACGCCCTTGCACTCGCGCTCGTACCATCCCGCGGTGCCGAGGAAGTCGCCGCCAGTCGCGGAATCGACGGTCTTCATCTGTTCCAGGCCGACCACGGCAGCCAGGTCGTAGTGGCCGGCTTCGATATCGGCCGACGCCGCGAGGATCGCAATCGAACCCGAGGCGCAGGCGGCTTCGTGACGCGAGGTCGGGATGCCCGAGAATTGCGGATCGACCTCGAGAAAAAAAGCGTTGAGCTGGCCCTGCTTGCCGTAGAGTTCCGCGGCAAAATTGCCGACGTGCGCGGTCTGAATTTCGCGCGGTTCGATTCGCGCCCGCTCCATTGCGCCGTTCACGGTCTCGCGCATGACGGCGGAAAAATGCTTGCCCTCTTTATTCCAGTTGCGGGCGAAGTCGCTCTGCCCACCGCCGAGGATATAGACGCTCTGTGAGTTGGCCATGGTAAATCTCCTTGCGCTCAAGCGCGCTCCGCTTCGTTATGCGCCCCGAACGGGCGGCCGCGATCGAAAATCGGGCGGTCGAAATAAAGTGCGCGCGCGCTTCATCGTTAACAATCTAGGTTAGCGCACGCTGCGCCTTTCGCGCCACCGGAGCGAAAGTTCATGAAAGTTCGTGAGCGGAGCGGCGGCTTTGCCCTAAGCGCTGCGCCGGGCTTATACTGGGCGGCCGGGTGGAAACAGTGAGCCACGGATTCGCGAACTAACCAAGGGAGCGGGCCAAGGGAGCGGGCTATGAAACGGATGTCGCTTAGAGCAATCGCTGCCGTCGCGTTGATCGGAGTTCTGGGCACGGGCGGATATGTAATGGCCGGCCGCAACGATACGCCGGCTTGCTGCCAGAGCAAGCAGGCATGCTGCCCGTCACAGTCGTGCTGCAAGGGCGGCAGCCACGGGGCGCAGTGCCCGATGCATCGGCACGCCTAGAAAGCCCGCATCCCAGCGCAAATTTCGCTGCGCTCAGAGGCGGATTTCGCCTGTTGATAACTCTGTCGACAGTCTGTGGACACGCTTACCGAATAAACGAGGGTACTGTCGTTAAGCTCTTGAAATTCCAGAGGAAATGGCGACAAGGCTGACCGCTCCCGATTTGGCCGCCCTGCGTAGCCTCTCTACGGTTCAAACCACTCGCGGCCGTCGGCTTGAATCAGATCGTCGGCTGCTTTAGGCCCCCAGGTTCCGGCCGCGTAAGGCTCCAAGGGAATTCCCTGGTCGGCCTGCCATTGATCGAGAATTCCCTGGACGAATTCCCACGAGCGCTGGACGAAACGGGATCCCAGGAACAGCGTATGGTCGCCCGCCATAACGTCGAGCAGCAGACGCTCGTAGGCGTCGGGAGAGTCGTTGCCGAACTCCGCTGCGTAGTGAAGGTCCATCCGCACCGGCTGAATGGTAATGTCCAGGCCGGGCCGCTTGGCGAGCACTTCGAGCGAGAAGCCTTCGTCGGGCTGGATTCGGATCGCCAGCACGTCCGGCGATAACCTGACGCGGCGGTTGAACAGGATTTCCGGCACCCGCTTGAACTGCACGAATATGGTGCTCGCGCGCCGCGGCAGACGCTTGCCCGTGCGCAGGTAGAACGGCACGCTGGCCCATCGCCAGTTGTCGACCAGCGCCTTTAGCGCGACGAAGGTCTCGGTGCGCGAGGTCTCGCGGATGCCTTCCTCCTGCAAGTAGCCGGGAACCTGTTTGCCGCCGAGTTCGCCCGCGGCGTACTGGCCGCGCACCACCAGCTTGCGCACATCCTCCGGATCGAAGGGCCGCAACGAGCGGATGACGTTGCTCTTGGCGTCGCTCACGGCGTCGGCGGCGAGCGACACCGGCGGTTCCATCCCGGTCAGCGCCATCACTTGCAGCATGTGGTTCTGCACCATGTCGCGCAGTGCGCCGGCGCCGTCGTAGTACATCGCGCGCGTGCCCAGCCCTTCCTCTTCGGAGACGGTTATCTGGACGTGGTCGACGCGGCGATTGTTCCAGAGCTCCTCGAAGATGCTGTTGGCGAACCGCAGCACCATCAGGTTCTGCACCGTCTCTTTGCCGAGGTAGTGGTCGATGCGAAAGATCTGGCTCTCGGCGAAAAACTTGCGCATCGAGCTGATGATATGGAGCGCACTGTGCAGGTCGTGACCGATCGGCTTCTCGACCACGATACGGGTGAAATGCGGAGACTCGGAGGGCGCGATCAGGCCGGCGCCGTGAAGTTTTGCGACCGTCTCGGTGATCGCCTCGGGCGGCACCGAGAGGTAATAGATGCGGTTGGGCGGCAAGCCGCGCTTGCGTTCGATTTCCTCCAGGCGGCTCTTGAGGCGCGCGAAACCGTCGGGGCGATCCATTCCCGACAGGTAGTCGAGGTTATTCGCGAAACGCTGCCAGCACGCCTCATCGATCTTCAGGCGCGAGTAGCGTTCAGCTGCCTCGCGTGCCTTGGTGCGAAATGCATCGGTCGACATCTCGCGGCGCGCGAAACCCAGGATTGCGCTCTTGGGCGGTATCGCCTCCTGGCCGCAATGCTCGAGGTTGTAGAGCGCCGGCAGCAACTTGCGTGCGGCAAGATCGCCCGAGGCGCCGAAGATCACGATCGTGCAGGGCGGTACCGGATGGGTCTCGGCGATAGTCCAGATCTGGCTCATACGCGTTAATTCCTTTGGTAGATAACGAGATCCGCGGTCAGGAACTTACCTTTATGTCCAGCTTTTAATCTCCCGAGTTTGACCGTTCTCCCACCCATGCTAGCCTTGACCGCCGGTGCAACGGAACAGTAACAATGCGCTCGCAGCAGCTGCCAACGCGCTCGGCTGAATAATCAAATTATGACAAGGACTCTTGCATGAGCGGCGCCGTCGCGGTGAATTCGGGTGAAACAGTCGAACGCTCGTTGACCAAGTGGACGCCGGTGGTGGCGTGGGCGATCATCATCTTCGTCTTTTCGACCTCGTATTTCTCGGCTGATAATACTTCGAAATTCATCGATCCGATCCTGCGCTTTTTGATGCCGGGCGCCTCGGCGGCGACGATCGCGCTCGCACACGGCTTCGTGCGCAAGGCCGCGCATTTCACCAACTACGCGATTCTGTTCTGGCTGTTGGTGAGTGGGCCGTTGCGCGGGCGCCCCTACTTCGCTTTCGGACTGTGCGTGTTCTACGCGCTACTGGACGAGGGTCATCAGCTGTTCGTGCCGAGCCGCGGGCCGTCGCTCTATGACGTGGCGCTGGACTCGACCGGCGCACTGTTCAGCCGCTTTCTACATGCCGCAGTGGTCGAAATAGCCTAGGTTCCCGCATCCTCCAGCGCCGCTGTGATCCGATCGACGCGACCGTAGAATTCGCGCAGGCGCGCAAGCTCGTGCGGAATCTTGAGCACATCCGTAAGCGCGAGGAAATGTAGCTGGCCATAGAGTGCAAAGTCGGCCAGCCCGGGGCCACCGAGCAGAAACGCGCCGTGCTCGAGCGCCATCTCGAACGGCTCCAGTATGTCGCGCACGCGGACCATGTTGGCCTCGTGCTCGCGCTCCATCCGGTCGCAGAATCCGGCGCCGTACTTGCGGTCGCGAATGAAGCGAAACATCGCGCGGCGATCGGCGCCCTGGCGGGTGAAGTATTTTTCCTCGTCAGGGACCGCGGCGCAAAAAAGCGCCTCCTCGACTGCGCTGTCGATGTAGCGGGCGAGCGCCAGGTGCAGACCGCGGCTGCGCGCCGGCAAAATCGTCGGCTCGGGGCACAACTCCTCCAGGCGCATCGCGATCCGGTCGGAGTCAATGACCGTCTCGACATCGCCGCCCTCGCCTTCGCCCTGGAGATGCTCGAGCCTGAGCGCCGGAACCATGATTTGGCCCGAGGCCGCGATCAATTCCTTGCGTTCGACGTAGTCGACCTCGACTCTCTGGTAGTCGACGCCCTTGTAGTCGAGAATCTTGCGCACCTTGGAGCAGAAGGGGCTGGTTGCGAACTGATAGAGCGTGGCCTTCATTTTTTATTTGTCCGGGTTTGTTGGTCCGGTTTGATTTGTCCTGCTGGTTTCTTTTTCTTCTGCCGATTTTCGCCGCGCTGCCTTTTCTTCCGTCAGTGCCTGAGCATCTGCGCCATCGTCGCCGCGTTCATCACGCCGAAGTTGCTGTAGCAGTTATTGAAGATGACGCTCGCGCGGCGCACGTCGGAAAGCGACTTCAACCGCTCGGCCCACGGCGCCAGTTCAGCTTCCGCATACAGGTATTTGAAACGCTCGGCGGCGCCTCCGTCGCGCTTGTACCAGTTCTCGCGGTTGCGGCCATGGAAGCGCACGTAGGCTTCCGCGCCAGTAACCGCGAACACCGACTCCACGGTTGCAGGCGGCGTGTCGATCGAAACAAAGGTCAGTCCGTGGCACTCGAGAAAGCGAACTGTCGCGGCCCTCTGCGCGCCTTCGAACCAGCTATTGTGGCGAAACTCGATCGCGATCGCCGCTCCCGGCATCCGCTCCTTGAGCCCGGCGATATAGTCGAAGTTGGCGGGGCGCGCAGTGAAATATGGCGGAAACTGGAACAGCAAATGGCCGAGTTTGCCGGCGGCGCGCACCGGCCCGAGCGCACTCCAGAACATCCCGAAGGCCATCTCCAGGGCCTCGTGCGGCGGATGGCGCAGGCGCGCGGCAGCGCGATCGTCCGCCGGCAGAATCGCCTTCAGTGCAGCCGGCAACCGCGCCGTGTCCACCGGATGCTGCGTCAGCATCGCAAAAGCTTTGACGTTGAAGACAAATCCGGGCGGCGTGCGTTCGGCCCATAGTTCGGCGTTGCGCTCCGAGATCAGCGCGTAGTAGGTGGCGTCGACCTCTACCGTGTTGAACTGCGCGGCGTAAAAGCGCAGGCGCTCCTCGGCGGTCTTGAGCGCGGGCGGATAGAACGTGTCCGACTTCACCAGCGTGGGATCGGTCCACGAGGCGGTACCGACCAGAAATTGCGGCCGCGACGGCATACCGGGCAGAGATTAGCACAGCGGCGATGCGCGCGGGCCGCGGCGCCCGTATGGCGGCGTCAGGCGAACATGTTCACCGGTTCGAGACCCTGTCCGAGTGTCGATTTGAAAACCTCGAACAGTTTGTCGATGTCCCATGGGCCGTCGCTAAATATCGCGCGGTCCGTCCTGATGTGGGTATAGCGCGTGATGCGGTAGCCGGACGCGCCGAAGCACTGCCCCGTTACTTCGGCCGCCTGGTCGCTAGCCAGATAGGCGATTATCGGCGCGACATTGGCCGGGTCGCGCGGCGTGCCCTCGGCGCTCTCGCTCACTGCCAGGCCGCTCACTCCAGGCATCCGGCCCGCCGGAATCGAGTCGGTCATCCGGGTCGCCGCGCCGGGCATGATGGCGTTTACGGTGATGCCGTACTTCTGCAGCGAAGTCGCGCAACTGTAGGTGAGCCCCAGAATTCCCGCCTTGGCCGCCGCGTAGTTGGGCTGGCCCGGACTGCCGAGCGCGGAGTTCGAGGAGAAGTTGATGATGCGTCCGGTCCTGCGCTCTCGCATATGGGCGCTGGCCGGGCGAATCGTGCAGTAGTGGCCCTTGAGGTGGACCCGGATGACGTCGTCCCACTCCTGCTCGCTCATGTTGAAGATCATCCGGTCGCGCAGGATTCCCGCGACGTTGACCAGGATGTCGAGTTGGCCGAACTCCTTGATCGCCTGTTTGACGAGGCCCTCGCCGCCGACCACGGTCGCGATATCCATGTGATTGGAGACGGCTTTGCCGCCGGCTGCCACGATCTCCTTGACCACGTCGTCGGCGGGCGAGACGGTCTCCTTCTGCCCCGCGAGGCTCACGCCGAGGTCGTTAACTACGACCGCCGCACCCTGGGCGGCGAGCGTTCGCGCCACTCCGCGGCCGATGCCGCGTCCGCCGCCGGTGACCGCGGCAACTTTACCGTCAAGCTTGCCCATCGCTATTCCTCGATTTTATTTTCGAAAGAACTGAATCCGCTTATAGCGCAAATCTTCGTCGCCGGAACAGTCCCGCGCGGCCGCGCTGGAGCATCCTTGCCAGCGATGACGAGGGGCGCGAAAAAGCGCTAGTCCGCGAGACTGAACTCGGTCATCACACCAATCGGCGTGAAGCGGGCGATCTTTCCGGTCGGCTCGGTGAAATACAGATTGCCGTCTCTGCCGTCGGTGATGAAGGCGGGGGTAGCCGTTTCGGGCAAATAGAAGGCGGTTATCGGGGTGCCGGGACGCAGGCGACAAATCGCGTGGGCCTTGGGCACGGTTGTCCAGATAGTACCGTCGCTGCCCGCAACGATGTCGAGCGCGGGGCCAGCGACCGGCAGGACCATCTCGGAGATCTGCCCCTGCGGCGTGACTCTGCCTATCCGGCTAGCCGCCAGTTCGGTGAAATAGACACTGCCGTCGGCGCCGAGCGCAACACCATTGGGATGGCTATGCGGAACGGGCAGTGGATACTCTTTTATCACCGCTTCCTCGGCATTGTGCGCCAGCGTGATTCGGCCGATCCGATTGCCGGAATTCTCGGCGAACCACAGGCTGCCGTCGGGAGCGGCGACTATATCGGCCGGTCCGCCGCCCCTGGGCAGCGCAAACTCTTTGAAACCGTGAGTCCCGGGAGCGGGACGGTCGGCTCCGGGTGGGACGAAGATGCCTATCCGGTCAGCGGCGTGTTCGGTGAACCAGATGGAACCGTCGCGGGCGGCCGCGATACCTGCCGGGCCGCTCTTTGGCGTCGGTACGAAGTAATAGTCCGCCTTGCTGTTACCGGGAAAGATGCGTCCGATGCGGTCGCCCTGCGGATCGGTGAACCATACCGCGCCGTCGCGCGCGACCGTCAGGCGCTCCGGAAAGCCCTCGAGGTCTAGGTCCACGCGCCGGACAGCACCCCCGGGTTCCATCAACCCCAGCATCGGAGCGCTATACTCGGTAAACCAGACGCCGGCGGCGCCAGACGCGATAGCGTATGGAGCGTGGATTCCGCCACGATTTGACGGGGGATGCGCGAAGGCGGGCGTACTGGTGTCGCGGCCAGCCTCGATCCGGTTGCCAAGCTGATTCATCGCGGCTTGCGGCGGCGCCGTACCGCAACCGGAAGTGCCGCACGCGATCAGTATCGTCAGGAGCAGCGCGCCTGCTGCGGAAAGCATGGTCTTAGCTGTGGTCGTGTAGTGACTAATGATTCAGGTCTCGTCGACGGCGAACCAATACGCTGACAGGTAGCCGACCATCACCGCAACTGACTTGCTCTCGCCCACTACCACCACGAATGCGATCGGCATGCGCGGATCGAGGAAGAGCAAACCGCCGAAGGCAAATACGCTAAGGAAGTAGCTCAGCATAGCCGCCCATATCGCGCGGTTACTGACCCGGTTGCGTACTCCCGCCGAAGCGATCAGCGCGAACGGGACAAACAATAAAGTGTTGTAGTTGAGCCATGAGACCGGCAGAACCTCGATCGATGTAACTACCCATAGAGCGAACAGCCGCCAATCGCGATCGGGAGCGGATCCGCCCTTGAACGTCGCCTTCAAAGTGAACGCCATCAGGCCTAACGAAGCCGCGTACCCCAAGGCATGCGCAAAGCGATCGCCTGCAGGTCCGAGATTCCATCCATTGAGATACAGGCACATGCGCCAGACGAACGACGCGGGCGCGGTGTTCCATCCCAGTTTGAACAGCGCGCGATCTCCACCGGCCGCGGCAAGACCGAGCGGAAAATCCACAACCGCCCGCCAACCCATCATGGCTGCACACGCCACTATTCCAATCGCACCGCCCGCAGCCATGAAGGCGAGCGCACGCCACTTGCGCGTCAACAAAAGATAGAGGCCCATCAGACACGGATAGCCGCGTAAAAGGGTCAGCGCCGCCAAGATCAGGCCGGCAAAGCCGTCGCGCCGTGTCGCCAGGCATCGGACACTCAGCGCCAACCCAAGGATCACGAGGACCTGGCTCTGCGCGGTCAAGAAAAGATCGATCAGCGGCGGATAAATCAGGCCCAAAGAGATCATCAGGCAAGCATCCACTGGCCGCAGACCGCTTGTGGGTCCAAGCAGCAGGTAGAAGGACGCGATCAGGGCCGCGAAATTGATCGCGATCCAGGTCCAGTAGGCCCGTGTCAGCGGCAACGCTCCCAAAGCTTTCAGGCACAGCAGAAAAGCGGGCGTCTCCGGGATGACTTCGTCGTGTTTGAAAGTCTTGGTATGCAGGCCGAGCTTGGCGCCAAAAGGTACCAGGGACGTGTGATACGGGTTCTCTCCCTGCCGCATGATCGTGGCGGCGGCATAGTAGTCGGCGAAGTCTTCCTCGTGAATTCGGCCAGGCAATGCCGCGGTGACTCTATAGACTTGAATCAGGGCAGCAATCACGAGAAACGCCACCATCAGCGGATGGCGCATCGCGCGCAGGATCCCGTCGATCGACAGCACCGGCCGCCCCGCTCGCGGCCCAGGCAAAGCAGACTCGCGGTGGACGTCTGCGCTCTGCGCAGGTTCAGCCATCAAAACTCCCCCCTCCCAATTCCACCACCACCATCACGCGGACACCGTCGCGCCAAGGCGCGGTCAAGCGGGGCTATCGCCTGAGCGATCCGATCGATCTGCGCAATCGCCGAGAGTCACCAACCCTGGCCGCCGAGGTGGAACCGGCTAAATCGAGGCCGCTGCGATGCCGGGTTTGGCCCCCGCCCGGCGCGCCGCGAGGTACCATTGGATGGTACGCCGCAGTCCCTCCTCGAAGTCGGTGGCGGCTTTGAAATTGAATTCACGCTCGGCGCGAGAGACATCCAGGCAGCGTCGCGGTTGACCGTCGGGCTTGCTCGGATCCCACACGATCTCGCCGCCAAAGCCGGTCAGGCGCGCAATCAGCCCAACCAGGTCGCGGATGGTTATTTCGCGGCCGGCCCCAAGATTAACCGGTTCGCCGCCGTTGTAATGGCTGGCGGCGAGCACGACAGCGCGGGCGCAGTCTTCGACGTACAGAAATTCGCGGCTGGCCGAGCCGGTGCCCCAAACCTCGATTCGTGGCGCGCCGCTCCCGATTGCGTCCACGCATTTTTTGATGAGCGCCGGAATCACGTGCGAGCGAGCGGGATCGAACGTGTCGCGCGGCCCGTACAAGTTGACCGGCAGCAGGTAGATCGCGTTGAAGCCGTATTGCTGGCGATAGGCCTGGGCCTGCACCAGCAGCATCTTCTTCGCCAGCCCATATGGCGCGTTGGTTTCTTCAGGATATCCGATCCAAAGGTCGTCTTCGCGAAACGGCACCGGCGTGAACTTGGGATAAGCGCATACCGTGCCGACGGCGACGAATTTCTCGACTCGGCCGAGGCGCGCCTGCTCCATCAGTTCAACGCCCATGATGAGGTTTTCATAGAAGTAGCGCCCGGCGTTCTCGCGATTCGCGCCGATCCCGCCGACCACCGCCGCCAGATGGATGATCATCTGCGGCCGCACGTCACGTATCAGAGTCTTAATCGCCTGCGGTTGGCGCAGGTCGTACTCGGTGGAACGCGGCGCAGCGATGTTGCTGAAACCGGTCCGCGCCAGTTCCTCGATCACGAAGCCGCCGAGAAACCCCGCACCGCCGGTGACCAGGATGCGCGTGTTATGGGGTGATCCCGCCGTCCGGTTTGCCATTGCCTGCCGCCCTCCGCCTTTCGCGCCCGCCCTACCGGCGCTTTCGCCTATGAATCCGAAGTAGGTGCACGGATGTAAATCTATTACAGGATTGCGGCCCGGGCCTGAAGTGTTGCCGCTGGAATAGCTTCACACGAATTTCAGCCGCCGCAGCGCGAAACCGAACATCCGCAGCAGCAACAACCCGTGCGACCAGCGCTGGATATTGGTTTGACCGTAGGTTCGTTCGTGATAGCGCACCGGCATATCGACGATCTTGAGGTCAAGTTTGGCCGCGCCGAAGATGAGATCGAAGTCGCCGAACGGATCGAAGTCGCCGAAGTAGGCGCGATTGGCGGCGATCGTGTCGTAGTCGGCCCGGCTCAAAACCTTGGTCCCGCACAGTGTGTCCTTGACGTTCTGCCCCAGTAGCCAGGAAAAAGCGAGGCTGAAGAACTTGTTGCCCAGGAAATTAAGAAAGCGCATCGCCTGCTCCTCCATCGGGTAGACGAAGCGCACGCCATTGATGAAATCGCCGCGGCCCGAACGTAGCGCGCGATAAAAGCGCGGCAAATCCTCCGGCGCAACCGTAAGGTCGGCGTCGAGGATCATCAACACCCCGCCCGCGGCCTCGGCAAAACCCAGGCGTACTGCGTCGCCCTTGCCCGCGCCGCTTTGACGCATCAGCCGCATCCGGCGTTCCGGATGGCGCGCGATTGCCGCCTCGATCGCAGCATAGGTGTCGTCGCGCGAGTGGCCTTCGACGAAGACGATCTCGGTGCCGGCGCCCATCTCGGGGACGCGCTGCACGACATTTTCGATATTGCCGGCCTCATTGCGAGCCGGCACGATTACGCTTACCACGGGCTCGGGGTCGTGCGTTTCGCTGCCGGCTTGCGGCGCGAGTCGAGCGACGATCAAGTTGGTAAGCGCCAGATGCCGAAACGGCCAGAGTTTCACCAGGTAACGATTGCAAAACGGCCCCAGCAGCGGCAGCGCGAGCGGCAAGAGCACCTCCTGCCACTGGCGAACGACCTCGAAGCCGCCGAGCGCGAGCATGTTGTCGAGATCCTCGAGCGTCATCCAGTTCTGGTTCAAGGCCGGATTGGCCAGATTCATGCGCCCGGCCATCCGCAGCGGCAGTTCCCAGAGACGGCTGAAGCTGTTGATGATCACGCGAGTGGCTGGCGTGCATACGGACGCGAGCCGCTCGACCGTTGTTTGCACGTCCCACAGATCGTTAATCAGGTCGGAGAGGATGACGTAGTCGAACCTGGTTTTCAGACTGAGCTGATCGACGTCGCCCCGCATGAAACGGAGCTGCGGATGCTTTCGTGCGGCCCGCTCGAGCATCTTCGGCGAAAAATCGACGCCGACGCCGAGCGACGGCTCGAGCGCGGCCAGCAAATCGCCCGTGCCGCAGCCGAGTTCCAGCACCCGGCTTCGCGGCGGCACGAGGTAACGGTAAATTTCCGCCAGGCGCCGATAGTAGCCGGCGCTGGCTCGCTTACGATCGTAGCCATTCCAGAACCTGATACGCTCTGCGCGATAGAGCTTAGCAGCCGATTTTTCGCCGCCGTCCGCACGCGCCGACGCGCCATCGTTTTCAACCGCTGATTCTTGCCGTGCTGCCTCCATTTTACCCGTGCGTATCCGCTCTCCCCACGCGCCGCCGCCCCGCCGATACGTGGCCGCCGCGTCCGGTTCCATTCGCCAAAATTATCCGCGTATCGCGTGCCGGTTTTTACCGTGCGTGATCGATCCCGGTTACCATGTCATCAACAGGGCCGCAATGCGATCCGTAGCGGGCGCTTAAACGGCACGCGATTGTCAGACCGCGGTGCGCGCCGTCTGCACCACATCTGAGGAGGGCGGCGCTGCCGAAACGACCGATTGCGAAGCGTGCGGCCGCGTCGACGCCTGATCGACTGAACCGAAATCGGTCGCGAACCAGTAGAGCGAGAGATAGGCGAGCAGCGCCACCGGCGAAGCTCCAAGCCGCCAAACCAGCGCATCCGGATGCAGAGCGAGCGTTTGCGAGCGCATGTCGACCAGGGTGAAATAGAGCCAGGCGAGCGTGTAACAAGCGACTCCGATCCACAGCGCCCGCGCGCTGGTTCGGTTGTTGGCCGCGGCTGCGCTCAGCTTAACCATCGGAATGGTCAACAGTACTAGGTAGTAGAACCACGAGGTCGGCGAGATCAGGATCGCCGTCATGATCCACAGGATGAACAGGCGGCCGTCGGGATCGTCGTCGCGAGGCCTCGATACGGTGGCTTTGATCGTGAAAACCAGCAATGCAAGCTCAGCCGCCAGCGACGCAGCTTTCGCCGCCCATTGAAGTGCGGTTCCGAGATGCATGCCGAAGAAGTACCAGAACATCCGCGTCACTGTCGGGCCGATAGCGATATTTCCCGGCAGCGCCTGTCTCCATTGCTCGGTCAGATAAGTCGGCGCCAGCACAAAGCTCAGAGTCGTTCCCATGCCCGCCAACGCGATCGTGAGCGCGCCGCCGACGGCGAGTCCGGCGATGGTGTAAGCGACCACGCGCCATCGTTTCATCAGGATCAGGTAGCCGACGAGCAGTAATGGAAAGGCGCGCAAAAGGGTTGCAAACGCGAGCATCAGGCCCGCCGCGCCGTCGCGCCCGCGTTCCATCCACCGCAGCATCAGCACGAACATCAACAGAACCAGCATTTTGTTCTGGCCGAAGACCAGGTGATCGAGCACCGGCGGGAAGAGAATCGTCACGGCGGCGAGCGCCAGTGCGCCGTCGCGACCGAGAGCCGGCGTCCATCGAAAAAGCAGGACGAGCGCGAGCAGAAACGAGGCAGCATTGATTGCTGTCCATACGTAGAACCCCGGCCGCGGCGCCAACAGGGTCAGCGGCACGAAGCACATCACGAAGGTTGGCGGATCGGTCGCGTGGTTGATCTTGTCCAGATCGAAACCAAGCGAATGCGCGAGCGGCGTCAGGTTGGTCGTGTAAGGGTTCATCCCCTCGCGCATCGCGAGTGCCGAGCTGTAATAGATACTGTAGTCCCATTTGTTGGCGCGGGCGGGCAGCGCGGCGATCAAAATCACCACTCCGATTACGACCGCCGCCCATAGCGGGACCAGCACCGCCGCTCGAAGCAGCAAGCTGCGTTGCGGCTCTCTTTGATCAGTGGATTCGACGGCCCCGCCCCCCTTCGCGATTCCGACTGCCGTGCGTTTGCGGCCCTCACGCGGGCGTCGAACGCCTTGCTCACGATAATTACTTAGACAAGCTAGAGACGCAATGCGGTGTTGACGTATGACCTGAGACGGTTTGGAGCGGCCTATCTGCCCGTCCGTGCGACGAGGCTTCGCAATTCCGCCAGTCGGGCCGTCAGAGCGGGATCGCGGCGCAGGTCTTCGATTGCTATCGGCATACGCCACGACCAGTTCGCCGGCCCAACCGTTCCGGGGAGATTGATCCGCTCGCGCCATCCGAAAAGATCCTGAATCGGGATCATCACTATCCGCGACGGCGCCGCGTACAATGCCGCTAGCATCGCGTCGCGCACTTGGTCGAATGCAACTTGTGCGTCGGCTGCGACTGCAGGCGCAAGCGCGAGCAGCTTGAGCATCCGCGCACGCTCGTCCGCCGGCGCCTCGTCCCACCATTCGGCCAGCGTATCCGTGTCGTGCGTTCCGGTCGTGGCAAGCGAAAGCTCGGGATACTCCGCCGGCGAAACGAAGGCCTCCGTCGCCCCGCCCTCCCCGATTTTCTCCCAGCGCATGACCTTGTAACCCGGCACGCCCAACGAGCTCAGCGAGGCGCGTACGAACTGCGGTATCAGGCCAAGGTCCTCGGCGACGACGATCATCGCGCCCGCTTCATCCAGTATCGCGGCGAGCACTTCTTCGCCCTGTGCGCGTTGCTCAGGCACGGCCGCCGGCCAGAAGCCGCCTGGTTCTCCGAGCGCGAGTCCAAACGAAAAAGTGCGATAGAGCCCGACCACATGATCGATGCGGATGAAATCGTAGAGCGAGCACGCATGCCGGATCCTTTTTCTCAACAGGCCGAATCCCTCGGCGCGAATCCGTTCCCAGCGCGGCGCCGGCAGGCCCCAATGCTGGCCCAGCGGGTTGAAGCCGTCGGGCGGCGCCCCCACCGTGCGTTCCAGATCAAACAGTTCCTGGTTGGCCCATACCTCCGCGCTGTCGCGGCCGGGCGAAAAGGCTAGATCCCGGCCCAGCATCACGCCGCCAGCGCGGACGCGAAGCTCCGCCCACTGGCGATGAGCGAGAAACTGCCAGTAAACGTACTTGGCGATCGCCTGCGCGAGTTTCGTATCCCCTTTCGCGCGCGCGAGCGCACCAGGTTCGCGCCGGCGCAGTTCGTCGGGCCACTGCTCCCACGCGACGAAATTGAAATGATCTTTGAGCGCGCGGAAGAGCGCGTAGTCATCGAGCCAGTCGCGATGGCGCGCGGCAAAGTCCGCCACGGCCTCTCGCCCTTCGCCGTGCGCCACGAAATGAGCGAACGCGGCCTCGAGCAGTGCGATCCGCGCAGCGCGAATCGTCAGGCGATCGCTAAGCGGCACGCGCGACAGCGCGTGTCGCACGGCTTCCACCTGCGGCTGCTCGACGCCACCGAGTCCGTCGAGCCCGATATAGACCGGATCGATGGCAAACAGGCTGAGCGCGCTATACGGACTCGACTCGCCGGGCGAAGTCTCATCGATCGGCAAAAGCAGGACCGCGCGATGGCCCATCGCGGCCGCGAGATCGGTCATCGCATCAAGCGCCGCGATATCGCCGATCCCCGCGTCCGCACGCGCGCGCAGGGAAAACAACGGCACCATTACGCCGGCGATGCGCTCGATCACAGGTCGCGAATTCATGACGCAGGGGAAGTATTCAAATCAGATTGTTCAGATAACGTAGCCGCCGTTGGGGCTGATCACCTGCCCGACCATGAACGACGAGTCGTCGCTGGCGAGGTACAGCGCCGCGGCCGCGATGTCGCGCGGCTCGCCGAAACGTCCGATCGGCGTTCGCGCTATCACCAAATTCCGCAGCTCGGGCGTCAGCGGCGCGGTCATCGGCGTTTCGATAAAACCGGGCGCGATGCAGTTGACCAGGATGCCGTGACGGGCGACTTCGCGCGCAACGCACTTGGTGAAGGAAATTATTCCGCCCTTGGCCGCGCCATAGTCGGCAGCCAGTTCGATACCGGTCAGACCAACGATCGAGCCCAGATTGATGATCCGGCCGGACTGCTTCGGGGTCATCACCTTGAGCGCCTCGCGCGTGCAGTAGAAGGTCGCATCCAGATGCGTGGCGATCATCCGGTGCCAGTCCGCGTCGGTCTTGTCGACGGTGGGAGTCGCCTCGCTGCCGGGACGCACGCGGCCGATGCCGGCGTTATTGATCAGCACGTCGATGGTGCCGAAGGCCGCGACGAACTCGGCGAAAATGTTTCTGACCGCCGCGCTATCCGTAACGTCGGCGACCAGCCGCACCGCGCGCCCGCCCGCCCGTTCAACCTCGGTCACCACGTTGTGCGCGGCCTCGGGCCGCACGTCGTTAACCCCGATTTTCGCGCCCTCGCGCGCGAACACGAGCGCCATCTCACGCCCCAGCCCGGAACCTGCCCCGGTTATCAGCACGGCCTTGTCTTTGAGTTTCATCCGAGCCCCCCCTATTTCTTCCCAGCCACACCTTCCTTGAGTTGGCGCTTCCAATCCAGGCGCCGCGCCTCGGCGCCCGCTTCCTCGGCTTCCTTTATCATCCCTTTCTTCTGGTAGAACATGCTCAGGTTGGTGAACGCGAGGATGTCGTCGGGCTCCTGCGCTATATATTTTTTAGTCAGCTCGATCGCGCTGTCGAGGTCGCCCTTGGCCTGGTAGCACATCACCAGCCCGTGCATAGCGTCGGCGTAGCGCGGATCCTGTTCGAGCGCGCGCGCATAGAGTTCGATCGCCTCGTCGAACTTGTCGTCGGCGTAGAGATCGATCGCCGCGTCGTAAAGATCCTCCTTGTCAGGCATGCCTTAAACCTCCGTGTCGATTGCGCCCGGAAGTGCGTCCGGATTGCGCCTGCGGGCGCAGAGAGCCATCCTTGCCGACCGCGTCCATCCTATATACTACAGATATTAGCGTCCGCTTTCCGAACGATCACGGATAAAGGGCGCTGCGACTGAGAGCGCGCCTGAATGTACAACGAAGAAGAAGTCTTTGAAGTTCTGCGCGAGTGCTACGACCCCGAGATGCCGGTCAACATCGTTGACCTCGGCCTCGTCTACCACGTCGACATTAAAGGCGCAGTGATTACGGTCGAGATGACGCTGACGGCGCCGGGGTGCTCGATGGGCGCGATGATCGCGAGCGAAATCCAGGACAAGCTGCTCGGCATCCCGGGCTGCGAAGAGGCCAATGTCGAGATGGTGTGGGACCCGCCATGGACTCCGCACATGATGAGTTCGGCGGCGCGCAAGGCGCTCGGTCTCGACGACGACTGACCGCGCGCCGCTTACGCGAGTCAGCGCTCCGGCCTCTGCGCGCTAGCGCTCAGGATCAATCAGCACTCCCGGATTGAGAATCGCATGCGGGTCGAGCGCCCGCTTGGCCGCTTTCAGAGCCCGCGCGAAGCCCTCAGGCCGCTGCCGATCGTACCATGGCCGATGGTCGCGGCCGACCGAATGATGATGCGTGATCGTGCCGCCGAACTTCACGATCACCTCTGACACTGCCGCCTTGATTTCGTCCCATTGTTCCAGTTCTGAGCCCGGTTTGCCCGGCGCCAGAATCGTGTAGTACGGCGCGGGACCGTCCGGATAAGCATGCGTGAAACGGCAAGTCATCGTGCCCTGGCCGCAGATGCGCCTTATCGCGTCGGTCCCGGTTTCCATCAATTGCGCGTGATAGGCGGGAAAACGGTCCCAGGTGATCGCGGTCTCGAAGGTGTCGGTCACGATTCCCATCGCAGCCAGCGAGTTGCGTAGGTATGGCGCCTTGATGAAGGCCTCGCGCCAGGCTCCGGCCGCGCCCTCATGCGTAGCGGCGGTGTCGGTGCGCGTGCGGCCCGCGCCCTCGGGAATTTTTCCTCCAAGGTCGGCGCATATTTCGAGCGCGCGCTTCATCCACGGCTCCAACTCATGGTCGGCCGACTCAAAGGCCAGCACCAGCACGGCAGCCTCGCCCTGGTTGGCGCCGGCATTGGCCGCCTCGCCCGCGTCGAGCAGGCGGCAGTTGGCCGGATAGAGCGCGGCCTGAGCGACCGCGCGTACCGCATCGGCGCCGGCCATAAAATCAGCAAACGCGACCGAAGCGCCGGCGCGAAACTTCGGCCGGTCCTGCAGGCGCATCCAGGCCTCGGTGATGATGCCGAGAATTCCTTCCGATCCGATAAACATCCGGTCGGGACTCGGCCCGGCGCCTGAGCCGGGCAGACGGCGCGATTCGATAACGCCAGTCGGCGTAAGCACTCGAACCGATTCCACGAAATCGTCGATATGCGTGTACAGCGTCGCAAAATGACCGCCCGAGCGCGTCGCGATCCATCCCCCCAGCGTGGAAAATTCGAAAGACTGCGGGTAGTGACGGAGCGTGTAGTTGTGCGGGCGTAACTGGTCCTCGAGCGAGGGGCCAAGCACGCCGCCCTGGATCCGCGCCGCGCGCGAGGTATGGTCGACTTCGAGCACGCGGTCGAGCCGGGTCAGGTCGATCGACACGGAGCCGCGCCAGTCGCCGCCCGCGGGCGGTTCGACGCCGCCTACCACGCTCGAACCGCCGCCGTACGGCGTCGCCGCGATACGCTCCTTATCGCACCATTCAAGCACGCGGGTGAGCTCGGCCTCGTCGTGGGGAAAGGCGACCGCGTCGAACGGATTGGGGTAGAAGTGGCGAAACGCGCGCACCACGTCGCGATAGCTGCGGCCATAACTATGGCCGGCGCGATCATAGGTACTGGTCGAGAAGATGGTCGCGAGCGCGTCGGGCGGCTTTATTCGCGGCGCTCGCAACTTGAGTTCCTCTTCGCGCGGCAGCGGCACGATGGTCAGCGGCGTTAGCCCGAACCGCTTGGCCATCCGCTCCGCGAGATTTTTCAGCTGCTCCGCGTTGGGCTGCTGATCCTCGTAGCCCCATCCCCAGAAGCTGCGCCTTCGCTGCTCGGCCATCGTTCATCGCCCTCCACTGCTCGTGAGGCGACAATTGTGCAACCGCACGCCCTCGCGAGGCAAACCGAATCGCGCGATTCGCCGCTCCCGACGAAGCGCTAAAAGCATGATGCGGTGCGTGCGACTTGCGCGCCGCGCCGCCGGGTCATATCTGTCGAGAGAGCCGCGGATGATTCCGCAAAAGAAACTGCGAAGCATCCGTCGAAAAAAAGCGGCCGAGTGCGACAAAAGGAATAACAACATGAGCGACGCTTCAATTTCGTCCACCGATTCCCATCCGCGCAAGCGCCTCGATGCGGCCGGCGTCGAGATGGCTTACGTCGACGAGGGTGCAGGCGACCCCATCGTGTTTCTGCACGGCAACCCGACTTCGTCCTACCTGTGGCGCAATATCATCCCGCACCTGGCGCCGCACGCTCGATGCCTCGCGCCGGACCTCGCCGGGATGGGCGATTCGGGCAAGGCGCCCGACGGCTCGTACCGACTGGCGGACCATATCCGTTACCTGGACGCATGGTTCGCCGCGCTCGATCTCGCCCGGCAGAAAGTGACGCTGGTGGTTCACGATTGGGGATCTTCGCTGGGCTTTCATTGGGCGAGGCGCAATCCCGCTGCGATCAAGGGCATCGTTTACATGGAAGCGATCGTACGGCCGCTTAGGTGGAGCGAGTTCAACGAGCAGGCGCGCCCCTTGTTCCAGGCGATGCGCTCGCCGGCCGGCGAAGACCTCATCCTGCAGCGCAACACTTTCGTCGAACGGATCCTGCCCGGCAGTGTGATACGGAAACTCGACGGCGCCGAAATGGACGTCTATCGCCGTCCCTTCCTTGAGCCGGGCGAGTCGCGCCGTCCGATGCTGACGTGGCCGCGGCAGATCCCGCTCGACGGCGAGCCGCCCGACGTGGTCGCGCTCGTCAATGAATACGCCGCGTGGTTATCACAGAGTCCGGTACCGAAACTTTTCATTAACGCCGAGCCGGGCGCAATCCTGATTGGCGCGCCCCGTGAGTTTTGCCGGAAATGGCCCAACCAGCGCGAGGTGACCGTCAAGGGAATCCACTTCGTCCAGGAGGATTCGCCGCACGAGATCGGAGCGGCGATTGCCGGTTGGTACCGCGCGCTCTGACGGATCGCGCTGGTTGCATGAATGCGGCGCGGTTGATCTAATTACGCCAGAGATCGAATCAACGAATTCCACCAGGGAATTCGACCGGACCGGAGGAAACCATGGCTGAGTATTCAACGATCCTTTTCGACGTGCGCAGCAATGTCGCCTACATCACGCTCAACCGGGCCGAGGCCGCCAACGCGCTCAACGCCGAACTCGCGCACGACCTGATGGAAGTGTCGCTGCGCTGCGAAGAAGACCCCAGCGTGCGCGCGGTGTTGATCAACGCGGCAGGCAAAATCTTCTGCGCCGGCGGCGACCTCAAGAGCTTCGCCGCGCAGCCCAAGGAGATGCTGCCGACGTATCTGAAGAAGGTGACTTTTCATCTGCACAAGGCGATCTCGCGCTTCAACCGGATGAAGGCGCCGGTCGTGCTGGCGATCCACGGCGCCGCGGGCGGCGCCGGGATGAGTCTCGCGTGCGCGGGCGACATCGTGATCGCCGGCGAGTCGGCGCGGTTTACGATGGCGTACACGCGAGCGGGGCTCACCCCCGACGGATCGTCAACCTACTTCCTGCCGCGAATCGTCGGGCTTCGACGCGCGATGGACCTGACGCTCACCAACCGCGTGCTCTCGGCGCGCGAAGCCTACGAGATGGGCATCCTAACCCGCGTGGTGCCTGATGATGAATTGACGGCGACTGCGGAGGGGCTGGCCAAGGGCTTCGCGCAGGGACCCACGCGCGCGTACCTGGGCGTAAAGCGTTTGTTCGCCGAGAGCTCGACCAGGACGCTCGAAGATCAGATGGAGCTGGAGACCGAGTGGATCGCCGACATGGCGCGCACCGCCGACGGCTCGGAGGGTATCGCGTCGTTTCTGGAAAAGCGCCCGCCGAAATTCAAAGGCGAATAGCGGCTGTCCGTCGAGACAATAAAAAGGGCGTGGAGGCCGTCAATCGCCCCCACGCCCTTAGATTCCCGGACCGATGTCCGCTCCTAATGGACGCTGACGAAGGTCACCACTCCGTTCGCTACCAGGTCATAGCTCGCTTGCACCGTATGCGCTCCGGTCCGTGGCGCAGCGAGCAGCTTGTTGATGTCGATGACCAGGATGAAGGTTCGCGCAGCATTCAACAGCACGCCCATCGGTGAGCCCGTCGTAGGACTCGTGTAGGCCGTGAGACCATGGGGGTCAAAAGTGTTGCTCCACGTAGCCTTATCCGGCTGAGTCGGCACCAGAGCCGCCACCCAATCCGTAAGCCCGGGCGTCCCTGTCCCCGATGTGGCGGGCAGGCTGAACGCCGCAAAGTTATTGGTACCAAATTCCTGTTGCATGATCCCGACGTGGCCGGACGGCGCGACCGCCAAACCGGTGGTGGTAATGCCAAGCAGTCCTGGGGTCGGCTGTAGCTGAGCCGGGGCGTTCCAGGTGCCGAAAGTCGCGCCTGAGCCCGGGGTGAAAGTAGCCTGCGTCAGGTCGGTGACGAAGACCTGGTTGTTAAACTCGTCGGCGGCAAGTGCGATATCCGTGGTGCAGTCGATAGCCGTGCCATCGAGTTCGCTCGCAGCGAGAACCGTCGACCGCTGGGCGTAGCGGAATCCCCCCGGAGCGGTAGTGCTGAAGTTGATGATCTGGAAGTCCTGATCCTCGTTGGCCGAGAGCAGAAGATGCTTGGTCGGCTCAATCGCGGGCGATTCCGACAGGACCGATCCCGAACCGGGTACCCCTACCACTCCGTCTGAAAGGCCGCTGGAAAGATTGAAGAACTGATACCCGGCAGGCGTGCCCGCAATGCCGATGATGCCCAGGTTCATCACCGGATCTGCGATGGCATTGCAGTTGGTGCAAGTGCCGCCGCTGAAACTCTCCGTCCCGACGCCCGCGCTGGTGAGTGTGAATGCCGTCAGCGTCGTACGATCGATCAGGTAAGCATCATGATTGTTCGCACTGCAGATTACTCTTCCGGTAGCGCTGTTAGCCGAGCACGAGTTGACAGGGTTCGCTGTCGCGACAGTGGCGCGTGTCACTCCGGCTCCGATTACTCCGCCAGCCTCAACTGGCACCAGAAAGACGCCCGTAGTGCTGCTGCCCCAGTCGCCCGCCGGCGCGTAGACGCTAACTTGTCCATTTGTCGCATTGACGTCGACCGCCATCGCTCCCGATGGTACGCAAGCCGACGCGACCGCCGGATTTGGAGTAGGCGTGGCCGTGGGAACCACCACGGCGGCGGCGTGCTTCACCCCGTTCCCGTTATGGTCACCCCCACAAGCGCCCAAAGCGATCGCCATGCCGATACACAGCGCGAGCGAAGCAGTCAGCCGAGGCCGGCTGAAACCTTCCGACATAGAATTCTCCCCCTCGAACAGAATTATGAAGAACGAACGCAAAATAGCCGCAGCCGATAAGCAAAGCAAGGGAGAATACGCATTACACTCCACAGGACCAGGTTAAGAACTTCACACCCTGTGAACGCTTCCTGCGGCCTGCGGCTGAAGCAAAACGGCGCCCGGTCAAAAAAAACCGGGCGCCGTTGCCGTTTCAATTCGGCGGCGTGAATTGCTTTTACTCGGCTTACCCTTTGAGCGTGGCGGTCAGGTTCGCGTCCTCGCGCTTGCGAAATGCCACTGCCACGCGCAACCGCTCCAGATGCTGGTCGATTATCTTACCGCCGAGTCTTACCCGATGGGCCTGAAAGAATTCATGCACCTCAGACTCGCGCTCGAGCAGCCCGACCACCGCTTCACACATCCGGGGCAGCGCGGCGTCGGGAAATTTGCGGATCATTTCCTCCCAATGCTTCTTGACGAAGTCCCACGCCTCATAGCGGCAGATGTTGTTGAGCAACAATGAGTGCATCAGGTAAGGCGCGTTCTGGGTACGGACCTCGCCGTTCAGCGTCATCTCCATCGTCGCACGCAAAAGCTCAATTCGGCGAAAACTGGCGAGCGAAAACAGGTAGCGCTGCTCTTCCTGCGGAGTCCGGGCGGACTTAAAGTGTTGCTTGAATTCTTCGTAGCGCGCCCGATCGCCGGCATAAGCCAGTACACCAATCACTGGCGGCACCATGTCGCGATCCACCGCGGCCGGATCCTTTAAGTATCGCGCGTAGACCTCGGCCGCGCGCCGCTGGACCTCGCCGTCGTCGCCGAGAGTCCCAAGCGAACCCCATAGCGTGCCGCGCAACTGGCGTACCAGTTCGTCTTCGCCCGGACGCGGATTCCATCCCAGGCGCGCCGCCGCGTCGCTTACTATCTCGCGCACCGCCGCGGCCAACGCAGGACGCTCACTCTCCCTGACGATCATGTCGAGGTAGCCGAGCGGCGAAAGCATCGCGCGCCACACGTTGAGATCGGTCTCGCCGCGCATCGCACGCAGCATCGGGAGAAACTCCGCAAGCGGCATCATCCCGGCGACCGTCGCGGCCCACGAATCGCTGACCAGCGCGTAGCGCTCCACCGCCTTGAGCTCGCCCAGGTTGCGGCCCAGTACGGCGAGCAGGTCAGGTGCATAGCGCACGCGGTAAAACCCGTGGCCTCCTTCGTTGAGCAGCGCCCATTCCACGCGGCCGCCCAAATCGAGCGTGGCCTCGCGGCCATCGAGCAAAAGCCGATGCGTCGCGACGCCCTTTTCGGTTTTCGCCCGCACCATCACAGGCACCTGCCAGAGCTGGTCGTGCCCGGCGGCGGTGGCGTTCTCGGAGAGGTAGAAAAAACGCCGCTGGCGCACCGTCAGCGAGCGGCCGTCGGCTGCCAGGGCTGCTTCGACCATCGGAAAACCGGGCTGGAAAATCCACGAGTCCATCAATTTGCGCACCGGCTCGTCGGAGGCCCGTTCCAACGCGTCCCACAGATCGCCGGTCTCGGCGTTGGCGAACTGATGCTTGCGCAGATAAGCGGCGATGCCTTTGCGGAAGCGTTCCGCGCCCAGGTACTGCTCGAGCATCCGGAGCACCGACGCGCCCTTCTCGTAGGTCAGCACGTCGAACATCGCGCGCGCATCCTCGGGACTCAGCACGGTGAATTCGATCGGCCGCGTGCTGCTCAGCGCGTCGATCGCCATCGCCGCCGTGCGCGAGACCGAGAAACTTTCCCAGCGTTTCCAATGCGGCTTCCAGGCGTCGACCGCGAGCATTTCCATGAAAGTCGCGAACGCCTCGTTAAGCCAGATCCCGTTCCACCACTCCATCGTGACCAGGTCGCCGAACCACATGTGGGCGTTCTCATGCGCGACGACGTCGGCCACGCGCTCGAGTTCGGCACGCGACGCGCTTTTGTCGTCGATCAGCAAGGCGGTCTCGCGGAAGGTGATCGCGCCCAGGTTCTCCATCGCGCCCGAGGCGAAGTCGGGAATCGCGATCAGGTCGAGCTTGTCGCCTGGGTAAGGCAATTCGTAATAGTTCGCGAACCATTTGAGCGAGAATGCTCCGATCTCTCTCGCCCACGCGGTCAACGCCCGCTTGCCCGGCACATGCGCGACGCGGAGCGGAGTCCCCGCGTCGGTCGGCTCGGTCACCTCGAACTCGCCGACGATGAAGGCAAGCAGGTAGGTCGACATCTTGATCGTCTCTTTGTAGACGACCTCTTTTTTGCCGCCGCCAAGGCTGCGTTCGGTCTCTATCCCGGCGTTGGAAAAAGCACTCAAGCCTTCGTCGATCACCAGCCGCACCTTGAAGCGGGCCTTGAGCGCCGGCTCGTCCCAGCAGGGGATCGCGCGGCGCGCGTCAGTCGCTTCGAACTGCGTGCTCGCCACCAGATGGGTCGTACCCTTGGCGTCTTTGTAGTTGCTGCGATAGAAGCCGTGCAGCTTGTCGTTGAGGATGCCGCGAAACGCGATGCGCAGAGTCCATTCGCCCGGTTCCAGTGCGCGCTCAAAGGTGAAGCGCGCTCGCTCATGCGTCGGCTCGAGTGCGGCCTTGCCAGTGACGATGACGCCAACGCGCTCGGCGCTGACCTTATCGATCTCCAACTCGAGCGCGTTGAGCACGACCTCGGCGGTCGCCGCGATGACCCGCACCGCCACGTTCTCTTCACCCGCGAAGGTGAACGCTCGCAGATCAGGCGTCAGGCTTATTTCGTAGCGCTCCGGCACCACGTTCGACGGAAGCCTGTGTTCGGTAGTTTTGTCGGCGGCGAGCGGCGCGCCCTCCTGGTCTATCATTGCTAGTGCCTTCCTGATGTTTGAGCTTGTCCGATTGACGAGCCGAGGCCCAGCCGCCGCGGCCGCGTTCGAGATACAGTACCGCGCGGCGCGTCAGCGGCCAATCGCGGCCGTATCGCGCCCATCGGTGCGCGCGAATTCGGCGAAGTTCGTCAGACGAGCGCCCGCGCCCGCCAATGCAAGCGGCACCAGCGGGCTGGTCAGAATTTCGACTTCGCGCTGTGCCGCCGCCGACGGCGGAGTGCCGCCGATGTCGGTCGCCGGATGGGCATAGATTTCGGTGGTGCCGGGACGCAGCCGCCCGATCACGTCGAGGATATAATGCTCGGTCAGATTGCCGCTCTGATGGAGTCCGAAGAGCCAATCGGTGGATTTTATTCCGCGCTCGGCCATCTTTCGCCGCGCCCGTCTGGAGAGCGCGCGAAAGATAACCGCTTCGACCAGCTTGCGCGGCGCGTTGTCGCGCGCCAGCGCCAGCGTCGTAATCACCGGCTCACGCGGCAGTCGGATGCAGGGCACGCGATACTCCGAGGCGAGGTTGAGCAGAATGTCATTGATCACCGGATGAACGTGGAAGTTCAAATGGCCATCGATATGGTTGAGGTAGCCGACAAGCCTGAGATGCAGCTCGATCTGCGCGCGGCATTCGTCCGCGATTTTGGTGCGCAGGCCGCGGTTGAAAAAATAACGCATCCCGCCCTGCACCGGGTTTTCCACAAAGCGCCCGGCGCTATCGACCAGCCCGCCGAGCCGCGCGGGCGGCAGCACGCTTTGTCCCTTGCACACGACGAGATGAAGGCCAACGTCCAGGCCGGGACATTCGCGGGCCGCAGCCGCCGCCGCTTCGCGCGCCGGCGCCGCGACCATCAGGCTCGCTCCGCGCAGCACGCCGTCGCGGTGGGCACGAAGGATACCAGCGTTGACCTCGGCGGAAGCGCCAAAATCGTCGGCGGTAAAGATGACCGACCTCCCTTCCGTCATCGGCTCGATCGCGCGCGCACAATCCGCCGCGCTTGTGTCACAATCCTGTTGACGCGCGCCCCCACTGGCGCAATTTTGCTGGCAAACGCGGCACGGCTCAAGCTGAAATCCCGGTGATCCTGATCTTTTACGCATTCGCGCGCGAAGCCGCCGCTTTCAGGCGCCGCCTTGAAGACCGCAGCGCGCTCGGAATCGACGGCTTGCGAGGGTTCCGCGCCCGGCTCGGTGCCGCTGAAATCGTCGGTATCGCCACCGGGCTCGGGGTCCGTCGGGCTGCCGACACGGCTCGCCGCGCGATGCAATCGTTCGCGTCGGCGAATCTCGTGATCGCGGCCGGCCTTGTGGGAGCGCTGAGCGCGGAACTTAAACCCGGCGATCTGGTGCTCGCGGATAGCCTCATCCTTGATACCGAGCGCGCCGAACTCGAGTCGGAGACGATCGCGATTCCTCCTGCCGACCTCGCCTCCTACAAAGCCGCGCTTATGGCGCATCGGCTCACGTTCGCAACCGGCCCCATCCTGACCGCCCGACGGATTCTCAAAGACGGCGTTGCCAAGCGCGACGCACGAGCAAGGACCGGCGCTCTCGCGGTTGATATGGAAAGCGCCGCCGTCGCCGCCGAGGCTCATCGCTTCGGCCTGCGCTTCGCTTGCATACGCGCCGTGCTCGACACCGTCGACGAGGAAATCGTCGGCGCGGAACTGGCGGGGCCCGACGGCGAGGTAAGGCCGCGGGCGGCCATGGGCTTCGTGCTGCGCAATCCGAAGGCGGTCGTCGGGCTCGCGCGCATGATGCGGAGCCTCAATCGCGCGACTGCGGCGCTGGCCGCCGCGCTCGAGGCGCTTAGCCGGCCGGACGCATGAGACATTAGATTGCCCAGTTACGCGGCGCCCCGGTGCCGAGCCGAAGGACGTCGCGTGGCCGCACTCCACACCGCGAGCGATCGCTCGTAGGGAAAGTCCCCCAGATGACGCTCCACCGCGGCGTCGTCGCCCCAACACTCGGCGCGAGTCGTTATATGGAGCGTCAGCGCCATCAGAGGAAGGAAAATAAAAATTCCCGCCCACGCGATTTCAGCCGCGCCGACGCGAAACAGCATCACGATCGCGAAGCCGACGATTCCCGCGTACAGCCCCGGGCCCCACAACGCGCGCGACGGCGCCGCCGGTGCAGCGCCCAGCGGTTTGGCGCCGGCGCGATTGAGCCGCCGATCCAGCCATTGGAAGATCGCCACGCTTACCGCCGCGACGAAATACCATCCGAGATAGTTGCTGATTGGAACGCCGAAATGCGGCCCCGGCGGGTCATACCAGAAAATTCTGCCGAGAAACCAACGGTCGCCGAGCACGCTTAGCGGGTCAGCCACCATGTCGATCATCACCATGAATAGCGCGGCCATCAACCAAACCCTCGGCGAGCGCCTGATTTCCCACGTGTCGAGCGTTCGCAGGTCAAGACCACGCCGGTAAAGCGGCGCGCTCAGCAACAGAGCGAGCGTGTAGCTCGCAAACGAGAGAAAGGTGAAGGAGATCGAGTCCATGAACGGCACGCCGAGGACCCAGATCTCGCGCCCACGCGTGGCCGGGATGTAATGGTAGAGCCCGAACGGAAAGCCGTTGTGCACCGAGCTCCATTCGCAGGCCAACGCGACCGCGTATGTCAGTACGGTGAAAAGGACGGTCGTGCGCATACCGAAGTTGACGATCGCGATCGCCAGGTAAAATCCCAGGAACACGAACACATACGGCCGCAGCGCGATTGTCGAAAACAAGAGATGCATCGCAGATGCCAGTCCGCCTTAAGCCGGACGCTCATCCCGACCGCGATGCGCCGCTTCCTGCACGGCGCCGATTGAGCGGAAGAATTCGATCGCGCGCGCAAGCGCATCATCGATCGGACGCGGCTCGTATCCCAGCGCCGTGCGCGCCTTGGAAGAATCGAAAAACATTACCTTGCGCGCCATCCGGACCTCGGTCAGGCTCGCGCGCGGCGGGCGCCGGGTGATGGTGCGCGCTACCGCCTCGGCCCCCAGCGCGAAAGTCCACGCGACCGCATAGGGAACGCGAATTCTCGGAGCGCTCAGGCCGGATAGCTTCGCCAGGCGCCCCAGCGTCTGCTCCAGCGTCAGGTTTTCGCCACCGAGAATATATTTCTCGCCGACCACGCCGCGCTCTGCGGCCAGCAGATGGCCCGCTGCCGCGTCCTCGACGTCGACCAGGTTCAGCCCCGTGTCCATGAAGGCGGGCATCCGCCGATTGAGGAAATCGACGATTATCCGTCCGGTGGGAGTCGGCTTATAATCGTGCGCGCCGACCGGTGTGGACGGATTGACGATCACGACCGGTACGCCTTCACGCGCCGCCTTGAGCGCTTCCTGCTCGGCCAGAAACTTCGATCGCTTGTAAGGACCGACCATGTCTCCCAGCGACACCGGCGTGTCCTCGCGCCCGGATTCGCCGTGCGGGATACCGATAGCACCGACCGTGCTGGTATGGACGACTCGGCGGACTTTGGCGCGATGCGCCGCGGCAAGCACGTTGCGCGTGCCCTCGACGTTCGAGGCATACATAGGCGCAGGATCGAGGACCCACAGCCGATAGTCCGCGGCGACATGATAGACCTCGTCGCATCCGCGCGTCGCCTGCTCCACTGCCGCGGCATCGCGCAAGTCACCCCAGACAAACTCGCACGACAAACCTTCGAGCGCGCGCAAGTCTGCCCCCTTGCGCACCATCGCGCGCACCGGGGTTCCACGCGCGAGCAACGCACGCACCACGTAGCATCCCACGAAGCCGTTGGCGCCCGTGACCAGAGCGATTCGCGTAGCCATACGCTTCAGACCGTCACCGCGTCGCCAACCCGCTCGGCTATGGCAGCTGCCGCGGCATGTCCCGACGTAACTGCGCTCTCGATCGTCGCCGGCAGCCCGGTCTGAATCCAATCGCCGGCAAGGAAAAAGTTTGCGATCGGCGTCGCCAAACCTGGACGCAAGCGGTCGCACTCTGGCGACGGCGCCATGGTCGCCTGTTTCTCCTTGAGCACCAAGGCCTTGAGCAGGCGCGCGCCGCGCGAGGCGGGAATCATCGCGTGCAAATCACCGGTGACCAGGTCGAGCAGTTCTTCATTGCCCGCGTCAACCAGCCTGCGCGCGCCGCTGATGACGAAACTCAAATAGCCATTGGCCCGTGCGCCATTTTCAGCAAAGATCCGGCGCTTGTTGAATAGCCATTGGGTAGCCGTGCCGACGAAGCCGACAAAAGGCGCGTCAGTGATTTCGCGATCGAACCACGCATGAACGCAAACGATTGGCGACGAAGTAATCTCGCCCAGATGTGCAAAGAATGGATCAGCGCTTGCCCCTTCAGGCAGAAGGCGCGCGAGCTGCGCGGGAGGCACCGCGGCGATAAAGTTGGCGGCCTGCAAACGCCGGCCGTCGCGGAGCCGCACGCCCTCAATCTTGCCCTCCGCACCGAACTCCAGCATCTCGACCACCGCACGAGTCTCGACCAGTCCTCCGCTCGATTCGATCATCCGAACGGAGCCCGGGCAATAAAGGTCGCTGAGCCCGACCCTGGCGTAAACGAAGGCGGAATCGGAGCGGCGCGAAAAAAACGCGCGCTTTAAGACTTCCGCCAGCAAAGCCGCCGAGGCAAGATCGGGATCCTCGTTAAGCGTCGCAATCGCCAGCGGATACCACAGACATTGCCGCGCGCGTTCACCCTGCCCCAGCACATCCATCACCGTCCTTACGGTCATCTGGCCCAGACGTCCGCGGTCATAACGATGCATCCGCAGCATTCTGAGCCCCGCGACCATCGCGCCGAGCCGCTCGCGCGGCGTCAGCAGCCCATAACGCATCAGCGCGGCGACCATGTGTAGCGGCCCCGGCAAGCGCGCGGTTTTGAGCACGCCGGCGCGCCCGTCGCGCTCGAGCATCTCGATTGCGAGGTCGGGGTGGAAAACCAGCTGGCCGCCTTGACCGATACGATCGAGAAACCTGAACGTCTCGGCGTAACATCCCATCAGGACATGCTGGCCGTTATCGACGAAATCGCCGGTCTCGCTGTCGGCGAACGAATAAGCGCGGCCGCCCAGGGCCGGTTTGCTTTCCAGCACCGCGACGCGAAAGCCCCGGTTGGAAAGTGCGACGGCAGCGCTCAGTCCGGCGAATCCGCCGCCGATTACGACGACGTCGCGCGGCTCAACCATCGCGCTCCTGGCCGCGCGCCCGCAACCGCGTACCGGCCCAGGTGCGGCCGACCAGGTAAAGCTTGCGGGGGGTGGAGATGCGATGGCGCCGGCCGACCACGCCGCAGCCTTTGCTCGCGATCCGCTCGAGCAGCGCACGGTAGATCGAACGCATCGCCTCTGCACACACCATCGCGGCGCGATCTTCGGCTGCCAGCGCGTTTTCCGCCTGAGCGTAAAACGAGCGCGCCCGTTCGACCTCATGCTCCAGCAGGCGGCGAAGCTCGAGCGTGTCGGCGCCGCGCAGGATTTCGTCCTCGCTGACATCGAAGCGGGCGAGGTCTTCCAGCGGCAGATAGATACGGCCGCGGGCGGCATCTTCGCTCAAGTCGCGGATGATGTTGGTGAGCTGGAAGGCGATACCGAGATTTTCCGCGTACTCGCGAGTGCGCGGGTTGCGATAGCCGAAAATTTCAATGCACACGAGGCCGACCGCCGAGGCGACGCGGTAGCAGTACAGGCGAAGCTCCTCGAAAGTCGCATAGCGCGTGCGTCCCAGGTCCATTTCGACACCGTCGATTATCTCTTCGAAGTAGCGACGCGGGATCGCGAAGCGGCGCACGTTGTAGGCGAGCGCACGGGATATCGCATGAGTCGGGGAGCCGTTGAACACGCGCTCGAGCTCCTCGCGCCAGCGCGCCAGCAGTTTCGCGGGCTTGCCGCCCGCTTCGTCGCCGACGGCGTCATCGGCAATATCATCGACAAAGCGGCAAAACGCATAGACCGAGTAAAGCGCCTGGCGGCGCTCGGCCGGCAACAGCATAAACGCATAATAGAAATTTGACGAAGAGCGTCGCGTGATCGACGCGCAACGCGCGTAGTCTTCCCGCAGCGCCGCATCCGCCGCGGGCATCGATGCAACCGCGATGCTCTCAGGTTTCAAGGCGCCCCCGCAATGCTCGCCAGCCCAGGCGCAGGTAGTCCATTTTGCCGAGGGCCGGGCGATGGCGAAAGACGTCGTAATCCGCCCGCTCGATAGCACGCAGGATCGCGAGTCCGCCGCCGGCGAACATCATGATGTCGCGCGAGAGCCGCTTGTCCACCATCGCAGCAAGCGGCCCGCCCGACATCAGCAATTCGCGCGCGCGCGCGACCTCATGGCGCATCAGCGCAGCGAAGTTCGAGTTCGCGTTGCGCAGGCGCAGATCCTCGACGCTCACGCCGAAGCGCGTCATGTCCTGGCGCGGCAGATAGACGCGCCCCTTCTCGAGATCGATCGCGATGTCCTGCCAGAAGTTCGCGAGTTGAAGCCCGCTGCACACCTGGTCGGAGAGACCCTGGCGCCCGAGGTCGCGATAGCCGAATAAATAGAGCACCAGCCGGCCGACGGGATCGGCCGAGTAGCGTGAGTATTGGAGGAGGTCGTCGATAGTCTCGAAGCCGCGAAAATCCAGGTCGGAGCGAAACGCACGCAGCAGATCGGCGAACGGTTCGCGCGGAATGTCGAAACAGCGCACGGTGTCGGCCAGCGCAACGAATACCGGATGGCGCGGCGCGCCGGCGTAGGCGAAATCGAGTTCGCGTTCCCATTCATCGAGCTTGGCCGGATTGTGCTCCTCGTCGGCAAAGTCGTCGGCCATGCGGGCGTAAGCGTAAATAGCGTGCATGTGCTTGCGCATCGCACGTGGCATCAGCCACGACGCGACGGTGAAATTTTCGTAGTGCGACCGTGCGACACGTGCGCAGAACTCATAGGCCTCAGCGAGCATCGCGGCGTCGGAAGACGGAACCGCAGCGCGCGCATTGCGCGTGAGCGCTGAAGTTGAATTGTCGGCGCCTTCGGCGTCCACGTCAGAGGCTCGCGGCAGGCGCCTGTCCGATCAGTTCCTGCGCCTGGGCGCGGGCCCATCCGTCGACCTCGTAGAGATCCTCCAGGGTGCGCGCAGGGCCATTTTTATGACGGGTCATCACGGTCTCGATATGGCGTGGAATGTCGGCGAAGCGCGCGCGGCCGCCGAGGAAGGCTGCAACGAGTTCCTCATTGGCGGCGTTGAGGCAGGCCGCCATCGTGCCGCCGGCCTCGAGCGCCTGGTAGGCGAGGCCAAGACACGGAAAACGCGCCGGATCGGGCTCTTCGAAAGTCAGGTTGCCGCGCTCGACCAGCGAAAGCGATTTCAGATGGTCGAGCGGCAGGCGATCGGGAAACGCGAGTGCGTAGGCGACCGGGATTGCCATGTCCGGCTCCGCCATTTCCGCGATCACGGAGCCGTCGATCATCTCGACCATCGAATGGATGACGCTTTGCGGATGGATGACGACGTCGATGCGTTCAGCGGGAAGATCGAATAGCCAGTGCGCCTCGATCACTTCGAGCCCCTTGTTCATTAGGGTCGCGGAATCGATCGTGATCTTGTTGCCCATCCGCCAGGTAGGATGGTTGAGCGCCTCGGCGACGGTTATCGACGCAAAACTATTGGCCGGCAGGCGAAGAAACGGGCCACCTGAGGCGGTTAGGATGATGCGCTTGAGCGAGGCGCGGCCACGTCCTTCCAGGCACTGGAAAATCGCATTGTGCTCGCTATCGACCGGGAGCAGGCGCACGCCGCGCTGGCGCACCGCGGCGGTCATCATCTCGCCCCCGATTACCAGCACTTCCTTGTTGGCGAACGCGATATCCTTGCCGGCAGCAATAGCGGCGAGCGTGGGACCGAGTCCGAGCGCGCCCACCAGAGCCGAAACAACGATCGCGGCCGCAGGATGAGTCGCCACTGCGACCGCGCCTTCGCGTCCATGATGAATTTCGATTTTACACGACGGGCCGAGCCGCCGCTTCAATTCGCCTGCTAATTCGGCCGTCGCGACCGAAACCAGCTCGGGGCGATGACGTTCGACCTGGCGAACCAGGAGATCGAGATTGTTCCCGGCGGCCATCGCGACCACGCGAAAACGGTCACGGAAGCGATCCACCACGTCGAGCGTGGTTACCCCGACCGAGCCCGTGGAGCCGAGTATTGCGATCGACTTCACGCTTTGCCCCTTGAGCGTCAGTTAGCGGCGAGTTCGATCATCCGCTTGCGCAAACGCCCGAGCGCCATCAGCGGAAAGTAGTGCGCATAAAGATGATAACGCAGGTAAAAATGATTGGGAAAGCCGGTGCCGGTGAACTCGGTCTCCTCCCAATCGCCGGTTTCGCGCTGCCGCTCCACCAGCCACTGCAAGCCACGCATCAGCTGCGGGCTGATACCGTCCTCGCCGGCCAACAACGCGATCATCGCCCATGCGGTTTGGGAAGGCGTACTGGTGCCGCGCCCGCGCCAGGCCGGGTCCTTGTCGCTAAGACAGCTCTCGCCCCATCCGCCGTCCTCGTTCTGTTTCGACTTGATCCAGGCGACCGAGCGCTGAATCCACGGCTCGCTCGGGCTGAGGCCAATCGCGCGCAAGCCCGAAAGCGCGGTGCTGGTGCCGTAGATATAGTTGACCCCCCAGCGCCCCCACCACGAACCGTCATCCTCCTGCTCGCGTTTGAGCCAATCGATCGCGCGGCGGGCCACCGCATGGTCGGCCCGATAGCCCGTTGCCGCCATCATCTCGAGCACGCGGCCGGTGAGGTCGGGGCAGGTCGGGTCGGTTGCCGACTCAGTGTCGGCCGCGAAGGTCGCGTAGTTGAACCAGGTCGCTTTGTTGTCGACATCGAAAGCGGCGAAGCCGCCGTCCTTCGACTGCATGCCCATCACCCAATTCGCACCGCGGCTGATCGCGCGCTCGCACGCAGCCGCATCGTCGCTGGCGGAATCCGCGAGCACCATCAGGATGACCGCGGCATCGTCGACGTCGGGATACCAGTCATTGAAAAACTCGAAGGCCCATCCGCCGGGCTCGAGGTCGGGCCGCTTGATCGACCAATCGCCCCGCTTGAATATCTGGTGATCGATGAGCCACTTCGAGGCGTCGCGCAGCGCCGGATGTTCGGGCGGGAGGCCCGAATCGATCAACGCCTTGGCGGCGAGCGCGGTGTCCCAGTTGGGCGATACGCATGGTTGGAAGAGGATCGAGTCGCCCTGATCCCAAATCAGCTCGTGGGTTGCGGCGAGCGCTTTTTTGATCACCGGATGGTCGTTGCGATAGCCGAGACCCTTAAGCGCCATCGTGCTCAGCAGGTAGCAGGGCTGTATTCCGCCCCACGATCCGTTGGCGTCCTGATGGTCGAGTAGCCAGCGCTCGGCGCGTGCGATGGCGTCGCGGCGTAGGCGCTTCAGATGATGGCGGTCGTACAGGCGCAGCAGTCGATCGGCGAGATTGAAGAACCGGCGCGGCGAATACCAGTGCGCCGGACGCGGCTGTTCGAACTTGGTAAAATGCGGCGGCTGGATGTAAAGCTCAAGTACGCCTTCGCGCCAATCGATCTCGACGATCGGACGCCCCGCGCGGAGCAGCATCAGCGCGACCAGCGTGCCACGCGCCCATGAAGAAAGTTCGTAGATATTAACCGGGAGCCAGTCGGGGGTGAGAATCCATTCCACCGGCAGCGCGGTCGTGCAATCCCACGGCACCTGGTTCATGGCCGCGAGATAAACGCGGGCGAGCGTGCCCGAGCGAGCGATCCCGCCACGCGCGAGAATCCAGCGGCGCGCCTGCATCATCTGTTCGTCGCCGGCGCGCATCCCGGTCAGCTTGAGCGCGAAGTAGGCCTCGATCGAGGTCGAGAGATCGCCCTCGCCGCCAGGAAACAGGTTCCAGCTGCCATCGGCCTGCTGGAGATCGAGCAGATGGCGCTTGAGCTTGGCATCCATCTCCGGGTCGCTGACGCCCATGAAGCGATTAAAGATGATGAACTCGGCGTTCATCTCCGCGTTGGCCTCGAGCGCCGCCTGCCAGTAGCCCTCCGGATGCTGAAGGGCGAGCAACGCGCGCTGCGAGCGGTCGAGACAGGACTGGACCTTTGCGGCGGTATCGTCGCGCGGCGCAAGCGCGGCCCCTGTCTGTTTCGGCGTCTGGTCCAGGGTCTGCTCGGGCGTTTGTTCCGGGACTCTGCCGTTGGTGATTTCGATAGCTTCACTCATAGGATTCGAGATTCCTGCCGGTTATTTAGATCGGAGCGCTGGATTCGGACTTCTCAACACCCTCGCCACCTCGTGCCGTCATACCCTCGGGGCGCGAAGCCCTAAGGAATGACCGCGCATTTCAACACCGTACCCCGCTCGAGCAGCTCAAAAACTCCCGCGATATCCGCGAGCGGCCGATGCGCACTGATGATGCGTCCGGCGCCGAGGCGGCCGTCCGCGAGCAAATCGTAGGCGCTGCGCACGTCGCGCGGACGAAAATGAAACGGAGCGATCAGCGTAAGATTGTCGTAGTGCATGCGGCGCGTGTCGACTTCGAGCGCGGTGCCCGCGGCACATCCGCCGAAGAACACCACTCGGCCGCCGCGGCGAACGCGCGCGAACGCGTCGCGCCATCCTTCGACCTGGCCGGTGCACTCGATCACCAGGTCAGGGCCGAAGCCCCCATTGAGCCGCGCAACTTCGGCCGCGGGATCGCCCGTGGCAGTATCGATCACGCGGCCGGCGCCGAGCCGTCCCGCCCATTCCAGACGATTCGCGCCACGTCCCGCGACCGCGACCTCGCGCACCCCGTTCGCGCGAAGGGCAAGCAAGTGGAGCAAACCGAAGGCTCCCGCGCCGATTATCAGCACGCTCTCGGCGGGCTCGGGCCGCGCCAGGGCCTGCGCATGAACGATGCAGGAAAGCGGTTCGAGCAGCGCGGCCTCTTCGAAGGCGAGCGCCGGGGGCTTGCGAAAGGCGTTGCACGCAACCACGTGTGCGGGCAACAGCAAGAAGTCCGCATACGCCCCCATCACCATTTTTTCCATCGCCTGCGGACAAAGATTTTCCTGTCCGCGCAGGCAAAAGAAGCACTTTTCGCACGGCGCGGTGGGCGCGGCCATCAACTCGTCGCCAGCCTTGAAGCGGGTCACGCCCTCGCCCGCTTCGACCACCACGCCTGCAAACTCGTGACCGAACGGCGTGGGCAGACGCCACATCGGATGGCCGCGGCGATAGGTCTTGAGATCGGTGCCGCAACTGAGCGCGCATTTGACGCGCAACAAAAGCTCGCCGAGGCCCGGGCGCGGCGGCGTGAACTCGCAGAGGCGCAGATCGCCCGGCGCGAACAGCACGGCCCGGCGTGCCACGCCGTGGCGCGCGTCCGGCGTGGGCGCGGACGGCGGAGAAAAATTTTCAGCCCCGGCTAACTTCACAACCTGCGCTCCACGGCAAAACTCGCAAGCGCCCGCAGCGGTTCGGCGCGATGATCGAAACCGTCGAGTGCGTGACGCGCGCGGCGCTCGAGATCGCGCGCGAGCTGCCATGACTTGTCCAGGCCGATTCGGGCGGGATAAGTGTTTTTGCCGTGCGCGGCGTCCTTGCCCGTGCGCTTGCCCATCTGCGCGGTCGAGGCCTCGACGTCGAGGATGTCATCGATCACCTGGAAGGCAAGGCCAAGCGCGCGCGCATAGGTCTCCAGCGCCTCAAGTTCAGCCTCGCGAGCGCCGCCCAGGCGCGCCCCGCCGCGCACCGCGGCGACGAAAAGCGCGCCGGTTTTTCTGCGATGCAGATATTCCAGTTCCTCGACCGTCATGGTGCGGCCTTCACCGAGCAGATCGATCGCTTGCCCCGCGACCATTCCGGCCGAGCCCGCCGCCTCGGCCAGTTCGGCGACGGTCGCGAGCAGGGCCGCGGGAGCCACGCTGGCGGACGACGATCCCGATCTGGCGAGGATCCAGAAAGCGTCGGTCAGGAGCGCATCACCGGCCAGAGTTGCAATCGCCTCGCCATAAATCTTGTGATTGGTCGAGCGGCCGCGGCGCAGATCGTCGTCGTCCATGCAGGGCAGGTCGTCGTGGATAAGAGAGTAGGTATGAATCATCTCGATCGCGCACGCGAACCCCATCGCGGATTCAAGGCTGCCGCCGACCGCTTCGCACGCTGCCAGGGCCAGCACCGGGCGCAGCCGCTTGCCGCCCGCGAGCAGGCTGTAGCGCATCGACTCGAACAGTCGGGCGGCTGGAGTGCCGGGACCGGCGACCACGCTGGCGAGCGCGCGCTCGACCATAGCCGCGCGCTCGCGCAGGTAGCGATCGATTTCGAACGGCGGCGCACCGGCGTGCGCGTGGGAATGTCCGTCGGCCGCCGTGGCACGCGGGTCGGCGTTCGCGGCGAGCGCGCCGCCTTGGGTTCGCGCATGGTCGGACCGATCGGATTTCACTTCCGCCATCGAGGCTCTCTACTCTGTCCTTATCGCAAGGTCGTCTTCGTACTGCCCATGGGCGCGGCCGCGCCCAGTACGCGGCGCGGCATCCACGGTCAGGACATATAGTGCCGCACCATCCGCCACGAGTCCTTCAGATTCTCGCCGAACTGCAGCGCCGCGGTGCCCTCGAAGCCGGAGTGCAGCTTGCAATCGCGGCATCGAATATCCTGCTTGGTGCGGTAGTACTCCCAATCGGTCGCCTCGTGCATCTGTCCGAAGGTCTTGTAGTGGCCGTTGGTGATCAAGTAGCAGGGGCCCTTCCAGCCTTGCGGATTGCGCGTGACGGTGGTCCAGGGGCTGCACAAGAGGTCGCGGTCGCCGACCAGGTAGTCGAGATAGATCGGGGTATTAATGATCTTGTAGTCCTCGGCGAGCTTGCGCACGCGCTTGAACTTCAGCGGCATCTCCTCGCGCTTCAAATAGATGTCGTCGTTGGTCAGTACCTGGTAGTGGTATCCGGGCGTGAGCAGCATCCCGTCGACGCCGAGTCCGCCGAGCATCTTGACCAGCTCCTCGATCTCCTCCGCGCCAGTCTCGCGGAAGATGGTCGAGTTGGTCTGCACGCGATAGCCCCGCTCCTTGAGCATCTTGATCATGCGTACGCAGATGTCGAAAACGCCGTTGCGATCGACCACGCGGTCGTGGGTCTCGCGCATGCCGTCGATATGCACGTTGAAACTCAGGTAGGGGCTGGGCTCCACGCTTCGCACAAAGCGTTCGAGCAGGAGCGCGTTGGTGCAGATCTGGACGTGGCGCTTGTATTCGAGCAACCCCTTGGTGAGCGGCACTATATGCTTGTACATCAGCGGCTCGCCGCCGCAGATCGAAACGATTGGCGCGTCGGCTTCTTCGGCGGCGCCGAGCGCCTCCTCCAGCGGCATCTGGTCGCGGATGGTGTCCTTGTATTCAACGATTCGGCCGCACCCGATGCAGGCGAGGTTGCATGCGTGCAAAGGTTCCAGCATGAGCACCAGCGGGAAGTACTTCTCGCCCGCGCGCCGCTTGCGGCGCATGTAGCGGCCAAGGTCCAGCATCAACTTCAGCGGTACTCGCATCTCAGTAGTTTCCCCCCGGTCCAGTTCCTGAAAAGCAGGGTTAAGCGACGGCCTTGCCGCCCTCGGTGGAGCGTTGCGCGAAATCGCGGAAGAGCCATTCCTCGATCATTGTGACTGCTCCGCTCGATTCGTCGGTCGTACCGCCGGTGAATAGGAAGCCGATAAGCGCCCCATTGAGCGCGGATATCATGAAACCGGCGGCCGCCTCAGGCGCGAGGTCGCGCGAGCAAAGATTCTTGCCCTGGGCACGGCGGACAATGTCGACCATCAGTTCGCGATAACCGTCGTACAGTTTCATCACCTGCGCGGCTAATTCCTCGGGAACCTTTTCGCCATGGAGCAGTTGACCGAGGAAAAAACGCACGGATGGAGCATTGTCGCGCACAAAGAGCAGGTATGACTGCACCAGCTTGCGCAACTGCGCGCGCTCATCCAGCGCCCCGACCTCCTCGGCAAAATCGATAAAATACGGCTCCAGCAACCGGTTCAGTACTGCGAGGAACAATTCCTCTTTGGTCTTAAAATGCCAAAAAATCAGCGCCTTGCTGACCTTGGCGTCGCGCGCCACCTCGGACATCGAGGTCTCATGAAAGCCACGGCGGGCGAAAAGACGGATACCTGCCTTGAGGATTTCATCCCGCGAATCCTGAGGTTTGTCCTGCGAAATCGGACGCGAATCGGATGTCATATACTCCGGCGGGTGTGCGCTCTAACTTTCTCAACCGACCATTCACGCCGATTTCTCGGCCGGACGGCGGAAAATCACGGGAGGGCGTAAAAAATGGCCCTCGGCACTCGCTAACCTACCGGTCAATGAGCACTTTATAGGCCGATTGCTTAAAGTCAATAGGGGTTGGAAGCCCGAAGTAACAGGCAGTTCATACAAGTTTAACCCGACCGCCACCCTGCCGGCTCGATTCCTGAGCGCCAAGAGTGAGGGCCAAGGCGGCGCGCGCTTCGGCGAGATTTTCCGCCGCCATCAGCGAGCCGACGCCTTCACTAATAGCGCGCTCGAACTCGGCGGCCATCCCGGCGAACCAGGCGGCATGGTAGGAATCGTCGGCCTCAGGCGTCGGAGAGAGATCTTCGGGGCCTGCGGACCGCACGGTCAGGATCACGCGGTCGCCGTCGATTTCGAGCGCCGCGTCGCTACCATAGATCGTCGCACGCGTGCGCCTGACGGGCGAGCGCCAACTCAGATGCGCCGAGGCGATCCGGTTGCCAGGGAAAAGCACCCGGAGGTCGGCCACTTCTTCGACCGCGCTGTCGTTCTGGCTCGCCTGCGAGCCGACGCTCAGGAACGCAGTGATTGCTGCCGGGTCCACACCACCCATCAGCCAGCGCATCAAGTAGAAAACGTGCCATCCGTGATCGACCAGGATTCCGCCGCCGCTCGTCCCCCCCATCCGCCACCGCCCGCTCGCGCCGGTTCCGATGCCGGCGGGCGCGGTGCGCAAGCGGTCGAGCGCGAGGTAGCGAATCTCGCCGAGCCGACCTGCGCTGATGAGATGGTGGGCGAGCCGGTAGGTCGCGGCGTGTTTCCAGTTATGCACGCACATCAGCACGCGCCCGCAGTCCGCGGCGGCGGCGCGCAGGGAATCGAACTCGTCGCGCGCAAGGCAGAGCGGCTTCTCGACCAGCACGTGAGCACCAGCCTCAAGCGCCATCCGCGCCGTCGCCGCATGATAAGCGGGCGGGCTCGCGACGTCGACGAAATCCAGGCGCTCGCCGTCAAGCATCAGCTCGAGATCGTCGTAGACGCGAATGTTCGGCATGAGGCGCATCGCATGATGACGGCGCTCGGAGACCGGGTCGTGGATCGCGACGATATTGACCTCGGGCCGCGAACGCCATCCGACGAGATGCGCCTGTGCGGCGACTTCGCCGAAGCCCGAAATCGCTCCGCGCAGCATCTTGCTCAGTCCCGGCGGTCCTTCACCCGGCAGTCCTTCGAATGTGTGCCTTCAGATGTACGCCTTGGCGAGCCGCTCAAGTTCCGGAGCGTACTTGTCCGGTCCCAACGCGCCGGCGACCAGCGCGATCACAAAGCGACCGACCCCGAGCGCCGCGTACCTACCGAGTTCCTCCTGGGCCTTGGCGCGCTCGTCACCGACCGAGCCCATCACGGTGAGATCGAGCCTGGCGTAGTCGCGGCCGGCCTTGTGGCACTCCTCGCGCAATTCGGCGGTCGCGTTTTTCATCTCGTCGACGCTGATCCGAATCGGGCACCATCCGTCGCCCCACTTGGCGACGCGTTTGAGCGCGTTCTTGTCGCGGCTGCCGAGCAGTACCGGCGGCCCGGCCGGCTGCGCGGGGCGCGGATACGAACGGATTGCGGGAAACTTGACGTACTTGCCCTCGAACGACGCTTCGCCCTTGGTCCACAGCGCGCGCATCGCGGCGACGTACTCGGCGGTCTGCGTCCAGCGATGCGGAAAGTCACCGCCGAGCAGTTCGGTTTCCTCGCGCAGCCATCCGGCGCCGATGCCGAAGATGAAGCGGCCGCCCGAGAAATTATCGAGGCTGCCGATCTGCTTGGCCAGGATCATCGGGTTGTGCTCGGGCACCAGACAGATACCAGTGGCGAGCTTCAATTTTTTGGTGGCGGCGGCAGCCATGCTGAGCGCGACGAACTGGTCACCCATGTGCGCGTAGACCGGCGGAATCGGTCCGCCCGCCGGGAAGGGAGTCTTGGGGTTGGCTGGGAGAATCGGATGCTCCGGCACCCACATCGATTCGAAACCTAGGGCCTCGGCGGCGCGGCAGAACTCGGCCGGGTTGGCGGTATCCTCGGTAAATGGCATCAGCAATCCGATTTTCATGCTGTCATCTCTCCTGCGTAGTCACATGAGAACCGCGGTACAGCGCTCGACCCTTGGGGCGATTTCTGTCAAAAAGCGGCCGCAAATGCCAGCCGAAAAAATCGTTCACTGAACCGTGATCGGAATTCGCACGTCGGAAGCGCAATCGATCGCCACCCCGCCCTTCATTGCGGGAAAGAAGTGCCACTGCCGTGGCGTGCTGAGCAATATCTGCAATATCTGATTGAGCGGTTATTTCCAGACGAAGAAGTCGTGCGCAAAGACGAAATGGCCGATACCCGCCGCGCGCGCCGCCGCGGCGTCCACTTCCTGATCGCCAACCATCGTCGAGCCCGCCATGTCCACGCCATAGGTCGCACCCAACTCAGTCAGCATCCCGCCCTTGGGCTTGCGGCAGGCGCAGTGGTCGGGGTCGTCGTGCGGACAGATTTGCCATCCGGTCAGGATGTCGCCGAGCTGGCGGTCGAGCTCGGCGATCGCGGCCTCGACCTGTTCGATCCTTAGCCGCCCGCGCGCGATACCGGCCTGGTTGGTGACGACAAAGATCAGATGGTCGCGAATCGGGCACAGCTTTTCGACTACGCCGGGCAGCAATTCGACGATGATTTTTCCGTCGGGGCCAAGCGGCAGCTGGCGAGTGTCGTCCATCTTCACCAACGTCCCCGCAAGATCGCAGAACAGCCCGCGGTTTCCAGCATCTTCAGCCATCGCCAACTCTTGGTAAGTGATTTTTCATCGCGGTTCGATTCGCCTCCGGCCAGTCTACGCGTCGATGTTAGTACAGTAAAACTCCCGGCAGCATATCGGACTAAGGTCCAATTGTTGCCTCGCGCGGCTGAGTGGTACTGATCGCCGCGTCGGGGAGGCCCGACAAAACTTTTGGTTGCCGGCAACGGCGCAGCGGCCGCATGCGAATAAGAGCGGTGCGCATCGGTCACATAGTCATAAATGAAATCGCAGCTGGAGGGTGTATCGCAATGAAAACATCAGGCTACAAATGGCGTGGGTTAGCCGCAGTGGCTATCCTGCTCGGCGCCGCGATTTACGTCGCCGGATCTCCTGCACTGGCGCAGGAAAAGAAGCCCAACATCCTCGTAATCATGGGCGACGACGTCGGCTGGTTCAATATCGGCGCGTACCACCAGGGAATCATGTCCGGCAAGACGCCGAACCTCGACAAGCTGGCCGCCCAGGGCATGCGTTTCACTGACTATTACGCCGAAGCGAGCTGCACCGCGGGCCGCGCCAATTTCATCACCGGCGAGTTGCCGATCCGCACCGGGTTGACGACCGTGGGCCAGGCCGGCGCTGACGTAGGATTGCCGGATCAGGCAGTGACCCTCGCCACCGTGCTCAAGGCGCAGGGCTACGAAACCGGGCAATTCGGCAAGAACCATCTGGGGGACATGAACAAATATCTGCCGTGCGCACACGGCTTTGACGAATTCTTCGGCTATTTGTACCACCTCGACGCGATGTCGGACCCTTATTGGTTCGACTACCCGCAGAGCTGGATAGACAAGACCGGGCCCCGCAACCTCACTCACTGCTGGGCGGCGAATGACGATGACTCAACCGTGATGCCGCGCTGGGGCAAGGTCGGCAAGCAGAAAATCGTGGATGAGGGACCGCTCGCGCCATTCCCCAACATGAAGGACATGCAGAACTGGCAGGAAGGCCGCAAAGCCAAGTACGACATGGAAACTTTCGACAATGTGCTGGTCGAGCATTCCAAGGGCTTCATGGACAAAGCCAAGAAGGACGGCAAGCCGTTCTTCATCTGGCATAACACCACTCGCATGCACGTCTTCAGCTACATCCCGCCGAAGTACCAGGCGATGATGAACTCGACCAACAACTACAACATCGAAGAAGCCGGGATGGCGCAGATGGATGACAGCGTCGGCGCCCTTTTGCAGCACATCGAGGATATCGGCGAGGCCGACAACACCATCGTTATCTTCACCACCGACAACGGCGCCGAAGTCTTCACCTGGCCCGACGGCGGCATGACGCCGTTCAAGGCGACCAAGGGCACAGTCTTCGAGGGCGGGTTCCGCGTGCCGGCGATTATCCGTTGGCCAGGACACGTTAAACCCGGTGCCGTCGAGAATGGCATCTTCTCTGGCCTCGACTGGTTGCCCACGCTGGCGGCCGCTGCCGGCAATTCCGAGATCACCGATCAACTCCTGAAAGGGGTGACGCTGGGAGGCCGGGAATACAAAAATCATCTTGACGGCTATAACCAGATGGATCTGCTGACCGGCAAGGGACCGTCCAGACGTCACGAAATCTTCTACTTCGGCGGACCGCACCTCGGAGCGCTGCGCATCGATGACTTCAAATTCCAGTTCTTCCAGCAGCCCTACGGCTGGCCCGGAGAAAAGGTCACCACCGACATGCCGACCATCGTGAACCTCCGGCAGGATCCGTTCGAGCGCACGCCTGCTACGCGAGGCCAGACCTTGAACGATTCCGGCGGAGGTTACGTGAACGACTTCTATGCGCGCGAGTTCTGGCGCTTCGTGATGGTGCAGCAGTACGTGGGCAAGCTTGCGCAGACGGCTATCGAGTACCCGCCGATGCAAGCGCCGGCGTCCTTCAACCTGTCAGCCATCAAGGCCAAGATCGAAGAAGCTATCAAAGAGCACGAAGGCCAATAAACCGATCTGCGATTGCGGCGGGCGGCCCTTGGGGCCGCCCGCCGTGCGCGAGTTCAGCGACGTAGTCGTCTCGCCGGATGAGGATAGTATGGTGACGCGAACATTCATGGTTGTAACGCTCGCATTGCTACTGCTGGCCGCAGGTTCGGCGTGGGCCGGCGACCCCGTGTTACCGTTACCGCCCGAGGACCAACAAAAAATAACCACCGAGCTTGGTACGGGCATCGTCGGTCAGGCGCTGCCCAGCAAGCCGATCGAAGATACTTCCACTTATCTTCCACTGCGCGCGCAGGTCCTGACCTACCACGTGACCGCCGGACCTAATGGCGGGAAGACGCAGCGGCTTGGCCTCTCAAAGGCCAGGCGCTCCAATGGCAGGTCGGCCTGGCGCTTTCAGTTTTCGCCCACCCTGTCGGGATTTGTCCATCAGACGGTCGACGGCGATCTGATGATGCCTTCGGTAACCGACACGGGCGAGGGCGTGGTGGTGATAACCACGCCGGCCAATCCATTCGTGCTCAAGGGCATGAAGCCGGGCGAGACGCGATCTTACACGCAACAGGTCGCCGTGATCCCGCTGGACGATCCGACGGACCAGGAATACTCGGGATCGCTGAACGGCGCCTACACCTATGTGGGCACTTATAAAGTGACCGTGCCCGCCGGCACCTACGAAGCAGTCCTGTTACGACTGAAGTGTACGGGCAAAGTGGGTCCAGCCGAAACGAAAGACGCGGCGTACTACTTTTTCGCACCTAGCGTCGGCGTGGTCGCGATGATCAGCCAGGAAGACGCGACCGCGTTCTGGATCATTCATATCGACACATCCTCGGGTAAGGTGCTGGCGTCGAAGTGACCGCCGGATACGGCGGCGGCAACTTGGGATCGCAGGCGCCGTTTCAGGGAGCGTTGCGCCAGTCGAGATGATCGCGAACGTGGGCGAAAACCTCGTCGAGAATCTCGACGCCCGCGGCGGCCTGTTCGCGCGTGATTACCAGCGGCGGATTGATCCGCATCCGCGGAAAATAGCCCATCACCAGCAGGCCCCGCCTGAGCGCCTCGGTGAAGATGGCTTCAGTCACTGAACGGCCGAGCAGCTCTTTGGTCTTGCGATCGCACACCAGGTCAAGCCCGATCATCAGACCCCTGCCGCGCACGTCACCGACGAATTCGTACTTCTCTTTGAGCCGCATCAGGCGCTCGAGCATGAACGCGCCGACCACGGCCGAGTTTTCGACCAGCCCTTCGCGCTCGATCGTGCGTAGCGTCTCGGCGACCGCCACCGCGGCCAGCGGATTGCCACCGTAACTCGACGACGACGCGCTCGGTTTGCCAAACGGCTCGCTCTTTCCCAATTCGTCGCTGAGCAGCACCCCAGAGACCGGAAAGCCTGAGCCCATCCCCTTGCCCACCGTCATGATGTCAGGCGCGACGCCGCTGTGCTCGACTCCCCACATCCGGCCGGTGCGGCCGAAGCCGGTGATCATTTCGTCTGCGATGAGCATCGCGCCATGCTCGTGTGCGAGTTGCTTTACTGCGGGCATGTAGTCGTCGGGCGGAATCACGTTGCCCGCCGTCCCCTGCATCGGCTCGACAATCACGGCGGCCAGCGCGCCGGCGGAGCTGTGTTTGAGCTGCTGGCGCGCGAAATCGACGCAGTACATTCCGCACTCGGGATATTCCAGCTTGAACGGGCATCGATAGCAGTCGGCATAAGGCACGACGTACTGGCCGCCGGGTAGCGGACCGTAGCCCTGCTTGGATTCGTCCCCGATGAGCCCGATCACGCCGCCGGTCTTGCCATGAAAGCCGCCCCAGAAGCTCAGCACTTCGTGCCGCTTGGTCTTCGATCGCGCGAGCCGGAGCGCAGCCTCGACCGCCTCGGCGCCGCCACTATATAGATGAGCGCGATTGAGGCCGGCGGGCGCGGCCTCGCCGAGCATCCTGAAGGCCTCGGCGCGCTCGGGCGTGGCGAAGGTGCCGACGATGAGCCGCGAGGCCTGATGCGCGAGCGCTTGCGCGAGTGCCGGATGGCCGTGGCCGAGGCTCGCAACTGCGACGCCGGCGAAAAAATCAACGTACACGTTGCCGTCGACATCAGTGAGCGTCGCGCCCTCGCCATGGTCGAACGCGAGGCCGGCGAGCAGCGAGATACGCTGGCGGCCGGGCGCGATATGGCTCTGCTCGTCGGCGAACAGCGCGCGCGAGTTCGGTCCAGGCACGGCGGTGGAGATTTTCGGCTGGAGGCCGGGCCCGCGCGCAGGGTTCGCTTCGCTGACAGATCCATTGGAAGCCTTCGGACCGTTGGCGGTTGCCGATCCATTGCCGGCCTTCGACGCACCTGCGGTTTTCGACGCGCCGCCGGTTCGCGGCATTGGCGTTTGCGGTTTGCTCATCCTACGGCCCGCGAGGGCCCTCCTGGGAAATAGCGCTCAGGCGCTCTGGCGCGGCCGACGCGCGAGCATCAGGCAGCGCCGCGCAATCGCGCGCGCGGCAGCCTCGCGCACTCGGCTGAAGCTCGGCCAGTCGTTGAAATCGACCATCATGAAACTTTCGCCGTCGATAACCGCGTCGCCACCCCACGCCTCCAGACCGAGCGTGGCGGCGGCCGCCGCGGCGGCGCGGGCTAGATCGAGCCGCACCTGCTCGGACAGCGATCCCTCGCCTCCGTCCTCGTCCAGCGCCGCGAAGTACTCGCCGCCGCTGACCCCGTAAAACTTTACCACCCTGCCCTCGACCGCCTGCTGCACGTAGGCGACCGGCACTCCGCGCTCGGCCATCCCGTTAAGCGCCGAGCGCAGCGCGCCACGGCTTTCTACCCGCTGAACGTCGTCGGGCGCAAGCGCATGCAGGTCACCGCGCTTGACGAACATCGGAGAGTCTAGGTCAAGCACGCCGAGCGGCGTCAGGTCCGGCGGGCGCGAACCGGTACGGACCAGCGCGCCGGTCGGCACCGGCACGCCGGCATGTACGAGGCCGGCGCACAGTAGGTCGCGGTAGCAGTTGCGGATCGCGAGCGCCGAATTGACCGCGACCGCACCCTGCTGTTCGAGCGCTACCAGGCGGCCCAGCGCGCGCTCGCCTTGGCACATCGCGAGCACCAGGTCGGCGCTGACGAGCGGATCGGCAACGAAGCCGGCCGCGCTCATCACGGAGATTTCAAGCCCCTGGCGCTTGAGCTCGGCCATCACCGCGTCGAGAATTGCAGCGTCGTGCTCGACCTTGCCCGGCGAGAACTCGGGCTCGCGATAAACCCCTAGCGCGCGCATCGTCAGCCACGGCTCCGGCCGGCGTCACCGCCGGCGATCATCGCGCGCGCGGCAGCCAGGTCCGCCGATTCGTCGACGTCGATCGTGGTCTCAAGCTCGACCGCGGCAAGGCGCATTCCACTGGCGATCGCCATCGCGAGCAGCTTGCGCATCGCGTCCAGCCGCTCAGCGCGCGCGCGGTCGGCAAGATCGAAAATCGCCGCGGGCAAGTAATAGAAGCCTGCTGTGACGGTCGCGCACTGGCGCTCGCCCAACGCCGCGATCGCGCCGTCGGGCGCGACCTCGGCGAACAGCGGCCGCTTGTCGCCGCGCCATCGCACCACCGCGAGCGCGCCGTCGAAGCGTGCTCCCGCGCCGCCGGTCAGTTCCAGCGCACGTGCGGCGAATCGACGGAGCTCAGAGGCCTCAGCCACCGCGTCAACCGTGGCAAGCAAAAAACGATGGGCGCCGCGCAGATGCTCGCCCAGCGTGAATAGCGATTCCATCGAACTCGGCGTATCGCGAGCCTTGAGTTTCATCCACGGCGGAATCCGCACAGCGCGGGCCGCGATAAGCCCGGCGGTCTCCGAGTTGACCAGCGCCACGACGGTGTCTGCCCCCACCTCGTGCAACATCCGCGCCTGCCGCACAAGCATCGTCTCGCCGCCAAGCTCGACCAACGGCTTGGGCAGGTCGTCGACCGCGCCACGCAGGCGTTCGCCGCGGCCGGCTGCAATAATCGCCCCGCGAAATCCGGCTGTCGCAGGTCCGGCTACCATTTGAGGTTCCTCAGTTCATCGAGCGCGCCGATCGTATGGTCGGCGAGCGCCGCTTCCTCGCTCGCCTGCGGATGCTCGCCGCCACCCGCCGGATGTCCGCGCAGCCAGATCGAGCGCATGCCGAGTTTTCGCGCAGGTGCGCAATCCTTGTGCAGCGAGTCCCCCACCATCGCGACCTGGTTGTGCGGCAGGTCGAGCACCTTGAGCGCGGCGACGAAGATACGTTCGTCAGGTTTGAAGACGCGCATGTGCTTGGAATCGATCGCGACCTGGATGAGTTCCCGGATGCCGGCCTCGAACAGGACCACTTGCAGGTTGCCGTAAAAATTGGAAACCACGCCAAGTTTGAAGTCGTGCGACAGTTCCTTGAGCAGGGCGCGGCTGCGCGCGAGCCCTTCGGCCGATTCTTCGGCGAAGCCGGCCGCGATACGATCGGCGAGGTTATCGCGTTCGCCCCCGAGGCCCGTGAGATGCCCGCGAACGCTGTCGGGTCCGTGGCGATGTAGATGGTCGAATTGGTGAGCGACGAGATGCTGCACCAGCTCGCGCAGGCTGTGGTGATGCAGTTCATCACCAGCCTGGTAGGCAGTGCGGGTGCCATGGGAATACGCCACGTCGAGCTCGGCACGGCTAAGCCGTAAGCCGGCGGCATGGTAATGGCGCACGAAACGGTCCAACCAATGATGTGGATGGTCGAGCGTGCCGCCGAAGTCGAATAAAATCGCCCGGGTCGGACTGGCCACGGGGCCAGCTTATCAGCCCTCGCATTGGGCCTCTACAAATGAGACCGTTAAGAACTGAATCGGCAAGGTTGCGTGAAAGTTAAGAGTTATGAACAGGCAGCGGGCTGGCGCAGGGGTGACCGAGCGGACAGACCGCACGGTCAGTTCGTTGACTCTGGTCTCCAATTAGTCTAAAAGCCTTTATTCAACAAGGCTTTATTTGATTGATACAGCTCTAATCGAGATTTCGGCCCGCGCCGGCAATTTGATCTTCGGGCGATCCCTGCTGGAGCGCCTGATGCTTATTTGTCAACGCGCGGGCGTGAAGCGGTTCTTTATCGAGACCGGTGCGGCCGGCGACGGCGACGTGCGCGCTTCTTTGGGATCATTCCGCGATCATTCCGAGGTCAATTTGGTCGGTTCATTTGCACAGGTCCTTGAGCAAGTGCCCCACGACGCGCCCTGTATAGCGTTTAGAGGAAATCTGGTGCTGGCGGCCTCGCAGTTGCGCGGGTTGCTCGACACTCAGGCGGCCCGACCGGGCGAGGTGGTCAACCTCCGGAGCACCGACGCAGCGAGCGGCGGCAGTCTTGCGGCGGGGCCGCTTGCTCGGCTGATCGAGGATTGGGGTGCCGCGGCCTCGCAGCTCAGCCCGAGCGGGCAGCTGCCCTTCGCGCTTGATGGACGGCCGACGGACATCCAGGAGGCCGAGCGCCGCCTCGCGTGCGAGTTGCGCCGCGAGAGCGCCGACAAGGACGCGCTGATGGCGCGATGGGTCGATCGGCGGCTCTCATGGCGAATCAGTTTGCGCCTTGCGCGGACCGCTATCACGCCCAACCAGGTTACACTCGCCAACACGGCTTTCGGATTGGTAAGCGCGTGGCTGTTCAGTTTTCCGGACTACTGGCCGCGCCTGATTGCGGCGCTAATGTTCCTGGCTTCGGTGACCTTCGACGGCGTCGACGGCGAGCTTGCGCGGCTCAAGATGACCGAGTCGCGTTTCGGCGCGCGGCTTGACGTGACGACCGACAACCTGGTGCACGTCGCGCTCTTCGCCGGTATCATGACAGGGTGCTATCGGGCGAGCGGCAGCCGGGCCTACATCTACCTGTTCGCCGTCTTACTGGTCGGCTTCGGGTTGTGCGCGCTCACAACCTGGCGCGCGACGCGCGTCAACGGCGAGCGTGCCGAGCAGTTCATCGCGCAGGTGGAACGGGTGAGCGGGCGCGATTTCGCGTACCTGCTGGTGGTGCTGGCGCTGATCGGCCGGATTAATTATTTCGCCTGGGGCACGGCATTTGGCACTTACATCTTTGCCTTCGTTATGTGGTGGATGACCACCCATCGCGGCGGCCGGCAAAGCGACCTACAACGGCGGCCCGCGCAAACGCGGCATCGCCAGGAGGCAGTGTGAAGAAACCGCGAATCCTGCTGGTACAACCGACGACCATCCATCTGGACGGCACGCCGCATAAAACCCGCTGGCGCCTGATCATGGGTTTGATGATCCCGCTGCTGGCGGGACTGACGCCAGATGACTTTGACGTGACGCTCTGCGATGAGCGGTTGGAAGAACTCGACTTCGACGGCGGCTGGGACCTGGTCGGCATGACCACCACCATCGGCGCCTCGCTGCGCGCCTACCAGCTCGGCGATGAGTTTCGCAAGCGCGGAATCCCGGTCGTGATGGGCGGTTTCCACGCCACGCTCCAGACCGAGGAGGCGCTCAAGCACGCCGACGCCGTGGTCCAGGGCGAGGCCGACCTGGTATGGGAGCCCCTTCTGCGCGACTGGCAGGACGGCAAGCTCAAGCGCATCTACAAGGCCGACAAGCTGCACGACCTGAAGAACCTGCCGCGCCCGCGTCACGAACTGCTCAAGCTCAACCGCTACCTGTTCAAGGCGGTGCCCGTGCAGGCGAGCCGCGGATGTCCGTATCGCTGCTCGTTCTGCGAAATTCCGGTCTTCTATGAGGGCAGCTATCGCACGCGGCCGATCGAGGACATCGTCGAGGAAATCAAGCAGGTCATCGCGGTCACCGGCTTTCGCCGCTTCCAGTTCATCGACGACCAGATAACCGGCAAGCACAAGTTCGCGCGCGAACTGTTCCGCGCGCTGATTCCGCTCAACATCAAGTTCTCGTGCCTGTGGACCATCAATTCCAACCATGATGAGGACCTGCTCGACCTCGCGGCGCAGGCCGGCGTGTTCCACGTCAATATCGGCGTGGAATCGATTAGCCAGGACAGCCTGCTCTCGATGAGCAAGATCCAGAACCACACCAAGGACTACAAGAAACTGCTCAAGCGCCTGGAGCACTATGGAATCTACTACTCGCTCAACTTCCTCTTCGGCCTTGAGGAAGACCATCCGCAGATTTTCGACGACACCCTAGCCTTTCTTCACGAGGTCAGGGCGCCCGAGGCGTTCTTCAACACGGTCACCCCGCGCAAGGGCACGCCGATGCGCACCAAGCTCGAACAGGAAGGCCGCGTCATCATCCCCGACGCCGACATGTACACCAACAACTTCCGCTGCATGTTCGTGCCCAACAAGCTGTCGCCGCAGCAGGTCGAAGAAGGGGTATGGCGCTGCACCAAGGAATTCTACTCGTTCAAATCGATGTTCAAGCGCCTGCTGCTGCCGCCGAACAAGTTCACCTGGCAGGGGCTGACCGAGAACATGCTGTTCTGGTACGGCGCGAAGCGGCAGATCGATCCGGTCGATTATTACTAAACGCGCGCGCCGCTTTTAATCGCTGATGCAAAGGGGCGGGAGCGGACCTGATGTCCACTCTCGCCCCTTTAAAAGCTCTACGCCGCGGGCGGCGAGAAGACAGCGTTGTCAATCAGCCGCGTCTTGCCGACGTGCGCCGCGATTGCGACCACCACCGGCCTTTCGATGCGCGCGATCGACGCGAGCGATTCGGAATCGACCGCCTCGATGTATTCGATCCTGACCTCCGGTGTCGCACTGAGCACCGCGCATGCGGCGCGCACCAGCGCGCGCGGATCGCGCGCACCGGCGGCGAATTCGCTGCGGGCGGCCTCCAGCGCCGCGCTCAGGCTGAGTCCGCGCCTTCGCTCGTCGGGCGAGAGATAGGCGTTGCGCGAACTCATCGCGAGACCATCAGACTCGCGCACGGTCGGCATGGGCACGATCTCGAGATCGAAATTCATGTCCCTGACCATCCGCTGGATCGCGCGCAACTGCTGAAAATCCTTCTCGCCGAACATCGCGTAGTGCGGCTTGACGATATTGAACAGCTTGGCGACCACCGTGGTGACTCCGCGGAAGTGCCCCACTCGATGCGCTCCGCACAGGCCCTTGGTGATCTCCGTCGCCTCGACCCAGGTCTGTGCGCCCGCCGGATACATCGCGTCGGGCTCCGGCGCAAACACCAGGTCCACCGGAACGTCCTTCATCATCTCGCAGTCGCGCTCGAAGGCGCGCGGATAACGGCCGAAGTCCTCGTTGGGCGCGAACTGGGTGGGATTGACGAAAATCGAAGCCACCACGACCTCGGCGCGCCGGCGGCCCTCGCGCATCAGGCTGAGATGGCCCTCATGCAGGAAACCCATCGTGGGGATGAAAGCTATTCGCTTGCCCGCGCGGCGGATCGCATCGGAGCGGCACTGCATTTCGGCCGGGGTGGTAATGATTTTCACGTTAGGCCTCCTCTTAGGTCGCGTTACCGGCCAACTTTGCTTTGCCGCGGACAAAAATGCGGGGCCACCGCATACCGGCACCCCGCATCAAACGTGCTCTCCAGGAGCGCTCAAGCCGTTCGGGGTCCCGGTCCGGTCAGGATCCAGGCGCTGGGCCAAGCCTATGTCCGCAATGCTCCGTCGCCGGAGTCTTCGCTGCCTCGTCGTTGCGTCTCGCCGGGCCTGAGCCTCGACGGAGAGCCCTCTATTAGTACGATGCTGGTCCTGAGTAAAGACCGGCTGGCGCTTTGAGTAAATTTTCGCCGCACCGGAGCAGGACGAAGCCGCGCCAAACCTACGGTTGCAGCTTGGCGGAGCTCGGCGCCGGCATCTCGACCGGTATCTGGAGACGTTTGCCGCCGCGCAGGATGTTCAGGTAGACGGTCTCGCCCGGCCGCGCGTCGCGCAACTGATCCTGGAAATCCATGAAATTGGTGACCCGATTGCCGTCGATTCCGATGATCAGATCGTAGTTCTCGCCGAGTTGGATGGTTTCGATCACGGGCACGGCCAGCACCGCCGGCGGAAACACCAGCGACGCCGCCACGGCCGCGCCCTCGAGGACGTCGTGGGCCGCGCGGTGGCCCGCCTGCACGCCTGCGCGCTCGGCGGGACTGCCGGGCTCCAAGGCGACCACCAGCAGGCCATCGACTTCGCGGCCGTTTTTCGTCTGCCGCGCGCCTTCCTGCAACTCAACTCCAAGCGGCGAGGTATTGACGCCCTCGTTCATGAATTCCTGGAGGCTGTGCAACTGCGGCTCGTTGAGCGGCATCTCCTGGTTCGCTTCGTAATTGATGACCTGCGAGCCCTGAGAGGCGGCGCCCGTCGTGGGCTCGAGCGATTGCTGCTGTGCCGCCGTGGGGATGATCGTGGTTCCCGACGGAGCTTCCTCGGGCCTTACGGTCCGCTCTTGACCTGCCGGAGCATTGTTGATCGGAGTCGACGCATCGGCCGGCGGCGCGGCAGCCGTCGCCGGGGACGCATCGGAATCGGGCGCGGCCGGCGGCGTCGCCGGAGTCCCTTTGGACGGCGTGGCGCCGGGCGGTGCGCCGTCGTCGATGAGAAACGTCCGGGGGCCGCTCTCGGGCGCCGCTGGCGCCGCAGCCGGCGTGGGCGTGGCGGCGGCAGCCTCTGGAGCGGCCGGTGTGGCAGCCCCTCCGGAGGCGGACGGCCCATCGCCACTCGCTGAGACGCCTGCGGACGGCGCCGCGGACGCAGGTGCGTCGGCGGGCGGCGCTGGTGTCGCGCCAGGGTCCGCCGCGACCAACGTGACTTCCTCTTCGGTTGGGGCGGCGGCGGATGCCGCTGCCGGAGCTGTCTCGGGGACCGCAGCAGCATGCGCGACCGCGAGCGCGCCAATCGTGGCGGCCGGGCCGACGGGCGCCTCGTCCGTCTCAGCCGACGCCGGCAGCGGTGCGACGGGCGCGAGGGCCCGCAACGCGGCTTCTTCCTCGACCGGCGCGGGAGCGGCGGACGGCGCGGCGGCGGGCGCTTGGGGCGCCGCCGCCGGCAGCTTGGTTTTTTCTCTTTCAGGCGCTGCAGCCGGCGCCGGGGCTACTTCATCGGCGGGAGCGAGGGTGGCCGGAGCCGGTGGTGGCAGGAAGGACGTCGCAGCCGGCAGCCTGGCCTCTACTCTGGCTGGCGCCGCGGCCGCCAGCGGCGGCTGCGCGGCCGGCGCCGCGGTCGACAGCCTGGCTTCCACTCTGATTGGCGCGGCGGCGACGGGCGGCGCCGCAGCCGGCGCCGTGGCTACTTCATCGGCGGGAGCGGCTTGCAGCGGCGGCGCGGCTCGCGCAGCGGCTGCGCGCGCCGCGGCTGCGCGCGCAGCCCCGATCCATCCAATCGTCGCGGCCGGGCCGACGGGTGCATCGTCCTGGGCGAAGGCGGCCGGGCTTATCGTGCAGAGCGCGATAAGCCCGGCCGCCAGCGCCGGGGCTATCGCGGACCGCATCGCCGACACGGAGGCAGGTAAATCCGTCGATAATTTCCCGCCACGGCGCACGCGCGGCCGGCGCGGCCGTCTAGTTGAGGCTCCAGCGGCTCTCATGCTCGACCACGCGTCCTTCGTTGCGGAGCTTTTTTAGATGCGAGCGCACTGAATTGGAGGCCGCGACGTGCAAATACTCGGGCACATCAACGTAAATCTTTTTGACGATCTGCATCGGATCAAGCGGCTCGGCGCCGGCCAGCGCCTCGAGCACCTGGCGCTCGCGCAGTTCGCGATGCGCGATGTATTCCTCGATCTTCCGACGCGCATTGCGGATCACCGGGCCGTGCGCCGGGTAAATCAGCGCCGCGTCGAGTTCGAGCAGTCGCCGGAGCGACGCCATGTACTGCCACAGATCGCCCGTGTCATCGGGAATCACCGTAGTGCCCGCGCCCAGCACCACGTCGCCCGTAAACAGCGCCCTTTCCTCCTCCAGGTAGTAGCAAAGATGGTCGGGCGCATGGCCCGGCGTATGGATCGCGCGCAGCGTCGCGCCCTCGGTCCTGACTATCGCACCGTCCTCGATCGCGCTAATCGGCGCGCCTGCGGCTTCGTCCTTGCCCGGCCACGGCTTCTTGAGCACTTCCAGTTCGCCGAAGCGGCGATAGACCTGGGGGATGCCGCCGATATGGTCGCCGTGTGCGTGCGTGCAGACCACGCGTTCGAGCTCGCCCGTGGCACTGACCGCCTTGAGCGCATGCGGCAGCAATTCTTCGTACACCGGGACGCCGGCGCCGGTATCGAGCAGCAGAGGCCTGCGCCCCACGCCAACGATGTAGGTGTTGGTGCCGGGGCCGGTGAACGGACCCGGATTGTGCCCGAGCACGGTGGCGACGCGATCGGAGTGGCGCGCGAAGTCGGGCAGTTTCAGCCCGATCATCGAATCGGTAACGACGCGTTGCGGCTTCGCCATCAGGTGTCCCTCGCGCCGCCCGGCGCATAGGGCGTAGGCGCGCGCCGGTTGCGTTCGAAGATCAGGCGCAATCCCTTGAGCGTCAGAAACTCGTCGACCTCCTCGATCGACTTCGACTCGGGAGCGATCAGACTGGCGAGGCCCCCGGTCGCGATCACGTGAGCATGCTCGCCCCGTTCCTGCTCGATACGATCGACCAGTCCGTCAACCAGCGCCGTGTAGCCGAAGATGAGGCCCGACTGGATTGCACCGATGGTCGTGCGGCCTACGGCCTCGCGCGGGCGCACCAGCTCGACCTCGTAAAGCTTGGCCGCGTGTTTGACCAGCGCATCCATCGAGATTCCCAATCCCGGCGCGATCGCGCCGCCCACGTACTCGCCGCGCCCGGTGACGTAGTCGAAGGTGGTCGCGGTGCCAAAATCGACCACGATAGAGGCGCTGGTGTAGCGATCGTAGGCCGCTACCGCGTTGACGATGCGGTCCGCGCCCACCTCTTTGGGATTTTCGTACAGGATCGGCATCCCGGTCTTGATTCCGGGACCAACGATCAGCGGCTCGCGCTGGAAGTAGCGATGCGCCAGGTCTTCCATCGTGCGGTTGAGCGGAGGCACCACACAAGCGATCGCCACGCCCTCGGGGCGCAGCGGCGGCTCCAGTCCAACGCTCTGCAAAAGCGCTCCGATCATCACCCCGTGCTCGTCAGTGGTGCGTTCGGCCTTGGTCGACAGCCGCCAGTGATGGAGCAGGCGGTCGCCCTCGTAGATGCCGATTACGGAGTCGGTGTTGCCGACATCTATTGCTATCAGCATCGCGCTACCAGCATGGCGCCATCATCACGAATGCTGCCATCACTAATTTTCGAGATGACATAGTTCTGTGGCTTCACAAAAGTAGATGACCGCCGCAAGCGCCTACCTATGGCCGAATCCACCGCCGAATCCCGGCATTTGTGAAAAACCCGCGCCGAACCCTCCGGCACCGGGTCCGGGAAAGGCCCCTCCCGGAAAGACTCTCATCGTTTGCGGGGCCGCGTGCGGAACGATCGGTGGCGGCGGCGCTATCCTGGCCATCGGTTGCGGCATCCAGGAGACCGACGGAAATGAAGGCGATGAAGCCGCGACGCCAGACGACGCAACCCCTGCGCCAGGTGACGACGGCGGCGCCGACGCTGCACCACTCGCCGCATAGGCTCCGGCAGGCACTGCGATAATCACTGACGGCGCCTGCACCGCTCCGTAATTGCCGCGCTGCTCGGCCTCCGCCTGTCGCTCGTCGTATTCCTGGACGGATCCGAGCGGATTGTCGGGGACGCCGGTGCCCTGCTGCGGGCGAGCCGCGGCGGCCTGCTCCTCTTGCCAGTCGGATCCGTCGGGGGCATAACCGCCCACCGCCACGCTCTCATCCCTTGGGTTGTCGGCGGTTCCTGCGCTCGCGTTGGATTCATTGTCCGCGCTGCCCGAGACGGCGATTGGGGTGCCGTCACCTGCGGGAGGGATCGAACTCGGACAATCTTCGGCACAGGCGTCGGCCGACGTTGAAGTATCCGGCAGATACACTGGCGGAACTACCAGTACGCTCTCGGTCCTCTCCCAGGAGGAGTCGCTTTTGCTCGTGTCCTGGCCCAACGACGTACCGGTAGCAAGGACCGCGAATATCGGAGCGAGGGCGGCCGCCGCGATCGCAGTCGCGCGGGCGTCGCGTCGCCTGTTTTCACCGCGAGATTTCATAACGTTACCTGAGCAATTCTTCGCGCAATTCCTCGCAAGAATCGTCGCAAGGCTATCACTCACTTCAGCAAATCAACAACCCATCCCGCAACCACCCTCCCCGAGCGACCCTTATCGTGACTGATTGGGACGGAGTCGGCTACGCTCGCATCACTACCGCACGCCCAAATCACAACTCGGCGCGACTTTTTACGGTTCCCGCGGGTCATTTCCCCTGCGGATTTAGCGTAGCCGCGGGTTTTCAGCGGCGGGCGGCTCGGCTAAAATGCGCGCCATGTCAGAACCCAAAGTAGCATTGGTTACCGGAGCCGGCCGCGGCATCGGGCGCGACATCGCACAGCGCCTGGCTCGCGAAGGCTATGCCTGTGGACTCATCGCGCGCACGAAGTCGCAGCTCGAAGAGACCGCCGAACTTATCGTCAAAGCCGGTGGCAAGGCGCTGGTCACGCCGACCGACGTCGCCAGGCGCGACCAGGTGCTTGCGTCGGTCGAGGCGGTGGAGCGCGAATTGGGGCCGATTTCGGTGCTCGTCAACAACGCCGGCGCATACTTGCGCAAACGCTTCGAGGAGATCACCGAGGAAGACTTCGACTTTCAACTCAAGGTCAACACCTACGGGCCGTTCTTCTGCACCCAGGCGGTGGTGGGCAAGATGGCGGCGCGCGGCGGCGGAACTGTCATCTTTGTGCTCGGATCGGAGACGCGCGGGGGGCCGGCGCTTTACTCGGCCTACACCGCGTCCAAGGTGGCGCAGCGGGCGATCGCGGAGTCGCTCGCCTACGAGTACATGCACCTGGGCGTCCATTCGGCGACGCTGGATGTCGATGGCGCCGTCGACAGTCCGCGCGTGCGCGAGGCTGCGCCCGAGGCCGACCCGTCGCATTTCGTGCCGCCTTCGGCGATTTGCGACGAGATTGTTCATCTGATCAACCAACCGCGCGGCGCGTGGACGTTTTCGATCGACATGCGCTCGTTCGTGCAGTGGCGGCCGCGCGTGGCGGCAAAGAAAAAGGCCTAGCGCCGTCGCGCTCGCACGGGCGGGTTCGTGCGCGTAACGACTGCCGCGGTCGCGGGCGTGGCCCGCGTGCTGCGCGCGAGGCTGCATTTCGATCGGCGCGCAACTATACTGGCAGCGCGTTTGAGAGGATGCAGCTTGCCGCCGTCGGGGAGCTTGCCGGCGGCCGCACGCGATCGTAGTCCAACCTTCTGAAAGTCGGGGCGTGGCGCAGCCTGGTAGCGCACACGCTTGGGGTGCGTGTGGTCGCCGGTTCAAATCCGGCCGCCCCGACCAACCAAATTCTTTCGTAAGATAAGCACTTTACAAACATTTCTAGTTTAGCGCTCGAGCATCGCTGTCTGCTGATTGTGGGGACTTTTGTGGGGACCTCGCCTCAAAATCTTTGCGGATGGTCGCTTCCGGCTCTTCCAGCGTCGCGATTGCATCACGCCGCGCCTGCGCCCGGATATGGGCATAGCGCGCGAGCATCCGCGGGCTGACGTGGCCTGCGAGCTGCCGAATGGTCTCTTCGCTGACGGCCGGATTCTCGGCAAGCCGCGTGACGAAAGTATGCCGCGCATCGTAAAGCCGGTAATCGACCCCGGCCTTGGCGCATGCGGTCTTGTAAGCGCGCTTGTAACTGTAGGTTCCCATGGAGCGGTTAAGATCGATCCCCCACAGGTGCGGCCTTCGCCAATTGCCTGCAAAGCCGACGTGATGG
>CAVTIS010000017.1:0-250445 GCA_963734845.1 uncultured delta proteobacterium | reverse complement strand
AGTCCGGGTTCGATTCCCGGCCGGGGCACATTAACGATCAGAACCCAAGCCGCCACGGCTAATGCCGCATGGTTGGCTCCTCCGGCAGAATCATCGCAGAGCGGGAATCCGTACTCCGGGTATGTTTCCGATGATCCCAAACCCTTGCACGCCAGATTGTCACAACGATCAGGACCACGATATTAAGTACGCTCTTGATTCCCGCGGCCATGGGAATGTAAGTGTTTATCAGCCACATCACCAGGCCTACTACGACCAGCATCAGTACGATACTAACTAGCGTCATATACATACTCCTTTGAGCATACGCTCTGTCAGGCGCCAATCAGCGTGGCGACTTCTGCCAGGTCAGCAGGTTGTTGACGCCCTTGACTCCGTCAAGGCCGGCCACCAACGTGACCGCTCGCCGCACGTCTTGCTGCGATGCGAGCACACCGGTGAGCGTAACCCGGCCGTGGTCCGCATCGACGGTGAGCGGATAGTCGTCGGCCAGGCCCTCATCGGCGATCGCCGTCTTGGCCTCCACGATCAAGAGCGCGTCGCGGGCCCGATCCGCGGGCGAAGCATAGTGATGTACTGTAACGCTCTCGGCGGCCAGATTGTCCTGCCGCACGCTCCCGCAGGTGTTGCGAGTCTGGGCCTGCGCCGCTGCCGGCTGCGTCGCTGCCGTTTGCGCCGCCAGAACGGCGCCTAGCCCGGCAACGACGAACCCAATCGCTAGCGACCGTTGGCTCCCGTATCGCTTTATGTTTGGCATCGTGAGTTCTCTAACTGCGATGCTCGTACTTAATTCGCGGCTATGGGCCAGGTCAGATGGTTCTTGACCATCTCCACTCCATGGACGCCCGCAACTACTTTCTTGGCATGCTCTGCCGCCTTTTTCGAATCCACGCTGCCGCCGAGGGACACTGTGCCGTGGTCGGACTCGACGTGGATGGTGTACTTCTTGGTCATCGAGTCCCTCAGCAGCGCGGTTTTGACCTTGGTGGTCAAGGTCGCGTCACCGACCTGGTCCTTGGTGGCGTTATACGCATGCTTGGCCGAATCGCCGACGGAGCCTTCCTTCATCGAGGATCCGCTTTGGTGCAGTTCGCTGCCCGCAGTGCTGTCCTGTGCGTACAACGGCGGCGAAATACTCAATGCGCCGCCGATGAGACCCGCGAGTGCCAGTGCCGTCATCTTTTCTACTCTGTTCTTCATTTTCATCTCCTTGCTGCGGCCACGCTCTTATGTCCCTGCGGTGACGATAGAAGTTAGGGGGCAGGCTACGAAGGTTATCTTTTCGTAAAATCCTATGAACCCGCGACTAATCAGTCGTTGATTTCTCTTGCTTCTCGGTGTGCGTCGTGCCCATCGGTCCGTACGTCGTATCGCTGCGTGTTTTCTCGTGCATCGAATCGGTACTGCTCGGCGCGCTCGAATCGGTCGTCGTGGTTTCAGTCGAGGTTGACGATCCAGGATTCGCCACTACTACCGGCGGATTGGCATGCGTTTCGTGCGTCACCGTCTTGCTCGTCACAGTCGGCTCCGCCGGAACGGTCGTGACCGTGGTGCTAGATTCCGAAGTCGCGTCCTGGCACCACGCGTTTCCTGCAAGTCCCACGGCCGCTACGATAGCGGCGCTGCAAACCCACAAGTTGAAAGATTTCATTTCCTTTACCTCCTGTTTCTTGAGTGAGTACGAGGGCAGCCGCGGTCGCGGTCCTGATTGGGCTACGACTGTCATCGATTCCGTATACTCAGTGTCCTTCCATGCCGCCCTCACGGCAATGCTATGGAAGCGATGGTTGGGGATGTTATGTGCCGCGTGGCACCTTTGGGCCAGATATAAATATACCCGTTACGATCAAGGCCGTGCCGGCGATGGCGAACGCCTGCCACAATGGAAGCCATTGATGCAGCAGCAGGATCGACGCGCATAGTATGCAGACCGCGCCAAGGACTACGGCGGCGATCGTAGCGAGCCGCGCCGTGACATTATTCATTTGCGCCTCAACCGCCACCGCCATGCTGGTCTGAAACATGGCTATCTCGGACCGAACGATGCGCGAGAGGTCGTCGAGCGCGCGTTCGGTCAGGGTCGCCCAGTCTGGGTGAGTCGCGGAGGCCCGGTCAACGTTGTGCTGGGATCTCGCTTCCATCATGTTGATTCCATTCGCCTGACGAGCGTCGCGAGAGCGCGAAGCCCAGCAGCGCAGCGATTATGACCGGACCGGTTACCTGATTACTGATGTTGGAGCCCAACAAAAAGCCGAGCGTCCCTGCTATCAGGGAAACGCCAACCGAATGGCTTTCGATAAGATGGTCGGGGCGCAGGTCACTTTCCACGCTTTCGAGCTTGGCGTTGACCTCGGTCAACGTGTCGCGGAGGTCCTGACGCGCTTCATTCCGTTCGTCCAGATTCCTGGACATTTCCTCTTGGCTTGTCATATCCATTACTGTCGCGGCTTGCGCCGTTGGGCGTTTCGTTGTGATTGTTTCCGGTGGCCAGTGCGGCCATGAACGTGGTAGCGGCACCCTGAATGGCAACCCGGCCAACAATTCCGAGGATTGCCAAACCGAGACGGTTCTTAAGGCCTCCGCCTATGAGAAACCCTGCCGCAGCTGCGATCGCCAAGGCGGTGATCGGCGTTTCCCTCACATACTCGGCTACGTAGTCGAGTTGGCGAGGCCGCCGCATCCTGTTATCGGCCGAAGTACTCACGCGGCATACACCGGGTCAGGAAACACGCCTGACGAGACGCGCGGCGAAGTAGCCAACCGCAAACGCAGCCGCGATGGCCACCCACGGTTCGCGCCGCGCGAATTCACGAACGTCGAAGTCCAGGCCTTTGTCCTCGACGTATTGTCGTGCCGCGCCGTAACCGTCCTTGAGCGCCTGGCCGGCCTTCTCTGCGGCCTGGCGTCCCTGATCCATCGTCTGGCGCATGGTGGAATTCGCCGCGTCTTCAAATGTCATCTTTGTTACCTCTCTCGATACAAGTTGCTACTAATCGGCATCATGCAGACTTTGGGCGGGCATCCAAGGAGGGGGGAGCTCCCGGATGCCCGCCTGCTCACCAATCGCCTGACGGCGGGCGCCGCGCGGCAGACGGAGAGATCGAGACAGCCACAATTGGATTTAATCTCGAGGAGGAAGTGTCCTCTTGGCCACTCCAACTAGGCCGTCGAATACCTACTATATTTTGGAGCGGACTTTTTAGCTATCGTGAGGCGTCGCTGATTCGTCACGTGAAGCACCAAGCGGGTCGAACCGAACGCTGTGCTCAGCAGAAGTCGTTTTTAGATTAAACGCGATACGCGCGGTAAAAGGTGTCAGGGCTCCGATTACTAGACCATTTGAACATTTTCTGACCGCTCGGCGCGAAGTGAACGGGCTTTCTGATTGATTATCAAGCGCGATCGGCTGGAAAGCTTTCTCGCCCGCCCCCCGTCATCCCGCAAACACCGGCCGACTCGAACACATCGCTTTTATGCTTTGCGGCGGCCGTTCGACCTTGTTTCGGCCGGGCCAGGGTTGAAAAAAAGTCCTTTGAGGAACGGCTGTTTTGTTCCCTGCATGACATCTTGTTTGCTAAAGCACCATGCGCGGCATACAGTCAGGCCATACAGTAAAAGGTGCAATCTTGAATGGAACCCGAAACCAAGAATGACTTCGAAAAACTGACCCGCCTCAAGGCTCTGTCTTGGCTGTCCGCCTCAGAGTTGGGATCCTTGGCCGGCAAACTTGCGCTCGCTAATTTCAAACGGCCTCAGATAATTCTTCGTGCAGCCGCCCTCGCAACCGACGCTCACATACTATTAAAAGGTATCGCGCGAATCACCTGCCAGAGCGCACGCGGCGAGCGCGTGACCATCGCGCTCCTTCCGCCAGGTCCGATCCCCGAGTTTCCGTCGCTGCCATTTAACCGTTTCGATTTGCGCTGCGAGGCCTATAACGACTGCCGAGTCGGAACTGTTGGTTGGACAGATTTCAACGGCATCACGCTCCATCACTCCGAGTTGGCGCAAAAGAAATTTCACCAGAACGATTTGCAACAGTGGTACCGGCTGTTGCTGCGCAGTTCCAGTTTTCTCAGCCTCGGCTTGCACGAGCGCATCACGATCACGCTGCTCGAACTGGCCTCCGATTTCGGAATCAAAGAGTCGCGCGGAATGCTTTTAGGGGCGTCTTTCAGCCACCAGGATCTCGCCGACCTGGTCGGCGCGTCGCGGCCCCGGGTCACTGAGCATCTGGCGCAGTTGGAGCGCGAGCACATGGTCATTCGCCAAGGCCGGCACTTGATTGTGCGCGTCAAGGAGATCGAGATAGCAGCCGAACTCGTTTCACCGAGCCTCGATGTCGGGGCATTCGTGAAGGCCGGGTTACTAGAAACAAACGTCGGATTGCAAAAGCTTACCTCGAAGAAGTCACTCTTCTCGAACTAGACGGCTTTGACCAGGTCGATAGTCAGCGGTCGTCGCCTAGAACGAGCTATTTGGACGAAGCGCTGTCAGTCGCAATGGGCAGGCGCGGCCGCAACTGCCGAAGTTTGCTGGGGTGTAATCTTCACTTTTGCCAGACCCCTGTCCCCCAGACCAATCTCGTGAGCGGCGCGGGTTGAGACATCAAGGCTCCGGCCTCGAACGTACGGGCCGCGGTCGTTGATTCGAACTTTGACGGAGCTGCCATTCTTGACGTTCGTCACCTTAACCGTCGAACCCATTGGCAGAGTGCGGGACGCTGCTGTGAGCCCATTAGGATTGTAGCGCTCCCCATTGCTGGTGCAATTGCCCGCCAACCCGCTGCTATATTTCGAGGCCGTAACCGTTCCCGACGGCTTTTGCGGACCGGGCGCGGCACTCCATGAGTGACGCAGCTGAACGTAGCTCACCGGTTTGGCCGAAACTTGCGACGGGCCAGACGGAGAGGCTCCGGCGCTGCATCCGGCAAGCAACAGTCCAGCTGCAATCATGACTCGCGCAAGGGCGCGACCCGGCCTCAGCCTGTCAAAGCCTGCCATCATCGCGCGAGCCTCGACCTTCGTTACACCAAAGTGCTTCCTATCCGCCTGGTCCTGTTTATTTCTTCGCGTCATCGATCAGGCGTTCTATGACCTTCTTAACCTTGCCGGTGGCCTGGTCTATGCGTCCTTCATCCTTGAGTTTCTGATCGTCCGTAACCACACCGGCCGCTTCTTTCACGCGGCCTTTGATGGTGTCGCTTGTTCCGCTCATCGCGTCGTCCTCCCTTTGGTTAGTGTCTCAGGAACATGCCCGCCGCAATCGGCAGTCATGTCACGGCCTATTAACAACTACCGAAGATACATGGCATGTCCGAAACCACCACCCATCAGCAGAAAGACCACCAGGATGATGAGCAAGAGGCCGCCTATACCCAGTCCTCTGCCTCCATAGTAACCGCCACGGTATCCATAAAATCCGCCGCCGCCGAAGAGCAGCACCAAAACTATGACTAGAAGTAACATGCCAGATTTCTCCTCCGATTTATTGCAGCCGACTATCTTCCGCCGGCGCGCGCGCCGGCCTGCGGCCTGCGGCTTTCGTCACCAATGTCACACCACGCCGATTAGCCAGAGCACGAGCACGATTACCACGACGCTTCCGACAGAAATCGGTAAATACATAAGACCTCATCAGGCCTTGCTTGCTGCAACTTGAAAGTTGGTCTAGCGGAACGCGGTCAAAGGCGAGTGGAAGGGCCGCCGTTTGGCTGGATCAAATCCGGAACTCGATTCCTATGTCGATCCCGACTCATTCACAGTACATCGAGCGCAGCGAGGAAGACCATGCCGATACCGACTCATTCGTCCTGTAGAGAACAGGTAGGACCGTTCGGGAAGCCGGGCGGCGCTCAGGGCCGAATTGAGGCCGGCAGAGGTGCTTGCCGATCTGGCTGCGCGGCGTCACGCCGAGAGATCCAGAGCAGCAGCACAAGGGCTGGCAGAGTTGCGACCGTCGTGAGCAGAAAAAATGGCGCCCATCCTAGCCGCTCGGCCAGAACGCCGCCCGAGGACGCCACCAGCGTGCGTCCCACGGCCGCTAGCGAAGAGAGCAGCGCGTATTGCGTCGCGGTGAACGCGGGTGAGCACAGGCTCGACAGGTACGCCACCAGCGCCGCGCCCGCCATTGCACCGGTCAGGTTTTCAGCCGCCACGCAGAGCGCCAGGTAGTCCAGCCGATGGCCGCCTATCGCCTGCAGCACGTAGAACAGATTGCCCGCCGATTGGAGCACGCCGCACACAATCAGCGCGCGCACGATCCCGAGCCGCACGGTCAGCAGACCGCCGGCAAGTGCTCCGATGATGGTCGCGAAGAATCCGACCAGCTTGGAAATCGCCGCGATCTCGGTCAACGAGAAGCCGAGCGCGACATACAGCGGCATCGCCATCACGCCCGCCATCGCTTCTCCCAACTTGTAGCCCAGCACGAAGATGAGTATCGCGAGCCATCCCGGCCGCCGTATGAAATCGGCGAATGGCCCGACTACCGCGGTCGTCAGCCACTGGCGAAGCGCTTCCAGTCCGCCGCGGCTGCGATTCGCGGTCTCAGGCGGCGGCGCCGGCTCCGGGCCGAGCAGGAAGACGAGCATCCCGATACTCATCAGCGCGGCCATCGTGGCGTAGGCCGCGAACCATCCCGCGTGCGCGGCGATCATGAGCGCCCCGGCGCCCGCAACCAGCATCGCCACGCGGTAGCCGGTCTGGATCATGCCGGCGCCCGGCCCCTGCTGTTCGGGCGCAAGGATTTCGACCCGCCACGCGTCGATCACGATGTCCTGACTGGCGGAGAGAAACGCCACCAGCAGAGCCAACCCGGCCATCGTGGCGAGCCGGCTGCGGGGGTCGCACGAGCCCAGCGCTAGCATCGCGGCGACCAGCGCAATCTGGATCGTGAGGCCCCATCCGCGCCGGCGGCCCAGCGGCAGCGGCGGCGGCAATCGATCGATCAGCGGCGACCACAGGAACTTGAATGCGTAGGGTGTGCCGACCAGGGCGAAGGCGCCGATCGCGGCGCGGCTCACGCCGGCGGTGGCGAGCCATGCCGAAAGGGTCGAAAACGTCAGCAGCAGCGGCAAGCCGCTGGCGAAGCCGAGCGGCAGGATCAGCAGCACGCGCCGATCGCTATACACGGCGAGCGAGCGCCGCCAGCGGCTCATGCGCCTGTCGCTCGCATCACCTGGCGCTTGCGTCAACGCCGGTAGGCCGGGTCTTCGCGCGAGCGTTTGCCGCACACGAAGCCGTCGGTTGAAAAGGCCTTTTCGACTTTGTCGATCCGGCTACGATCGAAGACCACCTGGCGATGGGAAATCTTCCACTCTCCGGCGCGGCGCTCGAAGCGGTCGGCGTACCTGCCGGCGAACACCAGATCGGCCGTGGCGCCGTCCTTTTCCTGGCGCCGATGGATTCCGAAGAAGTAGCTCTCGCAGTGCGCGACGTCGCCATCGACTTCGATCAGTTCGTTGGCGATGTAGTGGCTGGTGTTGTCATCCCGCGTCAGCCCCTTGAGCGCCCAGGGAATGAAATCGGCGGCCTGGCCTTTGAACAGTCCATGGTCGTCCGTCGCGTCGGGATGGTACACGCTGTGCAGAAGTTCCGCGTCGCAGCGATCGATCCCGCGGCAATAGCGCATCAGAACCTCGTGGATCTCCTGCTTGTCCAGGAGCACGCGCAAGGCGCGTTCGGTTTTTTCGTCGATGCTCATGTGGCTATTTCAACTCCTCTATAAAACGTCCGCGAGCGACGGATCGCCGGACATGATCGCGCGCGCCAGGGCGAAGCGATGCACCTCCGAGGGGCCGTCGTAAATTCGAAAGGCGCGGATGTCGCGATAGATGCGCTCGACCACCGTGTCGGCGGTGATGCCGAGTCCGCCGAGAATCTGCAGCGAGCGGTCGACTACGCGGCCAAGCGCCTCGGAGCAGAACACCTTGCACAGGCTGGTTTCATTGCGCGCCCGCTCGCCGCGGTCGAGCAGCCAGGCCGATTGCCAAATCGCGAGACGGCAAAGATGCAGGTCGGAGGCGTTGTCAGCAAGCTGGAAGCCCACGCCCTGATGCTCGCCGATGAGCTTGCCGAACGCATGGCGCCGCCGCGCGTAGTCCGCCGCGATCGCGTGGCAGCGCCGCGCCGCGCCGAGCCATCGCATGCAATGCGTAAGGCGCGCCGGCCCCAGACGCACCTGGGCATTGCGAAAGCCGTGGCCGACCTGGCCCAGAACTCGCTCCGAGCCGACGCGTACCTCGTCGAACTCGACCTCCGCGTGGCCGCCGGGCGTGTTGTTGTCCAGCGTCTCGAGTTGGCGCACGATCCTGAAACCGGGCGCATCCATGTCGACCAGGAACATCGTCGCGCCGCGGTCGGTGCCGTCCTCATCGAGCGTGCGCGCCATCACGATGTTGATGCTCGCGCCGGGAGCGCCGGTGATTAGCCACTTGCGCCCCGAGATGACAAATTCGTCGCCGTGACGGCGCGCCGTGGTCTTCATCAGGCTGGGATCCGAACCGGCGCCGTCGTCGGGCTCGGTCATCGAGAATACGGTGCGAATCTCGCCGGCTACCAAGGGCCGCAGCCATCGCTCCTTCTGCTCGTCGTTCGCAATCTTGTCGAGCAGATTGGTGTTGCCCTCGTCGGGCGCCATGATGTTGAGCGCGAGCGGGCCCAGCGGCGACCATCCGGCGGCCTCGAACACCACCGCCATCGCGCGATGGTCAAGGCCGAGGCCGCCCCATTTGACCGGCGCATGCGGCGACAGCAGACCGGCCGCGCGGCCGAGCGCGACCAGTTCGCGGCGAAAATCCTCGCTGGGACCGTGCGGTCCCTGCCTCGGATCGCGCTCCAGCGGCACGATCGCCTCGCGGATAAAGCGGTCGACCCGGGCTTTGAGCTCGACCAGGTCGGGGGAAAGGGAAAAATCGATCACAGTTCACTCCTGAAGCGCGCGAGGCCGTACTCGGCGCTGTATTACGCCCACGACAAGTAAGCCGCACGGCACCCGACCGTCAAGCGGACGCTCCAGTCGCTCCCGGCGACAGCCGGCGGCGGACAGTTCTCCTTGCAAATCCGCAGTCGTGTGCTAAAGCGGACACGAATCGGACCTGAAGCCTGCGGGCGGCGTTGGCGCCGATAATGAGCAAGCTTGCGGAGGCAAATAAATTCGATGGCCAATCTGCTTGAAGGAAAAATCGCGCTGATAACCGGCAGCGGAAGCGGAATCGGGCGGGTCACCTCGCTCACCTTTGCGCGCGAGGGCGCGACCGTGGTGTGCGCCGACGTGAGCAAGGAAAGCGGTGAAGCGACCGCCGCCAAAATCCGCGAAGCCGGAGGCAAGGCGGAATTCGCGCAGGCCGATGTCAGCGACGACGCCCAAGTGCAGGCGCTCATCGCGCGGATCGTCAAGACTCACGGGCGGCTGGATTGCGCCTATAACAACGCCGGCATCGAGGGCGACGTCATCGACACGCACGAGGCCTCCGAACGCAACTTCGACCGAGTGATGGCGATCAACGTCAAGGGCGTATGGCTCTGCATGAAGTACGAGATTCGCCAGATGCGCAAGCAGGGCGCCGGCGCGATCGTGAATACCGCCTCAGCCGCCGGTCTCATCGGCTTTCGCAGCCTGCCGATCTACGTTGCGAGCAAGCACGCGGTCGTGGGACTGACCAAAAGCGCGGCGCTCGAAAACGCGGAAGTTGGCATCCGGATCAACGCGGTATGTCCGGGGCCGGTCGACACGCCGATGATGGAACGCATCACCAACAACGAAGGGCAGCCGGAACGCAAGGACTTCGAAGCTTTTGTTCCGATGCGCCGCTATGCCGTGCCGCAAGAAATCGCCAACGCAGTGCTGTGGCTCTGCTCCGACCAGGCCTCGTACGTCACCGGCACGACCATGCGCGTCGACGGCGGAATCGCCGGCTCCTAGAGTCTGCGTCCGGCGAGCGGCCGCGCCAACGCCCTACACCTGCACTTCAACCTCGAACCCGGAGCGCTCGATCAGCTCGCGCGTGCGGTCGAAATTCCATCCGGCCGTGGTTAGATAACCGTTGACGAAGATCGAATTGACGGCGTTGAAAATTTCGCCCTGCCGATCGCCAAGATTCAGCTCCCGTCCGCCGGCCGCGCGCACTTCGCTGCGCGGATTGAGCAGGCGAAAAAGGCACGCGGTCTTGAGGCATCGTTCGGGCGTGAGGCGCCGCGAAGCCTCCAGCGGCGTCCCCGCGATCGGATGCAGAAAGTTCAGCGGCACTGACTCCGCACGCAGACGGCTGGTCGCGAGCGCCAGGTCGATCACGTCGTCGTCGGTCTCGCCCATCCCGATGATTCCGCCCGAGCAGACCGACAATCCCGCCGCGCGCACATTTTCGATCGTGCGCACGCGATCGTCGTAGGTGTGCGTGGAGCAAATCTCGGGATAGAAGCGGCGGCTGGTGTTGAGGTTGTGATTGATCCATCCGGCGCCGGCCGCTTTCAACTGCCGGGCCTGATCCTGCTCGAGCAGACCGATCGACAGGCAGAGCTCGAGACTGGGAAACTCGGCCCGGATACTTTCGCAGGCCGCGGCCAGATGCTCAACGTCGCGCGGACCCGGGCCGCGCATGCTGCATACCATGCAGTAGCGGCGCGCGCCGCTGGCGACGGCGAGGCGGGCGCCTTCGATCAACTCGGCTACGCTTTGCAACTTGTAAACCGGGATGTCCGCGCGCGAGAGCTTGGACTGCGAGCAGTAGTGGCAATCCTCGGGACAGATGCCGCTTTGCGCATTGCGCAGGATGCAGATCTTAACGCGGCGCCCGAAAGTGGCCTCGCGCACGGTCAAGGTTGCCGCGAGCAACTGCGGCAGCTTCTCGTCGGGGAAATTCAACACCGCGCTCGCCTCCGCACGCTGCAGTTCTTCGCCGGCGAGCACCTTCGCGGTCATCCGGTCCAAATCAAGTTCGCGGTCCAAATCAAGTTCGCTAAACTCCGGCAACTAACTTCTCCTCAAGTGTCGTTGGTTTACCTGCGTGAGCATTTAGAGCTGCGACGCCCCAATCATAGCTTCGATGCACGTGCGTGAATCGAAATGCGCTTCGGCGATTTCGCGCGCGGCGCGGCTATGCCGCGGATAGTCACCGTCGATTTCCGCTACTGCAACCGACGCCTCTTCCAGATTGCGAAACGCGAAGAGGCCGCTTTCGGTCGGCAAATATCTGGGAAACCCGGTGTCGCCGGCTACCACCGGCCGGCCGCTCGCGAGATAAGCCGCGCTGCGCTCGCTAAACCATCCTGTATTCCAGTCGATATGGATCGGCTTGGGGCACAGGAATTCCGCCCGCGAGCTGCGAATGTATTCGCGATAGGCGTCTGGCGTGCGCGCAACTCTGTGTGCGTCAGCTAGGCTCCAGCCGTGCGCGCGTAATAACACGCAGTCATCCGTCAGGTTATCTCCGCCGATATTCACGGCCAACTCGAAAGGTCGGCGAGTAAGCCGCGGCAGTTCCAGGTATTTGAGATAAGCCTCGCGCTTCGAGACGCTCACGATCCGGTCGTTGTGTTTGAGTGTTTCCCATGTCCATTGCGTTATCGAACTGAACGGCGCGTCTCGCCCAGGATCGGAGGAGAATTCCCACAATGGGAGGTAAACGAACGGCAGGAATGGATGCCATTTCAGCCCGGCTGTCGGAATCTTGCAATCGGGCTCGTTTATGTTTGCACCGACCGTCAGGTAAGCGTCGTGTTTTCCGATATCCATGATGGTTTCGGCTATGCAAACGTGTAGATGTCCGGGATCAACATCGATGAACGCCCGACGCCGGAAGCTCGAGAGCAGCGGATCGCCGAGCGAATACCAAAAGCTCCACAACAGATCGGCGTCACGCGCCACTTCCTTAATTTTGGCCACGCTCGTGCCATGGAATTCCGCTTGTTCGAAACTCCGCAGAGGCGCGTCGTTGGTCACTACCACCGCTGCGTCGTCCTCGAGACCATACGCCGCAAGCCGCTCGAAGAAGTTTGCGACGAGAAAGCGGTCCTTTGTAGCGTCGCCCGTGGAAGGCAAAATTTCGAGCCAGAAGACCCGATGGCCCAGCGCCTTCAAACCGAGCGGGTATTGCAGAAACCACATCCAATGACCGCCGCCCTCGGGGTAAAGCGCGATGGTGGCGTTGGCGAGAACGACGAACATCAACGCCGCAGTCCCGCCTGCTTGAGCAGCGGCATCACGGCGCGCTCGAAATAAGCAAGTTCCTCGTGATAGTCGAGAATTCCGAGAATCACTCCCTCGATTCCCATCGCGCTTATCATCTTTAGCTGATCGACCACCTGCTCAGGCGTGCCGACGATTGGATAACCGCCCCATCCCAGAATGAAGCGGTCGCGAAAGTTTTCGATATCCGGGAATGACCCGCTCTCGATTCCGATCACCTTCATAATGTTGTCCACCGCGCCCCGATCGCCCTTGTCCAGGATCTCGCGGCGGACCGCCTGCGCTTCGCGCTCGGTGTCGCGGCAGATGATTATCGCATAGGTCATGACCCCGATTTCGCGCCCATAGCTATGTGCGCGTCGATGTAACCCGGCGATCAATTCGCTGGTCTGATCGAATTTGTCGATCGAGAGGAAATTGAAATCGACTTCTCGCGCTGAAAATTCAATTCCGGCAGGCGAGCTGCCGGCGTTAATCAGCACCGGATATGGCTTCTGGAGCGGTTTGGGATGCGCCTGGCCGCCGCGGATGTGGAAATATTTGCCGTCGAAATCGAACGGCTCTTCTTCCGTCCATAGCCGCTTGACGATACCGATCCACTCGGCACCGAAACCGTAGCGCTCGTCGTGCTGGCGCTGCGGCGCGCCGAACATCTCCATCTCAGGCGTGAACCAGCCCATCACCAGGTTCAGTCCAAAGCGCCCGTTGGAGATGTGGTCAACCGTCACGCTCTGCTTGGCCGCGACAATCGGATGAACCGTGGGCACGTGGGACGTCGAGAAAACCATGATGCGTTCGGTCGCTGCAGCCAGTCCTGCCGCCCAAGTGTAGGTTTCGAAGCAGATGCCGTTGAAGTCCGTGGTGCCGCCAAAGCCGCGCCAGCGCGCGATCGGCACCAGCATCTCGAACCCCATCGCTTCAGCGCGCCGCGCGATCGCAAGCGTGTGCTCCCAGGTCGCGCGGTAGGTCGTCTCCGCGTGCGAGACGGTCAGCCCATTGCTGCAATTGGTGCCGAACAGCCCGAGCTTGAGCTTCTGATTATTGTAGAGCGGACAATTGGGACGCTCCATTCTCACCGTTCGTTCCATCGCGTCCCTACTGATTTTGTCCGGCCAGCCACGATTCGGTCTCGGCCAGCGCCGACTTGAGTTTGTCGATCAGCAGATCGATTTCTTTGGCGGTTATGATGAGCGGAGGCGACATGCAGACGGTATCGCCGACCGCGCGGATCAGCAGCCCCTGCTCGCGCGCCACGTCGCGGAAATGAGCGCCGACGCCGAGCGCCTCCGGAAATGCTTCGCGCGTCTGGGGATTGCGCACCAGCTCGACGCCTGCCATCAGGCCCAACCCGCGAATCTCACCCACGATCGGTGAGGAGCGCAGTTCCTGGAGGCGCTGGTTCAAGCGTTCGCCCATCTTGCGCGAGTTCTCGACGACACCGTCGCGTTCCATGATCTCGAGCGTCTTGAGCCCGGCCGCACAGCAGGCCGGATTACCAGTGTTGGTGAAGCCGTGCCAAACCGCCGCCCCCGCCGCGGAGTCGAGCAGCGTCTTATAAATCCGCTCGTGAACGATCACCGCGCCGAGCGGCAGGTAGCCGCTGCTGATGCCCTTGGCGCAGGAGATGATGTCCGGGCGGACGTCCCAGTGCTCGCATGCGAACATCTTTCCGGTGCGGCCGGCGCCGGTGATAACCTCGTCCGCGACCATCAGCACGTCGTACTTGTCACAAATCTGGCGGATGCGCGTCCAGTATTCCTTCGGCGCGGAAATCACGCCGCCGGCGCCCATCACCGGCTCCGCGATGAAGAACGCGACCCGGTCGGGCCCCTCGGCCAGGATCGCTTTTTCGAGTTCGTCGGCGCAGGCGACCGCGCAGGACGGATATTCCTTGCCGAGCGGGCATCGATAGCAATACGGCGGCGCGATATGCCGCACGTCGGGCAGCATCGGCTCGAAAAACTCGTGAAAGTGATCGATGCCGGTAAGGCTGGCGGCCCCGCACGACGAGCCGTGATAACCCTTGATGCGAGCGATCGCGACGGTCTTGTTCTTGAAGCCCCGCAAGCGCTGATACAGGCGCGTCAGCCGGATGACCGACTCGTTGGATTCCGAGCCCCCGCTGGTGAAGAAAACGCGGTCAAGTCCCGGCGGCGCTAGCGATGCCAACTTTGCGGCGAGCTCGATCGCTGGCGGCGTAGAAATATTCAGCAATCCAAGATGAAAGGACAGCGTCTCGAGCTGATGGGCAACCGCGTCGGCAATTTCCTTGTTGCCGAAGCCGAGATTGACGTTCCAGATGGCCGAGCTGCCGTCGAGATATTGCTTGCCGTTGGCGTCCCATACGAAAACGCCTTTACCTCGGGCGATTATCAGCGGGCCTTTCTCGGCATGCTCCGTTGGCGACGCGAAGCCGGGTAGCTTGTGCTTGCGATCGAGTTCGTCCAGCCGCTTGGCGTCGATTTCAAAGCGCAGCGCGCTCCCCGCGCCCGCGGGTTTTTGTGCTGTAGCCATTGAGTCTCTCCTGCTTTCCGGTGCCGCCTGTCACAAAGCGATTCAGGCGCCGGATTTTCCTCTCAGCGCGGCGCGCCATTTTATGGTGGCCTCGCGATCGATGGCGAGCGATTCGTCCTCGGCGTGCCCCTTGAAGATCACGCCATAAATCTGCCGTGCCTTCTCCGGCGAGACCATTCCTTCGAGTACGTCCGCACGCACCATCTCAGGATCGCGGTCGAGCGGACTGCCGTAGCCGCCGCCGCCGCTGTCTACACCCACGATATACTCGCCCGGATTTATCTGCTCTGCCGAGACCGAGGGTAATTCGTGCTCGTCACCTTCCCGATCGAGCTTGGCGGCATAACAAGCCTGACCGGAGTGACCGCCGAGGACGCCCTTGGGCGGATTGTGATGGCCGTCCAAAGGATAAACTACCGTCATCGTGTCGTGCCGGGGGCCATATTCCACGCGCGCGCCGGGCGCGCCACGAAAACGGCCAGCCCCGCCCGAGTCGGCTAGCAACCGTGCGGTCTTGTAGATGATCGGATATTTTTGCTCGTCAATCTCGATACTGTCGCGGTACATCAGGCCGGCGACCACCGGCAGGCCGTAGTTGATCCAACCATCATTGTGCGGTGTGCCTGGGCCGCCGTTGGCGCTGATGAACAGCTGATTCACGTAGGGCGCGCCGTTGCGGCGAAAATCGCCGCCCGAGATAACTCCGTATCCAGGGCCCATCCCCAGACCGCCCTCGGCCAGACCGTAGCCTTCGCCGAGCTGGGCGAAGGCGGCTTGCGTGATATTGACCAGGCGGTCGCCGATATTGGTGGTCGCAACCGAGCATGAAGTCGGAAAGCGCGGAATTCCCACCACGCAGTTCTCACGCAGATGGACGGTGATGCGCCTGAAGCTGCCGGCATTATGCGGCACGCCCGGGTCGATCGAGTTGAACAGTCCGGTGACGGTGTTGTTGATCGCGCAGGTCTTCGATTCGTTCAGGCCGCAGGGCACGCAGTCGATATTGTCGCGCAAATCGATCTCGACCCGCCCCTCGACGGCGTCGATTTTCACCTGGACCTTTAACGGCACGCCTTCCGGCAAGGCCGGAAACGGATCGTGCGCGCCGGTGCCGGTGAACTCGGCTGAGGGAAGTTGCTTCAGTGCATGGATCATCCGGCGCTCGGAGTAATCGAACCACTCGCGGATGAACTCGCGAATCAGCGGCCGACCGAACTTGGCGGTTAACTCCTTCAGCCGGCGCTCACCGATTCGCGCCGCCCCTACCATCGCGAGGTAGTCGCCGTACCATTGGTCGGGCACGCGAATACGCCGGCGGCACATCCGGATGATGTCGTCGATGTCGCGATAGTTGCGCTGGACTTGTACGCAGGGAAAATTCAGCGCGCCTTCCTCGTAAACGTCGCCGGCAAACGGCGCGTAGGTCGTCGGCAGGCCGTTGCCGCAATCCGCCTGATGGGCCTTGGCGCAGCAGGTGAACAGATGCTCCCCCTCGACAAAGACCGGCACCAGGATCGTATGGTCGGCGCTATGCGTATTGCCGAGGTAGACGTCGTTGTGCAAAAACGCGTCGCCCTCTTTGAGGTCGGGATGGAGATTGCACATCGCCTCGCTCAAAAACTGCGAGCCGAAGACATGCACCGGCAAGCCCTCAGCGGAGGCGAGCATCTGGTTGTCGCCGGTAACCAGCGAGCAGGAAAAATCGCGCGCCATGTTGAGAACCGCCGAGCGCCCCGAGCGCAACAGCGTGTTGGTCATCTCGCGGCAGACGCTGTCGAGGCGGTTGGCGATTACCGCGAGCTGCGCCGCGTCGAGTGCTGCGCCGTCGGTTCGTGTACTGGTGCTCATGCTGTTGTCTACCTCAGGTTTTTCGCTTCGTCGCAGCCATTCAGGCGTCGCCGACCTCGAGCAGGTAGTTGTGCAACTCGGTCACGCGCGCACGGCTTCCCGGATAGACCACAATCGTGGTGGTCGGCTCGTCGATGATCGCGGGACCTTCGACCGTCATCCCGGGCCTCAGACTTTCTCCATGATAGCGCGGCGTATCGAGCTCGCCACGGCCGGCAAAAAAAACCGGGCGCCGCACCCGTGCCGCGGGCAGCGCCGCCGCGTGCGCCGCCAGCTTGAGCAGCGGGGGACCGTCGAGCAGCGCGGTCAGCCTGCCCCGCCAATAAACGCATTCGACCTGCTGTCCGGGTTCCTTGACCGCGAACACGCGCTCGTGCTCGTGATGGAACGCCTCGATCGTCGCGTCGAGATCGGCCTGGCCTTCGAACCTGCCCTTGGGCAACGCGACGTCGAGCTCCCAAACCTGGTACGGATAGCGCGCCTCGACGAAGTACTCGCGTTTGAACCGGGTCAGCCCGCGCTCGCTCAGCTCGGCCTCCAGCCCGTCCATCGACGCCGTGATTTCCGCCAACACGCGGTTGACCGCTTCAAAGGGAAAGTCGCCGGTGTAGGCGAACCTGCTTTGCGTGAACTCGCTTACGATGTCGGAGTACTGGCCGCCGCAGGCGCTCAATGCGCCGGCCGTGCGCGGCACCAGGACCTGGCGGCATCCGAGTTCGCGCGCGATCGGCACGATATTCAGCCCGGCAGCGCCGCCGCCGGCGACCAGCAGGCTTTCGCGCGGATCGATACCCTGGTTAATGGTGATGTCCTTGATCGCACCGACCATGTGATCGCCAGCAACTTCCATCATCGCGCGCGCGGCGTCTTTCACCTCCAGGCCAAGACGCGAGGCGATTTTCGCCACCGCCGCCGCGGCCGCGTCGGAGTGAAGGCGCATCCGCCCGCCGAGGAAATAATCCGGATCGAGGTAGCCGAGCACCGCCGCCGCGTCGGTGACCGTGGGCTCTATGCCGCCGGCGCCATAGCACGCTGGGCCCGGTTCGGCGCGAGCGCTCTGGGGGCCAACGCGCAGCAATCCGCCGGGATCGATCCAGGCGATCGAGCCGCCGCCGGCGCCGATGCTACGCACGTCGACCGAAGCCATCCCGGTGATATGGCCGGTGAAGATTTGGCCCAGCCAGGTCTCGCGCGTGAACGTGATCGTGCGGTCGTGCACCAGGCTCACGTCGAAGCTGGTGCCGCCCGCGTCGCATACGATGAGATCGCGTGGACCGACTTCGGCCTCGCCGTAGGTACGCCCGGCCACGGGCGCCATCGCGGGCCCCGACTTGACCAGGAAAATCGGGCGCTGGACGACGTCGGCGGCGTGCATCACGCCGCCGAACGAGGTCGCAACCAACAGTTGCCCGCCGAAGCCGGCGCGGCGAAGGTCCTCCTCCATGTCGCGCAGATGGCGCTGCATCAGTGGCTTAAGCGAGGCGTCGATCGCCGCCGACGAGGCGCGGCGATATTCGCGGATTATAGGGTTGAGCCGCGAGGACAGCGTATACGGAACGCCCGGCAGTTCGGCCTCGATCAGACGGCCCAGCGCCGCCTCATGCGCGGGATTCACCGGCGACCATAGCAGGCAAACCGCGATCGCCTCGACCCGGCGCTCAGCGACGCGGCGCAGCGTCTGGCGCGCTTGCTCTTCGTCGAGCGCGACGACCACCTTGCCCTCGGAATCGATCCGCTCGCGAATCTCGAAGGTCAGGCGCCGCGGCACGTACGGTTCGATCGGTGGATATGACAGGTTAAACGGATCGAGCTTGCCGCCCTCGCGCAGCACCAGGATGTCCGGAAAGCCCTCGGTGACCAGGAACGCGGTGCGCGCGGTATTGCGCTCGATGATCGCGTTGGTCGCGTGGGTTGTGCCGTAGATCACCAGGTCGGTGTTGCGCAGCACATCAGCAACGCTTGCGCCGGCCTGCTCCGCCGCCATCTTGAGCGCGCCCTCGACGCCGCCGAAGATGCGCTCGTAAGTCGTGAGCGATTTGCCCAGCACGAGGCCGCCGCGCTCGTCGGCCAGTACGAGGTCAGTAAAGGTTCCGCCCGTGTCGATCGCGATGCGATAGGCCACCTGCGCCGGTCCTCCCTATGCGCTCAAATTTGGCTACTTTGCCGCGCGTCCCATTTAGAGCAGAAGCCGCGACGGCGAGCTAGATTCCGCCGATTCGTTGGCTTAGCAGCACTGCGGGCAAATGAAAACCGAAATCGCGGGCGCACCCGAGCCCGTTTGTGAGATTCCTTCGCGATGGAGTCTGCCACGTGATCCGGATGCGCACAGGTCACGCGAGCTACCAATCGCCGGACGGGCGGCGCGAATAATTTTTCGCGGAGGGCGCTTTGACGCGCGTTCTCCTTGACAGTGCGAAACGAGCCGATCTAGCTTGGCCTGTTCCATACTCCGGTCAGCGATTCGGCGGCTCGGAAACGGCCGAAAATCGGGCGGCCGTACAGTTCGAAACTGCTCGAAAACGTCAATTACCAACTACTGGGGAGGCGATATATGGCTGAAGGCAAAGCAAAAAAAATGTGGGCGCTGCCGGGCGCGCAACTTACCGCTCCGCAGTCGCTGCTGATGCACGGCGGCGACGCGACCTTGATGCTCGATCTCCCCTGCCCTTCGTTTCTGATCGAGCATCCCAAGGGCCTGGTGCTGTTCGACACCGGATGCAATCCCAAGATCATCGACGACGCGGTCGGCTACTGGGGTGACGTGGCGGCCCATCTGCCGCTCAAATGGAACAAGGCCGACACGCTCGACAAGCAGATCCAGGGCGTCGGCTACAAGACCTCCGACGTGAAGTACGTGATCCTTTCGCACTCGCACCTGGATCACTCGGGCGGACTGACCTATTTCCCCAATGCCACGTTCCTGGTCGGGAGCCGAGAGCTGCAGTACGCCTACTGGCCCGACGTGGATCGGAGATGGGCATTCATCCTCAACGATTTCCTGCCGACTCGCGGCTACAAGTGGATGGAGCTGGATTGCGATTTCGACCTGTTTGGCGACGGCGCGCTGCAATTCCTGTTGACGCCTGGCCATACGCCCGGCGAGTGCTCGTTGCTGGTGAACCTGCCCAATCGCAAGTTCCTGCTCACGGGCGACACCACGCATCTGCGCGCCGCGGTCAACCAGGAGGCAACGATGGGAATCGACGTCGATCCGTTCAAGTCGATCCATTCGCTGCGGCGTATCAAGGCGATCCGCGACATGCAGGGCGCCACGATGTGGATCACGCACGATCCCGATGACTGGAAGGAGCATCCGCACAAGGTCGAATAGCGCGGGAGCACCGATGCCGCTTTACGAATGCCGTTGCGAGCGGTGCGAGCTTACCTTCGAGGTGCTCGCACCGCTCAGTTCGTCCGGGCTGCGATCGCGTCCCTGCCCCAAGTGCGGGCGCGCGGCGCGGCGGATCATTTCGGCCGTGGCGTTCACGGTCGAGGGCGGCGCGCGGGAGAGTTCCACCCCCGACGTGACGCAGCTCAAGGTTCCGCCGCCGGCGCGGCTGTGCTGGATGGACGATCGGTCCGCCGCCCGCTACGCCGCCTACAAGCATGGACGCGGCGCGGAGTATGACGACAAGACCCAGGCGCGAGAGGAAGCGAAGAAAAAACGCGACGAGCCGCCGGCGAAGCCAACCGCCGCGGCGCACGACCACGCGCATTCGCACTCGCACGCGGCGCTCGCCGCCGCCGCACGCAAGGCGAAGGCGGCCGAAGCGAAACAAATTACGACTCGTCCGCGGCCATCCGCCTGACCATCGGCCTGACCATCGGCCTGAATAGACTGCCTGCTTTTCTCTCTTACTGTCCGGCGGTCGAACTGGTGTCCTGGCCGCCCTTGGTGAAGGCGATCGCTACGCCGCTCATGTAATGGCCGCCGTGGCCGACCTCGCCGACGCTGGGGTCGTGCATGCGCTGCGAGACGTTGGCATTTTTGCTGGCAACGGTGGAATGAACCCCGGCGTCCCAGCCAACGATTTGATCGCCCTCGTGCTGGCTCTTGTCCGAAGTGATGACAACGGCGTCGGCCCCAATCTCGCACGCCTTGCGCTTGAGTATCGGAAGAAGGTCGGCGTCGTTAGCCGACTGATCGCCCCAAGCGTCCACCAGCGCGATTTGCTCGAAATCGGCTGCGGGCATCGTATTCAGCACTTGCAGCGAACAATCCGGCGCCTTGGCCGGGCGCATTACGGAGGTCATCGGGCTGACAGTCGCGGAGGGTGCTGGAACATCGAGCTCGAAGCATCCGCTGACGAGCAACGCAACCGCGGTCAGCGTCACGGCCAACGCAGTTGGCGCAGGACGCCGCGGCGGCGCGACAGGCATATGGCTACGCAACAACATAATATCTCGACTGGCTTATGGCTTGGCCGGTGCGTCCTCGTCGGTAGGCGGCCCTTTTAGTTTGAACGTTCCCTGGTCGGCGATCCCGCCGTTCATATAGCAGGTATATTCGCCGTCCGCCTTGGGCGGATAGAAGTCATCCATAAAATACATGCACCAGCTCGTATCTTCCATCGAGACCCGAAAGCCGCGGGCGTTTACCTGGCCGCTGAGCCATCCGCGCTGCAGGTTGTTGCGGCATATCGCGTTGCCCGCCGCGCATCGATAGTCGCCCTTAAGCTGATTGCCCACGCGTTTGACGCTGAAGGTGATCTTCGCGCTGGCCGCGTTCATCGAACTCACCGACCTGCCCTTCCAAATCCCGGTGAAGTCCATCAGCGGATCGGGAGAATCGGGCGTCGCGGCAGTGCCCCCGGAGCTTGCGCCGCCGCCGGACCCTGCGCCGGAAAGACCCATCGAGCCCGATTGACCGCCGCCGCCGCTCGAGCATGACCATCCACAAAACGCCACGAAAAATGAAAACGCCAGGAAAATTGCTAATCCGGCAATACGACGCATTGAACCTTGAACCTCGCAGGCGTGTTCGCGGGCCGCAGGGGGCGTGCTCAGGCCTTGCGGGCCTGCGGCAGCACTTCCTCACCGAGGCGCTGGATACATTCGAGCACCTTCTGAGGCGAAGGGCCAAGCGGAACCCGGATACGCAGGACGTACCAGTCAATCCCGCCCATGATGGTGTTCCACCGGTCGAGCGCCTCGAGCCAGTCATCTTTGGTGCCGATAATTGCGTGCCCCCGGCCGCGAATCTTCTCCAGCGTGAAGTCGCTTTCGGAGCCGAAATCCTCGGTCGGCGCGAGCATCCCATTTCTAAAGTAAAACTTGCATTCTTCCAGCCACAATTTTCCGAAGGTCTGCTCGGCCTCTTCCCGGCTCGACGCGAGCCATCCGTCACGAAATAGCGCGATGCTGGGCTTGCGGCCGGCCTTGGCGGCCGCGTCGCGATAAATCGAGACCTGAGCCTTGATGTTCTCGATACGGTCGAAAAACGGCGCCGCCGACCAGGCGTCGCTCATGCGGCCGGCCCGGGCGATCGATTTAGGGCCGAACGCGCCGATCCAGATCGGCGGGCGCGGCCGCTGGTAGGGTTTGGGCGTGACGTGAATCGCGTCGAAGTTGAAGTACTTGCCGTGATGAGCGAAGGGGCCGACGGTGGTCCACGCCTTTTCGACGATTTCCATCGTTTCCTCGAAGCGGCCCTCGCGCTGTTTGATCGGGACGCCGAAGTGCGCGAAATAATCCTTGTGGTAGCCCGCGCCGACGCCCAGGATAAGCCGCCCGCGCGAGAGCACGTCGATAAGTGCGGCCTCCTGCGCCAGATGCACCGGATTGTACAGCGCCGGCATCAGGATGTCCGTGCCGATACGGACGCGCCTGGTGCGCGCCGCAATCGCCGCCAGCAGCGGCAGCGGGCTCGGGAACATGCATTCGGTGCGGGCGTGGCGCTCGGGCACGAAGACGCCGTCGAAGTTGCAGCGTTCGGCCTGCTCGGCCTCTTCGAGCAACTGCGCCGCGAAGTTCGCCGAGCGTTCGGGATCGGGCTCGGGCTGGGCGTAAGGGCCGCCGTGAGTGTCGGGCATGTATGCGAACGAAGCCATCAAAATCTCCCGGGGGCGCGGTTCAAATTATGGATAGAAGCGCGAAGAGAAACCTCGTGAAACACACGCCGCGCCAGCCATCCATGCCTTTTAGCTAAAGCGGCGCATAATTAAAATGCCCGCGTGCGGAGCCGAGTTCCCTCCTCTGCCACGCGGCTCTCTACTCCGCAGACTCGCGGCAAACACCAAGAAGGACATATTGGCGCCTTCGAATTCGGCGCCGTAGCGGTGCCCGGGTTTGACATCGGCGGAGTGGAGCCTGATTCCACCTTGAAAGCTCGCAAAGCGTTAGGCAATCACTGAGGCGCCCCTGCGAACGGATCGAACGACTGTCGACCCTTGGGCGTCGTGTTTCGGTCCGCGATCCGCTGTCGGTATAGTGAGGATTGAAAGCATTGAACTGATCCCCCGATTTCAAGCCACGAGTCGGGGTTGTACCGCGCGAACCCGACGCGAGCTGCGAAAGTTTGCGCGCCCCGTACGGTTGTCCGGCCGACTTGCTCGGAGATTCAGTGCATGGTTCCGAACTCGTACGCGCCGATATCGCAATGACCTGGGTCTGCCGGGTCAGGACGGCCGAAGCCGCGCTGGTCGGTCTTAACCGGCTGGTTGTCCTGATCTACGCAATCACCAATGGCGATGGCATTGATTGCGGGACTACCGGGAAGCAAAGCGATCGTGGGCGTCGGACCGCCATTGTCCTCAAGAAATCGACCATCTAGAAGGGGGTTCGTGCTGGGGACACTGACGGGGCAGCCTGTGCTCTGAAATTGCAGATTCAACCCCTCGTCCACGATCGCCGCGCATGTGACCTCGCGCAAAATGCTATTGCTTAGATGTGTCGTTGGCGTCGATCCCACACCTAAGGTGGCGCCAACAATGGTTGAAAAGACCACGTTGCCCAAGCCAGAGGCAACTACAATGCCTTCGCGATTTACGCCGCCAAGAAAGGTACTATTCAGGACATTCAAGTTGCTAAGAGTGTCGACGTAGACACCCCCGCCCAGCCCGGAGGCGCGATCGCGGGTAAAAGTGCTGGCCGAAAGATTGAGAGTCGAACCGTCGAGGGCATACAGCGCCCCACCGTTTACGCCGGCCGAGTTGTCGTGGAAATATGAGCGAGTGATCAACGCCGGAGTCGGTGGCTTGATGTCTGACACGACAATGGCTCCGCCACTGCCACTGGAGCGATTGTTATTAATCTCGGCCCTATCGACGCTCAGTTGTCCACCTGCGGCGTAGATCGCCGCGCCTGTGACTGAGCTATTGAAACGGATCGATGCACTCCGCAACGGCGGCGTGGGCATCACTGTTACATTGCCGCCGTTGCTGTAGATCCCTCCGCCACCACCATCAGCTCGATTGCTCACAAAAGCGAAATCGTTCGAAGCGACGTTGAGCGTCGCTCCAGAGTTGACATAAATCGCGCCGCCCTGGTTTGAACTGTTGTGTTCGAACGTGGTGATCCCACTGAACTCGCCGCCCACGATTGTGACAGTGCCGCTGTTGACATAGATCGCGCCGCCCTGGTTCGAACTGTTGCCATTGAACGAGGTTCCGCCCTCGATACTGAGGGTGCCGGTGTTGACATAAATCGCACCGCCCTGGTTGGAACTGTTGCCCTTCAAGGAACTGGTGCTGCCAAAAATCGACGCTTGCCCGATTTGGACGGTGCCGCTGTCAACATAGATTGCGCCACCCTTGTCGCCTGCGGAGTTGTTTTCAAAGTTCGCATCTATTCTGGCGAAGCCGCCGTTTCGATTGTGCAGAACGCCGCCGAGCGAGGTCTTGCGGACTTTTCCCGACTGGTTGGAAAAAACACAGGCATGGTTGCCGTGGCTGATACCCAGGGTGCCACCATCGTTGTCAATGATACTTCGGGGTTCGGCGCCATTAACGACTATGCTGATACTAGCGAGGTTCAGCGTCGCCCCCTTTCTGACCGTTATGTACGCCGCCTGTCGCAAGTTGAGGCATCCCCTGTGAGCCGCTCCCGGAATCATCAGTAACCTGCCGCTTTCGATCGGATTTAGCGGCGAACCCAGATCAATCGTATCCCCGACGATGTTCAGGTAGATGGTGTCATCGCCGTCTCCCACGGCACAACTTGATAGGAAGACATAGGCCTTCTCGTTGTGCGACACGATTGCCTGGCGCAGATTGCACAGACCCGGGACCGCTACGTCCGACGCATTATTCACGTTAATGGAGGTCGCATTTGCGACACAGGGTCGACTCACGGCGGAAATGAGCAAGAACGTTACCGATAGGGCGAGATTAGGAAGCGAGAAGGTCGACGGCAGTTTCATGGATTTGTAATACCCTCCAACCCGCGCTCTTCTTAATGAGCTTGACAAATAAAAAACGCCTCTGGGTCCGAAAAACGCCCAGGAGGGCGGCCCAACGGACCGAAAGGCTGCCCGATTTGCAGCTGCTCTCCTCATTGTCACGCAACTTTGATTCTAAAACTGATCGGAAGTTTGGAAGCAGGCTCTGGACCTCGGCAAAATCGTTCTGTCACTGCCGAAAAACCCCTGGCCACACGGCGCGCCGGGCTCTAAGCCGCCGATTCCCCAGCCCGGGGCTTGCGTCGCGCCCAGCTCGAACGCCCCCATGTCACAGGCGGAGCCGGCGGGCCGGCCGAAACCGCGCTGATCGGTCTTAACCGGGCTGTTGTTTTGATCCACGCAATCGCCAATCGCAATGGCGTTGATGGCGGGACTGCCCGGGAGCAATGCCACCGTCGGCGTCGGGCCTCCGTTGTTCTGGAGCAACCGAGGATCCAGATCGGGATTCATCGTTGGGATACTGCCGGGGCACGAAGTGCTTTGAAATTGCAGATTGAGCCCTTCGTCCAGCACGCTGGACGCACACGTCACCTCGCGTAAGATGCTGTTGCTCAGATTCAGATTCGGCGTCGATCCGGTTCCCAGGTCGGCCGCGAGGATGGTCGAGAAAACCACGTTGGCCAAACCCGAGGAAACTACTATGCCTTCGCGATGCGCGCCGCCGATGAACGTACTATTCAGGACGTTCAAGGTGCTAAGAATATCCACATAGACGCCGCCGCCCAGACCAGCGGCTCGGTCGCGTCTGAAGGTGCTGGCCGAAAGATTGAGCGTCGAAAAGTCGACAATGTAAACTGCGCCGCCATTCATGTTGGACGAGTTGTCGTGGAAATACGTGCGAGTGATCGAAGCCGGGTTCGGTGGCTTGATGTTCGACACGGCGACAGCTCCGCCGCTGCCGTTCGAGGAATTGTTATTGATCTCGACACCATCGATGCTCAACTGTTGGCCCTTGGCGAAGATTGCGCCGCCGTTACCCGCTGAATTCGATGCAATACTGACATTTCCCAGTGTCTGTCTGGGGTCTCGCCGGATGGTGACGTTGCCGCCGTCGCTGTAAATCGCACCGCCCGCGCCGCTGGCGCGGTTGTTGTTTATCGAAAAATTGCTCGACGTAATTTTCAGTGTCGCGCCGCTGTTGACAAAGATCGCGCCACCATTGGCCGCGTTATTATTGTTGACGTCGCCGCGTTTGATTGTGACAGTGCCGCTGTCTACGAGTATCGCGCCGCCTCTGTCACCGGCCGAGCTGTTTATGAAGTTTGCGTCTATCGTTGCGCTGCCGCCGTTTCGGTTGTTAAGAACGCCACCGACGGATGGTTTGCGGTCTCTTCCATGCTGGTTGGAAAACTCGCACTGCATAGTGCCGGCGTGAGGAAAGATATTCAGTGTGCCACCGTCATTATCGATGGGACTAAGGAACTCGGCGCCGTTGACCACAATCCCTATTCCTTCAAGGTTGAGCGTCGCACCCTGGTTCACCCTCATGTAGGCAGATTGCCGGAGCGAAACGCAGACGCTGCGCGACTCACTCGGCTTTATGGTGACGGTACCGTTCTCGATCGCGCGCAGGGGAGAGCCGAGGTCAATGATCCGATTTCCCGGAAATCTCCCAATTGTTATGGTGTCGTTGCCATCGCCAGCCGTGCAATTCGATGGGAATGGCTGCTTTTTTTCGTCATGCGCGACAATGGCCTGGCGAAGATTGCAAGTGAAGGCAATGGGAATGTCCGTTGGATTCGTCACGGTGATATTGGCTGCGCTGGCGACCATCGGTTGCGTTGCCCCAAACGCCAACAAGAAGCCAAGCAATGAGGTCAAGCGCGAGAGATTCAGGAGAGATTGTCCGTTTCCACTTTGATTCATACGTTTCCTCGATTCATTTCAAAAAAAGCGAAATTCGGTTAAACACGATAAACGTCTTTTGTCAAAAAATAAAGTGAAAATGTGTCACAGAGCAGAAATTATAGCTCGTCAGATATGCATGGGCTAGAATAGGGTGGCTTGGGTTTCCATAGGAGGGACCAGGAGAGCCTCTCCCTCGTCAGCCCAGTCGCCGGCGGCGACCAGCCGGGCCTGGTTACTCGGGCGGCGTTGAGCAACGCTCCATCACGCGATAACGGCAAACACCAAGGAAGGACAAAGCAGATGGCGACCAAGGGCTTGCGTCACGTGCTCGACGGCTACAAGGTGCTCGACTTCACCCAGGTATTGGCAGGACCGACGGTGACGCGGCTGATGGCCGAGATGGGCGCCGAGATCATCAAGGTGGAACTGGCGCCGGCGGGCGATTTTTCGCGCGGGTTTCCCTATCTGCGCGAGGGCCGCAGCGCGTACTACATCCAGCAGAATCGGGGCAAGAAGAGTCTCTGCGTAGACGTGAAGAAGCCCGAGGGTCATGCGATCGTCGCCGAGCTCGTCGGGAAAGTTGATGTTGTGGTTGAGAATTATGCGCCGGGCGTGATCAAGCGGATGGGCTTCGATTACGATTCGGTGCGCGCGCTCAATCCACGAATCGTCATGTGCTCGGTCTCGGCCTTCGGGCAGACCGGGCCGCTCTCGGCCGAGCCCGGCTACGACTACATCGCGCAGGCCTACGCCGCAGTGACCTACATGATTGGCGATCCGAACGGGCCGCCGTCGATCCCGATGCTCGGTCTGGGTGACGTTTCGACCGGCGCGCACGCGATGGGCGCGGTGGTCGCCGCCCTGCTGCATCGCGAGCGCACCGGCGAAGGCCAGTACCTCGACATATCGATCCTCGACGCCTACTTCCACTGCCAGGAGATGAACGTCCAGATTTACAGCGCGAGCAACGGCGCCACCAACCCCAAACGCTCCGGCGTGCATCATCCGCAGATTTGTCCGACCGGCGTTTTTCGCAGCAAGGAAGGCTATCTCATCATCATGGCATTCCTGGACCATCAATGGGCCGCGCTGTGCAAGACGATGGGCCGGCCCAAGCTCACCAACGATCCGCGCTACAACACCAACGCGCTGCGCCTGGAGCATCGCGACGAGGTCGTGAGCGCGATCGAAGGCTGGCTGGCCAGCACCGCGAGCGACACGGCCGCGATGGACGCGCTGCACAAGGCGCGCATCCCGGTCGCCCCGGTGTTGTCGATCGACCAAGCCGTAAACCATCCGCATCTGCGCGCACGCCAGACGGTGCGCAAAATCAGCGACCCGATTTTCGGCGAGTTCGACGCTCCCGGCTTTCCGCTGCGCTTCTCCGCCTTCCCTGGCTTCTTGCCGCTCACCGCGCCCACGCTCGGCCAGCATAACCGCGAGGTCCTGGAGAGCTACCTCGGCTATAGCCCCGAGCGTATCGCCAGCCTCGAGCAAAGCGGTGTGCTGCAGAGCGGAAAATGCTGAACGCGATGCTCCGAGGCTTCCGGCAAGGCACGTTTCGCGCTACTAATCTGGGGCTCGCATAACCATCCAGGAGGCTCGGATCATGCTTTTCATGCTAAAGGCGAACATCGCCAAGCCCGCCAATGTGTCCAATAAAGAGTTCTACAGCGTGTGGCGCCAGGAGTCCGAGGCGGCGTTAGCCGCAGTCAAGGGCGGCGCGATCAAGGGAATCTGGAAGGTCGCCGGCAGACCGATAATCCTCGCCGTTATCGACGTGCCGAGCGCCGACGATCTCGACCACGCGATTCACGCGTTGCCGATCTGGAAGCTCGGCTATGCGCACATCGCATCCGACACCGAAGTCTGGCCGCTCAGACCGTATGAGAACTGGGCGGAGGACCTCAAGGAACTGTCCAAGGGCTAACCGGCGAACCGTCCGGCGGGGCGGCGGCGGCGCTCATGTGCAGTGCCCGCCGCCGCCAAGCCGGAGGCCGTGTTATCCGGCGGACGGCCGCAACAGCAACCCGCAAACATAAGGAGAAATCGTGAATTTCGGATTCACTCTGTTCTTTCGCAACCCGCCGCCAACCAAGGTTTCCTTCGCCGAGCTTTATCGCAAGGAAATTGAGCTTGCGGTCGCAGCTGAAGAACTCGGCTATGACACCGTCTGGCTGACCGAGCATCATTTCGTCGACGACGGCTATGCGCCGTCACTGCTGCCGATCGCCGCCGCAATCGCCGCGCGCACGAAGAAGATTCGTATCGGCACTTTCGTCCTGCTGCTGCCGCTGCATAACGCGCTCCGCGTGGCCGAAGACGCCGCCACCGTCGACATCATTTCCAACGGCCGCCTCGACCTCGGTTTGGGCCAGGGCTACCGCGTTCCGGAGTTCGTCGGCTTCAACATCGCACGCAACGAACGCGGACCGCGCCTGGAGGAAGGTACCGAGGTCATCCGCCGGGTATGGACCGAGCGCAACGTGACGATGGACGGGCGGTTCAACAAGCTGACCAATGTCACGGTGATTCCCGGCCCGGTTCAGAAGCCGCATCCGCCGCTGTGGCTCGCCGCCCGCGGGCCCAAATCGATCGGACGGGCCGCCCGCAACGGCTATCATTTCATGGGCACCGGCGGCGCCGACCAGCAGCAGATGTATGACGCGGCGCTGGTCGAGCACGGGCGCAAGCCGGAGGATTTCAGTATCGCGCAGCTAAGAACCGTCTTCGTCGCCTCGAAACACGACAAGGCCTGGGACGACGCTGAAGCCGGCGCGCACTACATGATGAGCTGCTACGGCAAGTGGTTCGTCGAGGCCAACGATCTGCCGGGCGACCAGGCCTTCGGCTCCAACCTGCCGCCGATCGGCAAGCTGCGCCATTCGGAGACGGCCTCGCTGTTCGGCGAATCGATGCTGATCGGCACCCCGGACGAAGCGATCGCCGGTCTGGAGGATTATTTCAGCCGCACGCGCGTCACTCACCTGGTGGCGGCGATGGATCTGCCGGGGATGGATCCGCGCAAGGTGCGCCGCAGCATGGAACTGTTCGCCAAAGACGTGATTCCGCACTTTCGCCGCAAGTCGCGCAAGCCGGCATCGAAGACCAAGAAGAAGTAGCATCACATGGGTCGTATCGCCCGCGCCGTTGCAATCGTGAGCGCGCTGTTGTGGATGGCGGCCTGCCAGGCCGCCATCCAGCAGCAGCAGGAGAAGAAGGCGCAAATCCATTATTACAACGCCACCGTGGACCGCGATCGTATCCTGATCTCGACCGGCGATCTGAGTAATCCGCACGAGAAGCTGGGCGACCTCAGCTACACCGAACCACTCACCGCGGACAACATCGACAGCACCCACATCAACGACAAGCTGCGCCAGATGGCGATCGACAAATGGGGCACGCAGGTCGACGCACTAATTGACGTGAAGAGCACGCCCAGCGCCGACGCCACGATGATTACGGCGTCGTGCGTCGCGGTAAGAGTGATCGGCGACTGCAACTTCTGCCGCCACAACTACACTCCGGAGGAGATGAAATAGCGGCGGCGCATCGTCGGCGGCCGCGGCAAAAAAGACCCGGTCGTATCGGTCAAGTGATTGAAAAGTCCGCTTTTCGCTTTTTCCACCGACTGCGGACACTACCAAAAAGACGCGCGACGAAGTTCGGAATCCGGTCCGGCCTCGTCGCGCGTCTAAGAGAGAACGCCGCGCTATGTGCGAGCGTTATTTGATCTTATGCAGCACCGGCATCAGGTACTTCTTGAAGGTCACTGGATTCTCGGACATCGGGAAATGTCCGATTTCCTCCATGATGATGCACTCGGCGTTGCGCACCTTTTTCGCGGTCTTCTGCGTCATCTCGGGCGTGCAGGCGAAATCATAGACCCCGGTCATGAAGTACACCGGTATCTTGCCCGAGATTTTCTCGCAGTCCTCGCGGAAGTCATGGTCGACGCTATAGAAATACAGGTCGCCTTTGAAAATTCCGGGGCCGCCCTGTGAGTAATACCACCAGGTCTCCTGGCGATACTCGAACGGGCTCTGCGGCGCCATCAGGCCGTTGATCGCGGTGGCGCAGGCCTCGCCGCCGTGGATCTGCGCGTGCCATAGCCAGTCGAGCCACCATCCCGGCGAATAGTCACAGGCTTCGATCGCGATGAGCGCGCGGAAGTAATCGCTATAGCGTTGCGCCAGATGGAGGCAGATATTGCCGCCCATCGAACTGCCCATCACCACGGGCCGATCCAGGTTAAGCTCACGGCACAGCGCCACGACGAAGTCGGCGTAGAACTTGGCGGTGAGCTTGTACTCCTCTTTCCACCAGCCCTTGGGCGGAATCGATTTGCCGTGGCGCGGAAGGTCGAACGCGATCACATGGAAGCGCTCGCGAATATCCGGATCGTTGAGCTGATGGCGCCATTCGCGCGAATCGGTGCCCGCGGTATGCAAACAGACCAGCGGAATGCCCTTGCCGGATTCTTCATAGAAAACCCGGTATTCCTCGCCCTCGAACGGAACGTGAATGTAATGTCCGGTGACCGGCTCTATTTTTGCCATTTCCGTGCGCCCCCTATTCCTTGACCGCGCGCATCAGGTCGAGAGCCCATGCGAACGCCCGCAGGTTTTGCCACATCACCTTGACGTCGCCCTCGATTTTGAGCCGGCCGTGCAGCGTGTGCGACATCGCGATGATGTCGTTGTACATCGGTGGAGGAACCGGCTGCACGAACTTGGCCCAGGTCTCGGCGGGCGCGCGCAGGGCGAACTGGTAGGCGCTCTCGGCTCCGATCTCGTGCTGCACGCGGTCTATCTCGCCATGATTGAAACTGACGACGTAGGCGTGCGGTCCGAACTCCAGCATCACGTCGGCGTTGAAGTGACGACCCAACAGGCGCGCGACGCTGTCCTGGTTGACCATCTTCTGCCAGCGCTCCACCCATCGAACATCAAAGGCAGGCATAAAATTCCTCCGTGGCGGTTGTGCGGCCTCTTTCGCTTCATACCGCATCGGCGCGTCTTCGCTCAAGGGGCGCGGCCCGAACATGTGGGGCGGGCCCGCTGACGGTTGTTTTTCCTGGCGTAGCGCTGGCGGACGAGGCAAAAAAAACGCCCTGCCGGATCCCATAGGACCCGGCAGGGCGCGGTTCGATCTAGCGATGGACCTGTTCGAGACTGTTGATGTCGAACAGTTTCTCAGACTCGGCTCCCTTAACGTTCGGGAAGCCGCCGGGAACGATCCAGATGGTGCCGCGATCGTTCTGCACGTCGAGCACCTGGACCGACTGGAACTCGGTCGAGTAGGCGCCCTTGTTGATGGCTTCCTGCCAGTCACCCTGGAAGGTTTCGCTCCACTTCTTCTGGAACTCCCACACCTTCCACAGCTTGTCCTTGTGGTCGAAGGATTCCATCAGCCATGCATCGTAGTTCTGCGAATCCCAGTCCTCGACGACGCTCTTGTACGGATGGCGCTCGGAGGTCGGAGTGCGCTCCATGACCGCAAAGCGGCGCATCGTCCACGTATCGTTCGGGATGATCCCGTTGGGCCCGTACAGATAGGTGTACTCGTGCGAGGAATCGACAACCGCCAGCTGATCCTTCCATCCGAGGAAGCGCCAGTGCCACTCGAGCTCACGGCCGGAGAAGCTGTAGAAGTCTTCCAGCGTGTGGTCGGTGCCCAGCAGCGAGTCCGACTTGACCTCGGCCGAAATACGACGCACGCGGCGCAGGTTGGGGATGTAGGCCCAGCCGTCGTCTTCGCGATGCGGGTCGGCGTAGCGGTAGATGATGAACGCGGTGCCGCGGATATCAAAGGGCGAGAAGAAGCCCGTGAACTCCTTGAACTCGAAATTCGCCGCGCCTGGCGCCGGTAGAGTATGACTCTCGAGCTGCGCGAGGTGGGTGTAATAGACGCGCTTGTAGAATGCGCTCAGCGTACGCTGGAAGTTACCGCCACCGCCGTAGATCAGCTTCATCACGTCTTGCGACGGAACCGTATAGTTCAGATTCGAAAGACCTGATTCAGACAGCCAGTCGGTCGGAGGGTCTTCCCATTTCGGAATGTCGTGCGAGCCACCGAAACGGTCCCAGGTGGCCGGCGGAATCGTGAACAGACCGAAATTCTGCCACCGGTATTCGTAGTTCCACGCCGCTTTCCATCCGGCATCAGGATCGCTCGTGGTGATCGCTGAATTCGGGAACGGCTGGCCGCAGACATAGTTGGCCATGGTGTGGTCGGGCTGCAGGCGGACCTGACTCTGGTATTTCTCCGTGCAAGACATGTATTCCTTGCGCGGAGTGTGGTCCACGGGCGCGGCAATCGTCGCCTTGAACTCGGGGAAGTTGAGCTGCTCGACGTAGCCTGGGAAAACGAACGGGCGCATCCGTTCGATGTCTTTGGCAGTCAGAACATCACCGACCTTAAAGTCCGGCTTCGCATCCTTGTTCTTCGATAGCCACTGGTCAAACGTGGCCCGCGTATAGCTCTTCACGTCCTGCGCCTTTGCGGTACCACCGCCGAGGCAAAGGCCCGCCGCCGTAACCAGGACGGCCAATGCCAGGCACCATGGCCTCGCAGCGCGTCCCACATGCGGCTTTAGATTACGTCGCATAATGCTCATCTCCTCCGTTAGTTCGTCCCTTCCGTCTTGTTTTTCCCCATCGGGAACCGTCAACGCTTACTACTTCTAACTCCCCGTCCAGCTTCTTCGTTCCCAACCCTCAGCGGCTCCCGAGCCGCGTGCCTCCTAGCAGATGCATCGCGGTATGGTCCAGCCCGTCGGCCGCCGTGTAGCGCACCGCCGGGTCAGTCTCTTGAACCATTGCGAGCAGCATCATGATCCCGTTGGGACTTCCGATGCGGCCGAGCGACCACGCGATGTCCGCGCGCGTAATCGGGTCCTTGTTATTGCGCAGAAGCGCGCCGAGCAGCTCCACCTCGGGGTCGCCGCCGGCCGTTCCGAGCGTCTTGACTGCCGCCAATTGAACATCCGAATCGGACGACGACAGCGCCAGAACCAAAATCGGGTGCGCGGCATTGAAAGCCATGTCATCGAACAGTTGCGCAGCGTGGCGCCGGGTAACCTGGTCCTGGTCACGGATGGCGCCCCTCAGATACGCGACCCCGCCTGGGTCGTTGTAATGCGTCAACGCCGCTGCCGCGCCGAGCCGCACATCGATATTGTCGTCGGTCAGAGCTTGCCTGAGGATCGGCACCAAGGCCGGGTCGTGCGCGTACCCCAGAGCGACGGCAGCCATCGCCCGCGCGTTACCCTCGGAATGGTTATTGAGCGTAGCGCGCAACACTCCCACTCCCGAGTTGTCGCCTAGCAGCAGAAGCGCCTCCGCCGCCGTCACCCGATCGAAAGCCTGGCCCTTGGCCAGTGCCAGCTTCAATAAGGGTACGGCATCCCGGTTACCGAGCCGGCCGAGCGCCTTGAAGGCGCCAGCACGCAACGTAGGGTCATGCTGCCGTGCCGCATCGCTCAGGACGGCAATGGCGCTTGGATCGGTTGCTGAAGCCAAAGCATTGACGATGAACCGGCGGTCCAGCATCTCACCGTGATAGTAGAGATGCTGCAGGATCGCGACCGCTTTGCGATCGCCGTCTTCGCCCAAGCCGTCAGCCACCGCCATCTTGACGCTGAGATCGGGGTCGGTCTGGAAAGTGTTGGCCAGCATCTGCAGCGCTTCGTTTTGGCCGCCTTCGGCGAGCGCGCTGGCTGCATAACATCGATCGAAGAGGTCCGGCTCCTTGAGTCCGCGCTCCAGGACGATAAGCGAGAACTGTCTGAGCGCGATTAGCCCCGGCTCCTGATCGAAGCGGTAAGTCGCGTTGAGCTTGTTGGCAGCCTGGGAAAGGTCACCCTTGGCGACCAAGTTGCGAATCGTGACCATGGACGGGTCGGTGATCGCGACCGTCCAGCGTTCGCGGGCGCGCCTTTGGATCAGGGCATTGGCGCCGATGAGCAGGGCTACCCCGGCGACCAGCGCAATCGCAAATACTTTCAACCTTCGCGGCGAGAACCTTGCTGGTAGCCTTGAATCCGTGATCATGTCTCCATTTGACGCTCCGGGGTCCGGCGAGCCGGACCCCGGGGCTTTTGTCTCATCCTATCTACTTAGAAACGGTACCGTATACGAGTCCAGAACTCGTCATCCGTGTTGCGCTGCGCGCCGCCGGCTCCCATGTGCGCCTGGCCGAACACGGACTCGCTATACTGCTGACTTTGAGGATCGCTCCTGGTATTAAGCCACGCGATCGCCCCTACGTTGTGCTGATGCGACTTGCCGAGGAAGGCGTCGAAGCCGAGCGTCGCCGACCAGTGGTCGTTGATGAGCCACTCGGTGTTGCCGCCGATCGTCGCGTCCGTTCCCTGGGTCCCGAAGGCTGCGAAGATCAGCGGGATGACCTGGTCGCGATAGTAGTGCGTCTGGGTGAACGCTGTGAAGGTGAAGTCGTTGACACCCGTGACTATTCCGTCCTTGCCGCCGTTGGAACTATGCGCGCCCGGATAATAGGTCTCGAATACCTGGAAGCTGGAGAAGAAAGTGCGATCCGGGTTCAGGAATTTGATGAAGTGCGGGCGATCGAAGCCAATGACGTACTGCATGATGTCATTGTTGCTTGTCCAGTCGAGCGAATCGGTGTCATTGACGAGCGCGTTGTGCGTCCACGACGACTCGACGCGGACGACCACGCCGGTGAACGGCTCGAAATAGTCGGCCGACAACCCCAGTGTGTTGTCCTTGTGGTAACGGATTTCATCACCCTGAAAATAACCGCAATTGTTCAGGAATACTGCCGGACTGACTCCCTTGGCCAAATGAATGTTGCGCGCATTGGTCGCGATGTATGGCAGGCGGGCGAGACCGGGCCCGAAGCTGCCGGGGAAGCCTCCACTAATTGTGGCCATCTTGGAGCAGTTTAATCCCGAACTGATCGCGCGGGGACCTGCAAACGGGCCCGGGATCACATTTCCGTTAATAAGCTGCCCCGGATGAGCCGGATCAGCGGCGAGTGTGATCGTGCTGTTCACGAAGGTAGGCCCTTGTGCGATACCCCACCAGTCGGTCAGCGCGAAGCGGATCGAGGGATGAGGAAGCTGGAAATCCCACTTCATGCCAATGCCACTGTTCTTGATATTCCAGTTAGGCACCTTTTCACTGGACAGGCCGGTGTTAAGATGATTGGGATTGCAGGACCCGGGGGTCGTGCTTCCGTTACAGGCCAGGGCGTCGACCGAGCTGTTATCAAACGCATACGCTTTTTTCGAATCGCCAAAATCTATCGCCCAGGGCTGGCCTCCCACGCCTAGTCCAACCGGATTGAACGTATCAAAGTTCCAGACCACGTTGCCGGCTACGTCCTGCAACCCCAGCACGTCGCCAAATCGATGCTGCAACCAGGCCGACAATTGAGGGATTCGGGTATCCTCGAAGGGCTCGATGAAGAAGTGCTGCCCGAAATCGACCGGGTTGACGATGTCCTGGAGGCGGAAAAAGTCGGCCTTGCCCCACACGACCTGCTGTTTGCCCACCCGCAGCAGGTTGGATCCGAGAAAATCCCAGCGGAAGTCGAGATAGGCTTCGCGCATCGGATAGTAGTATTGATTGCTGTCGTCGCGCTCGAAACGCAGGTTGTTCACCGACTGGGTTGCGTTGATACAACCCCAGCAACTGGTCGGAACTCCATTTATGACGCGATAGTCGCTGATGTTTTGGGAAACCGGCATCGGAAACGAGAAATCGCGGGCATCTAATGCTTTGAAGCGCTTAAAGTCTGAAGGCGGAAGCCCCGTGATAAAGCCGGTATTCCCTGCGCCGCCCAAAGTAGCAAATGGAGAATAGCCCGAGCCCGACCAGCCGGTGGTGTGATTTCCGAAGCGGTCGGTAACGATATCGTAGACTGCTTCGTAGCCAAAGCGGACATCGGCGAAGTAGTTCACCGAGAGTCCCGATCCCAAAGGCACACCGACCACGGTCGGAAGGCTGGCGTCCTTGATGATCTGCCCCGAGGGCTGCAAGTCGATTCGGTTGCGAATCGACGCCATGTTGTAACCCTTTACATAGTTTTCGTTGCGGATGATCTCTTGATTCTCCACATAGCCGTGGAGCTCAAAGCTGTCCTCCAGGTTCTGCGTAATTCCCTGCTGTGCATAAGCAGAGCCGCTCACCACCAGCGCGAGCGTTGCTATTAGACCCAACAGCCAAAACCGCTCTTTGCTTTTCCCACCTACATTCATGTTGCTTCCCCCGAAAGTTTGCGTGACCAACAAAACCCCGTCTATTAGCGCCGAACAGAGCCTCTTCCCTGGTCTTTGTTCAGCTCACTTCCGCCGAAACATCCTTTTCGATTAGTTCCAGATCCTCGTCAGAGATCTCCGCGCCGCGTTCGACGAACTTGGGCCGGATAATCGAGAAGATCGACGGCACCAGCGTGATTGCCGACAGCCAGTGCGTGATCATCAGCAACGCCAGCAGCATCGCCATCTCAGCCGAGAACCGCAGATCCGACATCCACACCCACGGAATAACCCCGCCGACCAGCGTGGTAGCCGTGAACGTAACTGCCATTCCCGAAGTCGCAATCGCGCGCTTGATCGCCGCGTCATGGTCGTGCAGGCGGCCGTACTCGCGCTTGATCCGGTCGACGACGTAAAGGATGTAGTCGACGCCGATTCCCATACCGACCGCGGTCACCGGCAACGTATTGATGTTCATGCCGATGCCCTTGAGGCCTATGTATAGGAAGCTCACGATACCCGCGGCGATCAGCGTGATCATGACCATGCCGCCCGCCACAAACGACATGTAGCTGAACGTCACCAGCACGAATACCACCAACACGATCAGGATGGTGCTGACGCGGTCGGAATAGGCGACCTCGTCATTGAGCGCCGCCGTGGTGCCTATGGTGCCGCCGGCCAAGACGAACTTCACATCCTTGAGCGGATGCGCGGCCATGAAAAGCTTGGCCCGCATGATCGCTTCATCGATCGTCGTGCCCTTGGCGTCCTTGTAGAAGACCACGAACTGTCCATCGCGGGCGTGGAAATCCATGTATTCCAGAATGACGCCGGGCACCGGCGCGTTGGCCTCGTACATGAAGGTCATGTTGCCGACGCCGGCTTGGGTGCGCGGAATAACATCCCATGCCGGATCGTCGTAGTGGTACAGGCGATTGACGCTGCGCACCAGGGTCGGCAGATCGCGCGTGCCGCCTGCTTCGGTCTGTTGCATCATGTAGTGCCGCAGGTTGTCGAGCACGGCCAGTACGGCGGGATCCTTGAGCGCGTCATCTTTATCGCCTTGCAGGTAGATGACCAACTGGTTGGAGCCGGCGAAGTCCGCGTTGATCGCGCGCGCGGAAACATTGAAGTCCGAATTCTGGAACAGCAGCGGCGATCCTGCTTCGGTCTCGCCGACTTGCACCGAACTGGCCTCATAGGCGCCTGCGGCCACGATGACAGCTGAGATCGCAAAGACTGCCCAGCGGCCGTTTCTGCTGGTGCAGAATTCACCTACCCATGCCAGCAAATCGTGCATCCACTGCGGAACGTAGTGATGGGTCTTGCTCGGCCGCGGCAGCACGTCGAGAAGCAGCGGGATCAGCAGCAGGATCGTGAAGATGTTGGAAAAGCCCCAGAAGCTCGCGAAGAAGGCCAGCTTGCGCACCAGCGGGATGGTCGCGACCGCCAGCACCAGGATGCCAGCGGCGTCGGCCAGCACGCCGATTCCTCCGGGGAGCAACAGCTCGCCCATCGCGATTGCGACAGCGTGATGTTTGTCGCCGGTGGCTTCGAGCTCTTCGAAATAACGTTCAACCATCTGCACGCCGTGACTGGCGGCGCGCGCCGAAACCAATAGCGGAATGACCAGGACCAGGGGGTCGAGGTTGTAACCCAGTATCCCGAGGAAACCGAGACCCCAGATGGCCTGGGCGACGGCGCCGATGAACGGCAGCAACACGCCATAGAGCCGGCGGAAATAGATGATCAGGGTGCCAAAGATGAAGATGAAAGTGACTGTGAAAATCTCCGCCAGCTCGCCGGTGTAGAACCACACCCAGCCTTTCAACATCGGCTCGCCCGCGGCGTAGAGCACGGTGTTGCTGTCCTCGACGTGCTTGCGAATATCCATGATCTGTTTCTGGATATTGCCGTAGTCCAGGCGCTCTTCGTTGAAGCCCGCCAGGATCAGCGCCGCCTTACCGTCAGTCGACAGATATTTTCCATAGACGATGTCGTTGTTGTACATCGCCTTCTTCAGTTCTTTGAGATCGGCCGGGTCGGTGGGAACTTGTTCGGGCAAAACCGGCACGGACTTGATGAGGCCGCCCGAGCGCGCTTCGAGGCGGCGGATCTTGACGTGGGAGAGCGAGGCCACCTGGTAGTGATTGACGCCGTCGATCTGGTCGACCTTCTCGGTGACGTAGCGGATCTTTTTCAGCGTGTCTGGGTTGAAGATGTCGCCGTTCTTCACTCGCAGGGAAAGGCTGACGATATTGGCGCCGCCAAAAGTCGTGCGAAAGTGGTTATACGCTTTGATGTACGGATGCGCCTGCGGCAGCAGGTCGGCGAACTGGCTGTACATCTGCACCTTCACGGCATGGAAGGCGAAGAAGACTGTGATCACTCCCAACACGGCCAGCGTGGGCCATCGATGGCGCAATGAGAACCGTGCGATGCCGTGGGTGAGCCTTTCCGCCGCTGGTAGTTTGTTGACGTTGACTGCCATTGAAGTTCCTGCTCTTAACGTCCGGATCGTTCGACGGCGTCCCGCGCGGCCGCTACTCCCCGGTCCATTGCACCTAGCTCTTTGGTCGACTCAGCTCTTGGCCGCGGCATTGCCCGCAGCCATGAGCAGATCCTTATTCAACGCATTCCAGGTCGCGCCGCCGTCATGCGAGACCAACACCTCGCCATTGCCGCCGGTCATTATGCCGAGCGAGCCGTCGGGCGCGAACGATACGCTTCTAAGCCACGTGTAGACCCGGCTTGACACGCCCTCGTCGACCACCCAGTTGCTGCCGTTATTCTCGTGGGCGACCGTTCCCAGCAGCCCCGCCGCGACCGCCGGATGTCCTGCCGGCGCGGCTACGGCGAACAGCGAGTTACCGCCGCCGCGCTTCGCCTGCCAGGTCGCCCCGCCATCATTGGTCTCGAGAACGTAACCGCTCGCGGCTACGATATAGCCCTTCTGCGGAGTGCTCCATGCGCCCCCGAACAGGTACAGATCCTGCTCGCTCAGTTCCGGAATTCCGCGATGGTACGCTTCGGAGTCAGTAACGTCTTCTACATACTTGGGCAGTCCTATGACCTTGTCAGCTTCGACCCAGGTCTTGCCCCCGTCCGTGGTGTGCTTGATGACCCCGAACTCACCCTCGACCCAACCGTCCTTGTCGTCGAGAAAGCTGACTCCGTTTAATGCTTCATCCTTGTGCAGGCTCTGGTCTTCCCAGGTTTTGCCGCCGTCAGCAGAGTGAATGATGGTGGCTTCAGGGCCGACCGCCCAGATTTGATTCCGGTCCTTGCCGCGACTCATCGCGAGCAGGTTTTCACTCACGCCCTTGGGCGCGTCGACTTTCTCCCAGGTCTTGCCGCCGTCGCTGGTGTGCAGGATGAACGCGCCCTCGCCGCCGATGACACAGTCGGTGGGGCTGGAGCAGCTGACCGAGAACAACGAGAAGTGCGTCCCGCTCTTCTGCTCCGCGACCTTGGTCGCGTTGTCGGTGATGCTCAGGATCGTTCCGTAGGTGCCGACCACCCATGCGTGGTCTTTGTCCGCCACGGTCGAGCCATAATAGTCTTCGTGCTCGGGTAGCGACCGCCCCTCGGAACTGTTTCCGATGCGTTCTCTGATGACGCGCTTTTGCGCTTCACCTTCGCATCCGACCGACGTAACGCACAGCGCCACCAGCGCCGCGCAGACTACTGACAACTTGCCGATTCTACCCATTGCCCCGTGCAGCAAAGGCCACCTCTCGGAAAATTCCTGACGCCGCATCGTCACCGTAACCTTGACGGCGGATGTTTGCGCGCGGGCGTCTGAGCCGCTTGCAAACCTGGCCGTGGTCCCCGAACGGTTATCTGCGGACCAATTGGACGCAACGCTTTTCGCTATCGCGCCTTGCCTATTTCATCCATCAGTTGCTCCCGAGGTGGCATGAGGGTCGCCCTAATAGACAGGGTTCCCATAGGTAAGGCTCCTCCTGCAGGCCACGCCCCGAGTGGACGCTATAATGCTTGATCCAAACGGAATGTCAAGCAGCCCGGCCCATTAAAAAAACTGCAATGTCGAAAAACTGGGGGTGCGTGGCCCCAAGCCCCTTAACATTTCCGTAACTTTTCCCCAGTCCGTTTCTGCCTGCACGCGGGAGGGTGAGGCTACGACGCAGCGGTTAGCCTGCCCCGACGTCATCGAGGAGCACAGTCGATGAGCACATCCGAGGGGCACTTCCCAGGGGCACTTCCAGCAGCGCTCCAAGGCGGCGCTCGAGGCTGCGGCCAAAAATGCGCTTTGCGCCGCCCGCCGGACACTTATCCCTCCGCGCCTCTTCCACAACCCTCGCGCGTGCTTCCGGCTCGGCAGCATATCGTGTCGCGCGTGGCCTCGTCGTCCTCCCGAACCGCCTCCGCCATGCGCTCCGACCTCCCGTTTCGGTCGCAACAAAATGCCCGGGCGATTGCCTTGGGCTTGAAAAAAATCCGCTGAAATGCTTTGAGCTATGCGGCAACCCGGTGCGAACCGGTCGCACTTCGGGGGGGAGCACCAACCAAAGGAGCCGAAGCTGATGTTGAGAGGGAAATCATCGTTGTTTGCGGTACTCGCGGCGGTCGCTATCGCCGCAACGTGGTCGGGGATGGGGATGGCTGCCGATGTCACCCCCGAAAACGTCGGAACCATGGCGAGCAGCGCCAAGACCCCGGAGGATTACACGGCGCTCGCAAACTATTACGACGCTCAGGCCAAGGAGGCGAAGCAACAGGCCGACGACGCGAAAGCGCAGTACGACAAAATCCATGCGCCCAAGGGCCTGCGCACGGGACCGGATACGGAAGTGATCACGACCCAGCGCGTTTTCATGCATCGGTCCGTTGCGCACTACAACGCCCTGGCCAAGCAGGACATGGAGATGGCTGAGAAGTACCGCAAACTCGCCAAGCCGGCGGGCAGCGCACAGTAGTCTTAGCTTCCTTGCCCGGTCGGGCGTGCGCGCTCGGCCGGACTAACACCGCCCCCTGGCCTCGCCGCCAAAGGCGCCCCGCGAAACAATCGCGCGGACACAGGCAACTGAATCCGGCGAGCTCAGGGGGCGGAGCATTTTCCGTCAGCGCGCCGACTCTGCGGCCTCCGAACGACAAACGTATCCGAACTATGAAAGGTGCTCTCTCGGAGGCATCTCCGCGCGAGTCCGCATCCTTTACATCGTTTGGTTTCCCAGGAAACAAAAAATGCTGTTTCTGGTCCCCCCGCTTCGGGAAGGGGCCGAGGGTTAGGTGTTTGCGTCATTCACGCAATGCGAGTTGCGCAAGGCTCTCGGCGTGACGCTTACTGGCCGAGCCAGCCAGCGTGGTCGAACAGCGCAAGCGAATCGGCGAGCGCGCGCAAGCGCGACTTGTACTGCGCGCGCAGGCGCAGCGCCTCCTCGATAGTGACCGCGCGAAAGCGAAAGCGCGTGCGCGGCGCGGCCTGTGCGACGCGATCGAGATCGCACTGGATGACGGTTCCGATCGTCGCATAGCCGCCGCCGGTCACCGCGTCGCGCATCAGCAGGATGCCCTCCTTGCCGCCCGGCACCTGAATCGATCCAACCGGATAGCCAACGTCGACCACGTTGGAGGGATCGGAGCCGGCGCCGAAGGGCGGCTCGCGATCGCGAAATTGAAACCCCGCTCCATGAATCCGGTAGCCGATGCGATCGGCCTCGGTCGATACCTCCCACGGCGTGTTCAGGAATTGCGCGAGGCTTTCCTCCGTAAGCCGATAGCTGCAGAGGCCCGTCAGGATGCGCAGTTCGGCGGTTTCCGGAAAGCTCGGCAGCAGTCGCGGATCAAGGCGGCGCCCCGTAAGCTCGGCGGCGCTGCGGCGCGGATGGCCAATGGCCAGCACGTCGCCTGCGGCGATCGTGCGGCCGCCGACTCCGCCGAAGCGTCCGAGCAGGTAGGTCGACCGGCTGCCCAGCAGTTCGGGCACGTCGATTCCGCCGCCAACGCATATGTATGACCGAACTCCCGCGAGCGCCTGTCCGCACTGGAGCCTGTCCCCCGGCTTAAGCGCGAGCGCAACCCACATCGGCGCGGGCTCGCCGTTAATCCGCAACTCGAGCGGCGCCCCGGTCACTGCGACCGTCAGGTTTGCCGCGGCTTCAAGATCAGGCCCCAGGAATGTCGTCTCCAGCGCCGCGGCACCTTCTTCGTTGCCGGCCAACAGGTTGCCGGCGCGAAAGGAAAACTGATCCATCGCACCCGACGGCGGCATCCCGATGTGATACCAGCCGAAGCGTCCGGCGTCCTGGATCGTGGTCAGCAGTCCGGGCCTGAGGACTTTGAACATCAGCGCGCTTCTTGCTGCAGACGGTTGAGATAGCGCTCGGGGTCTTCAAAATAGACCGCTGGCTTGAATTCCTGCTCGACTATTCTATAGCGATACGTGCCCGCCTCGACCTCGGCGCGAATCGCGTTGAACTCATCGAGGTCGATCGGCCGCAATTTCCATCGATCCGCCGCCTTGGCGAGGATGCGCGTCTCGCGCAGATCGACTAGGCGCCCCTCGGGTTCGTAAACCGGCACCGGCGTCATCCCGATCAACTGATAACCGCCCGGGCCGCGCACCGGATAGATCGCCATGAACGCGCCGCCGTGCGAGACCGTGCGCTCGGGCGTGTCGGTGCGCGGGCGGACATACTTGGGCGCCTGCAATGCGCGCGCCCGCGGCACCATCTGATAGCCCCACGCGGTGCCGGGGACGAAACCGACCATCGAAATCCAGTACGGGCGCCCGGAGTGCGCCTCGATAAATTCCTGCTTGTCGCTGAAGCCATTGATGCGCATCAGGTATTCCAGGTTGGTGACCGAGGAGTCCTGATGGCGCTCGGCGAACTGCCTGGCGCATTCCTTGGTCCATGGATCGTCGTAGAGCACCGGGATGTCGACGATGCGCGAGCTTATCGCGGCGATGTGCTCGGCCTGATGCTCGAACTTTTGCAATTCCTTGACCAGCTTGTGCGGTTCGATTTCCTCCGGCCGATAGTGCACGAGGTACGAGGAGTTGCCCGGGCAAACCTCGATCACTCCGCTCACCCGCTCGCGGTCGATCGCCTGGCAGATCGAGAGAATCTTGAAGTTGACCTCGAGGCTCATCTCGATATCGAAGTCGACGAAGATATATTCGTCGCCGCCGAAGTCGTAGCGGGTTTCCATCGCGACGCGTCTCCCCTCCCCTGCGCTCAGCCCGCGGCCATCTCGCGCAATACTTCGTCGGCCACGCGCAGCACTTCCTTGACGTCGTCGGCGGTATGCGCGGCCGAAAGGAATCCCGGATGGTTAGGCGTCAGCAGCACGCCCTTGGAAAGCAGCCCCATGCTGAATTCGTACTGACGGGCGTGATTGGCGCGCATCGCCGCGCGCTTGTTGGCGATCGGCTCGTCAGCGAAGTGGATGTGAAAGAGCGACCCGATACCGGTGACCTGGACCGGGAAGCCGGCGCGCTTCGCGCTCGCGGCGATACCCTCGCGGACCGCGTGACCCATCGCGCCGACGTATTCGTAGACCGGGTTGCGCTCGAGTTCCGTGAGCGCGGCCAAGCCGGCCGCCATGCTAATCGGATTGCCCGAGAAGGTCCCCGAGGCGAAGCTTTTCTCCTTGAGGTCCGAGGGCTGCTTGGTTGGCGTGATCACTTTCTCCATCAGATCGCGCCGTCCGCCGAAGGCGCCGACCGGAAATCCGCCGCCGACGATTTTGCCGATACATCCGAGGTCCGGGCGCACGCCGAAATAGGCCGCCGCGCCGCCCAGGCCGAGACGAAAGCCGGTGACGACCTCGTCGAAAATCAGCATCACGCCATTTTCCTCGGTAACCTTGCGGAGCGCGCGCAAGAACTCGATTTCAGCCGGCACCCCGCCGATAAAGAACGCCGCCACCGGCTCGATGATCACGGCGGCAAGCTCGTGCGCATGCTGGCGCACCAGGTCGATCGCGGCCATGTCGTTGTACGGCAGCATCAGGACGTTATCGACCACCGAGCGCGGGATGCCCGCGCAATCGGCCGCCGAGAGCGGTTCGCTCAGGGGCCCCAGCCCCGCCGCCGCGCCACCGATCAGCGACCAGTCGTGCTGGCCATGGTAGTTGCCCTCGAACTTCGCGACCCGCTCGCGCCCGGTGAACGCGCGCGCCGCTCGCATCGCCATCATGGTCGCTTCGGAGCCAGTGTTCACGAAGCGGAGCATCTCCATGTAGTCCATGAGATGCGAGACTTTTTTGGCCAGCTTCACTTCGAGCTCGGTCGCCATCAGGGGCAGAATCGCTTCGTCGATCTGTTCCTTGACCGCGCTCCTTATCGACTCGTGGCCGTGGCCCAGGATGGCGGCGCCGACCGCGTCGAGCAGATCGACGTAGTCGTTGCCGTCAACGTCGATGACGTGCGAGCCGCGGGCGCGCTTGACGTAGAGCGGATAGGGCTTGAGGAATTTGGCATTGCCGCTGACCCCGCCAGGTAGATAGTTGCGCGCGTCCTCGTAAATCTCGCGCGAGCGCGGGGTGCGGGCGACGTAGGCGTTGACGAATTTTTCGAGCGCCATCGTGATGTCTTCTCCTGGCGTACTCCTGACCTCTAGCGCTCCGGTCCCCTCTCCTTGTCCAAGGAGAGGGTTAGGGAGAGGTCATGCGATCGGTTTTCGCTACCCCGTTCGAAATGACTGTGGCACAGCGAATTCTTGACCTCTCCCGCCGCCCGCGCTGCATGCGGCGACCTCTCCTTGGATAAGGAGAGGTCAAGAAGGCTCAGGCGTGGGCGGGCGCGGCGTGCGCGCGGCCGTTGCCCTTGCCCTTGGCCACCAGATCCTCGACGGCGCTCCGCGCGGCCACGCCGGCCTCCTTGAGCGCCTTGTGCAATGCGGTCAGGACCTCGGGGGCATTGATCACGTCGCCGTGGACGCAGATGCTGTCGGCGTCGACCTTGATATCCTTGCCGCTTGCGCCCTTGACCGTGCCCTCGGTGACAAACTTCATCACGAGGCCGACCATCTCCTCGACGTTCTCCTCGCCATAGGTGCGCTTGACGCCGATCGATCCGTCGTCGGCGTAGACCAGGCCGGGATAGAATTCCTTGATCACCCGAAAGCCCATCTTTTCCGCGACCGCGAGCATCGGATGGCGCGGCAGGGCGGGCAGGTAGGCGACGAAGTCGGGATCGACTTCGCGAAAGCCCTCTAGAATCGCGCGCGAGTTTTCCTCGCTCTGCTGCGCCCACAGATAAAATGCGCCGTGCGGCTTGGCCGCGATAAGCGGAACCCCGGCAGCGTCGGCGAAGGCCTTCACCGCGCCCACCTGGTAGACCACGTAGTCGCGCGCCTCCTGCTGCGTGATGTTCATCAGGCGGCGCCCGAAGCCCAGCTTGTCGGGGAAGCCGGGATGCGCGCCCAAGGTCACGCCGAAGCGCTTGGCCGCTTCGACCGTGCGCCGAATCCACACCGGGTCGCCGGCGTGAAAGCCGCACGCGATGTTGGCGTGGTTGATCTGCTTCATCACTTCGTCGGGACGGCCCAGCACGTAGTTGCCGAAGGACTCGCCCATGTCGCTATTGAGATCGATCCAGCTGCGCATTGTCGGTGACCTCCTGTATCGGCCCTTGCCGTATCAGTCTTTGACGTGCGGCATTACTTCCTTGGAGAAGAGCCGCATCGAGTTCATCGTCTTGTCCATCTCGACCCCCGGAAACTGCATCCAGCAGATAAGATAGTCCATTCCGATCTCGCTCTGATAGCGCTTGATCTCGCGCACGCAATGGTCGGGGCTGCCGATAATGAAGCGTTCGCGATGACTCTGGAAAGTCACCGTGGCCGGGTCCTTGACCAGCTCGCCGTGATCGTCGCGCAGCGGCCTCACTCCCGCCCACTTGCCGTACATTCCGCCGTGGATATACATCACGCCGTCGCGCGCCTCCTCCTCGGCCTGCTCCGTGGTCGGCGCGCAGTAGACCTCGCGGATGACCGGAACGCAGGTGGAATGCTTGCCGAACTGCCCCAGGTACTCGCCGTAGATTGCGAAGTGCTGCTTGAGCTCGGCGATATGATGGCGCGGCGAGGCGACCAGCGCGTCGGCCCATTGCGCGGCGCGGCGCACGCCGGCCCGCGTCGAGGCGCCGATCCAGATCGGCGGCCGCGGCTTCTGCACCGGCTTGGGCGTGACCGAAGTCTCGGGAATTTTGTAGTAGCGGCCGTCGTATGAGAAAGACTCGGTGGTCCAGGCCTTGATCATGATGTCGAGCTGCTCTTCCATCCGGCGCTCGCGGCCCGCGCGCTCCTCCTCATAGCCGGCGAACTCTTCGGGCCGGTAGCCCGCCGCCACGCCCAGGATGATCCGGCCGTTGGAGATGTTATCGAGCACGGCCACGTCTTCGGCCGATTGCACCGGGCGATGGAGCGGCAACAGGTACATACTGGTGCCAATGGTCATGCGCCGGGTGCGCGCCGCCATCGCGGCCGCCGCCACCAGCGGCGAAGGGCACAGGCCGTCGGCAAGAAAATGATGTTCGACCAGCCAGGCCGAATCGAAACCCAGCGCTTCGCCGGCTTCAATCTCTTCAAGCATCTCCCGGTAGACCTGGGCCTGGGTCGCCGGCTTGTCGGGCCGCGATTGAAGTGAATACAAGAGGCCGAAACGCATCGTCTTGCTCCTATAGGGGAATGGCTGAGGATCAAAGGTGAAAGTTCCTACAAGGGCTGCTATACCACAGCCGATTTGAGTCGAATAGCCGGAGGGTTTTGGCGATGGCGCCACGGCTAACCAGATGGCGCAACCAGTTGCCACAGAAAGGACTGGAAGCTCGAGAAATGCGTCGAATAGGGCTTGTCGCGGGTCAGGACATATGAGACAACCTTGCAGATAGTTTTGAGGGGTTTCCCAGATAACTCTAGCTAGCTTGGGGAGGCATCGCTGGAGCGCGCTGCTCGTCCAAAGGCTGGGAAGGAAGGATGATGGTGATTAGAAAATTAGGTTTGTACCTGATGGGAGCGGCCGCCCTGTGTATGGTTGCCGGCTGCTCGGCCGATCAAGAGCAGAGAAATTGCGAGGTGATGGGGGCCGGGATCGGCGCACTGGCTGGCGCGGGGATAGCCACCGCTGTGATCCTGACTACCAAGAATCATGGCTCGCACGAAGGGACTTACTTCGCTTGGGGGATTCCCGCGGGACTCGCGGGTGGCGGTCTGATTGGTGGAGTGATTGGGCATTACCTGTGCCCGCCTGCGCCGCCGCCGCCTCCGGCACCGCCGCCGCCACCGCCTCCTCCACCGCCGCCACCGCCTCCTCCGCCGCCGGAGAAGCTGATTCTGCGTGGCGTGCACTTTGACTTTAACAAGTCGAACATCCGTCCGCAGGATGCGGCCGTGCTCGACGAAGCCGCGGGGATTCTGAAGCAGCACCCCGACGTATCGGTTAACGTCAACGGTTACTGCGACGCGATCGGTTCGGTTCGGTACAATCTGAAGCTCTCGGAGCGCCGCTCCGACGCGGTGGTGAAGTACCTGGCCGACCATGGAATCGCAGAAGGCCGCATGAGCCCGCACGGCTTTGGAAAGACGAACTTCGTCGCCACTAACAAGACGGCCGAAGGACGTGCCCAGAACCGCCGGGTCGAGCTGATTCCGAATCAGTAAGAGTCGGGCTACATAGACTGTGAAGCAACGGCCGCAGCCCTCACGGGCTGCGGCCGTTGTGCGTTCTTGCCGCCCGCGCGCGCGACGCGCGCGCTACGAATTGACTGACTACTCAATTGCCTCCCCGCGTCACCCGAGGTCGGACCGATGCGCGGGCTCCTCTGCCGGGCGCGGCTTCGAACGGTTCAGGGTTGGGGTGGTAAAGAATCGGATGCTATAAAGGTGCGCCAATTCATCAGCCCTGTAACGGTTGAGCCGGAGCGTGCGCGCAAGCCTGCGAGCCTCATCCGAAAGCCACCACAGTAAAGCTGCCAGAATGGCCACCACGGAGACTCCAGCGATCCATCTCCAAATCGACGGCACGAAAATCATTTTGCGTCGCGCTCCTTCTTTCATCACGTTGTGCGACGATCGTAGGCGCAGGGTGCCGGCCGCGCACGGCGGGTTTATGAGAAGTTCATGAGATTTGCGGGCGAGGTGCCGAGATGACTGGGACAGCCAAAATGCGGGTCGCGCGTCCGACGGACAATTTGGACGCCGTCGCGCGCTTTTACACACGAGGTCTCGGCCTTGCCGAGTTATATCGCTTCGAGAATCACGCGGGCTTCGACGGCGTGATGCTGGGGACGCCGGATGCGCCGTATCATCTGGAATTCACCCGGGCCCATGGGCATCGCGCAGGCAGAGCGCCGACCGCCGACAATCTTTTGGTTTTTTATCTGCCCGATGAACGCGAATGGAATGACGCGGTCGCCCGGATGAAGAAGTCGGGCTATGAGCCGGTCGCGTCGTTCAATCCCTATTGGGATCAGGACGGACTGACGTTTGAAGATCCGGACGGGTATCGCGTAGTGCTCCAGCACGCAGCCTGGGAGCGTTGAGCGGCGCCATCTCTGGCGCCCGCCGGGTCTTCGGCTCAATAAGCAACGGCCGCGGCCCCTGCGGGGCTGCGGCCGTTGTAGCATCCCGGCGCAGCTGCGTGCGCGATGATTAGCAGGCGCCTGACTGACTAGTCACTGAAATTCACGGAAACCCTGCTCACTTAACTTCGACGCTGATCTCCCGATACACGCTCTTGCCCATGTTCACCAGGTCGCGCTCGACGCCTCGCGGCTGCCAGCTTACGTCCTTGGCGTTGCGCGTCTCCTCCTTGACCCGCTCCGGACCGGCCGCTGCGTGCTCGACCACCTTCACCTTGCCCGGCTGAACCACGAACACCGCGGCGTCGCGATCGCAGCGCTGCTTGCCAAGGCTCTTGCCCGGCGGCAGTGTGGTCTCGACAATTCGCATGCGGTCGTTCTCCATCACGCAGATACTGCCCGCGCGGTCGGGGGCGCCCACCAGCGCATCGCTGGAGGTGAAGCCGGCGCGGTCCTGCTTGGGCCGCGGCGGGCGCTTGATTTCGATCAGCGCCTCGCGAAACGGGGTCGCGCTCACATTGCGAAAACTCTCGGTGCCGCCCGCCTTGATATAGAACACCGAGCGCTCGTGGCCGATGAAGTCGTAGGTGCCGGCATCCTTGTCGTCAACTTTCAGGTGGGCGCCGCTGGTGATGTAAAGCACGTAGTCATTCGTATGGTGATGCAGGCCGAAGGTTTCACCCGGCGCCACGTCCATCTCCCATACCCGCACCTCCTGGTTTTCGAACAATGACCGCGTCGCGATCTGGGTCATCGGATGCTGGCCCTTGGCTTTCGAGTGCTGCTTGTGTTCGGATATCTGTCCGCTTCCCGCCATGGTCTATACCTCCTGGCTGCTCGCGCGCGATCGTCGCACGATCCTCTGCGCAAGGTGTTGGTGCAAGGTCTTTCGCTGACTGTCCCCGAATCGCCGTATAGCACCGCGCCGGGCAAAGCGCCAATGGCCGCGCCGCTGAGGTTCCGATCATCCTTTTACCTTGTAGTAGTCAGGGCGGCCGGCGGTCCATTGCTCACCCCACATCTGGAAGCCGCCATCGATCGCGAGGACCTCGCCGGTGATGAATTTGCCGCTCGGCCCCGCGAGGTAGCAGCAGGCGTCGGCCACGTCCTGCGCGTCGCCCAACCTCATCATCGGGTTGGCGCGCCCGAATTCGGCCCTCGCCTCCTCCGGGTACACGTTCATGCCCTCGGTGGCGGTGACCCCGGGCGCCACGTTATTGATCCGGATCTTGAGCGGCGCCCACTCAACCGCGAGCGTCTTGCTCAGGTAGATCACGCCGGCGCGCGCGGCCGCCGTATGCGCGACCCCAGGCAGCCCGCGCTCGACGACTGCCACGATATTAACGATACAGCCGGAGCTCCCGGCGTCGCGCCAGCGCCGCGCCGCCGCCTGCATCATGTACCAGGTGCCGTTGAGGTTGGTATCGATCACCGCGTTCCAACCCTTGACGCTGAAATCGATCGCCGCCTGCGGAAACTGGCCGCCGGCATTGTTCACCAGCACGTCGAGCCGCCCGTAACGGCTCCAGGCCGCTTCGAATAGCGCCGCAACCTGGTCCGGATCGCGAATGGTCATCGGATAGGCCACGCATTCGATCCCTAGCGCGCGCATCCCGTCCGCGGCGCGCTCTAGCGGCTCGGCCTTGCGTCCGCAAATCACCAGCTTCGCGCCGAGGCGGCCGAACTGATAGGCGATCGCCTTGCCCAACCCGCTGCCGGCGCCGGAGACCATCACCACCTGGCCGTCGAACAGGCCGGGACGCCAGCTCAGTTCGAGCGTGGCAAGCTGCTCGTCGGTGAATCCGAAAATCCGATGACTATCGGCCATCGCCCGCTCCCCCGCCGCTCATTTGCCGGCCGTCCCGCGATCGCCCGCATCGAGATGATCGGGGCGCACCACGCGCACCTTGTTCGCGGTCTGCTCGAGCACCAGAGCGATCAGTTCATCGAATCGATCGTCGTAGCGGCCGGCACGAATCCCTTCGCATAGCATTTGATGCAGTTCGGGCAGCGGCTCGGTTGAATCCACAGGCGCAGCGATAAAGCGCGCAAGCTCGATCTGCTCCTGCCGATCGAAGTCGGGCGCCAGGCTCAACTCCCGTTCGACGATGCCGAGCAGGTAGGCGGCGACGATCGCGTGATACTGATCCTCGCCGCTAAGCTTCGTCCGCATCGAATCGACGAACTCCCGGACGGTGCGCAACACCTCGATCGCCGCAGGACGGTCCTGGCTCACTTAAGCTCCTCCGTATGCCGTCGCTAGATTTCGCCCTTCAATCATAACGGCCGCGAAGCGTCATCAGCAGGTCGTATTCGACCAGGCTCGTATTGCGCCCGCACGCGGCGAAGGTCACCGATCGCCGTTTGCCGAAGACGTGCCCATGCGCCTGCCATACGTTGTAAATCGCCCAGCGCACGAGGCCAAAAATTTCCCAGTAGCGAATTTCCGCCGGGTCGATCCGGCCGCCGCCCGCGCCGACATAGGCGTCGACCAGGTCCTCGCGCGCCCCGAAGCCGCCGACCGGACGATGGTTATCGCCGAAGCGCCACGATCGCGTGCATAGCCAGCCCAGGTCCTCCGCCGGGCTGCCGATATGGCAGCACTCCCAGTCCAGCACGGCGCGCAGCCCATCGCGCCCCACCATCAGGTTTCCGGTCCTGAAGTCGCCGTGCAGAAAAGTCCGGCGCGGCGCGCGCGCGCGATTACGTTCGAGCCAGCGCAGACCGAGCTCGATCGCCGGATGAGCTTCAGCGTACGAATCGAGCCGATCGCGCTGCGCGCGCAGCGGGTCGCGGCTATCCGCAACCTGCTCGAGAAATCCCAGCTCTCCCGGATCGATCGAATGCAGCAGCGCGAGCGTCTGCCCGGCCTGCAGCGTCAGGCGCTCGCGCGCCACGGCGAATTCCGCGTCGCGCAGAATTTTCCGCGGCATCGTCTCGCCCTCGACGAACGCGCTCACGTAGCCGCTGCCCATCGCGTCCGCCGCTTCGTACTCGAAGACTGGCTCGGGCACGGGCACCCCGTGTGCGTGCGCGATCCGCATCACGCGGAACTGCACGCTCGAGGGCAAAAATGGACTGTCGGCCGCGCCCTGGCTCTCCTGGCGCGAGACCAGGCGGCGGCGCGCGGCGCCCTCGACCAAATCGAAGATCAGCGTGCGATTGATTCCGCCCAAGGTCGGAACGACGACGTTCTCGACCTGCGCCGCCGCGCCGTAGCGCCGCCGGATCGCGTGGCGCAGCGGTTCCAGTTCGTCCGCGGAATTCCACTTGCCGGAATTTTTCTCGGCGGTATTCCTGCTGTCGGAATTCTTCTTGCCGGAGTTCTTCCCAGCTGAATTTTTGTTGGCCGATGTTCCCGGCATCCATACCTCTCTACGTGCCCGACGCGACGGCTGGCAAGCGATGGTTTGCGGCGGTGAAGACGAACGCTGAAGTTTGCGCGCTATACGCAATTGTAGCCATATAAACGCTATAAAACACTCAAATTAACTACTAAACTAGTTAAACTGACTATAGTCTTGTTGACAAACAATTCGACACGCCATACATTATCTCGCAGCGTTGTGGCTTGGGAGGATTCTTGGGGGGGAATCTTCCTCACCTGCCGGCGTAGGGCAGGAGGCCAGGACGCTCTACCTGTGGCGATCCGATCTTCTTCGGACACGTGACCATCCCTCATGTATGACCGGCGACTTCCGGCGGTCGGCGGCAATCGCGCTGGAAAAAACCAGCGCGGCGCTGCGGCGGACGGGTGCGTCCGCCGCCGGAAGGTTTTTCCAATAGGGGGGAAGAGTGATGAACGGAATTTCTGGTTTGCTGGCCCGTCTTTTCGGTGCAGTCGCGCTGTCGTTCGTGCTTCTGTCGGCTGGTGCGCCTGTGGCCCGAGCCGCGGTGCTCGGCCGGCCCATTTTAAAATCGCGTTGGCGCCGTGCCACGCCGACGCCAACGCCGAAACCTCCAACGCCGACGCCTCAGACGCCAACGCCGACGCCTCCAACACCAACTCCCACGCCGAAACCTGCGACGCCGACGCCGACGCCACCAACGCCGACGCCAAAGCCGAGTCCCAGTACGACCCCCGCCGCCACTCCGACGCCTTCGAATATCGGAAACGAAATCACCATTAACTCACCAGGCAACAGCCAAAGCATTAGCGGCACAGCGGTATCCGTGAGCGTCAACCTCGGGCCCGACGTTTACTGGGATCAGCTGATGGTCGACGGAACCGCCGTGCTCTCCGGTAGCGGAAACTTCACCTGGAATTCGACTACGGTTGCAAACGGTGCGCATACCCTGAAGGTCCGGGTCTTCCAGCAGGGCGGCACTACGCCGATCGGCACTGCATTCGTCTCAGTCGGGGTGTCCAATACAGGCGCAACGCCGACGCCCGATCCATCGTCGACGCCCACTGCCGTTCCGTCGTCGGTCCCCACGGCTGGCGCTTCGTCGACGCCCACGCCTGTCAAGTCGTCGACGCCCACGCCTGTCCCCTCCTCGACGCCCACGCCGGGCTCAGTACCGACGCATTTCTCGACCCTCGGCTATCGGGCGACGCTGCCGAGCGAGTCGCAGTGTACATCCTGGGTAAATGCGCTTCCCATCGCGGAGCATGCGCCGGGCAACGCGCTCTTCAACGTGCCGCCGCCCGGCGGCGTTCCGGCGTCGTTCTACTCCAATCCCACGCCTTCCAGCGGTGGTGGAATTCCCGCTTCGGACTACGCCAACGTGACCGGCAACTACGCAGGGACGACCGACCAGATTGTTCGATGGGCGGCTTGTAAGTGGGGAATCGACGAGGACGTAGTGCGGGCGCAAGGCGAGATCGAGTCCGGATGGGACCAGGGCGAGCCGGGCGACAAGCGGACCTCTCAGTCGACCTGCGTTAACGGCTCCTTCACGGCCCTATGGAACACCAACATCACCGAACCAGACGGCTCTACCGTGTCGTGTCCGAGTTGCTGCTTTACTTCATGGAGTCTGTGGCAGACCAAGGTCTATTACGAGACCACGACCTGGCCGATGATAATGCAGAGCACGCCATTCGGCGCCGACTATCGCTACGCGGATCAGAGGGCATGCATGAACGGCGATTGGGCGGTCTACTTCGCCAGCGCCGGTCAACAGCCCAACACCTATGCGGCCGACGTAGCGGCTTTGGCGGGCGGCGGCAGCGTTTCCCGCGTGCTGTGGGGCTGCATCGGATTCCACTACTCTGGCGGCTGGTACGACTCGGGCGCGCAGAGCTACATCACCGCTGCTCAGAATTCGCTGGGCGCGCACAATTGGCCGGGCGGGATGCAGTAATTCGCCACCGAGCTTAATCCTCCGGGCGCGGGAGGCCTCGCGGCCTCTCGCGCCCGTCACTTTCGCTTAGCGCCGATTGCGAATCCTCACCTCGATGTGACAATTCAAGGCAAGGCCGCCTGAACGGCCCCTGTTCGCACGAGGAGAGTGGATGAACGCCAGTGAGTTTTCGCGCCTTGGAAGCTTGCGCGACGTGGCGCAGTTCCAGGAACATCTGGACGCGCTCAAAATTGCGTTACCCTGCGATCGCGAACTGGCGCGCGGAGCCGATTCGCCGCTGGCGCAACCGCTGGTGCACCACGGAATAACTCTCGGCAACCGCATCGCCATCCATCCGATGGAAGGATGGGACGGCACGGCTGACGGTAATCCGAGCGAGAATACGATTCGCCGATGGCGCCGGTTCGGACAGAGCGGCGCGAAATTGATCTGGGGCGGGGAGGCGGCGGCCGTGCGTCACGACGGGCGCGCCAATCCCAATCAACTCGTGGTCGGCCCGCATACCGAACGCGGCCTGGCTCATCTGCGAGAGGTTCTGATCGAGGAGCATCGCCATCTCGCCGGCTCCGACGACGGCCTTCTGATCGGGCTGCAGCTCACGCATTCGGGACGCTATAGCCGTCCTGACGCGGACAACCGGGCCGCGCCGCGAATCCTCTACCGCCATCCGATTCTGGACCGACGGCTGCAACTCACCGCCGGGTTTCCCCTGCTGACGGACGGCGAGATTGGCGCGATCGTCGAGGACTTTCATCGCGCGGCGCAGACTGCCTCGCGCCTCGGCTTCGATTTTGTGGACGTCAAACACTGCCACGGCTATCTCGGGCACGAATTTCTGAGCGCGCACACACGCGAAGGACGCTACGGCGGCAGCTTCGAGAACCGCACGCGCTTCCTGCGCGAAATCGTCGAGGGCATCCGCGCGCTGGCCCCCGGGCTTAAAATCGGCGTGCGGCTCTCGGCCTTCGACATGGTGCCGTTTCGGCCCGCGCCCGGCTCGTCATCGGTGGGGGCGGGAATCGGGGAGCCGGAGCCGGCGGAGCGGCTCATTCCCTATCGATGGGGCTTCGGCGTGAATCCGGCCGATCCGACGGAGATCGACTTGACCGAACCGACGCGCTTTCTCGCCCTGCTGGAACAAATGAATATCCGGCTGGTTAATCTGACCGCCGGAAGCCCGTACTACACTCCGCACATTCAGCGCCCGGCGGCCTATCCGCCGTCGGACGGCTACCGGCCGCCCGCCGATCCGTTGCTTGAAGTGGCGCGGCAGATGAACGCGGCGCGCGTGCTCAAGCAACGGTTTCCCGAACTCGTCATCGTGGGCACCGGGTATAGCTACTTGCAGGATTTCCTGCCGCACGTGGCGCAAGCCGCCGTGCGCGCGGGATGGGTCGATTCGATTGGCCTGGGGCGGATGGTTCTGACCTATCCCGAAATACTGTGGGACGCTATCGAAGGGAAGACGCTTCAACACAAGCGGGTTTGCCGGACCTTCAGCGATTGCACCACCGCGCCGCGCAACGGCTTGGCCTCCGGATGCTATCCGCTCGACCCTCACTACAAGAAATCCGACCTGGCGCTGCGCCTCAAAGAGGCCAAGGTGCGGCGGGCCGCGGCGAAATGATCAAACCGCGATGAGTAACCCCGAGACGGCGAAATCGAGACGATGAAACAGCAAAGCCTGATCGAACGGCGGAGGCTGCACCGCAAGGTGCAGGGCATCGCGGCCGCGCTGCTGCCCTATGACACGCACGGCGCGATTGCGGTCGAGGAATTTCAGCGTCACCTGGCCGCGACGCATCGCGCCGGCCTGACCAACGCGGTCAACATGGACACCGGCTACGTGAACTACCTGAGCGACGCCGAACAGCACGAGGTGTTGCGATGGACCCGCGAGGCGTTGGGCGGCGGCGTGCCGTTCGTCGCCGGCGCCTTTATCGAAGGCCGCGACGGCGAGGTGGTCGCGCTGTACCGCCGCCAGATGGACCTGATCGTGAAATTCGGCGGCATCCCAATCCTGTTCCAGACCGCTCGGCTGCACGGCAAATCGGACCGCGAGAAGGTCGCGGCCTATCGTGCGGCGTGCCGCGGCTACCCAAGCGTGCTGGGTTTCGAGCTGGGGCGGATGTTCGCGCCCAATGGCGAGATTTTCAGCGAGCCGGCGCTGCGCGGCCTGATGGAGATTCCGGAACTTGGGGGCCTCAAGCACTCTTCGCTCGATCGGCTGACGGAACTGGAGCGGCTCGCGCTGCGCGACGCGATACGACCCGACTTGCGCATCTATACTGGCAATGATCTCGGCATCAATATGATCGAGTACGGCTCGGACTACCTGCTGGGCCTGGCGACCTTTGCTCCGGAAAAATTCGCCGAGCGTGACCGGCTGTGGGAAACCGGCGACCCAGCCTACTATGCGCTGGCCGACGCGCTACAGTACCTGGGCAACGTGGCCTTTCGCGCGCCGGTACCGGCTTACAAGCATTCGGCCGCGACGTTTCTGCATCTGGTGGGACGAATTTCAACCAGCCTGCCGCATGCGCGAAATCCCCGGCGGCCGGCCTGGGAGCCGGAAATTCTGCGCGATTGCGCGCTGCGGCTGGGCTACGACGTCGAGGCCGGCTCTTTTCTTCGATAAATCTCTTTCGTCAGTCATCCCGAGCGCAGACTGCCGGACTCAAGGATCTCACGCAGTCTCCGCGTATAGTCGATTCACTCTGGATGCATCGCGCGCGAGTCGCCGCCGTTGCGTAATGCGCGCGCGTGTTCGACGTCGAGCAGCGGGCGGACGGCGCGGGCCTCGTGTTCGATCTGGCCAAGCAGCGCCGGCACTGCTGCGACCGTCCCCTCGCGCCCCAGCGCTTCAATCTGGCCGCACAGCGAGGCCATCCGCGTCAGACCCAGGCTAAGGCACGAGCCCTTGAACTCGTGGGCGCGCTCGTCCAGTTCGCCCAGGTCACCGCGCGACCAAGCCTCGCGAATCGAAGCCACGCGGGCGTCCAGCTCGGCATAGAACATATCGATGAGCTCGCCCAGAAAATCGCCGCTCTCGCACGAGCGTGACAAGTCCAGCAGTTCGATCATTACTTCGGGATCGATACTCTCGCAACTCGAGGGAGACATCGTCCTAGCGGTTAGGTTTTGGCCGTTAGACATCCCTTTCAACGGAACCCAGCGCGTCAGCGCCGCTTCCAGCGCCTCCAACCGCACGGGTTTGGAGATATAGTCATCCATCCCGGCTGCGAAGCATCGCTCGCGCGCCCCGTCGTGAGCAAAGGCGGTCATCGCGATGACGATGGTGTGCTGGCGCCCTGCTTCGCGGCGGCGAATCTCGGCGGTGGTCGCGTAGCCATCCATCTTCGGCATCTGGCAGTCCATCAAAACCGCCGCGTAGGCGCTGCGCGCCATCAGGTCCAGCGCCGCGGTTCCATTGTCGATCGCGTCGGCCGCGTAGCCGAGCTTGCGGAGCTGGTTGAGCGCGAGCTTCTGGTTGATCGCGTTGTCCTCGACCACCAGCACGCGCATGGGGTGCGCGGGCCGATGACGCGTTTGCGGCCCTTCGAGCGCCGCCCCGTCGCCGCCTTGAATCGCCTGCTGCTCGCGATGCCGCTGTGCCAGCAGTTCCTTGAGGCTGAGCAGCAGTTGCGAGGGCCGGATCGGTCGGGCGAGCCAGCGGTCGGCGTAGGCGAAATGCCGGGCGCCATTGGAGGCTTCCGCGGCCGGCGAGCTGGTGGCAATCACCCACAGGCCGCCGATAGCCGGGTCCGCCTTGACCGCGCGCATCAGCTGGACGCTACCTGCGATCGGCGAGTGCAGATCGACGATAGCCGCGTCGTACGGCGTTCCCGCCGCGGCGTGGGCGCGCAAGTGCTCCAGCGCGCCGGCCCCATCGGCGGCCGCGTCGGCGCGCACGCCCCATCCGGCAAGCCGCTTAAGGAGGCTCGCGGCCAGCGTCGCGTTGTCCTCGATCACCAGCAACCTCAGCCGCTCCAGTCTCACGCACGAATTCGATACGGCCCCGGCATAAGGGCGCTGCTTGTGCAGTTTCATCGTGAAGCGAAACACGGACCCGCATCCGGGCGCGCTCTCGACCTCGATACGCCCTCCCATGCGCTCGACCAGTTGGGCCGAGATGGCGAGCCCCAGGCCCGAGCCGCCGTATTTGCGCGTGGTCGAGCCGTCGACCTGCGAGAAGGGCTGGAACAGAAGCTTCTGCGCCTCAGGCGCAATCCCGATTCCGGTGTCGCATACCTCGCAGCGCACCGACGCGGTAGCTGCGGTCTCGGCTTCCTTGATCAGGCGCACCACCACCTCGCCACGCTCGGTGAACTTGACCGCGTTGCTGATCAGATTCACCAACACCTGCTGAAGCCGCGCGGGATCGCCACGCAACAGGCGCGGCACGCCATCGTCTGCGTCCAGAATCAACTCCACGCCGCTTCGTTGAGCGCGCTCGCCAAACAGACCCACAGCGGTTTCGACCACTTGCTCGAGGTCGAAATCGGTCTGCTGCAGCACGACCTTGCCGGCCGCGAGTTTGGAAAAATCCAGCAGATCGTTGACCATCCCGAAGAGCAGGTCGGTGCTCAATTGCACGGTCTCGGCGTATTCGCGCTGCTCCGGGCTGAGCGCGGTGCCGAGCAGCAACTGGGTCATGCCGATGATTCCGTTGAGTGGAGTGCGGATTTCGTGGCTCATGTTGCTGAGGAATTCGGAGCGCACGCGCTCGGCCTCCAATGCAAGATCGCGCGCGCGTTTGGTCTGCTCTTCGGCCATTTTGCTTTCGCTGATATCGCGCAGGACGATCATTCCGCCGAGGATCGTGCCGTCGTCGGTCATGACCGGGCGCGCGAAGATTTCGACCCATCGCTCGGTCGCCATAGTCGGTCCGCGCAATATGAACTGGGCGTTGTCGACCGCTTCGCCCTTCATGGCCCGGAGCAGCGGCCGATCCTCCATCGCGATTGGCGCCCCGTCATGCGACGCTAATAGCGAGTATGTGTCAGCTGCGGACCGGAGATCGTAGCCGCGCAAGTCAGCGCCAAAGATCGCGCTCGCGCCGCGGTTAAAGAGCACCAGGCGCAAATCGCGATCGCAGACGATCACCCCCTCGGCCATGCTATCGAGTACGAACTGCAGAAGATCGATCTGATGGCGCGGGGCCAGCTGCAGGGTGCCGGAATCCGCCGCCTCCACGCTGCGGAGGGCGGTGTTGCGCCTGGAACGCGCTTTCAGGAACTCCAGCATGTTCGCTCCGATTCCGGACAAATCCGCCATGGTACCCCCTCAATCGATCTGTGCTGCCGCGGCGACGTGCGCCGAATAGTTCGACGGCTGAGCGCGATGCAAACGATGCAGCATTTGTGCCTAGGTGAGCGATATGAAGCATCGATGACCAATAAGCGTGCGCGACTAGCTACATAACATCGGTCGCCGCCCACGACATACGTTTTCTTAGTCAATGCTGGTCATAAATAGGCATTACTGTGCGCGACTGGGAATGCGCACTGCCACATAATTGCGAGGCGAGTTTGCGCGACCGCTGCAGGATTGCTCGCCGCTGTCGTAGCGGCGCCACAAGAAGCGCATCGAGTTGTGGCTCGCATTCAACAACAATGATCTTTTGTCCACAAATTTTTTCTTCGAATTTTCGCAGGCCTGAGCCTTTTTAGCTTAATGCGGGCATACGATTCTGAGGCAAAGAATTAGTTTGATGCACGATCTATGCGACTCTCATCGATGATGCTAGACAGGCAATGGCAGCTTGTGCGGAGCGCACTTATGCTGTCAGCCGCGTGTAGGACTTTTCGAACAGGCGCCCCATCCGGCGCGCTGTTTATGAGGAACCGGCGAACATTCCTTCCCGGCATCCTCGGAGGAGTCTGTGGGAGCCGCGGCTGTTTGCAGGTTCGGGAGAGCGATATGACTCGAGACAGTGACCGGCCGCTTTTCGGACGACAGAGCAAGGTAATGACTGTGGAGGAGGTTTCAGAATACTTGCACGTGCATCCTTCCACCATTTACCGGTTGATCAAGCGGCGTAAGATTCCGGCCTTCCGGATCGGTAGCGACTGGCGCTTCAATATCGAGACCATCGACAAATGGCGATCGGAAATGGAAGCGGGCGCTCCCGATTTACCCAAGGGCAAGAGCTAGTCCGCAAGCTCAACATTAGCCCGGGGTGTCGCGGATTCCGGCGACTCCCGGCTGTCGCGCGCTGCAAAATAATTGCCGCAATTTGCCTGAGGCTGGGCGCTGGCCCATTGGCGATCGAGGCGCCGGTCGAATTATGATGCGGCTGCTATGAACAAGCTTCCGCTTTCCCGCTTCAAAGTCATCGACCTCACTCGTGCGCGCTCAGGACCGACGGCCGTGCGCCAGCTCGCCGATTGGGGTGCCGACGTCCTGAAAATCGAAACTCCCGACAACGACGCCACCGAGGTCGGTTCGCGCACCAGTCCTGATTTTCAGAACCTCCATCGCAACAAGCAGAGCCTCACACTGAACCTCAAGAACCCCGAGGCGCTCGGAATCCTCAAACGCCTGGTCGAAAGCGCCGACGTGCTGGTCGAAAACTATCGCCCTGACGTAAAGCGCCGGCTCGGTATCGACTACGATCGCCTGCGAGCGATCAATCCGCGGCTGGTGTACGCGAGCATCTCGGGCTTCGGCCAGGACGGACCCTACGCCGATCGTCCGGGCCTCGACCAGATTGCGCAGGGGATGGGCGGGTTGATGTCGATAACCGGATTGCCGGGTCAGGGGCCGGTCCGCGTCGGCATCGCGATCGCCGATCTCACCGCAGGGGTTTTCTGCGCGATGGGTATCCTGCTCGCGCTGCTGGAACGGGAGGAATCGGGCGAGGGACAATGGGTGCAGACCTCGCTGCTCGCGGCACAGGTGGCGATGCTGGATTTTCAGGCGGCCCGATGGCTGCTCGCCGCAGAGGTGCCGGAGCAGGCCGGCAACAATCATCCGACCTCGATTCCGACCGGCGTATTTGCGACCGCCGACGGACACATCAATATCGCCGCCTCGGGCCACGAGCTGTTCACCCGTCTGTGCAAAGCACTTGGCGCCGAACACCTGGCCGCCGATCCGGCTTACTCGAGCGGAAAGGCCCGGCTGCGGAATCGCGACCAGCTCAACGCGGCGCTCGAGGCGATCACTCGCACCCGCCCCTCGGCCGAATGGATCGAGATTCTCAACCAGGCCGGCGTCCCCTGCGGCCCGATCTATCGCATCGACCAGGTATTCGCCGACCCGCAGGTGCGCCACGTCGGCATGGCGCGCGCGATCGAGGGTCCCGCGCACGGACACCAGGTGCTGCTCGGCCAGGCGGTGAACCTGAGCCGCACACCCTGGGAATTGCGAACGCCGACGCCCGAGAAAGGCGAGCATACCGATGCGGTGCTGAGCGCTCTCGGATATGACGCGGCGGAGATCGCCGGCCTGCGCGCGCGGGGCGCGATTTGAGTGGATTCGATCCGCGTTGCCTCGGTTCGTGCACCAGGCACCGGCCTCTTGCCCGCGCCGACGCTGTTGGTTAGCCTGCACCCGTCTTGAGAGTTCCTCGATTCATAATCGCGGCAACTATGATGTCGCTTGTCATCGCGGCGGCTTCGACGGCGGTTTGGCCCACCGACAGCGCTGCGCAGGACGCGGCCGGAAAGATCAACATCAACGTCGCGTGCCGCTGCGCCGATCCCGTGGGGGAGAAATTCTGCGCGACGTTCAAAGAAAAAATCCAAAAGTCGGTCGGCTATCAACTGGCCGAGAACACCAGCGGCTACGGGATGGGCGTGCATTTTGCCTGCGTGGACATGTGGAAGGGTATCGACAATAAACTGGCCGGGCGCATGTCGGCGGTATCCGTTTCCTTCACCATTTATTCGGACAAGCTGCCGGGCGAGGTGTTCGAGGATTCTTCGGTGTTTCGGGTCGGCAAGGACAAGGCGCCCGAAATGTCGGACCAGATCGTGATCGCGCTGGGCCAGTTCGTCAGCGCGAATTCGAGCTTTTTCGAAAGCATGCGCGCGGGCGCTCCGGCGTCTTCCCCGGAGGCAGCGTCCGGACCGTCGCCGGCGCCGTCATCTGAACCTTCTTCCGAATCTCCTTCCGAACCTTCGCCTGAAACTCCGGGCGAGCCCTCTTCCGCACCCTCGCCCTAGGTCTGCGCACAATAGCGGAGGACCCCCGATGGCGATCACGGTATGTCCGGTGACAGAAGGTTTCGCCGCCGAAATAGGCGACGTCGATTTGTCGCGCCCGCTCGACCCGGCAGATGTCGCGTCGATCAAGCAGGCCTTCTGGGACTATGCCGTGCTGGTCTTTCCGGGGCAGGAACTCACCGATGAGCAGCACATCGATTTCGCGCGGCACTTCGGTCCGCTCGAGACCACCATCGCGGCCCTGAACCTGGGCGCGAAACTGCGGGTGCCCGACAAACTCGCCGACGTTTCCAACCTCAATTCGCGAAGCGAAATCTGGGGCGAAAAAAGCCGGACGCGGATGCTGCAGCTTGCCAATCGGTTGTGGCACACGGACAGCTCGTTCAAGTATCTGCCGGCGCGCGCCTCGCTGCTGTATGCGCGCACCGTAGCGCCGATCGGCGGCCACACCGAATTCGCCGACCTGCGCGCCGCCTACGACGCCCTAGGCGAGGGGCTGCAGCGTCGGCTCGACGGCCTGGTCGCCGAGCACGCCCTGGCTTTTTCGCGCGCGCGCATCGGCTTCAGCGCCTTCACCGAGGCCGAGCGCAAGAGCCTGCCGCCGGTCCCGCAGGTGATGTCGCGAACAATTCCTGAAAACGGACGGAAGTCACTCTACCTCGCTTCGCACGCCGGCCGCATCCTCGGCATGCAGGAAGACGAGGGCCGCGCCCTCATCGACCAGCTTATCGCACACGCCACTCAGCGTCAGTTCGTATACAACCATCGATGGCGCGTGCACGACCTGGTGATGTGGGACGATCGCTGCACGATGCATCGCGGCACTGACTTCGACGATCTCCGATGGACTCGCGACGTGCGCCGCGCCACCGTCTCCGATGTAGCGAACACCTGCGAGCAGCAGGGCATCGCGGTTGCGCCACCTGCAGGCGACGCCTCGGCGAGCGCCGAAGAATATTAGATTAAATCGAAGCGCCGCGAGGGCGGCGCTCCCCGTTTCAGTTTTTCTTGTCGGGCGCGAAAAACGCGATTGTGCGCGCTTCGATACTCTCGCGAGGTGCGGCTTCGGGCGGCGAGGTCGGATCGTCGAAAGCTGTGTGCGCGGTCCATCGCGCACGACCGTCGACGGAGGAGTCGTAGCACTTAAGCAACAGCGCCTCATCGCGCTGCATCCGCGGAAAATAGAACCAGCGATGCTCCGGGTTGAAAGCCACCGAGTAAACCTCGCCGGTGCGGTCGCGATATTTGAGGTCGGTCGGCACGAAGTCGGCAAGGCGCATGCTCTGCGCGTCGCACACCGCGAGCGGCGCCTCCTCCACGGGGCCGCGAATCGGCCGCCACACGTTGATGAATACGAAACGGTTCTTCAGCAGCGCCTCGGCCTCGTCGCCCATCAGGTCGCGCACGCGCTGGGGGCCGGATTTGAGCGTGTAGTCGTTGTGCGCGAAACGGACCGGCTCGCGCGCGCCGTTCAACCCCTCTTTCGCCATCGGGCCGCATCGCACGTTGTGATCGAACACCAGTACCCGCGCGGCGCCCGTGGCCTGCTTCACCAGGCGCTCGACCTCGGGATAATAAATCCCGCGGACTTCGGCCTCGTCATAGAAATTAACCGTCGCGGTCGGATGATGCACCAGCGCGAAACCCTGCCCGTCCAGGGTCAACCGTTCGTTGACCGCGCGACCATTGAGAATCGACATTTTGTGCTTCACGTTCTGATAGGTCCGCTGCGGTGTGCCGTTCTCGGTCTTGTACATGTAGGTGACCGGCTTTTGCCCGGTCACGTCGAGGTAGCTCAGGGATGCTTCCACACGGCTAACGACAGGGTCGATATGGGTGCTCTCGCTCATGGTTATGGTCCTGCCTTCTGCGTTCGTTCCTGACGAACTGCTCTGACTGATCAGATGCTAAAGCAATTAGCGTGCTCGTGAGAGTACTCAATAAAGCGCCGAATTTCTAATGCGGCGTTTTCCTGAAATGCGAAAGGCGGGGATTACAGGCGGATATTCGCAAAACGCCGATCAGACGGTGGATTCGACACGCTCCAAGGCGGCGCGTAATCGGGCGACCGTTCGCACCTTGCCGAGGACGGCGATAACTTCGTAAATCCCCGGGCTAACCGTCCCGCCGGTCAGCGCCACGCGTACCGGCTGCGCGAGTTGGCCGAGCTTCATCGCGAAACGCTCCAGCACGCGCTCGAACGCCGCCTGCACGGTCGCCTCGTTAAACTCGGCGTCGATCGATTCTATCTCTTGCGCGAGCGCGCTTAATGGCGCGGCGATCTCCGGCTTGAAAAACTTGGCCGCGGCCTTGGGATCGATCGTAATCGCATCGCTCAAGTAGAACTTCGCGAAATCGACCAGTTCGACCATGGTCTTGGCGCGCTCGCGGAGCGTTGCGATCATTTTTTCGAGCCACGCCTCGTCGCCAGGAATCTGCGTGTAGCCTGCGCGTTCGATGAACGGGCGTACCTCGCGCGCGAGTTGCGGCAGCGGCCGCTCCTTCATGTAGTGGAAATTCAGCCACAGAAGCTTTTCGGCGTTAAAAATCCCCGCCGACTTGCCGCAGGCTTCGAAACCGAAATACTCGATCAGCTCTTTTTTGGAAAAAATCTCCTGGTCGCCGTGCGACCATCCCAGCCGCGCCAGGTAATTCAACAGCGCCTCGGGAAAGTAGCCGGCGTCGCGGTAGGCAAAGACCGAGGTCGCGCCGTGGCGCTTGGAGAGCTTCTGTCCGTCGGGACCCATCACCATCGGCAGATGCGCAAACTCGGGCGGCGTGAGCCCGAGCGCGAAAAAGATCTGCATCTGGCGCGGCGTGTTGGGCAGATGGTCGTCGCCGCGCACGACGTGGGTGATACCGAAGTCGGCATCGTCGAGCACGGTCGCGAAGTTGTAGGTCGGCACGCCGTCGGAGCGGAAAATTATCAAGTCATCGAGTTCCGCGTTGTCGAATACGGCGCGGCCCTTGATGTGGTCCTCGACCACGGTCTCGCCGATGCGCGGCGTGCGAAACCGAATCGTATAGTTGCGGCCGGCGCGTTTGTCGGGCAGCTCGAGGTCCGCGGGAAATGGCAGGTCGCGGCACTTGCCGTCGTAGCCGGGCTTGCGATGCTCGCGTTCGGCCTGCCTGCGCTTGGCGTCCAGTTCCTCCGCCGTGCAATAGCAGGGGTAGGCCTTTTTTTCGCGCAGCAACTGTAGCGCGCCCTCGCGATAACGATCGAAGCGGCTCGACTGGAAGTAGCGGCGGTCGGGCGGCCCTTTGTCCCATTCCATTCCGAGCCAGCGGAGGCTCTCGAGAATCTCCGCGAGCGATTCTTCGGTGGAGCGCTCCTGGTCGGTGTCATCGATGCGCAGAATAAATTCGCCGCCGTTGTGCCGCGCGTACAGGTAGGCGAACAATCCCGATCGCACGTTGCCGATATGCAGCGCACCGGTCGGGCTCGGCGCGTAGCGCGTTCGAACGGTCACGCTGTGGCTACTCCCATTCGATCGTCGCGGGCGGCTTGGAGGTGATGTCGTACACCACGCGGTTGACGCCGCGCGCCTCATTGGTGATGCGGTTGGAGAGCCGCGCGAGCAAGGCCGGATCGATCCGCGCCCAGTCGGCGGTCATCCCGTCGGAGGACTCGACCGCGCGAATCGCGATCACACTTTCGTAGCTGCGCCCGTCGCCCATCACGCCCACCGTCTTGAGCGGCAGCAGCACCGCGAAGGCCTGCCACAGGCGCGCGCCGAGTCCCGCCGCGGCGATCTCTTCCATCACGATGAGGTCGGCGCGGCGGAGCAGCTCCACGCGCTCGCGCGTGACTTCGCCCACGATCCGCACCGCAAGCCCCGGACCGGGGAACGGTTCGCGATCGACGACGTCGGCGCCCAGCCCCAATTGGCGGCCGACCGCACGCACCTCATCCTTGAACAACTCGCGCAGCGGCTCTACCAGCTCCAGGCGCATCCGTTCCGGCAGTCCGCCGACGTTGTGATGCGACTTGATGACGGCCGAGGGCCCCTTGAACGAAACCGACTCAATCACGTCGGGATAGAGCGTCCCCTGGCCGAGGAATTTCGCGCCGCCGATTTTCTCCGCTTCTTTCTCGAACACGTCAATGAAGGTGTGGCCGATGATGCGCCGCTTCTGCTCCGGATCGAGCACGCCGGCGAGGCGCTTGAGAAACAGGTCGGAAGCGTCGGCCACGCTGAGCGAGATTCCGAGCCGCCCGGCGAAGACCGTCTCCATCCGCTCGCGCTCTCCGGCGCGCAGGAGGCCGGTATCGACGAAGACGCATTTGAGACGGTCGCCAATCGCGCGATGGATGAGCACGGCGGCGACCGACGAATCGACGCCTCCCGATAAGCCCATCAGCACGCGGCCGTCGCCGCCGACGCGCACGCGAATCTCGGCCAGCTTGGTCTCAACGAACGCCGCCGGCGTCCAATCCCCCGCCTCGCCGCAGACCTTGTGCACGAAGTTGCTGAGCACCCTCACTCCGCAAGGCGTATGCGCGACCTCGGGATGGAACTGGATGCCGCGCAGCAGGCCGTCGCGGGTGCGAACGGCGGCATATGGCGAATTGCCGCTATGCGCGATGGCCTCCAGCGCCGGCGGTATCGTTTCGACGCGGTCGCCGTGACTCATCCATACCGGAAATTCGCGATCGGCGAGACCGTCGAACAATTCGTCGCGCTGGTCGATCACCAATTCGGCGGGCCCGTACTCGCGCTTGCCGGCGCCCGCGCTATGCGCGCCCAGATGCTGCGCGATCACGTACAATCCGTAGCAGATTCCCAGCACCGGGCATCCAACGCGCAAAACCTCCGGCGCGATGTCCGGCGCGTCGGCCTCATAGAGGCTCGCGGGACCGCCCGAAAGAATGATTCCGCGCGGGCGCATCGCGCGGATCTTTTCGATCGCGAGACTGTACGGATGAATCTCGCAATAGACCTTGGCCTCGCGCACGCGGCGAGCGATGAGCTGCGTGTACTGGCTGCCGAAATCCAGAATGAGGATCACTAAATCCGACCTTGCCTGTAACTATATAGAAGCCACCGCGGGCGGCGAAATCCGCGCGGCGCGCGCCTTTCCACAATGCGGCGGCTGCCCCGTCCCGCGCGGGGAGTCGCCCTCTCGTTCATTTTCGCTTCTTCGGCGCTTTCGCGAGTGACTTCCTTGATTGCCTGCTCGGCGGCTTTTTGACCGACCCTTTGGGCCGCACAACGCCGGTCGCGCGCGCCTCGGCCCAGGTACGCCCAGTGCGACGGAAACTCAGCAGGAGCGGCGTACCAACCAGCCCGAGCGCAGAGCGAAAGCGCGTGGCAAGGAAGCGCAGGTAGTGCGCCGGAATGTCGCGTTCGACGTTGGCAAAAAACGCGAGACGCGGCGGCGAATGGCCGATCTGGGTAACGTACATCAACTTGAGCCGCCGCCGCTCGATCATCGGCGGGTCCATCGCGGCCGTAGCCTCGGCCAGGATGCGGTTGAGCTGCGCGGTCTGGAAAGTCGCGCGCCACGAATCGGCCGCTTTCATCGCCGCCGGGATGATCTTGTCGACGCCGTCGCCGGTCAGCGCCGAGGTGAACAGCATCTCCGCGAACGCCAGGAATGGCACCTGCTCCTGCGCGTCGCGCACGAAGGCCGCGACCCGGCGCCCCTCTTTCGCCGCGAGGTCCCACTTGTTGCAGACCAGGACCAGGGCGCGGCCTTCGCTTTCGACCAGCCGCGCGAGACGCGCATCCTGGTCGGTGACGCCTTCGGTAGAATCGATCACGAGGACCAACACTTCGGCGCGGCGAATAGTCTCTATCGCGCGGCCGACCGAGAAATGCTCGAGCTCGCCCTCGACCCTGGTCGGCCGGCGAATTCCAGCGGTGTCGATCAGAAGGACATCGCGGTCGGCCGCGCGCAGGCGCACGTCAACCGGATCGCGCGTGGTACCAGGGGTGTCGTCGACGATCGCGCGCTCGAAGCCGGCGAGGCGATTGAGCAGCGAGGATTTGCCGACGTTGGGACGGCCGATGAGCGCGAGCCTCAAATCGGGCGGCACGGCAGGCGCAGCCTCCGCGGCGGGCAGGCGTTCGACGATTTCGTCGAGCAACTCCTCAACCCCGCGTCCGTGGGCCGCCGACACGAGCAGCATCGGCGAGACGCCCAGCGCATGATACTCGCCGGCGAGGGCTTCCATGCCGGAGCGATCCATCTTGTTGATCGCCGCGACCATCGGGCGTCCGGTCTCGCGAATCAGCGCGATCGCCTCGCGGTCGCCGGGTCCGAGGCCGGCCCGCCCATCCAGCATGAAGACCACGACGTCGGCCAGCGCGACGGCGTGCAAGGCGCCCTCAGCGACGCGCTCACCGAGGCGCTCCCGTCCGCCCAATTCGAGGCCTCCGCTATCGACAACGAAGAAGTTGCGTCCGCGATGCTCGGCCTGGCCGACGTTGAGGTCGCGCGTGGTGCCGGCGATGGGGCTCACGATTGCGCGGCGGCCGCGGGCGATACGGTTGAAGAGGGTTGATTTGCCCGCGTTGGCGCGTCCGACCAGCACTGCGACCGGCGCGCCCTCGGGCAACGCAGTGAGCGCGCCTGCGCGGGCGGCGACGTTCGCAACTGGCTTCATCTCAGAGTCCCAGCTCCGCGATCTTGCGCGGACTGCGCGTCCAGTCCTTTTCCACCTTGACCAGCAGTTGCAGGAAGACCCGCGCGCCGAGCATCTTTTCGAGTTCGAGGCGCGCGGCCGTGCCGATTTGCTTGAGCTGGCGGCCGCCCGCCCCGATCAGCATCCCCTTATGCGCCTCGCGCGCGATTACGATGACCGCGTCGATCCTGAGCAGGCGGCGATCGGGCTCCTCGACGAAATTCTCCACCACCACGGCGGTCGAGAATGGGACCTCCTCGCGCATCGCGAGAAACACCTTCTCGCGCACGACCTCGGCCGCGATCATGCGCTCGGTCTGGTCAGTGTATTCGTCTTCGGGCATCAAGGACGGTCCCGCGGGCAGCATCCGCTTGATCACCGCGATCAGTTCGTCAACGTTGCCGCCCTTGAGCGCGCTGACCGGGACTATCTCGGCTTCGGGCACTTCGCGGCCGCACTGCTCGACGGCGGCGAACAGTTCGGCGCGCTTGATGCGGTCGATCTTGTTTACCGCGACGACGCGTGGCGCCTTGATCTCGCGCAGCTCGGCAAGAAAGGCGCGGTCGCCTTCGCTCAGCGGAGCGGCGGCCTCGACCACGCCGACCGCGACCTCGCCCTCGCCAAGGCATCGGCGCGCAATTTCGATCATGTGCTGATCGAGCGCGCTGCGCGGACGATGCAGCCCCGGCGTATCGACGAAAATAAGTTGCGCGTCGGAGTCGGAGCGGATGCCGAGGATGCGCCGGCGGGTGGTCTGCGGCCGCGGCGAGACGATCGCGACCTTGTGGCCGACCATCCTGTTGAGCAGCGTCGACTTGCCGACATTGGTGCGTCCGCCCAAGGCGACGAAGCCCGCGCGATGAGGCTCAGCGGCTGTCATGTTTCTCGCTTTCGATCCGGTCAAGCGCGGTGCGCGCCGCCGATTGCTCGCTCTGCTTTTTGCTGGCGCCCTCGCCCACCCCGAGATCGCGTCCGGCGATCCGGATGCGCGTGGTGAAGGTTTTGGCGTGGTCGGGGCCGCGCGACGACACCAGTTCGTAAACCGGCTGGCTGCGAAAGCGGCGATAGGCGATTTCCTGCAATTCCGTCTTGTAGTCGCGCTCGGTCGAGGGACCGCCGATATCGTCGGCGAAAAGTCCCTCGATCACGGCCTGGGCCGGCCGCAGCCCACTGTCGGTGTAGATCGCGCCGATAACGGCCTCGAACGACGCCGCGAGAATCGATACCTTCTCGCGCCCGCCGCTTTTCTCTTCGCCCTTGCCCAGCCTGAGCGCGCGGCCCACCCCGATGTCCTGCGCCTTGGCCGCCAGCGTGCGGCCGTTGACGATCGAAGCGCGCTCCTTGGACAGCACGCCCTCCTTGGCCTCGGGCAGCCGGCGCATCAACAGGTCTGCGATCGCGAGGTCGAGCACCGCGTCGCCCAGGAATTCCAGCCGTTCGTAATGCAAGTCGGCGCCGACCGCGGCGCTCGGATGAGTGAGCGCCACTCGCAGCAGTTCGGGACGCACGAAAGTATAGTTGAGCCGCTGCTCGAGGTCTGCGCGTTCGTCTTCAGAGCGTGGCTGCGCCGGCTCCGAGCCCGAAGGGGAGCCCAGCAATTTCCCCAGCCAGGGCCACGCCCTCGACACGCGACGCCACCACCTCAACTTCATCGTTCTCAAGTGTTTCGGGCCCCTCCACCAGCACGCGGATATAGTTGCGGCTGTAGCCCTTCAGCCTACCGTCCGTGCCGCGTTCTTCAAGCAGGACTTTAAGCTTTGATCCGTGGAACTGTTCGACAAAGCGCCGCCGCTTGTCCTCGCCGAGCGCGCGCAGGATACCCGCGCGGCGCTTTATCTCAGCCGATGCGACCTTGCCCGGCAGCTTGGCCGCCGTGGTCCCCGCCCTCACCGAGTATGGGAAGACGTGAAAGTAGGCAAGCGGAAGCGCTTCGATAAATCTAAAGTAATCGTCGAAATCTTGACTGGTCTCGCCGGGGAATCCGGCGATGAGGTCAGTGCCGATAGCCGCCGAGGGCATCAACTCGAGGATACGTTCGACGCGGTCGCTGAAATGCGCGACATCGTATCGGCGGCGCATTCGCACCAACGTCGCGTCGGTGCCGGCTTGAAGCGGCAGATGCAGATGCGGACAGAACTTGTCACTCGCGGCCATGATTTCCAGGATACGGTCGCTCAGCTCCTCGGGGTCGAGCGAACTTATCCTGACCCGATCGATCGGCGAGCGCTCCGCAACCATATCGAGCAGGGTCTCGAGGCTGACCGGTGGATCGAGGTCGCGCCCGTAGCCGCCAAGGTGAACGCCGGTCAGAATCACCTCGCGAAAGGCGGAAGCCGCGAGGCGATCGAGCGCGTCGAAGATGCGCCGCGGCTCGACGCTGCGCGAAGTTCCGCGCGAAGTCGGCACGATACAGAAGCTGCAGAATTGATCGCACCCCTCCTGCAGCTTGAGGAAGGCTCGGGTGCGGCCCTCCAGCGCAACCGCTCCGAGTTCGATCGGCGCGCGCTCCTTGCGCAAGTTGGTGACCATCACCCGGCCCGGCGCCTCGCCGAGGGCGGCGCGCTCGAGATCGTCCGGTCGGCCGAGTCCTACCACCGCGTCAATCTCGGGCGACGAGGCGAGCACGGCAGGATTGGCCTGCGCGAGGCATCCCGTCATCACCACGCGCGCGCGTGGATTAAGCCGGCGCGCGCGGCGCGCGAGCTTGAGGCTCTCGGCATCGGCGCGATCAGTTATGGTGCAGGTGTTCACGATATAGACGTCGGCGATCTCGTCGAACTCGCAGCGTTCCATCCCGCGGGCGCCGAGGCGCGACTCGATCATCGCCGAGTCGTACTGGTTGACCTTGCATCCGAGTGTGGCCACCGCAAAGCGCATCGCAACGGTCTTTATCACAGTTTCCATCGCGGTCCTTACAACGCGCGCTCGATAAAGCCGCCGCCGACAACTTCGTCACCGCGATAAAATACGCACGCCTGTCCCGGCGTCACCGCGGGACCGCCACCGTTGGCGAAGGTCACGCGCGCGCGACCGTCGGTCTCGATCGCGAGTGTCGCAGGCAACGCCGGATGGCGGTAGCGGATGCGGGCCTCGACCGCGATCGCGCCCGCGCCCGCGCCCGCGCCGACGCTCTCGGGATCAACGAAGCTGACGTCGCGCGCGAGGAGGCCGACCGCAACGAGCTCCTCGCGCGGGCCAACCACGACTTCGCCGCTCTCCGCGCGAATCTCGCGCACGTAGAGCGGCGCCGACGCACTAAGTCCGAGTCCGCGCCGCTGTCCGACTGTGAAACGATGCACTCCGGCATGCTCCGCCAAGGCCTGTCCCTTCAGATCGACGATACTGCCCGGGCGAAGACGCTCAGGCGCCGCCGCGCGCTCGACGAAGCGGGCATAATCGCCGTCGGGCACGAAGCAGATCTCCTGACTCTCGGCCTTGTCGGCGTTCGCGAGACCAAGCTCGCGCGCACGCGCACGGACCTCAGCCTTGGTCATCGCGCCGAGCGGAAAAAGCGTGCGGGCGAGCTCGGGCTGGCCGAGCGTGAACAGAAAATACGACTGATCCTTGGCGGCGTCGGCGGCGCGCAATAGATGGAAGCGGCCACGCGAGTCGCGCTCGATACGGGCATAGTGGCCGGTCGCGACGTAATCGGCGCCGAGCGCCGCGGCGCGCTCGCGCAGGCGATCGAACTTAATCTCGCGATTGCACATCACGCACGGGTTAGGTGTGCGGCCGCCGAGATACTCCGAGACGAAATTGTCGATCACGCGGGCGCCAAACTCCGCGCGCAAGTCGACCACATAGAAGGGAAAGTCCATCACCTCGGCGACCCGGCGCGCGTCCTCGAAATCCTCGTGCGAGCAGCACGTCCCCCGCCGCCGCGCAGTCGCCGGCGTTGGATCTTCCGGCGCCAGACGCATCGCCACACCGACCACGTCGTAGCCGCGCTCGCACAAAATCGCGGCGGCGACGGAGCTGTCCACGCCGCCCGACATCGCGACCAGCACCCGCGCGCTCATCGCGTGGCCTCCGTCGCGGCGGCAGTCCCGGCAGATACGGCCGCCGTCAGCGGCTCTGCCGCGCGAACCCGCTGCCACACGCGAGCAATGATTTCCGCCGCGCGCTCGATCTCTTCCGCGGTGGTGCTCCATCCGAGGCTAAGCCGCAGCGAGCTGCGCGCCTCGTCGCGACTGAGACCCATCGCGAGCAGCACGTGCGAGGGCTCGACCGCTCCGGCCGCGCACGCCGAGCCCATAGAAACTTCGACGCCCTCAAGATCGAGCGCGATCAGCATGCTTTCGCCGAGTACGCCGGGAAAAGTCAGGTTGAGCGTATTGGCAATTTTGTAGACGGCGGAGCCGTTGAGGCGGAGATCCGGAATCGCCGCGACGAGGAGCTTGAGCAACCGCTCTGCCAGCGCCGGGATGCGCGCCGACTCTTCGTCCAGGTGCGCTCTTGCGGCCTCGGCCGCCACGCCGAAAGCTACCGCGCCAAGCAAATTGGGCGTTCCGGCGCGCATCGCGGCTTCCTGCGGTCCGCCAAGCATCATGGGGGCGAGCGCTACACCCGCTCGCACGTAGAGCGCACCGATTCCCGCCGGTGCACCCAGCTTATGGCCGCTAATCGTCAAAAGATCGCATCGCAAATCATCGACCCGAAGCGGGACGCGCCCGGCGGCCTGCGCCGCGTCAACATGAAATATCGCTCCGGCGCGCCCGATCGGCTCAGCCATCTCAGCGACATTCTGGATTGTCCCGACCTCCGCGTTCGCGAGCCCCAAAGACACGAGCGCCGTATCGGTATCGACCGCCGCGGCCACTGCGGCCGGCGCGATTCGCCCGTCGCAGCCCGGAGCGAGCCGGATAACGTCAAACCCCTCGCCGGCGAGATGGTCGAGCGGCGCAAGGATCGATGAATGTTCGATTGCCGAACTGACGACCTTGCGCCGGGTCGGATGCGCGCCGGCGACGCCACGAATCGCTAGGTTGTTCGATTCGGTGCCGCCGCTGGTGAAGACGACCTCGCGCGCAGCGGCGCCGATGAGCCGCGCGACCTGCGCGCGGGCCTGTTCCAATGCGCGACGGGCGTGCTGGCCGCCTCGATGGACGGCGGCGGGATTTGTCGCCTCGTCCGCCGCGCTGAACCTGGCGATAGCGGCGCGCACCTCGGGTCGCAGTGGCGCGCCGGCGTTATGGTCGAGATAAATACGCATACGGGTTTGATAGGCCCAAGGTGAACGAATAACTTAGCCTAGCGGATGGGCCGACAAAAGTCGTCGCAACGCGAACTATCGATGGCCAAGCCAGAAGTAATCGTGGTCGGCGCGGGGGTGGTGGGATGCAGCCTCGCGTTCCATCTCGCGCGCAGCGGGGCGCGCGTCACGGTTTTCGACAAGGCAGGCGAGGTATGCGCCGGGATGTCGGCAAGGTCGGGCGCGCTGCTGCGGATGCATTACACCTTTGCGCCGGAGGCCGAACTGGCGTGGAAGAGCCTGGGTTACTTCGCTAACTGGGAAGCGATGGTCGGGCGCGACGCCGAGCGGCGCGGCTGCGGCTTTGTAAGGACCGGTTTCGCAATCGTGGTCGGACCGCCTAATGTCGAAAAGCTGCGCGCCAACGTAGCGATGATGCGCGCGGTCGGGATCGATACCAGCGTGGTCGAACCGGCGGAGCTCCGGAGTCTCGAGCCCGCAATCAATGTTGACGATGTAGCACTTGCAGCCTACGAGCCGCAAAGCGGCTATGCCGACCCGGTCGCGACGACGCGCTCGATGGCCGAGGCGGCAGCGCGTCACGGCGCGGCGTTCAAGCTGGGAGTTCCGATCGGCGCGATCGAGGCGGCGAGCGGCCGTATCCGCGGCGTCGTCGACGCCGCCGGCATACGGTACGCGGCCGACGCGGTATGCGTCGCGGCCGGTCCATGGACGGATCGCCTTCTGAAGCCGCTTGGCGCAGCGATTGGGATTCGCGCCGAGCGCGCGCAGATAGCTTTTTTCAAGCGTCCCCCGGCGCTCAAGCATTGCGGATGTATCGACACGATTTCGGGCAGCTACTTCCGCCCGCAGGGTGACGCGGAGACGTTGATCGGCCTCGGCGACGTCAAGGCGGAATACGAACCCGACCCGGACAGCTTTCGCGAAGACAACGACGCCGATTTCGTCACCGAGGTCGCCGAGCGCCTGGCGCATCGCGTGCCCACGATGGCCGGCGCCGGATACTCGCGCGGCCATGCCGGAATCTACGACGTAAGTCCCGACTCGCGCGCGGTGATGGGCCCCGTTCCCGAAGCCGGCGGACTCTACGTCGCCGCGGGCTTCAGCGGCACCGGTTTCAAGACCGCACCGGCGGTGGGCGCTGCGATGGCGGAACTGATCCTCGCCGGCCGCTCTATAACCGTTGACCTGCGTCCGTTCGGCTTCGAACGCCTGCGCGAAGGACGGCCGATCCGCGGCGAGCACGAGTACCTGATGGGCGCCAACTTCGGTCACAAGCTCTGAGCCTCGACAAACCCGGATGAAACGCGCTCCCAGGAATCGACCGCCGCGGACGGCGACAATGATCGCGTCTTGTCTGGCGGCCCTGCTGGTCGTCGGATGCGTAATCGAAAATCCTCCTCCGCCGCCGCCGCCTCCTCCGCCGCCAGCGCTGCCGGCAGGACTGGTGATCCAGCCTTCGTCGCTGGCGGAGGACGGGCAAGGGAACCTGTGGTTCACAATCCTGGGAATACCCAAGGCCGGACGGCTCGACCGCGACGGAACGCTGAGCGAGTTCAAGCTGCCGCCGGTAAGCTTCGGCGCAAACGCGATTTACGGGCCTGACGGCAACGTGTGGATGGTCGGGGTCACGACGATCGGATCAGCAGTCTCCGGCAGCATCATCAAGCTGACGCCCGCCGGGACCAGCACGTTCTATGAATTGCCCAATAACTGGGTGCCTGAGGGGTTGACGGCGGGGCCCGACGGCAATTTGTGGTTCACGGCATGGCTGGGCGCAAACTCAGACGCAGCGGTGGCGATCGCGAAAATCACCACGGCTGGTGCCGTAACCGTGTTTCCGCTGCCCGAACCCGGGACCGGACCGACAAGTATCACCAGTGGCCCGGAGCGCAACCTGTGGTTCACAGAGGCGGCGGTAGACCGTATCGGCCGGGTGGCACTCGACGGCAAGGTACTCGAATACCAAATGCCGCGCAAAGGCACCTTGCCGGCGCAAATCGTGGCCGGCCCCGATGGCAACGTGTGGTTCACGGAAAATTTCAGCAACCGGTTCGCGCGATTGACCCCCAAGGGACAGGTCACCGAGTTCACTCTGCCGGTGAGTGGCAAGTACGAAGCGCTTGTCTTGGGCCCGGACGGCAACTTGTGGATCGCCGTCAATCGTCCTGGCGCGAAACCGAACTCCACCGCCGGCGCAATCGTGCGCGTCAAGACCAATGGAGTCGCAACAGTCTTTCCGGTCCCAAGCGGCGCCGACATTACGAGCCTGATCGCCAGACGCGACGGGACGCTGTCGTTAACCGAGCGCTGGGTGACCGGCGGGCCGACCTATATCGGACGCATCACCACGGCCGGGCAAATCACGGAGACTTCGCTCAGCCTCAAAAAGTAGCGCGACGCCGGCTACCAGGTGCGCGCGCTCAAGTCAGACTCGTTTCCGATCAGCGGTTCTTCGGAGGCTCAGGATCGATAGGGTCGGTCTGTGCGCCGGAGATGTTCTCGCGGACGTTGGGCGAAACATTTGGCGAAACATTTGGGTTGATCTTGTCTTCGAGGCAGTCCTGGCGCTCTTCGAGTTCCTCGATCCGCACACCGATCCGATTAAGCTTGTCGATCAGGCCTTGCATCGCACGTGCGACCGGGTCGGGCAGATGCACGTGGTCGAGCCCCGCGACGTCCTGGCGCGTGCTCTCGCCCTCGATCGCCTTGCCTGGAATACCCACGATGGTCGAGTACGGCGGTGCCGAGGAAACTACCACCGCGCCCGCGCCGATACGGCTGCCGCGACCGATCCGAACCGGGCCGATCACCGCTGCGCCGGCGCTGATCATCACGTGATCCTCGATCGTCGGATGACGCTTCTCTTTCTTCGCGCTGGTGCCGCCAAGCGTCACGCCCTGGTAGATGAGGACGTCGTCGCCGATTTCCGTGGTCTCGCCGATCACCACTCCCATGCCGTGGTCGATGAAGAGCCGCCGCCCGATGGTGGCGCCGGGATGGATCTCGATTCCGGTGAGCCATCGCGCAAGTTCGCTCAGGAGCCGGCCGAGCAGGCAAAGGCGATTCTCCCACAGCCAGTGCGCCGCACGATACATCCAGATTGCATGCAGTCCCGGATAGGCGAGCGTCACCTCGAGCACGGTGCGCGCGGCCGGGTCGCGGTCGAAGACCGCCTGGATGTCCTCGCGCATCCGGCTGATGACGCCGATCGGCGCCTGCGCTCCTGCACCGTTGCTCGTGGTATCCGGAAGCGCCATCGCTCTATGGCCTCGCCGCTGCGCCGTTGCGCAGCAGAGCGCGCTCGCGCGGTCGCGCGCCGTTGGCGGCCGGCGGATGCTTGACGATGCGCGGCTTGGCCGCGTCCTTGTGCAGCTTGTATTCGACTGAATCGACCAGCGCCTGCCAGCTCGCCTCGACGACGTTGCTGGAAAGACCGACCGTGCCCCAGCGCCGCCGGCCGTCGGTCGATTCGATCAGCACGCGGACGCGCGCGGCGGTGCCGGCGCCGTTATCGAGAACGCGAACCTTGTAATCGGCAAGCTGCATCGCTTCGAGCGCCGGATAATACGGCGCCAGCGCGCCGCGCAATGCCGAGTCGAGCGCATTGACCGGGCCATTGCCGGTGGCCGAGTTGCGCGTGCGCACGCCGTCTGGCCCTTCGATCACCACCACCGCTTCGCTGAACGGCGTATGGTCTTCGTGCCACTTGTCGTCGAACACGCGGAAACTGACGAAGCGGAAATGGTCGCGCGCAAAACCGAGCGTGCGCAGCATCAGCAATTCAAACGACGCGTCGGCGCCGTCAAAAGTATAGCCCAGCGATTCCAACCGCTTGAGTTCGTCTAACAAGACGCCGATTTTCTCGTTGCTCGGCTCGATGTTGAGACCGAACTCCTTGCTCTTGTAAAGGATGTTGGCGCGGCCGGACAACTCAGAAAGCACCACGTGACGGTCGTTGCCGACCGCCGCCGGGTCGATATGCTCATACGTGTGCACGCTGCGCTGGATACCGGAGACGTGCAGGCCCGCCTTGTGTGTGAACGCGCTGTGTCCTACGTAGGCTTGCCGCGTGTGCGGCGTGATGTTGGCCAGCTCATACACCAGCATCGAGACCTCGCGCAGCATCTTGAGCTTGGCCGGCGGCACGCACTGGTAGCCGAGCTTGAGCTGAAGGTCGGGAATGATCGAGACCAGGTTGGCGTTGCCGCAGCGCTCGCCGATTCCGTTGATCGTGCCCTGAACCTGCACGGCGCCACTGCGCACGCCGGCGATCGCGTTGGCGACCGCGACCTCGCAGTCGTTGTGCGGATGGATTCCGATCGGGCATCGCACCGCTTCGATCGCGGCCTGCACTCCTGCCTCGATCTCATGCGGCAGGCGGCCGCCGTTGGTGTCGCAGAGCGCAATCAGATCGACCCCGGCCGAATCCGCGGCGCGCAGGCAAGCCAGCGCGAATTCCGGGTTGGCCGCGAAACCGTCGAAGAAATGTTCGGCGTCGAAGATCACCTCGTCAACGTGGCGCTTGAGGTACGCGATAGTGTCGTGGAGGATGTCGAGGTTGGCCTGGTTGGAAATGCGCAAAGCCTCACGCACGTGCATGTCCCAGGTCTTGCCGACCACGGTCGCGACCGGAGTCTCGGCACGAAGCAGCAGCGCCAGGTTGCGGTCCGCCGAGGCACGCGCGTTGGCCCGCCGAGTCGATCCGAAGGCCGCAATTTTGGAGTGGCGCAGGCGTAGCTTCTTGACCTCGCGGAAAAACGCCGCGTCGCGTTCGTTGGAGCCCGGCCATCCGCCTTCAATATAGTCGATCCCGAGATCGTCGAGGCGCTCGGCAATCTCGAGCTTGTCCTCGACCGTGAGCGAGACGTCCTCCGACTGGCACCCGTCGCGCAACGTGGTGTCGTAAACCTGTATTTTTTTCGCCACTGCCATTTGCTTTAAACCGACTCCGCCGGTGCCGCGTTGGAACCCTCGCCCAAGAATGCGTCGTGCAGCGCCCGCATCGCAAGCTCCCCGTACTTCGCATTGACTACGACCGAGATCTTAATCTCGGAAGTCGCAATCATCTCAATATTGATGCTCTCGTCCGCGAGCACCCGGAACATCCGCGCCGCGACTCCGGCATGCGTGCGCATCCCCAGCCCCACGATCGATACCTTGGCCACCTGCTCTTCATGGCGTACGCCGACCGCGCCGATTTCCGAAGTCATCAACCGGCACAGTTCCAGCGCTCCGCGTAAATCGTCGCGACCCACGGTGAAAGTCACGTCGGTGCGGCCGTCGGCGCTGGCGTTCTGGATAATCATGTCGACCACCATCCCGGCCTCTGCGATAGGGCCGAAAATTCGCGCCGCCAGGCCCGGCCGATCGGCCACACCCGAGATCGTTATCTTGCTCTGGTTCTGGTCGAGCGTCACGCCAGAGACCATCACGTCTTCCATCGATTCGTCCTCCTGACCGACCCAGGTGCCCTCGGCCTCGCTGAAGCTGGAGCGTACCACCAGCGGCACGCTGTAGCGCCGTGCCAGCTCGACCGAGCGCAACTGGAGCACCTTCGCCCCCAACCCCGCCATCTCCATCATCTCGTCATACGAGACGCGCCCGAGCTTGCGCGCGCGCGGGCAGATATTGGGGTCGGCGGTGAAGACGCCCTCGACGTCGGTATAAATCTCGCAGGCGTCGGCCTTGAGCGCCGCCGCGAGCGCCACCGCCGTGAGGTCCGAAGCGCCGCGCCCGAGCGTGGTGATGTCGCCCTTGGCGTCGATACCCTGGTAGCCCGCTACCACGGCGATGTTTCCACCAGCGATTGCCTCGATCAGACGCTCCGCCTCGACCGAGCGGATCTTGGCATTGCCATGATGCGAGTCGGTCGCGAGTTTGAGTTGATGCGCGAGAAACGACACCGTGGGATAGCCGAGCGCCTGGAGCCGAATCGCAAGCAGCGCCGCCGAGACCTGCTCGCCAGTCGCCACCAGCACGTCAGTCTCGCGCGGATGGGGCGAGTCGCTGAGCTGCGAGGCGAGCTTGAAAAGCCGATTCGTCTCACCCGCCATCGCGGAGACCACGACCACGACCTTATCGCCGCGGGCGCGCACACATGCGACGCGATCCGCCACCGCTCTGATCCGATCGATCGAGCCGACGGAAGTTCCGCCATATTTTTGTACGACCAGGGCCACGTCATCGCCGCCGCAAAACGGTTCGCAGCGTAATCAAGTATTATGAGCGGAATCGGCAGGCTGAACCAGTGCCCCCAGTCGGAGGTGATGGCTGATTAGGTCAGCACCCAGTCGGATGGCGCTTGGGGAGCGCGGTCATGCGAAACGCGAGCGCAGGCGCTCCAACAACTGCGCGTAGCGGTCGGAGGCCGCGACGAACTCTATCCGGCGCGCACTCGGGCTGACATAGCTGATTCGCACGGAGAGGACTTCCAGTTCTTCGGCCTCGCGCAATCGCTCGAACCATTCCACCGCGGCCACACCGCTCGTGAACAGGTACTCGCGCAACCCCAGGTCGTCGAGTCCGGCCTCCTCCAGGCGATAGAGGTCGATATGATAGAGCGCCATGCGCCCGTGATGCTCCTGGATCATCGTGAAGGTGGGACTCAGGATGTCTCCCTCGCGAAGATTGAGGCCGCTCGCGAGCCCCTTGATGAAGCAGGTCTTGCCCGCACCCAGATCGCCCATCAGGCCGAGCAGCTCTCCGCCTTCTAGCACTGAGGCCAAGCGCCGACCCCAGCTTTTGGTCTCGTGCGCCGAGCGGGTTTCGATGACGAACGTCATATTTATAAGCGTGCGCCAGTCGGCGTTTCCATTTCAAGCGCCCAGCGCTGCGAGGGTTGACGGCAACTCTTCGGCGAGATCGCCGGCCAGGTAGCCGACCGGGCCGCTACGCGCGGCCAATCGGTCGGCGGCATGACCATGAACGAACGCGCCGAACGCGAGCGCGTCGAGCGGCGCCAACCGCTGTGCCAGCAGCGCGCCGACAATCCCGGAGAGCACGTCACCCATCCCCGGCGTCGCCATCCCGGGATTCCCACTCGCGTTGATATAAATTTCGCCGCCGATGCCCGCGATAACGGTGCGCGCGCCCTTGAGCAGTACCGCCGCACCGCTCAGATCGCTAAGCCGCCGCGCCGCGCCGACTCGGTCGGCGTTGACCTCCGCCGTGCTCATCCCGAGCAGGCGTGCGGCCTCCCCCGGATGTGGCGTCAGGACGACCGGACCGGTGGCGCGCTTGAGCGCACCCGCGCCAATTTGCGCGACGATGTTGAGGCCGTCAGCGTCGATCAGCATCGGGCGGCGCGGCGCCGCGCCCTCGGCGATGAGCCACTCCATCAGTGCGCGCGTATCGTCGCTTTGGCCGATACCGGGGCCGACCGACAGCGCGTCCTTGCCTTCAACCAGCTTCGCGAGCACGCGAGGCGCGTGCTGTCCGTCGAAATGGCCGTCGCGGTCGGCGATTGGCTCGGTCATCAACTCCGCCTGTCCCGCGGCGACGATCGCACCGATCGCTTCCGGAATGGCGGCGGTCACCAGGCCCGCGCCCATCCGCAGCGCGCCGCGCGAGGCCAGGACAGCGGCGCCCGACTTGCCGCGGCTTCCCGCGATTACCATCACGTGGCCGTAGTTTCCCTTGTGCGAATTTTGCGGACGCGAGCGCAGATATGGCCGCGCCTCGGCCGCGTCAAAGTATTTTCCGCGCGGCGCAATCTCGCCGATCGCCGCGGGTGCGAATCCGATTTCCGCGATCTCGAGTTCGCCGCACAATTCAGCGCCCGGATAAGAAACGTGGCCGAATTTTGCAAAGCCGAAAGTGACCGTCAGGGCGGCGCGTACCGCCGCGCCCATCACCGCGCCGGCGTCCGAGTTAACGCCCGAGGCGATATCGACCGCGAGCACCGGCGCGCCGGCGTGATTTATCGCCTCGATCGCATGGCGCGCGAGCCCTTTGACCTCGGCATTGAGGCCGGTGCCGAAAATCGCATCGACGATCACGCCCATGCGCGCGCCCATCGCCGCGTCGAGTTCAGCCTCGCCGGCGGCTTCGACTACCGTGCCGCCGGCCTTGACGAATTCCGCATGTGCGCGAGCCGCGTCGCCTTTGAGCGCCAAGGCGCGCGCGAGCAGGATCGCACGCACCGGCACCTGCTCGGCCATCAGCGCACGCGCCGCGACCATCCCATCGCCGCCGTTGTTGCCCCTGCCGGCGACGACCAGCACGCCGTGATGCACCGCGTGACGCCATCGACGCATCACGGCCGCGGCGACCGCCTGCCCCGCGCGCGTCATTAGCGCATACGACGCAACGCCATATTTTTCCTGGCTAAGCCGGTCGAGTTCGCGGCTTTCGGCGGCGCTCAGCAGTTTCATGCGCGCGCCATCCTTCAGCGCCGCGCCGCGCGAGCCCCGCCAGCGCGGACTCGCGGCGCCGCGGCGTGTCCCGTATCTGTCAATGCCAGCATCTCGCTCACCGCGCGGCTCATCCCGACCGCAATCGCGCGCGCAACGATCGAATGGCCGATATGGAGCCACTGTATCCCCGCGATCGCGGCGATCGGGGCGACGTTGCCGTAATTGAGCCCGTGGCCGGCGTTGGGTTTGAGTCCGGCCGCGCGCGCGATTTTGACCGCGTCACGGATTTTACGCAACTCCGCCGTCGTCGCCTCGCCGGGTTTCACTTTGGCGTCCTTGAGCGCGCGCGGCGAATCGACGCCGGTGAGATAGCGCTCGGCCAGATCCTGATCGGCCAGGTTGGCGTAAGCACCCGTATGAATTTCGACGAAGTCCGCGCCCAGTGCGGCGGCGGCTTCGATCTGATGCTGTTCCGGATCGATAAACAGCGACACGCCGATACCCGCGTGCTTGAGACTCGCGATCATCGGGGCGAGGCGCACGCCAAGGCCGGCTGCGTCGAGGCCGCCCTCAGTGGTAATCTCCTCGCGACGCTCGGGCACGAGGCAAACCTCGTGCGGGCGGATCTTCAGCGCCAGCTCGATCATCTCGTCTATCGGTGCGAGCTCCTGATTGAGCCGCACGTGGACCTCCTGGCGCAAGCGCAGGAGATCCCGGTCCTGAACGTGGCGGCGGTCTTCGCGCAGATGGAAAGTGATCGCGCCCGCGCCGGCACGTTCGGCGGCGAGCGCCGCCTCGACCGGATCGGGATAGTCCACGCGCCGCGCTTCGCGCAGCGTGGCGACGTGGTCGATATTGACGCCGAGCCGGGGCATCGTCAGGCAGGCGCGCGGCCGGCGCGCTTGCCAATCGCGGCGCCGATCTCGCGCGCGAGCGCGCCGATCTCGGCCTGGTCCTCGCCCTCTATCATCACGCGCGCCAGCATCTCGGTGCCCGAGTAGCGCACCAGCAGGCGGCCATTGGCGCCGAGGCGCTTTTCGGCGGCGGCGATCAGCCGTTGCACGTCGGGCATCTCGGCCAGCGGCACGCGCGCGGCCACCCGCACGTTCTCCATCACTTGCGGCACACGATGCATGGCGCGCAACTCACTCATCGGGCGCCCGGTCTCGACCATCAAAGTCAGCATCATCAGCGCCGTGATAATGCCGTCGCCGGTGGTCGAATGGTCCATGAAGATGACGTGGCCCGATTGCTCGCCGCCGAGATTGTAGCCGCCCGAGCGCATCTCGCGCGCCACAGCCGGGTCGCCGACCTCCGTGCGCACCAGGCGCGCGCCCCTGTCCCGAAGTGCGATCTCGAGTCCGAGATTGCTCATCACGGTCGCGACTACCGCGCCGCCGGCGAGCTGTCCGGTGGCCGCCATCCTGACTCCCATCGCCGCCATCACGTCGTCGCCGTCGAAAAGTTCGCCGCGCTCGTCGACCAGCAGCGCACGGTCGCCGTCGCCATCGAGCGCGATACCGGCCTGCGCGCCCTCGCGCAGCACCGCCTCGCAAAGCTTCTCCGGATGCAGCGCGCCGCAGCCGAGATTGATGTTCTTGCCGTCGGGATCGACGCCCAGTGCGACGACGTCGGCGCCCAGTTCGGTCAGCGCGTCCGGAGCGACCTTATAGGCCGCACCGTTGGCGCAATCGACCACCAGCTTGAGCCCGTCAAAGGTCACCGCGCGCGGCACGCAGCCCTTGAGAAACACCAGGTAGCGGCCGATCGCGTCGTCGATGCGCGCGGCCTTGCCAATTTCGCCGGCGGTCGCGCGCAGATGGGCCAGCGCGCCGTCGTCGAACACCAGATCCTCGATTCGGCGCTCGGTCTCGTCGTCGAGCTTGAAGCCCTCGCGCGAGAAGAACTTGATGCCGTTGTCCTGGAAGGGGTTGTGCGAGGCCGAGATCACGACGCCGGCGTCGGCGCGCATGCTGCGCGCGAGAAACGCGATGCCGGGGGTCGGCAGCGGCCCAACCAGCCATACGTCAGCGCCCATCGAGCAGATACCCGAGGCCATCGCCGTTTCCAGCATGTAGCCGGAAAGGCGCGTGTCCTTGCCAATCAGGATGCGATGATGGCGGGCGGGTTGGGCCTTGAGCACGTGCGCCAGCGCGCGCCCCAGCTTGAGCGCGGTTTCGGAAGTGATCGGTTCGGCGTTGGCGACGCCGCGCACCCCGTCGGTGCCAAAGAGCCTGTTAGCCATGATTGAGTTTCATCCGCTCCCAGCGCGCTTTTGTCGATAGAGTCGGACCCTGACATTGCCCGGGATTGCGCGCACCAGTTGTATTCCGTCGGGCAATTCGATTTGCACTGTGAGATTGTGTGCGCCCGGCTCCATATCTTCGGCCGAGGCGAACACTGAGCCGCGCAGGTCGAGGCCGGAAAGCTGGTTTAGCGTTCCGCGCACCGTGATGGCGATTCGCTGCGGCTCAACCTTGACCTTGTAGTCGGTGTCGCGGACTTCGATCGGAAGGCCGCGGAACTCGCGGTCGGCGATGATTTCGCCAATCGAAACCGCCGCTTCAACTGTCTGCGGCCCCAGGACCGTGACGCGGTCGCCCGGCGGCGAAAGTCTCACAGGCTGATTGATATCGGCCTTGGCGCCGTTCACGTCGACCGGCGAGGTCCGCACGCTATCGGTGTGAAAGACGAAGCGACTGGGGCCGCGCACGGTCGCGGCGGGCGGGTTTGCCTTCGCCAACTTGACGCGATAACCAGCGGCAGGCTGACCCTGGATGCTCACGCGGATCGGGACCTGGCGGTCGACGATGCGGTCGATATCGAGCACGATCTGGCTGGGCGAGATGCGGGTCACGTCGGTCTGACGCGGAACATTGAACATCTCGGGACCGATCTTGAATACCGCCTGGCCGACCGTCACGCCGCTTAAGTCCAGGCGCAGCACCATGCGGTCGGGATCGAGCAGCGAGAGCAGCGTGCGCGGCCCGCGAACTTCAATTTGCACGAAATCGGGGCGCTGATTGACGATTGCCAGGCCGATCGGCAGCGCCCGATAGCTAATCGGCACGCGCATCGGGGCGAGCGCGCCACGCTGTCCGGCGTTGACGAAAAACCATAGGCCGATTGCGAGCACGACAGCAATTGCGCGCAGGCCGAGATTGCGCCTGATGCGCTGCATCAGCAAGATCCGCAACGGTGGACTTATCTGCCGCGGCACGTCGGCGCCCACGACGATTCTCTTCAGGGCGCTCCTGATATGGGCCGAGATCGTCCTGCGCTCCATCGTGCCGTTCCTCGCCTAGACCATCGTAACCAGGATGCCGAGTAAGTCCTCGGGGCTGAGTCCGCGTTGCAATTCGCCGTTGCGGGCGAGCGAGATTGTTCCGGTTTCCTCCGACACCACGATCACCGCGGCGTCGCTGTCCTCGGTGATTCCGATGGCTGCGCGATGGCGCGTGCCGAGCGCGAGATTCACATTTGGATTGGTCGATAGCGGCAGCAGGCAGGCGCCCGCCAGCACGTTCTCGCCCTTTACGATAACCGCCCCGTCATGCAGCGGCGAACCGCGCATAAAGATGGTCTCCAGCAGCTCGGGCGAGAGCCGGGCGTCGAGGATGCGGCCGGTCTCGACGTAGTCGTTCAATCCGACCTCCTGCTCCAGCACGATCAGTGCGCCGACCCGCCGCGCAGAGAGCCACGCGGCCGTGTTGACCAGCTCCTGCGCCACACTGGCCACGGTCACGTGGCCGGCCAGAAAAGTCGGTGTGCCGACCCGAGTGAGCGCGCGGCGGATGTCAGACTGGAAAATCACCACCAGGATCAACAACAGCGAGCCGAGGAAATTGTTGAGCAGCCAGTTGAGCGTAAACAGGCCGAGCAGTTGCGAACCGACGAACGCGCCGGCCACGACCAGCAGTCCCACCACCATCTGCATCGTGCGCGTGCCGCGGATGAGCAGCGCGATACGGTAAATCACATAGGCGACGATCAGGATGTCGAGCACATCCTGCCATCGCAGCTTGGGGACCAGGCCGAAGTATTGTTCCATCGCGGTTGGCCTAGGCGCCGCCGCCGCAAGATTTGATCGCCGCCGCCATCTTCACCGCCGCCGCCGCCGAGAAAACGTCATGTACCCGCACGACCGCAGCGCCTGCGACAACTGCGATCGCGCTTACCGCCGCCGTCGCGGATTCGAGCGCGTCCGGATTGGCCCCGGCCATCGCGCGTACGAAGCCCTTGCGCGACGCTCCTACCAATATGGGATATCCCAGCGTGCAGAGCCGCGGCAAGGCGCCCAGCAGCGCGAGACTATGCCGCGGTTGCTTGGCGAACCCCAGGCCGGGGTCGAGTATGATGCGCGAGGGCGCGACGCCGGCGCGGATAGCGGCGCGCGCGCGCGCCGCCAGAGCAGTCTCGACCTCGCTAACCACATCGCGGTAGTGCGCGAACTTCATGTGGTCGGCGGGCCCCCCGCGCATATGCATCAGAACCACCGCGCACTTGCGAGCCGCCACTAAAGGCGCCATCGCGGGGTCGGCCTCGAGCGCGCTCACGTCGTTGATGATCGCCGCGCCCGCATCGAGCGCGACGCGTGCGACGGCGGCCTTGCGTGTGTCAATCGAGATCGGAACCCGGAGCCGTCCTCCGAGGCGCTGCAGCACCGGCGCGATACGCTCGATTTCGACCTCGGCCGGAACCTCGCGCGCCCCGTGCGGGCGGGTCGACTCGGCGCCGATATCGATGATCGCGGCGCCGGCGGCCTCCATCTCGAGCGCATGCTCGGCCGCGCGGCGCGGATCGAGGTATAGGCCGCCGTCGGAAAAGGAATCAGGTGTAACGTTTAGCACTCCCATCACGGCTGGAAACCGGATGACTCGGGCGTCGCGAAGACGAAGCAAGTGCCGACGGCGATGTGTTCTAACTTCCAAGCTTCGAACTCTGAGTTAAGTAACCCCCTCCAATTAGACGATGGGCCACTAATAAGAATACACGCGAGCGAGCTTCGACGGGACGGGGTGCGGCCGGATAACTGGACGCTACTGCGCCCTCAAACGAGGGCGCAGGCGCGGAAGACTCGCGCTGAAGGAAACGATTTACGCGAGAACGGGCTTGGGCGGAAGTCCGGGTATTGCCGGAGCTTCTTCGCCTGCAGGCTTGGGCTTTTCCGGCGCCACGGTCTGACCCGACCTTGGAGGTCCGCCCGACGGTGCAGGCGTGCTGGCCGGGAACGGACGCCCTTCCTGATAGGCCTTCACCATCTCGGCGACTTCGCCGCCGTCGAGAACTTCCTTTTCGAGCAAGCGGTCGGAGACCGCATGCAGCAGTGGCAGGTTCTCGGTCAGCAACTTGCGCGCCCGCTGGAAGGCGGCGTCGACCATGCGACGCACTTCGCGGTCAATCTCGATCGCGGTGTGCTCGGAGTAGTCCCTGTGATGCGCGATGTCGCGGCCCAGGAACACCTGTTCCTCGCGCCGCCCGAAGGTCATCGGTCCCAGCTCTTCGCTCATGCCCCACTGACAGACCATCTTGCGCGCGAGTTCGGTTGCCTTCTCGATATCATCGCCCGCGCCGGTGGTGGTCTGGCTGAATACCAACTCCTCGGCAACCCTGCCGCCGAACATCGTGGCGAGTTGAGTCATCAGGTAATCGCGCGAATAAGTATAGCGATCGTCTAGCGGAAGTTGCTGGGTGACCCCCAACGCCATCCCGCGCGGAATGATCGTCACCTTATGCACCGGGTCGGCGCCCGGCTGGAGCATCGCCACCAGCGCGTGCCCCGATTCATGGTAGGCGGTATTGCGCCGCTCATGCAGCGACATCACCATCGAGCGCCGCTCGGCTCCCATCAGGACCTTGTCCTTGGCGAGCTCGAAGTCGGTCATCTCGACCTTTTCCTTGTTGCGTCGCGCTGCCAGCAGCGCCGCCTCGTTGACCAGGTTCTCAAGGTCGGCGCCGGCAAATCCAGGGGTCGAGCGGGCGACCTTGGTGATGTCGACGTCGTCGGAAAGCGGCACTTTACGCGTATGGACCCTCAGGATACCCTCGCGGCCCCTGAAATCGGGGCGCGGCACCACGACGCGGCGATCGAAGCGGCCGGGCCGCAGCAAAGCCGGGTCGAGCACGTCCGGACGGTTCGTCGCGGCGACCAGAATCACGCCTTCGTTGGCCTCGAACCCGTCCATCTCGACCAACAACTGATTGAGCGTCTGTTCGCGCTCGTCATGGCCGCCGCCCAGGCCGGCGCCGCGATGGCGTCCGACGGCGTCGATTTCATCGATGAAAATAATGCACGGAGCGTGCTTTTTGCCCTGTACGAACAGGTCGCGCACGCGCGAGGCGCCCACGCCGACGAACATCTCGACGAAGTCCGATCCCGAGATCGAAAAGAACGGGACTCCCGCCTCGCCGGCGATCGCGCGGGCGAGCAGCGTCTTGCCGGTGCCCGGAGGGCCAACCAGCAACACGCCCTTGGGAATGCGTCCGCCCAGGCGCGTGAAGCGCTTGGGGTCCTTGAGGAACTGGATTATTTCCTCGAGCTCGTCCTTGGCTTCGTCGATACCCGCGACGTCGGCGAAAGTGACTTTATGAGTATTCTCGGTCAGCAGCTTCGCGCGGCTCTTGCCGAAAGACATGGCCTTGCCGCCGCCGATCTGCATCTGGCGCATGAAGAAAATCCACACCCCGACCAGCAGCAGCATCGGGAACCACTGAACCAGCAATACCATCCACCAGGGGTCGCCCTCGGACGGTTTAGCCTCGATCTGGATGTTTCTGGCGCGCAGCGTCTTGACCAGGTCAGGGTCGGCGGGCGCATAGGTCTTGTAATGTTCGCCGTTGACGACGACGTGAATAGTGCTGCCCTGGATTGTGACCTTGGAAACCTGCCCCTTTTCGACCTGGTTCAGGAAGTCCGAGAAGATCTCCTCAGGCTCCTTGACCTGCTGGCGGCTGAACATGTTGAACAGCAACAGGAACATCAGGCCCAGGGCGAGCCAGAGCGCAATACTGCGAGAAAACTGGTTCATTCTTATTTAAAGGGTACCACGCGACTTCATTTACAAGCAACGCGTCGTTAGCCGAAGCGTAAACATCTCTTCAAACGCGAATCGCATCCTCAAACGCTCGTAAGCGCAGCACCCCGACGGTTTTTTCGCCTACCAACGCGACCCGCCCACGCACCATTCCGGGGACCCACGCCACCTGCCCCTCCAACGTAACCACTGGGAACGTCTGGCGGCGCGGTCGAGCCAGTTTGCGGTCGATAAAAATGTCATGGAGCTTGCGCGATCCTCCCATCCCCAGCGGAGAGACGCGGTCGCCTGGCGCAAAGCTGCGTACCATCAACCCGGCGACGGCAAGGTCGGCATCAAAGCAGGCTTCATAAAGATCCAACGGCATAGGCGAGGCGTCGGCCGGCATCATACTCGAATGAAAGACGAAACCCGCTTGCCGCACCCTGGTGACTCCCTTGCGCGCAAGCGTGACGGCGAAGGGTCCGTCAGATGCGGAAGCGAGCGGCTGGGCCTCCACCCGCCTCTCGATTGCCAGCGCGGCGTAGCGCCGCTCGGCTCGCCAGCCTCCGGGCAGGTCGATTGTGGCGCTGGGAGACTCGCCCTGGCAGAGCCTGCGCAGGTCCTCGATATGGCGGCGCGAAAGGCGCCGAAGGCTCCAGATTCGGGCGGTCAGAAACTCGCGCAAAACTGCCGCGGCCAGGGCCGGGGGCATCCCGGCGAAGGCGTTCAAATCCAAAAGGTCCAGCGGGCCGCCCGCGACGCTCTCGCGAAGACGCAGGTTCAGTTCGGTCCGCGCCGCGCCGGCGAGATAGTCGTCGAGCTCGCGCATCTCCGAGGCCAGCGCGCAGAGCCTGCGGCGCAATCCCGGCGCGTAGTCGCGCTCGAGCGCCGGCAGCAATTCGAGACGCACGCGGTTGCGTAGCATACCCCGATTCGCATTACTGCTGTCGCCGACGAAACGCGCGCCAATCGAATCCAGGTAGCGCAGCACTTCGCGCCGCGACACGCGCAGCATCGGCCGCACAATCGTCACGCCACTTGGCCCGAGACTCATCGTCTCGGCCATCGCGCCGAGCCCGGTCGCGCCCGCTCCGCGCAGCAGCCGAAGCATCACGGTTTCGGCCTGGTCGTCGGCATGATGAGCGGTGACGATACGCGACGCGCCGATCCCCGCTGCCGCGGCAACGAGAAAAGCGTAGCGGACCTCGCGCGCCCGCTCCTCGAGATTGGACGCGGCGGGATCGACCTCGCTTGATTGCTCGACCGTCAACTCGACCCCGAGCGTCGCGCAGAGATCGCGCACGAAAGCCTCGTCGCGGTCGGATTCCGCGCCGCGCAGGTGATGGTTCAGATGGGCGGCCGCGAGTCGATAACCGAAACGCGGCGCGAGATCGCGGAGCAAATAGAGCAGCGCCACCGAATCGGCGCCGCCCGAGAGCGCGAGGAGAATCGTTTCGCCGGTTGATTCACCGGTTGATTCAGATGATCCGTTACAGCGTAGCCCGGCCCGTTCGAGCGCGCGGGCGATCCTGCCGACCAGATTTGATTTTGCCGCGGAGTTCATCGGGCGCAAAGCGGAGCGTAAAGAGTACGACGGCAGTTCCGGCACCGCAATCAGGGAGCCGGTCCAGTAGCATCGGCCCTGAACTGCCGCAAATCCTACTCGCGGATCAATTCGGCGCGCGGATCGGGCACCGCGCGCTTGACCCGCCGCTCGGCGAATTCCTGCATCAGCTTGCGCTCCTCATCGGTCATATCGGTCGGAGCCAGCACTTTGAGCTCGTAAAGGAGGTCGCCCGCAGCCTCCTTGCCGCGGCCGGGCAGGCCACGCCCACGCAACCGCAGCACACGCCCCGTCTGACTGGCGGCGGGAATTTTCAAGGAAAGCCGTCCGTCGAGCGTCGGCACGGTTATCTCCGCGCCCAGCGCCGCCTCATAGTCCCACACCGGCAACTCGCAGCGCAGGTCGCGCCCGCTGACACTGAAAACCCGATCGGGCCTCAGGCGCACGGTCAGGAAGAGGTCGCCATTGAGTTCCGGACGCGGCCCCTTGCCGCCCTGCCCTTTAAGCCGCATCCGGGTGCCGTCGACGACGCCGGGCGGAATCGTCACCTCGAGCGAGCGCTGGTTAGGAATCGTGCCGCGGCCGTGACAAACCGGGCACTGCTCAGCAGCGCGGACGATGCGCGTCTTGCCGCGGCGCTCCTCGCGCGAAACCATTCCGGTGCCGCCGCAGTTGGCGCATCCGTCTTCGGCATTGAGCGTGATTCGCATTTTGGCGCCGCGCATGGCGTCACGCAGCGGAACCGCGACCTCGGCATCGATGTCGCGTCCGCGCGGCGGCGCCTCGGTGAATTCGTAGCCCGAAAAGCCGCGCGGCGCGCGGCCACCGGTCCCGCGGCCGGCGAATCCGCCGCCCAGGCCGCCGAAGAATTGCTCGAAGAAATCGCTGAAGCCGCCACCGCCGCCGGCCTCGCCCTGGCCAAAACCACCGCCGCCGCCCCCGGGCGGCGGGCTCCAGGCATAGCGGCGCCGCATCTCCTCTTCGGTGGTGCCGCGCTCCCAGTCGGCCCCGAGTTCGTCGTACTTCTTGCGCTTTTCCGGATCGCTGAGGACCTGGTAGGCCTCGTTGACCTGTTTGAATCGGGCCTCGGCTTCCTTGTTGTTGGGGTTGACGTCGGGATGATGCTTGCGGGCGAGTTTGCGGTAGGCCGATTTGATTTCGGCCGCCGAAGCGCCGCGTTCGACGCCGAGGGTCTTATAGTAGTCGCGGAATTCCATCTAGGCGGCGCTTGTCCTCGCCGGCACGACCTCACTTTCGATCTTGGCCCGCCCGATATCGCGTATCGGGTTAATATGACGCATCAGACTCAAGATGTGCACGATAATTCTCCGCGGCAAGTACGCTCAAGAGCCCGTGCGCGACTCGCCCGCTTGGGCAGCGCCGGCGGCCGGGTCGAGTGCCCGCATCCGCGCCTCCATCGCGCGCAACTCGCCCTCCAGCGCCACCTGGCGGCGCCAGATGAAGAGCACGTAGCCAAAGATCACGACGAAGATTATCGCATAGGCGGCGAACAGGTAACTCAAGTTGTCCATCAGTCTCTCGTGCGGCAGCACTAATCTTGCGCCGCGGCCTCGGCCAACGCCAGCGAACGCGCGAGCGCGCCGAGGCGCGTATGCATCCGCAGGGTGACGAAGCGCAGGCACAGAATCCAGATGAAGAGCGCGGTAAACGCGGCGAGCGAGACCAGCAGCGTCGTGACCATCCGCGGGTCCTGCAGGCCGTGGCCGCCCTGGCGGGTCACCAGGACTGCGGGATGGATCGTGCGCCACAGGCGCACCGAGACGATCACAATCGGCACGTCGATCGCGGCGACGATTCCCACCACCGCGCCGAAGCGCGCACCCTGCTCCGAATCGCCCGTCATCGCGCGCAGCATCAGGTACCCGCCATACAGCAGCCACAGAATTAAAGTGGTTGTCAGGCGCGAGTCCCAGGTCCACCACGCGCCCCAGATAGTCTTGGCCCAGATAGAGCCGGTCACCAGCACCAGCGTGCAGAATACCATCCCGGTCTCGGCCGCGGCGTATCCGAGGTCATCCCACACCTTTTGGCCGAGCCACAGGTAAAAAATCCCCGCGATCGCCACCAGCGCGAAAGAGACGAACGCGACCCACGCGCACGGCACGTGGAAGTAAAAGATACGCTGGACGATCCCCTGGTCGGCCTCAGTCGGCACGTAGGCGAAAACCATGTAGAGCGCGGCAAGCATCAGCGCCAACGTTACGAAACCGAGCCCCAGCCTGACTGCGCGGCCGTTCATTCACTCCTCTCCCGCGACATATTCGAAGAGCAGGTAGCCGGCCGCGACGAACATCACGTCGAAGGCGATCAGCACCTTTAACCAGATAGCCAGATCGCCCAGCGGCGCGCCGCCCAGCGCCCCCGCGCTCGCCTTGACCCCGGCGATAAGCGCCGGCACGAACATCGGCACCGCCAGCAGCGGCAGAATCAGGTCGCCGCCGCGTAGACGCGAGGAAATCCCCGCGAGCAGCGTCGCCAGCGCGGCGAAGCCGAGCGCGCCGAGCAGCACCGCGGGCGCCATCCGCATCACGCGCGCATCGAATTCGAGATTGAAGAACAGCACCATCAGGATGATCGACGCGGCCTCTGCGACGGCCATGAAGATGAATGCCGCGGCGAGCTTCGCCGCGTAGAGCGCGGCGCGGTCGAGCGGGCTCATCAGCAGCGCCCGGATACAGCCGTTTTCGTTCTCGGCGCTGACCGCCCGCGTCGCTCCCAGCATCCCCGAAAACACCAGCGCGACCCAGAGCGCGCCGGCCGCGGCCTCCGCGCCCTGCTCGCCGCCGCCGGGATTAAACGCGAACACCAGCACCACCAACACCAGCAGCGAGAGCGCGCCGAGCGCAACGGTGCTCTGCCCGCCGCGCACTTCGAGCAGCAGGTCCTTGCGCAACACGGCGGCGAAGGAGTTCATGATCGTTGCACGCCTTTCACGAAACTTGCCGGGCAAGCGGCGCGCGCGCCGTTCCTTGGCCCGCGGCGGACGCCTGATCGCTGACCAGCTTGCCGCGCCTTAGCGTCAGGACCGCGAAACCCAACTCCTCCAGCGCGTCCGCTGAATGCGCGCTCGCGAGCACCGCGCATCCGCGACCCATCGCTTCACGCACCAGCGCCGCGGCGAGCGCAGCGCCGTCGGCGTCGAGCGCTGCGAACGGCTCGTCGAGCAACAACACGTCGGGCCGCCCGAGCATCGCGCGCGCAATCGCAAGGCGCTGCTCCATTCCGCGCGAAAACCCATGCACTCGGGCGTCGGCGGCAGCGTCCAGCGCGACCCGCTCCAGCCATTCGGCGGCCGCCGCGCGTGCCTGCGCGACGCCATAGAGCGTCGCGTAGAATTCCAGGTTCTCGCGCGCGGTCAGGTTGGGATAGATGAAGCTCTGATGGCTCAGCAGGCCAACACGGCGGCGCAGCATCGGCTTGAGCGAGCGCGCCGGCACACCGAACAGCATCGCGGCTCCCAGACTCGGCGCCGAAAGTCCGGCGAGCAGCCGGATGAGGGTCGATTTCCCTGCGCCGTTGGCGCCAACGACCGCCGCCCCGCGACCCGCTTCAACGGCCAGGTTAACCTCGCGCAGGACCAGCGCGGTACCGAAACTCTTGCCCAGTGCGCGCGCCTCGACAAGCGGCGCCGTCATCGCTCGGCCCGCGCCGCCGCGCGCGCCGATACGGAAAGCGGCGCGCCGCATTCGCTGCAGAAGTTTCCCGCCGCGGCCTCGACCCCGCATTGTGGGCAAAACCGGACGCGCACGGCGGCGGCGGGCGAAGCGCCGGGCGCTGCCGCAGACGCCGGGCCGGATTTGACCAGCCGCGGACGCCCCGCTGACGCCTCCGGCGCGGAGGCGGCGGCCGGGGTCGCGCGCAGACGCTCGAGCGCGGCGCTCGCGCCAAGCGCGCGCGCCATCAGTCCCTCGTGCAGCGCCGCATAGTCGGCCTCGGAAAGCTTGCCCATCTCGCGATCGAATTCCAGTTCGCGGAGCCCCTGCATCGCGAGCGCCCGCTCATGCTCGAGCCGCTCGGCCTCGGCAGCGTCGCGTCCGGCGCGCCGGGTCGCCAGCAGGCCGCCCCCCAAGGGCGCCGCAACGAATAGCGCCACGCTCGCGACGATCAGCACCGCGGCAAGGTAAAGCACGGCCTAAAGACGCTCCCGCAGTTCGCGTTCAAGACGCTCGCGAAGCGCGGAGTCGGATTTGCCAGATTTGCCGGAGTTGCCTGAGCCTGGATCGCCGGGCGCTTGCGGCGGCGCGGGCGATCCGCCGCGCCATCGTCCCATCATCAGAACCACCAGGCCGCCGCCCACCAGCAGCGCCACAAAGGGCATCGTCCACGCGAGCAGATTGAAGCCCTGGGTCGTGGGGGCGGATAGAATCTTCTCGCCGTATTGCTTGCGAAAATAAGAGATTATCTCGGCGCGACCCTTCCCGTGCGCGAGCATCGTGTCGATACGCTCGCGCATCGGCACCGAGAAGCTGCAGTTGGGATGGTTGCAGTTGGCGACCGTCAAGCCGCATCCGCACTGGCAGGTGAGCCCTTCGGCGATCTCCTGACCGCTGGGAGCCGCCGCGCGCGCCGAGCGTACCGGCGCCATCAGCGGCATCATCAGTGTCGTGATCAGCATGACCGCGAACGCCAAGGCCGTGCTGGTGAATTTCGCCTCGCAGTTCACCGGCTCTCAGTCGCCTCCCGGCACGGGTTCGGCGGCGAACGCCTCGTCGCGGCCGAGCGCCGCGGCCATCGCGGCGCGCTCGCGCACGTTGGGCCACATCACGACCACCGTGCCGATCGCCATCATCAGGCCGCCGGCCCACAGCCAGAAAACCAGCGGCGTGAGAAACACTTCGAAGGTGGCAAGCCCGCTCTGATCGTCGACCCCGGCCAGTACGATGTAGAGGTCGGCGAGCGGCGTGGAACGAATCGCGACCCGCGTAGCCGGCTGTTGCGGGCGTTTGTAGAAGAGCCGCGCCGGCGCCATCGTTGCGATCTCGCGCCCGCCGCTTCGCACGTCGAGGCGCGCGCTCAAGTCCTCGAGATGCGCCGTCTCGACGCCCTTCAGTCCCATGTAGGTTATGTCGTAGGCGCCGATACTGAAGCTCTGCCCGGTGCGCACGCTTCGCTTGACCTCGGTCCTGAAGAATGACGAAGCGACGATTCCGATAAACGCAAAGACCACGCCCAGATGGATGATATAGCCGCCGTAGCGACGGTTGTTCTTGCCCACGAGGTTGACCAGCGCGCGCGCCGGCGTTTCATGCACCAGATGGCGCCGCGCGCTCACGCCGCGACGGAATTCGACCGCCACAGTGCCGAGCGCGAACGCCGCCAGCGAAAGCGCCGTCAGCACGTACCATTGCCGCAGGCCCATCGCGAAAACGATTATGCCCGCGCCCACGCCCATCGTAATCGGCGCAAGGAACGTTCGCATCAGGGTCTGCGGCGAGGTCCGCCGCCACCCGATCAGCGGCCCCACGCCCATCAGGAAAATCAGGCCGAGCGCGAGCGGTCCGTTGACCTTGTTGAAGAAGGGCGGCCCGACCGTAATCTTGACCCCGCGCACCGCCTCCGAGAGCACCGGAAAAACCGTACCCCAGAAAACCGCGAACGCGATTCCAACCAGCATCAGGTTGTTGAACAGAAACGCGGCCTCGCGCGAGAGATAGGACTCGAACTCGGCCGGGCTTTTCAAATCCTTCACGCGGCTCACCAGCAGCGCCGTGTAGCCGAGGACCACCGCGATAAGGAAGCTCAGGAAGTACGGCCCAAGTCCCGATTGGGTAAACGAATGGACCGACGAGATAACGCCGCTCCGCGTGAGGAACGTGCCGAACAGCGTCAGCATGAAGGCCATGCCGATAAGCGCGAGGTTCCATACCTTCAGCATGTCCTTGCGCTCCTGGATCATCACCGAGTGCAGGTAGGCCGTCATCACCAGCCACGGCATGAAGGCGGCATTCTCGACCGGGTCCCACGCCCAGTAGCCGCCCCATCCCAGAACCTCGTAGGCCCAGCGCGCACCGAACAGATTGCCGAGCGTGAGAAAGAACCACGAAAAGATCGCCCAGCGGCGCGTGGTGCGAATCCATCCGTCGTCGAGCTTGCGCGTGATGAGCGCGCCGCAGGCGAACGCGAACGGCACCGCGGCGCTGACGTAGCCCGTGTAGAGCGACGGCGGATGGATCGCCATCCAGTAGTTCTGCAGCAGCGGGTTGAGGTCGGAGCCGTCAGGCGGCACCGTGGCCAGGAGATCGAACGGGCGGGTAACGAAATTCAGCATCCCGAGAAAGAAAATCGCAACTCCGGCCAGCACGATAAGGGCCCAGGGCGTTATTTCGGGATTGCGCCGGCGGTTCTGGAATATCGCGATCGAGGTGAAAATCGAGAGCAGCCAGGTCCAGAACAGCAGCGAGCCTTGCTGCCCGCCCCATAGCGCCGCAAACTTGTACTGAATCGGAAGCGTAACGCTGGAATATGAGGCTACGTACTCCAGCGAGAAATCGCTGGTCAGAAGGCCGGTCCATAGCGCGGCGACCGCCACCGTGACCATCGCACACATCGCCCACAGCGCATGGCGGGCGCTGAGCAGCAGGTCGGGCGAGTTGCGGCGGATGCCGAGCAGATTGGCAACGATCGAATAGACCGCGACCATCAGCGCGAGCGCGAGAGCGAGCTGGCCTATGAGCGGCATTTCATCTTCACTTCGACGGCTGCTTGGGGACGTACTTCGAGGGACATGAGGTGAGCACCTGGCGCGCCTCGATCGTGCCGTCTGCGGCGAGCCGCCCTTCGACGATCACGTCGCGTCCGGCCGCGAACATGTCAGGCTTGGGCTCGCCGCGTGCGACCACGCGAAATTCCGCCGGCTCAGAGGCGGCAACGGTTTTGACCGGCGAGCCGTCGGGATTGGGCGGCGAAACCATCGCGAAGGCCAGCGACAGGGTCGCCGGATCCCAGCTAATCGTTCCGGCCTTCACGCGTCCGGCCACACGCAGCATCTGGCCGCTCAATTGGGCCTTGCGGGCGCCGACCTCATTGACCGTGAGGTAATATTCGGACGTGTTACGGACGGCCGTGGTGATGAGGTAGCCGATGGCGAGCACGATGAGGCCCGCCCCGACCACAAAACGCAATTTCGAGGGCATCGATCTCTCTTATACGCCAGTCAAAAACTTTTGCCAGAACTTTTGTCAGGACTTTGCAGGAGCGATAGGGGCAATTGTTGCCGAGCGGCCCGCTTCAAGCAAGCATCAGCCGTAACGCGATTCGATAGCAAAGTTTAGAAAAAATCACGACATTCCAGCCCATATGCCGGGAACCGAATTCTACCGCGCTCAACAGGAGCATAGGTTCAATGCGCCGCATGGAGTGCACCATACTCACACTGAACGTCTTTCACGACCTGCCCGCGTACCGCCAGCTGGAGCGTCGCTGCGAGCTGATCGCCGAGGCGATCGCCGCGCGCCGCCCCGATGTTGCTGCGCTCCAGGAGGTGATGCGTGCGACCGGCACCGGCGATATCGGGGTGAAAATTCGCGACGGCGTCAACCGGCTCTGCGGTAGCGACATTTATCGGCTCGACTACGCCGTGGCCGACGGCGCCGGCGACGGCGAGTTCTCCTTCGACGAGGGCGTCGCGCTCCTAAGCCGGGTTGAGCCGGACGGCCCCGCGGAGTCGCTCGAATACATCGCGCAGGTTGAGATGGCGACCGAGGTCGCCGGGCATCGCTACCGCTTGCCGGACAACCGGGTGGCGCTACGCCGGCGGTTTCGGCTTGAGAACGGCGCTCGGATCGACGTGAGCGTCTCGTACCTCACGGACCGGCCGGAATGTATTGACGCAGTTGCGGTCCGCACGATGCAGGCGCGGGAACTCGCCGGATGGGCAGCGGCTGGAAGCAGTTCCGAAATCACGGTGATTTTGGCGGGCGACTTCAACGACATCCCCGACTCGCCGACTATCGCTCAATTCGAGCGCGCCGGATTCATCGATCTGCATAAGGCCTTCGGCAGCGGCCCAGGTTACACCAACGATCGCGACGACATCGATCTCACCGCCGAGCGCGCAACTCACAATCAGCGTATCGACTACCTTATGATGCGGGTGGCGGGCGGAAATGACGCCGAGGTGAGGAAAGTCGGGCCGTTCGCCGAGCGGCCGCATCGCGAACGCGACGGCACGTGGCTCTGGCCCTCGGACCATATCGGGGTGTTCGCTACGTTGCGGCTATAGGCGCCGCCCAGCGCCCGCGCTGCGATCAGCTATTCGGCCGGGTCGCCGGACTCGTCCGCTTCGCCCGCGGCGCGCGGCCCGAAGGCGACTCCGCGGCGCGCGGCGCGGATGAACTCGACCATCTCGGCGACCTCGGGCGTCAGCGGGCCCGCGGCCGCCAGCTCTTCGATCGCAAGTTTGAGATTGCGCCGCTCGCCGAACAGCGTCTTGAAGGCGTGGCGCAGTGCGGTTATCGAGCGCGCCCCGAAGCCCGCACGCCGCAGCCCGACGGCGTTTATCCCGCGCAGCGTGTGAGTCAGGTCGGCGATACAAAACGGCGGAATGTCGCGGCTGGTGCGGCTCATCCCGCGCATCATCGCGAGCCGGCCGATTCTGACGAACTGATGCACCACGCAGTTGCCCGAAACCAGCACCCGGTCGCCGACCTCGACCCAGCCCGCGAGCAGCGCGCCGCCGGCGATGATGGCTGCGTTGCCGACGCGGCAGTCGTGTGCGACGTGTGCGTTTTGCATCAGGAAGTTGTCGTCGCCGATGATCGTTATATCGCCGCGCTCGCTCCCGCGATGCACCGTTACGCCCTCGCGAAAGACGTTGCGCGCGCCGATCCGCACACGGCGCATACCGCCGCTGTAGGCAAGGTCCTGCGGCTCGCCGCCGATGACCGCGTTGGGATGAACCACGTTGGCCTCGCCCATCTCGACCTCGCCCAGGATGGTGACGTGGCCGATAAGGCGGGTGCGCGCACCGATCCGAATTGCGCCGTCGAGGAGGCAGAACGGTCCGACCTCGACGCCCGGCGCCAGCTCGACCTCGGGGCCGACCACCGCGCTGGGATGGATCCGGGGCGGGGGCGCGTCGTGCTCAGTGGTCAATTGGAGCTTCTTGTGGAGCTTCTTGTTGTGAGGAGCTTCTTCTTGAGGTCATCGGGATGCTCGCGGTCCTCGACCGCGCCGCCGGGCACGCGATAGTCTTCGCCCGCCCACTTTCCAAGGTCAACCATCTGGCATCGTTCGGAGCAGAACGGCCGGAAGCGGTTGGCAGGCGTCATCTCGGCCGGCTGCTTGCAAATCGGACAACGCATCGCGCTCACCCGATCGAAAAATTGCCAGATAGCCGCTCGGCGTGCAAATCGCCACGCACAGATCGTCGGCGCAATAGTTAGTAGATATCGGATCCGCTGCAGCGGTCGGTTCCGCCCGCCGGCCTGAAGCCCGCTGCGCGATAGTCAAAGACCATGCGTTCGGAGTAACAGAACGCCTCTCCGCCGGGGCCTTTGTATTCGACGTGCACCTGAAGCATCAGGCTCGCCTTGCCAGTGACGACGAATTTGTAAGTGTCCGGCGGAAAGTAGGTATAGAAGAAATGCGGCACGCCGGGAGAGAGGACTCCAGCCGAGACCGATGACATCTCGTTCGGCATATCGGCTACTCGCTTGCCATTCACCAGCGCGACGACCGTGATGATCGCTCCGCTGGCGGGAATTTTGCCGAAGTTGCGATATTCAACCACCGCCCGCGGATTTGCCGTATCGCCCTGCTCGAAGGTGACGCCCTCGACACCGACGAACGGACGTTCCTCGAGCGCAAAGATGTGCGAAGTCACCTGCGCCGTGCGCCACGCGGCGTAGGCGCTGAATGCGGTTGCCGCCACCATCAGCAAGGCCATGAAGTCGGCAAAGCGCAGGATCTCCGTCAGCCGCCGCATCAGCGACTTTTCGGCCGGCGTCAGTTGATCCATCCCGGATTGCGTCCGGGGAGGCTCCGGCGGCCGGCTCTGTGGGTCCCGATGCTGTCGTGCCGGATTTTCTTGCTCGCCCATCCGATTTAGTAGCCTCCGCCCGCCTCGCCCTGACCCATCGCCCGCAGCAAATAATCGGCTAAAGCGCGTCGGCTGGCAACGTGGCACGCGATGCCTAATGCTGGCGTCACCCGCCGGCTATGCTGGTCCCGTTGCCTTCTCATTCTTGTTGGAACTTCCAATAGCTTTTCAGGGTTTACCCTGCGAATCTCACCTACAGCTTTTGAGGAGGAGACACATTTATGAAGAGTCTGATCAAGTACGGATTAGCTGCGGCAATGTTGGTCGCGACCGCGATGCCTGCGATGGCGCGTAGTTGGGTAGTTTGCGTTGACCAGAACAAGGATACCCGCGCTTCCTCAGAAATTGTATCGGGTGCGCCAGTTTTCTTCGTCGGAGCAGCGCCGGTCTATCCGGGCGGCACCGACGTTTCGACCGCCACGGATTGCTCGCCAACCACCATAGGCAAAACGCCGGTCGGCACCTTCTTCGCATTCGGCGGTCTGGTTGCCGGCTTGCCGCAATCTTCGACTGCTAGCCCGAACGATCTGTTATATGTCGTCTGGCACTTCCGGATTGACGGCAAGGGAGGTTTCGACACCACCGGTCCCGTCCGCTCCACGAGCACCTATGTGCAGACCATTACCGGATCGACGAATCCCGGATTGGTGCCCACTCACGGCGCCGCCAAGGTTACCAACCTGAGCACCGGGACGGCCTCCACTGGACTGGCACCGCTCGCCGCCTTCAAGATCACCACGCCTCAAGGCATGGATCACTAGCAACGCTATCCAGGCCTCGGGTCCGAATTAGGTAGAGGAGCAAGGCCGAGTAGGTTTCAAGCGCTCCGTCCGTGGCCACGCGGCCACGGGCGGAGCATTCGTTTGTGGGGGCGCGATGCTGAAATGGCGGCGCGTGCAGCCATCGGGCTGACTCTCAGTGAAGAAACTCGGGCATCACCTCTTTGGCCAGAAGTTCTTGAGATTCTTCCGAGTCCGGAAGCACGACGAAGTACGTCATCCCGATCTCTTCGATCCGTGAGCGAATTTCGCGTTTCACTTCGTCCGGAGTTCCTCCGAGGATCGAAGGAGCGCGACGCGCCGCTTCCTCATCGGGAAAGCCCATCCTTTTCGCGATCCCCCGCACCGCGGCGTCTGCGCGGCCTTTGTCTTTTGAAAGAGTCACCAGGCTGAGTCCGCTGATCTCGATGTCGCCCGGTTCGCGGCCGGCCTCCTTGGCCAGGCCGTGCAGCCTTCCGATCCGCCGCTTGAGCTCGGCCTTGTCGAATCTCACCGCCGCGGCGGGATCGTTGATCAAATCCTTGCCGTTGAAGATGGGCGGAATCAGATTCGCGATATCGGCCTCGGCTGCGGCTATCTTGAGCAGCTTGCTTCCGGACCCGCCGAGCATGATCGGCGGATACGGCTTCTGCAGCGGCCGCGGATTGTTGTAGGCCTTGTCGATCGAGAAGTAGGGCCCGTGATACGTCGGCTCTTCCTGGGTCCACATCGCTTTAATCAGCTTGATTGCGTCCGCCAGCTGATCGAGGCGCTCGGCGTTGGAGGGATACGGATAGTTGTGAGCGTCGTATTCCTCGCGCTCCCAGCCGGCGCCCAGGCCGAGCACCATCCGGCCGTTACTCACGTGGTCCAGGGTCGAGGCGATCTTGGCCAGCAGCGGCGGGGAACGAAAGGCCACCGCTGCGACCAGCGAACCTACGCGGATTTTGCTGGTCACGGCCGCGATCGCGCTCAAGGTCGTAAAACATTCCAGTTGCGGCTCGCGGGCGGGGCGGAACGGGGAAAAGAAATGATCGTTGAGCAGCATCGAGTAAAAGCCCCGGGTGTCGGCGCGTTTCGCCGTGCGCAGGGCTTGGGCATAGTCGCCGGTCACCGAGAACAATCCGAACTTCACTTCGCGCATCCGATTGAACTCCCTGCACGTTTTGCGAATCTGCGCACCCTGGGCCGGGGCGGAACAATAGCCCGCACCGCCGCGAGCTGACAAGCAACGGGTTTAACACCAGGCGGGACAGAAAGCCGGTTGCTTCGCTTTTCCCACGCGGATAGTGTCGGCAGAGAATGCCGTCGATCGATTGGCAAGTTGCGGCCGCAATCGCAACCATCGTTTCGACTCTCGCATTCATCGCGAGCGCCATCGTGGTAGTACTGCAGCTACGCCAGGCCGCGCGCGAGCGCTACTTTTCCATCACCGCGCATCTGTTCGAGATCTGGCAGAGCTCCGATTTCCAACACGACCAGCTCTTCCTGCTGCACATGCTCTCCTGTACCACCTGGGGCGAGTTCTGCCGGCTGGGCCGGGGAGAACGCGCCGAGCTCGCGATTCATCGCGTCGGCGGCTACTACGATCGTGTCGGCAACCTCGTGCGCCACAACCTAATCGACAAGCAGGACATCCTGCCGACCATCGGCGGCTATGCGGTTGCCGTATGGCATCGCATCGAGCCGCTGGTGAAGGAACTGCGGCTGCGTGAGAATGCGCTGCTGTTTGAGAACTATGAATCGCTGCTGCCTGACTGCCACGAGTGTTACGTACCCGGGATAGCGCCCCTTACTCAAAGCGCTAACGCGCCGGTCCGCGACCACCCGGTTTCCGACCGCCTCGTTATCGATCAGCCGATGCAGGCTTGCATAGTCGAACCGGCGCCGGCGCCCGACATTCGTTCAAAGACCCTGAGTCCGGCGCTGGTCCAGGCCGCCAGCGCCACAACCGGAACGACACAAAAAAGTCTGACGGAGATGACGATGGGAAACTCAAAGAGCAATGGTCACCCGCAAAGCGCATCGGATCTTTCGCTGCCCGATAGCGACGGGATCGCTCACGCGCTTTCCGAGTTCACCGCATCCGGAACGGCGGTGCTGGTCTATGCCCGTGGTGCCTGGTGTCCGTTCTGCCTGCGCCAATTAGCGGATTATGCGGAGCGCTATTCCGACTTCAAGCGTTCCGGAGTGGAGGTGGTCGCGTTGTCGCCCGAGACTCCGCGCAAAGCGCGCCGGATGCGCACTGGGCTCAAACTTCCATTCGCGGTGCTCTCCGACACCAACTATAACGCCGCGCGCTCCCTCGGTCTGATGGATCATGAGAAGCCCGGCATGCCCACTCCGGCCACGCTCGTCCTCGACGGCCAGGGCGGCGTGCTGCTGTCGACGCTGAATCAAGGGGGGAATTGTCTGTTTGCAGGCGACATCCTCGAATACGCGCGCAATCTAAAGCGGGCCGATCCCGCCGTGGCCGCAACGATACCTGCACCGCAGCTCGCATCGCCCAAGCCCGGGAAACTCTTCGCGCAAGCGTTGGCGAATATGGCCGCCGGTCTCTTCAGCCGATAATCCCTGTTCACGCCCCCCGGCCGGCTGACCCCCCATTGCCGATGGCTACGGCTTTACTACATCGCCCCGACCTTTCCGGACGCGCCGTCTTTCGCCCTATCCTCGGTTAGCCGAATGCACTATTGTGGTGGCAAGCACCATTCGTTCACGAGTTCACTCGCATCAGCAAGTCGAAGGAGGTCGGCCAAATGAAACTTAGTCGTTTCAAGAGTTGGTTTGTGCTTACGTTGATGGCTTCGGGGATGGCTGTCCTCTCGCCTCGTCCGGCACTCGCACAGCAGAAGCTGGGTGCGCCCCCGGGAAGAGGTTCCTACATCCGGAACTGCGCAGGTTGTCACGGCGACGACGGCAAGGGCAACGGACCGTATGCTCCGGAGCTGAAGGCGCAGCCGGCCGACCTGACCCAGCTTGCCAAGAAAAACAACGGAGCGTTTCCGTCAGGGCGGCTCGCTAGAATCCTCGATGGCAGCGAGGCAATTCCCGGCCATGGCACCCCTCAAATGCCGGTCTGGGGTCACGAATTCGGCGGAGCCGAGAAAGCGGCAGGGGGAAACGTGGCCCCAACGGTTGCGCGCGAGCGCATCCAGCTAATAATTCGCTATATAAGCTCGATTCAAGAGAAGTAGGAGGCCGCTCCGGGTTCCGGGAGCCTGCTGCCGGATTAACCTCCCAGTTCATCCCGGAGCTCCTTCGTGTCCCTGAGGGCGGCGGTGTCGAAGCCCTCGGTGAACCAGTTTGTAGATCTCGGCGAGGAGGATGCGCGCGTCGTCGCGACGCCCCTGCTTCGCGAGCAACTGCGCGAGGCTCAGGGTAGCGCGCAATTCCCAGGATTTCGCGTTTTGAGTACGGGCCACATCGATTGCTGTTCGGAGTGACTCCGTCGCATCCTCAGCCTGCGACATATCTCGAAAAAGAAGCAGGGGAAATTGTCTATTTGCAGGCGACATCCTCGAATACGCGCGCAATCTAAAGCACGTCGATTCCGCCGCGGCCGCAACGAAACCTGCACCGCAGCTCGCGTCGCCCAAGCATTCGCGAATATGGCCGCCGGTCTCTTCAGCCGATAGTCCGTCGTCGTGATGACGGGATTGTTACGCTGATAGCTGCCCCGCTGCGTGATTCTTCGCGCCGCGCGGCTCCAGCGCATCACGAATACCTAGTGCGAAATCCGTTGGCCCACTTTGCCAACGATCGCTGGCTACGGCTTTACTGCCTCGCCTCGATGCTTGCGATACATCTTGTCTCGCCACGCGAAGATCGGGGCAGACGCTGAATCCAGCGGAGCTGTATACATTGGACGCATCGATGCCGGAAACAGGAACAGATCGTCGGGCGGCGGTTTCACCAGCAGAAGCATGGACGCCGTAGTTAGATCCGCCCGTGTGAAAGTGTCGCCTACCAAATACTGACGTCCATCGAGGGCATGCTTTAATATCGTCAAAATCCGCTCGACCGTTACCTTGGCGCGCTCCTCAGCATAGGAGGTGTGTTGATACTTCTGCGCAAAGTATCGTCCACCCTGCTGCAGTTCCGGCTCGCTCGACCGCAGAAAATGCCCAATGATTAGCATACGTGCCTGAGGGCCCAGCACCCCGTCCATCAACTCCTCCCAGAGCATCGCCTGCGCGCGATCCTTCTCGGTGGTGGGCATGAGAGCAGGTTCGGGATGGTGCTGCTCAAGCCAATTCACGATCGCGGTCGAGTCGGGAATCACCGTGCCATCAACCAGCAGCACTGGGACCTGCGCCTGCCCGGTCAGTTTCTTTACTGCTTCTTCGTCGACCCCGGGCTGGTAGTTCTGTTTTTCATACGGCAGGCCTTTGAAGTTGAGCACCCATCGCACGCGTTCCGCCCACGGCGACGCATACATCTGAATCAGCTTCATAGTACTCATTGTGGATACCTCGCTAGAGCTTTATCGATGCGTCTAAATTTGTTGAGGATAATTGTTCAATAAGTAACTTGGCGTCGATCAAATCTTTCGTGTCAAAACCTTCGCTGAACCATTCATAGATCTCAGCCAGCGCCTGCCGTGCTTCGGCCTTCTTGCCCTGTTGCTTCCATAGTCGGCTGAGGCTTGTCACCGCCTTTAACTCGAACGACCTGGCTTCTTGCTGACGCGCAATCTCGATGGATTTCCGAAAGCATTCTTCCGCTTCCGTCTGAACGCCAGGCGACGCTTCGACACCGGAACCCCGAAGGATCAACTCTCCCTTCAATCGATGTAGTTCCGCCTCGTTGTGGCGCTCGCCCGTTTTTTCCGCTATTGCGATCGCTTCTGCCACCGCAGCCAGTGCTTCCTCGAAGCGTCCTGCTGTCCCGCATGCCTCCGCCAGGTAACAAAAATACCAGGGTCGGAACAGGGCCGCCCCGGTGGCCAATTGGGCATCCAAACCTACGCGCATCACCGCGATTCCTTCGTCCGTTTGTCCCAGCTGAGCTAGTGCGTACCCTCGATAGGTAGTTGCCTGCGCCAGAATGCTCCCGAATCCTTGCTCCGTGCAGACCGCGATCGCCGTCTCCGCTTGTTGCTGTAGCGCTGGCCATTCCCTGCGAAGGTAAAGGATTACAATCGCGTGCACCAGGGCAACTGCCAAGCTAAACGCGTGAGATTGCCTGTGAGCCAGGGCGAGACCCTCTCCCATCTTCTTTGAAGCCTGGTCCGAATGGCCGAGAAGCTCCAAGAGCCACCCTGACCTGACGAGGCAAAACACTCCGGGATCTAGCCCATAGATCAACGCATGAACGTGATGCGTCTGAGGGTCATAAAGGCTGATGGCCCGCTCGAAGTGCTCCAAGGCTGGCATCAGCTTACCGAAAAGGAACAGCGAATTTCCTTGCGCCAGGTGCGCTTCCACCAGCAGAGCGGAGTCTCGCACACTCTCGGCCAAGCTCACGAGTTGCTGTGCCAGCTCAAATGCCGGCTGCAACTCTGCCCGTATGAGATGAAAGGATCGTAGTCCAAACAACACCGGGAAGAGCCGAGCGTCCTCGCCTGATTGCCGGCCCAATTGCAGCGCTCGCGTGTATGCCGCCCCGACCTCGGGAGCCCCGTTGCCCTTCGTCGCTATAAGAACCGGACCAAGCATCGCCTGTAGGGCCAATTCCTGCCGATCACGCTGCGGAGTCTCTGGCAAAGTATTCAACAAATGCACTGCGGCAGTGAGGTGATTTATCGCTTCCGTGCTTGCAGATCGTTCGATAGCTTGCTGCGCGGCAAGTTGCAGGTATTCCAGCGCCTTCAATCTGTTTCCGCTGCAACTGTAGTGATGAGCCAGATCTCCATAGTGGTCTTCCAGGCGCGAATTGAAGAGAACTTCGATCTGACGTGCCGTGCCCTCGTGTAGATTTTTGCGTCGTTCTATCAGTAACGAACCGTATGCTACCTCCTGGGTGAGCGCATGTTTGAAGGTGTACGCGGATTCAGGAAACGCAGGCTGCTCATAAATGAACTCGCCAAGTTGCAGGGCAGCGAGCATACGTTCCAGCTCATCGTCCGCCGTTTGCATCACACGCCTGATCAGCCCCAACGGGAACTCCTTGCCCATCACCGCCAGCGTCTGCAGTAGCCCTTTCTCATCCGCTGGCAGCCGGTCGATGCGCGAGGCCAGGATTCCCTGAACCGTGGGCGGGATATGAATCTCGGACATGGAACGTGTGACCTTGACCGCGCCGTTGCGAACCAGCGCTCCCTGGTCGAACAGTGCCTGGACGATCTCCTCGATGAAGAACGGATTGCCCTCCGTCTTCTCCGTGATGAGCCGCTTGAGCGGCCTCAGCTCGACCGCATCGCTCATCAGTGCGCTCAGCAACTCTTCGGCGCTCTCGCGTCCCAGCGGATCGAGGCGCAACTGCGTGTAGTAGGTCTTTGAGCCCCACTGATGCGAATACTCGGGCCGGTAGTTGACTAGCATTAGAACGCGCGCATTGCCGATGCTCTCTGCGAGCAGCTTCAAGAGTGCGTGGGTCTCGTCGTCTACCCAGTGTAGGTCCTCGAACACCACGATCAGCGGTTGTTTGAGGCTCTCGCGCAGTAGAATGCGCTTGATAGCGTCCAGCGTGCCCCGTCGCCGTAACTGCGGCTCCATCTGCCGGGTCGCTTGCGCTAGTTCCTCCGCCCCGAGCAGCACAAATAGGTAGGGGAGGGTGTCCTCCAGCGCCCGATCCAGAGTCAGGATTTTCCCGGTAATCTTCTCCTGCCGGCGTCGCTCGTCGTCCTCTGCGGTGATCTTGAAATAATCCTTCAGAAGCTCAATCACCGGCAGATAGGCCGACGCCTTGCCGTGCGACACCGAGAACGCTTCGAGCACCAGACATCCACCCCCACCAACCGCCTTGAATTCGTAGAACAGGCGCGACTTGCCAAGTCCCGCCTCGCCCATCGCAGCAACGATTTGTCCATGCCCGGTCTCGGCTTGCTGCAGTGCCTGCCCGAGTTGTCCCAGTTCCCGCTCGCGCCCGACGAACTTGGAAAGCCCCCGTCCTGCCGCACGCTGCAACCGCGTGCGCAGCAGGCCCAAGCCGGTCACCTCGTGCACCTCGACCGGGTCGCGAACGCCCTTGATCCTGGTCGGGCCGAGCGGCTTGAAAGTGAAGTATCCTTCGCAAAGCTTGCGCGTAGCGTCGGTTATCGCGATGGAACCGGTCGGTGCCAGCGCCTGCATCCGCGCCGCGAGGCTGGTCGAATGCCCAATCGGTGTGTATTCGGTATGGCCCCCACCGGTCGCAATCGAACGGACCACCACCTCGCCGGTGTTCACTCCGACGCGGGCTTCGATGGGCAGGTTGCCGGCTTCGCGCAGCTTAGCCGAGTAGCGGCGCATCTCCTCCTGCATTTTCAGCGCCGCGAACAGCGCGCGTTGCGGATGGTCCTCGTGCGCAAGCGGCGCGCCGAACAACGCGAAGATCCCGTCGCCGGTCGATTGCGCAACGTAGCCGCCATAGCGATGGACCGCATCCATCATCAGCTTCAGAGCCGGATCGACGAGCGTGCGCGCCTGCTCGGGGTCGAGATCCTCGATCAACTCCATCGAGCCCTTGATGTCGGCAAATAATGCGGTAACCGTTTTGCGCTCGCCGTCGTTGGCCGCGGAAGCGTCGATTTGTTCAGCGGTGACTCGAATCCCTGGCGTATTTGGCTTAGCCGCGGTAGCGCCGGAGATGTTCGTAGAAGCTGCGCTGGTAAGGGCCGCGCCGCAGTCGGCACAGAAGCGCGCACCGGGCGCGGTCTCGGAGCCGCACTTCGGACAGCGCAGACTTAGCGTGGCCCCGCAACGAATGCAGAACTTATTGCCGGCAGCAGTCTCGAAGTCGCAGCTTGAGCAGCGCATCGGCGTTCAGCGGACGAAAATGACTAACTCGCCTCTTGTACCACTTCCGCACCTCAAAGGGCATCGCGGACCAAATCCGAAGAGGCTGACGTGCCAACGATACTGGAAGGACTTGTGGCGCTTGGGTATCTGATTTTGCGAGATGCTAGGACGCTTTCCTCTGGGCCTCGCGAATCTGCGCGAACACTGAGCATGCGTCGCTTATCAGCTCAAAACTGGGCGGTCCCTTGTACGCCATCCCGGGCCACGCCATCCCGCGCACCCACGCGGGATATAGTCCCTGGGGGCCGAGCGTGATCGTTCCGCTCATGTCGGAGCGTTCGGACAGAGACACGTCGCCGAGCGTTCTGAGGCTGAGAGTTTGCGTCGTGCGCTGCGAGAGGCCGGAGATGATGATCGCGCGGCGGTCGGTCAATCCATAGAAAGTGCCCTCGCGCCGGCGCGCATCGTAGAGGAAACGGCCGAAGACGAAGAAGAGCCCGACGAGTACGAACGGAATTCCCCACAGCCTCATAAGCAGGGGGCGCCTTCATCTTTATGACTTCGGCCTCCCAGAAAAATGCGAAGCCGCACCACATCAGACTGAACGGAACGATCAGCAGATCGGCGCCGGTGAATACCACTCCGCCGCGCGGCTGGCCCGCCCAGAGCAGGCTCTCGCCCGCCTCCAGCTCAGGAAGGATTACCTGTTCCAGTGAATGGTCGTGGCCGCGTGACGCTGACGACGAGCTGAGATTAAATCGCGCCGGGCGCAATGCGCGACGCGGTGCCGGGCTCAGTTCCGCGGCTAATTACCGTCGTCGGTGCCCTTGACCTCTGACCATTCGTCACCGGACTGGCTGTTGTCGTTGTCGGCGGCCTTTGCGTCTTCGGGCGAGGAGTCGTCCTCTCTGATTTCCGTGGTGGTTGTGCCGGACGAACTGCTCTGGGTGGACGTTCCGGGCATAGCGGGAAGGTCCGCGTGCGGAGCTGCCGCGGCTGCGCCGGCGGAATGGCCCACCGCAAGTCCATACTCGCCCATAGCTTGCGCCTTGGCCCCTGGCGCGAACGCCAGCGCAACTACCGCAAATGCGAGCGACGCGAGGCCCGTTTTGACTATCGAATCTCGTTTGACGCTGACCATCATAGTTCCCCCTTGGCCAAAAGTGATCGCCACGTCTTCAGGCGCGGCGATGCCAATAGTATACTGCGCGCCTGAACATGCATAGCCCCGCCTGAACACGTTTTGGCGCATCAGAAACGATCGCAGAGTAATGAAATCTTGCTCGGGATAGCCCGTGGCAGCAGCACGTCAAGCGACCAATGTCGTAAGGGCTCGAAAATCGAACCACAAGTCGCGCCGCTGCGCGAGCGAAGCGCTAACCCATGTGGAGCACAGCGGCGCCCTTGAGTTCGTCGTGTTTGAGCATGTTGAGCGCGCGGTTGGCCTCGTCAAGGCGCATTCCGAGCGTATGTGTGTGCACGGGAATTTCGCCGGCGATTTTCAGAAATTCCTCGCCATCGGCGCGCGTGTTGGCGGTGACGCTGCGCAACTCGCGTTCGTAAAAGAGATGGCGCTGGTAGTCGAGCGCGGGCATCGGACTCAAGTAAATTCCGGCGACCGCGAGGATGCCACCGCGGTCGAGCGCTTCCATCGCGGGCGGCACCAGCTCGCCGGCCGGAGCAAACACGATCGCAGCGTCGAGCTTTTGCGGCGGCGGTGCGTCGGCCGGACCGATCCAATCGGCGCCGAGCGCCGCGGCGAGTTCCTGATGGCGGCCGCCGCGGCTCATCACAAACACGCGGCATCGCCAGTGTTTGAGCACCTGGATCGCGATATGGGCCGAGCCGCCGAAGCCATAGAGGCCCACGGTCGCACCGGGGCGGACCTCGGCGCGCCGGATCGCGCGAAAGCCGATTATCCCGGCGCACAAAAGCGGCGCGGCCGCTTCGTCACCTAGCCCGTCCGGAATCGCGTAGGCGAAATCTTCACGCACGACCACGAATTCGGCATAGCCGCCGTCATGATCATAACCGGTGAAGCGCGCCCCGCGACAAAGGTTCTCACGCCCGCGCCGGCAATAGGCGCATTGGCCACAGGTTTCGCGCAGCCACGCGACGCCGACCCGCGCGCCCGCGGCGGTAAACCGCGTGCATCCGGGGCCGCATCGCGCGACCGTGCCGACGATCTCATGGCCGGGAACGATTCGCGGATGGCGCGCGGGCAGGTCGCCCTCGGCGACATGGAGATCGGTGCGGCATACGCCGCAGGTTTTGACGCGGACGAGAATTTCGCGCGGCCCGGGCTCGGGGTCCGGAAGCTCGATCGCGCGCAGCGGATCGGTTTCGATCGGCGCGGGCGTGTAGACGGCCATCGCTTTCATGCGGGTCTCGATTATGGATGTCCGGTCTGTATTCTCCCCGGCCCCGACTCCATTCTCCCTAACACAATTGGGGAAGGAAACCAGAAGCGCCATTGCTCTCATATCATCATTCCCTGCAAGCACGCATTTTGTGCTACTGGTGCGTCCATGAAGATCACCAGGTTCCATGCCACCGACGACGGTGGATCGCGCTTTCAGGAAATCGCGCTTCCGGTAAACGAAGAGCGGATCGATCCGTTCGGCAACGTTCTGCATCAGTCAAAGGCGTTCAACTCGCCGAGCGTCAGGTTCGTCGAGCTTCCGCCGACGCTCGATCAGAGCTGGCATCACGCTCCCGCGCGGCAGATCGTATTCGTGCTGCACGGAGTGGTCGAGGTCGGCACCAGTGATGGCGAGAAGCGGCGATGGGGCGCCGGCTCGGCATTCATCCCCGACGACCTTACCGGCAAAGGCCATCTGACGCGCGTAATCGAAGGCCCCGCGATGCTGGCGTTCGTCGAGCTGCCGTCCGACTTCGATTTCGATCGCTGGTCGAGTTAGCCGCGGCCTCGATGTTCTTCTGAATACCTGCCTCCGGGGTGCGCGCGGACCGGCGGTGTATCCGGCTATTTCCTGTTTTTGTTTTTAATTTTTCCCGAATTTTCGCAACGTCACGCGCCGCCGATGCGAGGCAGCCGGCGTTTATACTTCGCGGCGGAGTTGATCGTCGATCAGCGCGGCGAGGCTCTCGCGGTAGACCGACGGCGCGAGTTCACCCAGCGCGGCCATCGCGACCCGGCCCTGCTCTGCCGCCCTCGCGCGCGCTTCGGCGATCAGGCTGGGCTCGCGAAGAATCCTGAGCGCACGCTCGAGCGCAGTGCCTTCCAGCGCCGCGCCGTTTCCGATGATCGCCTTCAGTTCCGGATTCGCCGCCACCCCGAGCACCACCGGGAGCGACGGAATTCCCGCCCGCAAATCCGACCCGACGGGCTTGCCGATCTTTTCCTCGGGGCCGAGGATGTCGAGCAAGTCGTCGATCATCTGGAAAGCCATTCCGACCGCGGTACCGAGACGCTGCATGGTGTCGATTGTCTGCCTGGGCGCGCCCGCAAGGTCGGCCGCGACCTTGCCGCCAGCGGCGAACAGCGAGGCGGTCTTGCGCGCGATCACGGCAAGGTAGTCTTTGAAACTGGTGGCCGCGTTGTGGCGAAGCCGCCCCTCCATCACTTCGCCCTCGGTCAACTGGATACAGGCCTGCGCAGCCGTGCGCACGAGATTTTCCTCGAAGCGGCCGCACAGCTCGAAGGCCCTGCAGAAGAGGTAGTCGCCCGCGACCAGCGTTGCCGCCGATCCGTAGCGCGCGAGCGCCGACGGCTTGCCGCGGCGCAGCATCCCGCCGTCGATGATGTCGTCGTGCAGGAGCGTGGCGGAATGGATCAGCTCGATCGCGATTGCCGCGTCGATCGCGTCAATCGCAGTGCTGTCGGTGCCGCCGCACGCGCGATGCACCAGCAGGACGAAGGCCGGTCGCAAACGCTTGCCCGCGCCGTCAACCAGGTAGTGGCAGATCTCCGAAATCAGGGCCTCGTTGGAATCGAGCAGGGCGCCGAGCTTTTCCTCGGCGTGATATAAATCGGCCTCGACCACGCGTGCCGGATTCGCCGCCCCGGCGGCGGCCACCGGCGTAATCGAAGCGGCGGCGCCACCCATCTTGTTTCGATCCACGATACTTACGCTCCCCCGCTCATCGGAACAGATCCATTTCGGCGGGGCGAATCAGCACTTTCGCGCTGCCCTCGCATGGCTCATAAGAATAGCCGCGCACCAGCACGGCCGGGATAGCGCCTGCCTTGGGCATCATCAGGCCCGCGCCCGCGGCGATTTCATCTGCAATCGCAATCACCGTGTGATGCAGTTCGCGGCCGCTTAAGTCACTGGTGCCGCGCAGATCGAGCATCGGATTCATCCCGGCGATTCCGAGGCAGACCTCGGTCAGGCCGTCGCGCCACGGACGTCCGAACGTGTCCGTCACCAGTACCGCGATCTCGATTCCGGTGATCTTGCGAATCTCTTCACGGATGTTCGCGGCGGAACGGTCGGCGTCCTCGGGCAGCAGGATCGCCCGCCCCTCGGCCGTGCTGTTGGACTCGTCGATTCCCGCGTTGGCGCAGACCCACCCGGGTCCGGTCTCGACAATCAGCACGCCGTTGTCCATGCGCACGATACGGCTCGTCTGGCGGAGCACCAGTTCGACCGCGCGCGGGTCCTTCTCCCAGCGCTCCGCGTACGCGACGGCCAGCGCGGACGGTTCGATTTCGCTGAGCTCACGCGTGCGCCCCTCTGCCTTCGAAATTATCTTCTGGCATACGACCAGAATATCGCCGCGCGCCGGCTTGAGATCTCCCGCGGCCATCGCGGAGCAAACCAACTGGCCCAGGTTGTCGCCCGGATTGACCAGCGGGATTCCCTCGATTGCGGTAAACGTCACCGATCGCATTGGAGGTTCAGCCTACTACACCTCAAGCGCGTGCAGAACCACGTCCGCCAGACGAGCCGCACGTGTCTCGTCAGCCATGATTGTGTCAGTGACGATCGCGTGCATCCCGAGCTTTTCGACCGCCGCGGCCACGCGCCGGTCGGCATTGTCGATTACGAAAACCGCGCAGACATCGCGGTACAGGCGCGCGACGCCAAGCGCGGACGCCTGATGGCCCAACGCGCGCAACATTTTGGCCGCGGGGCCTTTTATCGCCTTGCCGCCGACGATCGGGCTTATGGCGGCGACTCGCGGACGCGCGCGGCGCATCGCCTCGCGCATCCCGCGAAGCGCGAGGATCGGTCCGATCGAGACGAACGGGTTAGACGGCGCGATAATTACGGCCGCCGAGCTGCGAATCGCGCCGAGCGCTGCAGGGAGCGGGCGCGCGCGTGACGCGCCGCGCAACTCGATTCGCTCGACCGTGCCGCGAAAGCGCCGGCGCACGAAATACTCCTGGAACGGAATCGCGGCGCGCCCGCGCACCTTCACGAAAGTGCGCACGCGCTCGTCGCTCATCGGCATCACTTGCGCGCCGACGCCGTAGCGTCGCGCGATTTCGGTCGTGATGCGGCTAAGCGGCTCGCCAGCGCGTATCCGCTGGGTGCGGAACATATGCGTGGCAAGGTCGCGATCGCCAAGATTGAACCAGGCCGGGCCATAGAAGCGGGCGAGCGCGCCCAGCGTGGTAAAGGTTTCACCCTCCAGGCCCCATCCAGTCAAAAGATTGGAAGCGCCGGCGAGCGTGTAAACGATCGTGTCGAGATCGGGCGAGACGTGAAGGCCGTAGAACTCCTCGTCGTCGCCGGTGTTGACGATTACGCCCAGGCGCGGCTGGCCGGCCGCGCGCACCAGGCCGCGTAGGAACTTAGCGGCCCCCACTCCCCCCGCAAGCGTGATGATCGGCCTCTGGGACTGGTGGAGGTGACGTGATGATCGGCCGCGCGCCATTGGGAGCCTTCTTCCCGTAGAGCTTCTTGTAGAGCGTGCTGCGTTCGACCGCTACCCGGCCCATCGCGCGCGCCTTTTCTTCGATTACGTCCACCGCGACGAATTCGCCCGAGTCGCCGCCGGCCTGGGCCGTGATGCTTTCTTCCATCAGCGTGCCCGAAAAATCGTTGCATCCGGTCTTCAGCGTGAGCGCGGCGAGTTCGACCCCGAGCTTCACCCACGAGGTCTGCAGGTTGTCGATCTGCCCGCGCAGGAACAGGCGCGACGCCGCGTACATCTGGAAGTCGAGCGTGCCCTTGGGCGGCGGTTCGGCAACCAGGCCCTTGCGGAAGAGCACGGTGTTCTCGTGGATGAAGCGCAGCGGCACAAACTCGGTGAAGCCGCCGGTCTGTTTCTGGATGTCGCGCAGGAGGTTGAGATGGTTGACGACGTGGCGCGGGCTTTCGACGTGGCCGTACATCACGGTCGAAGTGGTCCGCACGCCGAGCGCGTGCGCGGTGGTGATGATATCGACCCAGGTGGCGACGTCGACTTTCTTGTGGCTTAAGATTTCGCGCACGCTGTCGTCGAGAATCTCCGCCGCGGTGCCGGGAATCGATCCCAGCCCGGCGTCGCGCAGCATCGCGATATATTCCGGGTACTCCATACGCACGCGGCGTGCGCCGAACATGATCTCCATCGGCGAAAACGCGTGGATGTGAATCTCCGGATAGCCGCCTTTGATCGTGTGCAGCAGGTCGCGGTACTTGAAGTCGGGGGCCTCGGCATTGATTCCGCCCTGCATGCAAATCTCGGTCGCGCCGCGCGCCACCGCGTCGCCGACCTTGCCCAGGATGGTTTCGTCGGAATGATCGTAGGCGTCGGACTCCCAGCGCTGGCGCTTGAAGCCGCAGAACTGGCATCCGACGAAGCAGATGTTGGTGAAATTGATGTTGCGATTGACGACGTACGTGACTTCATCGCCGACGTCTTCGGCGCGGGCCAAATCCGCGCACTTGATCGCCGCGCGCAAGTCGTCGTCGGCGGCGGTGTAGAGCAGCAATCCTTCTTCGGCCGTCAGTTCCTGGCGCTCGCGGCTCCGTTTGAGCGCCGCGCGGACGGCGGGACTCGCCTTATCCATCAGCGCACCGAGTGGCGCCGCTTCAATCTCGTCAACATAATTGCGCAGCAGTTCCAGGTTCACGACGCACCTCCGTCGATTTCCGTGGCGTGCCGGGCGAGCGCCGGGCGCAGCTTCGGGTCAACCCAGTAATCATCGACGTATTCGGGATAGATTGCGAGCCGCTCGCGCAATTCGAAACCGGCCCACGCGCAGCGCTCGGCCAGCCGATCGATATGTGGCCACGGCGCCTCGGGATTGACGTAGTCCTTGCTGAGCGGCGAGATGCCGCCCCAGTCGTTGATCCCAGCGGCGAGGAACATCTCGATCTCGTTGGGCGAGAGGTTGGGCGGCGCCTGCACGTTCATCTTCGGCCCCAGCACCATCCGCGCGGTCGCAATCGCCCGCGCCATCTCCATCGCGTCGAGCTCCGGCGCGTCGGCCATCGCGATCTCCGGCTTGGCGCGGAAATTCTGAATGATCACTTCCTGTATATGGCCGTGGCGCTCGTGCAAATCGCGGATCGCAATCAGGCTCTGCGCGCGCTCGGCCGGCGTCTCGCCGATCCCGAGCAGAATTCCGGTGGTGAACGGCACGCGCGCCTCGCCGGCCTCCGCGATCATCCGCATCCGCACCGCGGGATCCTTGTCGGGGGCCCACTGATGCACTCCGCCGCTGGCGCGGAGCCGCGGCGAGACGCTTTCGAGCATCAGCCCCATGCTGACGTTGAGCGGCCGCAGCATTACCATCTCGTCGCGGCTCATGATGCCCGCGTTGGTATGCGGCAGCAGGCCCTCCTCCAGCGCGACCTCGCAGGCTCGCGCGACGTAATCGATCGTGCTCGCCGCGCCCAGGCGCGTGAGCGTTTCGCGATATTCCTTGAACGCCAGCTCCGGCTTATCACCCAGGCACATCAGCGCCTCGCGGCATCCGAGCGCGCGTCCGCGCCGCGACCATTGCGCAATTTCGGCTGGGGTCATCGTCCAGGCGCCCGGCTCGCCCGGATCCTTGCGAAACGTGCAATAGGTGCAGCGGTCGCGGCAGAGATTGGTGACCGGCAGAAAAACCTTGCGCGAGTACGTGACGACGCGTCCCTTGGCGCGATCACGGAGCTCGCCCGCAGCCTCCAGCAGCGCGGGCCGCTCATCGGCGGGACACTCGATAAGCGCGATTGCGTCAGCCTCGCCCAGGCGCGCGCCATCGCGCGCCCGGTCAAGGATTTCGCGTATTTGCGGGGATCCGGAGCGCCCCACAACCGATGAGGGCTGCGCGGTCGTCATTGCTTCGGAGTTTATAAGCTATTTCGCCAACCCCCGCAAACCGGGGCCGCTTACACCGCGCACCCTGAACGTCGCGGTGTCGAGCGGGCGGCCCGCGGCGTCGGCGAGAGCTAGCGTGTGAACGCCGGGCGACGGCGACCAGAGCATTACGCCGTCAGCAGGACCTAGCGTCTTATGATCGAGCGTCCAGCGCGAGGCGCCGCTGCCACCCGCGCTCGCGACAAAGGCGACTTGCTGGCGGTCGTTGGGGATATCGGGGTCAAAGGCGATCACGGTGTCCGACGCCGGCGAGAGAATTCGCGGCGTGTCGTTGAGATGCGCCGCCTGGCGATTCGGCTCGGTGCCCACGAGGAACCACTCCTCGCGCGCGGGTTCGACCGCGTTGGGAAACTCGACCATCCGCGCCGTCACGCCGGCCGGCTTCGCGATCGCGCCACCGCCGAAGCGCTCGTCGAGATAATTCATCACGTCGAGCCATACCGGCGCCGCACCGGTGATGCCGGTCACCTCGTGCATCGAGGCGCCGGAGAAATTTCCGACCCATACGCCAACCGTAAAGCGGCCGGTGTAGCCGACGCACCAGTTGTCGCGCATGTCCTTGCTGGTGCCGGTTTTGACGGCACTCCAAAAGCGCGTCGCGAGCGAATTCTCCAGCCCGAACGTGGCAGCGCGGCTCGCGCGATCGGCGAGGATGTCGGAAATCAGAAACGCGGTCGCTGGCGAGTAGCTTTGCCGCGCGGGCTCCGGCGCGCCGCCGCGTGAAAGGCGCATCGCGGAGTAGCGGCCGCCGTTGGCGAGCGTGCGGTAGGCGTTGACGAGATCCCACAGCCGCACGTCCGCCGAACCGAGCGCTAGCGCCGCGCCATAGTAGTCACCCTGCTCGACGATTCCTTCGAAGCCGAGCATGCGCAACTGCCCGGTGAAGGCCTCGACGCCGACCATGCCGATCGTTCTCACCGCGGGAACGTTGAGCGAGGACGCCAGCGCGACGCGCATCGAGACCAGGCCGCGGAACTCGCGGTCGTAATCGAGCGGCCGGTAAAGCCCGCGCTGCTCGGGCAACTCCAGCGGCGTGTCCTCGAGCAGCGAAGCCGGCGTGAGCAGGCGGCGTTCGAGCGCGAGCGCGTAGAGAAATGGCTTCAACGCCGAACCCGGCTGACGCATCGTGCGCACGCCATCAACGTAGGGCGCGCTGGAGAGGGCGCCAGTGCCGCCGACATACGCCCACACTTCGCCGGTGGAATTTTCGACCACCACCACCGCGCCGTCATCGACGTTGCGCTCGTGAACCTCGGCCACGTGACGGCGCAGCGCGTCGAGTGCGAAGCCTTGCAGGTCGCGATCCAACGTGGATTGCGCGGTGAGACGTCCGTTGCGCAGCAGTTGCTCGGCGACGCGCGGCGCAAGCGTGACGCGAGTGAAGTCGCTCGCGCGAGCCGCGAGCGCGCGGTCAATCGCGCTTGAAATTTCCGCGCTCGACACTTCGCGCGACGGATCGCGGCGATCCATCGCAAGACGCAGTGCCTCGGCGCGGCGTCCGAGCGCGGCCGCCCGCGCATTGGGCGCTCTGATAAGCGCCGCCAGCACGACCGCCTCCGCCGCGTCGATCCCGTCCGGCGCCTTGCCGAACATCACGCGCGCGGCGGCGCCAACACCCTCGATCTCGCCACGATAGGTCACCAGGTTGAGGTAGGCTTCGAGGATCTGCGCCTTCGACCATCGCCGCTCCAGCGCGAGCGCCGCGAGCATCTGCCGCAGCTTCTGCATCGCGGTGCGCTGGCGCATAGCGGCGCGGGCGATTCGCGGGTCGAGCATCGCGGCGACCTGCATCGTGAGCGTGCTCGCGCCGCGTCCACGCCGGCCCGCAAGCCGGCGCGCGGCAGACCCCGCGAGCGCGGCGAAATCGACGCCATGATGGCTCTGGAAGCGCCGATCCTCTGAGGTGACGACGGCTTCCTGCAGCGCGGGCGAGATGGCGGCGAGCGGAGTCCACGCCAGGCGCCGTCCGTGCGCGTCGACGCGAAGCTCGTGGATCGGCTCGCCGCGGCGGTCGAGCAGCTGCGCGTCCGAGGGACGCCATCGCGCGCGCACCGCGTCGAAGCTGGGCACCGCAGGCCAGCAAAGCGCGATCCCGATCGCAAATCCCGCCGCGGCGAGCGCGGCCACGCATGCGGCGCGGCGTTTCATTCAGGGCGCGACCTCGAACGGCGCGTTGGGCAACTCACCCAGCATCTCGGGCTCGTAGAGCGCCTCCACTCGAGTCGTCGGGAGTTGAAAGACGCCGGCCTGGTTGAGCCGAATCGTGTACTCGACCTCGAACGTGCCCTTGGGGATGTAGTCGTAGTAGGCGCGAAACGCGTCGAACGGGCGCTCGACGAAGGCGGGCCAGTAATAATCGTTATTGACAGTGTCGGCGCCCGCGTTTTCGCCCGCGGTCGCGATCGTGGAATCGCGGCGAAGGCCGGTGCCGAGATGCGAGGCGCCGGCCGGAAGCGGATCGTTCACCACCACCCACGTCATGTCGGTCTGCGCTTCGATCTTCAGATGCACGCGCACGATATCGCCGCGGCGCCATCCGCCGCTATGATTCTTGTCCACCGCGCTGAGCGTCCGCGTGATTCGGTAGCCGCTCGAGAACGGCGACTTGAGCGGAATCGCGGCGCGAGCGCGAATCTGCACCCACGGATTTCCGCTGCCGTTGTGATCGACGCGCAGATCGGTTTGCGCCGGCGGCCACGGAAGGTTCAAGTCGCCGCCGCTCGGATCGTGCGCCCAATCGAGCTTCTGCGAAGCCGCCGCGAGCGACGCCGTGGTCGTTCCCTTGACCGGCACCGATTCGAACGCGCGCGCGAATTTCTCCACCGCGAGCGTGCCCCACGCATTGGCGAGCGTCGTCGTCCACGCGCCTCGCGACTGCAGCCGCACCGCGCCCTGCATCACGCGCGGCACTTCGTCATGCCACAACTTGTTGTCGACCAGCAGCAGGTCGAGTCGCAGCATGTTGCTCTCCGTGTCGGTCATCAGGCACCAGCAGTGGCCGCCCGACAGATGCGCGCCGGTGCCCTGCCAATTGAGCCGCGAGCGCACGATCTGCTCGGCCTCCGCAAGCCGGCGCGCGCGGTCGGGAACGTCGTGCATGCGCAGCAGGATGTTCCACCATTCGACAACCGTCGCGTCGGGCCACAGGTTGGGCTCGACGATGATGCTGCCGAGCATCGCGGCGTTGGCCTTCCCGGCGCTCGAGAGCGCCTCGATCGCCGCGATTTTCCGAAGCGGCAGGTCGGCGCCCGGTACCGCGCCGTAGCGCACCACGGTGCCCGCGATGAAGCCGCGCAACCCGCGCACCATCGCCTCTTCGGACTGCGGCGGAATCGTCAGCCCGGCCTCATGCGCGATCGAAAAAACGTACGAGGTCAGGATGTCGCTGCCCTCGCGCATTTCGGGAAAAAACTTCAGCAGGCCGTCGCCGTCGAGGTATTGCGGCAGGTCCGTGGCGATGCTGTTCCACAACACCGGGTCACCGAGGGCGACCGCGCGCGACACGCGCTGCTCCATGCACGTATACGGATACGCACGCATCCATTCGCGCACGCCGTCGAGCCCCGCGCTGAGCGACGGACTGAGCGAGACCTGCACGTCGCCCTGGCCCGCGAGCGCGTCGGCGGGCAGCGCGACTGGCTCGGCAATCGGCTTTTCCCATCGCAGCAGGGTCGCCTGGTAGGTCCTGACCGGCACCACCGGCAGCACGCGCTGCGTTATCTTCAGATGATCCGATGGTCCGCCGGCGATCGACGCCGCGTCGACGCTATAGCGCAGCTCGCTGACGCCCATCGGCACTGCCACTTTCCAATAGATCGATTTTCCCTCGCCCGGGGCGAGTTCGAGCACCTGCGGTGCGGGCTGCGAGTTGACGCCTTCGATTTTCGCGTTCACGTTCGCGGTGAAAGGCTGGTCGGAAGCATTGCGCACGGTGAATTCCGCGTCGAACGTGTCGCTGGCGCGGATGATCGGCGAGACGCCGGGCAGGATCATCAGATCCTGCGTTGACTGGATCAGCGTGTCGCCGGTGCCGAACATGTTGATTCCGCCGCTCGCGATCGCGACGATACGGAAGCTGGTCAACGAATCATTGAGCGGCACTTCGACCGACGCGTTGCCCGCCGCATCCAGCGCCACCGTCGCTTTCCACAACAGCAGCGTGTCGAACAGCTCGCGCGTGATACGCCGACCGCCGCCGCCGCCCGGCGGCAGCGCCTTCAGCCCGTAGTGCCGTTTGCCGACGACCTCCATCTGCGCAGTCGAAGTGTCCACCTGGTAGGGCCGCCGCCCCATCATCGCGTCGAGCAGCTTCCAGCTATCGTTGTTGGCGAGTTCCAGCAGTCCCTGGTCCACTGCGGCGATCGCGACTTCGCTGCCCCTGGGTGGCGGTGCGCCGCTCGCGGTCCTGACCGCGATCGTGATTTTCGCCTTCTCGCGCACGCGATAGACGCGGCGCTGGGGCATGACGGTTACGTTGAGCCGATTGGCGCGCCATCCGACGCGAATCTCCGCGATCCCCAACCTGAAGGCCGGCTTGGCGAGGTCGAGCATCCCGGTCGCCGCGGGCGATCCGACCCGCCCGCGAATCGCCAGCACGGACACGAACACGTTGGGCGCGTAGTCGCGCACGGGCAGCGTGATGACTGGGTTGTGGCCCGAGAGATGAACCACGGAGGCCGCGATAATTCCTTCGCGTTCCACCGCCACGAGCGCGGTCGCTTCGGCGAAAGGCATCCGCACCTGGAAGCGCGCACGGTCGCCCGGCTGGTATTGCGGATGCTCGGGCAGCAGGTCGATCCGATCTTCGTCGTGGCCCTCGAACCACAGGCGTTCCGCGCCGGGGATGAATACTTCGGTATACGCCGCGCTAGAGTTGCCGGCATCGTCACGCACGGACGCCTGCACCTGCACCGATCCGGTGAGCGAGGTCTTCGCGTCGCACAGCAGCAGACCGCGCGCGTCGGTCACGCCGGAGCACAATTCACCCGCACGGCGCGTCTCGATCGTGTTGTCGTAGGCGTAAAATCCGCCGACCAGGCGCTTGCGGTACGAGAACGTCTTGCGAGTGAAAATTGCTACCCGCACCGGCGCGCCGGCGACCGCTTTGCCGCCCTCCTTGACCACCGCGACGCGGAATCGCACGTGGCCCGGCGAAGACACCCAGTCGTCGGCGCGGATTCCGACCAACCATTTCGCGGGCCAAATCGTGATCGAGTTGGATACCGTCTGCGTCTCGCCGTTGGGGTCGCGGTATTCCATCTCCGCGCTCACGCTGGTCGGCGTGGCCGATCGCGCGATGTCGGTTATGTCGGTGCGCACGCCGCCCGCCGCGTCGAGCGTCAGGTCCTTGCGCTGATGGATTCCCGGCGGCTTCGTGATCTCAAAGCCCTGGTACTCCGACTCGCTGGTGACGGTTCCTTCCTTGACCTCGCCGTTGGCGAAGGCGAAATCCTCGAAGTCGGGAAAGAAAACGTACGCGTCGGGCTGAACCTGGCTCCGCAGCGTGACCGCCAATCCGCTCGCCGCGCCACCCGAAAGATATTGCGCGCTCAGATCGATCGGAATGCTGGTGACCCCGACCTGGACCGCCGACGGCATCCGAATCACCGCCTTCATCAGCGGAATGCGGAATTCCTCGACCCGGAAGTTTGCCGTCTCGATCTCGTTGGGATAGGTCTGCGGACCGACCTTGAGCGCCATCGTGACCGAGTACTGTCCAAGCCGCGCGCTCTTGGGGATCTGCCAATCGGTCTCGGCGGTGCCCGCCGCGCTCCATTTGAGCGGGAAGTCATAGTGCTGGTCGCCGCCGACGCCGCGGATCGTCATTTTCGTCGGACGCTCGGCCGCCGCCACCATCGCAAACCCGCCGACGGTCTTGGCCCGCAGAAAATGTTTCATGTGGACCGTTTCGCCCGCGCGCAAGAGCGGCCGGTCGAGCACGGTATGCGCCGCAAGGTCGCTCGGATTCCATGCCTGCGGCAGATGAAACCGCCACGATTCGATTCCGTAGCGCCAACTCGAATGCACGAAGCTGAAGTCGTTGCCGAGCCGCGCCGTCACCAGCACTCCTGACGCGAGCTCCTGCAGCGCCTGGGTCTGCGTGGTGTAGAAGTCGTACTTGCTTGGCGTCAGGTCTTCGCATTTCACCGGATTGCTCACGGCGTCGATCTTCGGCGCCAGCGCGAGCCCCTGGCGATCTGTGGTGCCAGCCCACAGCCGATTACCGTGGCAATCGGCGATCGTCACTGCCGCTCCTGCCACCGGACGCGCGTCTTCGAGCGTGGTCACCCAGACCAGCGAATTCGCGGCGCCCTGCTTGAAATGGACCGAAAGGTTGGTGACCAGCGCCGCCGTCGGCACGTACATCGGTGCGTTCCTGCCCAGCAGCACGCTGCCCAGATGCACGCTCTTGAGTTCCACGATATACAATCCGGGCTTGCCGAGCGGGATTCCGACGACCTCGAACGCCTTGGCGCCGTGGGGCTTCGGCATCGTGAAGGATTTCGACGCGCCGCCGCTCTTATCGTCCGCAAAGACCGATCGCGAGCGCTGGGCGCTCGCGACTCTTCTCAGCCACGAAATCACAGCCGGTGCATCCGGCGTCGAAAGTCCGAAGACCCGCGCGTCGATTCGGCTGAGAAAATCGCGTAGCGGCGCGCCGGTCGGCGAGGGCATACCACTGGCCTGCAGGCGTGCGCCGCGGATCAGCGGCTCCAGGTTGCGCATAGTCACCGGCAGCGTCGGGTCCGCTTCCTCGATAATTCCGAAGCGCGCCGAGAATTTCGCGAGCGGCGGAAACTCGTCGGTTTTCACCGCGAGCGGAAAGTGCGAGGCGTTGGCAAGCGGGCGGCCGGTGTCATCGGTGAGGCCGGATGGAATCTCGATCGTGTATTGCACGGATTCGTTGAAGGGACCGGGAAAAACGAGGTTGCGGATGTCCGACAGGTCAGCGCTGTCGGGTAGTTGCGCGGGACGCCGGATTCCGTCGGAGCCGACGATCGTGACGCGCTTTACGTTATCCGCCGATATCGGCGCCGAAAACGAAAGCCGCATCGGCGTCACCGGGATACACGCGGCCGACGGGTTCTCGCGTTCGCATCTGAAGATCGCTTCAAAGGCAGGGCGCACCTTGAAGTTTATTTCCTGATCCTGCGCGGTTGCGATTCCGCTGACGGTCGCGATTCCCTTACCCCAGATAAGCTTTATGTCCGCGTTGTCCGGAAACTCCTGCCTGGCGTGCAAAATGATCGCCGGGCGATGGTTGATGAAATCGCTGAAACGCTTGAGCAGCAGGTCGCGGTCCGCGCCGCTCATGATCGTCGCGCCGACCCGCTGCGGCATCCCCTTGACCGCGAACTCGGCATGGTCCAGGACCGTCCGCTCGACCGGCTCGGCGTCGAGCACCAGCACGAACGCCTGATGCTCGTCGATTCCCGAATCGCCCATCCACGGCCGCGTTTCAATCACCGCCGGGCCGCCGGTGCCGAAAATGAAAGGTGGATGGCTCTCCAAGGCCGCACCTTTGAGCGTCTTGAGGCCAGGCGCGAGCGTGAAAGTGCATCGCACGCCCGCCGGCAGGTCCTGGTCGAAGTCGTACGACCACTGCCGGCTGTCTATCCATCGCGGCGTCCCGTGCCACTGCGCCGTTCCCTGCGGACAATCGACCTGGAAGGGCGACTGTGTGACGCGCGGATCGCCCATCGGCACCATCGGCTGCGAGAACCGCGCCACCGCCTGGCGCACGTTTTTTACCGTGCCCTGGGGCGCGAAAGTTACGGTCGGCGGCGCGGAGTCGGGTCGCGTGCGCACAGGGCACTTTTGCGGAATACCTAAGGCTGCGATAATGCTAGAGTTTGACGCCGACGGATGAGGTGCACGATGGCTGAGGTCGAAACCGCGAGCGCGCCCGCTACCAATGGCGCGGCCCGCGTCGAATATGAACTGCAACTTTACTATTGGGTGAAGCTCATCCGCGGCTTCGAGGATCGTGTCTCACGCCTTCATCGGCAGAACAAGATTCTCGGCGGCGTCTACTCGGGCGCCGGTCAGGAGGCGATCGTCACCGGCATCTGCGCCCCATTGCAGGACGGCGATCTGGTCGCGCCGCTCCATCGCGACCTCGGCGTCTTCCTGATGCGCGGCGTCGACCCGGGACGCCTGATGGCCCAGCTGATGGGCAAGGAGACCGGGCTCTCGCGCGGCAAGGATTCGTTTCTTCACGGCGGCGACCTCGAACACGCCGTCTTCGGCTCGACCTCGATGCTCGGCTCCTCGCTCCCGGTCGCGGTTGGCGCGGCTCTCAAGTACCACATCAAGAAGGAAAAGCATGTCGCAGTGGCGTTCTTTGGCGAAGGCGCGTCCTCGCGCGGCGACGTCCACGAGGCGATGAACTTTGCCGGCGTGCACAAGCTGCCGGTGGTCTTCGTCTGCGAAAACAACCGCTTCGCCTACTCCACACCGCTCGAGAAGCAGATGCCGATCGACGACGTGGCCTCGCGCGCCGCGGCCTACGGCTTCAAGGGTCACGTGGTCTCGGGTAACGACTTGCTCGCCGTGGTCGAGTTGAGCGAGCGCGTGATGAACCGCACGCGCGAAGGCGGCGGACCGGCGCTTATCGAATGCAAGACCTACCGCTATCGCGGTCATAGCGAGCACGACCCCGCGCTCTACCGCGACAAGGAAGAGTTGGTGGAATGGGAGAGCCGCGACCCGATTCCGCAATACGAATTCTATCTGGAGAAAAAGGGCCACGACCTCAAGCGCATCCGCGAAGAAGTGGACGAGCGCGTGCGCTCGGTGGTCCAGGCCGCGGTCGATTTCGCCGAGCAGAGCCCGATGCCCAAGCCCGAAGAGGCGCTCGAGGATCTCTACGCACCCTCTCCCTCTTCCACGAACACCCCGTCCACGACTGGCGGCGGCAGTGGCAACCACCGCGGCTCCTGACCCGCCGCGCGCAAACGATACCGAGCCCGAACCTCAACTGCTGGAGCACGATGGAAGTCACCTACCTGAAAGCGATTAACCAGGCGCTGCACGAAGAGATGCGCCGCGACGACAACGTCTTCGTGATGGGCGAGGACGTCGGCGAACTGGGCGGCGCCTTCAAGGTCACCGAAGGGCTGCTCGATGCCTTCGGCGAGGACCGCGTAATCGACACGCCGATTTCCGAGGCGCTGATCGTCGGCGCCGGCGTCGGCGCGGCGATGCTCGGGATGCGCCCGGTGCTGGAGATGCAGTTCGGCGATTTCATTTCCTGCGCCTTCGACCAGATCGTCAATACCGCGGCGACGCTGCGCTACCGCCACGGCGGACGTGCCTCGTGCCCGCTGGTGCTGCGCGCGCCCTCGGGCGCAGGCGTGCACGGCGCGCTCTTCCATTCGCAAAACCCCGAGGCGTGGTTCACCCGCGTCCCTGGCCTCAAGGTCGTCGCGCCGGCGACGCCTTATGACGCCAAGGGCCTGTTGAAAAGCGCCGTGCGCGACGACAACCCGGTCATCTACTTCGAGCACAAGCGCCTGTACCGCAGCGTCAAGGAAGACCTGCCCGAGGGCGACTTCACGGTGCCGATCGGTCCGGCCGAACTCAGGCTGGAAGGCCGCGACCTTTCGATCATCACTTACGGCGGCACGATGCATCAGTCGCTCGACGCGGCGCGCATCGTTGAAAAGGAAGACGGGCTCAAGGTCGAGGTGCTCGATCTGCGCACGCTGTTGCCGCTTGACCGCGAGGCGATCCTCGCAACCGCGCGCAAGACCGGCAAGGTGCTGATCGCGCACGAGGACCGGCTGACCGGCGGTATCGGCGGCGAGGTCGCGGCGATTATCGCCGAGTATGCGTTCGACTATCTCGACGGGCCGATCCGCCGCGTCGCCGCACTCGATACGCACGTCGCATTCAGTCCACCGCTGGAGGAATACATCCTCCCCAACACTAACAAGATCGTCGACGCGATCCGCGAGCTCGCGGCTTACTAGGGGCGCAGAGGGCCGGCATGTCGATCGAAGTAATGATGCCGCAGATGGGCGAGAGCGTGGTCGAAGGCACCGTGACCAAGTGGCTGGTCAAGGAGGGCGACCGCGTCCAGGAGGACCAGCCGCTGTGCGAAATTTCGACCGACAAGGTCGATACCGAAATTCCCTCGCCTGGGACCGGCGTGATCGCGAAGCTCATCGCCGCCGAGGGCGAGACCTTGCCGATCGGCGCGCCGCTCGCGCTGATCGAAGCGTCCGGCGCACAAGCCGCCGGCGCTCCGGCGGGAGTGCGAACGCAGCCGAAGGCTGCGCCCGCCCCCCGCCCGCGGCGCCTGGCAAGGCCGCTGCTGCTGCGGGCGCGCCGCCTGCGGCGGCGCGCCCGCAGCAGGCCCCGCCGACGCTTCGCGCCGTGCGCTCTGAGCCACGGCCGCAAGCGGCCGCGGCTCAGAGTGCAGCGCAGGCTCCTGCGGCGGCGCGCGGCGCAAACGCGCCGTCCGCAGCCGCCGCGCCGCGGAGCGCGCCCGCGCCCGCCGGCGCTGGTGATTCTGCAGTCGCCAGCGCGGGCGTGCATCGGCGCTACTCGCCGGTCGTGATGCGGATCGCGGACGAGCACGGAATCGACCTGACCCGCGTGCCCAGTACTGGGATGGGCGGACGCGTCAGCAAGCGCGACGTCCTCGCATATCTCGACGCGTTGGCTGCGGGACAGGTGCAGCCGCCCGCGGCGTCAGGCAGTGCGGCGAACGGCGCCAACGCGCAGGACGCGGCAGCTCAACCATCGGCGCAGGCCGTCGCGCGTTCGGATGCGGCGCCGGCCGCCCCGCGGCCAAGCGCGCCAGTCGGAGTCCCCGGCGGCCCGGGCTATCGGCCGCCCGTCTATGAGCCGCGCGAAGGCGACGTGATCGAGTCGTTCACCCGGCGGCGCAAGCTCATCGCCGAGCACATGGTCTACTCAAAGACCCACTCGCCGCACGTCGGCACGCTAGCCGAAGTCGATCTGACGCGCGTGATGCGCCTGCGCAATAAACACAAGGACGCCTTTGCTGCACAGGAGGGCTTCGCGCTGACCCTGTTGCCGCTGGCGGCGGCCGCGACCGTGCGCGCGCTCAAGGAGTTTCCGCGGATGAACTCCTCCGTGGTGGGTGACTCGCTGATCGTGCGCCACCAGGTAAACCTCGGCATCGCGATGGACACCGAAGAGGGGCTGTTGGTGCCGGTGCTGAAAGCGGCCGAAGGGATGTCAGTGGTGGGATTGGCACGAGAGATCGAGCGCTTGCGGCGCAAGATCGCTGAGAAAAAAATCACCGCCGACGATCTCGCGGGCGGCAGCTTCACACTCACCAATCCGGGGCGCGAGGGCAATCTGTTCGGCTTTGCAATCATCAACCAGCCGCAGGTCGGGATTTTGCGGATGGGCGAGATCAAGAAGCGCCCGGTCGTGGTCGAGGCCGACGGCGAGGACACGATCGCGATTCGCACGATGATGTATCTGGCGCTTTCGTACGACCATCGAGTAATCGACGGCGTGCTCGGCAATCGCTTCCTGTACCGCGCCGCACGCATCCTCGAGGAAGCCGACTTCGAATTGTAATCGGCGCGGCACGCGCCGCATCGGTGTCGCTGCCCGGTGGAAGTTATTTTACGGACGTTATTTTACGGACACGGAAGCGGAGTGGGCCGCGGCCCCCGAGGCGGTCAACCGGGCCATCGCAGCTTTTAGTTCCGCGCGGCTGGTGCCGAGCGTGCGCAGCGTCGGGAGCAATCCGCGCTCCAGAAACGTGCGCGCGCTGATCCCCGCCCCGGTGATGCGCAGCCGCTCCTGGTAGTCAGGAATCAGGCCGTCGCCCGGCATTTTGAAATTTGCCATCACGAAAGCCAAATCGGTAAGCGTGCCACTGCGGTCCTCGTCCAGCTCGAGCTCGACAACCGTGCGGTAAAAGCCGGCGTGCGCAGCCTCGTCGCGGCTCAGGAAAAAGAAGATCGCCTCGAGCACCTTGTCGCCCGCGCCCACCGCCTTGTCCTTCTGCGCCTTGTAGGCGAGGTAGGTCGCGGCTTCCTGGAGCGCGCCGTAACAGGCCATCTGGCGACGGGTTTGAAACGGCAGCCGCCAGACCTTGGAGAAGACCCGATCCTCGAAGGCCGCGAACTCTACTTCCGAGCGCAGCCCCGAACGCGTCAGGTACTCACGGAACACCAGTCCGTGCTTGGATTCCTCGTAGCTCCAGCAGGCCTGGAACCACGCCGCGCCGAACATCGAGCGCGTCAGTTCGACGCCACCGGCGCTATAATCGGGCAGATATAGTTCCTCGGCACAGAAAGTTTCGATGCAAGCCGCTTTCTGCTCTCCGCCATCGGAACTGTCCAACGCGTCCCACGGCACGTCATTGAACATATTCCAGCGCCGCTTGGTCTCGGCAACCTCGAAAAATTCGAGATACGCGCGATACATCTTTTCTCGTAATGCTGGCGATCCGGCCATCGAAAATTCCTTTGCCTCCGCAGCCACACACACCCTGCGCACGCGGGCGGTCGCTGAAATGCACTCGGGCGCTTGCCCTAACAGCCGGTTTTTTTAGAGAACCCTCGACGACTCCATCGTCAGCCGGCAGGCGCATTTGGAGAAGATGTTCCGTGGGTGACTTCTCTAAATCTATGCATCCACGATGAGAAAGTATAGCACCGCTATATTTGACATGTTCCTGCTTACGACAGTCACTTGCGGCAAATTGCAGACCAATGCTGTCAAAAGACTGTAAGTCAATGCAGCACGTCGATGAAAAAGCCACGGCTCGTATCAGCGATTCGTTTGCCGTCTCTTGAACGAGCCTTCCGCCTGGATGAATGGCGCGCTCGCTCGCCGCTTCAACGCGATTCGCTTTCCGGTTGACAAACACGAATAAAAAGCGAAAATCCGATCATGGCAGCTTCGCCCATCGCCGCCCTGATCGAGACCGCGCGAACTCCCGCTGTCGCACCTCTGCGCACTCTTACCGATCGGCAAGTAGCTGAATTTTCAGGAGTTTTTCGCGGCCGCGAGCTTACCCGCAAGGACCGCCGTCGCCTGAGCTCAGGGATTGCCACGCTCGATACCATCCTGGAGGGCGGCATCGTCCGCGGCCGGGTGAGCGAAATCGTCGGACGGTCCGGATGTGGACGAACCTCGCTCGCCGCCTCTTTCGCCGCTGTCGCCACTCGGCGCGGCGAGGTCGCGGCATGGATCGATTCATCCGGGGCCTTCGACCCGCGCAGCATCGCCGCGGCGGGCGCGGACCTTTCGCGGATTCTGTGGGTCGGCGCCGATACGGCGGCGCGCGCACGCGATTCGGCCGAGTCGCCGGCCGCTCAATTCGCGCCCGCGCGATCGAACGCGTCGGTGAAGGCGGCCGAGATGGTTTTAGGCGCAGGCGGTTTCGGCCTGGTCGTGATCGATTTCAGCTTCGCGATTGGCGGTCGCGCGCGGACGCTCACGTTGAGCACCGCGCTCAGACTAGCGCGCGCGGCCGAGCGCAGCGGCGCCGCCGTGATCGTCCTGGCCGAACGCCGCACCTGCGGGACCTTCGCCGCGCTCAGTCTGGTGCTCGGCCGCGTGAGGCCCTTCTTCAGCCGCACGGCGCCCGACGCTCCAGCGCTGTTCGACGGGATGCGGGTTGAGGCGTATGTGGCGCGCAACAAGCTGGGCGGTTCGGGCCAGGCGGCGGTATGGCGCGCGCTCGTCGATACGAAATTTCCCACGTCGAAATTTCCCGCACCGGCTTTTCCTGCGCCGGCTTTTTCTGCACCGCCTTCTCAGGCGTCAACTTCTCCCGCGATGCCGATTGCGGCGTCCTCCTAGAGCGCCATGGAATCCTTCCGCATCGCATGCATCCTGGTCGCGGATTTTCCGCTCGCCGCGGCCATACGCCAGAGCCCCGAGCTGCGCGACCGCCCTCTGGTGCTGATCGAATCGGCCGGGCGGCGCGACGCGGCCGGCGCCTCCAACATGGAATGCCGCTTCGCGTCGGCGCGCGCGCGGGCGATGGGTGTGCACATCGGGATGACGGTGGCGCGAGCGCGCGCCGCCGCCGCGGGACTGGCCGTGATGAACCGCTCGGCGGCGGCGGAAGCGTCCGCCGCCGAAGCGCTGGTCGACGTCGCCTTCTCATTCTCGCCGTTGGTCGAGGCCGGCGCCGGCGGCGAAGTCTATCTCGACCTCGGCGGCCTCGAGCGGCTCCATCAACGGCTCTATCAACAGCCCTCGCGCTCCAATTCGCCGCGCGAGGACGCGAGCGAACCTGCGCTGGCGCAGGAAGCGCTGGGACGCGTGGCGCGGCTCGGAATGGACGCGGCGGTCGGCGTCGCCTCGAGCAAGGAGGTCGCATTGCTGGCGGCGCGATGCGGCGGGGCGCGGACGATCGCCGCGGGCCGCGAAGAGGAATTCCTCAACTGGCTGCCGCTCGACCTGCTTAAACTTGACGGCGGCGCGAGCGGCGGACGCGACCGCGCGGAACTGGAGCAGACGCTCGCGCGATGGGGAATCCGGCGCCTGGGTGAGCTGGCGCGGCTGGATATTCGCGCGGTCGGCAGCCGGCTCGGCGCACGCGCGGTCGAGCTGATACGAATCGCGCGCGGCGAGTGCCGCACGCCGTTGATTGCGCGCCCGGCCGCGGAAAATTTCACCGAGACGGTCGAACTCGAATGGGGCGTGGATAGCCTCGAGGCGATGGGCTTCGTGATGCGCACGATGCTCGAGCAGGTGGTCGAACGGCTCAAGCTGCGCGGGATGGCGGCGGGCGAAATTGCACTCGCGCTGGATCTCGACGGGCGCCGCCGCGACCTCCGGCGCATCGCGCTGCCCGCGCCGACCAACGAAGCGCGCACGCTGCTCGCGCTCATCGGGCTCAACCTCGAAGCCGCGCCACCGGCCGCGGCGGTGGAAGCCATCCGTATCACGGTCGAGCCGCGCGCGCCGCGCGCCGCGCAGGCCGACCTATTCGCGCCGCCCTGCCCTGCGCCCGAGCGCCTCCACGTCACGCTCGCGCGACTGGCCGCGCTATGCGGTCCGGGAAAAGTGGGCACGCTGATGCCGCGCGACTCTCATCTGCCGGGCGCGGTCGAGTTGGGCCCGTTCGCACCGCGTCCGACGGTCGCGCCGGCGCGAGCGCAAAACGGCGCGGCGGTAGCGGCGAATCGCGGCGCCGCGAAAAGCCCGGTCGCCGCCGACGCCACCGTCACGCAACTGGCGGTGCGGGCGGTTCGGCCGCCGCATCAGGTCGAAGTGCTATGCACGCGCGGCGGCGCGCTGGAGTTCGTGCGCGGCGCGGACTTCGGCGGGCGCGTGGTCTCGTGCGCCGGGCCATGGCGGATCGCGGCGGCGGAGAATCATACCGACAACGGCGACGGCGACGATCAGCAGAAAGCGCCCGGCGCGGCGCGCGATTACTACGACGCCGCGCTGGAGGATGGCGGCGTGTACCGGCTGCTATGCGACCTGCGCTCGGGCGAATGGTACGTCGATGGGATTTACGACTAGCCGTAAACGTGGCGGCGGGAAGTGTTGGTGAACAAAGTGTCGCGCGAGTCAACGGTCCTGCGGCCGGCAATAGCATCAGCGCCGACATCGGAGGCGCGCCGGGAGTGTCGGTAAAATATATAGAGTTGCGCGCGCGCAGCGCGTTCAGTTTTCTCGAAGGCTCGGCCCTGCCCGAGGACCTGGTCGAGCGCGCCGCGGAACTCGGCTATCCGGCGATCGCGATGGGCGACCGCGACGGATTGTACGGCGCGCCGCGTTTTTATCATGGCGCCGAGCGCGCCGGCATACGCGCGATCGTCGGCGCGGAACTGACGCTCGATCTATCTTCCTATTTGTCTTCCGACCCGTCTTCGACAAATACGCCGTCCAGCCGCGCGCCCTGCGATCAGCGCCTCTACGTGCTGGTGCCCGACCGCGAACGCTACGGCAATCTCTGCCGGATGATCACGGCTTCGAAGATGCGGCCGCTCAATCCGGCCAAAATCGAGCAAGGGCGCGTGCCGCAGTATCCCGCCAAGGGAGAGAGCCGTATCACGCTGGACGATCTCGAGCGCTACGGCGCGGGATTGATCTGTCTGGCCGGCGGCGCGCGCAGTCCGCTTGCGCTCGCGCTCACTCGCGGCGACGATCCGCACGCGCTGTGCGATCGGCTCGGCGCAATCTTCGGCCGGGGCAATTTTTATATCGACCTCGGCCGTCATCTCGACCCCGCCGAGGAGCGGCTCAATCGGCGGCTCGCCGCGCTCGCCGCGGCCTCCGGCGTTCCGCTCGTCGCGACCAACGACGTATGCCATACCGGCGCCGACCGCGCGCTGCTCGATGCGCTCACCTGCATTCGGCTCGGCCTCACGCTGGAGGAGGCGGGGCGGGCGTTATGGGCCAACGCCGAACGCCGTCTCAAGCCACCCACCGAGATGGCCGCGCTGTTTCGCGATCTTCCCGGCGCGGTCGCCGCCACCGGCGCGATCGCCGAGCGCTGCGCCTTCAAACTTTGCGACCTCGGTTACCGCTTTCCGAGCTATCCGCTGCCGCCCGGCGAGACGCCCGACAGCTACTTGCGGCTGCTGGTCGAAGCCGGGACGCGCGAGCGATGGGGCGCGGCGCCCGGCGCGCGGGTGCTCGGCCAGCTCGCACACGAGCTCGAAGTAATCGCGCGGCTTGGGCTTGCCGGCTATTTCCTCATCGTCTGGGACATCGTGCAGTTCTGCCGCGAGAACGCGATCATGGCGCAGGGGCGCGGCTCGGCAGCCAATAGCGCGGTCTGCTACGCGCTCGGAATCACGGCGGTGGACGCGGTCAGGATGGAACTTCTGTTCGAGCGCTTTCTCTCCGAGGAGCGCGGCGAATGGCCGGACATCGATATCGATCTGCCGAGCGGCGAACAGCGCGAGAAGGTCATCCAGTACGTCTATCGCCGCTATGGAGAGCGCGGCGCCGCGATGACCGCCAACGTGATCACTTACCGCACGCGGAGCGCCGTGCGCGAGATCGGCAAGGTAATGGGCTTCACCGCCGAACATATCGACCGCCTCGCACGGCTCAACTACGTCTACGAATTCCGCGACGGCAACGACGAACTGGCGGCGCTACTTAAGCGCGGCGGTGTCGACGTTGAAACACCGCGCCTTGCCCGGATGGTTACGCTGGTGCGCCAGATCCAGGATCTGCCGCGCCATCTCGGCCAGCATAGCGGCGGGATGGTAATCGGCGCGGGGCCACTCGATGAAGTCGTGCCGCTGGAGCCGGCCTCGATGCCGGGCCGAGTCGTAATCCAGTGGGACAAGGAGGATTGCGCCGACCTCGGAATCATCAAGATCGATCTGCTGGGGCTCGGAATGATGGCAGTGCTGGAGGAAGCGATCCCGCTGGTGCGCGAGAGCGAAGGCATCGAAGTCGACCTCGCCCATCTGCCGGCCGACGATCCCGAAGTGTATGCGATGCTCTCGCGGGCCGACACCGTCGGGGTCTTCCAGGTCGAGAGCCGCGCGCAGATGGCAACGCTGCCGCGGATGCAGCCGCGCACGTTCTACGACCTGGTGGTCGAGGTCGCGATCATCCGGCCCGGGCCAATCGTCGGGAAAATGGTCCATCCCTATCTCGACAGGCGCGCCGGCCGCGCGCGGGTGACTTATGACCATCCTGCGCTCGAACCGATTCTGCGCCGCACGCTCGGCGTGCCGCTGTTCCAGGAGCAGTTGTTGCGGATGGCGATGGCGGTGGCGGGCTTCAGCGGGGGCGAGGCCGAGGAGTTGCGGCGCGCGATGGGATTCAAGCGCTCGGCGGCGCGGATGGAGAAGATCGAGCGGCGGATGCGCGAGGGGATGGCGCGCAACGGGATCACGGGCGCGACCGCCGACCGTATCGTGCAATCGATTACCTCATTCGCACTCTATGGCTTTCCCGAGTCGCATGCGGCGAGCTTCGCACTCATTGCTTACGCCTCGGCCTGGCTCAAGTGCCATCATCCGGCGGCGTTTTTTGCCGCGATGCTCAACTGTTACCCGCTCGGTTTCTATCACCCTTCGACCCTGGTCAAGGATGCCGAGCGCCACGGCGTGGTGATGGCGCCGATCGATGTGAACCGCTCGGACTGGCGCTGCACGCTTTCAAGGCCCTCGCCCTCTTCGAGAGAAGCGCGTGAGGGCGCCCTCGCTCTGCGCCTCGGTCTCAAGTACGTTGCAGGGCTGCGCGCTGAAACCGGCGCGCGAATCGAACGCGAGCGCAACGTCCGTCCATTCGCTTCGATCGCCGACTTCACCGCGCGCGCGGCGCCCAACCGCCGCGAGCTCGACGCGCTGGCCTACGCCGGAGCCTTTGCGGCGTTCGGGATGAGTCGGCGGGCAGCGCTATGGCAGGCGGCGGCGGTCGAGCGCGATCCGCGCGGACTTTTTGCCGGCGTCGAGCCGGCGGCGGGCGTGGTGCCGTTGCCCGGGATGGACGCGATGTCAGAAACCCGCGCCGACTACGCGGCCACCGGATTGACTATCGGGCCTCATCTGATGGCGCATATGCGCGAGAAGTTGCGCTCAGACGGCGTGCTCGCGGCCGCCAAGCTTGCACAAGCCTCGCACGGCGCGTTGGTGAAAACTGCGGGCGTCGTGATCGTGCGTCAGCGTCCCGGCACGGCCAAGGGATTTTTCTTTCTCACGCTGGAAGACGAAACCGGAATATCCAATGCGATAGTCATTCCCGATCTGTTTCAGGCCAATCGCGCACTGCTGCACAATGCGGCGATCCTGATGGTCGAGGGCGTGTTGCAAAAGCAGGACGGCGTGGTCGCGATCCGCGCGCGACGGTTCAAGGCGTTGCGCCTGGCCGCCGCTCTGCCCCCTTCCCACGATTTCCGCTGACGTCTGGACCGGTGCTCCAACGCACTTCAGATCCGGAGCTTTCCATCAAGCCGGCTCTGAGCTAAGGACCAAGCAGGATTAAACGAGGGGACGCATCATGGATCTGAACATCCAGCGACAGAAGGCCGAGGCTTTTCGCCAACTGCACGACCGCTCGCGCATCCTGGTGCTCGCCAACGTGTGGGACGCCATGAGCGCCCGCGCGGTTGAAGAGGCCGGCGGCCGCGCGATCGCGACCAGCAGCGCCACGCTGTCGCACTCGATCGGCTACGCCGACGGCGAGTCCGCTCCCCGCGCCGAATTCATCGCCGCGATCGCCAGGATCACGCGCGCCGTCGACGCTCCGGTCACCGCCGATATCGAGTCCGGCTTCGGGCGCACGCCGGCTGAAGTCGCCGAGACGGTCCGGATGGTGATCGAGGCGGGCGCGGTGGGAATCAACCTCGAGGACGGCGTGCTGGAGCGCCGCGGCGAGCTCTACGAGGCCACCCAAGCGCTCGAACGCATCAAGGCGGCGCGCGAGGCCGCGGCGAAGGCCGGCGTTCCGATCGTAATCAACGCACGCACCGACGTCTTCCTGCTCGGGCTTGGCCCCAAGGAGGAACGCCTTGCCCATGCAGTGCGCCGCGCCAACAGCTACCGCGAGGCCGGCGCTGATTGCCTGTTCGTTCCGGGCGTGCGCGATCCGGATACCATCGGCGCGCTAGCGAAGCAAATCAACGGGCCGATAAATATCCTCGCCGGCCCGACATCGCCGCCGGTCAGCGAACTGGAACGCCTCGGCGTCGCGCGCGTCAGCGTCGGTTCATGGCCCGGACTCGCGGCCTTTGCGCTGGCCCGCAATATCGCGCAGGAGTTGCTGGGCGCCGGGACCTATACGTTCGCGGCCGGTGCGATCAGCTACCCGGAGGCCAACGCGATGATGAAACGGCGCGGGCCCGCGCCGCGTTCGTAAAGGGCTACGAATGCGTACTGCGGTGGCTCAAAAATCAGTTCGGGCGTCGCGCGGACGGGCGCGCAGCGAAGCGTCATTCGAGCTCGAGTTGCCGGGCCCGCTCGACCCGGCAGCGTCGCTCGAGATGTTTCGCCGCTCGGGCGACGACCTTCTCGATCGCTGGGACGGCACGACATTCGTGCGCACCCTCGAGATCGGCGGGCGCGCAGTCGCCGTCGCCACGGCGTTTGCGGGATCGGGTAGCCGTCCTGTGCTTCGCGTCACGGTTGACGATAGCGCGTACGCCGATGAAGTCCTGGCCGCCGCTCGCGCGACGTTCGTGCCGCCGCCACGCCACTTTGCCGAACTGCGTCGCGCCGATCCGCTTCTCGCACGGCTGGAGGCGCGCTACCGCGGCTTCAGGCCGGTGCTGCAGCTCAACTTGCTGGGAGCGCTGGTGCGATGTATCAGCGCTCAGCAGGTCAATCTGCGATGGGCGTCCGAGACGCGCCGGCGGCTTGCAGAGCGCTTCGGCGACCGACACGTCGTCGACGGCGCGGTCGTCTACAGCCTGAGCGCCGCGCGCCTGGCCGACGCCGCGCCCGCCGAGATTCGCGCGCTCCAGTTCACCAATCGCAAGGCTGAATATATCGTCGCAGTGGCGCAGGCGATCGCCAGCGGCAGGATAAGCCAGGAGCGGCTCGTGGCGCTCTCCGACACGGCGGTTATCGACGAGCTGGCGGCGCTCCGCGGAATCGGCGTGTGGACAGCGGAATGGATCCTGGCGCGCACGCTCGGGCGGCCGCGCGTCGTCGCCGGCGACCTCGGCGTGCGCAAAGCGATCGGTATTGCCTACCGCAAGGGCGTGAGGCCCTCCGAGGGCGAAGTTCGCGACCTCACCGCGCATTGGCACGTCTCGGCCGCGCATGCGCAGGCGCTGCTGTTGCACGGACTGGGAGAGAAGGAGCTCGAAGCGCTGGCCGCGACGCGCTGAACGCGTTTTTCCTCTCTCCTCTCCTGCGCCCGCGCACGCCTAACGCCGAGATGGCGGAATGCGCTATTGTGCTGGACGGCCTTCACGCCAGGGAATCGCGCGGCGCGGAGAAACAAGAGGAGACACTCACGATGGCATCAGCGGGCGGGATCGACAGGGAGAAGGCCAAACAGGTCGCGCTACAGATCATGGGCGATGTCGCAAGCGCGATGCATAGCGCGATGAATTTCATCGGCGACCGGCTCGGCCTGTTCAAGGCGATGAAAGACGCCGGCCCGCTCACGGTCGAGCAGCTCGCGGCCAAAACCGAGCTCAACCAGCGCTACCTGCAGGAGTGGCTGAACTCGATGGTAGCGGCGCAGTACCTCGAATACGATCCGGCCGCGAAGACCTACCTGCTAACGCCCGAGTACGCGGTGGCGCTGGCCGAAGAGGGTTCGCCCTACTTCGTAGGTTCATATTTCCAGGTGGTGCAGGCGACAATGTCAGTCGCGCCCAAGGTGGCCGAAGCGTTTCGAACCGGCGGCGGACTCACCCAAGCCGACTATCCGCCGTGGATGTTCGAGGCGACTGAGCGCAATTCGCTGCCGCGCTACCAGTTCAAGCTCGCGCGCAAATGGATTCCGGCGATGCCGCAGGTGGTCGAGCGCCTGGAGCGCGGTGGCGTCGCGGCGGACGTCGGATGCGGCGGCGGGCGCGCGGCGATCCTGATGGCCAAGGCGTTCCCGAACTCGCGCATCTTCGGCTTCGATCTTCATGCCGAGTCGATCGAGCGCGCGCGGCGCAACGCAGCCGCGGCCGGCGTCGCCGATCGCGTGACCTTCGAGGTTGCCAACGGCGGACGGCTCCCGGCAGGCAAGTTCGACCTCGTCACGACCTTCGACGTCGTCCATGATTCGGTCGATCCGGTCGGGCTGATGCGTTCGGTCAGAAATTCACTGACGCCTGGCGGTACCTACCTGGTGCAGGAGATCAACGTCTCTTCCAAGGTCGAGGAAAACGTCAAGCCGATGGGCAAGCTGATTTACTCGGTCAGCACGTTGTACTGCATGACGACTTCGCTGGCGCACGGCGGCGCGGGAATCGGCGCAGCGATGGGCGAGCCCAAGGCCCGCGAACTGGCAACCGCGTCGGGCTTCTCGCACTTCCGCAAACTTCCCATCGAGGACGAGTTCGCGGTCCTGTATGAGCTGATGGTGTGAACGGAACCTTCGAGACGAACGTCACGGCGGCTTACGCGGCGCGATGGCTCACGTGCGGCAATAGCTGACCCGCGCCACGCAAGAGCGCGGCTCGCGCCGGGCAGCAACTGCCCGCCGCACGAACCGCGCTCCGAAGACGCCCGGAAGAAGTCCGATCGTCAGGCCGGCGCGATCTCGCCCATCCGGCCTTCGCGGTAGTCCTCGAACGCCTTGATGATCTCTTCCTTGGTATTCATCACGAAAGGACCATAGCGTGCGACCGGTTCGCGCAACGGCGCGCCCGCGATCAGCAGCACTTCGAGCGGCCCGCTTGCGCTCTCGGACACGGCTAGCGTAACCGCTTCGCCGTCGCCCGCGAACATCACCATCTGATGCTCCGTCGCGGCCTTCGCTTCGCGACCCAGACGGCCCTCGCCGCTGAAGACGTAGGCGAAGGCGTTATACTCGGCGGGCACCGGCTGCACGACGCTCGCACCGGGCTTGAGCGTGAAGTGCAGATAGACGATCGGCGTGCGCGTGTTGATGACCGCTTGTTTGCCCATCGACTCGCCCGCGATCACCCGCACCGTCGCCTTACCGTCGGCGCTGGTGGCGACGGGAATTCCAGCCGCGGGAATCTCCTGGTAGTGCGGACGGATCATCTTGTCGCGCTGCGGCAGATTGACCCACAGCTGAAAGCCGTGCATCCGGCCGCCCTGACGCTGGAAGTCTTCCGCTGGCATCTCGGAATGCACCACGCCGGCGCCGGCCGTCATCCATTGCACGTCGCCCGGCCCCAGACGGCCGGCATTGCCGTGCGAGTCACGATGCTCCATCTTGCCCGAGATCATGTAGGTAACGGTCTCGAAGCCGCGATGCGGATGGTCGGGAGCGCCCTTGGCCTCGCCCGGCGCGAGTTCCATCGGCCCCATCTCGTCGAGCAGCAGGAACGGATCGACCAGCGCCATCCCCTGGCTCGGGAAGGGGCGATTCACGACGAAGCCCGCGCCCTCGAGTTGGCGCGAAGCATTGACGATATTCGTCACGGAGCGGATTTTTTCCTTAGCGGTTGTCATCGCATCGTCTCCTTGCCCTTCAACATAACCATCGTGTCAAGGGGGACGGCGCAACGCCAACGCCATGAAAAAGATCGTGCCGCGGCGCCTGTGAGACCCGGGCTACGCGGCGGCCGGGCGCCGGGCGAAATCCGGCATGATCTTTCCCGCGAAAAGATCGAATGAGCGGCGCGTCTGTGAGGCGGTCAGGTTGCCCCAAGCAAACGCCAGCACCAGGTAGTCGCAGCCCGATTCCTCACAGAACCGTGCGACCTGGTCGCGCACCGAGGCGACCGATCCGCTGATGCTCGCGCCGACTCCGTGGAAGATTTCGTATTCGCTCGGAAAGGCGAGCACCGAGGTGTTGTAGTCGCGCCAGAGCTTCTGGAGGTTGGCGAAGAACGCGCGATAAGACTCGGTCGCGACCCGCTCGGCCTCGCGATCGGTGTCGGCGACGTAAATGTGACGGATCGCGCCGGCGATCGGCCGCGCCAGATGCGGGTTGACGTTCAGCGGGCTGCCAGCGCTTTCATGATGATGCTCGCGGTAGGCCGCGACAACTCGCTTGACCGAATCCAGCCCGCCGATCGACACGATATTCATGCCGCGGCGCGCCGCATAAATAGCGTTGTCGGTGGAGAGCGCTCCGTACCAGAAGCCCGGATGCGGCTGCTGCAGCGGCCGCAGCTCCATCGGAACATTATCGTAGCGGAAATGCGGGCCGTGATGAGTCAGGCGCTCGCTGGTCAGGCCTTTGACGATCACCGCCATCGCGTCTTCGAAAATCTCGCGCGCGTCGTAAAACGGAATGCGATGCTGCGCGTGCTCGAACGGCGATACGCCGCGCCCGACGCCGATTTCGATGCGGCCGCCGGTCATGTGATCGAGCATGCAGATCTCTTCCACCAGGCGCAGCGGGCTATAGAATGGCAGCAAGTAGACCAGCGTGCCGAGCCGCATATTGCGCGTGCGCTGCGCCGCCGCGGCCAGGAACAGATTGGGCGACGGCGCCATCCCGAGCGGCGTCGCGTGATGCTGGGCAACGTGATAGCCCCAGATGCCCGCCTGCTCGTAGGCCTCGACCAGCCGCAGTCGCTCCTCAAAGAGCTGCTGGAGCGTGCCGTCGCTGGAGGTGCGCTCGATATGGTCGAAGATTCCGAAATTGACTCGTTCCATGGCTAGGCTCTCCTAAGAGCCTCGATAGCACCATCGCGAGCCATTGCAAACCGGACAATGCACGCTCCGCGATCCGTTGCGGGCGGAGCCGGATACGACTAATGCGGCTACTCGAGTGCGGATGCCGGAATGTAACCTTCCAGTCCGCTTTTCATCCTGATCTTCATGTAGCTGAGCGCGACGCCGACGACATGGACCGCGTGCCCCTGATGCACCTCGGAGACCTTCTTACCCCAATGATTGGGTGCGTTGAGAACGGGTGCGTCGTGGGTCAGCATGAAGAGTTTGTCGGCTGGCGTTGTGACCTCGACAGCGTCCGCCGGTACGTAACCCTCCTGTCCGCTCTTGAGCTTGACCCGCAGGAAGTAATGCGTCGTGCCGGTCACCATGACGAACTTGCCTTTCTCGCCGTGCTCGATCTGCGCGCTCCGGTTGCTCGGCTGCGCGTAGATCGCCGTGTCCTGTTTCAAGATCAGCCTGGCCTGCGCCGGCTCAGCCACCACGGCCTGGACGGGAGCGGCGACGGTCCTGGCGGGCGCCCGATGACTCGCCGGCGGGGACGTGACGCGATGATGCGGGGCGGCTGCGCGCGGCGGCGGTGGCGGCGTTTCTTCCGGCGCCCCCTCGTCGGCCGGGGCGATCGTCGTTGAGGGCAGCCCCAATTCGCCCGCTGAGCCGCTCTGAGCCGGTGCCGACGTGGGCACGACTAGCCACAACCCCGCCGCGGCCGCGAGCGCTATCGTCCACGGCCACGCCCAACCACCATGCACTCGCAACCTCATCTTCCACCCTCCCCCTCAGCCCCATGGTTTCGACGTTTTCACTTCAAGGTGGTTTTCAACATGCTCCGCATACGGTGCAGGCCGTGACGTCGCACGCTTTGGTCTGACGCTCGTTGTGCGCCTTCTTGCGCTCGGACGCGAGGAACCATTTCTCGATGTGATGATCGATAAAGTCCCAGGGCAGAATTTCACTGCGCGCGTATTCGCGGGTGACGAAGAAATCGGGATCGACCAGCCCATCGGCTCCGTCGCCCGCGGCCGCTTCGCGCTTGATCGCTCTCAAGCCCTGCCAGATTTCGCCGGGCAACTCGCGATTCTCCGCGCTCAACCGCGCCAGGATCGCGCCGACGCGGCGGTCGCCACGCGAAACCAGGGTCTGGAAGTAAGCTTCGCGCGGCGACTCGGCGTCGAGCTCGACGCCGGCATCTAGGCGCATCAGGTGCGATCGCACCAGCGCGATCTTGCGCTTGAGCTCCTGCGGCTCGCGCATCGCGTCCCACTGAAAGGGCGTCCACGGTTTGGGCACGAAGGGATTGAGCGAGACGCTGACGTGACCAACATGCCGGCGCTGCTCGCGCGCGCAGGCGACGATTCGGCCGACCAACTCGGCGATCGCGACCACATCTTCGTCGCGTTCTTCGGGGAGCCCGACCATGAAGTAACACTTCAGGTTCTCGACGCCCTCGCCCATCATCATTTCGGCGGCGTGCAGAATCTCGGGTTCGGTCAGATTCTTGTTGATGACCTTGCGCATCCGCTCGCTGCCGGCCTCGGGCGCGACGGTGACGCTGCGATTGCCGTTGCGGGCGAGGGCCGCGGCCAGCGCCGGCGAAATGCAATCGGCCTTGAGTGAGGACGGCGAGAGCCGGCCGCCACCGTCGGCCACGGCGCCTGCAATCTCGGCCACACCCGGCACGCTCGCCATCTCGGCGCCGACCAATCCGATCACGTCGCGCTCGGAGAGCCCGCGCTGGGTCTCGGCGATCAGCTTTTCGGCACTGCGGTAGCGAATCGGACGATACATGAAGCCGGCCGCGCAGAAACGGCACCCCCACTGGCATCCGCGGCTCGCCTCGACCAGGTACATATCGCCGAAAACGGACTCTTCGGTGAGGATCAGCGACGCGGTGGTGAAGCGGTCGAGGTTGTGGATTAAGCGGCGGCTCACACGCGGTAGACCGGGCCCGCTGTAATCGACGCGCGCGAGCCGGCCGGCGTCGTCATAGACCGGCGTGAAGTAGTCGGGAAGATACGCGCCGTCGACCAGCGCGAGCGCTCGCAGGCGCTCAGAGCTGTCGAGAGCGTCGGTCTCGCGAAAGCGCGCAATGAAGTCGGGCACCATCTCCTCGCCCTCGCCAATCAGAAAGAGATCGACGAAATCGGCGATCGGCTCGGGATTGAGGAACACCGCGGAGCCACCCGCGATGATCAGCGGATAATTGCGGCCGGCGCGCTCGGCGCGCATCAGCGGGATACCCGCCATCCGCAGCATCGTGATCAGATTGAGGTAGTCGGTCTCGAACGAGACCGAAAACGCGATCACGTCAAACCCGCCGAGCGGCTCGCCGCGCTCGAAGGAGACCAGGCGCTCGCCGCGCGCGCGGATGTACTCGCGCTCGTCGGGGTCGGGCAGAAAGGCACGGTCGGCGGCGACGCGCGGGTCGGATTCAAAAATATGATAGACGGCTTGGAAGCCGAGATTCGCCATCCCGAGCCGGTAGACGTTGGGATAGACGACGCACAGCCGGATGTCGCCGCCGCGATGGCGCTCGAAGAGCACTTTTTCGCTGGCGATACGTTCGAGCGCGCGCTTTCTGAGAAACATCGATACGGCCCTGCGGCCTCATAGAGTTAACGCCTATGGGCCGCCGGCTCAAGTGGGCACACACAACGGGACGATTCGATTCTATCTGCGTGAATCGTTATCCAGGGCAAGATTACGCGACGATGCGACCGGGATGGCAATAGAGGTTGAAGGTGCCGTTGCGCAGGAAACCGACCAGCGTGATGCCGACTTCCTCGGCCAGCTCGACCGCGAGCGACGACGGCGCCGAAACCGCGGCCAGGATGGGAACGCCCGCGGCGGCCGCCTTCTGCACGATCTCGAAGCTGAGCCGCCCGCTCACCGCCATCAGCGCTGCGCCCAGCGGCAGCATCCCGTTTATCAACGCGTAGCCGACCACCTTGTCAACCGCGTTGTGCCGGCCGACGTCCTCGCGCAGAGCCTTGAGCTCAACGCTCACAATCGGCGTCGCGGCGCGCCCGTTTTTGCGCGCGCCGTTAACTCGTGCCGATGCAGAGGATGAAACGAAAAGCGCGGCGGCATGCAATCCCCCGGTTGCGGCGAACACCTCCTGCGCGCGGCGCATCATCGGTGCGAGTTTGAGAATCGCGCCGCTCGCAACTGTCACCCCCGACGTGATCGCCGCGATACGGCGCTGGGTCGCCTCGATACTGGTCTTGCCGCATACGCCGCAGCTCGACGAGATGGTGAAGTTGCGCTTAAGGCGCTCGCGCAGATTCGCCGCCGGGACGTTGAGGATGACATCGACCGCATTGGGATCAGGTGCGCCTTTCGAACCGCGCAGACGGCGAATCTCGCCCAGATCGGCGGGCGCTTCGATGAAGCCCTCGGCGAGCAGAAAGCCTGCCACCAGTTCCTCGTCATGGCCCGGCGTACGCATCGTGAGCGTGAAACGCCGTCCGCCAAGGCGGATTTCGAGCGGCTCTTCGACTGCGAGTCGGTCGTCCTCGAGCTCGAAACGCCCGTCGCGAAATTTGCGCGCCGGATGATGCGCGATGCTCTCGGACGAAGCGCCGCGCTCCGCGCTCTCGGCTATCCGGTTTCCACTGTCAGGCATCTTGTAGCCGCCGCGCCAGTCTATTGGATCGCCTTGGCAGCCGCCTTGGCGGAGGCTTCCCCTTCGAGCATGCGAACCGCGTCGCGCGCGATCTCGTCGAGACCCGCGCCACCTTCGTTGGCCAGGTGCGCGATAATTTCGCGGCGCATCCGGGGATCCCAGAAGCCACGCAAATGCTGCGCGGTTGCAGCCACAGCTTCAGCGCAATCTGGATTGGAAGTCCGGAAAAAATCCGCAATCTGATTGGCCATCGTGACCAGATGATGGATGTCCATCGCGATGCGTCCTCAATGGCGCACTCGGCGCTAATGGCCCGCCGCCGGATGCGCGTCCGCGTTCGTCTCAGCCGCACGCCGCGCGCCCGGCTCAGCGGCCGGCATCACCTGCACCGCGGTCACTTTGTACTCGGGGCAATTGGTCGCCCAGTCGGAGTTCTCGGTGGTCACGACGTTGGTGCCGGAAGACTGGTAATGGAAAGTCGTGTAAACGACGCCGGGCGGCACGCGCTCCGTCACTTGCGCGCGGATCGTAGTCTCGCCCGCGCGGCTGCTGACCTTGACCCACGCGCCGTCGCGCACACCGCGCTCCTCGGCGTCGTGCGGATGAATCTCCAGCACGTCTTCGTGGTACCACGCGACGTTGGGGGTGCGCCGGGTCTGCGTGCCGACGTTGTACTGCGAGAGGATGCGCCCGGTGGTAAGGATGAGCGGGAAGCGCGGCCCGACTTTCTCGTCGGTCGGAACGTATTCGGTGACCACGAAATGGCCCTTGCCGCGCACGAACTGCCCGACATGCATCACCGGCGTGCCCTCGGGCGCCTTGTCGTTGCACGGCCATTGCACGGAGCCAAGACGGTCGAGCTTTTCGTAGTTGACCCCCGCGAAGGTCGGAGTCAGACACGCAATCTCGTCCATGATTTCCGATGGATGCGCGTAGTGCATCGGGTAGCCGAACGCGGTCGAAAGCTCGCACGTGACTTCCCAGTCGGCCTTGCCGGCCAGCGGCGGCATCACCTTGCGCACGCGCGAGATGCGCCGTTCGGAGTTGGTGAAAGTGCCGTCCTTTTCGAGAAACGACGAGCCGGGAAGAAATACGTGTGCGTACCTAGCCGTCTCGTTGAAAAAGATGTCGTGGACGATAACGCATTCCATCGCGCCCAGTGCGGCGGTCACGTGATGCGTGTTGGGGTCGGATTGCGCGATGTCTTCGCCCTGCACATAGAGCCCTCTGAAGCTGCCGTCGAGCGCCGCGTCGAACATGTTGGGTATGCGCAGGCCCGGCTCCGGATCGAGCTTTACGCCCCACGCCGCCTCGAAGCTCCCGCGCATCGCGGCATCCGAAATGTGCCGATAGCCGGTCAACTCGTGCGGGAACGATCCCATGTCGCATGAGCCCTGAACGTTGTTCTGTCCGCGGAGCGGATTGACGCCGACGCCCTCGCGTCCGAGGTTGCCGGTCGCCATCGCCAGGTTCGCCATCCCGAGCACCATCGTGCTGCCCTGGCTATGCTCGGTCACGCCGAGGCCGTAATAGATGACCGCGTTGCCGCCGGTCGCGTATAAGCGGGCGGCGGCGCGAATTTTCTCCGCCGGCACGCCGGTCACTTTCGCGGCGGCTTCGGGCGAGTTGCGCTCCTCGAGAATGAATTTCTTCCACAACTCGAACGCGGGCCACTCGCAGCGTTCGCGCACGAAATCTTCTTTGGCCAGCCCTTCGCTCAGCGCCACGTGGGCGAATGCATTGATCAGCGCGACGTTGGTGCCCGGCAGGAGCGGCAGATGGTACAGGGCTTCGATATGCGGCGTGCGTACGAGATCGATCGTGCGCGGATCGGCGACGATCAGCTTCGCGCCTTGACGCAGCCGCCGCTTCATCAGCGAGGCGAACACCGGATGGCCGTCGGTCGGGTTGCATCCGATCACCAGGATCACGTCGGCCTTCAGCACGGAGTCGAAGTCCTGGGTGCCGGCCGAGGTTCCAAGCGTGGTCTTGAGGCCGTAGCCGGTGGGCGAATGACAGACGCGCGCGCAGGTATCGACGTTGTTGTTGCCGAAGGCGGCGCGCACCATCTTTTGCACCAGGTAGGTTTCCTCGTTGGTGCAGCGCGACGAAGTGATGCCGCCGATCGCGCCGGCGCCATACCTGGTCTGGATTTCTCTCAGGCGTTTCGCCGCGTAGCCGATTGCCTCATCCCACGACACCGTGCGCCACGCGTCGCTGATCTTCTCGCGCACCATGGGCGCGAGCACGCGGTCCGGATGAGTCGCGTAGCCCCACGCGAAGCGTCCCTTGACGCAGGAGTGGCCGTGATTTGGAATCCCGTCCTTGTTCGGCAGCATGCGGACGACTTCGTCGCCCTTCACTTCCGCCTTGAACGAACATCCGACGCCGCAGTAACCGCAAGTGGTGGTCACGGAGCGATCGGCCGTGCCTTTTTCGAGCGTCGATTTCTCTATCAGCGCGTCGGTCGGGCAGGCTTGCACGCAGGCGCCGCACGAAACGCATTCGGACTCGAAGAACGGCTGATGCTGGCTCGGTGAGACGACCGAATTGAAGCCGCGGCCGTCGATCGTCAGCGCGAAAGTGCCCTGCACCTCCTCGCACGCGCGCACGCATCGCGAGCACACGATGCATCGCGTGGGATCGAAGGCGAAGTACGGATTGGAAGCGTCACGCTCGGCGCTCAGATGATTCTTGCCCTCGAAGCCGTAGCGAATCTCGCCCAGCCCCACCGCGTCGGACATCGCGTGTAATTCGCAGTTGCCATTGCCGGCGCATGATGTACGGTCCGCCGGATGATCCGACATGTAGAGTTCCATCACGCCGCGCCGCAGCCGCTCCAGCATCTCGGATTTCGTGCGCACCTTCATCCCGGACTCCACGGGCGTGGTGCACGACGCCGGATAGCCGTTGCGCCCTTCGACCTGGACGAGACAAAGGCGACACGAGCCGAACGGCTCGAGCGAGTCGGTCGCGCAGAGCTTAGGAATCGCGACGTCGGCGAGCGCCGCCGCGCGCAGCACCGAAGTTCCCTCGGGCACCGTGACTTCGCGGCCGTCGACTTCCAGCGTAACCAGCTTGGCGGAAATCTTTGGAGGCGTTCCGTAGTCGCGATCGGTTTTCGATAGCACGGCTCAGTCTCCTCGCGATGCGGCTGCGCCGCGGCTCGGCAAATCCGGCGAGCCTGGAGAATCCAATTTCGGCGCGTCGGGCAACTTCAACCAGTTGATTAAGTTTAGCGCGTTCAGACCGTCCATGCCACGTCGCTCCGGGAGAGGCCAAAGTCTTCGGGAAAATGGCGCAGCGCGCTCATCACTGGCAGCGGCGTCAAACCACCGAGTGCGCACAGCGATCCATAAGTCATTGTATCGCAAAGGTCGCGCAGCAACCCCATCGCAGTCTCCCGGTCACCTGTGCGCATGCTTTGCGAGATCCGATCTATGACTTCAGCGCCGCGCGTCGATCCGATTCGGCACGGCGTGCATTTGCCGCACGACTCGATCGCGCAGAACTCGAACGCCCATCGCGCCTGGCGCGCGAGGTCGACCGTGTCGTCGAAGACCACGATTCCGCCGTGGCCGACGATCCCCTTCTTCGCGGCGAACGCCTCGTAATCCATCGGCAGGTCGAGCATACTCGGGGGGAAATAAGCGCCTAACGGCCCGCCGACCTGGACGGCCCGCAGCGGACGCCCGCTCCAAGTGCCGCCGCCATAGTCTTCCACCAGGTCGCGCAGCGTGACGCCGAAGGCCTTCTCCACCAGTCCCGGATGCTTGACGTTGCCGGCGAGCTGTATCGGCAGCGTGCCGCGCGAGCGGCCCATCCCGAAGTCTTTATAAAAGGCTGCACCGCGCTCGAGGATCACCGGCACGGTGGCGAGCGAAACGACGTTGTTCACGATCGTCGGCTGTCCGAATAGCCCGGAGATCGCGGGCACCGGCGGTTTGTAGCGCACCATTCCACGCTTGCCCTCGAGGCTCTCGAGCATCGCGGTCTCCTCGCCACAGATGTAGGCGCCGGCGCCGAGCCGCACTTCGAGATTGAAAGTATGCGCGCTGCCGGCGATTTTGTCGCCCAGGTAGCCGCGCCGATAGGCCGCGTCAATCGCCTCGTTCAGCGTGCGCAGCGCGTGCGGATACTCCGAGCGCAAGTAGATGTAGCCCTGGGTTGCGCCCGCGCACACGGCGGCGATCGTCATGCCTTCGATAAGGACGAACGGGTCGCCTTCCATGATCATGCGGTCGGAGAAAGTGCCGGAGTCGCCCTCGTCAGCGTTGCAGACGACATATTTCTGCCGCGCGGAGGCCTGTTGCGTCGTGCGCCATTTGATTCCTGCGGGAAAGCCCGCACCGCCGCGCCCGCGCAATCCTGACTCGGTGACCTCTTCGACGATCTTTTCCGCGGACATCGCAAGCGCGCGCCCCAGGCCCCGATAACCGCCATGCGCTACGTAATCATCCAGCGAGACTGGATCGACAATTCCCATTCGTGCGAAAGTCAGCCGCTCCTGGCGCTTTAGATACGCGAGCTCCTCCGTCAAGCCGAGGCCCAGACGATGCTCTCCTGCAGTCAGAAAGCCGCAATCAAAGAGCCCGGTAACGTCGGCCGTCGCGACCGGACCATACGCGACGCGGCCGTGCGCGGTCTCGACTTCGACCATCGGTTCCAGCCAGAACATCCCGCGCGATCCGTTGCGCACCAGGCGCAGATCGATCTTGCGTCTGGCCGCCTCGGCCACGACAGCGTCGGCGACTATGCCCGCACCTAGCGAGAGCGCCGAGGAATCGCGCGGAACATAGACCGTCGCGCTCATCGGCGGCCTTCCTTGTGCTCCGCCAGCAATACGTCGAAACGCGCCGGGCTCACGCGGCCGTAAAGCTCATCGTTGAGCACTATCGCCGGCGAGCATCCGCAATTCCCCAGGCAGTACACCGCCTCCAGCGTGAAGTTGCCGTCCCGCGTAGTTTCGCCAAATCCGACTCCGAGACGTCCTCTCACGTGTTCGGCGAGCGCAACCGCACCCATCGCCTGGCACGACTCGGCGCGGCACAGCCGAATCACGTTGCGGCCGGGCGGCTGCGGGCGAAAATCGTGATAGAAAGTGACGACGCCGTGGACTTCGGCGCGCGAAAGATTGAGCGCGTGAGCGATTGCAGGCACGCACTCGCGCGGCACGTAGCCGAAACGATCCTGTACTTCATGCAGGATAAGCATAAGTGCGCCGGGCTGGTCTTTCAGCCGCGCCGCGATCGCCTCGGCCGCCGCCGGGTCGAAGCCTTGTTTGTTTCGGTCCATAGGCAATCCCACGCCGTCCGCGTTAAGGTTCCGCCAGCGGCGGCGCTTTCGTCAAGAGTACTGCAGCGCAGGCGCGGCCATCGTAGGGGAGAAGGTTCCTGCGGCTGCTGCGCGATTGATATGATGAATTCGCAAGCTGAACAGCGGAGACCAACAGCCATGATTCGCGAGTTCCAGTTCGAGGACGAGATGCATACGACGCTGGCGTGCGTGCCGATGGCGGTGCGGCGCAAGCTTGACCGCATCGGGGTCAAAGTCGGGCTCGGGCAATGGAAGGCGCTCGGACGCGGCGAGCGGGTGGCGATTTGCCATCTGCCGGTCGAGCGCCATGAAGAACGCGAAGCGCTCAGACTGTTCATCAACGAGGCTGTGCGGCGCGTCTGCGGCGAGGAGCCGCGCACGCTTGGCGAGGCGCAGCGCGCCGTCGCCGACCCGCCGGCGAGGCTGCCCGCGCCCCTTGCCGAACGCGCCCGCGCGGCGGGCGTGACGCTCGACCAGGCGGCGTGGGAAAGGCTCGACGCCGATGAACGCTATGCGCTGATCAAGCTCGGCGGGGGGGCCGAGGTGAGCCACAATCTCGTCGCCGCACTGGCCGAACTCGTCCAGCGCTAGCTTTTTTATCGAAGTTGACGGGCGCCACTCGCGAAATGATCGAGCACGGCGCGCCCTGCCCCGAGCTTGAAGCTCGCACGCAACGCCGCCGTCACGTAGCGCTTGGCGTGGCGCACGGCGGCGAGGAGATCCATCCCCTGAGCGAGATAGGCAGCGATCGCCGCCGACAGCGCGCATCCGAGACCATGCGCGCCGCCGCCCGGAATTCGCGCTGCGCGCAACTCGACGAACTCGCGGCCGTCGTAAAACAAGTCGATTGAGTGGTTTCGCGATTTTTCAGCTGCACCGGAGCAAGAGCCTATATGACCGCCCTTGATCAGCACGGCGCGCGCCCCCGCCTTGCCGAGCGCATGGGCCATCGCGCGCAGCGCCGCCGGGCTCGTACCGTCGATGCCGCTTAGCGCCTGCGCTTCGGCCAGGTTGGGCGTAACGAGACGCACGAGCGGGAGCAGGCGCTTGAGCAGCGCGCGTTCGCCCGCACGATCGAGCAGTCGCGTTCCGGCGCTCGAAAGCAGCACCGGGTCGACAACCGGCGCGGGCAGATCGAGCCTGGACAGCGCGTCCGCCACCGCCTCCACGATTTTCGCAGTGCCAAGTGCGCCGGTCTTGATCGCGGCAGGACAGCGCTCGGCCGCAAGGGTTTCGATTTGCGCCGAAACCATCGAGGCGTCGATCGGCATTACGCGATTTACGGTCGAGCTATTCTGCGCGATCACCGCCGTAATCGCCGAGTAACCATAAACGCCGAGTGCGGCGAAAGTCTTGAGGTCGGCCTGGATTCCCGCGCCGCCGCCCGGATCGCTGCCCGCGATCGTAAGCGCCACGCTTCTTTTATTTGCGCGGCTCACGCCGCCGTCCACAGAATTCGCATCAGGGAGGATTTTCGGCGTGGCGTTTCGCGCGGATACTGATTGGCGGCGGGATGTTTCAGAGTTTTATTCCCGCGGGATCGTCCGGGCCGCGTCGCGCCGCTCATCGACGCGGTTTAAATCGACCCGGTTTGATCGGCCAGCCGGACGGAACAACTATATCACGCCGGCGCAAGAGCGGGATAATGTTGCGCGGCGCGAGGGTTACTGGCCCCGCTGCGAAGCGCATGGTACTGAAATAAGGCGATGCATCCGAACCGCAGAGCGCTGCGCGCACTTTTGTAATGCCCTCGATACGACAGGAGGAGTTTCTCAGCCTTCCGTTCAAGGCCAAGCTCGAATTTCTCTACGGGCTGCCGGCGCGCCAGAAGCGCGACCTCATCCTGTCGGCGCCCGAAGCCGAGCGGCTGGTGCAATCGTTCTCGCCCGAGACGCTCTTCTACACCGTCAAAGAAATTGGCTCGGCCGACTCCGGCGACTTGCTGAGCCTCGCGGTGCCGGAGCAGATCCAGGGACTGTTCGACCTGGACTGCTGGACCCGCGACCGTCCCAACCTCGATCGGATGCGCGAATGGATCGAAGCGCTCACCGAGGCCGGCCGCAAACGCATGACCGAGGGGCTGATGGGGCTGGACATGGAGATGATGGCGCTGCTGCTGCGCCAGTATTTCCGCGTGCATCGGCTCGACGATCCGCTGACCGCGGCCGACGTGCCGTCCGATCGGTTCGTGCAATTCGACGAGCACTACATCATCGAGTTCCAGCACCATGACGCGATTCTACAGCCGCTGGTCGATTTTCTCGAAGAGGTGTTCGAGCGCGACTACACCTATTTCGCCGCGCTGATGGAGGAAATCTACTGGAGCGTGGAAGCGGAACTCGAGGAAGAGGCTTACCAGTTCCGCCGCGCACGGCTGAGCGACCGCGGCTTTCCCGATTTCTTCGACGCGCAGGACGTTTTCGCCTACATCAATCCGCGCGACTTCCTGAAAATCCGCGCCGGCTATAGCGCGCCGACGCGCGCCGACCTGCTGCGCGACGACGAACTGGTACCGCACGGGATGGCGCCGGTGCCGGCCGACACCGACCTTTCGCTGTTTAACACCGCCCTGATGGCCGGGTTCGCGGCCCAGGGCCAACGCCAGCTACGGAGCGAAATGGCGCTGGTGAGCAACCAGGTGCTGGTTGCGAGCGCGGTTGATTTTGGCGACCTGGAGGCAGTGCGGGTGGCGGTCGAGATGACCCATCATTATCTCAACCTTGGGCTCGAATATTTGGCCGCCGGCGAGCTCAACAACGCGATCGAACATCTGCGCGATACGCATCTCAAGCTGCTGTTCCGGCTCGGTGTCAGCTTGACGATTGATCTGCGCAAACGCGCCCAACAGGTGACCGCCGCTCTAGGCCTGGATCCCGCCCGCGCGGGCGAGATTGCCTACCTCGACTCGCCCTACCGCGAGGCGCTGGGCGGCTTTCTCGAGCGGCGCCCGCGTTTCTTCGGCGGTCTAGACGGCGAGGGCTCCGTAGCGATGCGCGATTTCGTCGCGATGCGCGACGTGCACCTCGGTCACGCAGCGATCGAACAAATCGAAGCGATGCGCGATCTGTTCCAGGCGCTGCTGGCGATCGATATCGCCGCGCCGGCCTTCCGCGCCGAGACGGCGGGCCGCGAAATCAGGCTCGGGCAAATCCTGATCACGGCATTCGCGCGCGCCGCCCTCGATCGCAAGCCGGAGCAAAGGCTCACGCCCTCGCCGATCGAAGCGAGCCGCCTGGGCGAACTATACATGGCGATAATGACCGGCGGCGGCAGGCCGGCGCGGCTCGCCGAAGGCTTCCGAAGGCAGGTCGACGCGGCGCTCGCCGCGCGGATGGACGAGGCCGCGCGGGCGCGGTCGGCCGGCTTCGTGGCCTCCTGCCTCAGCGTGCTCGAAGAAGACCTGGCCGAACTCGATCCGCGAGCGATCGATCCGCGCTTCCTGCGCAGCCTGTTGATTCGTCGAGGGTGATCGGACGGGCGTTCTAGGATGCGCGGCGTGCGGTGTTTTCGCGCTCGATCGTGATGATACGCATCTGCTGTCCGCGCGTCACGCTGAAGCTCACGTAGGGGTCCCTGAACCCGGCCATCGCGATCAAGAAATCCGAAATGCTGCGCACGCGATGCTTGTTCACCGCGGTGATGATATCGCCGCATATCAATCCGGCGCGCGCGGCAAGGCCAGAAACGTCCGCGACCAGCACGCCGCTTTGCGGGGCCACCGCGAACTGCCTGGCCAGCGAGGGGTTCAGGTCCTGCACCACAATGCCCTGGGCGGTGATGGTGGGCGGCAGGCTCTTGCTCGCGGGTGTCTCATGCGGCTCCACTGCCGCGGACTGAAAGAGCCCGTTGTTGACGAAGATGGGCGCCCCCATGCCCATCGCCAGCGCGATCGCGTCGCTCGGCCGGCTGTCCAGGCGCAGGCCCGCACGATCGAGGTAGATGTAGGCGTAGTAGATTTGATTATGGACGCTGGTAATGACCACGCGGTCGACGCGGTTGCCGGTCTGCTCAATCAGGTCACGCAGCAAATCGTGGGTCAGCGGACGGTCGGGCTTGATTCCATGCATCTCGAGCATGATCGTGCGCGCCTCTTCATCTCCGATCAAAATCTGCAGCGCGCGCCGGCGCGCGGCGTCCTCGAGCAGCACGTAGTGAGCGCCGCTGTCGTTGTCGAGCCCGACATTGGCGACATCAACCCGCACCTGTTCGGCCGATGAATGGTCATCGTCGCCGCGCCGCGTGCATCCGAAAGACGACGTCAGTATCGTGGCCAATGCGAACGCGCCGGCGGCAAGTATTGCTCGGTAGCGGCTCCGCATGCGGCCTAGGTTAACCCCCTGCACGGTTCTATCCAACCGGGCGGGCCGCCGCCCGGAAGCCCCGCGCTATCAGGTAGAGTTCCGAGGAGCCGGGCCGGCTCGCGCGCGTGCGCGTGCGCTCGACCTGAGCGAAGTGGCGCGCGAAGGCCTCGACCGCCTCGTCAAAATCACCGCCCATGAAGAGCTTCACCACCATCGCACCACCCGGACGCAGCAGCGCACGGGCACATTGCAGCGCCGCGAACGCAAGCTCAAGCATCCGCGCCTGGTCGCGTTCGGCCACGCCGCTAAGGCGCGGCGCGAGATCGCTGGTCACAAGGTCAGCGGGCGCACCGAGCGCCGCCACCACTGCCGCTACGCTTGCCGGATCGCGAATATCGCCGACCATCGTGACCACGTTAGCGGCGCCCGCCGGACACGCGGCGAGATCGATTCCGGTCACCCTGCCCTGCGGCCCCACGGCGGCGGCGAGCATGCTCAGCCATCCGCCGGGCGCGCATCCGAGGTCCACTACGCGCGCGCCGGGGCGCGCCAGGCGAAAGCGCGCGAGCAGTTCCTCGATCTTGAACGCCGCGCGCGACGGCAACCCGCGTTCGCGCGCTTTGCGGTAGAAACTGTCGTGCGGTTCGTACTTCGCCATCGAAGGTAAGCTTAGCATGCGCCGCGGATCAGGCGGCGCATCCGCGAATGTTGTAAAGTGATCCGGAACCGATGCTGAACCTCGACGATCTCAATCCCGCCCAGCGCGATGCAGTGCTCGCGCCCGAGGGCCCAATACTCATCCTGGCCGGCGCCGGCTCGGGCAAAACCCGGGTGCTGACCTACCGTATCGCCCACCTGCTCGCCGAAGGCAAGGCGATGCCCGAGCGGATGCTGGCGGTGACTTTCACCAACAAGGCGGCGGGCGAGATGCGCGAGCGGATCGCCGCGATGGTGGGAGAGAATTCGCGCTGGCCGTGGGTCAGCACGTTTCACTCGGCCTGCGCGCGAATCCTGCGCCAGGAGGCCGAGACGCTCGGTTTTCGCCCGAACTTTTCGATCCTCGACGAGGGCGACGCGATGGCCGTGATGCGCCGCGTAATCGAGGAGGCGGCGCTGGCGGGAGCGCCGACGCCTGAGATGGCGCGGGCGCGCATCGAACAGCTAAAGAATGACGCCGTCAATCCCGCAGCATTCGCCGAAAGCGCCGGCGGCGACAGCCGCGACGCTGTGCTGGCGACGATTTACCGGCTCTATCGCGAACGGCTGCGCGCGATGAACGCGATGGACTTCAGCGACCTGCTGCTGAACGTACACGAGATCTTCGAGCGCGACCCGGGCGTGCTGCTGCGATGGCAGTCGCGCGCGGAGCATCTGCTGGTCGACGAATACCAGGACACCAACCGCGTGCAATATCTGCTGGTGCGCGCGCTTTCGGCCCGCAGCTCGAACTTGTGCGTGGTCGGCGACGAGGACCAGTCGATCTACCGCTGGCGCGGCGCCGACATTCGCAACATCCTGGACTTCGAGCGCGACTTTCCCCAAGCGCGCATCTTCAAGCTCGAGCAGAACTACCGCTCTACCAAAACCATCCTGGCCGCCGCCGACACGGTCATCCGCAACAATCGCGAGCGCAAGGAAAAGCGCCTGTGGACCGAGAACGCCGCGGGCGAACTGGTCACCTACTTTACCGGCGTGACCGAACGCGACGAGGCTGACTTCATCGCGCGCGAAATCGGGCGGCTCACCGCCGAGGGCGGCGCCGACCCGTCCGAGATCGTGGTGTTCTACCGAGTCAACGCGCAGGCGCGAGTTATTGAAGAAGCGCTCGTGCGCCGGCGCGTTCCGTATTACGTGGTCGGCGGACTGCGCTTCTATGAGCATCGCGAGGTCAAGGATCTGCTCGCCTACCTGCGCGTGCTGGCGAACCCGGCCGACGCGGTCAGCGTCGAGCGGATGGTGGGAGCGCCGACGCGCGGTGTGGGCGCCAAGACGCTGGAAGCGGCGGCGCAAATCGCCGCCGAGGAAGGCGTGACGACATTCGAGGCGCTGGGCCGCCTGGAGACCAACTCGCGCGTGGCGCTGCGCTCGGCCAAGCAGGCGGGCGAGTTGTATGGGTGGATGCGCGATGTGGGCGATCGCGCGCCGACCATGAAGGTGCGCGCGATCCTCGACGAAGTGATTACGCGCGCGGGCTTCCTGAGTTATCTCGACGCGATGCCCGACGGCGCGGCGCGCCGTCAGAACGTCGCCGAGATGCTATCGGCGGCCGACGCCTTCGACGCCGAAGGGCAAAACGGCGGCCTCGCCGATTTCCTCGAACGCGTCGCGCTGGTCAGCGATGCCGACCAGGTCGCGGGCCGCGGCGGGCGCGCGGCGCTAATGACGCTGCATACTTCCAAGGGACTGGAGTACCCGGTGGTGTTTATCGCAGGAATGGAGGAGGGATTGTTCCCGCATTTTCGCTCGGGCGACGACGGACGCGAAGTCGAGGAGGAGCGGCGGCTCTGCTACGTCGGGATGACGCGGGCGCGGCGGTTGTTGTATCTGACCAACACGCTGACGCGCGAGCTTTACGGCCAGCGCAACGAATCGCGGCCTTCGCGTTTCCTGGGCGAAATCGATCCCGCCCTGATCACGCGCATCGCGCCGGAGAAGCCGGGCTCAGTGCTCCGCCCGCCCGCACGCGGCACCTACGTCGACTACAGCACGAGCCAGGTCTCAGAAGACGGCGAGGCGAGCGACGGCGACAACCTCGGGGTCGGCGCGCACGTCGTACATCAGACTTTTGGCCGCGGTGTGGTGCGCCGGCGCGAGGGGCGCGGTGAGGGCGCCAAGGCGTGGGTGCATTTCGAGCGCAGCGGGGTGAAGCTGTTGGTGCTGAAATTTGCCAACCTGAGGCCAGTTGCCGAGTGATCGGCGTTGCCCTATCATTTTTCGAGTTGTTCTAATCGGCTCGATAGTGCGCGCCAAAAGGGGTGGGGCGTAGCAATGGATCATAAAAGATCGCGGTTGTGGTCGCGGGTTGGAGGCGGATGCGCGGCGGCGCTGGTGCTGGCGGCGGTGGCCGTGTTGGTGGCGCCGCGGCTGGCCCATAGCTGGACCGAAAATGATTTCGAGACCCGGCCGCTGGTCGGCTATGCGATTCCCGGCGCCGGCAACGATATCGTCGGTTCGCTGCAGACCTACACGATTCGCAAGGGCGACACGCTGCTCGACGTCGCGCGATGGTACGGGCTCAGCCCGACCGAGGTCTCCAACGCCAACAATCACATGGATTGGTGGTCACCGCCGGTCGGCAAGCTCATCGTCATCCCCACCGAGCACATCCTGCCCGCCGCGCCGCATGCCGGAATCGTGATGAACATTCCCGAGATGCGCTTGTATTACTATTACCCTACGCCGGTCGGCGGACGGCGACGAATGGGCAAGGCCAAGTTCACGCATACAGCCTATGCCGAGCCGCGCCATCCGAAAAAGCATGGCAAGGCAAAGGCGTACGCCGCCTCCGCTGGTGCACATCCGACGGTGATCTACACTTTTCCGGTTGGCCTCGGCCGCTACGACTGGCGCACGCCGACCGGCGTCTGGACCATCCGCGACAAAACTCACAATCCGACCTGGGTAGTGCCCGACGACATCTACCAGGAGCATCTGGAACGTGACGGCGAGGCCGAGCACGTGGTCGACGGCGGCGATCCTGACAATCCGCTCGGCCACTATCGGCTCGCGCTGACATTGCCGATGTACGCGTTGCATGGCACCAACGTGCCGTGGGGCGTTGGGATGGAAGTCAGTCACGGATGCGTGCGTCTATATCCCGAGGATATCGAACGCCTCTACTACCATACGAGCGTCGGCACGCCAGGGCGCTTCGTGTACCAGCCGGTCAAGTACGGATGGCGCAATGGATGGCTCTACGTCGAGGTCCATGAGGATCTCTACGGCATGTACCCGGGGTTGTGGCGCTACGCGCTGAGCCTCGCGAAAAGTCAGGACCTGCTCTCGCATATAGAACTGGTGAAGCTTGAGAAGGCGGTCGAGGAAAAGACTGGCGTCCCGACCTACATCATGCCGGGACCCGATCCGGCCGAGGCGCTCCCGCCGACCACTGAAACCGCGAGCACGACGCCGCTGCCGCCGCCTGTCAGCGCGGCCTCCGCGCCCGACGCCGACACCAGCGTCGGCGGTGGCGCCAGCGCCAGCACGAGGAGCAGCGTCAGCACGGATAGCAATACTGACAACGACACTGACGCTGATACCCACAGCGAAACCGGCAAAACCGCCGCGGCAATTCCTCCGGCACCGCCGGGTAACGCCATCAGGACCGCGCCCGCGCCCGCCGCGGACGACAACGCAATCGACGACAGCGATGGCGATATGGGCACCTCCAACGCCAACACGGCTCCAGACAATGCTGCCGATACCGACGACAGCGATGGCAATTCGACGAGCGGGGCCGCCGCGCCGAGCGCCGGAGACACGTCGCAGTGGCGTCGTCTGCCGACGGGCGCGCTGCCGCTCGAGTAGCGAATCGATTTCGCGGCGCGCAGGCCGCGCGGATTTTAGCGATCAGGGGGCCGTTGATGAATGGCCCCCTCTTCATCCCTGATCAGCAACCATACCGCCTTGCCCGGCTTCGAAACGATCCTCTATACTTCGCACGAAACGCGATGCGACAAATCCCTTTTCATCGCCCCTCGATCGGTCCCGCCGAGGAGCGCGAGGTGCTCGACAGCCTGCGCTCGGGATGGATCACCACCGGCCCCAAGGCCAAGCGCTTCGAGAAAGAATTCGCCGCCTATGTCGGTGCGCGTCACGCGCTGGCGGTCTCGCACTGCACGGGCGCGCTGCATCTCGCGCTGTTCGCGCTTGGCGTAGGGCCCGGCGACGAGGTTATAACCACGCCGTTCACGTTCACGGCCACGGCCGAAGTGATCGGTTACCTCGGGGCACGGCCGGTATTCGTCGATATTGATCCTGGCACCCTCAACCTCAACCCGGCGCGGGTCGAGGAAGCGCTCGAAAGCGGCCAGCATCGCCGCGTGCGCGCGATTTTGCCGGTGCACTTCGCCGGGCACGCCTGCGACATGGACCGCCTGCTCGCGATCGCGCGCGGCCATCATCTGAAAATCGTCGAGGACGCGGCGCACGCCGTCGGTTCGGCGCGCCATCTCGAAGGCCGCGGGATGACCCGGATCGGAACCATCGGCGACCTCTCCTGCTTCAGCTTTTACGCGACCAAGAACATCACCAGCGCCGAGGGCGGGATGGTGACGACCGAAGACGACGCGCTGGCCGAGCGGATCGCGGTCGCGAGCCTGCACGGGATGAATCGCGACGCCTGGAAGCGCTACGACCGAAGCGGCTCGTGGTTTTACGAGATTCACGATACCGGCTTCAAGTACAACCTTTCCGACGTGCATGCGGCGATCGGCGTGGCGCAACTCGCGCGCGCCGACGACCTCATGCGCCGGCGCGCGGCGATTGCCCGCGCCTACAGCGAGGCGCTGCGCACGGAACCCGCGCTGCAGGTGCCGTATGAGGAGCCGGGAATCGACCACGCCTGGCATCTCTACGTCCTGCGGATGCATCCCGAGCAGCTCCGAATAGACCGCGCGCAGCTGGTCGAGCTTCTGCGCGAGCGCGGCGTCGGCACCTCCGTGCATTGCATCCCGCTCAACACGATGCACTTTTACCAGGAGCGTTACGGCTACCGCACCGGCGATTTTCCGGTCGCCGAAGACGTCTACAGCCGATGCCTGTCGCTGCCGATCTATCCCGCGATGAGCGACGAGGATGTCGCTTACGTGATCGAGAGCGTGCTGGCGCTGGTGCGCGAGAACCGGCGCTGACCCCGCGTGGCGGCCCTGCCGGGGGCCAGCTTCCGCGCGCCTAACCGATCATTTAGAATCCTGCCTGAACAATCCCGCGTGCAGAATCGCGCGCAGGAGCTGCGCGACGGAGGGCGAGACGTGCGAGTACTGGTGACGGGCGGTGCTGGGTTCCTAGGATCGCATCTGTGCGAGCGGCTGCTGCGCGACGGGCACGACGTCATCTGCCTGGACAACTTCTTCAGCGGCAAACGCGCCAATATCCAGCATCTCCAGGGCCTTCCCGGCTTCGAGTTCATCCGCCACGACATCGTCGAGCCGATTCTGCTCGAAGTCGATCGCATCTTTCATCTCGCCTGCCCGGCCTCGCCGGTGCACTACCAGTACAATCCGGTCAAGACCATCAAGACCAGCGTGATGGGCACGATCAACATGCTGGGGCTGGCCAAGCGCGTGCGCGCGCGGATGCTGCTGACCTCGACGAGCGAGGTTTACGGCGATCCCGAGCAACATCCGCAAACCGAGAGCTACTGGGGGCACGTCAATCCGATCGGCGTGCGCTCCTGCTACGACGAGGGCAAGCGGGTGGCCGAGTGCTTGATGATGGACTACCATCGTCAGAACAACGTCGACATCCGCATCGTGCGCATCTTCAACACGTACGGGCCGCGGATGGCGATCAACGACGGCCGGGTGGTTTCCAATTTCTGCGTCGCGGCGCTGCGCGGCGAGGAATTGCCGATCTACGGCGACGGCGAGCAGACCAGGTCATTCGCCTACGTGGACGACATAATCGAGGCGTTGGTGCGGATGATGAACGCGGAGGGGCTTACCGGGCCGGTCAACATCGGCAATCCCGACGAGTTCACGATCCTAGAACTGGCCTCGCTCGCGATCGAGCTTGCGCGCAGCGGCTCGAAACTCGCGTATCATCCCGCGCGGCCCGACGACCCGGTGCGCCGCCGTCCGGATATCACGCTCGCCAAGGCGCGCCTGGGATGGACGCCGAAGGTCGCACTGCGCGAGGGCCTGGCGCTCAGCGTCGAGCATTTCCGCAAGGAACTCGGCCTCACATCCGCCTAAATCGCGCCGGTCCCGATTTCCCCGGAAGAAGGGAGGAACAAATTTGGCAACCGCGCTAATCACCGGAGCGTCGAGCGGCCTCGGCGAGCAGTTCGCCTACGCGCTTGGGCGGGAGCATTACGACCTCGTGTTGGCGGCGCGTCGTGAGGATCGCCTGGCCGCCGTGGCCGGACGCGCTCGCACCCTGGGCGCCGGCACAGTGCGCGTAATTCGCGCCGATCTTGGGCTGCACGAGACGCCCGCGGCGCTCTATCAGCAGTTGACCGGCGACGGCGTTCAAATCGACTACCTGGTCAATAACGCCGGCTTTGGCACCAGCGGAAAGTTTCATCAACTGCCGCCAGAGCGCGAACTCGAGGAGATCGAACTCAACGTTACCTCGCTCGTGGCGACAACGCGGTTGTTTTTGCCCGCGATGGTCGAGCGGCGGCGCGGCACTGTCATCAATGTCGCCTCGACCGCGGCGTTTCAGGCCACACCCTACATGGCGACCTACGGCGCGACCAAGGCCTTCGTGCTGAGCTTCAGCGAGGCGGTGGCGGCGGAACTGAAGGGCACCGGGGTGACCGTGATGGCGTTCTGTCCGGGGCCGGTGCGGACGGAATTCCAGAAAGTCGCGAACAACGAGCGGACGAGCTTTCCGTCCTTCATGTGGACCGATGCGGCTCAGATCGTGAACCAGGCGATCGCGGCGGCCGCCAGTGGCCGTTCGCTGTGCGTGGCGGGCGCGGTCAACAACGCGATGGTGATCGCCAGCAAGTTCACGCCGCGCGCGCTTTCGACCTATATTAGCAGTACGCTGTTGCGCCCATCATCCATAGATAAACCAGACAAATAGGCAAAGCGGACGAATAGGCGCGCCGGCTTCCAAAGCGCGCGTGCGCGTCTATTGCTTAAGCAGGCTTCGCGCGATCACCATCCGCTGGATCTGGGACGTGCCCTCGTAGATTTGCAGCAGCTTGGCGTCGCGCATCAGCTTCTGCACAGGGTAGTCGTTCATGTAGCCATAGCCGCCGAAGATCTGCACCGCGTCGGTGGTAACCTTCATGCAGGCGTCGGCGCTGTAGAGCTTGGCGTAACTCGAAATCGCATTGGGGCTCTCGCCGCGGTCGACCAACCACGCCGCCTTGTAGGTCAGCAGGCGCATCGCTTCGACCGCCACCGCCATGTCCGCCATCATGAACTGAATCGCCTGGAAACTCGCGATTGGCGCGCCGAAGGCCTGGCGCTGCTGCGAGTACTTGACGCATTCGTCGAGCGCGCGCTGGGCGACGCCGGTTGCGATCGCGCCGATTTCGGGACGGCTCCGATCGAACGTCGCCATCGCGTATTTGAAACCCTCGCCTTCGCGGCCAACCAGGGCGCTCGCGGGAATGCGCACGTCGTCGTAAACGATCTCGCCGGTATCGGCCGCGCGCTGCCCGAGCTTGCCGTGCATGCGCCGGCGGGTGATCCCGGCGAGGTTCGCCGGAAAAACGAAGCACGCGATGCCCTTGTGCTTGAGCTTGCGGTCCGACGTCGCAAAGGTCACGTACCAATCCGCCATCGAGCCGTTCGAGATGAAATGCTTGGTGCCGTTGAGCACAAAGGAATCACCGTCGCGGCGATACGTGGTGCTCATCGCGGCGACGTCGGAGCCGGCGCCCGGCTCGGTGATCGCGAACGCGCACAGGGTCAGTTCCTTGACCAGGCGTCCGAGATAGGTCGATTTCTGTTCCTCATTGCCGGCGACCACCAACGGAAGCGTCGCCAGTTCGTTGGCGCCGACCGCGTTGGCCATCCCGGAGCATCCGTAATTCAGTTCCTCGATGATGATGCTGGAGTCGAGGACGTTGAGGCCCGGGCCGCCTTGCTCGCGCGGCACGCCGAGATTCATCAGGCCCGCCTTGAAGGCCGCCTCGCACACGTCGCGCGGAAAGATTTCCTTCTCGTCATATTCACGCGCACGCGGGATCATCTCGCGCTCGGCAAATTCGCGCGCCAGACGGCGCAGGTCGTTCTGCTCTTCGGTGAGTTCGAACCCGATCATCTTCGTGTACGCTCCGCTGATTTGTGCGCTCCGCCAAATCGCTTTTGATTCTGATTTTCGGCGCTTTAGGTTACCGATCTTGCGCGAAGCGCGGCTTGAGCGCAAAGGCGCGGCGAGCCGTAAGCAAGAGGCTTGTAAAAGGCGGCGGGGCCAACTATGACGGGCTTGCGGGCCGTGTTTGGCATCGCAGGCGGATCGTCCAGCGCGCAGAGCAGCGCGGTTCATCCCGGCCGACTAGAAACAGGAACAGACCGAAGGAGAAATCTATGTCCGTTACATTGATTGCGAGGATCAAGGCCAAGCAGGGATCCGAGAAAGAACTCGAGGATGCTTTCCGCGACATGATTAAGAAAGTGCGCGCGGCCGAGCCCGGCTGCCTGACCTACGTCCTGCACAAGTCCAACCAGGACCCGACCATGTTCGTGTGGTACGAAACCTACACGGACGATGCGGCCTTTGCGAGCCATCGCAAGACCGACCATATGAAGGAGATGGGCGCGCGAATCGCCAATCTGCTGGATCGAAAGCCGGAGATCGAAATGCTGACGGAACTCGACCGCAAGTAGGCGCGCGAGACAGCCGCGCTGGCTTGCCAGCCAGGCCGGGCGATGGCGCGGGCGCGGATGCTCCCGCGCCGTCGGGCGCGGCTACGACGGAGCGTGTCACGATGCCGCGAACCGTCCTGATGGGCGATCCCACCTACTTCTCGGTGCTTGGCGGGGCTAATCCGCATACGCGCAATGCGCTCGGCATCAGGAAGTCCGTCAACGCCGACCGCGCGCGTGCGCAATGGCACGGACTGGCGCGCGCGCTTATCGCGCATGGCACCGAGGTCTGCGTAGTCGAGCCGCACCAGGGAATGAGCGGCCTGGTCTATCCCGCCAACGCCGGCTTCCTGCATCCGCTCGACGGCGTGCCCGGCGACGCCAAAGTTTTTTATCTCGCCCACTTGCTCCCCACGCGCGTCCGCGAGCGCGAAGTGTACCGTCCGTTCCTTGCGACGATGGGCTATCGATGCGCCGACGTGGCGGCGCGCTTCGAGGGCGAGGCCGACTTTTTCCCGGCCGCGGGTTTCATGCTTTTCACTCACGGGCGCGTCGAGCGCCAGCGATTCGTGCCGCGAATAGGAATTCCGCCGTGGCGGCGCGTGTATGGCTTCCGCTCGGATTCCAGCGCCGCCGAGGAACTCGCACGTGCTGTGAATCACCGTCCGATACACTCGCTGGAACTCTGCCTGGAGGCGCACTATCACGGCGACACCGTGCTCTGCTCGTTCGGCCCACGGCGCGAGTATCTACTCGCCTACATGGAGGGGTTGACCGCGCCGTCGCGTGAGCGTTTGCGCCTGGAGTTTAGCGGCAATCTGATTGAGTTGGCGGAGTCCGACGCCGCGCTCTATGCGGCGAACTCGTTTCAGGTCGATTACGAGGGCAGGCTCTTTCTGTTCATGCCCGAGGGCGTGAGCGACGCGCTGATCGCCAAGGTGCGCGAGCGCGGGGTTGAGCCGGTACTGGTCGACGTGAGCGAATTTCTGGCCAAGGGCGGCGGGTCGGTGAAGTGCATGATCCTCGATCTGGGGCCGCGCAACGAGCAGCCCGCCGATTCGGCCGCGACCAGGTTTCGCGCAGCCAGATCCTACGAGACTCTATTTCCTAGTCCAATGCCGCGATGAAAGCAGCGCTGGATCGGCGACAAGGGTGCCGCGCGGCAGGAGCTGGTGAAAAAATCAGCGCTCGATAACGCCGTCGCGCGAGATGTCAAGCCGCAGCGGATCCATCCGCGCAAGCTCGTTGGGATGGGCGCGTAGATAGTCGGCGGTGAAAGTGCCTGCGAGGTCATCGATCATATCTGCGGCGGCAACCCGCTCGAATCCGAAGCGGAGCAGATATTCCTCACCGCGGCGGCCGAGCGCATAAAGGCGCCGTGCACCTCGCGTGTGAGCCGCCTTGCGTGCGGCGCTGACCAGCGCCGCCCCAATCCCACGACGGCGCATCGCCTCAGCGACGGCGAGCGAGCGTATAACGGCCGCATCGACGATCGCCTCGACCCCGACGATACCGACGACACCAGCGGTCGCGTCGCCCATCGACGCGGCGATCCAGCATGCGCCCGGCGCGTCGAGTCCTCCCGCGATGACTCCGACGGCTTCGCCTGCCGCGGCGAGTAACTTGGCCGCGGCCGTGAGGTCGCCGGTCTGCGCGACGTAAAGTTCGCCCGGCGCGCGGCGGCGCCGTGCGGCTACTTTTTGGGTGGTGGAAATAGCTGGATTCCAGTTTCTTCGTCGACCACGACTATTGCCTTGACCGGACATCCGCGCGCTGCGGCCATAATTGCCGCCTCGGGCGCGCCGGCTGGATTGTAAACCTCCGATTTACCGTCGTCGTCGAGCCGGAAGACGGTCGGCGCCGACTCGACGCAGTCCTCGCTGGAGATGCATTTAGCTTTGTTGACGGTGGTCTGGAGCTTCGCCATCGGGGGGTTCTCCTGCCGGCCAATACTGCCAAACAATAGAATCGCACGCTGAGTAATCGCAAGTTGTCCACCGCCCTGCCAATGCTTTCTTCGCTCGTCGGCGCCGTCTAAGATTGCGGCGAGATGTCAATTCTCGGCACTGGGATCGACATGATCGAAGTCGAGCGCGTCGAGCACGCGCTCACCCGCCCGCGCACCGGCGAGCGCTTCCGCGCGCGCGTATATACCGAGCGCGAGGTCGCCTACTGCGAATCGCGCGGACGGCCGCGCTACCAGAGCTACGCGGCCCGCTTCGCCGCCAAGGAGGCGGCGATGAAGGCGATGGGGACGGGATGGAACCGCAACGTGGGTTGGCGCGAGATTGAAGTGGTGCGCGAGCGCGGCCACGCGCCGACCATCGTGCTCTCGGGCAAGGCGGCCGAGTACGCGCGCCGCAAACAGATCACGGCCTTTCATCTTAGCCTCACGCATACCGCGGCAAATGCCATGGCATACGTGATCGCCGAAGGCTGAGCGGGGCGCTGGGCGCGCTATTTTTTCGGCGGCGCTGGCGTCGCGAGCGGCTGAGTCATCTGAAATTGATCCCCGCTCATGTCGAACTGGCTGAAGTCGGATTCGCGCAGGCTGTAGACCGCGTTGCCTTTGCTTGAGGTCGCGTAGTTTTCCATCCGCATCACGGTCCGCTCGGTCTTTGATTTTGACCCGGACTTCGATCCGGGCTTTGCCTCGGGCTCATCGTCGTCCGGCGATGGGGGCACCTGGACTTTGGTCTGGATCTGCGCGAGCTTCATCGTGCCGACCTGCTTGTCGTCCGTGCCGAAGACCACGATCTGTTCGGTCGGCTTGTCCATCCCGAATCTCTGCGGATCGGTAATCGGATCCTGGACGATCTTCTCGCCCTTGAGATTCGCCAGTTCGTCCAGGAAGGTCCGCACGGCCTGGCCGTTGGCGGGCGAACTCTTGCCGGCCTCCGTCACCTGCCATTTGCCGGCCGCGTCGCGCGAGAGCGTGAACTGTTTGCCGTGATTTTCGATTTCGAGCCTGCCAACTTTGAGCGGATCGAAGCCCATCACGGTTTTGTCGCGCAAATCGAACACGCCCAGATTGACCTTGCCCACCAGCGTGTCTTCCACGGTGTAGACGGAAGGCTCGTTGGCGCGTTTGACGTAGATCGCCTTCTTGGAGGCCTGCGGCTGCTCCAGTCCAAACAGCAGCGTGTGCTCGGTCTTGTCCTTACCGGTATACACGCTCACTTCGATCTGCGGGTTCTTGAGCCCATACTGGCCAAGGTCGGCGGGCGCGTCGGTGACGAAATCATTGACATGCGCGTCGACCAGGGCGGTCAGGATTTGCGCAACCGTGTCGGCGTCCGCGGCATAATGCTCCGGCGCGACGATTCGCCACTGGCCGCCCTGCCGATCGATTTCGATTGGTTTGTTGACTCCGTTGCGCAGCACGATCTGTTGGGCATCGTCCATGTTGAAGGTCACCAGCTCGTGCGAGCGCACGTCGTTGATCTTCTTGCTGACCGCGGTGAGGAAATCGCTGGTGGTCATCAGCACCGCCGGCTTATCCGCGAGCTTCACGTAAACGCCGCTGCTGACCGGACTGGGATGGCCCACCAGCAGCTTCGGCAGCACGCCCTTGTTGTCGGTGGTTACGGTCAGCGTCACCGAGGGCTTGTCCAGCCCGAAGGGCTTCAGGCTATCGGGTTTCTCCTCGATCGTCCTGGTAAGCCGCGCGTTGGCGATTGTTTCGGTCAGGCCGTCGACGGAGCTTTGGTCGCCCTCGGTCTTGAGCGGCTTCAGAATGCTCCAGGTGTGGTTGGGATTGCGCACCAGTTCGAGTTCGCTATCGGGGTAGTGCAGGTCGATCCCGCTGATGTGCTTGGAGTCGATGTTGAACAGCGTCGGCGGCGGCACCGGCCGCGAGCCGAGCAGGATGATGAGCGAGTAGCCGCCCAGCACCACCAGCAAAATCAGAACGATGATCGTATTGCGCAGACGCATCGGAGAACGCGGACTAAAATGCGGACTTCCAGCTCCAGCCGCGGCGTCAGTTACGCCGCTCCCACCACACCACGATTCCCAGGATCAGCAGCAGCTCGGGCAACATCAGCACCGAGGCCACGAAAACAGTGTTGAACTGGCTTACGGTCAGATTTACGCGCGAGGCGCGCAGCGCGCGCGGGCGAATCGCGATCGTCGCGGTCTCGCCGGCCAGCCAGTCCACCGTGTTGAGGAAAAAGTCCTGGTTGAAGACCTGCGAGATGTTCTGGTTGTTGGCGAAGTCGGCCGACCCGTAAACCACCAACCGTCCATCGCCCGTGCCCCACTTCAGCTTCTTGTTGTCGGCGTCGACTGCGCTGGCGACCGTGATTGGCCCTTTGTGATCCTTGGGACCGGGCTGGAATTTCTGCTGTTTGAAAATCTGCTCGACTTCAGTCGCGGCGATCGAAGTATCGCTGGTCTGCGCGATCGGCCAGTCCTGCAGGCCCGGCTTGATTTCCTTGACCGGTTCCACCGACCGCACCATCGGCCACAGCGTGCGCTTGGTGAACCCGCGGGTGATCGGATGCGGCGGATAGAGCTCAACCAGCGGGCTCAGCCCGAGCGTCGGCCCCGAGAACAGATGCAACTCCTGGTCGAGCACGATATCGTCGCCGACCGTGAGGCCCCACTGGCTGACCATGTTGATGAGCGAAGTCTGCGCGTTGGGCTGGTCGGCCCGCGGCGGCCGCAGCATCACCAGCACCCGCCCGCCGTTTTTCAGAAAGCTGTCTAGGGCGTCGACCTCGGCCGGGAAAAGCGGCTTCACCGGCCCGACTACGACGACCACCACGCAGCCCGACGGCACCTTGGGCGTGGTCATCAGGGTCAGCGGTTTGATCTCGTAGTTCTCGCCCGCCAGCGCCTGGGCGGCGCGGCCGAAGCCGCCTGTGTTATCCATGTCGTCGATCGCGGATTCGCCGTGGCCCTGCAGGAAGCAGGCGCCCTTGGTGCTGGTGCTGGTGACCTTGATGATGCCGTTGGTGATCGCCTGCTCGGTGGTCTCGCCGACGTTGGTGCCCTGGTCGCCGTACTGGATATGCGTGGTGGGCATCCGGGTAACGTTGAAGCGCGTCGCGATCTCCGGGTTCTTCTCGGGATCGATCAACTGGTAGGTGATCTTCGGCGAAGTGTAGGTGTACGACTCGTAAAGCGATTCGGCCTGCGCGTCGCGGCCGCCCTGGAAGAAGCCGTAGATCTTTAGCGGCTGCTTGAGCGTGCGCACCACCTTTTCCGATTGCGGCGAGAGGCTGAAAACGTTTTCGGAGGTGAGGTCGAAGCGGCGATGGTGGAGCGCGAGGATGTAGTTGATCGCAATCAGCACCCCGACGAAGCCAAGCGAATAGACCACCGCGTTGGCGCCATAGCGCGCCGCGCGATGGCCCATCATGGTGCCCAGAGTATCGCGACTGGAGGTCGCCCATAGCACCACCGCCAGCACCCCGAGCACCAGGTTAAACAGGAAGTACAGACGCGCGCCGGTCAGATAGGCGACCAGCGCAAAGAACAGGAAGACCAGGCCAATCAGGCCGGCCGATGCCATGCTGCGTTGCATGCCGTGCTCCGCCTTACTCTACCGCCACCGCGCCGACTCGACCGAGCGCTGGGTCAGGAACAAGGCCACGAAGATCATGGTGCAGAAGTAGACGATGTCGCTGGTATCGATCACGCCGCCGACCATCTGGCCGAAATGTTGCGGCAGCGAAAGATAGCGCAGCAAGTCGCCGAGGATTCCGCCGCCGGTCTGCAGCGGCCACGAAATCACGTAGAGCAGCAGCAGCACGCCAAGGCAGCTGATTGCCGCTATGATCTGATTTTGCGTGAGCGACGAGGTGAACAGTCCGATCGCCACGAAGCATACGCCCAAAAGCGCCAGCGCCACATAGCCCGCGCCCATCACGCCGACTTCCGGATCGCCGAACACCATCAGGATGATCGGAAAAATCCAGATCAGCGCGACCATGATCAGGATGAAGACCGCGGCGGCGATGAATTTGCCGGCGACGATTTCGCCGGTGCGAATCGGCGCGGTCAGCAGGAACTCGTAAGTGCCGGTGCGCTTTTCTTCGGCGAACGCGCGCATCGTGATCGCCGGCACCAGGATCACCATCACCACCGACATGTTGTGCAGCAGCGGCTCTATCACCCGGGAGTTGAGATTGAGATGATCCAGGGCCTGCGCATTCGACATCGCCGAATACACCTGCACCATCTCGCTGAACTGCTTGAGCAGCGCGAAGAAGAACCATCCGGCCAGCAGCGCGAAGACCGTCAACACCACGTAGGCGACGGGCTGCACGAAATAACTCGACAGCTCCTTACCCGCAATCGTCAGCGCGTTTCTCATCGTTACTCAGCCGGGGCCCGCTACGACTCAGCCATGCCCCGCACCAACCTCCTCCAGCGTCTCCTCAGCTTGCGCGACCTCGTGCCCTTCTTCTTTCGAGATGGCCTCCAGGAACACGTCTTCGAGCGATTTGCCGGCCGGCAGGCCGCCCAGACTTTCCTCCAGCACCACGCGCCCGGCATTGATGATCACGACGCGGTCGCAGATCTGCGAGACCTCGGGCAGGATGTGCGTCGACAGCACGATGGTATGCTGGCCGGAGAGGCCGTGGATGAGCCCGCGGATCTCGTGAATCTGGCGCGGGTCGAGTCCGATGGTCGGTTCGTCGAGCACCAGCACCGGTGGATTGTGAATGATTGCTTGCGCCAGGCCCACGCGTTGGCGATAACCCTTGGAAAGCTGGCCGCAGATGCGATGGGCCATGTCGGCGAGGCCGCAAATCTTGAGCACGCGTTCGACCGCGTCGTCAACCTCCGAGCGGCGCAATCCGCGCAGTTTCGCAACGAAGCGCAGGTACGATTCCACGCGCATGTCGGAGTAGAGCGGCGGCGTCTCGGGCAGGTAGCCGATACGGCGGCGCGCCTCCAGCGACTGAGTGAAGATGTCGAGGCCATCAACCAGCACGGTGCCGGCCGTCGCCGGCATGAAACCGGTGATAACCCGCATCGTGGTGGTTTTGCCAGCGCCGTTGGGGCCGAGGAAGCCCAGGATGGAACCCTGCTCGGCCTTGAAGGAGACGTCACGCACGGCGACGAAGTCACCGTAACGCTTGGTTAAGTTTTTTACCTCGATCATGCGGATCGCTTCGACGGCGGCGCGCGGCCCCCAATCCTAACGGGTTTTGACGACGGAAAGCCCCCGAAACTTCAACCCTGTCCCGGCAAGCAATCGATTAGTTAATCTGCGCGCCTGCAAACTGTCAATATTAGACATGCGCGAACGCAATTAGATACCCGCCGGCGCCAAGCGGTTTTGCTTTGACGGCGGCTTGGGATATTTTCACACGCCGATGGCTGAAGAACGGCCGACACTCTATCTGATCGACGGCTCGGGGTACATTTTCCGCGCGTTCTTCGCCCTGCCACAGCTCAACAATTCGCGCGGGCTGCCCACCAACGCCGTCTTTGGTTTCATCCGGATGCTCCTCAAGTTGCTCAAGGAGGAGCGCCCCCGGCATATTGCCGTGGTCTTCGATTCGCCGCGCAAGACCTTTCGCGACGACCTCTTCGAGTCCTATAAGGCCAACCGGGTCGAGGCGCCGAACGATCTGACCGTGCAGATCCCATACATCCTGCGCGCGGTCGAAGCCTTTCGTATCAAAAGTCTGGTGCTCGAGGGCTTCGAGGCCGACGACGTTATCGGCACGCTGGCCGTTCGCGCCGCGGCCAGGCGCTTCGACACCGTGATCGTTACCGAGGACAAGGACTTCATGCAGTTGGTCGGGCCGCACGTGACGCTGTGGAACACGATGCGCGACCGGCGAGTCGACGCGCGCGAGGTGCGCACGAGGCTCGGCGTCGATCCGTCCGCGGTCATCGACGTGATGGCGCTGATGGGCGATTCGATCGACAACGTCAAGGGCGTTCCCGGTATCGGCGAGAAAACTGCGACCGCTCTGATCAAGCACTTCGGCTCGCTCGACAAGCTCTACTCGAGGCTCGCGGAGGTCGAAACGATCCCGGGCCTGCGCGGCGCGAAAAGAATCGCCGCGCTGCTGACGGAGCATCGCGCGGGCGCCGAACTTGCGCGCAAGCTGGTCAGTATCGACACCGCGGCGCCGGTCGAGGCCGACGTTGACGCGCTCGATTGGCCCGGTATAGACGAGCGCGCGGTCAGCGAACTGCTGCGGGAGTTGGAATTCCACTCGCTGCTCAACGAGCTGACACCGGCGCAGGCGTCGCTGCCCACCGGCAGCGCCGCCAGCCGTGAGCGCGAGGTCGCAAGCAGCGAGGTGGCCGCGCTGGTCGCGCGGCTGAGTCGTGCGCCACGCCTCTCGATTTACCTGGAAGCCGGTGAGACGCGGCCCGCGACTGCTACGAATGATTCGGAAACTGACGAATCGCCGGAAACCAACGGCTCGTTGGATTTCCACGCTGGCGCCAGCTCGGTGGGCGTCGCGAAAGCGAGCGCGACAGCAGGCTCTGCCGACACCGCGCGCCTCAAGCTCGGCGCAGAGGGCGAAAGCGAAACCTACGTGCTGCCGCCCGCGAGCATCGCGGCGGCCGGGCCACTGCTCGTTTCGGCTACTCCGCCCAAGAGCGTCCACGATCTGAAGGAACATTTGCATCTCTTAAAGAGCCGCTACGGCGTCGAGCTTGCGGGCGTCGACTTCGACACGATGCTGGCCGGGTTCCTGGTTAACCCGGGCCGGCCCGAGCCGTCGCTCACCAATCTCTACCACGACTACCTGGCGCCGCTCGGGGGCAATCGCGAGCCCGGCTCCGAGCCGGAACTGATCGCCGCTCTGCGCCAGGCGCTGATGCCGAAGTTGGCGGAGAACGGCCTCGAGTCGTTGTTCAGCGATATCGAGTTGCCGGTCGCGCGCATCCTCGCAGAAATGGAGGCGACGGGAATCGCAGTCGATGGCCAGGCGCTCAAGGCGATCTCGGCCGAGCTTGGCGCGAAGCTCGAGCGCATGGAACAGAATTGCTATCTGCTCGCCGGCCGAAAATTCAATCTCAACTCGCCGATTCAGCTACGCCAGGTGCTTTTCGACGACCTCAAGCTCTCGGCCAAGGGACTCAAGAAAACCAAGGGCGGATTTTCGACCGACGCCGACACCTTGGAGAAACTCGCCGCGGTTCATCCGCTGCCCCGCCAACTGCTCGAGTATCGCGGGCTCGCGAAACTCAAATCGACCTATAGCGACGCACTGCCGCTGCTTATCGACTCGGCGACCGGACGGCTCCATACTTCGTTCCATCAGGCGCTGACGGCGACTGGCCGGCTGAGCTCGACCGAGCCCAACCTGCAGAACATCCCCACCCGCACCGAAGAAGGCCGCCGCATCCGGCGCGCGTTCGTCGCCGCTCCTGGATGCCTGATGCTCTCGGCCGATTACTCGCAAATCGAATTGCGCGTGCTCGCCCATCTCTCCGGCGACCTGACCCTGATTGACGCCTTTCGCCGCGGCGAGGACATCCATGCTCGCACCGCCGCGGAGGTGCTGGGCCGCAAGCCCGAGGAGGTCGACGCCGAGGCGCGCCGGCTGGCCAAGGTGATCAATTTCGGAATCATCTACGGGATGGGTCCGCAGCGGCTGGCGGGCGAGCTGGGAATCAGCCTCAAAGAGGCCTCGGAGTATATAAAAAGATATTTCGACCGATTACCCGGCGTTCACACTTACCTGGAAGAATCGCTGGCCCAGGCGCGCGAGCGGGGATGGGTGGCCACGATGTATGGGCGGCGACGCTATCTGCCGGAGCTGAATTCGCCACAGGGCGGTGCGCGGGCACAGGCGGAGCGAATCGCGATCAACACGCCGCTTCAGGGGACGGCCGCCGACCTCATCAAATTGGCGATGATCCGCCTAGACGCGGCGATTAAAAGGCAAAAATGGCAGGCCCGGATGCTGCTTCAGGTGCACGACGAGCTGCTCCTTGAACTGCCGCACGCCGAGCGGGAGGGCGTATCGGAGGCAGCCTGCCGCGAAATGGAAGGGGTCGCAGAACTGCGGATTCCGCTCAAGGTTGAACTCAAATGGGGCCCCAATTGGGCCGAATTGGAGGGCCGTCGAGGATAATCGGTCTGAATTTTGCCCGATCCGCCCGCGTCTAACCCATTGAACAAGCCAAACCGCCAGGACGGGGACGAAGCCGAGCTCATCGAGCGGGCCAAGAAAGGGGACACGAGGGCGTTTGGCATCCTGGTCGAGCGCTATCAGCGGCGGGTGGTCGGCGTCGCGATGGCGGTAGTCCACAACCAGGAAGATGCGCTCGAGCTGGCACAGGAGACTTTCGTACGTGCTTTTCAGAATGTCGGCAAATTCGAATCGCGCTCGAGCTTTTCGACCTGGCTGTACCGGATTGCCGCTAACATCGCGATCGATTTCCGCCGCAGCGAGCGACGGCATCCGACGATGCGCGGTGAGGAAGCCGAAACCGAGATTCAACGGCTGCCGAGCAAAATGGGCGATTCGTTCAAGGAAGCGCAACGCAGCGAGATGGCTCAGCGCATCAGGAATGCGCTCGGCCAGTTGACGCCGGAACATCGGGCCGCGATACTTCTTCGTGAGGTTGAAGGCCTGTCATACGATGAAATAAGCGATGTGTTGCAGTGCCCAAGAGGAACCGTGATGAGCCGGTTGCACTATGCCCGCAACCACCTGCGCGAAATCCTCAAGGATTTAGCCGAGGACTAGGGTCAGGTCTTTATGGCTCAATGTGACATTATCGCCCCGCTCCTGGGGACCTTCGAGGACGGCGAACTCCCCCCGCATGAGATGCAGCAGGTCGCCCGCCATCTCGCAAGCTGCACAAATTGTGAACGGACGCTGGCCGGTTATTCCGGCGTTGGCCGCCTGCTGCGCGACACCGCGCCGGCCCCGGCGCTCGACGGCTTCGCGATGGCCGTGCAGACGCATATCGCGCAACTGCGCCCGCCGCTGCGCGCCCGCGTCGGCCGATGGTTCGAAAGTCAGCGCGAGCGATTTGGCGGCGGTCTCGTGATGGCGTTCGCGATGGCGGCCGCGGCAGTGCTGACGGTGGTCGTCACCACGCCGCTCGCGCGCAACCTGATCGGCGCGGGAAGCCACGTCACGCAGGTGGCGATGAGCGACGCCCAGGCGCTCAAACGCAGCGCCAGCGGGTCGCTCGGTAAAACCTTCGGAGCGCTGGCCTCCGTCGCCAGCCGCGAGCCGAGCACGATCATTTCAAAGCTCGATACCTCCAACCCCGACGTTGCCGTATGGAGCGAGCCGAGCCAGGGCACCACCGTCATCTGGCTGCCCGAGCAACAACCTTGACTATGCATCGTTTGACGATTCCTTCGATGACGGCGCTACTGGTCGTGCTGTTCGCGGCAGCCGCCCAAGCGCAGCCCGCTCCAGGCGCGCGGCCGCAAGCGCAAACCGACCACGCCACTGACGCCGCGACGCGCGCCGAACGAGCCAAGGCCGCGATGCGACATCGGGTGATCCTGCTGCGCGTTGACGAGGTGCTCGCGGCGGATACGGGCGAGGGAATCGACATGCGGCTGCTGCCGATGGGCGGACGGCTGGAGTCACTCTTCCGCTATACGACCTACCGCCTCATCAGCCGTCAGATCGGCCGTACCGAGTGCGGACGGACGGCGGCGTTTACGCTGCCGGGCGGATGGATCGTACACGTCGCGCCGAGCGCCGTGCGCGACGATATGATCGCGATGGAGTTGATGCTGTTCAACGGCGCGCACCCGATGATGACCACCGATGTCCGGATGCGCAATCACGGCATGTTGATCATCGGGGGCCCGCGCTATCGGCAGGGGATGTTGATAATTCCGATTGGCGCGGACGCGCCGGAATTGGCGACGCCGTTCGGGCCCATAGCGGTCACTCCTGAGGGAACGATGCCTCAAGGGACGAGTCCCGAGATGGCCGCGCCTGGCGTGGCCGCACCCGACGCAGGGACTCCCGACATGGCGCCCTTCGACGCGGGCGCCCCCGACGCGGGCGCTCCCGAAGACGTCTCCCCGCCCAACGCCCCGAATCCGTGAAGCGCGACTGGGGTTAGCGAGGCGCCATCCGTAGCGCTCCGTCGAGCCGGATCGTCTCGCCATTGAGCATCGTGTTCTCGACGATATGGCGCGCGAGCGCCGCGTACTCGCTTGGCCGTCCCAGGCGCGACGGAAATGGAATCGACGCCTCGAGCGCCTTGCGCGCCGGCTCCGGCAACAGACCGAGCATCGGGGTCTCGAAAATTCCCGGCGCGATGGTGCACACCCGGATGCCGAGCGAAGCCAGATCGCGCGCGACCGGCAGCGTCAGGCTCACCACGCCGCCCTTGGAGGCTGCATAGGCCGCTTGCCCAATCTGGCCGTCGTACGCCGCGATCGAAGCGGTATTCAAAATCACGCCGCGCTCGCCTTCGCTGTTGGGCTGATTCTTCGCCATCCGCGCCGCCGCAATTCGGATCATGTTGAAGGTTCCAACCAAGTTTATCTGGATCACCTTGTTGAACAGGTCGAGCGAGTGCGGTCCGTCTTTCGATAGCGTACGCGACGCACGTCCGATTCCGGCGCAGTTGACCGCAATGTGCACGGCGGCGAAGTGTTCCGCCGCTTTTGCGACCGCCGCCTCAACCTCGGGACCCGAAGTGACGTCGGCGACGACGAAGAGCCCTTTTGCGCCAAAGCTCTCGGCGAGTTTTGCGCCGGGCGACGACGGTAGATCGAGAATCGCGACCTTCGCGCCGCGCTCGGCGAATTCGTGCGCGGTCGCTGCGCCCAGTCCCGAACCACCGCCGGTAATTACTGCCACTGCGTCTTTGAGATTCATCCGGACCTCCGCATTGAATGCGATTTCTCGTTCGCCGCGAATCGTAGCTCAGCAGGCCGCCGCCGCGCCACCGAAAGAAAAGGGGGCGCCGGATCAAAACGATCCGGCGCCCCACCAACACGCAATCCCGGCCGCGCTTACCGATAGTGCGGCATGATCTTCTCGCCGAATGTCCGCAACTGATCCTTCATCACGTCCATTGGAATCATCCCCTGGTCGAAGTTCCAGCAGAAGTATTCCGGATTGGCCGCCTCCACCAGCGCGTCCATCTTGCGCCGGATGTCGGACTCCGACCCCATGAACAGGTAGTGCGCCCGGTCCATCCGATCGACGGTCCACTCGCTCTGCGGCACCAACGCCTTGCCGCGCGGCCATTTCTCTTCGTCGCCGGGCAGCCGGAACGCCTCGAAGAATCCGAAGTGGCCCCAGAACTTGCCGAAGCCGACTCCGGCGGTACCCATCTCGGCGAGCCTATAGGTCTCTTCCTTGTTCTGCCCGAAATAGATCTGGCGCAGCACGCCGATACGCTGGCCCAGTTCGAGCTTGCGGCCGGCCTTGGCCGATTCGCTCTGAAACAGCTTCGCCACCCGCGCCATCGCGTCAGGATGCGTAATCAGAGTCATCGGGATGATGCCCTGCTTGGCGCACCACACAATCGTCTCGTCGCTGACCGAAAAGGCCTGGAAGAGCGGCGGATGCGGCCGCTGGTAGGGCTTGGGCACGACGAAAATCTTCCTCACGTTGCCGTCGACGACCTCGCCCGGCGCCCCGTATTGCTCGGTCCATTTATGCGGCGGCCATGGCGTGCCGGTTTCGTACGGATACGGGTATTCGTAATAGTCGCCCTTGAACGAAAAGGGCTCATCGCCCCACGCCAGCTTGAGGATCTGGAAAACCTCCTCGAACACCTTGCGATTGGTTTTGTCGATCTCTGACTGGTCGGAGGTCGTCGCCGAAACGTGCAGCTTCTGCCCCATCTGGTTGAGCCATCGATGCTGGTAGCCGCGCGCGAAGCCGACGAAAGTGCGCCCCTTGGTGAACTGGTCGAGCCATCCGATCTCAATCGCCAATCTGAGCGGGTTCCATCCCGGCAGCACGTAGCCGATCGGCCCGACCCGCAGATGATTGGTGTTCATCGCGACATAGAGGTGCAGTTGGGGGACGCTGCCGACCTCGAGCCCTTCCGTATGCAAGTGATGCTCGGGGAAGGCGACCATCTCAACGCCCAGGTCTTCGGCCATGCGGGCGAACTCGACGATCTCTTTGAGCATCATCTGCCAGCGCTCGTTGTGCGCGGCGATCGGGCGCAGCCGTTCGCGCTCTTCGAGCGTGCCGGGAACCGTGGGTAGCATCAGAAGTCCGAATCTCATGCTCGACTCCCCTTGCCTGGCAGGTCGCCAGGCTATGTTGTTGCGTTTAGCCCAATCCTAGCGCTTCGCCGGACGATCGCAAGCAACCCGCGCAAGCAACCCGCGCAAGCAGCCCACGCAGCGGGCGCGCGGCTATTTGAAATACGGAATTACGTGCTTACCCCACAGCTTGATCGAATCCATGATCTTCTGGTGCGGAATGTCATAAATCTGCATGAAGCACAGGAGTTGCTGGCAGCCCGCTTCCTGGTAGCGCTTGACCTTCTGGATGCAGGTGTCGGGGTCGCCGCAGATGACCATGTCGTTCTGATCCATGAAGTCGAAATTGATCGTGGCCGGATCGACGTTCATCATCTGCTTGAGGTAGTCGTAGGTCCCCATGTCGGTCTTACCCGATTGCCAGATACCGACCGACGCGACCACTTCGAACGCCTTGCGCGCGTACCACTCGAACGCCACCCTGGCGTTCTCGCGCGCCTCCTTGTTGGTCTCCGCGCAGTGCACCATCGTGAAGGTCGCAGCGCGGTCGTTGACGAACTTGCCAACCGGCCTGGCCTGCGCGATACCCGCGCGATAAATCCCGATTCGGCGTTTCAGCTCCTCGGGATCGACCAGCAGCGTGAATGACAGCAGACCGAGCCCCTTGCGTCCCGCGATGTCGTGGGTTTCGGGGCCGGTCGAGGCACACCACAACGGCGGATGCGGCTTCTGCAGCGGCTTGGGCAGGATCTCGCGCGGCGGAATCTTGAAATACTTGCCCTCCCACGAGAACACCTCGTTGGTCCACGCGCCCACCACGACGTCGAGCGCCTCTTCCCATAGCGCGCGCGTCTCGCTGGGATTGATGCCGAAGCCCTCGAGCTCGTCGCGGCTCACCGAACGTCCGGTGCCGAACTCCATCCGCCCGTCGCACAAAAGATCGACCGTCGCGCCCATCTCAGCCACGCGAATCGGATGGTTGTATGGGAACGGCAGCAGGCGCACGCCGTGGCCGATACGAATTTTGCTGGTGCGCTGCGAGAGTGCGCCGTAGAGCACCTCGGGCGCCGAGCTATAGGCGAACTCCGAAAGGAAGTGATGCTCGACCGACCAGAAATTGCTGAAGCCGACGCGTTCGGCTTCGACCACCTGCGCGATGACCTGCTGAAAAACGTCGTACTCGGCGCGCGGTCCGTAGGGTTTCTTGAGTTCGATCTCGTAGAAGATGCCAAAGTCCATCGCCATGAGTCAGTTCCTCTATGCCGCGCGGTGTGCGGTTAACGCGCGAGTGTTTTCAGAAATTCGTCGAGCGCAGCGTTGAACGCCGCAGGCTGCTCGAGCTGAAAAAAGTGGCCGACGTCCTTGAGTACGGTCAGCTTGGCGCCCGGGATATTGTCGGCCAGGAACTGGTTCGCCGCGACCGGGGTCGCCTGGTCCTCCTCGCCCGCGAGCACCAGGGTCGGCCGCTTGATGTCCTTCAGCCGATGCTTGATGTTCCAGTTGAAAACGCCGTTGGGATCCTTGATTGCGGAATCAAAGACGTGATGGGGCCAGTTCGACTCGAGCATGAAGCTCGCCCGCGCCAGATCGAGAATTTCGGGCCTCTCGCGCTTGGTCCGCGCCGAAACCGTTCCTTCCAGGAGCTGGTTGAAGGTGCCGTCGCGATCGCGAATCATCGCCTCCATCACCTCCTTGGGTAAACCTTCCGCGAGCGCCGTACCGCTGCTCTGGATAACCAGTCCAAGCACGCGCTCGGGGCGGGCGAGGCAGAATTGCATCGCGATCATCCCGCCGATCGAGTTGCCGACGATCACCGCCTTGTCGATCTTCGCCGCGTCCATCACGGCGGCCACATCGCTCGCATGCTCCTGGATCGAATAGCCGGTTTTCGGCTTGTCGGAGCGGCCGTGTCCGCGATGGTCGACGGTCAGGCAAGTGTTAGTCCGCGCGAAATGAAAGAGCTGGAAATACCAGATGTAACCGTTGGTCGACCACGGATGGAGAAACACGATCGGCACGCCGCCGCTTCCCCAGGTCTCGTAATAGACTTTGACTCCCTTGTTATCCGCGTAAGCCATCGCGATTTCCCTCCAGCCGGGTTTAAGCGCGCGCACCCGCGAGACGGGAATCGCGGCGCGCATTACGGCGATTCGCCTTCGCTAACACGAAAGTCCAAGTCAGGCAAATGACGCCGGGTGGCCGCGCCGCAGGGCAATTCAAACTGACCTCTTCCGCCGCTCGGGATGCTCGCGACGACCTCTCCTTGGACAAGGAGGGGTTAGGTAGACGCGCGGATATTTTGAAATGCAAAACAGCTATTCGAGCACGAATCCCTCGTAGCCCTTGGCCGCCACTTCGTCGACCTTTTTCCGATAGACCGGGGCGCCGCCAAAGTACATCAGGACCGTGCGTTTCTTGCCGGGGATGTTGGCGCCGAAAAACCAGGAGTCAACCTCGGAGAGCAGCGTGCCGACGGCCAGTTCATTGACGTGGTCGGTCCACGCCTCCTCCGCCTCGGGAGTGGCCGCGATGCGTGTGAAGCCCTTGTCGCGCATATAGCGAATGCAATCGGTTACCCACTCGACATTCTGCTCGATACATCTGGGTATATTGCAGAACGTGGCTCCATTGTGCGGTCCGACCAGCGTAAACATATTCGGGAAGCCGGCGCTCTGCATCCCCAGGTACGTGCGCGGCCCCTCGGCCCATTTGTCCTTGAGCGAGACTCCGCCTTCGCCGCGAATATCGATCCTGGTCAGCGGTCCGGTCACGGCGTCGAAACCGGTCGCATAGATGATCACGTCGAATTCGTACTCGGCGTCGCTGGTCTTGATGCCCTTGGGCGTGATGCGCTCGATTGGCGACTCGCGCAAATCGACCAGCAGGACATTTTCGCGATTGAACTGCTCGTAGTAGCCACTCTCGAGAGGGACGCGCTTGGTCCCGAACGGATGGCTCTTGGGACATAGTTTTTCCGCGACGACCGGATCTTTGACCCGCTCGCGAATCTTGTTGCGCACGAACTCCGCGAACAATTCGTTGGCCTTCTTGTCGCTCATGATGTCGCGGAAATTGCCGAGCCATTTGGAAAAGCCCGGCTGCGCCCACAGTTCCTCGAACCGCGCCTGCCGCTCTTCGGGACTCACGTCGAAGACCGACCGCGGGTCGAAATCGTGGATAAAACCGGCGAAGGTTTCGCGCGTCCTTTTGAAAATTTCAGGATAGCTGGCTTTGATTTTCGCCTGGGTCTCGGCGTCGATCGGACCATTGCGCAGCGGCGCGCAATAATTCGCCGTGCGCTGAAAGACCGTCAGATGGCCGACCTCCTTCGCAATTTCCGTTATGAGCTGGACCGCGGTGGCGCCGGTGCCGATCACGCCGACCCGTTTGCCGGTGAAGTCGACCCGCTCCTTGGGCCATCGCGCGGTGTGAAACGACTCGCCCTTGAAGCTTTCGACCCCGACGAAGCCGGGGATGTTCTGCGCGGAAAGAATCCCGACCGCTGTGATGAGCAGCCGCGCCCGTGCGCGAGTGCCATCGTCGAGCTGGACTTCCCAGTAATTCTCGTCTTCATCGTAAATCGCCGCCGCGACCGTGGTGTTGAACCGGATGTCGCGGCGAAGATCGAATTTGTCCGCCACAAAGTTTAGATAGCGCTCGTTCTCCGGCTGGCCGGAGAAGTGCTCCTTCCAATCCCACTCCTGCAGCAGTTCGTCCGAGAACGAATAGCCGTAGCTGTAACTCTCGGAATCGAACCGTGCGCCGGGATAGCGGTTCCAGTACCAGGTCCCGCCAACTCCGCTCCCGGCCTCGTACACCCGCACCGTCAGGCCGAGTTCCCGCAGGCGAATCAGTTGGTACATCCCGGAAATCCCGGCTCCGATCACGATGGCGTCAAATTGTTCGACTGGCCCCGCATTCGCCATCGGCGTGGGCTGTAGTGAAGTTGCCATCTTTTTTCCTCGCTCGCGTTCAAACTCGTTGCGCTTCTAACTTCGCACTGGGGCTTGCGAATGTCGAGTTTTTCGAAGACCTCGCGCGGCTACTTGCGTTCTGGCACGACTTTTCTGATTAGCATTTGCCCTTTAGCCGGCATTCACCACCCGCGGCAGAACCTTGGTCGCGAACAGTTCGATCGTTTTCATCAGCCGATCGTGGGCCATCAGTCCGTTGTACATCCAGGCAAAAATCCACGAGACCGGCAGCCGCTTGAGCAGCCGTTCGACCTGGCGGGTCACGGTGTCGACCGTGCCGACCAGCGCAAGGCCGTTCTCGAACAGGTCCGGCGTCTCGCCAGTTTTCGGATCCTCCAGTCCCTTGGCAAATCCGAACGGCAGAAACCATTCGCGGCCGCAGAAGTAGCCGCTCTCGTGCCAGATGGCGTGCGCCTCCGCGTCGGTGTCGGCGATGATGAGGTCGCGCAGCACGCCCATCCCCTCGCCCGGCGCGCGGCCCGAGATGTCGGCATAGACGTCGCACAACTGGCGCTCGAAGGCCGGGAATAGCGGCGGAATCACCGCGGTCACGCCCTCCTGCGCGCACCATCGAATACTGCGTTCCGAGGACGCGAACGGCTGGAAGATCGGCGGATGCGGTTTCTGCACGGGCTTTGGCACCACGCTCACGGCCTTGACGATGCCGTCCTCGACGCCCCGGCCCCACTTCGCCGTCGCCTCGATAGTCCACGGCGTCTCGCCCGGCGGCACGCGCCAGTACTTGCCCTGATAGCTGAGCATGTCCTGGGTCCACGCGGCCTTGATGATGCGGAAGCATTCCTCGAACGCGGCACGGTTGGCGGCGTCGATCTCGTCGTGCTGATGCGGCTGCGCGCCGTGGATGCCGTGGGTCTGCTGGGCCATGATGTCGACCCAGCGGCGCTGATAGCCGCGGGCGAAGCCGGCGTTGGCGCGGCCGCCGGTCATGTGATCGAGCATCGCGATGTCTTCGGCCACGCGAATCGGATTGTTGGCCGGCAGCACGATTCCGAGCTGGCCGACGCGCAGGCGCTTGGTCTGCATCCCTATATAGAGGTCGAGCAGCACCGGGTTGTTGGAAAGCTCGAAGCCCTCGGCGTGGAAGTGATGCTCGGTGAAGCTGATCGAGTCGTAGCCGAGATCGTCGGCCAGGCGCGCCTGCGCGGAAACCTCGCGCAGCATCTGGTCGTACAGATCGCCGCGAAGCCCAACCATCCCTTGCTCGACCTGGGCCTTGTTGCCGACCGATGGAAGGTAGAAAAGCGATATTTTCATTCATGCCTCGATTTTTCGCGGACTGGGCTACCACCCTTGTAAGACGGTTCCACACGCGCGCCGTCAGGCGCGGGCTTACTGTAAGACGCCGTGGAAGCGCCGGGCAAACCGAAACTTTGCGTCCGGCGTTGACCGTCGCAGAGGTAGAAGGCGGCCAAGAAAATCAGCTCTGGTTTCGGGTTGCCCTGTCGTGAAGGGCGCGCGGGGCATGGCCGGGAGACGAACGATCTCTTCAATCGGCCGCCTCTGCGAGAATCGCCGCGGCTTCTTTTTCGACGCGCGTGCCCTTGAAGAAATCCGGATTCATCCCGCCCCAGAACTGGACCGGGTTGGTAAATACGAACTCGCGAAAGTTCTGCTCCGTAATCAATCCTTCGTCCGCCAGTTCGTGCGCCTCGGGAAGCACTTCGCGCATGTCGGGCACGTCGAAATGGCCGATGTCGGAGCCGAAGAGCGTTTTGAGCTTGGCGCCGTATGGGTTGACTCGTTCATCGAAGCCCCACACGTTCATCGGATCGTCCGCTTCGCAGCCAAAATGGAGGTTCTTGCAGAAGAGATCGCGGATGTCCTCCGCGCGCTCGATTCCGCACGCCGCGAAGTCGTCGTAACGCACCGCACCCGGCGTCGCGGGCATCCCGCCCTCGCCCTCCGGCTTCCACTGCGCAAGCCTTTCGCTCCATGCCGGGTCTGCGTAGTGGCTAAACAGTTCGGCCAGGCGCTTGCGATCGAGATTGGCCGGATCGACTTCAGCCAGCGCGCGTGCGTTGCGCTTTTTCCAGTGTCCGATCAGGTCCGCATACAGGTTGCAGGCCCATCCGACGCCGCCCTCAAGAAACGCCATCTTGAGCGTGGGAAACCGCCGCGTCACACCGCCCAGGAACAGCGCCTTGCATACCGCCTCGGCCGAGACCGCGAAGTGGCCGATATGGTTGTAGGTGAAATTCGACACCGAGACGCGCATCCCGTAGCCGCGGCCGCTGGAATGAAAGGTCGGCGCGATTCCGAGTTCGACGCACTTCGCCCACACCGGATCGTAATCGTAGGCGCTGTCCAGTCCGAACATGTCGAACCAGGTCGCATAGCGCGCGAGCTCGGGTGAGCGGCGCGCCGCCGCCGGAATCGGCCGCTTGATCACGCTCGACATCACGACCACTTTGAGCTTGAGCGCCTTCACATGCTCCAGCTCTTCGATCGCCTCGGCCGGCGTGTTCATCGGGACCACGGCCGCGGGCGTAAGCCGATCGGCATAGGGCGCGAACTGCTCGGCGGCATACGTGTTAAACGCGCGGCAGGCGGCGCGGCGCAGTTCGTCATTGCTGATGAAGGGAACCGCAAGTCCGGTGGTCGGATAGAGGACGGAGAAATCCAGACCGAGCTCGTCGAGCCGCTCGTACAGCAGCCGGGGTACCATCGCGGTCGCGCGATCGAGCGTGTTGCGAGTCGGAAACGTCCACCATCCCTGTTGCGGGCGGCGCGCGTCGCGGCGTTGCTCGACGGTGAGTTCGAGATCGCGCACGATTCGTCCGTTGCGCGCGTTAAACGCCTCGGCCACGCCGCGCCCGGCCACGCGCTCGAGGTACTCGCCGATCGCCGGCCCGAATTCGAGCCAATGCCCGTCGGAATCGACCACTGGATGAGTCAGCCGAGCGCGAATCGCCGCAGGGTCGGGAACATGACCGGTCGACATCGCAAGCCACCTCCTCGCCCGGCCCCCCATGTAGCGCGGGTCGCCGGGCGGACGACGCTATCTACCGATCTGGTTTTGGTTATTTCACCGTCCACCTGTCAAGGGTGCGGCCCGCGCCCGCGCCGAAGGCGGACCGCACCTGGGGGATAGACGGCAGTGCTAACTGCTGAGGATTGCCCTACGCGATCGGTTCAGAGTACCGGCAAGCAGGAATCCTAACGGAGCGACAGCTTGGGGAAGAGTGTCTTGAGATCGACCGGCTGTCGGTCGGGGCTTTCCTCGCTGGCCGTCTCGACCGCCCGTGCGGCCGCCGCTCTCTCCTCCGCGTTATCGACGTAAAGCCCCTTTTTCACATAGTAACGGCGCTGCTTGCTTTCGTCGTCCGTTTCGGCAGATGCGCTCGCTGACCCGGCCGCAGGAGCGGGTGCAGCTTCAGAGGTCAAGCACCCGGCCTTGGGCACGGCCTGCAAGGTCTCTCCCGCGACTATCTGCTCGGGGCTTTGCCCACTAATGGTAGCTACAATCTTCTTTAACCAGGACATTTCTCTTTCTCCCCTCAACAATATTTTAGGTGGCTTGATGGAAATCCTTGGCCCTGTATCCTGAGGACACATGGGCCGAAGCCGAAGAATCGCGAAAAGGAACCAAGAGCACTGTTTGCTCGTCTAAGCATCTAGTACAGCTTTGTAACAGATGTAATAAAGCGATTCCATATTAAATCTGCTAAATCTGCTGTTTAACCGCAAATAGTTTCGCATTGAATGTATTAGCTTCTCTTTCTTTGGCTTTGATTGGCTATACCACCAAGCCGAACTGCTCGTTCATCACTGTTTGGGTGCTCCAAGTTCGCTTGCGCTGACCTTTGTAAGGCGACTTTTCATTAAGCCGCTTGCGGGCGGCTATGGCGCGCTCTTGATTTAAACTCGCCCCGGGCGCGATGAAGAGGCGGGAGGCAAAAGACTGATGGCATCAAACCTCAAAGGCAAAGTAGCGCTGGTCACCGGCGGAGGATCGGGGATTGGCAAGGCGACGGCGATGGCGTTTGCGCGCGAGGGCGCGAAGGTCGCTATCGCGGATTATGTGCCCGAAGGCGGCGAACGCACGGCCAAGGAGATCGCGGCGGCCGGCGGCGAAGCGATCTTTATTCACGCCGACGTCGCGGTCGGCAAGCAGGTCGAGGCGATGGTGAACAAGATCGTGCAGACCTGGGGACGTCTGGACTGTGCGCACAACAACGCCGGTATCGAAGGCCGGATGGCCAACGTGGCCGAATGCACCGAGGAGAATTTCGACCGCGTGATCGCGATCAACCTCAAGGGCGTGTGGCTGTGCATGAAGCATGAAATTCCGCAGATGCTCAAGCACGGGGGCGGCACGATCGTGAACACCGCGTCGGTGGCGGGGCTTGTGGGCTTTCGCGGGCTAGTCGCCTACAACGCGTCCAAAGGCGGCGTCGTCATGATGACCAAGACGGCGGCGCTCGAGTACGCGCAACAGGGCATCCGCGTCAATGCAGTATGCCCCGGCGTAATCCGCACACCGATGGTCGCGCGGATGCTCGACGCGAGCACGCTCGAAACCTACACGGAGAAAGACCTCGAAGCGGCCGAGCCGGTGGGCCGGATGGGCAAGCCGGAGGAAATCGCCGAGGCGGTGGTGTGGCTATGCTCGGACGCGTCGTCGTTCGTCACCGGGTTGCCGATGGCGGTCGACGGCGGATGGATCGCGCAATAGAGGTGCAGGAGCGGCTGGAGCGCGGCTCGCAGACAGCGGTCTGAAGCGATGCCGTTGTTCCAGCCGGCCGCCAACAACTTCTCACTGCTTCACTGCTTCACTGTCTCATTGTCTCGCCGACGTATCGCAAGTCCAGCCGGGCTGTCTCAGATCTCAACTTGGCTTAGCCCAACCGAATACGGACGGAAGGGATTTCGCGCCGACGCAGATTGGCATCTCGCTTGCTCAACTATCCCTTGCAGTGAAAACCAACATAGCGAGGAGAGCGATCATGAACGAAGCAACTCCGGTGCCCGATCACAGCCGCAACCTGTTGATCTCTGCCGAAACGGCGCCGGTTCATTCCGTCGTACTTGGCGGCGCGGAGGTAACAATTCCTGTCTACCGGGCGCCGTCTGGCCATCCGACCGGCCGTAAGTTCATGGATTTCTTCGCGCCACGCCGGCGTCAATCCGCGGAACAGGCTGTTCCTACCTATCGAGCGCTCACCGAGCCTCCGACCGATTCGGATGAAATCGCACCAACTACGGATTCCACAACAGCGCCGGCGGACTAATACCAGGTCAGGGTCATAGCTCGCCGCCAGCTTGCTATGCCTGTTTTAGCGTCTCAAATGGTGTAGACTCCACAATAGCTCTTGAATTGACGGTCGGCGGGAGCATTTCACCAGGGGATGCAGTCATGAGAAAGAAAAGCGCCTTCAACCAGGGTCATTTCTGGGAAAACCTCGGGATGTTCGTATTCATGGCGGCGGGGCTGGCGGGCCTCTGGTACATGATGACGAACGTAATTTCCTGGTAGGTTTCCCCGCTCCTTAAGCAGCTCAAAAGCAGGAGAATCGGTTGATACCGATGTTGCTGCAGGTAGTATCGCCTGACGCCGGTGCGATCGTGCGATGCTCCGGGCCGCTTAGTTGCGGCGGCGGCAAACCGGGCGACCGGGTCACCAGCGGTTCCAGCACCTGTACCCGATTTATATCGTCAAGCGCGCTTGCGGTGTCACCTTGACGCGCCGCAGCCAGCGCATTCTTGCGTAGCTTCTGCGATTGCTTAAAGTTCGCTGCGTCCCGGTCCGCAGTCGAACAGCCACCGATTAGAAGAACAAGCATCAGTCCCAAACGCACGCGTCGCTGAAAATCGGCGCCCATTTCCCGGTCACTCTCCGCCATTGTCCCTAGCATCCCAAAGCCGCCGAGTCCAACTTTTCGCGACTTTTCGATCGATGCGCCCTGCCTGGTCGCAAGGCAGGATGCGCGGAACTCGGCTCCTGAGTTCGCGTGTTTACTTATTGTTTTGGCCACGCGCATCGGCGCGGCGAAACTTACGCCATGCGACCCGCCATGCCATCTGCGATGAAGTTCGTGCTCTTACTGGTGCTAGCCATCTGCTCCTGCTCGGCCCATGGCCCGGGCGCGCCGCGAGCTCCAGACCGCGCCCCGCAAGCGGCCGAACCGCTGCTGAGCTTCAGCGGCATCTGGATCGGAACCTCGACCAGCAGCGCGGACGGCGCCAAGGTGAAGATAGCGTTCGACATCAAGCGCGAGGGAAACAAATTCACCGGCGGCTATCGATGCGCGCCCGACAACGCGGTCTGCCGTAACAACGTCCAACGCGGCTGGGTGCACGGCCAAACTTCCGCCCGCGGCTTTGGAGTTTCAGAAGAAGATACGAGCTGGTGTCTGTTCTTCATGCGCAGGCTCCGTCCGGCCGCGGCGGAGGGCGAATATACCTGCTATATGAACGGCGGAATCGCGGACCTGGGCGTATTCGAGTTGACGCGTCCGCTCGGCGAGTGACCGGTTCCAAGCGAGAAGTTACGTTCAAAAATGAACGAGATAAAAGATGAAAAATGCTCACGCCGGCGTTTTCGCCCTTCCACTCGCATCTGCTAAACGGCTGGCATGAAGCGATTCCATATCGCCGCGCTGACGTTGTTGGGTTGGGCCTTGATCGTCACCGAGCCACACCCGCATACGATTAAGATGGGCTTTCAGACCAGGGAGGCCTGCGAGGCCGCCGCGGCCGACTGGCGAGACAACTACAAGCAGCACGTCAAGCAGGCAAACCGAACGAACTATCCACGACGCCGCCGCTTTGCGAAGGCCATCCCGCCGACCAAATGTGTCGACGATACGAAAGCCCCTGCTCCGCCCTCTTGATCCGCCTGGCCTGTCACGTTGGCCCGATAGAAAGCACCGGACAGATCGATCGGCTCACCACCTGACGCCGTCGAGTAGAGTGTGCTTCCTCCCGGTGCGCCGTTCAGCCGACTCGTCCGTCAGATCGTTCCCCCCGGACCCAGCAACCGCTTGATCAGTCTTCGCTTCACCAACTCCACCAGCACCAAATAGGTTACGGTGGCGGCGAACAAGAATACGAAAAATGCTGCCGGCAACGGCACGAAGCCCAGGTCCGTGGCGAATCTGGTGAACGGCAGAAGCGTCCCGGCCGCGACCACGAGCAGAATTGTGGAGGCCAGCGGCAGGCTCGGCCGATTGCTCCACGGACTGCCTGCGGTACGGATCACGAACAGCACCAGAGTCTGGGTAGCCAGCGATTCCACGAACCATCCGGTATGAAACAGCGCTTCCGAGGATCGAAACAGCGAAAGCAGCACGTAGAAAGTAAGGAAGTCGTAGATCGAGCTTATCGGACCGATCACCAGCATGAAGTTGCGGACGATCCCGATGTCCCAGCGTTGCGGGCTACGGATGTAAGCAGGATCCACGTTGTCAGTCGGGATCGTGACCTGTGCCAGGTCGTAGAGAAAATTGTTGAGCAGAATCTGCGTCGGCAGCATCGGCAGAAACGGAAGAAAAAGCGACGCCCCGGCCATGCTGAACATGTTGCCAAAGTTTGAACTGGTCCCCATCAGGAGGTACTTCAGCACGTTGCCGAAAGCTTTGCGTCCCTCGACTATCCCGTTATGCAAGACGCCAAGATTGCGTTCGAGGAGGATGATATCCGCGGCGTCCTGGGCGACGTCGACCGCGCCGGCCACCGAGATGCCCACGTCGGCGGCATGCAGCGACGGCGCATCGTTGATGCCGTCGCCCAGGAAGCCCACGACGTGGCTGCGATGCTTGAGCGCGCGGATGATCCTGTTCTTTTGGCCGGGCGACACGCGCGCGAAAACGTCGGCCTGCTCCGCCACTTGCGCAAGCGCGGTATCGCCCATCACTTCGATCTCATCGCCGAGCACGATGCGCGTGGCGTCAATTCCCACCTGCCCGCAAATGTGGCGGGTCACCAACTCGTTGTCGCCGGTCAGAATTTTTACTCTCACTCCGTCGCGGCGAAGCGCATCAAGCGAACGCTCCACTCCTTCCAATGGCGGATCGATGAAAGTAAGAAAGCCGGCCAGGATGAGATCGCGTTCGTCCGCCGCCGTGAACCCCTCGGGCGAGGCAACCGGACGCCAGGCGACCGCGAGTACGCGAAAGCCGTCGGCGCTCAGGCCCTGGTAGATGTCGTGGCAGCGCTTCTTCTCAGTTTCGCCTAGTGGCGTCTGTACTCCGGCGGCTTCGTACCGGGTGCAACAGCCGAGGATGCTTTCCGGCGCCCCCTTGGTAATCAACATCCGCTGGTCATGCCCTTCGACCACGATCGAAAGCCGCCGGCGTTCGAAGTCGAATGGTATTTCGTCCGTCTTCTCCCAACCCGCGGCGTCCTCCCGAGGTAGCGTCAGAATCGCGGCGTCAAGCGGGCTCTTGATTCCGGTTTCGAACGAGCTGTTGAGATAGGCCAATGACAGCGGCCTCTGTGAGGGCTGGCCGGCCCAATCCAACGCCTGGTCAAAGGTCATCGCGGCGGCGGTCAGTGTCCCGGTCTTGTCGCTGCATAGCACGTCGATGCTGCCGAAGTTCTGGATCGAGACCAGATGTTTGACGATCACCTTCTGGCGCGCCATCCGCACCGCGCCGCTGGCCAACGTGACGGTCGTGATCATCGGCAGAAATTCCGGCGTGAGGCCGACCGCCAGCGCGACCGCGAAGAGCAGCGACTCCAGGGCGTCGCGATGCATCGCGATATTCACCAGCATGATGAACAGGACCAGGAACGTCACCGTCTCGAGGATCAGAATGCCGAACTGGCGGATGCCGCGGTCGAATTCGGTCTCCGGACGGCGCAGCGCGAGCCGCAATACGATATCGCCGAAGGCTGTCGCTTTTCCGGTCGCGACGACCAGCGCCGTGGCCGTGCCGCTCACCACCGAGGTGCCCAGGAAAACCATATTGGCCGCAAGCGCGCTCGGCTCCTCTGACTTTTGCTCAGCTGCTGATTTTTCCGCCGGCGTTGATTCTCCGGTCAGCGCCGCCTCTTGCACGTGCAGGTCGCGGCTCTGAATCAGCCGCGCGTCGGCCGGAACGAGGTCTCCGGCGCAGAGACGGAGGATATCGCCGGGAACCAGGTCGCGTCTGGGTATTTCGCTCCACACGGCGTCGCGCAGCACGGTTGCGGTGGGCGCAACTCTCTCGCGCAAGCGCTCGACCTCGCGCTCGGACCGGTAAGCCTGCATGAAGTTCAGAATCACGCTCAGCAACACCATCACGGCAATGATCGATGCGTCGACGACCTGGCCGAGCAGCGCGGCGGTCACGCTGGCCACGAACAGGATGATCACCAACGGGCTTGCGCAAAAGCGCAGAAACTCCGCCAGTGGACCGCCCTGCTTCGTTGCGGCCGGATCGTTGGGACCAGCCTCCTTGAGGCGGCGCGCGGCTTCGGCCGCGGTCAGCCCGGCGGGTGAGGATCGCAGCCGGTTGAACAGATCGTCCAAGCCGGACGCCGTCGAGCCCGCCGCAGCTGGCGCGCGCTGGGCTTTCCGTTGCTCGGTGATTGCGGATTGCCGCCCTTCGAATTCCACTGCCTGACCGCTCACGATGGCCTGGTGGTAAGCACCGGACAGATTGATCGGCGCACCACCTGCTCGGTGACGCTGCCGAGGAGCGTGTGCTTCCTCCCGGTCCGCCCGTGCGTCGACATCACGACCAGGTCGATGGACAGCTCCGCTTCAGCCTTGAGCAGACCCGAGACGGGCGCACCGGTGCGCACGATGATCTGGTAAGAAACCTTGCCGTGCAGCCACTTGCGCGCAACGCTGCGCAGGCTGTCGGTCGCGAGTTGCTCCACGTCGGCTCTAAGGCCCACCGCCTCCATCCTGGGAATGATGTAGAGAAGGTAGATACGCCCGTCATTCTGTTTGGCCATGCTGACGGCCAATTCGAGCGCCGGAATCGAAATCCGATCGAAGTCAATCGGGCAAAGAATTCTTCGGAAACGGGTTTTCATCGCACGCTGTCTCCTGAGCGGGCCGTGCTCTGCCCGTGTTAGTTCATTCGTAACGCATTGCAATTGATGAACTGTATTATCACATCCTGAAATTTACTGACTGGCCGAGGCCATCTGTCGAGTTTGCGAAAGCCGACGGCTCAATGTGTCGTAGCCGCGGAGTTCAAGCCCATCTTCGGTCGTACCGGTATTTCACCGTTGGCCGGCGGCGGCCCTCACTGACATTCCCGGATAATCCCGGACAATCGCGTACCGGCCGGGGCGGCTCGCGCTGGCCGCAGGTTTCGCCGGGCACCTCCGCACCAAGACCTGCGACTGGACTGACTGCATCCTGTTTATAGCTTGGGCCAGCGGACGCGCACGATCCATTTCCGCACTTCCTCCGCGGCCAGCATCAATGCCGCGAAAGGCAGTAGGTACAGCCACGTCCTGAAGCCGAGGGGCGCAGTTCCAAAGATGAAATTGCCGAGTCGCGTATAGCCGATTAGCACGACCAGCGCGATCTCGACTATTACTCCGCCCCAGATGAGCGGATTGCCGAGCAGCCCGGTTGAAAAAATCGAGCGCCTGGCGCTGCGGCAGAGAAACACGTTCACGATCTGGAGCACGACAATTGCGCTGAAGCAGGCGGTGGTCGCTCGCAGGTAGAGCGGATCGTTCATCGCCAGCGCTCGTCCGTAGCGCCAGCCGCCGCCATACAGCATGAAGAAGAACGCTGCCATCGCGATTGCGGCTTCGATCGCGCCCAGGAACAGGTAGGCGCGCAGCGCCAAGGGCCAGTCGAAGAGCCGCTCGTGCTGCGCGCGCGGCGGCAACTGCATCAGCCGCGGGTCGGGTTTCTCGACCCCCAGCCCGAGCGCGGTCAGCGAGTCGGTCCCCATGTCGATCGAAAGGATTTGAATCGGGGTGAGCGCGAGCGGGACGCCGAGCAGCGAGAAAGCCAGGTAGGGAATCAGCTCGGGCACGTTGTGGGCGAGAATGTAGGTCAGAAACTTGCGGATGTTGCTGAAGACCGCGCGCCCCTCCTCGACCGCGTTGACGATGCTGGCGAAGTTGTCGTCCAGCAGCACCACGTCGGCCGCCTCCTTGGCCACGTCGGTGCCGGTCAGTCCCATCGCGATTCCGATGTGCGCACTCTTCAGCGCCGGCGCGTCGTTGACCCCGTCGCCGGTGACTGCCACAACGTGTCCCTTGCGTTTGAGCGCATCGACGATCCGGCTTTTCTGATCTGCACCGACGCGAGCGAAGATGATTTCCGGCGTGTCCAGCGCCAGACGCAACTGCACGTCGGTCAGCGCGCGCAGCCGCTCCCCGGTGATTATCAATGGATCGTCGGAACGGACGAGCCCGATCTCGCGCCCGATCGCCCGCGCGGTAAATGGATGGTCGCCGGTGACCATGATTACCGCGATGCCGGCTTCGCGGCACTTGCCGAGCGCCTGCGCGACCTCAGGACGGGGCGGATCTTCCAGGCCGGCAAGTCCCGCGAAAATAAGATTTTCCTCGACCCCGGCGCGCTGCCAATGCTCGCCGAGCGGCCGGTAGGACATCGCGATCACGCGCAAGCCCTGCGCCGCCATCGCTTCCTGCGCGTCGTGAACCCTGGCGCGCAAGCCGGGATCGAACGGGCGGACCGCGCCGGCGGTCAAAATCCGATCGCACAGCGGAACCACCATCTCGGGTGCGCCCTTGCAAAAGAGCGTCGGCCCCTCGGGCGTCTCATGCACCGTCGACAGCCGCATGCGGCCAACGTCAAAGGGTATTTCATCGAGCTTTTTGCAGGCCGGGAGGGCGGATAAGAAACGCTCGGCCGTTTCGACCAGCGCGATTTCCATCGGATCGCCGAGCCGCGCCGTCGCAGATCCCTGCTGCTCGCCTTCGCGCAAATCGTGGCACAAGCGAGCGGTCATGAAGAACGGGCGGTAGAACGCTGCATCGCCGGGCTCAAGTCCGGGATTGGGCGCGCACTCCACTCCCGCTCCGAGCCAAATCCGTTTCACCGTCATCCGGTTCTGTGTCAAGGTGCCGGTCTTGTCGGTACAGATCACTGTGGTCGAGCCGAGCGTCTCGACTGAGGGCAGGTAGCGGATCAGCACGTGTCGTTTGGCCATCCGCTGCGTAGCCAACACCAGCGCCAGTGTCAGTGTGGGCAAGAGCCCTTCGGGCACCATCGCGACGATGATGCCGATGGCGAAAATGAAGTCTTCCCAAAATGGGACTCCAAGGATGCGGCTGATCGCGAAAAAGATCAGCCCAATCGCCACTGCGAGAATCCCGATCAAGCGGCTTAAATGCGCGACCTGCTCGCGCAATGGAGAGACGGCCTCGCGGCCGGTCTGGACCAGGTGAGCGATCTTGCCAAACTCCGTATGCATGCCGGTGGCAAAGACCACCGCCTTGGCCTCTCCCGAGACCATCGAAGTGCCGGCGAGCACGATGTTCTCCGCCTGGATCATTTCCGCAACGACGGACGGCTCGGCCATGCGCAGCTTGGACGCCGATTCGCCGGTGATCGTCGCGTCGTTGACGCGAACCCCGAACGCTTCGATCAGGCGGCAGTCCGCCGGGATGTTGTCGCCTTGCTGCAACAAGACGATCTCGCCCGGGACGAGCTGGTCCGCGAGCAACCTCACCGCCCTGCCCTCGCGCAACACGTCGACCTGCTGCGGCAGCAGGTCTCGCAACGCGGCAAGCGTGCGCTCGACCCGGAACTCCTGCCAGAAAGAAAACAGCCCACTGACCAGGATGACCGCCACGATCGCGTAGCCCACCTTGGCCATGCCGCGGGCCGGGTCGCTCCATTCGGCCAGAAAGGCCAGCGCCGCTGCGAGCCACAGGATCAAGGCGAAGAAGTGAGTGAACTCCTTCAGAAAGCGCAGGAACATCGGTTCGCCGGAAACTTCCTCCACCCGATTGGGGCCATACTCGGCTAGCCTGCGCAGGGCCTCTGGGGACGACAAGCCGTGAGGGTTGCTCCTGAGACTTGCAAGCGCTTCATCGGCTGACAGTTGGTGAATCCGCATCGGCGGCGATCCCCCCCGGCCGAATACTATCGAGTTTCGGGAGGTTCGAGGCTAGGCCCATGGAGAAGTCTCTGCGATTAGCACCTGAAGGGCGCTAAAGACCGCGTCGGGCGGGCAAAATTGGCGCGGCGTGAGGGATTTGAACCCCGACCCTCGATGACCCGAAACGCAGATTCACGCTGCCAGATAGGAATGCTCGCGCTTGGGATCTTCACTTAGTATCGGAATATCATAGGCAGGCGACCCAGGGCCACTCGCCCTCGCTAAGCCATCGGATGCGCTCTTGGACGTTGCTTGATGGGGTACTCTAAGGCGCGGCCCACGGGGATCAACAGGAGCGCGAGGACGCGGAATGCCCTGATAACCTTGCGCGGGCTGTTGCTCGGCAGCGCAGCGCCGCACTGGGTAGAGAAACGAGCTGAAGGATTCAGTGGCTCAGTGGCGCAACGCGGAGTTCGCCTGAAAATCTCAACGAGATGTCCGAAGCAATAATGTGGCGGCTGGATGAGCTACTTACGGCCGCATAGCTGGCGTTCAGAGTGCCGCACCGGTGCCCGCTTTCGCTCGCCCATTCGTCAGCCGCCACCCAGCAACGTCGCCCACCGCGCTACTAGCTGCCGCTGTTGGCCAGAGTGACCTCCACACGCCGGTTCTGCGCCCGGCCCTCAGGTGTCGCGTTAGACGCGACCGGATCGGCATCGCCGAACCCCTGTGCCGAAACAAGGTTTGGGTTGACGCCCTGCGAGATCATGTACTGCATCACATTGTCAGCCCGCCTCTGCGACAGGATGAGGTTGGATGTGACGCCTTGGCGCATCAGCCCGGGGCCGATGGGCGTGTTGTCGGTATAGCCGTTCACGACGATCTTGGTCGTCTGCTGCGGCGCCAGGATCGCAGCCATCTTGGCGATGGTCTGTTGCGCCTGAGCCGGCATCTGCCAGCCGCCCGACGGGAACAGTAGTTCGCCGTTGACCGTTACCTTGATTGCATTCTGCAGCCGTGAGATCTGCATCTTCTGGGCCCCAACTTCGGCACCCATCGATTGCTGGAGCTGCTGGTACTCCTGATCCAGCGCGTTGTATTTCTGTTGCGAAACGCAGGCGGAGATCACGAGAGCTGCGGCCGCGAGGCACACCATCGAATATCTTTTAATCTTCATTCAGACGTTCCTTTTTCCCTTCCACCGTTGCCTATGACCGCTCTGGCGGTAATAGCATTTTTTGAATACGGGCGCGGCAGCAGACCCGGTCACCGTAATCTGGTGTTGCGCCATCGTTTGAGCGAACCTCAGCAAAATGACAGCAAGCAATGCGATCAGTGCCGGAAGTCCTTCAGATCGTGGACTCGCTTTAATTTCATCTCTCTCCCCTCGGCGCTAATGTGCCTCCGATTTCGCTGGATGGTGCATGACGCGTAGCGGGGCGCGCAATCGGACCTTGGTCCAATAGACCCGGTTGAGCCGGGTCGCTGCCGAGGACAACCGACTTCAATTCATGATCGTTAGTGCGCATGCGGCGTTCGGTGGCTCAGCGGCGCAATAGGGACAGGCCATGCGGGGAGATGTTATCGGAGCCAGTCACGACGCGAATAAACGATGACAGCGCGGCTGCGTAGGCGTAATCTTGAGACGGGTGGATCCCCAGTTAAAAGCCGAGTTGCGCTTGAGGATGTACGTTCGCTGCTCCGAGTGCGCGTCCCTGATCGATCTGGCCGAAGGTAACCGGCCGCAACGGGACATCGAGGCAGCGGACATGATGGCGCACAAGTTCGAAGGGCACAGTATCTGGCTCGAGTTACTCGATATACCAGACGCAGTGTGACCGGGTGATTTAGTAACTGCGCGATAGAGGGCTCTAAGCCGGCAGTGCGACCGTCATGTTCCGCACCTATGAAAGGAACCTGCGATCGGACGCGTTACTCGTTAACCACTGAGTTGTGGATGTCAGGCTCTTGAGCACTGCCGCGTGTCTCAGCCATAACTTTGCGGTCCTCTACTACTTCGTACTCGGCAAGCTCGCTCTCGGATGCTTCAGGGTGACGCCTAGCGCAGAGTATGGTCACGCGCGCCTTGCATCATGTGGCCGCGTCGAAAGGCAGATACCGGCTAGGGACAGCACCTCTCCGACCGCGCCGCGCCAACTGAGATCGTTTGTGGCAGTGTCTGTCTCCAGGCCCACGCGCATGATCGCCGCAGCGGCCTATGCCGCGAGTTCGATGATAGAGGCACGTGTTTAAGTGACCGGTGACTGAAAAGGGGCCGCCGCGGCGCGGGCGGGGACCGGGGGAATCCTCGCCCAGGCGCTCACGGCAGACCCATAATTCGCACCTGCTATTACGAATTTTTGAGTTCTTGTACGTACGTTAAGAACTTTTGCTTAAGACTATTGTCGGCTTCGACCATCTGGATCACATTGTTGTACTGCTGCGGCTGCATCCCTTCTTTCTTCACCGCGGCGAGCTTTTCAGACTCGCTTTCGGCTACCAACTGCTGCTTCTGGTTCGGATCATCGGTGGCGCTGATTGCTTGCTGGGCCTTTGCCGCGATCTCGTGCACCTTGATGTAAGCCGCCGCAGTGCGTTTGAGCGTAGCGTCGTCGACACTACTCGGGTTTACCGTGCCGGAGGCTTGGGCGTAGACGGGAGCGCTCTGCGCGGACCTTCCGGGTATTGCCGCTAAGCCGAAGGACGGAAAAGCCAGAGTCGCGCCGAATATCGTGGCGTAGATCACAGTAGCGCCGTGTTCAAACTTCATAGTTGGGAATTCTCCTTGATCGGGCCGATTCTCAGTCAGGTGTATCAGTCAGAGGTACTAGAGGATTTCCAGCTCCCCGCTTCATCGGATTCCAAGTCATGGGTTCCAAGACTTGTGCCGCTAAGCGGCCGCTTTTTATTTGTACAAACCCGACGCTTTTCTGGCCGTCAGCGCCGATGTTACCGAGGAGCAGGAAAATCTTAGAACGTGGTAAGCATCTTTTACCGAGGTAAACGCATACGAGAGACGCGCCACCACGGGCGCTGCGACCCCCGATAACCGGATCAGGCCGTTGCGGCGGGGCCTACAATGCAGTGCGCAGGGCGCGGGAGGACCTGCGCAGTTCATATAATATTTCGAATTGCAACATTCGACTCACGGACGAACGTCCCGCTCAGGTTCAGAATAGGCCGCTATCATTCTCCGGCCAAGCTCGGCGAATGTTATCTAATACTCCTCGGCATTCGCTTCCCGAGAACCAATCTCGAAGCTGTGTTTTATCCCGGTATTTCAGCTAAGTCGGATCCCGGTCTGCGATCTGGTTCGCGACTTGCTTGACAATTTCATAGGCAAGAGTGTCGGCAGCTTGCAATGGTATTGTCTCCTTTCCTGCAATGGCCAAGCGACGAATTCGAAACGCCTTGCTCAATATAGGGTGATTACTCAGTTCCGCGGACGCTCGCTTCGCTTGAATCTGACCATCAGCACCTTTCTCAAAACACCCAATTGATTGGGTGCGCACAACCCCGATTTGGACGTTCGCACCAAATCGATCCAAATTTTCTCAAGACATTGATAACGGAATTAATCGCAGCCCACTGCGAGACGAGCGACGCCATCATTTCGACTGGTTTGGCGGTGACAGCGCCGAGCGGCGCTCTCAATGTCGCCAGGTCTGCGCTACGCCGGATGGCCTTTGAGCTGAAGGTCGTGCCAGAGCCTGAGGTCCGAAGTCCAAGTAGTCGAGCCGAGCAAGCGGAAGATCGACTTCCAGCCGAAAGATTAGGACTGGACGAAACGGCGCTACCGCCTCCGGCCGGCCCCGCTGGAGCGTGGTTGCGGAGTGGTCAGGGATCTCGGGGCGTCAAATGTTCCCTGGAGAACCATTCGTTTCATTTTTCCCCGACGCGGCAACTAGTCTTTCGGTTCCCCAGCGTTTTCCTACAATAGATAAAACCCACGTCAAATTGTCAAAGTCAAGCTTTGGATGGCGGGGCAACTCAGCCCATGGCTGAGCTGCGAAAGCCTCGCTGTTCACTCGGTTGCTGGAGTAGGCACTTTTTCAGGCGACCCGGCGACTCTCCAAGTGCGTGCGGCCATCTTCTGAAACAAAAAATTCCGCGATTCTCTCCCTGCGGTCCGCATCATCGCTCGGCAGGCGTTCGCCTGAGCATCGTTCTCTCATCCATCGTGCAGTAACTCGGCGATCAAGCTGATGAAAACTTATCGCTGAGACAAAAACCGCGAAGCGGCGATCCGACGATGTATCCGTGATGAAATCCCGTCCACATCGGAAGCAGTGCTGGTGAAACACGGGCCCACCGCCTTCGATGTATAGGCGCCGTGGCCGCGGCCCTGACCAACGATGATCGTTCCAGCCCTCATGACTTCCGCAGGTATCGATCATACCTCCCTCGCCAGACAAAAATAGAGCGCATAAGACTCTTAAAGGAAATATAAGCGCAGCACAAGAGCTTTAAGACCGGCGGTATGAAAATATTGCAGGAGGTGACTGCTTCGCGCCCCGGTATGTTTTTCGAAATCCGCTGTTCGGGGTGGGGGCAACCCAGTGAGCAGGCGGCCTCGGGGCAAGCTGACGGAGTTGCGGGATGTCAGGGTTTGCGGGTCGCTGCAGGCCGTTCGGTCATGTGGCGGCCAAGCGCGAAGCGACCAAAAGGAACTATAAATCCCATCGATTTGCGGCGTATCGTTTTTCGGAGAGAAAAAGTTGGCGCGCCGTGAGGGATTTGAACCCCCGACCCTCAGATCCGTAGTCTGATGCTCTAATCCGCTGAGCTAACGGCGCGTATCGGGACAGAAAATTTCTCACATCGGGCACATCGCCGCAAGACGCTACCTCTCGGAGGGGGTTTTTGCGCTCACGTCGAGGTCGGACCAATGAAAATCAGGCTCTTCCGGATCCTTCGCCAGTTGGACCGCATCGGGCTGTCCACAGATCTAGCAGGTAGCCGACCCGCCAGACGGGGCTTCCGATCGGACTGGACCCGTCGCTCGTCATGCGTTCCGGATCGTCAATCCTCCATCCACCGGTATCACCGCTCCGGTCAGATACGAGGCCGCGGGCAGGCAGAGGCTAAAGGTGATATGCGCGACTTCCTCCGGGTAGCCGTAGCGTCTGATCGCGGTGCGCCTCTTCGCGAAAATAGTCTTGTTCTCCTCGGGTATGGCATCGGTCAGACCCGTCCGTATTGGGCCTGGGCAAATGCAGTTGACGGTGATGCCTTCCGGACCGAGATCGACGGCAAGCGCGCGCGTCAGACCGATTACCCCCGTCTTCGCGACGACGTAGGGGCTATCGCCCGGCGTCGCCCCGATTCCCTCGGTGGACGCGATGTTGACGATTCGCGCCGCGTCCGATTTGCGCAGGTGGGGCAAGGCCGCGCGAACGAGCCGCTGTTGCGCGGTGAGCAGCCCGTTGATCGCACGATCCCAGACCTCGTCGTAACTGTTCGAGTCGATCGGATGAAAGGCGCTGAAACCAGCGTTATTGATTAGGATATCCAGGCGGCCGAAATGCCGCGCCACTTCGTTCACCACGCGCTTGATATCGTCATGATCGAAAACGTCCAGGCGCCAGGCGTGCGCGTTTCCGCCGTCGAACTTGATTTCATCGAGCACGCGCGCGAGCCCGGCGTCATTGATATCGGTAATCGCAACCATCGCGCCTTCGGCGGCGAAGACGTGGGCCGTTGCACGGCCCATCCCGCTGGCAGCCCCGGTGATCAGCACCGCCCTGCCCTTAACTGAACGATCGAGCTTCCTGACTGGATCCATTTGCTTCTCCTTGTTGATTGCCCTCATCGAAGTCCGGCGATCGCCAGCAGCTTACTTCATCAGAGCCTCCATCACTGAAGGCGAGCGCGGCACATAGTGCGCACACGGTCGCGAATAGATCGCAGGAAAATTTTGGGGCAGCTTGCGCAATTCTATCGGTGGCGGTGCCGATCACGACGGCAGTACCGCAGACGTCATGACGGCGGCGGCGCAGATGCCCGCTGACGGGCGTCGTCTTATGCTGCGGAAGCAGCCGGCAGCCAGACCGTGACCGTGGTGCCTTCGCGCAACCGGCTCTCGACGCGCAGCGTTCCGTGATGAAGCTGCACGATGTGCTTGACGATCGCGAGGCCCAGGCCGGTGCCACCCAGCTCGCGCGAGCGCGCCCGGTCGACCCGATAGAACCGCTCGGTGAGCCGCGGGATATCGGCCACCGGGATGCCTTCGCCGCTATCAACGACCGCCATCTCGACGCCTTCGCGCGGCTCCTTGCCTGGCGAATCGGCCTGATGGGCGGCGCGTACTTCGACCGTCACACGGCCGTCGCGCGGCGTGTACTTGATCGCGTTATCGATCAGATTGATCAGCACCTGGTTCAGGCGGTCGCGATCGCCCTCCGCCTGCACTACGTCGTCGGCGTAACGGGTCTCCAGCGTCACGCCCTGGCGCTCGGCCCGCTCGCGCATCAGCTCGACCGCCTCGTCGGCTACGCGCCTGACCTCGAGCGGCTCGAGCCGGAGCGGCGAAAGTCCGCGTTCAAGATCGGAAAGCGTGATCAGGTCGTCGATCAGCCGCGCGAGGCGGCGCGCCTGACGCTCGATGATGCTGAGGAAGCGATGCTGCGTATCGCGGTCTTCGACGCCGGCGACCAGAGTTTCGGCATAGCCGCATAGTGCGCTCAGCGGCGTGCGAATTTCGTGCGTGAGGTTGGCGATGAAATCGGCGCGCACAGTTTCGTACGACTTGAGCTGGGTGATGTCGTGAAAGACCAGAACCCAGGCCGCCGCGATGCCCGCGTTGGTGCGCACGGGCGCAGCATTAGCCGCCAGATAGTGCGGCGCGGGGCTCTGGATCTGAAACTCGGCGCTGACCATCCCATCGTCAGCCGCCGCACTCATCGAGCGCGCGACGAAGTCTTGCAAGCGTGGGTCGCGGCATAACTCGACGAAAGCGCGGCCGCGGTAGTTGGTTTCGCCGTCAAGCGCGAACATGCCGCGCGCCGCGCCGTTGACCAGCACCACGTCGCCGCGCCGCCCGGTCACCACCACCGCCTCGGTCATGCTGCGCAGGATGGCCTCGAACTCGTCACGCTGTTCGGCCAGCCCTTCAAGTTCGCGCGCTACTGCGCCGGCAACTTCGAGCAGCCGATGCTCCGCAAGCCCCATCGCGTCGGCGCCCTCGTGGTGCAGATGGGCGGGTGGGCGGCGCTCTTCGAGCGCCGCGGCCGCCTCTTCGACCCGTTCGGTGCTACGGACCCATGCCGCTGCTATCGCAGAGGTGGCGATCATACCGATGATGAGCCCCACCGCCAGCGCCAGAAACCCCCAAGGCCACGCGAGCCGTCCCGTCGCCGATAACACGCCGAGCAGAATGGCGGGCGGCAAGAGCGTGAGTATCATCGCCGCCACGAGGCGGAGCTGTATTGATTTACCCAAGCGTTTCCGGATTGAAGCGGTAGCCGACGCTGCGGACCGTCAGGATCAGTTCGGGATTGGCGTCGTCGCGCTCGATATGGCGGCGCAGGCGGCGCACGTGGACGTCGACCGTGCGCGGCTCGACGAAAGTATCGCGTCCCCAAACCAGGTCGAGCAACTGCTCGCGCGTATAGACGCGCAGCGGATGCTGCACGAAAAACCGCAGCAGTTCGAACTCGCGCAACGTCATCTCCACGCGATGCCCTTCTATGAAAGCCTCGTAGGTGCCGAAGTCCATTTTAAGCCGTCCGCGTTCGAAGCTGCCGGCTTCGCCCGGTTCGGTGAGTAGCCGCGCCCGGCGCAGCAGCGCGCGGATGCGCGCGAGCACTTCGCGCGGACTGAACGGCTTGACCACGTAGTCGTCGGCGCCCATCTCAAGCCCGAGCACCCGATCAACCTCGGCGCCCTTGGCGGTGAGCATGAGAATCGGCATCGCGGCCGTCGGCGGCTGCGCGCGCATCCGGCGGCACAACTCCAGCCCCGACATCCCGGGGAGCATCACGTCGAGCACCATCAGATCCGGCGCGCGACGCGCGATGCGTTCGAGCGCGGTGTCGGCGTCGGCGGCCTCGTCGACGATGAAGCCCTCCTGCTCGAGGCTATAGCGCACCAGGTCGCGGATGTCGCGCTCGTCCTCGACCAGCAGGATGCGATGGCGGGAAGCGGGACGCGTCTGGGCGGCGGCTTCATTCATGTTTTTTCTTGTCCATGTGGCGGATGGTTCGTCCTTTGACCATGAACACGACCATCTCGGCAATATTCGTTGCGTGATCCGCGATACGCTCGAGATACTTGGAGATGAACAGCAAACGAGTAGCGCGCGGGATGGTGTGTGGGTCCTCGGCCATGTACGAGAGCAGCTCGCGGTACATCTGGTAGTTGAGCTGATCGACCTCGTCGTCGCGTTCGATCACTTCCTCGGCCAGGGCCGCGTCGTCGCGCAGGAAAGCGTCCAGGCTGTCCTTGAGCATCGATTGGGCGGCCGCCGCCATCCGCGGCAGGTCGAGGTAGGGTTTGAGCTGCGGCTCTTCGTTGAGCTCCAGCACGCGTTCGCAGATGTTGACGGCGTTATCGCCGATACGCTCGAGGTCGGTGGTGATCTTCAGCCCGGTGGTGATGAAGCGCAGGTCGCTGGCGGCCGGCTGATGCAGCGCGAGGAGGCGGATGCACTGCTCGTCGGTCTCGACGTCGAGGCGGTTGACCTCGGCGTCGCGGGCGATGATCTCGCGCGCCTTGACCGTGTCGCGGTTGACCAGCGCTTCCATCGCTTCGGCGATCTGGCGCTCGACCAGGCCGCCCATCTTGAGCAGGTCGCCGCGCACGGCGCGCAACTCCTCCTCGTACTGGCGGTTGGTATGCTGCGGCTGCAAGTTGTCCATCTGCGCCTCCCCCGGGCAGCCGGCGAATTAGCCGAAACGCCCGGTGATGTAATCCTCGGTCTCGCGGCGGGCCGGGTTGGTGAAGATCTGCCGAGTCTCACCGAACTCGATCAGCTCCCCGGTATACAGGAAAGCGGTCAGGTCCGCGGTGCGGGCCGCCTGCTGCATATTATGCGTCACCAGCACGATTGTGTAACTGGTCTTGAGCTCCAACAAGAGCTCTTCGATGCGCGCGGTCGAGATCGGATCGAGCGCCGAGCACGGTTCGTCCATCAACAGCACCTCGGGCTCGACCGCGAGCGCGCGGGCCACGCACAGGCGCTGCTGCTGGCCGCCCGAGAGGCTGGCACCGGGGCGGCGCAGGCGTTCCTTGACCTCGTCCCACAGGGCCGCCTGGCGCAGGCTCCTTTCGACGATCCGGTCGCGCTCCGGGCGCTTGAGGGCGACGCCGTTGAGCATCAGGCCCGCGGCCACGTTGTCCTCGATCGACATGGTCGGAAAGGGCGTCGGCTTCTGGAACACCATCCCGATCCGCCGCCGCACCTGTACCGGATCGACGCCGGCCGCGTAGATATCCTCCTCGTCGAGCATCACTTCGCCCTCGACGCGCGCGCCGGGCACGACTTCATGCATCCGGTTGAGGCATCGCACCAGGGTCGATTTGCCGCATCCCGAAGGTCCGATGATCGCCGTCAGCACGTTGGACGGAAACGCCAGGTTGATGTCGTGGACGGCGCGGAGCTGCCCGAAATAAGCGTTCAGATGACGTGCGACGAGCTTCTCAGCCATAGCGACCTAGCGTGCGACCCGCGCGCTCCCACGCGTCATCCATCTTACGCCCAACTCCAATGCCAGCACGATGGTCGTGAGGACGAGCGCACCGGCCCACGCCTGGCGCTGCCAATCGGGAAAGGGCGAAATCGCGTAGGTATAGACCTGCACCGTGAGCGAGGCGATGGGATTGGTGAGTGAGGTCGACCAGAAGCGGTTACCAAAGGCCGTGAACAGCAGCGGCGCCGTCTCGCCGGCGATGCGCGCGATCGCCAGGATCGCGCCGGTGGCAATACCGCTGGCCGCCGTCCGCGCGACCACCCACAGCGTCGTGCGCCATCCCGGCACGCCCAGCGCCAGCGCCGCCTCGCGCAACTCGTGCGGCACCAGCAGCAGCATCTCCTCGGTGGTGCGCGTCACCAACGGAATCATGATCACCGCCAGCGCCACCGCACCCGCCAACGTCGAGAACCCGCCCAGCGGCCGCACCACGACCGCGTAGGCGAAGATGCCCACCACGATCGACGGCACCCCCATCATCACGTCGGCGCCGAAGCGCGCCGCGCTGGCGAAACGGCTGCCCCGATGCGCCGCGAGGTAGAGTCCCGAGCCAATTCCGATCGGCACGCCGATCAGACTCGCCAGGCCGATAAGCTCCAGTGTGCCGACGATCGCGTTGGCCATCCCGCCGCCCTTCTCGCCCACCGGCGCCGGCATGTGGGTGAAAAACGCGAGGTTGAGGCTCGAGGCCCCCTTGGCGAACAGGTAGGTCAGGATGACGAAAAGCGGCAGCAGGGTAATGACCGTCGCGAGCACGGTCACGCCCATCATCAGGTCGCTCTTGGCCTTGCGCCACCCCGTGCGGCGCGTCTGGATGGCAGGTTTGGCCGTCACAGGTCGCCCTCGAACCGGCGCTGCGTGGCGCCCAGCACCAGCCCTCGCGCCACGACATTGAGCGCGAGCCCGACCACCAGCAGCACCAGGCCCAGCTCGACCAGCGATGACAGGTACAGCGAGGAGGTCGCCTCGGCGAACTCGTTGGCGATCACGCTGGCCAGCGTGGCCGAGGGTGCGAACAGCGAGGCCGAAATCTGCGGCGAATTGCCGATTACCATCGCCACCGCGATGGTCTCGCCGAGCGCGCGACCGAGCCCCAGCATGATCGCGCCGATCACTCCCGAAAGCCCGTATGGCAATACTGCCATGCGCACCATCTCCCAGCGCGTCGCGCCTAGCGCCAGCGCCGCCTCGCGCTGGGTCTGCGGCACGGCGCGAAAAACGTCGGTACAGACCGCGGCGATATACGGCACCACCATGATCGCGAGCAGCACGCCCGCGCACAGCATGCTCACCGAGACGTGCGGCCCCTGGAATAGCGGTGTAAAGCCCAGCGTCGCTCCGAGTGCGGGCTCGACATGGTCACGCAACCATGGGCCAAGCACGAAAATCGCCCACAGCCCGTAGACTACCGACGGAATCGCCGCCAACAGTTCGACCATGAAGCCGAGCCGCCGGCCGAGCCACGACGGCGCCATCTCGCTCAGGCAGAGCGCCACACCCAGGCTCAGCGGCACCGCGATAATCAGCGCGAGTGTCGAGGAGACCAGCGTTCCATAGATGAAGGGAAGCGCGCCGAAGTGCTCGTTGACCGGATCCCAATCGGTGCCGACTACGAAGCCCCAGCCGAAGGCCCTGATTGATGGCGAAGAATCGACCACCAGCGCGATCGCGAGGCCGACCAGGACGCTCAGGCCCACCAGCGTCAGCAACAGCGTGGTCAGATTGAAGATGCGGTCGCCGAGCAAACGAACGCGAAACGCGCCGACCCGCGCCGGCCGCGGGTGCACGGCTGCATTGTCATGCATCGCTTCGAGAGTTTCGGCCAAGATTCAACTGTCTGTGGCAAAGCTGCCCGTCAGGAACTCCGCGGCCCCGCCGTCATCAACTCAAAAGGCTACAGTCCACCGCTGGCAAAGGTAACGATCGAATGTTACGGGCGTGTTAACACGGGCCGAACATTTGGGATAAATGCGAATCGAGAGCGGCGGCATCCTCATACGACGCTCTTTTCGGGGTCGCTTCGGCTAACGTGGGCGAATTAGCTCCACTCCGGCCATATAGGGCCGCAGCACTTCCGGCACCACCACTGTTCCGTCCGGCTGTTGATAATTCTCCAGCACGGCGATGAGTGTGCGAGGCAATCCCAGGCCCGATCCGTTGAGCGCGTGGACGAATTCCGGCCGTCCGCCCTTGGTCCGGCGAAAGCGCACGTTGGCGCGGCGCGGCTGAAAGTCCGTGCAGCTCGAGCACGAACTCACTTCCAGCCACTCGTTCGACCCCGGCGCCCACATCTCGATGTCATAGGTCGCGGCGCTCTGGAACCCCAGGTCCGCGGTGCAAAGCTGCACGACGCGAAACGGAATCTTCAGCCGCCGGCAAACCTCGCACGCGTTTTCGACCAGCTTCTCCAGTTCCTCGTCGGAACTCTCGGGCGCCACCAGCTTGACCATCTCGACTTTGTCGAATTGATGGCCGCGCTTGATGCCACGGACGTCGCGCCCGGCCGACATCTTCTCGCGCCGAAAGCACGGCGTGTACGCCGCCAGATAGATCGGCAGCCGCTCGGTCTCGAGGATCTCGTCGCGGTAAAGATTGGTCAGCGGCACCTCGGCGGTCGGGATGAACCAGTAGTCCTCCTCGATATCGCGGTACATCGTGTCCTGGAACTTCGGCAGATGGCCGGTACCGGTCGCCGACGCGCTGTTGACCATTAGCGGCGGAATCACTTCGAGGTAGCCCTGCTCGAGCGTCTTGAGATCGAGCATCCACGCGATCAGCGCCCGTTCCAGCCGCGCCCCCATCCCCATCAGCACGTAAAACCGCGTGCCCGAGAGCTTCACTCCGCGATCGAAGTCGATGATTCCCAAGCGCTCGCCCAACTCCCAGTGCGGCAGCGGTTTGAACGCCGATTCGGCCGGCTGACCTTCGCTGCGAACGATCCTGTTGTCGGCCTCGCTCTTGCCCACCGGCACGTACGGACGCGGCAGGTTGCGCATCCCGAGCATCAATTGTTCGAATTGCCGCTCGACTTCGGTCAGTTCGCGCTCGTCGGTGGAGATACGATCACCGAGCGCGCGCATCTCGGCGCGCCGCCGCTCGCGCTCTTCGGGCGACGCCTTGCCCAACTCGCGCGACTCGCGCGTACGCTGCGCACGCAATTCATCCAGCTCGTGCTGAAGGCGGCGCCGGCGAGCGTCGGTCTCAAGGATCGCGTCGACTTCGGCGGGATCGACGCCGCACTTGGCCAGCTCCGCTTTGACGAAATCAGGCTTTTCGCGAATGAGTCGAATATCAAGCATTCAAAAGGCGTCCCTCAGGAGTTCGAGATGGCGACCCGAGCTGTCTTCCAGGATCGCGACTACGTCAAAGCGTATCGGGCTGCCGTGCGCACCATGGCGCTCGGCATATATCTCGCCCGCGCGTCTCAGATGGCGCTGCTTGTATGAATTCACCGCTTCCTGGGGCGCGCCGGTAAGCGTAGTGCGCCGGGTTTTGACCTCGACGAATACCAACGTCTCGCCATCCATCGCGACCAAATCGATCTCGGCGCCCGCGCCGCGAAAATTGCGCTCCAGGATACGGTAACCCTTTCGCCTCAGATGACGCTCCGCAATCCGTTCGCCTCGCCGTCCCAACGCGATTCGGTCCAGGCCGGCAAAGGAGCGCCACCCGAAATCGCGCAGATTCGAGAGCCCCTCCATCCAGGCGCCAAGACGGCCGGCGAGCTTCACTGCTCAACAAAGTTAGGGGTCTCGATGCGCGCTGGCAAGCCGCTTGCCGCCAACAACCTGACTTGGCGAACAGCGGATGTTAGGATTATCCGCGATGGCACAGGAAAAGATCAGTCTGGAGCAGGTCCGCCACGTCGCGCGGCTCGCGCGGCTTGAGCTTGCGCCGGCCGAGGAGCAGCGCCTCCAGGTCGAGATGAGCGAAATGCTGGGGTATGTCGACAAGCTCAACGAACTCGACACCGAGGCGGTCGAGCCGACGGCCCAGGTCGGCGAAGCGGGCACGCCGATGCGCGAGGACGTGGTCACCAATCCCGCGGCCGCCGACGCGATGCTGGCCAATGCTCCGGCGCGCGAGGGCTTTTTCTTCAAAGTGCCGAAGATCATCGAGTGACGATTATCAGATTATCCAGTAAATACCTGCGAAAGACCTGCGAATGACATGGCCTCTGACCTCAACCGCCTGACCATCACCGAAGCGCGCGAGCGTCTGCGGCGGCGCGAAATCAGCGCGCGCGAGCTGACCCGTGCGTGCCTCGATCGAATCGCCGCGGTCGAGCCGCGCGTCAACGCGTTCATCACGGTATCCGCGAGCGAGGCGATGGCGCAGGCCGAGGACGCCGACCGCCGCCTCGCCCGGGGCGACGCGCCCGACCTTTGCGGCATCCCGCTCGGCATCAAGGACATCTATTGTACGCGCGGCGTGCGCACGACCTGCGCCTCGAAAATTCTCGGCGACTTCACTCCGCCGTTTGACGCCACCGCGGTCGAAAGGTTGCGCGCCGCGGGCGCGGTTTTCGTCGGCAAGGCCAACCTCGACGAATTCGCGATGGGCTCGTCGACCGAAAACTCGGCCTTTGGCCCGACGCGCAATCCTCATGACCTCGGGCGCGTCGCCGGCGGCTCCTCGGGCGGGTCGGCGGCGGCGGTCGCGGCCGACGAGTGTCTCGCCGCGCTGGGCACCGACACCGGCGGATCGATTCGCCTGCCGGCATCGTTTTGCGGAGTGGTCGGAATCAAGCCGACCTATAGCCGCGTGAGCCGCTACGGCGTGATCGCCTACGCTTCCTCGCTCGACCAGGTCGGGCCATTCGCGCGTTCCGTGCGCGACGCCGCGTCAGTGCTACGCGCTGTCGCCGGCGCTGACCCGCGCGATTCGACCTGCTCGGCGCGGCCGGTACCCGACTACGAACGTGCACTAACGGGCGAGGTGCGCGGGATGCGTATCGGCGTGCCGAGGGAATACTTCGTCGAAGGGATGGACGCGGCGGTCGAAGCCGCGGTGCGCGGTTCGTTAAAACAGTTGGAGGCGATGGGCGCGCGGACGGTCGAAATTTCGCTCCCCCACACCGGCTACGCGGTCGCCGCTTACTATCTGATCGCGACCGCCGAGGCGAGCGCGAACCTGGCACGCTATGACGGGGTGCGCTATGGAATGCGCGCGGCCGCCGACAATAATATCGAACTGTATAATCGCACTCGCGCGCAGGGCTTCGGCGCCGAGGTCAAGCGGCGCATCATGCTCGGCACGTTCGCGCTCTCGGCCGGCTATTACGACGCTTACTACCTGAAGGGACAAAAAGTGCGCACGCTCATCCGGCGCGATTTCGAGCGCGCCTTTAAGACATGCGACCTTATCGCGGCGCCGGTCGCGCCCACCACCGCCTTTCGGCTCGGCGAAAAAACCGACGACCCGCTCCAGATGTATCTGTCCGACATTTTCACCATCTCGGTTAACCTCGCCGGGCTGCCCGGGATGTCGGTGCCGTGCGGCGCCGACGCGTCGCGGATGCCGATCGGACTGCAACTGATCGGCCCGCCCTTCGGCGAGGAAGCGATCCTGCGCGCGGGCGACGCATGGGAACGCGCGGGCGGCTTTACGCAGCCGGCGCCGCAGCTCTAGAAACGACGGCCAACGGATCATTCAAGCGATGAATAACGACGCGTACGAGATGGTAATCGGGCTCGAAGTCCATGCCCACATGCTGACGCGCTCGAAGCTCTTCTGCGGATGCGCGACGGATTTCGGCGCGCCGCCCAATCATAACGTCTGCCCGGTATGCATGGCGATGCCTGGAGTGCTGCCGGTGCTGAATCGCCACGTCCTCGAACTGGCTATTCGCACGGGACTTGCCGCACATTGCAAGATCGAGCCGCACTCGGTCTTCGCTCGCAAAAGCTACTTCTACCCTGACCTGCCCAAGGGCTACCAAATTAGCCAGTACGATCAGCCGCTATGCAGCGGCGGCTATATCGAACTTCCCGCGCGCGCGAGCAGCGAGCCCAAGCGAATCCGGCTCGTGCGAATCCATCTCGAAGAGGATGCCGGCAAGAATATCCATGCCGAGAGCGCGAGCCTGGTGGACTTTAACCGCTCTGGCGTGCCGCTGATGGAGATCGTCAGCGAGCCCGATATCCGCTCGGCCGAAGAGGCAGTTGACTATCTGCGCCAGTTGCGCGGAATACTCGTCGGCGCGGGCGCCTCTGACGGCAAGATGGAAGAAGGGAGCCTCCGATGCGACGTTAACGTGTCGGTGCGTCCGCGCGGCGCCACAGAGCTGGGCGCGAGGACCGAGATCAAGAATCTCAACTCGTTCCGATTCGTCGAGAAAGCGATTGCGTACGAGGTCAATCGGCAGATCGAGGAAATCAGTGCCGGGCGGCGTATCGCACAGGAAACCCATCTGTGGGACCCCGAGCGCGAAGTGACCCGCCCGATGCGCTCCAAGGAGTTCGCCAACGACTATCGCTATTTTCCGGAACCTGACCTGCCGCCGCTGATTGTGCCGTCCGACCTGGTCGAGAGCATCCGGACCGCGATGCCCGAGATGCCAGCCGAGCGCCGCGCGCGCTACGTCCGCGATTTCGGCTTGAGTGCCTATGTGGTCGGAGTGCTAACGCAAGAGCAAGATCGAACGGACAAGTTTGAAGAGCTTTTAGTGGACCTAACGGAGAGAAATCCCAGCGAGGACATAAAAATACTTGCTAAAAAAGCTGCCGACTTTGTAGTGACGGAAATGGTCCGAAAGTCGAATGAAACGGGGCAGCCTTTGAGTTCGATCTCCGTATCGGTCTCAGGGCTAATTCTTTCGGCTAACATTCAACGCCTAATAAGCGCAGCTACGACCAAGGAGATTTTTCACGGGCCTCCAATTTCGCTGCAGGAGGCCGAAAACAAAATCAAAAACAAAGAGTACGCTCAGGTTTCCGACGAAGCCGCGATCGCCGAGGCATGCGATCGGGTGCTGGCGGCGGAAAGCGCCAAGCTCGCCGAGTACCGCGCCGGACGCGACAAGCTATACGGATTTTTCGTCGGCGCGGTGATGAAGGCTATGGGCGGCAAGGGGAATCCCAAGGTGGTTAACGAGGTGCTGCGCCGCAAGCTCGCCAGCTAGGAGCTTGCGGCGACCTCACCACGGGAGGCCCCCGCGGTCTCGACCCGCGCGCCGTTTTCTTCACCGGGTTACATTATTGCCCTCAGCCGCTGCGCGATCTGCCTTACGTCCGTCGCGATTGCCGTCGAGCGTGGCGCGGACTCTCCCGCCCAGGTTCGCATCGACCTTGGTCCAGTACTCGACCGCGCGCTGTTGCATGTCGGGTTTCGCGCCGCCCTTCAAGTGATTGACGATATTAGTTACCAGGTGATCTCGGTCAGTCTCGGACAGTACCTCGCGATAGAGCGTGCCGGGCTGTCCGAAGTCGTCGTCCTCGGCGTGTTTCACGTACGCGGTGCGCGCAATCTCGCCCGCCTCGACCTGCCAGTTCGGGAGTTCATAGGAGGGGTCCGCCTTGGGTCCACCGAACGAGTTGGGGGCGTAGACCGGATCGGGCGGATTGTAGTGACGCATCGCGCCGTCCCGATTGTAACTATGTACCGGAGAGAGCGGCCGGTTTACCGGTAGCTCCAGGTAGTTGGCCCCGATGCGATGGCGATGCGTGTCCGGATAACTGAACAGTCTTCCCAGGAGCATCTTGTCGGGGCTCGGACCGATACCCCGGACCATATTGGCCGGCTCGAATGAAGCTTGTTCGATTTCGGCAAAATAGCTTTCCGGATTGCGATCGAGCACCATCCGGCCGATCGGGATCGGTTTGTAGTCCTTGTGCGGCCATACCTTGGTCAGGTCGAAAGGATTGAAGCGATAGTCAGCGGCATCCTTGAAGGGCATGATCTGCATCTCGAGCCGCCATTCCGGCGCGTCGCCTTTGGCGATCGAGTCATACAGGTCGCGCAGATGGTAGTCCTTGTCCTCGGACGCCATCGCCTGGGCGTCGGCGTCGGTGAAATTTTCGATGCCCTGCACGGTCTTGAAATGGTATTTGACCCAGAATTTCTCGCCACCCGCGTTCTCCCACAAAAAGGTGTGGCTGCTGTAGCCATTCATGTGCCGCCAGGTGCGCGGGATGCCCCGATCGGTCATCAGGAAAGTGACCTGATGCGCCGATTCGGGCGACAAGGTCCAGAAATCCCACTGCATATTATTGTCGCGCAGATGATTGTCCGCGCGGCGCTTTTGCGAATGGATAAAGTCCTGGAATTTCTGCGGATCGCGGATGAAGAAAACCGGCGTGTTGTTGCCGACCAGATCGTAGTTGCCCTCCTGCGTGTAGAACTTTAGCGCGAAGCCGCGCGGATCTCGCACGCTATCGGATGACCCGGCTTCCTGAGCCACGGTAGAAAACCGCGCCAGCATCGGCGTGCGCATCCCCTTCTTGCTCAGAAAATGGGCTTTGCACCAGGGCGTCACGTCCTCGGTGACTTCGAAAAAGCCATGGGCGCCTCCGCCCTTGGCGTGCACCACGCGCTCGGGGACGCGCTCGCGGTTGAACTGCGCCATCTTCTGAATCAGGTAATGGTCCTGCAGCAGGATCGGACCATTAGGGCCTGCAGTGAGTGAATGTTCGTCGCTCGCGGCCGGAATCCCGGCGTCGGTGGTTGTTACAGGAGGCGTCTTATCTGCCATGGTAATCCCCTTTGTCAATTAACTATCTGATAACCCTCTGACCATTCCGAACCTCTAGCCCTTGGGCAGCCCCAACTGGCGCTCGCCGATGATGTTGCGCTGAATCTCGCTGGTCCCGCCCGCGATCGTGTACTGGCGCGAGCTCAGCACCCGGTTGAGCCATCGCGGCGCGTCCGGCACGTCGCCCATCGGCTCGCTCAGCAGGGCATGCTGGCCCAGAAGCTCGCTGGCGAAGCGCGCGATCGCGACTCCCAGCTCCGAGCCGGCGAGCTTCAATACCGAACCCTCGGGCCCCGGCTGCAAGCCCTTGAGCCGGCGCGTGAGCGAGCGCATCCGGGTGTACTTCAGCGCCTCGCATTCGGTCATGAACTCGGCCAGGCGCTGGCGCACCCAACCCTGCTCCCACGCCGGGCGGCCGTCGATCTTGATCGCATGCGCCAGTTCCGCGAGCCGGCGCACCTGCGCGGAATGCCCTCCGCCGCTGGCCATTCCGCGCTCGAAGCCGAGCGTGGTCATCGCGACCTTCCATCCTTCATTCTGCGGCCCGACGAGGTTTTGTTTTGGCACCTGGACGTTGTCGAAGAAGACCTCGTTGAAGTGGCGATGGCCGTTCATCAGGACCAGCGGCCGCACCTCGATACCAGGGCTTTTCATGTCGACCAGCAAATAGCTGATGCCCTTGTGCTTGGGCGCTTCGGGATCGGTGCGCACAAGCATGAAGATGCGGTCGGCATACTGCGCGCCGGAGGTCCACACCTTCTGGCCGTTGACGATGAAGTAGTCGCCGTGGTCGGCGGCGCGGGTCTGCAGTCCGGCGAGGTCGGAGCCTGCGCCGGGCTCGGAATAGCCCTGGCACCAGATGTCCTCGGCGCTCAGGATGCGTGGGATGTAGTGTTTTTTCTGTTCGTCGCTACCCCAGTACATCAAGGTTGGCCCGAACAATTGGAGGCCCGAATATCCCGGCAGCACCGGCGCGCGGGCGCGCGAGTATTCCTCGTCGAAGATGATCTGTTCCATCAACGGCGCGGCGCGTCCGCCATATTCTTTCGGCCATGCGAGGCCGGCGTAACCCGCGGCGTTGACCTTGGCCTGCCACAGGCGGCGCTTTTCGAAGACTTCGCGCGTCGACGCGATCCGCTCGTCCATCGCGTCGTCGACGCATAGTTCGGGCGGCAGATTGGAGCGCAGCCACTCGCGGACCTCCTTGCGGAAGGCCTCCTGCTCGGGCGTGTATTCGAAATCCATTCAGAATCCTTCGTCAGATACCCTGGCCAGATCGCCTCGGCATCATGGCCGTCAGTTCGTGGGAGCGTCAGTTGAGATTGAAAGCGCGCACCGCGTTGTCCCACAGGATCTTGCGCCTGCTCGCCTGCTCGATCGGCTGGCGCATCATCGCGTCGATTCCCCACGGAAAAGTTCCGTCGGGATGCGGGTAGTCGGTGTCCCACAGAAAATTGTCGTCACCGACCAGCTCCACCGCCGCCTTCATCGTCGGCTCGTCGCCGCGAAACGCAACCCAGAAGTTGCGCTTGAAGTACTCCGTCGGCGGCTTGGTCAGATACTCGTGTTCGGCGTTACCGCCGTAGTTCCAGTGCTGCTCCATCCGCTGCAGCCAGTACGGCACCCATCCGCCGTCGGCTTCGACATGGACCACCTTGAGCTTGGGCAGCTTCTCCAGCACGCCGTACCAGATGAGCCCGGTCATCGCCGCCATTGCCTCGAAAGGATGCGACAAGATGTGGCCGCTGACGTGCGTGTTCATCCGGTCGCCGAACGAGGGCACCGACGACGACGCGGAATCGTGCGTCGAAATCGGCAGGCCCAGCCTTTCGACCTCGGTCCACAGCGGCAGGTAGTAGTCGTCGAAAATCGAAGAGCCGTCGACCGGGTTGGGCCGCACGTAGAAACTCACGGCGCCCAGCTTGGCCGCGCGGTTCGCCTCGGCAACCGCCTTGTCGACGTCCTGCATCGGCAGGATCGCCGCTGGATGCAGCCGCTGCGTGTTGGCCGAGCAGTATTCAATCGCCCAGTTGTTGTAGGCGCGGCAGCAGGCGGCGAGGAGTTCAGGGTCGTTGAAGCGGCGCCCGAGCATCTGGCCCGCGAAGGTCGGATAGAGAATCTGCACGTCGACACCCTGCTCGTCCATGTCCTGCAGGCGGCTCTGCGGGCTGAAGCCGGTGGAACTCGCGCGTCTGAAACGTTCCATCGCCTTGGCTACGGTTTTGAAAAACGCCGGCGCCGCCATCGGGTACTTGCCCTTCTCGCGGGTGAACGGTTCGCCCTCGACCAGGAAAGTGCGCCGGCCCGAGGCGGGCGCGATTCCCATCTTCGGCGCGGCGCTCTTGTAGCGATCCTCGATATGCCGCTCCCACAGCCACTCGGGCTCCATCATGTGGCTGTCGACGTCGACGATCTTGTATCCGTCCTTCATCGCTCGTTCACCTCGATTCTCAAGTGTAACTTTAAGCCGCGCGCATGACGGCTCCGAAAGCCATCGGGCGAGATCTCAAGCCTGCGGCACGATCAGCGCCTTGAGGCCCTGGCGCGCCTTCAACAATTCGAACGCCTCCAACCCGTGATCCAGATCATAGCGATGCGTCACCATCGGTTTAAGATCGACCGCGCCGCTCGCCACGGTCGCGATTGCACGCCGCCAGGTCTCAGGCGTGCGCACGCGCGACGGGATGATGCTGACGCCGTGAAAGAAGAGCGAGCGCAGTTCGGTCCCGGCGACGTCGCGCGCCGGCCATCCAAGTTCGACCATCGCGCCACCCTTGCGCACGATATGGCGCGCCGAGTCGAGCGCCCCCGACGCGTCGAAGACCACGTCGGCGCCGCCTGGCGGCATCAGCGCGCGCACCTGATCGAGCCAATCGCGATCGCTCGCGCACACCGTCTTGAAGCCCATCCGGCGCGCCAACTCCAGGCGCTCAGCGTCGACTTTGAGCCCAGTGACGACGATCGAGGTGACGCCGAGCGCGCGCGCCGAAAGCGCTGCGCTTAGACCGATCGGCCCCGGCCCCTCGACCACCGCGCTGTCGCCGGCGTGAAGGCCGGAAATTTCCACCGCATGCACGCCGGTGGCGAATGGCTCGAGCATCGCCGCGCTCTCCATGTCCATCGATTTCGGCACCAGCCATGAATTGGTGACCGGCGCGATGCAAAACTCGGCGAACGCGCCGCTAAGCCGGGTCGGCGTGTCGCAATAGTTGAAGCGTCCGGCGGTGCACGGGCCGCACCGTCCGCACTGGCCGAATGGATCGAGCGCGACATGATCGCCGATCTTGAAGCCGCTGACGCGCGTGCCCACCTCGACCACTTCGCCCGCTGGCTCATGTCCCAGGACTGCAGGCAAGCGTCCAACCGCGCGCTCGGCGCCGAGTTCCCATTCATAGATATGAAGATCGGAGCCGCAGATGCCGCAGGCCGCGACCTTGACCAGCAGTTCGCCCTCGCCCGGACGGGGCACAGGCGTTTCGATAAGTTCGGCGCCGGGCGCGGGCCGGGTCTTGGCAATCGCCTTCATCAACTCACCTCTGTGATGTCATTGTAATACGACCGCGCACCGGCCGCCGTCAAAGGCGCCCAAAGGTTCAAGTCCGCTCAGGTCCGTTCAGGTCCGCTAAGGTTCCGTCAGGTCCAATGACGCATGGGTACGCCCCGGTAACGCATCCGCGGGCGGATGAGCCGATTGTCGGCGTACTGCTCGAGGCTGTGCGCGATCCATCCGGCGGCGCGGCCCACAGCAAAAATCGCGGCCGGCAGTCCGCGCGCAAATCCCAGCATTCGGGCGCACACGGTCAGATAGAAATCCAGATTGGGACGCAGCCGCTCGCGCCGCCATACGGTTTCCTCGATGCGGAGCGCGGTCTCGAACAGGCGGCGGCCGCGATGGCGCGCAATCTCGGCGGCCTCCTTCTTGAGCAGCACTGCGCGCGGATCGCCGGCCGGATAGATCGCATGACCGAAGCCGGGCGGGAGCCGCCACTTGACGCTGAACGCCGCGAGACATTCCTCCAGCCGCGTCCCCGCGTCGATTTGCGCGAACATCTGCTCGATTCGATCGCACGCGCCGCCATGGATGGGACCCGAGAGCGAGCATAGCGCCGCCAGCACCGAGGCGTAGAGGTCGGCGCCGGTCGAAGCCACCACGCGTGCCGCGAAGGTCGAGGCGTTAAGCTCGTGCTCGGCGCACGCGACCAGGATGCGATCGAGCGTGGCGATCTCCCACTCGGTGGCGGGCGCATGCAGACCGACGCTCGCAAGACGCGGCGCCATTCCTGCCCCGGCGGCGCCGCCCGGCCGCCCACGCGCGAGTGCCAACGGCAACACGCTCATAATTCGCGCGCCCTGCTCGACCGTCGGATGGGTGCCGCGATGGCGCTCGAGCGAGGCGAGCGTCGGCATCACGACCTCCAGCCTGAGCAGCGGCGAAGCGTCGTCGCCCACCGCGCGGAGTGCCGCTACGACTCTTTCCGGCGCCTCGGTCCGCGCGATCACCTGGCGCAACGCCGCGACCGCGCCGGGCTGCGGGCGCTCGCCATTCCAAAGCAGGAGGCAAACTTCCTCGAACGAGGCGCGCGCGATCAATTCCTCGACCGGATAGCCGCGATAGGCGAGCCGCCCTTCGATGATCGAACTTACCGCCGACTCGGCGACGATCACGCCATAGGCCGAGCCGTCGCTCGACGGCGGCTGGGCGACAGTCACCCATGACGACGCGTCGGGCAGGCTGCGGCCGCGCCGTCCACCCTCGGCGGTCGCGAGATCGCGCAGCGCGTCGATGTCCTCGCGGCGGTAAAGCGCCTGGCGCCCGATACGGCGGCGATAACTGCGGAGCCATCCGCGGCTGACGTAGGCGTAAAGCGTGCCGAGCTTGACCCCGAGCTGCGCGGCGGCTTCCTCCGCGGTGATCATGCGGGTACGTTCGGCTTCGCGCGTCGCCATCCCGATCTTTCCTCGCCCGATGACTCCTGAAGCTACACGCGACGCAGCACGCCGAGCCAGCGTCCGTAGCATTTTTCGATCGGCTTGGTGAACGAAAGGTCGGCGTAGCACGCAACCATTGTGAAATATCCGCAGGCCCGCCCGGCAAGCTCGAGCAGGCTCGGCAGCGTGTACCGCACCGGCACGATGTCTCGCGTGACCACAGGACCGGTGGGAAAATGGATCGTGCACTCAAGTTCGTAAATCGAATGCATCCCCGACGACCACGCGATCGGGCGATGGTACTCGCGGACGTCCACTCGCGTCCCGGCGGCGATGACCTTGCGCCGTCGCCAGAGCTTGCGCGCGGCTACCACTTCGACGCCGTCGTGACGATCGATATCGACGCAGTAAAGTCCGCCGCGTCCGAGCAGCCGGCCGACCGAGGCCAGATGGGAAAGCAGCGCGCGGTTGTCGGTCATGATCGGAAACGTCTCGGACATGAAGAAGGCGGCGTCGAACGGACGCTCCGGGATGCGAAAGCGCTCGATCGACCTGCGGTAGAAGCGAATCGGCGCGTCGCCCGCCGCTTTGCGGCCGGCCGCGATCATGGTCGGCGAGCGATCGATACCCGCGACCGCGATTCCAGCGCGGGCCAGGGAGAGACCATGCGGAGAGTCACCGCAGGCGACGTCGAGCACGCGGCATACCGGGCGTTTGAGATGGCGGCGCCAGACCTTGCGCATGAAGTCGACCTCGGCGCCGATCTCGGCGGGCTTCTCCATGTGCACGCGGCGAAAGATTGCGGGGTATTCGTAGATGCTCGGCTCCATCGCGATCGCAGCTTAACCGTGGCGCGACGCGATCACCAAGCCGGTGACCGACACACGCTGGAGGGGAGATTCGCGCTATATTCGGAGCGCAACGAAAACCACATGGGGAGTGGACAACGCGATGAGCAAGCCGCTTGAAGGCATCAAGGTGATCGAGGTCGGCCAGGAAATCCAGGGACCGTTCGCGGGACTGGTGCTCGCCGACATGGGCGCCAGCGTGATCAAGATCGAAAACCGCGAGACTGGCGATCTGAGTCGCTGGCTGACTTGCGGACTGATCGGCGGTCCCGAGGCCAAAAATCAGGACGTATCGTTTTACTTCACCGCGATGAATCGCGGTAAACGCAGCATCACGCTGGACCTCAAGAAGCCCGGCGGCGTCGCGCTCATCCATCGCCTGGCCAAATCCTGCGACGTGCTACTCACCAACTACCGGCCGGGCGTGCTCGACCGGCTGGGACTCGGCTTCGATGACCTGCTCAAGGACAATCCCAAAATCGTCTATGCGCAGGCGAGTTCATGGGGGCCGAAAGGGCCGTGGGTCAAACGGCCGAGCCGCGACACGCTGGCGCAGGCGGCGAGCGGCCTGATGGCGAAGACCGGGATGCCCGAGGATCCGCCACTGGCGGCGGGAATCGCGGTAGCCGATCATTCGGGAGCGCTCAGCCTGGCGGCGGGCGTGCTCGGCGCGTTGTTCGCGCGCGAGCGCACCGGCAAGGGCCAACGCGTCGACGCCTCAATCTTCGGCACGCTCATCGCGATGCAGGGGTTCGAGCTGAACTTCGTCTCGATGAGCGGCAGGGACACGCTGCGCGCGGGCCGCGGCCATCAGTTTCTGCATGGAGTTTGGGGCGCGTATCGAACCAGCGACGGATGGATCTGTATCGCGGGCGTCGATGACAAGCGATGGCCGGATTTCTGCCGCGTGATGGGCATCGAGCATCTCAAGGACGACCCGCAATTCGACAACCCGACCCGCAACTTCCACGGCTGGAGGATGATCGAAGTGCTCGACGCGATCTTCCCGAAAAAGACCACCAAGCAATGGCTCGACGAGTTAACTGCCGTCGACATCCTGGTCACCGAGGTCGCGGACTACCGGATGCTGCTCAACAACGAGCAGGCGCGCGTCAATGGATACCTGCAGGAGCTCGACCATCCGACCGCCGGCCGTGTGCTGGTCTCGGGAACTCCGATTAGCTACAACGGCGAAGTGCGAACGCAATCGCCGCCGGCGCCCGAGTGGGGACAGCATACGGAAGAAGTGCTGCTCGAGTTCGGATACACGTGGGAGGAGATAGCCGCACTGCGTGAAGAAGGAGCAGTCTGATTTAACTGCGGCGCCCAGATGAAGCATTGGACAGCCGTCGAGCGTCGGGCCTAGAATCGGCCTGCGACTGTAGCCCGAGCGCGATCGAAATCGCCACAAACGTGCAGCACGGCAACATCCAAACGGAGGATTACGCAATGGCCAAGTACACATTTGTCGTATTGAGCAATCCGACCACACCCGGCCAGGAAGCCGAGTACAACGAGTGGTATAACAAAATCCACATCCCGGACGTTCTTAATGTACCGGGCTTTGTGGCCGCGCAACGCTTCAAGCTCGCCGACTCTCAGTTTGCCGACGGCAAGCCGGCGCATCGTTACCTGGCGCTCTACGAACTCGAGACTGACGATCTCAAGGGGAGCTTCAAGGAGCTACAAAAGCGCGTCGGAACGGCCGACATGTTCATGAGCGACGCTATCGACATGAAGGGTCTTTCCGCATCGACGTTCACGCCGGTGGCCGAGCGCGTACTGGCCAAGGACGTGCAGCGGCGGCGAGCGGCGTAGTGGCGCGCGTGTAGCGCCGCAAGCGCGAGAATCGCGCCGCGATGCGCCGCCGTGAGACGGCGGCGCATCGCGGCGCCCCAGCTCTGTGGCCCGCGTTGGCGCGCGGCCACTTCACGTGTCCGCGTGTTGCGAAGTGTGCGCGGGCGGCGCTTCGCGCCGCCCGCGCCATCTTCCGCACGGCCGCGTTTCCTGCTTTGCTTCTGAGCACGAGGCGATTTTCCACGAGGCGATTTCCAATGTCCGCAACCAGCATCGCTGAAATTCGCGCCCGCGAAATAATCGATTCGCGCGGCAATCCGACCATCGAGGTCGACGTGAAGCTCGACGGCGGCGCGCTCGGCCGCGCCGCCGTGCCTTCGGGCGCTTCAACCGGCGTCCACGAGGCGCTGGAATTACGCGACGGCGACCCGCGCCGCTTTGGCGGCAAGGGCGTCACCCGCGCCGTCGCCAACGTCAACGGCCCGATCGCCGCGGCACTCCGCGGTGCCGACGCGGCCGCGCAACGCGCGCTCGACGGGCGGCTAATCGCGCTCGACGGCACCGAAAACAAGTCCAAGCTCGGCGCCAACGCGATGCTCGGCGTATCGCTAGCCGCCGCGCACGCCGCCGCCGCGGCGGCCGGCGTCGCGCTCTATCGCTATCTCGACCCGGACGCCAGCGTGATGCCAGTGCCGATGATGAACGTGCTGAACGGCGGTAAGCACGCCGATTCCAGCGTTGACATGCAGGAGTTCATGATTGTTCCGCTCGGCGCGCCGACCTTCGCCGATTCGATTCGCATGGGAGCCGAGGTCTTCCACGCGTTGGCCGGCGTGCTGAAGAAGCGTGGCCAATCGACCAACGTCGGCGACGAGGGCGGCTTCGCCCCCAATCTGCGCAACAACGAAGAGCCGATCGAAGTGATCCTCGAAGCGATTGTGAAGGCGGGGTATCGTCCTGGCGCCGATGTCGCGCTGGCGCTCGATCCGGCCTCCAGCGAATTTTACGAAGACGGCCGCTACGTGTTTGCGCGCTCGGACAAAAAGGCTCGCGACTCGGATCAGATGGTCCGCCTGTGGAGCGATTGGGTCGGCCGCTACCCAATCGTCTCGATCGAGGACGGGCTGGCCGAGGACGACTGGGCGGGATGGCAAACGCTCACACGTGAATTGGGTGCGCGCGTACAACTCGTCGGCGACGACCTCTTCGTGACCAATCCGAAACGCCTGGAACGCGGCATCCGCGAGCACGCGGGCAACTCGATCCTGATCAAGCTCAACCAGATCGGCACGCTCAGCGAAACGTTGACGACCATCGAGATGGCACGCGCCGCCGGCTTCACCTGTGTCGTCTCGCATCGTTCGGGCGAAACCGAGGACACGACGATCGCCGACCTCGCCGTCGCCACCAGCGCCGGGCAGATCAAGACCGGCTCGATGAGCCGTGGCGAACGCACGGCCAAGTACAATCGCCTGCTGCGCATCGCAGAGGAACTGGGCGCCCGCGCATCATGGCCCGGAGCGGCGGCGTTTCGCCGCGGCGGGAGCGTGCGATGAGCGGTGCGGCGCGGCGTCCACCGGTGGCGGTGCTGGTGATTTTCGACGGATGGGGCTTGCGGGCGGAGCGAGTGGCCAACGCGATCGCCATGGCACGGACGCCCACGATGGACCGTCTGTACAAAACGCAAGCCCATACCGAAATCGAGGCCTCGGGCGACGCGGTCGGCCTCGTGCCCGGCGTGATGGGCAACTCCGAGGTCGGGCATCTGACAATCGGCGCCGGGCGCGTGATTTACCAGGACGTGATGCGGATCTCAAAGGCGATCGAAACGGGGGCCTTTGCGCGCAACGAAGTCCTGCTCGGCGCGATTCGCCGGGCGCGGGAGAACGGCCGCACGCTTCATCTATGGGGTCTGCTCTCCGACGCCAGCGTGCACAGCCATATCAATCATCTTTTCGCGCTGCTCGAACTTGCGGCCAGCGAGGGCCTCCGCAACATCGCGGTGCATGCGGTCCTCGACGGGCGCGACACGCCGCCGCGCTCAGCGCTCAAATACATTGACGCGCTGGAGGCGAAACTAAAGGCGCTCGGATGCGGCAAGGTGGCGACGGTCAGCGGCCGGTACTTTGCGATGGACCGCGACAAACGATGGGATCGGGTGGAGCGCGCTTGGCGCGCGATCGTGCTCGGCGAGGGGATCGCCGAAAGCGGTGCGCGCGGGGCGGTCGAGCACGCGTACGCCGCTAATCAGTCCGACGAATTCGTCGAGCCGCGGGTAATCGGCGGCGGCGCTCCGCTTCAAGACGGCGACCAGGTGGTATGTTTCAATTTCCGCGCCGACCGCGCGCGCGAGCTGACCGCGGCGCTGGCGCTGGAGCAGTTCAACGAATTTGCCCGTCCGCGCTCTCCGCGCGTGGGCTACGTATGCATGAGCGAGTACGACCGCAGTTTCGAATTGCCGCTCGCCTTCGGCCCCGAGGACGTGAAGAACTCACTCGCCGAGGTCTGGGCGCGCGCCGGCGTGCGCAACCTGCGTATCGCAGAGACCGAAAAATACGCCCACGTCACGTACTTCCTCAACGGGGGAGCCGAAAAGCCGTTCCCGCTCGAGGAGCGCGTGCTGATTCCGTCGTCAAAGGTGGCGACCTACGACCTTGAGCCCACGATGCAGGCGGACAAGATCGCTGAGCGGGCGGCGGCGGAAATCGCCGGCGGCAAGTTCGGCGCGGTGGTGATGAACTTTGCCAATCCGGACATGGTAGGCCACACGGGCAAACTGGAAGCGACGATCAAAGCGATCGAGACGACGGACGCGGCGCTGGCCAAGGTTATAGACGCGGTCGAGCGCGCGCATGGGGTCGCTCTGATAACCGCCGATCACGGCAATGCCGAATTCATGGCCGACCCCGCAACCGGCCAGGCGCACACCGCGCACACGACTTTCCCGGTGCCGCTGATCCTGTTCGACCCGTCGTACAAGGGAAAGCTGCGCGCCGGAGGCACGCTCGCCGACGTCGCGCCGACGCTGCTCGGAATGCTTGGCATCGAAGCGCCGCCCGAGATGACCGGACACGACCTGCGCGTCCCCTAGCTGCTACTGCAAGCGGCGCGCAGCCGATAGGCGCTCAGTCCCCGCAGTGGCGACAGACTAGTTTTTAGCGAGATCGGAAGGCACCGAGCGGGGGGCCCTATCCTACCAGCGGACGACCTGCTCGTAAATTTTCGGCAGCACGCGCGGCAGCGACGTGATGTCCTCAATCACCAGGTAGCGCGACGGCGCGCACATCTGGCGCAGGTAGTCATGCCCAGTGCGATCGACCGTGATACAGAACGGCAGCACGCCCGCCATCTCGAGTTCCTTGAGCGCCACCATCGTATCCTGGATGCCGTAGGCGTTGGAGCGCCGGTCGTGGCCGTAGTCGAAATCCTGCGGAAAGCCGTCGCTCAGCAGGATCATATGTTTGGCGCGCGAACTCACGTCCTTGAATTTTTCGCGCACGTGGCGAATCGCCGCGCCCATCCGGGTCGATCGCTTGGGCTCGACCGCGCCGACGCGCGCCTTGACCTCGTCGCTCAGCCCCTGGCTGAATTCCTTGATTACGTAGAACTCGACGTTGTCGCGGCCGTGGCCGGAAAATCCCATGATTGCGTAGGAATCGCCGATTTCCTCGAGCGCCTCGGCCATGATGACCAGCGCTTCCTTGTTGACGTCGATGATGCGGCGCGGGCGCTGGCTCTGCTGCGGGCGGCGCTGCCAGGCCTTCATCCAGTCGTCGCTGTGATCGTCATCGTCGGTCGTGGCTTTGCGCACCTCGCGATGGATCGGCTCGTCGGTGGAGGCCGACATGTCGAGCAGGAAGAGCGTGGCGACGTCGCGCGATTCTTTTTTGCGCGCACTGTAGACCCGCGGATCCGGGCTCTCGCCCATCAGGCGCGAGACGCGAGTCTCGACCAGTCGTTCGAGGTCGAGTTCCTCGCCGTCCTCAAGGCCGCGGACCATCCGATACGAAGCGGGCCGGATGCGCTGAAAGTGGCGGCGCACCTGCGGCAGCATCTCGGAGTAGCGCGCGAGCGTTTGCGCGAAAAAATCGTTCTCGTCGCCGGCGAGCGGGACCTCGCGCAGCCGGCACCATCCGCGCCGGTAATCCGCCTGCACGTAGTCCCATTCGTCGTATGAGTAATACGAATCCTGGTTGCGCCCGTGCATCAGCACCAGCCGGCCATGATTGGAAGCCGGACCGATTTCACCGAGCTGCTCGCGCAGCTCTTCGAGGTCCTGCGCCTGCTTGCCCGTCAGCTGGGTGAGATACATCCCCTCGCCCTCGGCGCCGCCCTGCCCTTCCGCGGGCTTGATCTGCGCGCCCTGCTCGAGCAGCTTGCGAATCTCCTCGGGACTGAGCGGACGGCCGCCGCGGCCTTTGGCCTGCTTGCCCGAGACTTCCATCCGCAGATTCTGATTGGTCTCGCCGTCGCTGTCGCCCTCTTCGCCTTGGGGGCCTTCGCCTTCGCCGCCCTCGGCACTGTCGAGGTTGCCGATGAGATCGTTGCGCAACGAATTGCCGTCGTCGTCGAGACCTTCGGAGGCGCCCGCGCGGCGCGCGGCCGCCATCAATTCCTGCAGCCACGTGTACATCGCCGAGGCCTGGCGTGCGCTGGTCAGGACATCGGCCCCGGGCTTGCGCAGGGGGGCGAAAAATTCGGCGGCATGCCCGGTAAAGGTCTGCGTCGCCGGGTCATCGCCGGGTTCGATCTCCAGCGCGCCGCGCACCAGCATCGTGCTGAGCGCGCGCGGGTTGAGCTTCTCGACGAGTGCGCGGTTGAGCCTGGTCATGCGCGGAGCCAGGCCGCGATAGCGCCGCGCGATCTCGTTATCGACCCGCGCGGTCTCGCACAGGCGCATCAGGGCGCCACCGAGCATCGGGTCGCTGAACGACGCGACGTAGCTTTCGATCGCCTCCACGCCGGTCTCGCCGCGATCTTCGAAGCCCGGCAAATCGGCTAGGCAGAGCTTGAAGGTGCCGAACTCATGGCGGCCGGCAAGTTGCGCGGCGGTCACGAGATAGTAGTCGTAGGAGAGCGCCGGCGAGCCGAGCGGCTCGATTTGCTCGGGCAGATGAATCATCTCGCCCGCGAGCAACGGGTAATGAAAGGCCAGCATCGGACCGCAATTGGCGATCGAATCCAGGCGAAATTCCTGCGGATAGAGCATCCGCATGAACTTCGTCAACACGCCCTTGATTTCGTGCAATGCCTGCGGGCGATCCTCAGCGGGAGTTTGAGCCATCCGTTCGATTGTGACAAATCGCACACCCGCTATGCAATTTGATTTGCAGAAGTTAGCGGCGGGAACGAACTGGATCGCGCCGGTGTTGCCGATGCACGAACGCGCGCCGACGGGCACTTGGCTTGACGGCGCGGCGAGCGCAGTCTTTAGTGCTAAGAGTCATGTTTATTCCAAACCAAAGCATTTTTCGCCGGCTGACCCGGTTTCGACCTCTGCTATTGACGTTGACTTTGGCCGCGCTGTTTGCGACCGGCGCGCCCACTTGCGCGCGCGCCGGCATCACCGGCGCGGTCAAGACCGAGACCCTGCCCAACGGGCTCAAAGTCCTGGTGCTGGAGAATCATAAGGCCCCGGTGGCGACCTTCAACCTGTTCACCAAGGTCGGATCGCGCAACGAGAGTTTCGGCAAGACCGGCATCTCGCACCTGGTCGAGCACCTGAAGTTCCGCGGCACCAAAAAGTACGGCCCTGAGCAGTTCTCCAACATCATCCAGGAGAACGGCGGGATGGATAACGCGTTCACCGGCGCCGATTTCACCGACTACTTCGAGGTGATCAACCGAGACCATCTCGACGTGCCGATCGGCCTGGAGGCCGACCGGATGGCGAACTTCGACCCCAAGGGCTTCGCCTCCGAACTCGCAGTGGTCGAAGAAGAACGCCGGATGCGCACCGACGACAATCCGGAGGACGCGCTCTCGGAGGCCGCGCAAGCGCAGGCTTTCGTCGAGCATCCTTATCACTGGCCGGTGATCGGCTGGATGCAGGACATCCAGCGCCTGACCCTCGCTGACGCGCTCAAGTACCACAGCGTCTATTACTCGCCGCAAAACGCGATCGCGGTCGCGGTGGGCGACTTCAACGCGGACAAGGTGCTCAAGCAGATCTCTGAATCCTTCGGCCCGATCAAGAACGGCCCCAAGCCGCCGCCGGTGCTCGAAGTCGAACCGCCGCAGCAGGGCGAGCGGAAAATCGTGCTACGCCACGCGGCCAATCTACCGGCTTTCACCGAGGCCTATCACGTGCCCAACTATCGCGTCGGCGGAGCGGACGCCTTCGCGCTCGAGATCGCGTCCGAAATTCTCTCCGACGGCAAGAGTTCGCGCCTGTACCGGACGATGGTGCTCGACAAGCGGATGGTGGTCGACGTGTCGGCCAGCTACGACATGACGTCGTTCGACCCGGGACTATTCGAGCTTTCCGCGCAGATGCGCCCAGGGGTGAAGACGGACGAGGCGATCGCGGAGGCCGACAAGGTGATCGAACAACTCAAGGCCCAGGCGGTCGGCGCCGAGGAATTGCAGAAGGCCAAGAATCTCGAGCAGTCGTCATTCGTGTTCGCGCAAGACTCGATCTTCGAGGAGGCGCTGCAACTCGGAGTGTGGGAAATGCTGGGCGACTACCACCTGATGGACCGCTACTTGGGAGAGATCGACAAGGTTACCGCGGCCGACGTGCAGCGGGTTGCGAAAAAGTACCTGGTCGCGAACAACCGCACGCTCGGCGTGCTGATGCCGACCGGTATCCTGCCCCATGAGCAGGGCGGAGGCGGCGGCATGGTGCATCACGCGCCTCCGCTCGGCACCGCAGACTCGATCCTGGAGGTGGTGCCGATGCGCGCCGCGCGCGCGGCCTCCGCGATGGACGAGGTGGTGCGATGAGGCGCCGCGGCGACGGGCTGATCGCGGCTCTTGGTGGGGCACTGGCCGCAACTCTTCTAATCGCGGTTTTCGCGGCTCCCGCCGCAGCGCTCGAGATCAAACGCTCGGTGCTGCCCGACGGCGCGGTGCTGCTGGTCTCCGAGCAGCATCAACTTCCGATGGTGACGATGACGATCGCGTTTGACGCCGGCGCGCGCCGCGACCCCGAGGGCAAAGGTGGACTCGCCTCGCTTACCGCAAGCTCGCTGACGCTCGGCACCAAAGAATTGAGCGCCACGCAGTTCAACCAGAAAGTGGATTTCATGGGCAGCTCGATCTCAGTCGGCGCCGGGGCGGACTACGCGCAGGCGAGCTTCACGTCGCTCAAGAAATACGAGGACGCAACCCTCGGCCTGCTGGCGTCGACGCTCACTGAGCCTGCGCTCAGCGATTCGGAAATCACCCGCAAACGCGACGAGCGCGTGGCGGCAATCAAGGCCGAGGAAGAGCAGCCTGACTACGTTGCCGGGGTCAACTTCCACAAGGCGCTGTACGGCAACACGCCCTATGGCCATCCGAGCGGAGGCACGGCCGAGTCGGTGGCGAAGCTCACGCCTGAAGATGTGCGCGACTTCTACCACGCGCATTACAAGTTCGGCAGCGCGGTGATTGCGGTGGTCGGCGACGTCAAGGCCGACGAGGTCAAGGCCAAGCTGGAGAAGGCGTTCGACGCGCTCAAGGGCACGGTGCCGCCGCAAGCGGAGCCGCCGGCACCCAGCGTGCCGGCCGGAATTCATCCGACGCTGGTCGACCGCAGCGTCGTGCAGGCGACCATCATCATGGGCTCGGGCGGAATCGCGCGCTCCAATCCGGACTACTATCGGCTGCAGGTAATGAACTACATCCTGGGCGGCGGAGGCTTCGCCTCGCGCCTGATGAGAATCGTGCGCAGCAAAAACGGGCTGGCCTACGGGATCTCGAGCGGGTTCGACGCCGGTAAATTTGCCGGCTCCTTCGCGGTCGATACGCAGACCAAAAACAAGAGCACTAACGAGGCGCTGCAGCTCATCGTCGAACAGTTGCGCGACATGCAGGAGCATCCGGTGTCCGACGCCGAACTGGCCTCTGCCAAGAAATATCTGATCGGCAGTTTTCCGCTCAAGCTCGATCGGCAGAGCTCGATCGCGAGCTTCATCCTGCAGGTCGAACTGTATGGCCTCGGCCTCGACTATGCCGAGCGATATCCGAAACTGATCGGAGAGGTGACCAAAGAGGACGTCCAGCGCGTGGCGCAAAAATACTTGCACCCCGACGCGCTCATCCTGGTTGCGGTGGCCAATCAGTCCGAGGCGGCAATCAACATCGCGAACCTCAAACGCGTCGCCGAAGGAGCCGCCGCGAGGGCGCCGGCCTCCGGCGCGTCTGGCGCGACGCAGGCGGTGCAACCGGCGGTCCCGCCGGCACCCGGCGGCTGATCGAGATTCGCCTTTGGCGCGCGGCTTCTCGCGCCTGCGCGGCTCTGATGTATATTTCGCTTGACCTCGCGCGACCCATACATGCACGATACGTTTTGAACCGCGAGTGCAATTCGATGCACTAGCGCCGTGCTTTCATCACCAACTGGAGCGATCATCGATGGCCAACGAAAGCTGGAAAATCGAGGGCGAGTACTTCGAGTCCTGCAACTGCGAACTGCTCTGCCCCTGTCTGCTTAGCCAGGCAACGGTCCGCCCGACCGAGGGCCATTGCGACGTGGTGCTCGCCTTCCACATCAACCGCGGCAGTTACGGCAAGACCGACCTCTCCGGGCTCAACGCGGTGCAGGCCTTTACCACTCCGGGCCCGATGGTGCAGGGCGGCGGCACCGGCGGCGTCTATGTCGACGGCCGTGCCAATGCCGAGCAGCGCGCCGCCCTCGAAGCCATCTTCGCGGGACAGGCCGGGGGGCCGCCGAGCCTGCTTGCCCCGATGATCGCGCATCGCTTGCCAACCAAAACGGCGCAGATTGAGTTCAGCGCGTCGGACGACACGCGCAAGCTGAGCATCGCCGGTATTACCGAAGTCACGGTGCAAGGCGTGGCCGGACGCGACGGCACCACCGTGTGGCTTGACAACGTAACGCATCCCTATTCCGGGCGCCTGGCCGCGGCGCGCGGTACGACGAGCCGCTACAAGGATCACTCGCTCAGCTTTGATAACAGTGGGCGTAACGGCCACTTCTCGGCGATCAATTGGTCCAACGCCTGACGCCGGACGCGGGAAAGGTGTAACGCCTCTTAAAGCTAACGATGGCTTCCGCGATCCCCACCACGGACACGCGCAGTGTTGCGCGCGCGCTCAGGCTGCCTGATCAGCTCGCCATTTGGGGCGGCCTCGGCGCGCTCTCGGTGCTCGCCTGGATCTATCTTTGGCGGATGCCGCCCGGCGGCGGCGCTGCGATGGACGGCATGTCGGGGATGGCCGGGATGGCGGGCATGGCGGGCATGGCGGCGATGCCCGGGATGTCGATGGCGTCACCCTGGTCCCCGGCGCAGTTATGGCTCACCTTTCTGATGTGGGCGGTTATGATGGTGGCGATGATGCTGCCGAGTGCGGCGCCGATGGTCGCGATGTACGCACGCGTAGCCGAAGGCCGCGGCGCCTCTCCGCGGATGCGGGTGTGGCTGTTCGCCGGCGGCTACGTCGCGGCATGGACCGCGTTCAGTGCGGTCGCCACCGTGCTGCAGGCCGCACTTGATCATGCGGCGATGCTGACCGGTGCGATGCGCGTCGCGCCGCTCATCGGCGGGGTGATTCTGGCGCTTGCGGGCGCCTATCAACTGTCGCCGCTCAAGCGCAAATGCCTGCGGCATTGCCAGTCGCCGATCGGCTTTCTGATGACGCATTGGCGCGACGGTTTCTCCGGCGCAATCGCGATGGGTCTGCGCCACGGCGCGTTCTGCGTGGGATGCTGCTGGATGCTGATGGCGCTCCTGTTCGTCGCGGGCGTGATGAATCTTTTGTGGGTGGCAGTGCTGACGGGTTTCGTACTGATCGAACGGGCCACGCGATGGGGCGAGGCGCTGGCGACCGTTTCGGGGTTCGCACTTATCGCCGCAGGGCTCGCGCTGGCGGCTCTTAGTTGATTCCGTTCCGATTCTCTTCGCAGCAGCGGCTCGAAAGCGGTCGCATGATCGGACGCCCGCGGTATGCCGAACTCTGCAAAAAGTACCACCCCGCCGCTGGCGGTGCTCTACACGGTTGGCCACTCGACCCATCCGATCGAACGCTTCCTGGAACTGTTGGGCGAGCACTCAATCGCGATCCTTGCCGACATCCGCTCCTTTCCCGGCTCGCGCCGATGGCCCCAGTTCAACCAGGAGCAGTTGGCCGAAGCGCTAGGCCGCGGCGGCATCGAGTATCGATGGCTCAAGCGCCTCGGCGGAAGGCGCCACGGTAAGCGCGCCGACTCGCCGCACGTCGCATGGACGGTCGCCGGGTTCCGCTCTTACGCGGATTACACCGAGAGCGATGAATTTGCGAAGGGCCTCGACGAGCTAATGGCAGTCGCCGACCGCTCGCCCACGGCAATCATGTGTTCGGAGGGACTGTGGTGGCAATGCCATCGGCGAATCGTCTCCGACCAGATGACGGTCGGCGGATGGGACGTCCGACACATCATGCCCGACGGCAAACTGCAGACGCATCGGCTGCCCGACTTCGCCTCGGTGGTCGAAGGCCGAATTGTTTACGACGGCGGCCAGCAGCCGCTCATCAAGTAGGACTAATCGCGCTCCCCCGGCTCAATTGGCGGCGGCGGACGTCGCCGATGCCGCGGACGCGGTGCGGCCGCGTTCCCAGGCCGCTTTGACAGTCGCGTAGACGTCGAACGGATCGCAGTTCCAGGGCAGCACGTAGGTCGCGCTCTTGTCGCTAAACGTGACTTTCACGTCGAGGTAGCGCTCGGCCCTGCTGCCCACCACGAACAGGCCTACGGCCTCGATGTCCGCGTAGCTGAGCACGCGCGGCCGCATCCCCCTGACCACCGTGAGGTCCTGCTTGCCGACCGTCAACTGGCGCACCGAGCGAAGTCGCCACCTAGCGAATGCCCCCAGCAGCAGGACCATCGCAATTGCGCCAAGCAGCTGAACCACCGGGCGTCCGCGCATCAGAAAAATCACAGTGCCGAATACTGCGATTAGCGCCGCTCCAGCCACCAGCGTCCGCCGCGGCAGTGCCTGCGCGAAAACGTGCGGCAGCGATAGCTCCGGCCATCGATCGGAAAGCATGTCCGCCACAAACTGGAACACTTCGTGCGCGTCCTCGAGTTCGTACGGGAGGCTGACCCGCAGGCGGCCCTGAGTATCGCGGAGATCGACACGTTGATAGGCGCGCACCGGTTCGAGACCGCCAATCTCGGCCCAGGTAATTTGACCGGGGTTGGCGTAGTGGACCCCGTGGTCATCGATGATGACGGGCCAGCTTTTGCGGCTGCGCAGGGTTTGCAGTTCGCGCAGCAGCGTCCAGGCCAGGAACAACGACGCCGCCGCGGCGATGGAGCATCCGAACGCGGTCCTATACTGCGGCCGGGCCCATAGCGCAACGACGGTCACGATGAGAAAGAACGCGCTCGATCCGATCGTGATTAATTGATCTCGCCAGGATTCTTCCTGGACGCGAAATTCCTGGGCTGCCATCTCTTCGGTCCCCCTTCCTCAGAGCCGCAGGCGCCCGCACTTATTGTCTGCCGGCGTTGCTGCTCAGGTAGTCCAGGATGGTCTTGCGCTCGCCCGAGGTTAGCGGCGTTAATCCGGTCTGCTTCATGCGCTCCTGCATCAAATCAACCTGCACCGCCCACATCGTGGCCGTCATCAGGCTAGGGTTATATGGCTGATGACACTGCCCGCATCTATTAATGTAAAGCTGCGCCGCATAACTGCCTTCGTTCGGTATTTTGCCGTTTTGGCACGCGGCAAGCAAAGTCATAGCGCCCGACACGACGATAGTTATTAACCGGCGTGACATTGAAGTGATTGTTGAGTTTCGATGCACCGCCCGCCCCTCAACAGCATCCACGGCCTTCGGGAAGGACACCTGGCGAATTTCGTGGATTTATCGCCCGGCCGCGACGCGGGCGCCTGAGACCTGGCGGCTCAGTTCGGCCGCGAGTGTCTGGATCAGTCCGCGCCGGTCGGAATCTTCAAGTGTCACTTTGCGTTCCGACTCGGGCCGCATCCATACCGGGGCCGCGCGCATCGGGTCCGACTCGAAGCGTGGGAAGACGTGCCAGTGGACGTGCGGTTCGAGATTGCCGAGACATTCGTAATTGAGCTTGAGCGGCGATGTAGCAAGCGCGATCGCGCGGCCGACCGCCACCGTCTCGTCGAAAAGAGCGCGCGCTTCCGCGTACGGCAACAGATGAATCTCGTCGACGTGGCTCCTTGCGAGCACCACGCAGTAGCCACGATAGAACTGCGCGTCACCCAGGATTACGAACGAGTGCGGCAGTTCGATTACGAAATCCGCGAAGGCGCCCGCGCGGCATCGCTCGATGAGCGCGCAGATTCCGCACGGCCGCGCCGTGGGGCCGCCGCGTGCTCCCTCGCCACCCTCAGGTGGGGACATCCGCGGCCTCCGGCGCCACCTGCACGAGCTTTACCGCCGCATGCTTGAGCACTTCGCCAACCGTATGCAGCTTGTACTCGCGCCCATAGTAGACGGTGCGGATGCCGGTATTGATGAGTACCTTGAGGCAGTGGATGCAGGGCGTGTGAGTCACATAGATGTCGGCGTCGCGAATCGCGGCGCCATTTTTGGCAGCCTGCGTAATCGCGTTTATCTCGGCGTGGATGGTGCGCCAGCAGTTCTGCTCGATTTCGCCGTCGGGCGTGCGCGACTCATAAATGAGGCATCCGACCTCCGTGCAATGCGGCATCCCGGCAGGCGATCCGTTGTACCCGGTGGCGAGGATGCTGCGGTCGCGCACGATCACCGCGCCCACCTTGGCCCGCAGGCAGGTCGAGCGCTCGGCAACTTGCCGCGTAATCGTCATGAAATACTGATCCCAGCTCGGCCGCTTCCCCCCGCCACTCATCTCAGAGTCCTTTGAGCCGCACCGAGGCGGGCAGTCGCGGCGGCGCTGAATGATAAACGACGCTGTAGGTTTTGTCCCCGGGCTGCTCCTGCGGGTTCTGATTCCCCTCGGCGTACCATGCCGGGACCGGACTGAAGGTCACGAGGAACAGCACGATGGTCGCCCACGCAAACGCCCTCCGCCTCGAATCAAGCGGCGTATCCGCATCGACGGTTGCCGGATGCCCCAGGCCAAGGAAGAAAAGGAACACCACCCAGAAAAGCCATCCGCCCCAGTATGCCGAGCCCATGAGCAGCGGCACCGCCACCATCATTACGCACGCCACGATGAACAGGCGCGCAATCGTCCGATGCCAGCGGCCAAACAACGCGTAGACCACGTGGCCGCCGTCAAGCTGGCCGACCGGGAGCAGGTTGAGTGTCGTTACCAACAGTCCGATCCATCCGGCAAACGCGACCGGATGGAGATTCACATTGACCGAATTGGGATCGACACCGAGCATCGCGTACGACAGCGCCCAGAACAGGATCGAATTGCCAAGCTGAAGTCCGCCCCCGGACGTGTCGAGCGCCGACACGTCAGAGAGTTTCAACCCGATAGCCACGGCCAACACCGCGAGCACCGCTCCGGCCCACGGCCCCGCCGCACCGATGTCGAACATCACGCGCCGCGTGCGCGCCGGCGATCGCATCCGGATGAACGCGCCGAAGGTGCCGATGAAAAAGACCGACGGCAACGGCGCCGGGATGAAATAGGGCGGGCTGACGTCCACGTTGTTACGCCGGGCCACCAGGTAATGCCCCATCTCGTGCGCGAAAAGGATCATCATCAAAGGAATCGAGAAGGACAGACCCGCGGCGAGGTTGCCAAAGGTCGCAAACGGATGCGCCAGCGACACGTACGCGCCCGCCATGTCCGCCCCGGCCATCGTGGTGGTCAGCAGGGTCAGGAGGAACAGTACGACGTGCACCCGGGTAACGCCGGACGGCCGCGCGCGCGTGGGCGCGACTACTTCGGGCTCGTAAACCGGCGCGGGCGTGATGCGCGGGATGTCGGTTAAGACTTGCGACTCGTCGTGGGCGGTGGAATCAGCCATGATTTATTTTGCGTATTTCTTTACGCCCGTAGTTATTTTGCGCCGGGGTTCAGCGCCGATGGTTCATGACGAGCCGTACGTCGCCGCGGGCGGACGGTTACCAAAAAGCCCGGCCCCGCCGCAAAACGCGCGGCGGCGCTGCCGTCGCGCACGGCAATTTCCAGCAACTCGAAACTGCCAAACGTAGCGAGAGGAACACCTTTGCGGGCGTCGCCGTACGCCTGAAGTATCTCCATCGGCGCGCTCGTACCGATCCTAACGGAAAGGCGCATAGCGGGAAAGCGCGCTTCGAAACGCGCCAGTGCGTCGCGTCCGATGTTGCTCACGAGATTGCCGAAGCCGTCGGTATAGAGCACTTCGCCGCGCAGCTCCTCTACCCCTTCGCGCGGCTCCGCCAGCTCCAGATGCGCCAGGCCGTCGCGCACCCGCGGCCCCAGCGCCTCGAGTTTGACCCCACGCCACAGATGCGCCGCGGCGGGCGCAAAAATGTCGCGGCCGTGAAAGGTTGCGCTGACGCGCGCAAGCCGGTACCGCGGCGCTCGCAACTCGACCGCACGCAACGCCCCCGCCTCCTCCAACGCCAGTGAGAGCACGCCATTGTCGGGACCGACGAAGCGCGCTCCGGCGCGCGTCTGCACCGCCACCGCCAACCGCGACGTGCCGACGCCGGGGTCCACTACCACCAGGAAAATCGTCCGCGGCGGAAAGAGCCGCCAGCTTTGCGCGAGCGCGAGTGCGCCGGCCGTGATCGATTGCGCCGGCACGCCGTGGGTGATGTCGATTAGCGGGGCGCCGGGCGCGATCGACGCGATCGCGCCCTTCATCGCGCCCACGTAATGGTCGCGATAGCCAAAGTCGGTGAGAATCGCGATCGGAGGGGCGGCGCTGCTTGAGCGGCCGGTCGCGCTACGCGGCATCGTCAGCTCCGCCGCTGGCGCACGAGTTCCAGGTGAGAGTCAGGAGTTGCGAAGTCGTCTTCCACGGTCCAGCTAGAACAGTCCGATTATAATAAGTTCGGTTACAAATCCGACCTAGGCGCCACCCGTGAGCGGTTCCAGATGCTCGATTTTCATCAGGCTCCCAACCAACTGAACGTCAACTGTGACTCGGTAAGTTGTTCTCGATGCGTTCTGACGCTGCTCGAGCGTCCCGGGGATGCTCAGGCGAATGACCCCGTCCTCTCGGCTCTTCACCACGGCGGCACCCAACGGGGTGAAACGCTGGCTGCCCAGAGGGGCGCCTTTCGCGTCGAGCCATCCGTCCATTCTTTTCATAAATTCTTTCCAGCCATCCGCCGTGAAGTCAGGCTTCGCGTCCATCAGGCTCGCGCGCTCTCCCTGTTTGTAGTCTAGCGCCCGAACGACGGCTTTTTGCACTGAAGCTACAATAGCATCCTCGTCTTTCGCGGATGGCGGCGCGCTTCGGGCCAGACTTGGAATACCAACAAACAATGCCATGAGCAGTACCAGGCGACGGCACATCGGAGGTTTTCCTCAGCCACGCCGGCGCGCCGGCCGCGCAAGTTCCTCGCGGATCGCGGCGGCGAGCAGCGGAAACATGATCTCGTGATGGCCCGTGAGCGCGATTCCGCGTGCTCCCTTGTCGCCGGCCGTCGGTCGTTCGACCACGTTGATCCGCGGGCGATACTGGCGGATGAAATCCATGTCGGCCGCGCACACGCCTTCGACGCGGCGGCCGAGGTTGCGCGCGAGGTTGAGCGCTTTGAGAAAAACCTCCGGCATCACCACCGCCGAGCCCAGGTTGAGCACCACGCCGCGCCCCAGCGTCGCGACCACAGCGGCCAGCCGATGGAAGTCCGCCATCGTGGTCTTGCCGATCGCGCCACCGTCGGCCGCCGGATGCATATGGATGATGTCGGCGCCAAGCGCCACGTGCACGGTCGCCGGCGCTCCCGCCCGATAGGCGGCGGCAAAGATGCTGGCGTCGCGGTAGCGCAGGCGCGCCCGGACAATTTCGCGGCCAACCACTTCGCCGAGCCCCCTGTTCTCTTCGGCGGCGAGGCGCGCCGCGCGATTGAGGAACGCGCCCGTTTCCTCGGCCATACCGAAGCTGCCATCGGCGAGCCCGGCCGCGACATCTTCTGAGGTGCGCCCCGCGAAGGCGAACTCGAAGTCGTGAACGATCGCCGCGCCGTTGGTCGCGATCGCGCTCAACACGCCGTCCCGCAGCATCCCGCAGATGAGCGGGCTCAGACCAACCTTCAGCGGATGGGCGCCCATCAGCATCAGAAAGGTCCGCCCGGCGCGCCGCGCCCCCGCGATTCGCCGCGCCAGCTCGCGCAGATCGGCCGCCGCCAAAGTCTCGGGCAATGCGGCGATGAACTGGCGTATCGAGGCGCCTGCGCCAAGCGGCTTGGCGAACTGGCCGCCGTCGACTTTGCGCGACAGTGAGGACAGCGGCCGGGTGCGCGCACGGCCCGGATTTATTGGCGTTATCGGCTGAATCCGGGGTAGTTTCATCAGCGCCGGAGGCGGGCTCGGGCGCTGTAGCGCCGCGTCTCTGGACAGTGTAAGTTACCCGAAGCCAAGGTGGACTCCAACCGCGTCACGCGGAGAGTCGAGCATGAAGCGCGCTGGCCGGATGTGGACGGGCAGTATCGGGGACGCGAAATGGGACATGCCAAAGCACCAACCGCAATTGATGGGGCGCCCGACGTCGTCGCCTCAGACTCGCCCGCGCAATGGCCCCTGCAACAACTCTCGCAGCCTTCTTCAATCGACCGCCGCCGCTTTCTTAGGATCGCCGGCGTCGCCGCCGCGACCGCGAGCCTCGCGCCGGCGAGCGCGCTCGCGATGCTGACCGCACCTGCAAAGCCGCGCCACCTGAAGTTCTACAATCTGCACACCAGCGAGAAACTCGACATCGTCTATTACGAAAAGGGACGCTACATCCCACAGGCGCTCGCCGAGATCGATTACATCCTGCGCGACTACCGCCAGAACGTTGTTAAGCCGATGAGTCCCGCGCTGCTCGACCTCGTGACCGCGATTCGCCACCAGCTCCGCACCGACGCCGAGGTCGAAATCATCTCCGGCTACCGCACGGCCCAGACCAATGCGATGCTGGCGGCGCGCAGCGACGGCGTCGCGCATCACAGCCTGCACGTGGACGGCCTCGCGCTCGACTGGCGCGTCCCCGGACGCACGCTCGATCAACTGCATCGGGTGGCGCTCGCGATGCGCGGCGGCGGCGTCGGCTACTATCCCAGTTCCGACTTCGTGCACACCGACGTCGGCCGCGTCCGCTACTGGTAGGCTTCCTTTTTCACCCTTCTCGCTTCACTTTTGCCGAAACTCATTTCCGACATGGCAACCGCGCGCCTGGGCGGTCGCGGCTGGCGGATTTGACTCATTTATTCTGCAACCCTAGACTCCAATGCAGGCGGGCGTAATTCAGTGGTAGAATGCCAGCTTCCCAAGCTGGACGTCGCCGGTTCGACCCCGGTCGCCCGCTCCACTACTTTCCCTTTTAGAATCAGCACCTTGTAGTGATTTAGCGGTTCCGATTCGAGCCGCGGAAAGGCCGCCTCCGCCGATTTTCTGGCATATTTCTGGCAAATTCGGCGAGAGTTTGGCGGAGAGTTGCTCCGCCAGGCGGCCGACTCGTTCCGGTTTTCGCATCCATCGACCGTAGTGCCGGATGATCATTTCGAGCGTCGTGTGTCCCATCTGGTGAGCTATGTATTGCGGGTTCTCGCCGCGCGAGAGCTGTAGCGCGGCGTACGTGTGCCGGCACTGATAGAGCGTCCGGGGGCGCAACCCGGTCCGGCGCAGCAGCCGTCGCCAATTCCGCTCGCGAAGATTCGTGAGGTCGAGCGGTCCACCGACTTCGCTCGGAAAAACAAATTCGCTTCGTAGCTGCGACCGCGACCGCTGCTGCTTAAGGACGGCTCGTACGTTGGGCAGCATGTCCACCTCGCGCTCGCTCGACGCGGTCTTCGGCAGCCCGACGCCTTCAAAGCGGTTGATGCTGCGTCGAACGCGAATCACCTCGCGATCGAAGTCAATGTCGTTCCAACTGAGCGCAAGCGCCTCGTTGGGTCGAAGGCCGGTATAGATGAGGACAGTGAAAATGCCGCGGTCCTGACCCGGTGCGGCCGCGAGCAGGCGCTCCGCTTCTTCGAGGGTGAGTGGATCGACATCGGGCTTTGGTTCGCGCAGATTGTCGACGTACTTCATCGGATCGTCGGAAATAAGCTTCCGCCGCTGCGCCGTCGCAAAAATCGTCCTTAGCCTCGCGATGACCATGTTCACGCGGCGGCCACTAACGAGCCCGCCATATTTCGTGTGCTTTTGTCGGAGTTCCCCGATCAGCCGGGTGATGTCGCCGTCGTCGATCGCGTCGAGCCGCTTTTCGCTCAGCTTCGAGGGAACGATGTGGGTGCGAAGAATCGTCAGGTAGTCGTACGCGGTAGCAGCGCTGAGTTGCGCTCGCCGCTCGTCCAGCCAGCTAGTCGCAAACTCGCCCAAAGTCGGAGTCGCAGGATTCTCGGAGGGCGCGTCAACCCGCAAGCCGAGACGCTGAAGATTCCTGCTCGTAGGGAAGCGCGTCGCGTAGTCGAACTTGCCGCCCGCAATCTCGAGTTCGAGCTCGCGCACGATGCGCTGAGCGGCTCTCCGATTTTCCCGGAAATCCTTCAGGCCCAGATACTCGCGGCACCGGACGCCGCGGTACTGGAACGCGACCAGCAATCTGCCATGGTCGCTCTCAAGCCTCGCCAAGTGGATCACCTCCTCGCAGAACCATTGCTTCGAACGTCATCCAATGAATCACAACCTTGCGCCCGGCGTGGTGCACGCCGTCACAGCGCGCGATCTTGCCCATGCTGATCCAGTTATAGAGGGTCTTGGGCGAAAGCCTCGCTCTAGCCGCCGCCTCGACCACTGTAAGGTACTCATGATCGGAGATCGACGGGTCGGATGGTCGGCGGCTCCCGTTGTTGCCAGGGTCCTTCGGTCCTTGCATGTCCGTAACTCCTTCGAACTTGAGTCCGTGGATGAGCCGCGGCGCGCCCTCGAAAGGTTGACCCTTCGATTGCGCTTGAGAAACGCCCGCGGTTATTCGGGATGAGTTGCGAGGAGTGAGCCGGCCTGCGAGAGACATCCGTTCGGCTGAGCTGCGAATCGAAATTGGCTGCTTGGCTGGCATGCGGCAAACTCCTCCGCAACCACCCCGCATCCGCCACGTGACAAGCCAACTACACTACTACATCCAATGTCAAGGGCCTATAATCATTTCACACGGACACTATATATAGAACTCGTCCGATACTGTACTGTGTAGAAAGATGCACGAGTATCAATATCTTTCTTGATAAATAGCACGTTAAACACCGTACCGTGCCGTACGGCATTCTGATTTCACCGAGACTTATCGGCGACCCGATTGCTTTTTTTCTTGAGCGGAGAGGAGGCGGAGAAGAACTTCGGCCGGATTTGCGAAGTCGCTGGCATGGAACAAGAGGCTAAACAGCTTTTGCCCTCGACCTCTCGCTGGGATCAGAGGTCGAGGGGAAAAATGCGGCAGGGGCGGCTAGTAGGGGTGAAGATTTTGGACCGCGAGGACGAGTCGCCTCTGCGGACATAGGCCAGAATTTTTTGCCTGGCCAAGGACGCGCGACGCGGCGAGCCACCGACAAGGTGGGCTAAGATGCGAACTTGAAGGACCTCACGGTATATAACAGAGGGAATGCGGGGACGCAGGTTGGGCTAGGCTGGTCAGAGTAACAAGTGTCGCCCCGTGATTCCCCACATGAGGCCGCTGTAGCCGTGGACATCGGCGGAGATCCTATCAGTCAGCCTGCGTTCCACATCCACGCCGTCATCATCTGCCAGGTGCAATGAGTATCAAATATGCAAAGAGGCAGAAATGCTGTGCCGACAATGTGCGTTCAAGGCGCCCAAACGGACAGGCTATGCGCTAGTCGGTCGAGCAGCCTCTTGGCGTCTTTGAGGTCGGCGGTGTCAAAGCCTTCGGTAAACCAGCAGTAGATCTCGGCGAGCATCGTGCGCGCTTCGGCGCGGCGGCCCTGTTTCGCGAGCAGCCGGGCGAGACTCGTCGTGGCGCGCAACTCCTCTAATCTCGCGCTTTGTCCCCTGGCGATTTCGATCGCCGTGCGGAAACATAGCTCCGCTTTGACGCCGTCGGAGGGGGTCTGCGCCAGCAACAACTCGCCTTCGACGCGATGTAGTGACGGACTTGCGATCTGCTCCCCGGTTTTTGCGACGGAAGCCAAGCCTTCCTCGACGACCTCAAGCGCTTCCTGGGGCCGTCCGGCTTGTCCGAGTCCGGAAGCCAGAAAACACAAATCCCGAATGCGCGGCGTTCCCCCAGTAGCGCGGAAAGCGGTGAAGCCGCGGCGCATTGCGGCGATGCCCTCCTCGTAGCGTCCTTGGACGATCAGAGCAGCGCCATAGCAAGTGGTCGCCATTGCCGAAATGCTCGCGAGCCCTAACTCTTCAGTGACAGCTATCACATGTTCAGCGCGCTTTTGTGCGGCCGTGGTATAGCCCTGTTCCAATTGATGGTAGGCCGCCTGGTAGGAAGCGAAAACCAAAACGCCGGGGTTGGAAGCCCGCTCGGCAACCTCCAGCATTTCGCGCGATTTCGCCAAGGCCCGTTCGGGATAGCCAAGACTGAACAGGCCACCGTGTAACCAGCCGAACGAACTCACCCTGGAGTTTTCCAACCCCGCGGAAAGAGGCTGCCGGAGGTCGAAAACCGCAAGTGCCTTCTCCTGGTGCTCATTCGCAGAAATTAGTTCGCCAAGCTCAAGAAGGCTCACGCCGCGCGCGAAGTTCGCGACCATTATCATCGCCGGATCTTTCACGTCGTTGGCGGCAGCCAGAAGTTCGTCAGCGAATTCGAGAGCGCCGTGCAGCTCCCGCTTCCACCAGCGCATTAGCCATTGTCCATGAAGAACACGAAAGGCGAGAGCAGGGTCGGGGATCTGCGCGCACAACTCGCGCGCTCTCGCGTACACAGGCTCCAATTCCGCCGCCGCCCAGCCTTTCCCATTGGAAAGGCTTCGCCATAGGACGGCTCGCAGTGAAAGCTCTTGTCGCGCCCGTTCAGTGGAGTCGGGCAACTGCTTAAGGAACTCCAGCGCACTGGAAAGCCTGCTGACCGCTTCGGAGTACGCGAAGCGCGCTTCGGCCTGGCGCCCGGCGCGAAACAGATACTCTACGGCCTTGCGCTTGTTGGCAGTGCGGCTGTAATGGTGCGCCAGCTCGGCCAGATGATCGTCGATCCGATCCTTGAACAGCGCCTCGATCGCCTGACCTGTGCGCTCGTGCAAGAGCCGGCGCCGCTCCATCAACATCGAGTTGTACGCGACTTCCTGGGTCAGCGCGTGCTTAAAGGTATATTCCGCTTCGCCCAATGCGGGTTGCTCGTAGATGAACTCGCCGGCCTGCAAACTCTTCAACATCGGCTCCAGCCGATCGTCTGGACTGGCGGTCATTTGCTTGACCAGATTCAGTGAGAAGCCTTTGCCGATGACCGCCAAGGTCTGCAGCAGGTTTTTCTCCGCCGCCGGCAGTGCATCTATACGTGATGCCAGGATACCGTGGACACTGACCGGAACGCGAATCTCAATCAGCGGTGTGGTCAGCCTGGTGGCGCCATTGCGGACCAGCACGCCCTGCTCGACCAACGCCCGCACAATCTCCTCCATGAAGAAAGGATTGCCTTGGGTTTTCTCGATGATCAGCCGCTTGAGAGATTGCAGGCTCGCGTCCCCGCCGAGCAGCGCATCAAGCATCGCGTCGGCGCTCTGACCCCCTAGCGGATCGAGGCGGAGCTCCGTACAACAGGCGCGGTTGCCCCACTCGTGATGGTACTCGGGCCGGTAGTTGACCAGCATAAGGATGCGCGTACTGGCGAGGCCGTCCACGAGCAGGTCCAGAAGCTCCTGGGTCTCGGCGTCGATCCAGTGCAGGTCCTCGAAGATCACCACCAGCGGTTGCTTAAGGCTCTCGCGGATGATGATCCGCTTGACCGCCTCCAGCGTGCGCCGGCGTCTTATCTGCGCGTCCATCATCGCCAGTGACGCACCAGCGCCCGCGATACCCATCAGGCTCAGGATGTAGGGCAGCGTGTCCGCGAGCGCCGGGTCGAGGCCACGCACTTTGGCCTCGACCTTCTCAGACCGGCGACTGTCGTCGTCCTCGTCGACGACCTCGAAATAGCTCTTCAGCAGCTCGATCACCGGCAGCCAGGCCGATGCCTTGCCGTGCGAGACCGAGTACGCCTCCAGCACTTTGCATCTGTCCGGGATGGTGGCCTTGAACTCGTACATGAGGCGCGACTTGCCTGCGCCCGCCTCGCCAACTGCCGCAACGATCTGCCCGTGGCCAGCCTTGGCCTGCTCCAGTGCGCCGGCCATCGCCGTCATCTCGCGCTCGCGGCCGACGAATTTCGTCAGCCCGCGCCGCGCCGAGAGCTGGAAGTGCGTCCTAAGCGGCCCGGCGCGCACCACCTCGTACACCTCGACCGGTACATCGAGTCCCTTTATTGAGGTCGGCCCCAGCGCCCGGAACTCGAAGTATCCCTCGCACAGTCGCTGCGTGGCATCACTGACGGCGATCGAACCCGCGGGCGCCGCAGTCTGCATCCGCGCCGCCAGATTGGTTACATGCCCGACCGGCGTGTATTCTGTATGGCCTCCGGTCTCAATCGTTCGCACCACCACTTCGCCGTGTTCACCCCGACGCGTGCTTCAACCGGAATGTTGCCCTCCGCGCGCAGACGGTCGGCAAAGCGATGCAACTCCTCCTGCATCGCCAGCGCCGCATGAAGTGCGCGTTGCGGATGATCCTCGTGGGCCACCGGCGCGCCGAACATGGCGAAGATGCCGTCGCCGGTCGATTGCGCGACGTAGCCGCCGTAGCGATGCACCGCCGCCATCATAAGCTGCAGCACCGGATCGACGATCGCGCGCGCCTCCTCGGGATCGAGATCGCGCATCAGCTCGGTCGAACCCTTGATATCCGCAAACAAAGCGGTGACCGTTTTACGCTCGCCTTCAAGAGTATCGGCTGCGGGCGCATCGGCTACTCGAACCGGGACCTGGCTTGATTCATTTTCCAACGGTCGCGATGCCGCGACTAGCGATGCGCCGCAATGACCGCAGAACTTCGCCATCGGCAGGTTTTCAAATCCGCACGCGGGGCATCCAGCCTTTAATGCACCGCCGCATTCGATGCAAAATTTCAGGCCCTCAGGGTTTTCCGTTTTGCACTTAGCGCAGGTCATGGCGATGTTTGCCGCTAGATGTCCAGTTCGTCGAGCAGCGCCTTGGCGTCTTTCAGGTCGGCGGTGTCGAAGCCCTCGGTGAACCAGCCGTAGATCTCGGCGAGCATCGCGCGCGCTTCGTCGCGTTTATTCTGCTGCGCGAGCAGCCGCGCGAGACTCATTGTCGCGCGCAATTCCCACGATTTGGCGCTCTGCTTGCGCGCGATATCAATCGCCTGCTGAAAGCAGTTTTGCGCTTCCAACGCAACGGCATTGACCTGCCTCAGCAACAACTCGCCTTTGAGCCGATGCGTCTCAGCCTCATAGTAATGGTTTTGATGTTTATCTGCGGCGGCCAGCGCTTCCGTCACAGCACTTAGCCCGTCGTCTAGGCGATCCGTTTTCGTGCAGGCCTCGGCCAGCAGACTAAGGTTTTCCGGCCGCTCGACTTCCGCCCCTGCCGCACGAAGCGCGGCAAGACCTTCCTGTATCTGCGCAATAGCCTCTTGGTTGCGCCCCTGTTCGGCCATCGCCCAGCCGTGCAGAATATTGGCCACCGCTAACCAGAAGATAAATCCGTGCTCGGTAGAGAGTGCCATCAGACGCTCCGCAGTCTCTCGAGCCGCGCGTGCTTCTCGACGCCATCGATGGAGCCGGCCGACAGCACTTTCGGCGAAAGCCAGAGTATGGGGATGGGCTAGCGCTCGAGCTAATGCGATACATTCATTGGTTCTCTCGAGAGCCCGGTCTGGGTAGCCCAGGGTCCAGAGAGTCCGGGCTGCGTATGAGAGACAATTTACCTTGGCATCAACCCCACCATGGCGGAATCCGCGCGGCCGATGACTCTCGCGGTTATACAGGGAGATTGCCATTTCAAGATGCTCGCTGGCGAGAAGCAACTCTCCCATGTTGAACAAGGTGTCTCCGAGAGCTTGATGCGCTAACAGCAAGAGCGCTGGCCTGTGCGCTTCCTGCGCCCGCTGCAGAAGCTGTTCGCCAAGCTCGTAGGCCGCACGGAACTCCGCTCGAATGAAGTACATGGTCCACAGCCCAAACAAGGCCGGGAAAAGCTCCGGAGGGTTGCCCAGCCGCTCACACAGCTCCCGCGCGCGAGTGAAAGCTCGCTCCACTTCCAGCGCGGCCCAGCCTGTAACCGGGATTGACGCTGATCCAAGCGCCAACTGGAGGCGCAATTCTCGCCGAACATGCTCGGGGCCGTCCGGTAGCCTTTGCAGCAGATCTATCGCCGCAGTGAGACCACCGATCGCCTCAGCATGCGCAGAGCGCTGTAACGCTTGCTGCCCTGCGCGCCCGAGATATTCGACCGCCTTGCTGACGTTATCACTGCGTCTGAAATGATGTGCCAACTGGCCCAGATGGTCGTCCAACTGGTCGGCGAACATCGATTCCAAGGCTTGCCCGGCACGTTGGTGCAAAAGCTTGCGACGTTCGATTAGCAGTGAGCTGTAGGCCACCTCCTGCGTGAGCGCGTGCTTGAAGATGTACTCAGCATCGGTGAGCGTCGGCTGCTCGTAGATGAACTCGGTCGCCCGCAAATCTGCAAGCATCCGCTCCAGTTGCGGCTCTGCCCCGGAGGCCACTTTCCTGATCAGGCCAAGCGGCGACTCCCGACCGATCACCGCGAGGGTCTGGAGCAGTTCCTTCTGCTCCGCCGAAAGCCGGTCGATACGCGAGGCCAGGATGCCCTGTACCGTCGGCGGCAGACGAAGTTGCGACAGCGAGCGTGCAACCTTCACTGCGCCATTGCGGACCAGCGCGCCCTCGTCGAACAGGGCCCGCACCATCTCCTCGATGAAGAACGGATTGCCCTCGGTGCGCTTGAGAATCAGTCGCTTTAGTGCTTCGAGTTCCACGCCTCCACCGAGCAGCGCCGCCAGCATTGCCGCGCCGTTTTCGCCGCCCAGGGGGTCGAGCCTGAGCTGCAAGTAGTGGCCCCTGCCCGACCATTCATGGCGGTACTCAGGACGGTAGTTGACGAGCAGCAGCAAGCGCGCGCCAGCGCCGCTGTCGGCGAGTAGGTCGAGCAATGCTTGGGTCTCGGAGTCGATCCAATGAAGGTCCTCGAAGATCACCACAAGCGTGTGCTTCAGCGACTTGCGTAAGATGATCCGTTTGATCGCTTCGAGCGTGCGCCGACGCCGGATCTGCGGGTCCATCTGGGCCAGCGGATCGGGGCCTTCCTGTATTCCGAGCAGCCCCAGCAGGTATGGCAGCACTTCGTTCAGTGCCGGGTCGAGCGCGGCAAGCGTAGCACGGACTTTCTCGCGTCGCGTGGCCGGATCGTCCGCGTCCTGAATACCAAAATAGCCGCGCAGCAGCTCCAGCACCGGCAGCCAGGCCGATGCCTTGCCGTGCGAGACCGAGTACGCCTCCAGCACTTTGCAGCCGTGCGAGATAGTGGCCTTGAACTCGTACATCAGGCGCGACTTGCCCGCGCCCGCCTCGCCAACTGCCGCGACGATCTGCCCGTGTCCCGCCCTGGCCTGCTCCAGCGCGCCGGCCATCGACGCCATCTCGCGCTCGCGCCCGACGAACCGGGTCAGCCCGCGGTGCGCCGAGAGTTGGAAGTGCGTCCGCAACGGCCCGGCGCGCACCACCTCGTAAACCTGGACCGGGGCGTCGAGCCCTTTCACTGCCGTCGGTCCCAGCGCCCGGAACTCGAAATAGCCCTCGCACAATCGCCGCGTCGCCTCGCTTGCCGCGACGGATCCCGACGGCGCCGCTGTCTGCATCCGCGCCGCAAGGTTCGTGACATGACCGACCGGCGTGTACTCGGTATGTCCTCCGGTCTCGATCGTCCGCACCACCACTTCGCCCGTATTCACTCCTACGCGGGCTTCAACGGGAATCTTGCCGTCCGCGCGCAGGCGGTCGGCATAGCGGCGCAACTCCTCCTGCATTGCCAGCGCCGCGTGCAGTGCGCGTTGCGGATGGTCTTCATGCGCCACCGGCGCGCCGAACAGCGCGAAAATTCCGTCGCCCGTCGATTGCGCCACATAGCCGCCGTAGCGATGCACCGCCACCATCATCAGATTCAGCACCGGATCGACGGTCGCCCGCGCCTCCTCCGGGTCGAGGTCGCGCATCAGCTCGGTCGAGCCCTTGATATCGGCGAACAAGGCGGTCACCGTCTTGCGCTCGCCGTCGGGTACGTCGTGAGGTTCGACCGGCGCGCCGAAAGCGATGGCGCCTTTTTCAGGCCGCGCAGGTTGGGCTGTTCCAGAAGATCTTGCCGCGACAGGGACGGCTCCGAGCGCAGCGGCGCATTCGATGCAGAACTTTGCTCCCGCTCTATTCGAGGTCCCGCACGAGGGGCAGTGCAGCGCGAGCGGTGCTGCGCACCCGTCGCAGAATTTCGCACCGTCGGGATTTTCTGAGCCGCACCTGGAGCAGTGCATCGAATCACCCTAGCTCCGGGAACTGGCCCTTCTTGTATCACTCCGCGAGGGATAGGGGCAGCGCGCCACATGAAGCTCGCGCGACATCCGATGATGGTTCCGGAGTTTGCCTTGCTTGGTCCTAGCACCAGGTGGTCGCCAGGATTGATTCCTGCAGCGTCAGTCGACGCCGTATCCGGTAGTTCCACACCCGAAAGATTAAAGAGAGAAAGAGGCGGCTGACACTGAGTGAGCCTGAAAGCTACGATCACTCGTTCGCGAATTATTTTAATGGTCCAATCCGGATTGTAATCGAAAATCTTTTCGGATTCTTGGTAGCCAACGACCAGGTGCCACCGCTGACCGAAGAATTGCACATACCTATATGAGGTTTGCCGCGAGACGTTCGGGCCAAGTATCGGCGCGATGGAACCGACCACAAACGGCGCCTCTCCAATGAGCGTGAACAACACTGCACTACGGCGAGCACCCCCGGGTAACATTTCCGTCTGATTTCTTCGGGTCCCGGGGCGTCGCACTCGATCGCGAACCTTGGGATTGCGTCATCGCGCCTTCTCGTCTGATTCTGTTCTCTATCCAGTCGCCCGAAAGGAGACGCAATCTCAGTGCCAGAAATGGAAAATACTATTTGGTAGGGATCTTTGCGCGCGTGTTGCTATGCATGCGTAGCGGCGCATCGATTAAGTGTAAACGAAAGTTAGCTGCTAATTATTCATCGAGTCGACGCACAGGAAGCTTTCGACGTGAGCAGTCGGACAGAATCACGTCGCAAAAAAAACGGGATTCGGGGCGCCGAACGAGCGTGCCTATCCGCTTAGTTGCTTTAGCAAAGCCTTGGCTTCTTTCAAATCCGCGGTGTCGAAGCCTTCGGTGAACCAG
>CAVTIS010000016.1:0-180015 GCA_963734845.1 uncultured delta proteobacterium | reverse complement strand
TGGTGGGCGGTGCAGGTTTCGAACCTGCGACCCTCGGCTTGTAAGGCCGATGCTCTACCACTGAGCTAACCGCCCTTCGACCTCAATACTCTCCCTGCGGCGCGAGCTCCAGACAAACGAACGCCGCGCCCGCGTGGGCGCGGCGTCTGTCGCTACCGTGGCCCCGCCGCGCGGCGGCCTTCAGGCTGACGGCGGACTCGCCTGCGAGCCGCCGCCAGGGGCGGCGTCATTGAGCGAGTCCTTGAGCTGTTTGCCGGCGCGGAACTTGGCCGAGCGGCTGGCGGAAATCTGGATCGCTTCGCCGGTCTTCGGATTGCGCCCCACGCGCGAGGCCCGTTCGGAAACCGAAAACGTGCCGAAGCCCGAGATATTGACGCGGTCGCCCTGCTTGAGCGCGGCGACGATGTCGTCGAGCAGGAGGTTGACCGCCTTCTCGGCTTCGGCCTTGTTGAGGTTGAGCTTGTTGGCGAGACCCTCGATTAGTTCGGCCTTTGTCATGTATGCGTCCGCCCCCATTACCCCTGGATTTGTGTAGGGCCGCCCTTTGCACAGCGCGGCGCCCGCAACAACTTTATTTTGCCAATCGCCCCGCCGCCAGCGCAGGCCCTAGGACAAATTGGTGGGCGAGGGCGGGATCGTGGGTTCGTCCTCCGCCTCGTCATCCACCAGTTCTTCCTTGCTCTCCGCGGCGTAGTCGATCGCGGCCGGCTTCGCCTTGAAGAACGTATCCGGATCCGCCAGTACCAAAGCGTGGCGCAGGACCTCGTCCATGTGCTCGACCTGGATCAGGGTCACGTTTTTCAGAATGGGAGCCGGAATATCGTCGACGTCCTTGGCGTTCTCCTTGGGGATGAGCACGATCTTGACGCCGCCGCGATGCGCCGCGAGGATTTTCTCCTTGAGCCCGCCGATCGGCAGCACGCGCCCGCGCAGCGTGATCTCGCCGGTCATCGCCAGATCGTTGCGCACCGGCACGCGGCATAGAGCCGAGGCCAGCGCCGTCGCCAGCGTGATGCCGGCCGAGGGGCCGTCCTTGGGCGTCGCGCCCTCGGGAATATGAATGTGGATGTCGATCTTCTGGTAGAAGTTCGACGCCAGCCCGAGCGAGTCTGCACGCGAGCGGATGTAGGACATCGCGGCTTGCGCACTTTCCTGCATTACTTCGCCAAGTTGACCGGTCACGGTTAGTTTGCCGCGGCCCGGCACGATGGTGACCTCGACACTGAGCAGCTCGCCGCCCATCTCGGTCCACGCAAGGCCCGTCGCCACCCCGACTTGCGGCTCGGTTTCGGCCATCCCGTAGCGGAAGCGCGGCGGTCCCAGCTGCTTGGCCAGACTGGAGGCGGAAACGCGAACGTGCGCGTTGCGATCGGTCTTGACCACTTCGACCGCGACCTTGCGGCAGATCGAAGCGATTTCACGCTCGAGATTACGCACGCCGGCTTCGCGCGTGTACAGCCGGATGACCTGCAGAATTGCCTGGTCGGAGAACTCGATGTTCTCCTCGCGCAGCCCATTGGCTTCGCGCTGCTTTCGCACCAGGTAGCGCTTGGCGATGTTGAGCTTCTCGGTCTCGGTGTAGCCCGGGATGCGGATGATTTCCATCCGGTCCTGCAACGGGCGCGGGATACGCTCGAGCGTGTTGGCGGTGGTGACGAACATCACCTTGGCCAGGTCGTAATCGCAGTCTAGATAGTGATCGTTGAAGGTGCAGTTCTGCTCGGGGTCGAGCACCTCGAGCAACGCTGAGGACGGGTCGCCGCGGAAGTCGGTCGACATCTTGTCGACCTCGTCGAGCAGCATCACCGGGTTGCCCGAGGCCGCCTTGCGCATCGACTGGATGATCTTGCCCGGCAGCGCGCCGATGTAAGTGCGGCGATGGCCGCGGACTTCGGCTTCGTCGCGTACTCCGCCGAGCGAGACACGCACGAACTTGCGCCCGGTGGCGCGCGCGATCGATTTTCCCAGCGAAGTTTTGCCGACGCCCGGAGGTCCGACGAGGCACAGGATGGGACCCTTCATCTGGCCCACCAGGGTCTGCACCGCGAGGTATTCGAGAATGCGCTGCTTGACCTTTTCCAGCCCGTAGTGGTCTTCCTCCAGGATGCGCTCGGCTTCCTTGATGTCGAGCTTATCCTCGGTGTACTCGAACCAGGGTAGGGCGAGGAACCAGTCGAGATAGTTGCGGACCACGGTCGCCTCAGCCGACATGGGCGACATCATCTTGAGCTTCTTGATCTCGCGCTCGCATTTTTCGCGCGCCTCGGCCGGCATCTTCTTCTGGCGCAGCTTTTCTTCGAGCTCCTGGATCTCGTTCTTGAATTCGTCTTTCTCGCCCAATTCCTTCTGAATCGCCCGCATCTGCTCGTTGAGGTAGTACTCCTTCTGGGTCTTCTCCATCTGCTTCTTGACCCGCGAGCGGATGCGCTTTTCGACCTCCAGGATTTCCAGTTCGGAACGCATGTAGCTGAGGATCTTCTCCAGCCGCTCGGCCGGATTGGCGCACTCGAGCAGCGCCTGCTTGTCCTCGAGCTTGATCCCCAGATGTTCGACCAGCTTGTCGGCCAGGTACGCCGGATCGTCGACGGCGGCGATCGAGGTGACCATCTCGGGCGGAATCTTCTTGTTCAGCCGCACGTAGTTGTCGAAGGTGGCGTTGACTGACCGAATCAGCGCCTCGAGCTCGGTCGTGCGATCATAGATCTCCTCGATCGGCTCGACTTCGACTTGGAAATACTCGTCCTCGGCCGCATAGCGGACGATTCGAGCGCGGCGCTTGCCCTCGAGCAGCGCCTTGACCGTACCGTCGGGCAGGCGCAGCAACTGCACCACCACGCCGAGGGTGCCGGTCGCATAGATGTCCTGCGGACCCGGATCGGAGACTTTGGCGTCCTTTTGCGCGACCAGCAAAATGGGTTGTTTGCGAGCCTCAGCGGCTTCCAGAGCCTTGATGGACTTCTGGCGGCCGACGAAGATCGGATATACCTGGTGCGGGAAGACGATCAACTCGCGCAAGGGGAGAAGGGGAACCGTATCGCTCTGCCCGTTGCGACCGTCTTTCTTGTCGTTCTTGTCCTTGTCGTTGCGAAAAAGCATCGGTTGTCGATCCCTAGGATTTTTAGGCGGTTTCGGCGGTTTTCTGGTAGACCAGCAACGGCTGTTCTTTCTGCGTAACCACCTCCTCGGAAATCAGAACCTCCTTAATGTTGGGCTGTGAGGGGATCTCGTACATCAGATCCACCATGATGGTTTCCATTATAGCACGCAGGCCGCGGGCCCCCGACTTGCGCTTGAGCGCTTCGCGCGCGATCGCGCGGAGGGCCCCCTGGGTGAATTTGAGGTGGACGTTCTCCATGTCGAACAATTTCTGGTACTGGCGTACCAGCGCGTTCTTGGGTTCGGTCAGAATCCGCACCAGCGCGTCCTCGTCCAGCTCGCCGAGCGTCGCGATTACCGGCAGGCGCCCGACGAATTCCGGAATCAGTCCGAACTTGAGCAGATCCTCGGGCTGCACCTCGTTGAGCAGCTCGGAGACCGTCTTGGGATCGCGATGGGAGAGGTCGGCCCGAAAGCCCATCGTCTTGCCCGCGATGCGCCGGCGGATGATGTCGTCGAGTCCGACGAACGCGCCGCCGCAGATGAACAGGATGTTGGTCGTGTCGACTTGCAGGAATTCCTGCTGCGGATGCTTGCGCCCGCCCTTGGGCGGCACGCTCGCCATCGTGCCCTCGACGATCTTGAGCAGCGCCTGTTGCACGCCCTCGCCCGAGACGTCGCGGGTGATCGAGGGGTTGTCGCCCTTGCGCGCGATCTTGTCGATCTCGTCGATGTACACGATGCCGCGCTGGCAGCGCTCGATGTCGTAATCGGCGTTCTGCAGCAGCGACAGGATGATGTTCTCGACGTCCTCGCCGACGTAGCCGGCCTCGGTCAGCGAGGTCGCGTCCGCGATAGTGAAGGGCACTTGCAGGAAACGCGCGAGCGTTTGCGCCAGCAGGGTCTTGCCCACGCCGGTCGGACCGATCAGCAGAATGTTGGATTTCTGCAGCTCGACCTCGCCGGTCACCATCTGTGAGTCGATCCGTTTGTAGTGGTTGTGCACCGCGACCGAGAGGATCTTCTTGGCCCGCTCCTGGCCGATCACGTACTGGTCCAGCACGCGCTTGATCTCGGCCGGCTTGGGCACCGCCGAGGTCTGGCTGAAGGCTTCCTCGCTGTCGGTCTCCTCCGCGATGATGTCGTTGCAGAGGTCGATACACTCGTCGCAGATATAAACCGTCGGGCCCGCAATCAGCTTGCGGACTTCATCCTGGCTCTTGCCGCAGAACGAGCAGACCAGGTTGCCCGAGCGGTCGTCATGCTTGGCCATTAATCCCTCCCGCCGCCCTTCACTTGGAGGTCCCCCGACTAACGATTACCTCATCGATCAGTCCGTATTCAACCGCCTGCTCGGGCGACATAAACATGTCGCGGTCGGTGTCTTTCTCAATCTTTGCGATCTTCTGCCCCGAGTGGCGCACGAAGATGTTGTTGAGCTCCTCACGCATACGCAAAATCTCGCGCGCCTGAATCTCGAGGTCCACCGCCTGGCCCTGCGCCCCGCCGAGCGGTTGATGGATCATAATCCTGGAGTGCGGCAGCGCATACCGCCGTCCCTTGTGGCCTGCCGTCAGCAGGATCGCTCCCATGCTCGCCGCCTGGCCCATACACAGGGTGGAGACAGGAGGCTTGATGAACTGCATGGTGTCGTAAATCGCCAGACCCGCCGTGACCGAGCCACCCGGCGAATTGATGTAGAAGCTGATCTCCTTTTCCGGATCTTCGGACTCCAGGAACAGGAATTGCGCGGTCACCAGGTTGGCGACGTCGTCATTGATTTCAGTACCGAGGAAAACGATCCGGTCCTTGAGCAGGCGAGAGTATATGTCGTAGGCCCGTTCCCCGCGGCCGGTCTGCTCGACGACCATGGGAACCAGGCTGCTCATAAGACCCCAGCCCGGAGCGGCCGGTGAAAATTTCTTCGTGCAGGCACCCACCAAAAATTCTATCCAGTTTAGGATAGCGCGGCAACCTGAAATCTCGGGCGCGCGGTCACGCCGGTACGTCTGATGGGGACTCGTCGGCCGGGTCCGCGTCTTCCGACTGCGCGCGCGCGAGCAGAGCGTCGAGCGTTTTCTCGCGCCGCATCGACTGCCTGAGCAGCTCGCGATGCTCTTCGCTGCGATAGTGCTCGGCCACGTGGTCGCGTTCGCGGCCGGCGCTGCGGGTCACGAGGTGCGCGACTCGCGCCGCCAACTCGTCGTCGCTCACTTCGATTTTTTCCTGCTCGGCCATCGCGTCGACGATGAGCGAACTGAGCGCGCGTTTGTGCGCGCGCGTGCGAATCTCGTCGGCGCTGTTGCGCACCCGTTCGGCCGCGGCCTCGCGCGACATCCCCGCGCTGACCAGCGCACCCGCCATCTCGGATTCCATCAGCTCGCGCTCGCGATCGTCGAGCGACTGCGGCACTTCGACCGGGTTGCGCTCGATCACGAGGTCGAGCAGTCCCTGGCGTGCGCGCAGGTCGGCTTCCTCGTGCGCGCGCTGCATCAGCTGCTCGTGCACCTTGGAGCGCAACTCGTCGAGCGAAGCGACGTCGCCCAGGTCCTTGGCGAATTCGTCGTCGAGCGTCGGCAGAACCTTGGTGTAGATTTCCTTGACCGCCGCGCGCCACTCCACGGTCTTGCCGGCGAGATCCTTCTCGGCGTAGTCCGCCGCGTAGCTGCGCGTCGCGTGCGCCGGCTGGCCGACTTCAGCGCCGGTCAGCACTTCGTCCAGCCCATGGGCCAGGCGGTCGGGGGAAACTTCCAGGATGCGCTGTCCGATCTTCGCACCTTCCAGCGGCTTGCCGTCGACGAAGCCCTCGATTTCCGCCAGCGCCAGGTCGCCGCGCTCGACCCGGGTGCGGTCCTCGACCTTCTTGAGCGTGGCCGAGCGCTCGCGCAAATCCTCGAGCGTCTTCTGCACCTCGTCGTCGCTGACCTCGACCTTGGAGCGCGGCACGCGCAGACCCTGGTAATCGCGCACCACTATCTCGGGGCGCAGATCGAAGGTCGCACTGAAGCGCAGCGCCTTGGCGAGGTCGCTCTCCTCGGTGACGATTTCCGGCGGCAGGAGGGGCTTCAGATTCTGCTCCTCCAGCGCCTTGTCGGTGTATTCCTTGATCAGCTTCTGCACGATCTCGCCGCGCACCCGGTCGCCGAACAGGCGCTCGAGCATCGTGCGTGGCGCGTGCCCGGGGCGGAAGCCCTTGAGCACCACGTTGCGCCGCAAATCGTTGTAGGCGCGGTCGAGCTCGGTCTTGATCTCGGCCGGTTCGAGTTCGATGGTCAGTTTGCGCCGCAGCGCCGAAGGGTTCTCAAGATTAACATTCATAGTTGGTGTTGGAAGGTTTAGCTAAACACACCACGCACCGCACAATCAATCGTGTGGCCGCACAAAGCTGTGGTAACGCGGGTCACTGGAGCGTACGGGTTTGTGGTCGCGGTGAACTTGCCGATGAGGGTTTAGCCGGCTTAGCCCGCGGCACACTTGCGCGGTGAATTTGCGCGCGCGATGGAGAACGCGATGGACCATTTGACATATAAATGAGTCGGTTCGGAACATTTACGACATCGCGCTGCAGATGCGCTACGGCTGGACATAAAGCCGGAGAATCCCTAGACTTCCCCGGTTGACCCAAGTAACCGAGCGCCGTGGGCTGCAGCGCTCTCATAAAGCAGCAATTCGTGGCCGGTCGATGACCGGCGTGGCCGGCGCCGAAGCGTCAAATTTCAGGAGATCCAGACTCAGATGAGCGAAGCTAATATTGTTCTGCCGCACCTGACCAGCAATCAGCTGGTGATACTGTGGGCGGTGCTAGCCTCCGCGCTGGTCGCACTGCTCTACGGCTGGTCGCTGGCGCGGACCGTGCTCGCCGCCAGCCCCGGCGCCAAGTCGATGACCGACGTCGCCGACGCGGTCGAGGAGGGCGCGATGGCCTACATGAGGCGCCAGGTCAAAACCATGATCTGGTTCGTCATCGTGATCGCACTCGCTCTTTTTTTCATGTATCGCCGCGTCTATCCGGACAACCTGACGCTGGCGATCGGAATCGCGATTGCCTTCCTGATGGGCGTCAGCGCCTCCTACGGCGCCGGACTGGTCGGGATGAAGCTGGCGGTCAAAGGCAACGTGCGCAGCGCCAACGCCGCGCTCACCAGCTTCAAGGACGCGATGGAGATTGCGTTCAAGGCCGGCGGCGTCTCGGGCATGTTCACGGTCGGTTTTGGACTGCTCGGCGCGACCATCATCTTCCTGGTGTTCCAGGAAAACGCAATGAAGGTGCTAATCGGATTCGGCTTCGGCGGCTCGCTCGCGGCGCTCTTCATGCGCGTGGGCGGCGGCATCTACACCAAGGCGGCTGACGTCGGCGGCGACCTGGTCGGCAAGGTAGAGGCCGGAATTCCCGAGGACGACCCGCGCAACGCGGCCACCATCGCGGACAACGTTGGCGACAACGTCGGCGATTGCGCCGGGATGGCGGCCGACGTATTCGAGTCCTACGAAGTCACCCTGGTCGCGGCGATTATCCTGGCGGCCTATGCGCTGAGCGAGAAGGATTTCACCGACCTGTACGGCGCGATGGCCGGCGCGTTTGCGATGAAGCTCATCATCTTCGCGCTCATCCTGCGCGCGGTCGGGGTGTTCTCCTCGATCCTCGGGATCGTCGCGGTGCGCGTGCCGCCGGGCAAGATGCTCGACCCGATGCGTCCGATCAACATCGGATACATGACTTCGGCCATCGCCTCGGTGGTCGGCTTTTTCATCGTCAACTGGCTCTACCTGGCCGACCCGAAGACCGGCGCGACGGACTGGCGCTTCGCCTGGTGCGCGACACTCGGCATCATGCTCGCCATCGTCACCCTGTGGCTGACCAACTATTTCACCCATCCCGATCGCGGCCCGGTCACCGAGACCGCCTACGCGGCGCGCACCGGCCCGGCGACGCTCATCCTGTCGGGCATGGCCGAGGGGCTCGAGTCCTCGGTGTGGGCGCTGGTGGTTATCGTGCTGTGCATCATCGGCGCGATGGTCATCTTCCACGGCTCGCTGGCGCTGCAGTTCTATGGCATTGCGCTGACCGGCCTGGGGCTGCTGACCACTACCGGTTTCATCCTCGCGATGGACACCTACGGACCGATCACCGACAACGCCCACGGCATCTTCGAGATGGGGGGTATCCATCAGGAAGAGGCCTCGCGCACGCTGTCGTGGATGGACGCAATCGGCAACACCACCAAGGCGTTGACCAAGGGGCTGGCGATCGCGACTGCGGTCATCGCGGCGGTTTCGCTGTTCCGCTCCTTCATCGACGAGTCGCACATCGGCCTGATCGGCGTTCAGGTCAACATGCCGACCGTGTTCGTCGGCCTGATGATCGGCGGGGCGGTGCCGTTCCTGTTCAGCGCGTTCGCGATCAAGGCGGTCAGCCGTGCGGCCTACCAGGTGGTCTTCGAGGTGCGCCGCCAGTTCCGCGAGCATCCGGGAATTATGGACTACACGGAAAAGCCCGACTACGCGCGTTGCGTCGATATCGTCACCGCGAGTGCGCAAAAGGAGTTGCTCGGCCCCGGCATCCTTGCCGTGTTCGCGCCGCTGATGGTCGGTTTCGGACTTGACGCGGGGGCGCTCGGCGGATTTCTCGCCGGCACCATCGTGACCGGGCAACTGCTCGCGGTCTTCATGGCCAACGCCGGCGCCAACTGGGACAACGCCAAGAAGAAAGTCGAGGACGGTTTCCTCGGCGGCAAGGGTACGGAGATTCACAAGGCGACCGTCGTCGGCGATACCGTCGGCGATCCCTTCAAGGACACCGCCGGTCCGGCGCTCAACCCGATGATCAAGGTGATGAACCTGGTCGGCATCCTCATTGCGCCGTTCACCGCAATCGAGATCTCGTTCAGTTGGGCGCGCGTCGCGGTGACCGCGGTCTCGGTTCTGATGCTTGCACTGGCGGTCGCGCTCTCCAAGCGCGGATCGATCGCGGAAGAGCAGGGCCAGACCGGTCAGACCAAGGTGGCTGCGTAAGCGATTCCGCTCTCGTACTGACGAAAGCACGGGCCGGGGCGTCATCGACGCCCGGCCCCTTTTTTTCCAAATCTCCCTGCGCGCTTCCGCAGGTCCTCGCTCATACCTTGTCGCCATGCGCCTTGCGTGGGCCACGCCGCTCAGTAGATTAGGCTTTTGCTGACCAAGGAGGCTGACATCGATGGAAATCGCGTGGATTGGTACCGGAATCATGGGCGCACCGATGGCGCGCAACCTTATGCGCGCAGGGCATCGCCTGCGTCTTCATAATCGCACCGCGAAAAGAGCCGTGGCGCTCGCCGCCGAAGGCTCCGAGGTCACCGTCGCGGCCGACCCGGCCGCCGCGGCGCGCGATGCTGACCTGATATTCATCATGGTGCCGGACACGCCCGACGTCGAAAGCGTCACGGCGCGGATCGAACCGGCGCTGCATAAGGGTCAGCTGGTGATCGACATGAGCACCGTCGCGCCGGCCGCCGAACGCACGATCGCCGAGCGCTTGGCGAAGGCCGGCGTCGACTATCTCGACGCTCCCGTCTCGGGCGGCGAGAGCGGTGCTATCGACGGCACGCTGACGATAATGGTGGGCGGCGCCGAACCGGTCTACAAACGCGCGCTCCCGCTGTTCGAGAAACTCGGCCGGCGCGTCACGCACATGGGGCCACCGGGCGCGGGCCAGATGACCAAGCTCGCCAACCAGGTAGCGGTCGCGCTGACGCTGGAGGCGGTGGCCGAAGCGCTGGCGCTCGCCGAAAGCGGCGGGCTCGACCGCGCGCGCGTGCTCGAAGCGATCGGCGCGGGCGCGGCCGGCTCGTGGCAGCTTGCGAACCTGGGCCCCAAAATAATCGCGCACGACTGGCGGCCCGGCTTTTTCATCAAGCTCATCCGCAAGGACCTGCGGCTGGTCGGCGACGCTGCGCGCGCGAACGGTCTCGCGCTGCCGGGCCTCGCGCTGATGCAATCGATGTTCAACGCGGCAGCCGCGTTCGGCCATGATCTCGACGGCACACAGGCCGTGGCTGCCGCGCTCGACAAGCTCGCGCGCCTGAAATGAGGCACGTCGCGTGCGCTCGATCGCGGTGTTTCCTGGACCAGATCTATCGCGGCCGTTTCGCGGACCGCGAGGTCCCGATCAAACAGGTGGTATGTCCTGCTGGGCCGGCGAGGTGATTGGCGCACCACGCGGCGGGGTCGGTCGATTGTTGGCCACGGCTAACAGGTTCAGGGCGAGTCCGAATGCCACGGCGCAGAGCAAGACGATGGGGGTTCGCATTATCACCTACCCGGTCGAAGTTCGCGGCGCCAATGTCCGCGGCCTGGAGGAAAGATCTCGTTTAGTCTTTGGCAGTCAAAATACATCTTTAACTGTCTATTACCTTAAATAATCTAAATCTTTATCCTATTGCAAGCTTTTAAATCACTGATTTTTTGCAATTTCCCGTGCATTTTCCCTGCGCGTTGAGTCCTGAGAATCGGGCCAGCGTTTTGACGAGACGCGCCCGCTTGCATGCATTAATCGGACAGGTAAAAATAACGTTACGTGGAGACCTGACGCGCTGAGAAGTGTTTAGTGATGGTCTACCGGAACAGTATGCAGCGCGCTGCCTACAATAACCGAACTATTGGAGGTACATGGCGCCGGGAGTTGCCGGCCCCCTTCATGCCGGTCTAATGCGAAAGAGACACATAACCCCAGGGTCAGTGCGGATTTTCGGTCTCCCGAACACGGACAGCAACTTTGGTGTTAGGGACAACGGCTCTGGTCAGATGTGGTCCGAGACCAAGCAGGTCGGTTGCATCAACTATTGGACTGGTGATGTGGTTTTGGCGAAAGAGTACGTCCCGAGGATTCGGGTCCTGGACGGATTACGAGGCTTGTTCGGACTGAAGGGTGCGGATCCGCCCGTCAGCCTGGAATACGAGTGCGAATACAAGGTCTCGTTCTTGGACGTCCAGAGGGTAAAGGAAGTGTGTACCACGGGCTTGAGTCTGACCGGGGACTTGAGTCTGACCGGGCAGCGTCGCAAAAGATAGCTGCAAACGCCCGCTCCTCAGCAGAATAAATAGCGAGTCTTGAGCCTTCAGACCGCCGGGGCGGTAGCGGGATTGCCAGACCTCGCCGATCCGTGGGATATGTCCGCTTACGATCGCTGTCCTGCGAGGATTCTATGGCAAACGAACATCTGTTGGCGGAACGCCGCGATGGCGTACTCAACCTGAGGCTGAATCAGCCGGACAAGCTCAATGCGCTGAGCGATCAGATGATCGCCGGGTTGCTCGACGAACTCGGCCGCGCGACGCACGATGCCGAGGTGCGATGCGTCGTCGTGAGCGGCGCGGGACGGGGCTTCTGCTCGGGCGGCGACGTGAGTCGGATGCGCGATCGCAACGAGGACGACGGCCCGGGCCTCACCGTCGAGCAGCGGATGGCCGGCTTGCGCCGGGCCGAAGAAGTGAGCCTGCTGCTCCACGAACTGCCCAAGCCGACGATCGCGGCGATCAATGGGGCGGCGGCTGGCGCCGGCCTCAGTATCGCGCTCGCGTGCGATCTGCGGATTGCCGCCGACTCGGCGCGGCTGGTCACCGCCTTCGCCCGCGTGGGATTCTCCGGCGACTTCGGCGGCACCTGGCTGATGACGCGGCTGGTCGGCCCCGCGCGCGCGAAGGAATTTTATTTCCTCGCCGATCCGATCGAGGCCAATCAGGCGCTCGCGCTGGGACTGGTCAACCGCGTGGTGCCAGCGGCGTCGTTGATGGCCGAGGCCGCGGCGCTGGCCAAGCGAATCGCTTCGGGGCCGGCGATCGCCTACGGCTACATGAAGGCCAACATCAACGCCGCGCTCACGGCGGACTTTCGCACGCTGCTCGACCGCGAAGCAGTCGGCCAGACGCTAACCGGGCGCACCGAAGATCATAAGGAAGCGGTCAAGGCATTCCTGGAAAAGCGCCAACCCACGTTCAAAGGGCGCTAGGGAGACGCGCGACATGTGGAAAACCAGGTTCTGCGAATTGTTCGGCGTCGAGTTGCCGATCATGCTGGCCGGGATGGGCACGATTGCGCTGGCCGACCTCGCCGCCGCGGTATCTGAGGCCGGCGGGATGGGCACAGTGGGGTTGGTCGGGTTCACTCCCGAAGGAATCCACAATGAGATTGCCGCCGCACGCCGGCTGACCAAAAAGCCGCTCGCCTGCAACCTGTTAATTCCGTTTCTGCAGCCGGGCATTGCCGAAGCTGCCGCAGCGTCGCCGGTCGAGGCGGTGACGCTTTTCTGGGGCGCTCCGGCCGAGTACGTCGCGCGCTTCAAGGACGCGGGCAAGAAAGTCATCTGGCAGTGCGGCTCGGCTGAAGAGGCGGCACAAGCGAAGCGCGCGGGCGCCGATATGATCATCGCGCAGGGCGTGGAGTCCGGCGGTCACGTGCGCGGCCTGACCTCCACGATGGTGCTGGTGCCCCAGGTGCGCGACGCGATCGGCGACCTGCCGATGCTCGCGGCGGGCGGCATCGCCGATGGCCGCGGGCTCGCCGCGGCGCTGGCACTGGGCGCCGACGGCGCGGTCTTAGGTACGCGCTTTCTGGCGTCGCGCGAGTCGGCTGCCCATCCTTCTTATAAGGACCGCATTGTGAATGCGCGCGCCGAGGACACCGTCCACACCAAGCTCCACGACATGGGATGGCCCGACGCGGCGCATCGCGTACTGCGTACGGCCGTCTATGAAGAATGGGAGCGGGCGGGGCGGCCGGAGAGCGGTAAGCGCCCGGGCGAAGGCAAGGTCGTCGGCACGCTCAAGCATGCCGGAATGGAGATGCCGCCATTAGTGAAATACACGGTGATGCCGGCGGCCGAGTACGTGGAGGGCGAACTCGACGAGTTCGTCTTTTACGCCGGGATGTCGTGCGCGCTGATTAACGACATTGCGCCCGCGGGCGATATCGTGCGGCGGATCGCGGACGAGGCGCGCGAGATCATCGGCAAGCGCCTCGCGCCGTTGGCTTAGCGCGAATTCAGTTAACCACTGCTCGCGATACTTGCCGTCGTGCTAATAGCCCGCACCCGGCGCTGACGGCGCGCCCGGCACTGAGGGAGCGCCCGGCACCGAGGGAGCGCTCGGCATAGAGGGAGGGCCCGGCACCGTGGGAGCGCCTGGCATCGTGCCGGCGGCATTCTGTGCGTGCGCGTAAAGCGGAATGCATGCAAAGACGAGCGCGACCGTCAGTCCAGCGAAAGTTTGCGCATTCATGGGATGCCCTCCCGGGCTGAAGTTTTCGACGGCGAAAGAAAGGTGCGCAGATCGGATCGTTGGGTGCGCGGATCGGATCGCCCAGCGATTCCTTTCACATCGTTGATCGTGCGTCAAACGCGTCCGCCTGAAGCCGGCGTTGGGCGCCACAGAGGGCCCTGCGCGAATGGGCCTACAGCATCACATCGCCGCCGTTGGGGCTCAGACATTGTCCCACGAAATGGCGCGCCTCGTCGGAGGCCAGGAATACGTACGCCGGCACGATTTCGTCCACCGTCGCCAGGCGCCGCTTCGGAATCGAGGCCAGCAGCGAGTCCATCAAATCCTTGTCGATTCCTTCGACCATCCGGGTCTGCGTAGCGCCCGGCGCGACGCAGTTAGCGGTAATGTTGCTCGTGCCGATCTCGTGCGAGAGCGAGCGGGTGAACGCGATGATCGCGGCCTTGGCCGCGCAATAATGCGCCAGGCCCGCGCTGCCCTTGTAGGCGAGCTGTGAGGCGGTGCTGATGATCCTGCCATAGTCCTGCCGGTACATGATCGGCAGCACGAAGTGCGTGCACAGAAAGACGCTGCGCAGATTGACCGCGATCATCCGGTCCCACTGACTCGGCGCCATCGCTTCGACCCGGGCGACATTGCCGATGCCGGCGTTGTTGACCAGGATATCGATGCGTCCGAAATTCCGCTGCACGGTTTCGACCAGCTTCTCCGCTTCATGTTCGATCGAGACGTCGGCGCGCACGTCGAGCGCCTGCGTGCCCATCCTTTCGATTTCGGCCCGGACTGCGGCAGCGTTTTGCGCCTCGGCCTCGTCGGGATAATTGACGATGACCTTGGCGCCTTCGCGAGCGAAGGCGATCGCGACGCCGCGTCCGATACCCGAGCTGGAGCCGGTTACCAGCGCAACCTTGTCCTGCAACTTGCCCATGGCCAAACCTCCGGAAGTCTTTCTGAAGTCCTTCTGAAGTCTTTCTTAAGACCCGCGGACGAAATTTGCTTCAGGGTGCGCGATTCAGGGCGAGCGATGCAAGGCCAATATCGCCCGCACCTTGGCCGCGACGTCGGGTGCGCGTACCACGTCGGTGATGATTGCGCAGGCATCCGCGCCGGCCGCGAGCGCCTCGGGCATCGTGGCTTCCGTGATCCCGCCGATTGCGACGATCGGGATACTCACCGCCGCGCGCACTTCGCGGAGCATCGCGAGCCCCTTGCCGGCCGCGTTGTTGCGCAGCCCTCCCGGATAGAGCGGACCGAACCCGACATAATCGGCGCCGCCGCGCTCGGCCGTAATCGCTTGTTCGACGCTATGGGTGGAGATTCCGATGATAGTGTCGCCGCCGAGCAGGCGGCGCGCGGCCTCAAGCGGCAGGTCGTCTTGCCCCAGATGAACGCCGGCGGCCCCGGCGAGCATCGCGACATCCGCGCGATCGTCGACGATCAGCATCGCGCCGCGCTCGCGGCACATCGCGGCGATCGTGCGCGCCGCCGCGAGCAGCTCGCGGCCCGACGCGTGCTTGAGCCGCAGTTGCATCACGCGCGCCCCGGCCTCGAGCAGGATGCGCGCGAGCGCGGCCGGTTCATGGCCGCCCGCCGGATCGACCATCGCATAGAAATGCGAGGGGAGCTTCATTACATCGAGGACGAGGTGCGGCGCGCGCGGCTAATCGAAGGGCAGCTTGCGGGTTGCGATTCCGAGGTCGACAAGCTTTTTGCGCAGCGTATTGCGGTTGAGCCCGAGAATCCGCGCGGCGCGCACCTGGTTGCCCTCGGCCCGGCGCATCGCCTGCTCGATGAGCGGGCGTTCGATCTCGGCCACCAGCTTCTGGTAAAGGCCGCGGGGTTCTTCGCCGTTGGATTTCTCCAGATACTGCGCGACCCGCCGTCCGATGAGCGCGGCGAAGGAGTCGGCTGCGTCGCCTTCCACATCGGCGGCGGCGGCCGAGGGACTGCGGGAGAGCGAGATGTCGTCGGCGCGGATGGTGTTGCCTGAGGCGAGCAGCGCCGCCCGCAGCACCGTGTTCTCCAGCTCGCGCACGTTGCCGGGCCAGTCGTAGGCCAGCAGTTTCGCGCGTGCCTCGGAGCTGACTGCGGTTACGCGCGAGCCCATTTCGCTGACCGCCTTGGCGACGAAGAAATCGGTCAGCTCGGGGATGTCCTCGCGGCGCTGACGAAGCGGCGGCAGATGGATCAGGATGATACGCAGGCGGAAATAGAGATCTTCGCGAAAACGGCGCGCCGCGACCGCTATTTCGAGCTCCTGGTTGGTGGCCGCGATGATGCGGGCTTTCAGGTGCTGAGTCTCCACGCCGCCGACCTTGGTAAACTCGCGCTCCTGGAGCACGCGCAACAGTTTGGGCTGCAACTCCAGCGGCAAATCGCCAATCTCGTCCAGGAACACCGTGCCCTCGCCGGCGGCTTCGAACTTGCCGGTGCGCCGCTCGGCCGCGCCTGTGAAAGCGCCGCGCTCGTGGCCGAACAGTTCGCTCTCGACCAGGCCGTGCGGGATAGCTGAGCAGTTGACCGGGATGAAAGGCTCGCGCCGGCGCCCCTTGAAGTGGATCGCGCGCGCCACCAGCTCCTTGCCGGTGCCGCTCTCGCCGCTCACCAGGACCACGTCTATCTTGTCGTTACTGACCACCCGTCCGATGAGCTTGTAGACTTCCTGGATGGCCGCGCTATGCCCGATGATCTCGCCGCCCCCAAGCTTGCGGTCGAGCTCCTCCTTCACTCTTTCCAGCTCGGAGGCCTGCGCCGCGGTCTCGGCCGCGCGCGCCGCCGTGGTCACCACCAGGTCGAGGTTCTCGAACGGCTTGGTCAGGTAATCGCGCGCCCCGCGCTTGAGCGCTTCGATCGCGTTGTTCATCGTGCTGGCCGCGGTGATCACGACGATGGGCGTCGCGCATCCCTGCTCGCGCGCGGTCGTCAGCACCTCGAGGCCGCCCACGCCGGGCATGATGATGTCAACCAGGGCGACGTCGAAACGCCGGCTGCCGAGCGCGTCGAGCGCGGCGCCGCTGTCGGCGGCTTCCTCGACGCGCCATCCCTCGGCCTCCAGCCGATGGCGCAGGATCAGGCGGATAGCCGGGTCGTCGTCAGCAATCAGCGCGCTGATCGCGCGTGTCCCGGCCGCGCGGCCGAGATTTTGTTCCGTCTCGTTCATTGGGATTCCATCGTAACAGTATCGCCGAACGCGGCAACGGCTGCGAGGCCGTGGATTTTGCCCGCGATGCGCTTCCCGCCGGATGCGAACATTGTCTAGGCGGCCTCCGACGGTTCGGGATCGCGGGGACCCACCGGCAGCGTCACCTTGAAGGTCATCCCGTGCGCGCGATGCTCCTCGGGGTAGGCCGGATGGGCGTGATGGGACTCGGCCAGATGGATTGCCGGCTTCGGGCGCGAAGGGTTTACCCCGCCCGCTTCCGCCCATAGCTTGCCGCCGTGGGCCGCTACGATCCGCTGGCTCAGCACCAGCCCCAGGCCGGTGCCCGAGGGCTTGGTGGTGAAGAACGGCGTGAAGAGCTGCGCCATCTCGGCCGTGTTCATGCCGCGGCCGCTGTCGCTCACTTCCACGCGCAGGAACTGCCGCCGCCGCCCCTCGGCCGTCAGGCGAAACTCGGTTTCCATCCGGGTGCGCAGCCGGATGGTCCCGGTCGCCCCGATCGCCTCGGCGGCGTTGCGCACCAGGTTGAGGAACGTGCGCTCGAGCGCGGCGGCGTCGGCGCTGATCTCGGGCAAGCTGGGGTCGAAGAGTTGCTCGATAGTCACCCCGTCGGGCGCATGCGGATGGAGCCCGGCCATCCTGAGCGCCTGGTGGAGCACGCGATGTATGTTGACCGGCTCGAAGGTCAAGCGTTGCGGCGAGCTGGCGGCCAGCACCTGCTCAACCAGCGCCGTGATCCGGTTGACGCCCTCCAGGATGAGCCCGCAGTACTGCTGGGCGCGCGGGTCGTCGCGCAGCCGCCCCGCCAACAACTCGGCCGCGCCCTTGATTCCAGTCAGCGGGTTTTTGACTTCGTGCGCGAGCCCCGCCGGCGAGAGCTTGAGGTCGGGCTCAGCCGTGCCCAGCGCCTGTGCGGCATTGCGATGGAGCGCGAGATCATGGAGCAGCACTACTGCGCCGCGGCTTGCTCCCCCGGCCGCCAACAGTGGCGAAACCTCCGCGCTGACCGTCGCCATGCGCGACCCCAGGCTGAGCTTGGCCTCGGAGTCGGCCAGGTCCTGCCCACTGATTAGGCAGCTCTCGACCATTCGTAAGAGCCACTCGTTGCTGCGCAGCATTGCCCCGACCGCGGCCTCGTTGAGGTGCGAGACTCCGAAGAGATTTTCTGCCGCCTGATTCATCGCAATCGGAGCGAGAGCCGGGTCGAATACGACGACAGCGTCGCTCAGACTGTCGACGATTTCCCGCCACAGACCTACGGGAATGGAGGGGGATTTACGCATGGCGACGGCGACCAAATCGCACGGTATCACAAAGCTCACAATGGCCTAAGAACATGTCTCATGGACGATAAAAAGGCATTTGTCGCTAATAGATATGCGTAATCATATTAGTTTTTTTTAGTGCAAACCAACGCCGAGGGGATTGATTGTGGACCGTCCGGGTCTGTAGGGTTGGCGCGGGTCAGTCAGGTTCGTCCATGCGGGGGAATTTTGTCACATCGCTAGCGGTGGTTTGTTTGCTTGGCGCAACCGTCACAGGTTGTGTGTCAACTCAGGCCACCGACGTTACCTCTAGCCCAGGCGACAGCTTCGCTCTGATGGGAAGCACCCCCGGCAGCAGCCAGCATCCCATGACTTCGGCCAAAGCGCCCTCGGCCTCATCTCACAGCGCCGACATGGACGAAGCGGTCGCTCTTGCTGAAGGCATCCCATACGTCCGCAGCGAGCCGCATAAGGTGCCTCCGTTCCCGCTGGTCCTCAATCAAACTGTCCAGCACTACGTCGACGAGTTCGCCGAGCACAACGCGGGTATCAGGGCGTCGTTCCGGCGGAGCCGTCCGTACTTACCGACAATGCTGAAGGTCATGGAAAACCACGACCTGCCGCCGGAGTTGGTTTATCTGTCTTTCGCCGAAAGTTCGTTTTCCAGCAAAGGTGCCGGTCCATGGCAGCTAAGCGTGGCGACCGCGCGACGGTTCAATCTCAGGGTTAATCGGTACATCGATGAGCGGCGCGACCCTATAAAATCGACTCGTGCAGCCGCCCAGTACCTGGCGACGCTGCACGACGAGGTTGGCGACTGGCGCGTGGCCCTGGTGGGATGGAATCGCGGCGAAACGGCGATGAACGACTATTTCTCGCTGCGCGGCGTCGACTACAGCCTCCTGGCCGCTAATTTGCCGTACAATACCCGCTCACTGCTCAACCGTTTCATGGCGGTCGCGATCATCGCGCATCAGCCCGAGCGATACGGCCTCGAACCGGTGAACTATACGGAGCAGGACCAGTTCCGGGTGCTCGAGGTCAAAGGCGGCACGACGCTCGCCGCCGTGGCCCGCAGCACGGGAGTCCCGGTCAGTGTTCTGCGCGAGTACAACCCGGCCATCCTGCACGACCGCGTGCCTCCCGGTTCGAGTTACGACCTGCGGCTCCCGCCTCAGGAGAGCGCCGACGCGCGCGACCCGGGCAGCGTCGCGATTTTCTAGATCGGGCCGCACTCGCATCGCCTTACTTCCAGCGCTCGCTTTCTTTCAATTGTCTAACCGTGCAACTGGCCGCGCAACTGGCGCTCGCGTCGGCGGCGGGTTAAGTTCGACTCGGGTTAAGGTTCAACTAATGATAAGCGCCGACGAAGCCTTGCAACTGGTGCTCGAAACCGTGGCGCCCCTCGGCGTCGAGCGCGCGCCCATTGTGGCCGCGCTCGGCCGCGTGCTCGCCGAAGAAATCCGCTCGCCACGCGACATCCCCGGCTTCGACAACTCCGCGATGGACGGCTATGCCGTGCGCGCTGCCGATATTGCCCATGCCAGCGAGTCGCGCCCGGCTCGCCTTCGGGTGCTGGGGACCGTCGCGGCGGGAGCGATGCCGGCAGCGCGGGTCGAGGCGGGGACGGCGATGCGCACGATGACGGGCGCGCCGATCGCTTTTGGCGCTGACGCTATCGTGCCGGTCGAGCAGACGCGCGCCGACGGCAACACGGTCGAAATCTTGTCCGCCGCCGGGCCGCGAACCTTCATCCGCCCGCGCGGCGAGGACCTGCGCGCCGGCGAGCTGGTGATGGAACCGGGCAAGCGGCTCGGCGCGGCGGACCTGGGGACGCTCGCGTCGCTCAACCGCTCGATGATCGACGTATGCCGCAGCCCTCGTGTCGCGATCGTCGCCACCGGCGACGAACTGGTCGACGTCGACCAGGTTCCGGCCGGCGCACAAGTCGTCAACTCCAGCGCCTACGCGCTCGCGGGCGCGGTGCGCGAGGCCGGCGGCGAGCCCACGATCTTGAAAGTCGCGCGCGATCGTCCCGAAGAAATTCGCACTCGCCTGACCGAAGCGTTCGCCTTCGACGCGGTGCTCTCGACCGGCGGCGTGTCGGTCGGCCAGTTCGATCACGTCAAAGGCGCGCTCGACGAATTGGGCATGCGCCAGATCTTTCACGGCGTCGCGCAGCGGCCCGGACGTCCGCTCAAGTTCGGCACCGTCGGCGGCCGTCCGATTTTCGGGCTCCCGGGGAACCCGGTCTCCACGATGGTGTGTTTCTACCTGTACGTGCGCCCCGCACTGCTCAAGATGGGCGGGCGGCGCGACCTCGGGCTGCCGCGAGTCGCGGTGCGATGCGCGGTCGCTATCAAGACGGCGAAGGACCTGACCGAGTTCGTGCGCGTGCGCTTGCGGCGCGAGGGCGCCGAGCTTTATGCCAGTCCGACCGGCAACCAGGGATCGGGAATACTCAGCTCACTCTCGCGCGCCGACGCGCTGCTTGTCGGTCCGGCCGACGCGACCGTGCTCGAGGCCGGCGCTCAGGCGACGGTTTTGGTGCTGTCGGCAGAGGCGGTGGACGAGAGGGAGCCGTTCTTCGAGCCGCCCCTGCGCCAGAAGAACTGAATCGCAAGGGTGGCAAGGCATCCGAAGAGGGCGGCGCCGATGATCACCGAAGAAACGCTGAGTTGCGCCGGTTTGATGAACGGGAAGAGCTGGATGTTGATCGGCTCGAGCCGATAGTTCCAGTACACGACGTACGCGACCCACAGGACGATGATCGTACCACCAATGAACTTCGGATTCTTGACGAATGCCGGTGCGGCCACGTCTCCTCCTGGCGCCCGTAGCAATGGACTGCATAAAAGCTTGGCCGCCGTCCGGCGTGTTGTCAACGCGTTCGGCGCCGCAACTTGCAATGCACGCCTGGTTACCGACGAGGACGGGCGCGATGCAGTTTAGGGTGGGGCAGGGCTTCGATTTTCATCCGATGCGGCCGGGCCGCGCGCTCAAGCTCGGCGGCGTAGACGTCCCGCATGACGCGGGGCTCGACGGGCACTCCGACGCTGACGTCGCCGCTCACGCCCTGGCCAACGCTATCCTCGGCGCGCTCGGCGAGGGCGACCTCGGCCGCCATTTCCCTGACAGCGATCCGCGCTACAAGAACGCCGACAGTCTCGTGCTGCTCGCCGAGGTGTGGAAGCTCGCCAGTGGGCGCGGATGGCGCCTGGTCAACGCCGACGTGACGATCTTCGCGCAGCGCCCGCGGCTTGCGCCCTACGTCGGCGCAATGCGCGAGCGGCTGGCCGGCGCGCTCGGCACGGAGCCAGCACTGTTCAACGTCAAGGCCTCGAGTCCGGAGGGCCTCGGCGCGCTGGGGCGCGGCGAGGGGATGTCGGCGGCCGCCGTGGTGTTGCTGGAAGCCGGGTAGGTCTGTTACTGCCTCCTTGGGATATGTGCCACAGGTAAGTCCGCAAATGTTACCCGGGTAACCGGGTCGAGGAAGAACCGCACGCCGCTGGCGGCGTCGGCCAGGGAGAGCGCAGATGAAAAACTGGATGTCGCGAATTCTGATCGCATTGGCGCTGGTGATCGCTGTCCCGTTCGCCGCGTCGGCGGATACCTGGCAAATCGATCCGGGCCACACAACGGTCGGCTTCACCGTGCGGCACATGACAATTTCGAGCGTCAGAGGCCAGTTCGACAAGGTCGCGGGCACGATTACCGCCAATGGCAACGATCCCGCTTCAGCCGTGATCGAAGCGACCATCGAGACGGCGTCGATCGACACGCGATCCGCGGACCGCGACGCCGATCTCAAGAGCGCAAACTTTCTCGACGTAACGAAATACCCGACGATGACCTTTAAGTCGAAGAAGGTCGAAGCGGCGGGCCCGGGTAAGTTTAACGTCGTCGGCGACCTCACGCTGCACGGCGTTACCAAGGAAGTCACGCTCGCGGTCGAGGTACCGGGCCCGCCAATCAAGGATCCTTGGGGCAACACGCGCGCCGGTGCGTCCGCCACGACCACAATCAGACGCAAGGACTTCGGACTGACGTGGAACAAGATGATCGAAGCCGGCGGCGCAGTGGTCGGTGACGCCGTCTCCGTTGAGATCGACGTCGAGGCCGTGAAAAAGAAGTAGTGAAGTCGCGAAACCTGGGATCGTCGCGTCAGCGGCGGCCCAGCCGGGTGAAAAGCTCGTTCTCGGCTGTCGCGATCGGCGATGCCAGCCGCTCGCCCAACAGACGTTGAAAGACGGGCGAGCCGGCGGCCTGTTCGGCGGCCCAGCGCCGCGCGAAGGTGCCGTCGCGAATCTCGTCGATCGCCTTGCGCATCAGCGCCTCCGAATCGGCTCCGATGAATTCCGCGCCATGCGTGAGCTGTCCGAATTGGCTGGTATGCGAATGCAGCTTGAGCTGTTTCCATACGCCGAGCGTCGCCATCGCGCGGCCGATCTCGCCCAGCTCTCCCGACGCGTATAGCTCGAGCAGTGCGACCTCCTTGCTCACGCCCGCTTCGACCAGCAACTTGAATGCGCGATCGAGCAGAAAAAGCATCGCGCCCGCCCAGGTATGCTCGGAGAACAGGTCCACCAGCGTCTCTTCCTCGAAGCTCGACTCGACCACTGCGCCGTGAGGCAAAAAGGCGCCGATGCCGTGCGTTATCGCCAGCGCGGTCGCGAGCGCGTGGCCGCTGGCGTCCTGGCTGACGCCTACGAGCACCGGGAAACCCTCACCGCGCGCCGGCAGGTCGAGCACGCCTTGTCCGATCATGCGCGGTGCGACCAGCACCACGTCGGTTTCGCGCTGCGGCGCGATGAACTTGTAGGTAATGTTGTAGCCGCTGGCAAAGACCAGTGTTTTACCGCCGCGCGCCAGATGCGGCGCGATGAGCTCGCGGTAAGTTGCCGGCGCTATCTCGTCGGGCAACAGCAGCATCACGACGTCGGCTCGCGCCGCCGCCGCGTCCATCGCGAACGTCTCGAAACCGTCCGCGCGCGCCTGTTGCCAGCTTTCGTCTTCCTGGTTGCCGACGATCACCTGATGGCCTGAGCGGCGCAGATTGATCGCCTGGGATCGTCCCTGGTTGCCGTAGCCGACAACCGCGATCGTCTTTCCGTTGAGTAGCGCGGGATTGGCGTCGGCCGCCGCGAAGAATTTTGCCATTGATATGCCCTCTGCGAGGCGCAGCCGTTAAAGATCGTCTCCGCCCCCGCTGCCGCCGTCGTCGCCGCCATCGTCGTCCAGGCCGCCGCCGCTCTCAAGTTGGTCCACCGCTTCGTCGAACTCAGGGCCGCCCATCTCGTCGCCCATCTCCTTGCCCATCTTCCTGAGCGCGCGCGCGATGCTCTTGGGATCGTTCTCGTCCACGTCGGAGAAACCGGCAGGGTTGGACAGCGCGTCCATCCGCGATTCTTCGCTGCGCGGCGTCGCGAAGCGCGACATCAGGCGGCGCATCCGCGCGCTTCCGCAATGTTTGCATATCGCCTCAACCCGCTCGCTGACGCGCATCGTGAGCACGCTGGTGCGTTTGCGGCACTTCTCGCACTGATATTCGTAGATCGGCATCGAGGCCAACTCCACCCGGCGGCGTATGCCTCGATTTTCCGTGCCGCGCGAGGCTACGGCAAGAGCGCCGTAGGGCTTGCGCAAACCGATCTGCGCCAACCCCGCTTGATTAGCGGATCGGCGGCAGGATACTGCTGGGCGTCGAGATGAAGCCGAGCGTAAAGGACGCGCGATGAGAGAGCTGGGCGCGATGTGGCGCAACACCCGGATGGTGGTGCTGTGCGCGATCTCGGCCGCCCTTTACGCCGCTGTCCTAGTGCCGTTCAAGGTGGTGCCGCTCATCCCGGGCGTCACCGAACTTCGCCCGGCCAATGCGATTCCGATCGTCTGCTCCTTTCTGTTCGGGCCGGCAGCGGCGTGGGGGTCGGCGATCGGCAATATGATCGGCGACTTCTTCGGCGGCGTCGGTCCCGGCGACATCTTCGGCTTCTTCGCCAATCTCTTGTATGGCTATATCCCCTATAAGACGTGGAACGTTATCGCTCGGCACCAAAGCCCGATTACACGCTCGCCCGGCGCGATCGCCAAATACGTGGCCTCATGCCTCGCGGCCAGCGTGCTCTGCGCCGACATCGTCGGATGGGGCGACAATCTGCTTGGCCTGCGACCCTTCAGCATCCTGGGCAACGTGATCGTGTTCAACAACATGGCCTCCGCCCTGGTGCTCTCGCCGCTCATCTTGATCGCGGTCTACCCGCGCGTGGCGCGCGGGCGGATGCTGTATACCGACGTGATGCCCGAGTTCAAGGAGCGCCGATGGGGCGTGCGCGCCGCCGGTCTAACGATACTGGTCACAGGCGAGGTGGGCGCATGGCTGATGGGCAATCTTGTCTCCACTGGCTATTGGGCGCCGCCGTTTCTCTCCGCCGCGATGGCCCAGGCACCATATGACAAGGCGATCGCGATCGTCGTGAGCCCGTTCATCCTGCTGGCCGTCGTGGGCGTGGGGCTGATGTGAAGGACCGCAATCTGGCTCCTGGAGCGGTTGGTGCGGCACCACCGGACAACAATGTCGCCGCCGTGGGGCACGATGTTGCGCTCGAAGCAGTAAGCTTCACCTACACCGATGGCGAACGCCCCGCGCTCGGCCGCATCAACTTCACGGCCGCGGCGGGCGAGATGGTCGGCGTGATGGGCGCGTCCGGCGCGGGCAAATCTACGCTCGCGAAATGCCTCAACCGGATCGTGCCCGAGTTCGAGGGCGGCGCATTCACAGGGGTGGTGCGAATCGGCGGCCACTCGCTCGACGGCGCGCGCGTATGCGAAGTCGCGCCGCGAGTCGGGATGGTCTTTCAGGATTTCGAGGCGCAGCTTTTTTCCACCAACGTGGCGCACGAGGTCGCGTTCGCGATGGAGCAGATCGGGATGGAGCGCGAGGAGATGGTGCGCCGTATCGGTCCCGCGCTTGAGGCGGTCGGCCTTGCCGGCTTCGAGCATCGCGACCCGACCTCGCTCTCCGGCGGTGAAAAGCAGCGGCTCGCGATCGCCTCGGTGCTCGCGCTCAGCCCGTCGGTGATCGTGCTCGACGAGCCGACCACCGACCTCGATCCCGAGGGCAAGGCCGAGATCTTCGCACTGATTCGCAGCCTGCGCGAGCAAGGATTCAGCCTGATCGTGATCGAGCATGAGGCCGAGGTGCTGCGCGGCGCCGACCGCCTGGTGCTGCTGCGCGAGGGGGAGATAATCGCCGAAGGCGCGCCGCACGATCTGATGACCCGGCTCGAACTGCTCGAGCAGTGCGGCGTTCATCCGCCCGACCTGAACCGCGTGCTCGCTAAATCAGGAATCGCGGCCCACGGCGCGAGCGTCGATGAAGCCGAGGCGCTGATTCGGCGCGCCCTGCCGAATCTCGTCGCTGCTCGTCCGTCCAGCGCGTCAACGGATGAGTCGTCCAGGGACGCAGCGCCCGCGAACGGCGCAAATCCGCTGGTCGAGGTCCGGGCGCTCAGCTTCAACTACCCGGACGGACCACCGGTGCTCGATTCGATCGATCTGCGGATCGCGCCCGGCGAGTTCGTCGCGATCATCGGCCAGAACGGCTCGGGCAAGACCACACTCGCCAAGCATCTGGTGGGCCTCCTGCATCCCACTACCGGCGCGGTGATGCTAAACGGGCGCGACCGCACCGCGATGCGTCCGGCCGAGACTGCCGCGGAAGTCGGCTACGTTTTCCAAAACCCCGACCATCAGATTTTCGCCGCGACGGTTGAAGACGAGGTCGCCTTCGGGCCGCGCAACTTCAACCTCGCGCCGGATGAGATTCAGCGGCGCTGCGACGAGGTGCTGCGCGCGGTCGGACTTCAGGATGCGCGCCCGCTCGATCCATTTTTGCTCAGCAAGGGCGAGCGCCAGCGGCTGGCGGTCGCGAGTGTGCTGGCGCTGCGACCGCGCCTGTTGATCCTCGACGAGCCGACCACCGGACTGGATTACCGCGAGCAGCGCCGCATGATGGCGCTGGTGACCGAGCTCAACCGCGAAGGAATCGCGATCGTGATGATCACGCATACGCCCTGGCTGGTCGCCGAGTACGCGCGCCGCGTGGTGCTGATTCGCCGCGGGCGCAAGCTTTATGACGGCGGCGTGCGCGAATTTTTCACGCGCGACGAATTGCTAGCGTCCTCGTCCTTTCGCGCACCCGAGGCGACCGAACTTTCGCGCCGCTTCGGCACGGTCGCGCTCGGGCCCGACGAACTCGCGGCGTGGCTTCGAGCGAAGCGCTGATGCCGATTTTTCTCTATATCGAGCGCGCCACTTTCATCCATCGGCTCCATCCGACGGTCAAGGTTTTTGCGCTCTTCGTGATGTTCTGGTCGGTCTACTGGGTGGACCATCCGCTGGCCCTGCTGCCGCTTGGGCTGGTGATGCTGGCGCTGGCGGAATTCACCGGCGCGTGGCCGAACTTCTATCGCCTGCGATGGCTCTTCATTCTCGTGATCCTGACAACCACGCTTGCTTGGATGGTCTTCTATCGCCAGGGGCCGGCGCTGATAAATCTCCCGCTCATCCATCTGAGCCGCGCGTCGCTCGTTTTCGGGCTGGGGCGCGGTCTGAAGCTGGCCGAGTTGCTCGCGACCTCGGTGCTGTTTCTCTCGACCACCAAGGTCGAGGAATTTACCGCCGGGCTTGCGCGCCTGGGCGTGCCCTACCGCGTCGGTTTTGCGATCACACTTTCGTTTCGCCTCGTGCCGCTCTTCATCGATTCCGCGCTGACTGTGGTGCAGGCGCAGAACCTGCGCGGCTACGATTTCAATCGCGGCGGCCCGCTGGAGCGGGTCAAACGATACGTGCCGGTGTTGATCCCGGTCTTCATGGGCGCTCTACGCAAGGCTAATTCGATGGCGATGGCGTTGGAGGCGCGCGGCTTCGGGATGAACCGCCAACCGACGAGTTTCATCGACTATCCGGTCGAGTCGAGCGACCTTGCGGCAACCGTGGCGCTGTTCGCGCTGGGCGCCCTGTACTTCATGATCTACTATACGGGCTACGGCGCGATTTCGCCCAAGTGACGCTCACCCGAACTGTTGCCGGGCGCTTGGGCGGCCTGCGCTGCGCGTGCTAACTTCGCCCGGAGCAGGAGGAGCGCGCATGTTGTTTGTGATCATCGGCCACGACGGACCCAACGGCGCGACGCTTCGGCCCACGGTTCGCCCGCGGCACCTTGCGTACGTCGGACCGGTCGCCCAAAGCGGCAAGATGCTTATCGGCGGCCCGTTCACCGACGGCAGCGGCAGCCTGATCATCGTCGACATGGAAAGCGAAGCGGCAGCGCTCGAGTTCGCGCGCAACGATCCCTACGCTCGTGACGGCGTGTTCGAGCGGGTCGAGGTCAAGCCGTTTCGCAAGGTGTTGCCCGAATAGCGGGGCGGTGGGTCTGAATGGCTGGCGCGCTTTCAGGACTTAAAATCGTTGAGCTGGGCGAGATGGTTTCGGCTCCCTATGCGGCCAAGCTGATGGCCGACATGGGCGCCGAGATTATCAAGATCGAGCGGCCGGGCGTCGGCGATCGCGCACGTGGGCGCGGGCCGTTTCCCGGCGGCACGGCGCATCTCGAAAAAAGCGGTCTCTTCCTTTATCTCAACACCAACAAGCTCGGCGTGACGCTTGACGTCTCGCGTCCCGAAGGCTTCGAGTTGCTCGAACGGCTCGCCGCGGACGCCGACGTTTTGATTCACAACGTCGCACCTTCCGACATGGACCGGATCGGGCTCGGCTTCGAGCGCTTGCGCGCTCGCAATCCGCGCCTGGTGATGACTTCGATTTCGCCGTGGGGACTGAGCGGCCCCAGGCGCGAGTGGCGCGCCGAGGATTTGACGCTCTGGAGCGCAAGCGGCATTTGCTACATCAACGGCGGCGGCCACGAGCATCCCGAGATGCCGCCGCTCAAGGCCTTCGGCCAGCAATCCGGCTTTCAGGGCGGAGTGCATGCGGCGGTGGCGACGATGGGCGCGGTGTTTGCGCAAGTGCGCGACGGCGAGGGGCAGCATGTCGACGTCTCGATTTACGAATCGCTGGCGGCGCAGATGGAGCTCTTCTTCGAGTTCTGGCCGTACATGAACATGGTCGCCTCGCGGCTGGGGCAGAAGCCGATTCAGCCGCTCGAGGTGATGGAATGCCGCGACGGCTATATTTTCGTCTGTTGCGTCGAAGAGCATCAGTGGCGAAATTTCGTCGAGATGATGGGTAATCCGGAATGGGCGGCGGAGGAAATTTTCGCCGACCGATTAAAGCGCGGCGTCAATTGGGACGCGCTCAAGGTTTTTCTGGAGGACTGGCTGAAGCAGCAGGACGCGCTCGATCTCTACAAGAAGGCGCAAGCGCGGCGTATCCCCTTCGCGCCGGTCTCGACCATGGGCGACCTGCTCAGTTCCGATCATCTGAAAAAACGCGGTTTCTTCGTCGAGATAGCGCATCCCGTGGCAGGCACGCACAAGTATCCCGGCGCGCCGCTGAAGTACCATCGCACGCCGTGGGAGATTCGCCATCCGGCGCCGACGCTGGGACAGCATAACGAGGAAATTTTCGGCGCGCGGCTCGGTCTGAAGCCTGCGCGGATCGAAGAGTTGCGGCGCGCGGGAGTGATTTGAGCGGGAATTATTGACGATGGCGAAGCTTCCACTTGAAGGCGTAAGAATCGCCGACTTCACCTGGGTATGGGCGGGGCCGTACTGCACTCTTCAGCTCGCCCATCTCGGCGCTGACGTAATCCGCATCGAGACCCGCACGCGGCCGTGCGTCACGCGCTTGCTGCCGCCGTGGCCGGAGGGCAAACCCGGCATCAATCGCTCCGGTTACTTCAACCAGTACAACCAGGGCAAGCGCTCGGTGACGTTGAACTACGCGAAGCCCGGCGCGCTCGAAATTGCACATCGGCTGGTCGAGGCGAGCGACGTCGTTACCAACAATTTCGCCGCCGGCGTGATGGACAAGATGGGGCTCGGCTACGCGGCGCTGCGCAAGATCAAACCCGACCTCATCATGATCTCGCTCTCCGGCTATGGCGACACCGGGCCGTATCACGAATACGTCGCTTACGGACCGGCGCAGGTGCCGCTCTCGGGGCTCTCGTCGCTCACCGGTTACAAAGGATGGCCGCCGATGCATGCCGGTTTCAGCTACGCCGATCCGAACGCCGGTGTGCACGGCGCATTCGCGCTGCTGGCCGCGCTCTACCATCGGCAGAAAACCGGCGAAGGCCAATACCTCGACATGAGCCAGTGGGAGTGCGCGATGGGGCTGCTGCCCGAGGGCATCATGGACTACACGATGAACGGTCGCGAGCCCGAGCGTGATGGAAATCGCGATCCGATGATCGCTCCCCACGGCGTCTTTCCGTCCAAAGATCGATTCGAGAATACCGGCGTCATGATCGATATGTGGGTGTCGATAGTGGCGGCCGACGACGCGGAATTCGGCCGCCTGGCGGGCGCGATCGGCAGGCCCGAGCTCGCGCGCGATCCGCGCTTCGCCACCGCCGCCGCGCGCAAACAAAACGAAGACGAACTCGAGGCTGCGATCGCCGCGTGGACCGCGCAGCGCAGCGCCGCCGAGGCGGAACAAGTCCTCCAGGCGGCCGGCGTCGCCGCCGCGATATGCGCGCCCAACAAGTTCGTCTCGGAAGATCCGCATCTCAAAGAACGCGGCTATTGGGTTTACCTCGACCATCCAGAAGTCGGTGCGCAGCAGCATTGCGGAATCCCGTGGCAGATGAGCCGCACCGGTGGCGGGGTGCGCGCGCCGGCGCCGCTTATCGGTCAGCATACCGACGAGGTCCTTACACAAGTGCTAGGCTATAGCGCGGACGAGGTCGCGCGGCTGCGCGCGGCCGGCGCGTTGGAATAGCGACTACGACAAAGACACGCGAGACGCGCGCGAATCGCTGCGGAGGGGCCATGAGACAATTCAAAACTTTGCTCGACAACCTGGCTTTCGGCGAAGGGCCGCGATGGCATGACGACAAGCTCTATTACTCCGACATGCACGCGCACACGGTGAACGCGGTCGATCTGCAGGGCCGCAACACGGTGGTTGCGGAAGTCGCAGCGTGGCCATCGGGGCTGGGGTGGCTTCCGGACGGGCGGATGCTGGTGGTTTCGATGACCGACCGCAAGCTGCTGCGCCAGGAGGCCGGTGGACTCAAGCTACACGCCGACCTCAGCGCGCTAGCGTCGTATCACTGCAACGACATGGTGGTTGACGGCCGCGGCCGCGCCTATGTCGGCAACTTCGGCTACGACATCATTGCAGGCGCGCCACAGAAGCCGGCCGAGTTGGTGATGGTCGAGCCCAACGGCACAGCGCGCGTGGCCGCGCGCGACCTTCAGTTTCCCAACGGCAGCGTGATTACGGCCGACGGCAAGACGTTGGTGGTGGGCGAGACGATGGGCCATCGGCTGACCGCCTTCGACATTGCCGCCGACGGCGCATTGAGCAACCGCCGCGTATGGGCGGAGCTGGGCGAGGCGGTGCCCGACGGGATCGCGCTCGACGCTGAAGGCGCGATCTGGGTGGCGTCGCCATTTACGCATGAGCTTGTACGGGTGAAGCAGGGCGGCCAGGTGGCGGAGCGGATCAAGCGCGATCAGATGCCGATCGCGTGCATGCTCGGCGGACCCGCGCGCCGCACGCTCTTTTTGCTCACGTCTGAGTCGATCGACCCCGACGTACTCCGCGCCAAGCGCAACTCGCGTATCGAGACCACGGAAGTCGAGGTTGCCGGCGCTGGTTTTCCTTAAGCGGTGTTGCAGAGGCGGAGTTGCGGCGTGAGCGCAGCGAGTCCCAACGGCCGGGCGGAGATTTTCAAGGAGCGGCGAGCGCGCTTCATGGCGGAGATCGGCGCTGCCGCGGCGATTTTGCCGAGCGCGCCGGTCGCGGTCCGCTCCAACGACGTCGAATTCATCTATCGGCAGGACAGTGATTTTTACTACCTGACCGGATTTGCCGAACCCGAGTCGGTGGCGCTGTTTGCGCCGGGCCACAAGGACGGCGAGTTCGTGATGTTCGTGCGGCCGCGCGACCGCGAGCGCGAGACCTGGACCGGGCGGCGCGCCGGGGTAGAAGGCGCGATGCTCGATTATGGTGCCGACAAGGCTCACGTCATTGACGAGTTGGATCGTGTGCTGCCGCGCTACCTCGCGGGCGTCGAGCGCGTCTACTACCCGCTAGGCAACAACGAGCGGATGAATTCGCGCCTGCTCGAGTTGATACGCGGGGCGCAGGCGATGCGGCCGCGGACCGGCTCGGGACCAGTGGCGATGCTCGACCCGCGCGAGCTGATCCATGAGGCGCGGCTCAAGAAGCGGCCCGAAGAACTCGACGCGATGCGCCGCGCGGTTGCGATTTCATGCGAGGCGCATAAGGATGCGATGCGCCGGGCGCGGGGCGGCATGATGGAGTGGGAGATCGAGGCACTGGTCGACTACACGTTTCGCTCGCGCGGCGCCGCCGGGCCAAGTTATCCGTCGATCGTCGCGTCGGGCCCCAACGCCGCCACGCTCCATTACATCCACAACGACCGCAAGATGGTAAGCGGCGACTTACTGCTGATCGACGCGGGATGCGAGGTCGACTTTTACGCCTCCGACGTGACCCGCACTTTTCCGGTCGGCACGCGCTTCAGTCCCGCGCAGCGCGCGCTCTACTCGGTCGTGCTCGAGGCGCAGCGGCGCGGAATCGAATCGATAAAGCCGGGCGAGCGCTTCGACGACGTGCACGAAGCCGCTCTGCGCGTGTTGGTCGAAGGCATGATCGATCTCGGCTTGGTCAAGGGCCCGCTCGACGATGCGCTCGCCACCGCGGCCTATCGCCGCTACTACATGCATCGCACCAGCCATTGGCTCGGGATGGACGTGCATGACGTGGGGCTGTATCGCGTCGACGGAGGCTCGCGCGCGCTCGAGCCCTCGATGGTGTTGACGGTCGAGCCCGGGATCTACATTTCGCCCGACGACGAGAGTGCGCCCGAGCACCTGCGCGGCGTCGGTATCCGTATCGAAGACGACGTCCTGGTCACCGCGGCTGGCCACGAGGTGCTGACCGCCGCAATTCCCAAGACCATCGACGAAGTCGAAGCGCTCACCGCGCCGTAAAGAAAATCTATCCCTTCGGCAGTCCCAACACGCGCTCGCCGATGATGTTGCGCTGAATCTCGCTCGAGCCTGCCGCGATCGTCAGTCCGCGCGAAGCCAGCATACGATAGAGCCATCGGCCCTCCGCGACCGCAAACGGCGCGTCGAGTTCGATCTGGCTATACGCGCCGAGCAGCTCAGTCGCGAACGAGTTGATGGCGAGATTTATCTCGGTGGTCACGACCTTGACGATCGAGCTTTCGGGGCCCGGCGGCAGTCCCTTGAGTTGGCGCGTGAGCTGGCGCAAGTTCAAGAGTCGGAGCGCGCTGACCTCGCAGGCGAATTGCGCGATTTGCTGGCGAACGTCGTCGTCCTCCCATGCGGCGTGGCCATCGCGTCGCACGGTTTTCGCCAGTTCGACCAGCTCGCCGATGTTGTTGTCGAGCCCCCGATAGCGCCGCTCGAACATCAGCGAGGTCAGCGCGACCAGCCATCCGTTGTTCTTTTCTCCGACCACGTTTTTCTTCGGTACGCGCACGTCCTCGAAGAAAACTTCGTTGAAGCCGGTGTCGCGGGTCATCTGGGTCAGTGGGCGCACCGTGATGCCGGGACTGTGCATGTCGACCAGGACGTAACTGATGCCCTTGTGTTTGGGCGCGTCGGGATCGGTGCGCACCAGCAGAAAGCACATGTCGGAGTGATGCGCGTCGGAGGTCCAGACCTTCTGCCCGTTGATGACGAAGTAGTCGCCGTCCTCGACCGCGCGCGTCTGCAGGGAGGCGAGGTCTGATCCCGAGCCCGGTTCTGAGTAGCCCTGGCACCAAATTTCTTCCGCCGCGAGCATCGGCGGCAGGTAGCGCCGGCGCTGTTCCTCGGTGCCCCAGAGCATCAAAGTCGGTCCGACCAGCCCGATACCCTGGCCGTTAACCAGCACCGGGCCGCGCGCCCGTTCGAGTTCCTCCTGGTAGATCATCTGCTGCGTAAGGGTCGCGCCGCGCCCGCCGCATTCCCTTGACCAATGCACCGCGACCCATCCGGCGGCGTGCATCTTCTTGTGCCACGCCACGCGCCGCGTCCATTCCTCGCCGGCCTCGCTGTGCATGAATTCGAGCGAGAAGCGGTTGCGCCGCTCGCTCTCGGGCAGATTCGCGTCGAGCCACGACCGAAGTTCCTGGCGAAACGCTTCGTCCTCCGCGCTGAGCTTGAAGTCCATTTTGTTTTCAGTGCTCGCCCGTTCCCGTGATCGGCTCGTTCTGGATTTTGTGGTCGCGAGCCGGGTTCGCGCTCAGCCCTTGGGCAGGCCGAGCACGCGCTCGCCGATGATGTTGTGCTGGATCTCGCTCGTCCCGCCGGCGATCGTGTAGGCGCGCGCCCCGAGCATCCGGTAGCTCCACACTCCGTGGCCGAGCGCGAAAGGCGCCTTGTGCTCGAACTGGCTATATGGGCCCAGCAGCTCCATCGCGAACTTGGCCATCCGGAGGTGAAGTTCACTGGAGCCGAGTTTCATCACCGAGCCCTCGGGCCCCGGCGGGCGTCCCTTGAGCCGCCGCGTGATCTGCCGATAGCCGGTATATTTCAGCGCCGCCGCTTCGGCTGCGAACTGCGCTATCCGCTGGCGCACGCTGGTGTCGTCCCATGCGCTCGCGCCGCCCCGCGGGATTGATCGCGCGAGACGCGCGAGTTCCACCACCTGGTTGGTGTTCATGTTGGGATCGCCGACGCCGGTGCGCTCGAACATCAGCGTCGTGATTGCGACCTGCCATCCATGGTTCTTCTCACCCACGATATTTTTCTTCGGTACGCGCACGTCCTCGAAGAAGACCTCGTTGAAACCGCGCTCACCGGTGATCTGCGTCAGCGGGCGCACCGTGACGCCGGGGCTGTGCATGTCCACCAGGATGTAGCTGATGCCCTTGTGCTTGGGCGCATCGGGATCGGTGCGCACGAGCAGGATGCACATGTCGGCGTGATGAGCGTCGGAGGTCCAGACTTTCTGACCGTTGACGACGAAGTAGTCGCCATCTTCGACCGCGCGGGTCTGCAGCGAGGCGACGTCAGAGCCGGAGTTGGGCTCGGAGTAGCCCTGGCACCAGATCTCGTCGGCCGAGAGGATCTTCGGCACGTAGCGCTTTTTCTGTTCCTCGGTGCCCCACTGGATGAGCGTCGGGCCGACCAGCATCGTGCCGAGCTGGTTGACCAGCGCGGGTGCGTGTGCGCGGCTCATCTCCTCGCCGTAGACGAGCTGCTGGGTGAGCGTCGCGCCGCGCCCGCCGTATTCTTTAGGCCAGCTGATGCCGACCCATCCGCCGCCGTGCATTTTCTTGTGCCACGCGAGGCGGCGCTGCCATTGGCTCGCGCCTCCTTCGGAGAAGGGCTCTTCCGCGTCCTCGCTTCGTTCGCGGCGGGGCAGGTTGGCTTCGAGCCAGCTCCTCAACTCCGTGCGAAAAGCTTCGTCGTCTGCGCTGAACTTGAAATCCATAGCGTTTATCCTAGGAACTCAGCAATCAATGCGCGTTTTTGACCGCGCGTTTTTGACCGCAAGTGCCCTGACTTTGACTTTACCGTGACTATTCGGTGATGGACAAACGGGGACAGCATCGGCGGCGTGCAAGCCCGCGAGCTTCTTGTGCATCGGTGAGCAGGCGCCGGTTTGGTCGTATGCGGCGAGCGCCCAGATGTTCTGCAAAGCTGCGGAGAGATCCGCGCACGGATTCGGCCGCCGGCGCAAATAGACTCCGTCGCGCGCGCAGCCTCTTCAGGCGTGGCCGCGAAGGCTCAGGACCAGCATACGCGGCTCGGTCATCGATTCCATCGCCCAGCGCACGCCCTCGCGGCCGAGCCCCGAGCCCTTGACCCCGCCGAACGGATAGGTGTCGACGCGGAACACTCCGGTGTCGCCAACGATCACCGCTCCCGCCTCGATCTCGCGAAACGCCATGAAGGCATGCTCCAGGTTGGTGGTGAAGACTCCCGACTGCAGGCCGTAAGGCGAATCGTTGGTGGCCGCGATCCCCTCCGCGAAGGAGTTGATCGGCTCGACGGTCGCGACCGGTCCGAAAATTTCCTCACACCAGACGCGTAGCCGATGGAGCTTCGGTTCGGATAGCTCGACCAGGGTTGGCGTCACCACGTTGCCTGTGCGTTGATCGCCGGTGAGAATCCCGGCGCCGGCCGCCTTGGCCTCGCCGATCCATTCCATCACGCGGTCGGCCGCCGCGCTCGAGATCAACGGACCGACCACCGTGCGCTCGTCCATCGGATCGCCCACGCCGAGCCGTTCGGTCGCGTCGACCAGATGCTTCAAGAAGGCGAAGTAAACATGGCGATGGACGAAGACGCGCTGGACCGAGAGACAGACCTGGCCGGCGTGCACGAACGCGCCGCGCGCTGTGCGCATGGCCGCGTACTCGAGGTCGGCGCCGTCATCGACGATCAGGCCGCCGTTACCGCCAAGCTCCAGCGCTACGCGCTTGGTCCCGGCCATCGCCCGCAGCGCCCATCCGACCTTCGCGCTGCCGGTGAAGCTCACCATCTTGATCCGTTTGTCGACGGCGAGACGCTCGGCGACCGGCGGGTCGGCCGAGATGACGTTGAGCGCGCCCTTGGGCAGCCCCGCTTCGGCGGCCAACTCGGCCAGCATCACGGCCGGCCCGGGACATTGCGGCGGCGGCTTAACGACCATCGTGTTGCCGGTGGCGATGGCGGGGGCGACCTTGTGCGTTACCAGGTTGAGCGGAAAGTTGAACGGCGCAATCGCGGAGATTGGGCCGATAGGGAAACGCTCGACGATTCCGACCGAGCCCTTGTTTGCGGCCTCGAAGTCGATCGGTTCGGCGCTTTGCCCGAAGCGTTTGACCTCCTCGGCGGCGAGCGCGAGGACGCCGACGGTGCGGCCGACCTCGGCGCGAGCGTAATCGATCGGCTTGCCGGTGCCGAGCGTGATCGCGCGCTCGAAGTCGCCGCGCCGTTCGGCCACTCCGCGGCTCATCGCGCTCAGAATTTCGGCGCGTTGCGCGCGCCCAAGGCGGCGGGTCTCTTCATAGGCGCGCGCCGCACCCGCGATCGCCGCGTCAGTTTCGTGCTCGCTGGCGCGCGCCACCGTGCCGACCACTTCGCCGTTGAATGGATAGTGCAGTTCGTAATGGTCGGAGGTATCGACGGATTGGCCGTCGATGAAGAGCCGATATGCCGGAACCGCCATGGCAAGAGCCTCCCGCCGCGAGTACGTGGCCGCAATTATTTATCGCGCACTTGCGCGCGGCAAAAAAGAGCATGGCCGGCGCACGCCGCGGGCCGTCTCACAGCGGGCAGCTCTGGTCAAAGCGGACAGGTCTGGTCAAAGCGGACAGGTCTTGCCGATCTCCAGACCCAGGGCATGAATCAAACGGCCGTAGCCGACGAAGGTCACTATCCTGAAGCCCAGGTCCACGATCTCGCCTTCGGTAAAATGCTCGCGCAAAACATCGAAGGTTTGCTGCGACGCCTGCCGATGATCGCCCGCGAGTATTTCGGCAAAACGAATCGCCGCTTTTTCCTGGCCCGTCAGTTTTCGGCTGCTTTCGAAATGAGGCAGTTCCGCGACCAGTTCCTCAGTCAGTCCTTGTTGCCTTGCCAAGGCAAACCGGGCGCCCATTCACAAGGCGCACTCATTTTTTTCCGCCACCTTGAGCCGGGCGAGCTCGGTCAACTTCATATTGACCGACCCGCGCGTGGTGCTGACCAGGGGAAAGTAGAATTTGATGAAGTCTTTGAAGACCTCGGGTGCGTGAGCCAGCACCTGGACGAACCCGGAGCCGCCGAGCTCGACGTCATACTCGTGCATGACCGTCTGAAGCTCCGGATCAACTTTTTCGAATGGGATCGAACTGAGCCGTGCCATCGGGTCCTCCGTTTGAGGGAAATCGTTGCGCCCCACTGTTACTTATCGCGCACTTGCGCGCCGCAGAAAAGAGCGCCCATAGCCTGGGGGAGGGGCCGCAAGCTCGTCGGCGGACGCTATGACACGGCGCGACGGCGCGGAGGTTCTTCTTCGGTCCGCTTGCCGTCGCCGAGAATGCGTGACCCGGCTTCGGCAGGTGCCGTCTGAAGCCCGCGCCGTCTGGTGACCCAGTCGTGGAAGGACTCCATGTAAGTATAGATGACGGGCGTGATGTACAGCGTGAGCAATTGCGAGAAAAACAGTCCGCCCACGACCGCCACCCCCAGCGGGCGGCGCGAGTCGGCGCCCGCGCCCATGCCCAAGGCGATCGGCAGCGTGCCCATCAGCGCCGACATCGTGGTCATCATAATCGGCCGGAAGCGGATGATACTGCCCTCGAAGATCGCCTCGGCCGGACTCTTGCCCTCGGTGCGCTGGGTGTCGAGTGCGAAGTCGATCATCATGATGGCGTTTTTCTTCACCAGGCCGACCAGCATGATGATGCCAACGAAGGCCAGCAGGTCGAGCTCCATGTGAAAGATCATCAGCGTGAGAAGCGCGCCGAAGCCGGCCGCCGGCAACCCCGAGAGAATTGTCACCGGGTGGATGAAGCTCTCGTAGAGCACGCCCAACACGATGTAGATGACCAGAATCGCCATCACCAGCAGGATTCCCAGGTTGCGCATCGAGGACTGGAACTCCTCGGCGGTGCCCTGGAAGGCGGTGCTGACGGTGGCCGGCACGGTGTCGTTGGCGAGCCTTGTTACGTCGTCGAGCGCTTTGCCAAGCGAGACGCCGGGCGCGACGTTGAACGAGATGGTGACCGCGGTGAGCTGGCCGGAATGGTTGATCGCGAGCGGCCCCAAGGTGCGCTGCAAGCGCGCGATGGTGTCGAGCGGGACCAGTTTTCCACCTTGCGCGCGCACGTACAGCAGCGCGAGCGTGGCGGGATTGGCCATGTACTGCGGCTCGACTTCCAAGATCACCTGGTATTCGTCGTTGGGCGCGTAGATGGTCGAGATCTGACGCTCGCCGTAGGCGCTATCGAGCGCGTCTTCGATCGATCCGGCCGAGATACCGAGCGTGTGTGCCTTGTCGCGATCGATAACGACGTTGACCTGCGGATTGGAGATCTGCAGGTCGCTGGTGACGTCGGTCAGCTCGCGCGTCGATTGCATTTTGCGCTCCAGAATCTGCGCGTACTTGTAAAGTTCGTCGCTGTTGGGGCTTTGCAGCGTGAGCTGGTAGGTCGCTTCGGTGAACTTGGCGCCGATCTGGATCGGCGGCGGATTCTGCAGGAACGCGATGATGCCGGGAACGGTGGCGAGCTTGGGCCGCAACTCGTCCATCACCTGGTCGACGCTGAGTTTGCGCTCGCCGAGCGGCTTTAAATGCGCGAACAGGATGCCTGTGTTGCCGCCGCCACTGAAGCCGGTCGCGCCGGCGCTGGAGAAGTAGGTGGTGACGTTGGGATCGCGCCGGATGATGTCGGCGATCGCCTCCTGATGCTTGACCATCGCGTCGTACGAAATCCCCTGCGCCGCCTTGGTGAACATCAGAATCTGGCCCTGGTCTTCGCTGGGCAGAAAACCCTTGGGGATCACCGCGAGCAGATAGAAGGTGGCCGCCAATAATCCGAGCGCGAGCGCGAGCGTCGCGCGTCGATAGGTCATCACCACGGCCAGGCTGCGGCGGTAGGCGTCGAGCAGCCAGTCGAACGCGCGCTCGGTTGTCTGGTAGAGGCGGCCGTGGCGCGCGCTTGCGGGCGGGCGCAGGAACCGGCTGCACAGCATCGGGGTCAGGCTCAGCGAGACGAAGCCCGAGACCAGGATGGAGGCCGCGATTGTGACCGCGAACTCATGCAGCAGGCGGCCCATGATCCCGCCGAGGAACAGCACCGGGATGAAAACCGCAGCCAGCGAGAAGGTCATCGAGAGAATCGTGAACGCGATTTCACGCGAGCCGTCGAGCGCCGCCTCCATCACGCCCTTGCCCATCTCCATGTGGCGCACGATGTTCTCGAGCATCACGATCGCGTCGTCGACCACGAAGCCGACCGAGAGCGTGATCGCGAGCAGCGAGAGATTGTCCACCGTGTAGCCGAGCGTCCACATCACCGCGAAGGTGCCGATGATCGACATCGGCAGCGCGGCGCTTGGAATGACGGTGGCGGAGATGTTGCGCAGGAACAGGAAGATCACCATGACGACCAGGAACACGGTCAGTAGCAGCGTGAACTGGACATCGGCGACCGAAGCCTGGATCGAATCCGCGCGCGAATAGAGATTCGTGATTTTGACCGAGGCCGGCAACTGGTCGCGGAACGACGGCAGGATGCGGTCGATCGCGTTGACGACCTCGACCGTGTTGGTGCCGGGCTGGCGCTGGATCGCCAGTACCACCGCGCGCTGGTCGCCGACCCATCCTGCAACCTTGTCGTTCTCGACGCTGTCGAGCACGCGGCCCACTTCTTCCAGCCGCACGGGCGCGCCATTTTTGTAGGCGACAATTATCGGCCGGTAGGCTGCGGCGTTCGTCAGTTGGCCGTTGGCGTGTACGGTAACGGCCTCATGCGAACCATAGAGCGTGCCGGTCGGCAGGTTGACGTTGGCGCTTTGGATCGCCTGCGCGACCTCGTCGATCCCGATGCCGCGGGAGGCCAGCGCCTGCGGATCGATCTGGATGCGCACGGCGTATTTCTGCGAGCCGTACACCACCACCTGCGCCACGCCGCTGATCATCGAGATGCGCTCGGCGAGGTAGGTCTCGGCGTACTCGTCGACTTGCGAGAGCGGCAGGGTCGGTGAGCTCAGCCCCAAATAGAGCACCGGCTTGTCGGCAGGATTGACCTTCGCGTACGACGGCGGACTCGGCATCCCCTGCGGCAAACGCGAGAGGGCCGCGGTGATCGCCGCCTGCACGTCCTGCGCGGCGGCGTCGATATTGCGGTCCAGCGCGAACTCAAGCGTGATGCTCGTCTGGCCCTGCATGCTCGTCGAAGACATCTGATCGAGGCCGGCGATGGTCGAGAACTGCCGCTCCAACGGCGTCGCGATCGACGACGCCATCGTCTCCGGGCTGGCGCCGGGCAACGAGGCGTTGACCAGAATAGTGGGGAAGTCGACGTTGGGAAGGTCGCTCACCGGCAGCATCCGGTAGGCCATCAAACCGAAGAAGATGATCGCCAGGGAGATGAGCGTCGTCATCACCGGGCGGCGGATGAAACCCTCGGCCAGGTTCACGAGGGCACCTGCTGCGCCGGCTGATCGAGTCCGGTCTTGATCTTCACCTTGGCTCCGGGGAAGAGGCGGAGCTGGCCGTCGGTGACGACGGTTTCCCCGGCCTTGAGCCCGCTTTTGATCACCGTTTGACCGTCGAGCGAATCGCCCAACACGACTGGGCGCGTTTTGGCGGACATATCGTGCTCTACGACGTACACAAAAGACCCGTCCTGTCCCGTTTGCACCGCCTGCGAGGGCACGAGAATTGTGTCCGGGAGCTCGCTTAGAGTCAAAGTGACGTTGACGTACTGGCCCGGCCACAGGCGCTCCGCTGCATTGGCGAACAGCCCCTTGAGTTCGAAAGTGCCGGTGTTGGCGTTGACTGTGTTATCGATGAAGCTGAGTGTGCCGCTTTCGGAGGCCGCCTGAAGCTCGCGGCTGCGCGGGCGCACCACCACGGCCAGTTGATGACCGGCCATGTCACGGCGGACCTCGTCGAGGTCTTTCTCGGGAACGTTGAAATCGACATAGATGGGCTTGAGCTGGTTGATCACGACGATTGTGCTCGCGGAATCGTTGGCCTTGACGAGATTACCGGGATGCAGCATCAGGTTGCCGGTACGGCCGTCGATGGGCGAGCGAATTTCGGTGTAGCCAAGGTTGATCTTCGCCGTCTGTTCAGCCGCCTGATCGGCCATCACGGTGGCCCGCAGCGCCTGCGCGGTGGCGTGCGCCTGGTCGGCCTGCTGGCGCGAGCCCACGCCCTGCTCCAAAAGGAAACTGAAGCGCTTCTCGTCAGTCGCCGCTTGCGCGAGCTGCGCACGGTCGCGAGCGAGATTGGCCTGGGCCTGATGCAGCTCGGCTTCGAGCGGGCGCGGGTCGATGGTGATCAGCAGGTCGCCCTTTTTCACGTCCTCGCCTTCGTGGAAATGGATCTCGGCAATTTTGCCGTCGATCTGCGAGCGCACCGAGACGGTCGAGTAAGCCTCGACCGAGCCGATCGCATTAAGCTGAATCGGGACCGTCTTCTCCACGGCCTGGGCGATCAGCACCGGAACGGGTCCGCCCATGAAGCCGCCGCCACCCGCCGCAGGCTCGGACTTCGAGCAGCCGGCGCCGAGCGCCGCGGCGATCGCAATGGCGGTTGCGACGCGCATGACTCGGGCGGATCGAGATGCGGCGTTGGCAATTCGATCGGCGGCAACGCGGGAGAGCGTATGACGGACAGGCGAGGGCGATCTGCCTGGCAAGCTGTGTGCGGTCAAATTGAATCTGTCCTTCAAATAGTCCTGGCTTCGAAGTTGAGACCCTCGAAGTCCCGGCTCGGCGCGCGAATTGGCCTAGATACTATCAGGCTTGGCGGGCGCGGGGAAAATCGCCGCATCGGCAGCGGCTAGCGCGGAATCACCGGCAGCACTATGCGCGAGCAATAGCGGCTGTCGTGGAACACGCTCTGTTGCGCCCGCGCGAGTTCGGCGTCGGCGAACAAATCCTTGCCGGTATTCGGATTGCGGTCGTAGCGGGGAAAGTTGCTCGATGAAACCTCCAGCCGCAGCCGATGCCCAGCCTTGAACAGATGGCTGGTCGCCCACAAGTCGAGTCGGTATTCGTAAACCCGTTCCGGCACGATGGGCGATGGCGCCGTGAGCGACTCGCGAAACCGCGCACGCACCACGCCTTCGACGATGTTGTGCGCATAGCCGTCTGGCCGCACGTCGCAGAGCTTGGCCGTGAAATCGGTGTCCGTTGCCGACGACGCGGCGTACAGAACCATCGTGACCGGCCCCGTCACTTCAAGGTCGTGCGTGAGCGTCTCGCAGGTATAGACCAACACGTCGCGGCGCTGCTCGATCTCGCGCTGATCGAAGACCCCGGCCTTCAATCCGAGCGTCGTGCCGCCGCGCGTCGGCACCGGATCGGCGGGATCATAGATGTAACGATCGGCCGGTTCGTCACCCGGCCGCGCCGGGCCGAGCCGCCCGTCGCCGTCGAGGCTGTTGGCGTGACCGCCGCTATGCAGGAACATCTCGGTGTAGCACGTGCGCGCGAGCGGCCATTCATTCTCGTCGCGCCATCGGTTCTCGCCCATCACGAAGAGCCTGACCGGCGGCTCCTCGAGCACGCCGTTTCCGACGCCCTTGAGAAAGTGGTCGAACCATCGCAGCTGGAAGGCGTGCAGCTCGATTATCGCTTCGGGCCCGAAGTCGATATCCCCGGTGCCGCGCGAAGTCGGGATCGAGTAGGGCAGCAGATGCGCCCACGGACCCATCATCAACTTCTGAGCGCGCCGCGCGGTCTCGCTACGCGCGCCGTCGCGCATCCCGAGATACATCGCGAAGGTGTCGTACTGGAACACGTCGTACCATGATCCGACGTGAAACATCGGCGTGTCGAATTCGCCAAAGCGCGGACGCAAATCAGTCGCCGCCCAGTACGGTCCGTCAGTCCAGTGGCGGAGATAGTCGGCCAGATACGGAGCGCCGTCTTTGAGGCGTTCGCCCCAGTCGCGCACCGGCAAATGCTGGTAGGCGTCGCGCTTGAGCGGCGCCATCGGGATGTCCGGGCGTGAGACGTAGCTGTCCAGGCGCTCGCGATGCTGATCGTAAATGCCCTTGCGCGCCAGCGTGTCGCGCGCCATGAACATGAAGTACGCGAGCATCCATCCCAACTCCAGCGCGCCGTGCCGGTAGGCGAAGTTCTCGAAATAGCTGACCGGTCCGGAAACCGGCGCGGCAACGCGCAGATGGGGCGGGCGCAGGCTCGCGGCGTAGTACTGGGTCAGGGCGAGATACGACTGCCCGACCGTCCCGACCTTGCCGTTGGACCAGGGCAGCGCTGCCGCCCACTCCACGGCGTCGTAGCCGTCGTGCGCCTCGTGCACGAAGGGATAGAAATCACCCCCCGAGCTATGGCGGCCGCGCGTGTCCTGCACCACCACGACGTAGCCGCGCGGCGGGAAGTAGTCTTTCTCCGTGAGCGCCATCCCGGCGCCCTTGTCATAGGGCGTGCGCACCAGCAGCACCGGGAAGTTGCCCGATGCGTCGGGACGATACACGTCGGCGCGGAGCGTTACGCCGTCGCGCGTGCGCATCACCTGATCTTTTTCGACCATCACATTGTAGACCGCTTCACCCTGCTGCGCGTTGGTCATCATTTGCTCCGCTCCGCACGTCTTGTCCGACGTTAACGGGCGATTTTCGGATACGTTGACGATTCCGTCATGCCATCGACTCAACCAAGGGTCTAGAACATCGGGTGGCAAAAAAGCCAGAGAGTCTGGCCCTGTACAAGCGTCTCTTATGGCTTGCTGGGTCCACCTGTAAAAGTTGCGGATGTGTCTCGGGATGCGGAGCGACAGAGTTTCTTTCTAAACGTTCTTTGCACATTCGTGAATCGCGAGCAATTTCACCGACAACTTTTCGTCACTGGAGGGGCGATCGTTGCCTCTGCTCCGCTTGCTTGAGTTTTATCTCTTTCCTGAATTGGTATCCGCTTTGCACAGTTAGTTTTTGCCAGGGGCGGGCGGGCCATACGAGGAATGGATGAAACATCAAGCGATGCAAGATCACCTTGCGGAAGTTACACAAGATCACCAGGACCACAAAGACCAGACCGCGAAAGGCCACGCTACCAGAGCTCCAGCTACGAAAGACCAGTTGATGAAGGACCAGGTCAAGCCCGAAACCGGGTCGGCAAGCAATCGACGTCCCGGCGCCAGGGAAAGGGTGTGGCTTGCGCCCGCACTGGCGCCATCGATGGAACCGCTGCTTGCGGGTTTGGGGATCGAGCTGATTGGGCCGGACGATCGCGGTGGCGCCACGATATTAGTCGAAGCGCCGGGCATCGATGCGCGTACCGGCACGGCGACGGGACGGATACGACTCGAGCGGCTCGGCGGCGAGCCGCTCGAGTCGCACCAGTCCCGCGACTTTCGCGATTGTGACGACTCGCACCGGACGAGACACGAGCACGCAACCAACCAGGGGAACTATCCGATTGAAACAGTCGAATTCGACGGCTCCGGCCTGTGGGCCGCGGCGAGCTGGATAGTCTCGCAGGCCTTCGGACTCCCGCAGTCGCTGCTGACCACGGATGCCACGATGTTTGCGGTGATTCGCGCGGCGGTGCGCGCCGGTCGGATCGATTCGCCGATTCTGGTCAGCGGCGAGACGGGAACCGGAAAGGAGTTGCTGGTGCGGCTGATCCACGCCGCCAGCGGACGAGCGGGCGAGATGTTTACGATCAACTGCGCGGCGCTGAACGAGGCCATAGTACCCCGTACGCCCGATGACGGGCCGCGCGGCGGGGTGAGCGACGAAAATCGGCTCGACGAACTGTGCGCTGCTCCCGGCGCGACCTTGTTCCTGGACCAGGTATCGGAACTCTCGCGGACCGCGCAGACCCGGCTGTTGCGGGCGATTTTGCAGGCCGACGAGAGCGAGCCTGGCGATCCAGTGATTGAAAAAGTCCGTAGCGGCGCCCGACTGATCTCGGCGACCAACCGGCCGTTGGCCTCGATGGTGCAGAGTGGGGAGTTCAAACGCGAGCTTTATGACCGGCTTGCGGTATTGACCCTCTCGTTGCCGCCGCTGCGCGTGCGGCGCTCCGACATCCCGTTGCTGGCCCGCGGCTACCTGCGCCTGGCGGCGCCGCATCTGCGCTTCACCCCCGGCGCGCTCAAAACCCTGGGTAAGTATTCATTTCCAGGCAACGTGCGCGAGTTGCACAACCTGGTCACCCGGTTCGCGGTTTTGCAGCGCGACTCGACGAGCCAGCTCATCCAGACCGCCGACGTGCGTCCGGAGCTGACAGAAACCTCTGTCGGACCGTCGATCTGGAAGTCGAGTCCGTTTCGGGCGCGACGTGAGATGGCGTTGCAGGCGCTGATGGTGTGTGGGGGCGACCGGGCGGCGGCGGCGCGCAAGCTGGGGATCAGCGTCCGCGCCCTGCAGCGGCACGTGATCTCTACGTCGGATCCGACCGCGACTCGCGGCCACTAGAACTCTTCTTCTCTTGGGGCGCTCGCTCGGGATGACGCCAGGAGGTAGCTATCCCTTGGGCAGGCCCAGCACCCTCTCGCCGATGATGTTGTGCTGAATCTGGTTGGTCCCGGCGTAGATCGTCGGGCCGCGTGCCGCCAGCATCCGATGCGCCCAGGTGCCCTGGTCGATCGCGAATGCCGCGCCGTGCTCGAACTGGCTATACGGCCCCAACAGTTCCATCGCGAACATCGCAATCTTCAATCCCAGCTCAGTCGCGCACAGCTTCATCATGGAGCCCTCCGGCCCCGGCGGTAGCCCTTTGAGCTGACGCGCGAGGTTGCGAAAGCCCGTGTACTTGATCGCTTCAACCTCCATCGCAAACTGCGCGATCCGCTGCCGCACGCTGGTATCGTCCCAGGCGCTCCGCCCATTGCGCGACATCCGCTTGGCCAGCGCCGTCAGATCGCGCACCTGCCGCATCATCCCGCGGTCATGGCCGCCCGAGCGCTCGAACATCAGCGTGGTGATCGCGACCTGCCATCCCTGGTTCTTTTGCCCGACGATATTGGTCTTGGGTACGCGGACGTCTTCGAAGAAGACCTGGTTGAAACCGCGCGCGCCGGTCATCTGGACCAGCGGCCGCACTTCCACTCCGGGCGTCTTCATATCGACCAGCAGATAAGTGATGCCCTTGTGCTTGGGCGCCTCGGTGTCGGTCCGGGTGAGGAGAAAAATCCAGTCGGCGTGCTGCGCGGAAGAAGTCCAGATTTTCGATCCGTTGACGACGAAGTAGTCGCCCTCCTCGACCGCGCGGGTCTGCACCGAGGCAAGGTCCGAGCCCGAGTTGGGTTCCGAGTAGCCCTGGCACCAGATTTCTTCGGCGGTGAGAATTTTGGGCACATGGCGGCGCTTCTGCTCTTCGGTGCCCCAATGGATGAGCGTGGGACCGAGCAGCGAGACGCCGAAGCCGGTGAAGGGGACGGCTGAGCCGGCGCGCTCGAGCTCCTGCTCATAGATCATGCTCTGTAGCAGAGTGGCGCCGCGGCCGCCGTACTCTTTGGGCCAGCTAAGACCGATCCATCCGCCCTCGTTGAGTTTGCGATGCCATCGGATGCGTGCGTCCCAATCGCCGTCGGCTTCGTCGGCCAGCGGCTCGCGGGTAGGAATGGCGAATTGGCGGTTCTTTTCGAGCCAGGCGCGGAACTCGGCGCGAAACGCCTCGTCTTCGGGGCTGTAGTTGAAGTCCATTTTGATTCCTCGATGCGTCCTTGCTCGCGATGCCGACGCATCCTTCAAAAATGCATATCACATCCGGTTTTCAAAGCCTCGCGGGGACCGCGCGGACCCGCGTGAAGGTACGATTGACATCTCGCGGCCAAGCGCGGAAAAAGAGCCAATGCGGCCGCGAGGGGTGACCCCACCGAAATAGAGAAAGAAGCAGAGAAAAACGAAACACTGAAGAACTGATAAAAATGAAAATCACGCTCGACCTGCCCGCCGACGTCTTCGACGACGGCTTTTCCGAGGATGCGTTCGCCGAGCGCATGCGGCAGTGGGCGATCCTGGCGCTGGTCGACGCGCACCGCCTGCACGAGCATGAGGCGGCGCGCATCCTCGGCCTGGAGCGCTGGGAGCTGGTCGAACGGATGGAAGCGCAGGGGATACGGCCGACCGAGCAGGTGTTCGAGGAAATCCGCGCGCAACTTACCGGCGCGATCGCCGCGCACGCAGCGGCGCCACAACAAGGGAGAACAACGATGCGGTTTCTGCACACGATGATCCGGGTCAACGATCTCGACCAGAGCCTGAAGTTCTATTGCGGTCCGCTCGGGATGAAGCTGCTCAGCCGCAAGGACTATCCGGACGGCAAATTCACGCTCGCCTTCGTCGGCTACGGCGACGAGAACGCCAACACGGTCGTCGAGCTCACGCACAACTGGGACACCAAGAGCTACGACCAGGGCACCGCCTTCGGCCATCTGGCGATCGGCGTCGACGACATCTTCAAGACCTGCGACGAACTCAAGCGCGAGGGCGTGAAGGTCACGCGCGAGCCCGGACCAATGAAATTCGGCTCCACGGTGATCGCGTTTGTCGAGGATCCCAACGGCTACAAGATTGAGCTGATCGAGCGCAAATAGCGGCGGCGCGGGTATTTCCGATCACCCCGCGCGACAGTTTCGGCAAGGCGCGGTTGCGGCGAAGCAGTTCCGGCGAAACGTTTTCCGGGAGACAATTCGATGAAAGCCGCGGTCTATAAGCAACCCAATGAGATGGCCGTGATCGACGTGCCGCGGCCCGTCGCCGGGCGCGGCGAAGTGGTGCTCAAGGTCCACGCCTGCGGAATCTGCGGCTCCGACCTGCACGCCGTGCAGTACGGTTTCGGGATGCCGCCCGACTCCGTGATGGGGCACGAGTTCTGCGGTGAGATAGTCGAGCTCGGCCCGCAGGTCGGCGGCTACGCGATCGGCGACCGCGTGACCTCCCTGCCGTACATCGGATGCAACACCTGCGAGCCGTGCGTCGCCGGCAAGGGGATGCACTGCGAGGACATCCGCGGCCTGGGACTGGGGCAACTCCCCGGCGCGTATGCCGAGTACGTGATGTGCGGAGCGAAGAGTCTGTTCAAGCTGCCCGACAACGTCGATTCGCGGCTCGGCGCGCTGGTCGAGCCGCTCTCGGTCGGCCTGCACGGCGTCAACCGATCCGGCCTCGGTCTGGGCGCGGCGTGCGTGGTGATGGGCGGCGGACCGATCGGCCTTGCGACGCTATTGTGGTGCAAGGCCAAGGGCGCTGCGACGGTTATCGTCTCCGAGCTTGCGCCAGGGCGATCGGAGCTTGCGCGGCGGCTCGGCGCGACCGAGGTCGTCAATCCCACGATCAAGGACCCGGCCGAGCGGATACGCGAGATCACCGGGCGCGGTCCGGACCTGGTCTTCGAGTGTATCGGCGTGAAGTCAACGCTGGAGTCGGCGATTAGCATGGTCGCGACACTAGGCCGGGTGGTAGTTCTCGGGGTGTGCATGGAGCCGGATGAGATCACGCCGGTGCGATGCATCTTCAAGGAGATCACGGTCATCTTCGGGCTCGGTTATAACGATGCGGAGTTCCAGGAGACGATCAACGCGCTCAGCCAGGGCAAGATCGATCCGCGCCCGATGGTGACCGACGTTATCGGCGTGGACCAGGTGCCCGAGATGTTTGCGGCACTCCGCAAGCCGGGTGGCCAAGCTAAAGTGATCGTTGAGTTTCCGCACTAGCGGCGCGAACCCGCGCTCGCGGTGAGCAGCAAGCTCGGTGCGCACGCGGGGCAGGGCCCTACGCCCGGCTTACTAATCGAGGTTTCGCGTTCGTTCTTACCCCCGTGCGGCTCAAATCGGCCGGGCACTCTCGGCTGAATCCGCAGGGCCACCGAGAAAGCTCAGCAATACGTCGGAGCTGATAGGTTTCACCAGATGGTAATCGCAGCCGGCTTCCATGGATAGGCGGCGGTGCTCGTCATCGCTGTAGCCAGTCAATGCGACGATAACCAGTCCGGCAGAATCAGCCTGATGGCGCATCCGGCGAGCGACTTCGAAACCGTCCATATCGGGCAGGCCGATGTCGAGAAAAACGATGTCCGGCTTGAAGGTGCGAAGCATCCCGAGCGCCAGTGCGCCGTCCGGCGCGACGCTGACAAGGTGGCCGTCCCACGCGAGGATCTTTTTTAAGGGCCTGGCGATGTCGTCGCTATCTTCAACCAGCAGAATACGCCGGCCTTTTTGCCCGGTCGCTTTCTTCGGCAGATTCTTTGCGAACCTCGGCGTGAGAGGCAATCGAACCGTGAACACGCTGCCCTTGCCGGGCCCGTCACTCGCCGCTTCGATCGCGCCGCCGTGCAGCGTCACCAAATTTTTCACGATCGTCAAACCGAGACCGAGGCCCCGTGCGCTCTTCGCCGACCCGTTGAGCTGGGTATAGAGATCGAAAATACTTTCGATTCGATCTTTCGGGATTCCGATTCCGTTATCGCGAACCCGGATGAAAACGTCCTTATCGGTGCAGTCCGCCGCAATCGAGATTTCTCCATCTTTGAGCGTGTATTTCGCCGCATTGTCCAGGAGATTGGACAATAGTTGAACCAGTCGCGCCGGGTCGCCATCGATATGAACCGGCTCCTCCGGAATACCGACGGACAGCCGGTGCCGGCGATGCTTGAAATGGGCATGTGTTGCTTCCACGGCCTGGTCGACGATCGTTTTGAGCTCGACCGGCTCCTTGCAGACTCCCAACCCGCCGCGGCCGATGCGCGACAGGTCCATCAGATCCGTGACCATCCGCGTCAGGTGATGGGCCTGACGTCCAATGATGTCGACGGCCTGCCGAAGATCGGTCCGCAAAGGATCGGGCCGCATCAGGTCGCCGTTGTGGCTGCTGATCTTCTGCGCCGCCTGATGCGCGCCTATGATCGCGGTGAGCGGATTCCTGAATTCATGGGCGAGCATGGCCAGGAATTGATCCTTGTGCCGGCTCGACTCCGCTGACTGCTCCGACGCTTGCCACAATTGCCAGCCCGCCGAAGCGAACTGGGCCAGTGTACGCACGACGCGCTCGTCCTCTCGATCGAATTTCCGCTCGAAGTTGTTGGCCACGATCCAGACCGTTCCAACCGGCTTGCCGTGGTCATGAAAAGGTATCAGCAGCACTTCAACGAAAGGCGGATCTGTGGTGAGCGCCGGAAAGCAGCGATCCGGCAGATGCATCAGCTGAGTTGCATTCTGATTGATACAGACGCCGCAGGGACTGGCATCACGCGGCATCGTCGAGCCTCGATAGGAAGCGAACACTCCGGCCAAAGCCTCCCAGCGAACGAGGTCGCCCTCCAGGATGCTGACTCCGGCGGTGTCAGCCTTGCAGAGCTCGACCGCCGTCTCCGCCAGTTTCTGCAGCATGTTGCGCGGGTTGGTCGCCATTTCGGCGGCAAGTACCTCCATCGCCCGATGCTCGGCCTCGTAATCGGGCGCGCGCTGAGGCCGCGCGCAGAGTGCCGCACGGATATCGACCTCCTCGAAAGTTGCAGTGGGGTTGGAAAAATCCGCGAGACCTCCGGGACCCGCGTCGGTGAACGTAGTGTCGATGGCAGACTCCATCGGGACCGGAGTCCCTTCTTTGAGTCCATCGATGCGTCGCTCGCTGACCCTGGACTGATCTGTAGATCGAAGATCGTAAGAAGCGCTCATGGCATTTCCTCGCCCAATTGCAAATAATTCAATCTGTTCGCATACAGTAATAGATCAAAAGCACGTCAAAAGAAACTAAAAGTTGATGAAGATGCGTTAAGATTGTAAGAAAATGTTCCGCCAGTAACCGCGAACACGCACAAACCCGGGCGAATTTCAGGATTCTCCCACTCCTAGCCCAATTGCAAATATTTCAATCTGTTCGGATACAGTCATAGATCAAAAGCACGTCAAAAGAAACTAAAAGTTGATGGAGATGCGCTAGGATTGTAAGGAAATGTTCTGCGAGTAACCGAAAGCAGACTAAAGAGGTGAATCTCAGGATTCACCCCCAATGGGGAAGTTCGTTGCAATCCGGTGGGTAAGTTCGTTGCAATTGTCCTTTGCAACGATTGCCGAGCGTTATGCCGTAGTAATGCCGAGGAAGCTCGCGATCGCCTCGAGCGCCTCCGGCTCGACCAGCGAGGGGGCGTGAGCGACTCCAGGAACCTCGACCAGGCGCACGCCGCGCTGCACCTTGACCATCCGGGCCGCAGTGTCGCGCGACAGGATGTCGCTTTCGGCGCCGCGCACTATCAGGATCGGCGCCATCACGCGATTGTAGGGCAGCCACAAATCGATCGGCCGCGCTGCCGAGCCGCCGCGCGGCGGACGGCGAACCGCCGGGTCCATCTTCCACGTAAGCCCGCCGTCTTCCGTTGGTTTGACCGACCATCGTACCCACTCGGTCAGTTCCGCGTCGGAAAGTTTGACCGCGGGCGGATAGGTTGCGCGGTAGTAGGCCCTGACCTCGGCAATGTCCTTGAAGCGTTCGGGCGCCTGGCCTACGTACGCCATGATTCGGAGGAGGCCGGTTGGATCGATCTCGGGGCCGATGTCGTTGAGTACCAGGCGTTCGACGGTTTCCGGATAGCCGCCGGCGTACATCATCGAGATCACCCCGCCCATCGAGGTTCCCACCAGACTGACGCGTTTGATTCCGAGCGCGTCAAGAAATTCTTTCAGGTCGCTGACATAAACCTGCGGATTGTAATCCAGCGGAGGACCCCATCCGCTGTCGCCGCGGCCGCGCACGTCGACCGCGAGTACGCGGTAGCGCGCGCTCAGATGCGGCACCAGGGCGTCGAAATTGTGCGCGTTGCCGGTCAGCCCGTGGATACAGACCAGCGCCGGCTTTCCCTCGCCGCCGAAGTCGAGGTAGTGCAGTTTAACTCCGCCGGCAGTTTGAAACTTGTCTTCGGCCATCTGGCGAAAAGCTCCTCGCGGCGCCGCCGCGTTATCATTATCTGTAGCTCGTATTCGGAATCCGGATTTCGCGACAATAAAGTCCAAACGAAAAAAACGAAAAGGGTCCGGACGAAGCTAAGACTCTTCAGCAATCGCGCGTCGATTTCAAGCCGCTTCCAAACTGTTACAACCGTATTTACATCGTCACGGACTTTAACGCAGAATTCAGCGCGCAAAATGTCTCCGATGGAGAGCAAAGGATGAAATTCGGCATTGGTCCCTTCAACCTGCAGGCGCCGCACGGCTCGGGCAACTCGCACACCCAGGTGTATCGCGAGATGCTCGAGCAGGTTGAGTTGGCCGAGGAATTGGGCTTCGACTCCGCGTGGCTCATCGAGCACCACTTCAAGGAAGACGGCGAGTGCCCCTCGGTGCTTCTGACCGCCGCCGCGATGGCGGCGCGGACCAGCAGGATCAGAATTGGCACCGCGATGCTGCTGCTGCCGCTTCATCGCCCGGTGCGCGTCGCCGAGGACGTCGCGGTGCTCGACAATATCGCCAACGGACGGGTTATCGTGGGCGTCGCGGCCGGCTATCGCCCGATCGAATTCGAAGGGCTGGAAGAAACGCGCAAGGGGCGGGAAGCCCGGATGGAAGAGCAACTGGAAATCCTGATCAAGGCCTGGACCACGGACTCGTTCGCCCATCGCGGCAAGCATTATCAATTTCCGGAAATCTCCGTGATGCCCAAGCCCGCGCAGAAGCCCCATCCGCCAATCTGGATTGGCGCTTCGACCGAGGGCGGCTTTCGCCGAGCGGCGAAATGGGCGGACGCGCTTTGCTCCTCCCCGCGCCATCATCTGAGCGACCTCAAGAATCATTACGCGAGTTATCGGCGTTACCTGGGTGAGTTCGGGCGCAAGGAAACCTGCACCCCGGTCATTCGCGAGGTCTATTGCGCTGAGACTATGAAGCAGGCCGAGCGGGAAGGCGGCCCGGGAATGATTTATATCCAGGCTGGGATGTATGGACGTTGGGCGCAGGTGCGCGAGCTAAAGGACGATCGCGGCCAGGCCGTGTCGGGCGCCGGCGATGTCAGTCTCGAAACTTTCCGCGAGCGCTTCATCCTGGGCGACCCCGAGCATTGTATCCGCGAGATCGAGAAGTATCAGCGCGAAGTCGGGATGGACTACTTGCAATGCATGATGGACTTTCCCAACGTGGATCCGGAATTGACGAAAAAATCGATGCGGCTATTCGCGCGGGAAGTGATGCCGCATTTCAGGGAGCGATGAGGGCCCCTGCGCCATCGGATTTTTCCATTGAATAACTCAGCTCGCAGGACCGGCGCCGCTGCCGGGAGCCGGCTTGTCGCCATGCACCAGCGCGAGCAATTCGCTGGTGACGATGATGAGGCGGCGTCCGTCACGGATGATCACGCCGGTGCGTTCGAATTCGCTCAACTGCTCGGTGATCCGCTGGCGCGACGCGCCTACCAGCTCGGCCAGGTCGCTGTGCGTCAGCTTGAGCGTCAGTAGCTGGCCGCGCGCGTCCTCGGCGCCGAACTTCGCGCCTAACTCCAGCAGCGCGCCCGCCAGCCGCTCGCGCAACGCGAGGCCGAGAAAGTTCGTATAGCGCAGCAGCATCGCCCACCATCGCCCCACCGTCACGTCGAGCACGCGGCTTAGGTCCTCCAGGCGCACGCCGAGCGCGGAATCGACAAAAGCTTCGGGACTGGTGACGCCGACCAGGCAATCGCTGAACGCGTCGCATCGAAAGGGCCGCTTGGCCACCGTGAGCAGCGAGGAGACGCCGAAAATCTCGCCCGGCCCAACCAGCGAGACCAGGATCCGTTCGCTCGCGTTGAGAAAAGTCAGCTTGGCGACGCCGGAGAGCAGCACATAGACGCGGTTGGCGTCCTCGCCTTCAAAGAAAATCGTTTCATGCCGCCGCACGCGGCGCGTGATGGTCGCGGTCGAAAGCTTGGCGAGCTGCGCCTCGGACATCCAGGCGAGCGTTCGCAGCCGGCCGAGCAGCTTCTGTTGGGAGTTTTCGGCGGTCATTTTCATTGGTTAGCACAGACCGCGGTGATGTCACCAAAGCGACCAATCGAACGAGTTAGAGGCCGTGCTTGCTGGCTTTTGTCGCGCCTGCGACAAACGTTAACAAAACTAATTTCGCTATCTCGCCACTATCAGCTAATCTTCAATCACAAGACACCGGAACAAGCGCACCATGATTCATTCAAGGACAACCCGAGCTTCATCAGCCAGCAACCAAAGCGTCGTACGCGTTGAGGCGACTGCCCAAAACGGCGGCATCCGCGCGCGCAATGGGCAGACTCGAATGTGGGAACCGAAAGTAGCTAAACAATAAGCGGGTCAGGTGACTGGCATAAATGCTGCTCTAAAAATTTATTGTACGGTTTTTGGGCATTCTCCGACCACGCGCATAGCACAAAGGGGCAAATATGAAATTCTTCGAACAGTGGAGCAAATTCAGCGAGGCGATGGTCGAAATGCCGTTCGTTGTTGTTAAAAGCCTGTTCGCGCAAAACGGCGAGGAAGGTCGCGAGCAGACGCTACAGATGGACCTCCAGCAGGCGGGATGGAAAGCCTACGACGCCTGGGTTCAGTTGCTCAACGAGTCCGCCAACGGCCTCTACGCGAGCCCCGAAGTTGGCAGCTCTGTGGGGCGCTCGATGGAAGCTTCCCTCAAGTGGCAGCGCCTGGGCTCCGCGATGAGGGATGCGTACTTCGCCGCGCTGTGGCCGGCGGTGGGACTGCCCTCGGGGGCTGAATTGACAGAGTTGCGCGCCGAAGTGGGAGCGCTTCGCGACGACTTGGCAATGGCTCGCCTGGAAGCCGAGGAAGCGCGCGCTGCGGGGGTCGAGGTGCCGGTGGGGGAGCGCCAGGTGGGCGACTCAATGATGGCGATGTGGAATGGCGGATGGACCCCGGAGACGGCGCCCTTCGTCCGCAAGCGAGGCGAAGATGCTCCAGCCAACTAAGACCCCGATGAACGCGATCGCCGGTTACATGCTCGACGGCGCGATGCGCTCGCTCGATGGTTTCAAAAAGGGCGCGCATGCCACCGTCAACGATCCGCCACCGGTCACGCCCTACCGCGTGGTCTTCGAAAGCGGCAAAGTGCGGCTGCGCCACTATGCGGCGGCGGGCAAGCACGCTCATCGCACGCCCATCGTGCTGGTCTATGCGCTGATCAAACGGCCGTTCGTGCTCGACATGCAGAAGGGCCGCAGCGTAGTCGAACATCTGACGGGCGCAGGCTTTGACGTATACCTCACCGACTGGCTGCCGCCCAATCCGACGGACACCTGGCGCGGCTTCGACGCTTATGTGAACGGAGATTTGGACAAGGCGGTGCGCTTCGTGCGTGCGATCACGCGGAGCGCGCAGGTCACGGTTCTCGGCTACTGCTTCGGCGCGCTGCTGAGCCTCGTCTACACGGCGCTTCATCCCGAGAACGTGCGCAACCTGATAACCGCGACCACGCCGTTTGATATGGGCGTGCGCGAATTGCCTATCTACAACATCGTCGAGCGCATGACCGAGGAGACCACCGATCTGGTGACCCGGGTGCACGGCAACTGCCCGGCGTGGATGGTGCAGTCGTTCTTTACCGCGATGGCCCCGGCGCATCACGCACTCGACAAGTACGTCGGGCTGTACCGCAACGCGGAGCGCGATGGCTATGCGGAGCAGTTCGACCTGTTCGAGCGCTGGATGAGCAGTGACGTGGCGATGGCGGGTCGGATCTTCCGCGAAATGTCGGGCGACATCTTCAAGCGCAATCAATTGGCGCGCGGCGAATTCGAGGTTGGCGGACGCAAGGTCGAAGTCGAACAAATCAGATGCTCGCTGCTCAACGTGGTCGCGGACTACGATGACGTGGTGCATCCGCGCTCCAGCCTGGGTCTGGTCGATCGCGTCAGCAGCCGGGACCGGCGCAACCTGACCTTCCCGACCGGGCACGTGGGCGCCATGGTGAGCGGTGCGGCTCATAAGAAACTGTGGCCTCAAATCGGCGCATGGTTGGGAGAACGATCGAATTGAGCAAGAAACAAAAGGAAAAAGGCAGACAGCACGAAAATGCGCAAACGCCCGAAAATGTCACTCGCGCGACAAAGCATCCCGAGCCAAACGCGAATTCGTGGTTAAATTCTAAGATGACGGAGCAGCGCTCCCAAAAGAATTCAGAGAGGAGAATAGTAATGTCAGAGAAAGAACACAGCGGAGTGTACGAGGGAATGTCACGTTTCGCCGAGAAGTGCTTCAACCCGGCGGGGGCCAAGAAGGCGGCGGCGTGGTATATCGACACCACCGAAAAGCTCGCAACCCAGGCCCTGGATTTCCAGGTCAAGGCGACTGAGTGGGCCAAAGAGACTCCGATCTATCCTTTGTTCGAAGCTCAGCAGACCATCGGCCGCAAACTGGTCGAGCAGAGCGCGACCACCGCTCGTTCGCTCTGGAAGCTCTAGAGAGCTGTTGGTCGCTGGAGGCGGTGGCGGTCCAAGTGTGACTCGCTCCGCTGACAGCGGATGTGACTTTGTAGGCGGTTCGCGCGTCTGACGCGCGAGCCGCCTCTTTCTATTTGCGATCCGGACCATCGCGGGGGAGTGCCGGCGAGTCTTTTCCGCAAGTCTTGGCGAGGCGAATTTCGTGCGAGCCGAGATGGCACGAAGACTGCTTTGACTGAGGCTGCAGTGATGTGATGGCGGAGGGCCGGCGCGCAATACTCCACGAATACTCTGTTAATATCCATTCTCATTCATAGCAGGCGTCGCGAATAGCCGAATGATTGGCGCTATCATGTCGGCGCTATCCTGTGGTCGCCATTCCGAATTCGCAACTAAGGCGGAATCTGGTAGTCAAGTCGGAATCCGGTAATCAGATGAAACACTATTTGCTCGCAAGCGATTTCGACCAGACGCTCAGCTTCAACGATTCCGGTATCGCGCTGAGCGAATTGCTCGGTATCAGCGGCTTCAAGCACAAAGTGGCCGGCCTCTCGCGGCTCAACCTGGTGCAGCAAGGCGGCGAACTTGCCTACCTGCTGCGCCACGACCCGGAATACCGGTGCGTGCGTCGCCAGGACCTTGCCGAGGTTGGCCGTCGCGTCCGCCTCAAGCGCAACATCCCGCTGCTGACCCGTCTGCTGGAAAACGGTATCGAGGGCCATCGCTTCGACTTCTACGTCATCTCGGCGGCGCCCGAGGAGGTCGTGAGGTCGGCCCTCAATGGAATCGTGCCGCCGGACCACGTCATCGGCACGCGGCTTGGCTATGCCGAGGAGTCGGGTGAGATTGAGTCGATTGCGCGGGTCGCCGCGGGATATGGGAAAGTGGCGGCGATCGACGAGTTGCGAGTGGCGCTGGGTGTTCCGAGCGATCGCGTAATCTACGTGGGCGACGGAAGCTCGGACATCCACGTGATGCTCGAGGTGAATCATCGGGGCGGATTTACGATCGCGGCGTCGGCGGCCAAGTACATCACGCAGATCGCCAAGCGCACCATCATCAGCGACGACGCGTTGAGCGTGCTGGTGCCAATCCTCGAACAGATCGGCGGATGGAGCCCCGAGCGTATCCGCGATCTGTTCGAGACGCATGGCGTGCTGATTCAGCAGTGGGACAAGGTGCGGACCGACTGGCTGACCATCGGCGAGAGTTCGATGGCGGCCGAGCCTGCGGCGCCGGCAAGCGATGAAGGCGCGCAAGACCAGGAATGATCCAGCGCTGACCGTTGCACAATTGCCTGTCTTTAATTGCCGGGAGTCCGTCTAATTTTCGGCCGGTTTCCTGACTCGCCCCATGGTTTCCTTATTCACCCGAAGGTTTTTTATTCACCCAACGATCGGGATATCCGAGCGGTCCGGTTTTGCTTTGCTCCCGTTGGATACCGGCGCTAGTATCGCAGCGCGTTTGATGACGCGCCTGTGGTGCGTGCACGTCCGATCCGCGGGCGCGGCCGCCCGTTTGAGCGTGTGTGTCGAGCGCAAATCCGATCGCGACGGAGAAGCCAGGTGGCTGCAGCAACCTTTACCGCTCAAAGCAAGGACGGAACCAGGATTCACTACGAGATTCGCGGCCACGGCGCGCCGCTCGCGCTCATCTTCGGTTACGCTGGATCGAGCCGCGGATGGGGCGAGCCGTTCCTGAAGCTGCTCGAGACGCGCTTCAGGACCATCCTGATCGACAACCGCGGCACAGGCGAAAGCGATAAGCCCGAAAAGCCGTTCTCGATGGCCGACATGGCGGCCGACGCGGCCAGCGTGCTCGACCACGCGGGCGTCGAGCGTGCGCACGTGATGGGCATATCGATGGGCGGCATGATCGCGCAGGAGTTCGCGCTCAACCATCCCGCACGTCTGCGCGGCCTGGTGCTCGGCTGCACGCTGTGCGGCCTCGCGCACAGCGTTGCCGGCGACCCCGAAGCGCTCGCCGCGCTCCAGATGAACCCCAAGGAGCCGCTCGCGGCGCAAGTCGAGCGCTTGCTTGCCGCCTGCTGCGCCCCGCAGTTTCTGGCGTCGGCCAGGGGCCAGGCGGTGCTCAAGGAACGCGTGGCGGAAGTGATGAATTATCCGATGACTCCACTGCACACCTATCAGCACCATTGGGGGGCGGTAACAGGATTTGATACGTTCGAGCGGCTACCCGAGATAGAGGCGCCGACGCTGCTGATCACCGGCACCTCCGACCTGCTGGTTCCCGACGCCAACTCCGACATCATCAAGGAGCGCATCCCCGGCGCGCGCATCCACAAGCTGCCCGGTGTGGGCCATGTTTTCTTCTGGGAGGAACCGGAGGCGACTGCGGCGGCGGTCACGGAATTCCTCTCGCCGCTGAACTAGAGAGAAGCGGAGCGGCGATCGCTGTCGCATTATCATTTCGCCGATGCCACGTGTCGTCACTGCGCATCGTATGTTGCAGCACCAATACGCAGCGTGAGCCTTGCACTTATGCATGCACAGTAGAAATCGGTACGGGCGAAAATTGAATGTATTAGACAAAAACTAACTTTATGGCATGACATTTGCGATTTTGCCGCTTCGGGGGGGCAGGGGCTGGCGGAGGATCTCCAGGGCGGTGACCCCGGGTGGTGCTTCGTGGACGTACAACGATTGGCTAGTGTTTCTGATCCGGAGATGGATATGAATCGCGCCGTCGGGCGCACGCCTCGGGTCAACGTTTCTCGGCTGGTTGCGGCACTCAGATGGCTCGCGCCGGGAATCTACGGGATGGAGACTCCGCGGCGCTCCGTGGACCGCGAACTCGAAGAGTTCTCCTCGCCTTGGGGATAGGCTTGCGGCAACCATCGCCGTAGTCTCGCTCGGCGGTCTGTAGATGCCTGCGGGTGCGGGCGCAGGGCAGGGTTATAGCCGGGACATTTCGGACATCAGCAACGCCGATGTCCGGCGTGCCCCTCGACTCCCCGAAAGATTTCGCTGTTGGGCGCGATTCCCTCCCGCACATTTCTGCCACATTCCTGAATAGTCCTCGCTGGGCGCAGGGTTCAAATCATAAATCCTCGGACAGCGCTCCATATCGCGCGTCACGCGCGGCGTGCGGTATCGTCCCGACTGACAATTCGTCGGCGCCTGTTTTATGGCGCTTCAGGAATTGGAAGGAAGATCCTGCTTTCTTGCCAGTGTCCTGCGCTCAGCGTTCCCTCTGCAAATCCGTCGTTTCCCAGCTCGATGGCGCGCGTCCATCCGCGTGCCCAAGGTGGCATCATTGTTGCCTTTGAGCGACAGGCGGGGGACGCGACCGAATGGCGCGCAATTTATTACTTTATATGGCGCAGGCAAAGGCGGGACCGGATGCGGCGGGACCGGATGCGGCGGGACCGGATGCGGCGGGACCGGATGCGGCTGGACAGGGTAAGGCGGAACGAGATGAGGTGAGGCGTCACGCACCCGGCAAAGCCACGGTGCGCGGAGCCGGGGCGCGAGGAGCTGCTGGCGGACTGGCCGGGTGGGCTCTTTACGTAACGCTCGGAGCAGTGCTGAGCGCAGGGACCTGTGCCGCCGCGCAATTTGGGGCAAACGGCCCAGCGACACGCGCGAATCGTGAAATTGGCCCTACGCCCCTTGAGGCTCCAATCGACGCCACGATGGCGCGTATTGCGCGGTTCGAGAAGGTCCCGGGTTTCGACCCTGCGCATCTTTCCGCGGCGAGCCGCAATCTGTTCAGCCTCGCCGACCGGTGGGCGGCCGTGCGCGAGCGGTTGCTCAAGGGCGCCGCCGCGCCGGCGGAGCCCGAGCAATCGCGCGCTTCCGGGTCGCTCGCGAGTTCGCTGGGTTGGGGCACCGACCTCCGGCACTCGCGTTACTCGGGTTTCACCCAGAGCCAGACGGCGACCGCCTGGTGCGGAGCCAATGTGGTTATGGGATTCAATGACAGCGGCGCTGAAGTCACCACGATGGCTTCCGGACGCGGCGTCAGCATGGACGGCTATGCGCTTTCGGGGGACCGCGGCGCCACGTTCACTTACATGGGCTCGCCGGCGACGCCGAGCGACCCCAACACTTTTATGTCGGGCGACCCCGTCGTGGCCTGCGCCGATGCGGCAACCTTCTACTACGTATCCAACTATATCGACGGCACCAACGGCGTGGCCGGTATAAGCCTGTCGACTTCGAGCGACGGTGGAAGGACGTTTGCGCCGCCGGTCGCGATCGCCAAAGAGCCATCGAATAGCTACATCGTGGATGGCGCCTGGATCGCGGTCGATCGCAGCGCGCCGGGCCGTCTCTACGTCAGTTATACCGATCTGGATTTTTCAGGCTCGATATGCGGCGTGGAAAGCGGCTCGGCGGTTCCGCGCTACGCAATCGAAACCGTGAGCTCGACCGATGGCGGCGCGACCTGGAGTCCCGCGCCCGTCGTGGTGGCTCAAGTATGCGCAGACAGTCTGCATCCGTTCGCCTTCGTTGGTGGCTCCCGCGTCGCGGTAGGCCCGAGCGGCGATATTTACGTGGCGTGGGAACTGTTTGGCAACACCAACGGCCTCGGCGGGCGCGAGATCGAGATCTCCAGGTCGGTTAATCAGGCGCAGTCCTTTCCAGTTGCGCCGGTCACGGTAGCGACGATCAATTGTGCGGGTGACTGTGCCGATTGGCAGGGGCTGGTCCACGCCAACGAGTATCCAAGCCTCGCGATCGGCAAGGGTCCGCTCAGCGGGATGGTCTATCTGGCATGGAACGACGGCAACCGCCAGGTGCCTGACACTCTCACCACGACCGGCTTCTACAACTTCACGGACATCATGTTCAGCAAATCGGGGGACGCGGGCGCGACTTGGTCGCCACCCGTGCGCGTCAATCATAACCCAGAGGGCGGCGCCGCTCCGCTGACCGACCAGTTCGAGCCGGCGCTCGCTTCCGATATCAGCGGCCGTATCGCGATTTGCTTTTACGACCGCCGAAACGATCCCGCCAATTTTCTCATCGATCGATATTGCGCGTCCTCTCATAACGGCAAAAATTGGCAAAACAGCCGCATTACGTTTACTCACTTTCCCGCGATCGTGGGACAGGACGTCCTGATGGCGCCCGACTACATGGGTGACTACGACACCCTGGCCTCCGATACCCTCGATCACCACTCCGGCTTCATCGGCGGCTTCGCCTCCAATCTGAAAGGCAATCCCGTAGTCAAAACCCTGCAGTACTAGGCGAGCGCACACCCGAACCGGGCCGTGCCTCGCTCGCGCGGCCGACCGATGTGGCAAGCTGGTACAGTAAGCGTCCTCATTAAACAGCCTTTCTTCGCGAGCCCATAAAAATAATGACTCTGGGCGCCGAGCACTGCGCGACCCAGGCGACTGAAATGAGGTCCCGTTCTGACACGCTCTCCATGAGTCGAATTCATTTCGTCATCCGAGCCGGATCAACCAACTCAGCATCTACCACCGTCTTCCGACACTCAATCTCACAATCCGACCACACTAAATATTCGCACCATCTGTCCCGCTTCCGTGCATACACATAGTCGCGTAAGTAGCAGTTCATAAAAGCAAGCGGTAGATCCTGAGACGACAATCGAGCGCGTCTACAGAACTTCCAGCGAAACCCGGCATTGCGCATTCCCATCCTGGTGGCATGAGAGATGCTGCTCTCTCTTTCGTAGCCATTGAAGGTCGGGCTCTCCAATTGAAGTGTTTCCACAAATACCTGTCGCATGCGCGCCGAGGGCAAATACTAGTGCTGCTCGCGGTCACACTGCCGGTGGTGATCGGTGCGATGGCGATGAGTGCGGACGTTGGAGTCCTCTATTTCAACTGGCAAAAGCTCCAGACCTCCGCAGATACCGCCGCGGTGGCGGGCGCCTCTTATCTGCCTTCGGATCCGGCACAGGCGGTTTCCGTAGCCAATAGCTACGCCGCCATCAACGGGATCGCAGCCCAGGAGATAACGTCGACGACGATTTCCGCGGACCATTCGTCTCTGAACATGCAACTCAAGCGGACCGTGCCATACAGTTTCGGCGTTCTACTGGGGTTGATTACGGGCTCGGTCTCAGTCCAGGCGACCGCGCAAATCCTCACGATCGGCAAGACGACCGGGGTGACGCCGATCGGGATCGACTATCGAACCGCCTATTCAGGCGGACAAGTCGTGCAATTGCAGCAGGGCCAGGTCGGGCCTGGCAACTGGGGTCCGCTCGCGTTGGGCGGAAGCGGCGCGAGTATTCTCTCGCAGAACATCGAGAACGGCTATCAGGGGTCAATCGCTTCGGGGCAGTTGCTCACCACTCAAACAGGGCTAGCAGCGGGCCCGATTAGAAGCGCCTTTAACTACCTGATCAGCACAGGCCAGAGCGTCGATCCCGACGGCACCTTCGCCAGCCACACTCCAAGCGACCCGCGGGTGTTGATCGTGCCGATGGTGGATTTCAGCAGCATCAACGGAAACTCCCAGGTGCCAGTCAAGGGTTTCGCAGCTCTGTGGCTGGTGAGCGTCGACGGCAACCAGAATATCCAGACCTATTTTATCAATCAAATCGCACTAGGCGGTAGTCCAGACACGACTGCGACAAATTACGGTGCGTATCAGGTGGCGTTAATACAATAACCGGTCTGAAGCCCAGCGGCCAAGGATCACTACTGGATATTCGCGAGATCGCGGGAGAGCAAAGATGAATAACGGATTACGCATGTTGTATGTGAATACTACGAATCGATTGGCATTTGCGCTACGCACCAAGTCTGGTGCGCAAACGATGACCGAGTACGCGCTAATCTTAGCCGCGGTCGCAATCGCCGCGTACGTAACCTACCAGGTGATGGGTCAAGATATCGGGTCGATGATGAATTCCATCGACGACGCAATGACTACTTCGTAAAGGAACGCCAGTGCCGGCCGGACATGGAAGGCATGTCGACACGGCGGATCAATGACAACTAGATGACCGGCTGAGGCCGAGAATAGGAGAGAGAGAACAAGAATGGAACTGTTAACCAAAGCATATGTGAGAGCAAGTGAAAAGTTGCTCACGGCTATGGGCAAAGAGGCGAACGGTCAGACGATGACGGAGTATGCGTTGATTCTGGCCGCCGTCGCGATCGTGGCGTACGTCACTTACCAGGTGATGGGTCAGGACATCGGTTCGATGGTCAACAAGATCGATGTTGCCCTGAGCGCGGCCTAAAAGTCGAGCCGGGCCGCCCGGGGGATGTGGTTTAGAGCAGCGGTCGCTTGCGCAAATGGCGCGAGGCCGCAGGTTGGGACCTCTGCCGGGCGAGCTTTTCGAAGAAGACGGAAAAGGCGGGGCGCGAGCCCCGCCGGATCCGCATGTCCGCATTGGGTCTTGGAAGGGACCGTCGCGCCGGAGGTGTAGATGATGGCGGAGGGACCGATCAGCAGGGATGGCACGCCGCGAGGCGGTTTGTCGGTACTTTTGGTGGGCCGCGAAGAGGGGCCGATGGCACAAGCGCGAGAGGCTTTACGCGCGCTTGCCGAGCCCCGCCTGGTGCTCGCGCAAGCGCCGCCGGCTGGGGACGAGGCGCTCAGCGCGCAGGCCGACGTGGCGATGGTCATCTTCGGCGAAAATGAGGAAGAGGGGCTGAATTATTTGCTGACCGAGTCCGAGCGTGAGCCACGGCCGGTCTTGTTTGCGCTGCTGCAAGGGCAGTCGGAGGCGTTGATGCGGCGGGTGCTGCGCGCCGGAGCGGACGAAGTGTTGTTTGCGCCGCTGGCGCAGGGCGATCTGATGCGCCCGCTGCTCAAGGTCACCGAGGCGCTGAGGCGTACCGAGCAGCGCGCCGGCGGCAAAGTTATTTCGCTGGCCAGCCTGGGCGGTGGCGCGGGCGTTACAACGCTGTGCGCCAACCTGGGACTGGCATTACAGGCCGCGGGAGGCGTGCGGGTGGTGCTGCTGGACCTCGACCTTCAGGAGGGCGGTCTGGGTGATCTGCTGGGTGCCGACCCCAAACGCGGCATCCTCGCGCTGGCGCGCTTGGATCGCAAACCGGATTCGATAAGCGTGGAGGCGTCGCTGACCAAGCATCGGTCGGGCCTCTACGTGTTGGGCGCTCCGGCCCGAATCGAGGACAGCGAAGAGGTTTCCGATGTCCTGGTGGGCAGCCTGATCGACCTGATGCGCCAGCTGTTCGACTACATCGTGATCGACTGCGGCGACCACGTCGATGAAAACTCGGTGGCCGCGTGGGAGCGCTCGCAGGAGGTGCTTTACCTGCTCGAGCAATCGGTAGCTGCGACCCATCGGGCGGTGCGTTTTCTCGAGCTGTTTGGGCGGCTCGGGATCAACGGCGTGGAACCGCGACTGGTGCTCAACCGTTATCAGCCCGGCCACCCGATCACCGACGCGCAGATCGTTTCAACACTGAAGTGTCCGATCTATGCGCGCCTTCCGCGCGACGAGCGGGTGATGGAGAAAGCAGCGGCGACGGCGCAGATGCCCTCGCAGTTAGCGCCTAACTCACCCCTGGTGCGCGCTTACGCCGAACTGGCCAACCGCCTCAGCGCGAGTGGAGAAATCGGAGCGGGGGATGAATCGAAACCCTCGGTAGGTTTCGTCGCCCGGCTGCTGGGCTCGCTGGGCGCGCACGCCTAAGGAGAGGCTAAAATGAGACTGACAGATAGGATATCGCAAGCCAATTACCACGCGCCGGTCGAGCAGCCGGGCGCGTTTCTCGGCAGCGGCGTGTGGCGGCCCAGGGATGAAGCCGTGGAGTCGACGCGCGACCTCAAAATCAAGGTTCATAACAGGCTGTTCGAAACGATGGACGTCTCGCGCATGGAGATGCTCGATCCGGCGCTGATTTCGGCCAAAGTCACGGTCGCAATTGGCGAGACGCTTGACGAGGAGGGGCGCCTGCTGACCGACGGCGACCGCTCGCGGCTGGTCGAAGAGGTCAAGAACGAGCTGCTCGGGCTAGGACCGTTGGAGCCGTTGCTGCGCGACGATGACGTGACCGACATCATGGTCAACGGATGCGACCACGTCTACGTCGAGAAGCAGGGCAAGCTTCACGAAACTGGAATTCACTTCAACAACGACCAGCATCTGATGCTGATCATCGACCGCATCGTCTCGCAGGTCGGACGGCGGGTCGATGAGTCGTCGCCGATGGTTGACGCGCGGCTGCGCGACGGATCGCGTATCAACGCGATCATTCCGCCGCTGGCGATCGACGGCCCTTCGCTGTCGATCCGGCGCTTCGGTAAAAAGCGTTACTCGATCGCTGACCTGCTCTCGAAGGAGAGCATCTCGCCGGAGATGATATCGTTGCTTCAGGCGGTGGTTAAAGCGCGGCTCAATATGCTGGTCTGCGGCGGTACCGGTTCGGGCAAGACCACCATGCTCAACTGTCTTTCGAGCTTCGTGCCGCATGACGAGCGCATCGTCACTATCGAGGACTCGGCCGAACTGTCGCTCCAGCAGACCCACGTGGTGCGGCTGGAGACCCGACCGTCCAACCTCGAGGGCAAGGGTGAAGTCACGGCGCGCGAACTGGTGCGCAATACGCTGCGAATGCGTCCCGACCGGATTATCGTCGGCGAGGTGCGCGGAGCCGAGGTGTTCGACATGCTGCAAGCGATGTCGACCGGCCACGACGGCTCGATTGCGACCATTCACGCCAACAGCTCGCGCGAATGCCTGGGACGGCTCGAGATGATGATGCTGTTGTCGGGATTTTCGATTCCGCAGCGTGCGATGCGCCAGCAGATAGCCTCTGCCATCAACATCATCGTCCACGTCGCACGTCTGTCCGACGGCTCGCGCCGAATGATGAAAATTTCCGAGGTCACTGGCATGGAAGGCGAAGCCATCATGATGCAAGACCTATTCGAGTTCGTGCAGACCCAGACCGACGCGAGCGGCAAAGTACTCGGCCACTACCGCCCCACCGGAATTCGTTCGGCATATGCGCAGCGCATCGAGCGCGCTGGCTACAAGTTGGACAGCGTCATGCGGGCGACGGGGACGGATTGATGGATATGTTAATCGCCTGCGCGGTCTTCCTCTTGCTAGCCGGCGTCGGCGGAATGCTGGTTCACCGCTCGCTCGACTACGTGGCCGTCGGGCACCGCCTCGGCGAAGTCACTCGCTCGTTCGACGTCATCGACCCGCTGGCGCGCACCGGTCCCCGCTCACGCGCGGCGCACGGTCTGTTCAACGTTCTCTTGCCTCGACTCGACCTGATGCGCCGCCTCGAACAGTATATGTGGCAAGCCGGGATGTATCAGAGCGGCTATAGAATGCTGCTGTTGATGGGCGGGCTGCTGGTCGCAGGCCTCGGCGGCGGAATGCTGGTCTCGGGCGACGTGCTGATCTCGATTGCCGCGGGTCTGGGACTTTGCGTGATGCCGTTGATCTACATCAGGTTCAAGCGGACGCGCCGGCTCAAGGCCTTCCTGGTGCAGCTTCCCTATGCGCTGGATCTAATCAAGTCGTCGCTGGAGGCGGGCCATACGTTGCAGCGGGGGATGCAGGTGGTGGAACAGGAGTTCGCCGAGCCTCTGGGCAGCGAGTTCCGCACCGTGGTCGGGCAGACGCGCCTTGGGCTGCCGATCACCCAGGCGTTGGCCGACATGCTGGCACGGGTGCCCGAGGACGACCTGCGGCTATTCGTGGTCGCAGTCAAGGTGCAGGCCACGGTGGGTAGCTCGCTGGCGCAGATCATTGCGCGGCTTTCCGACATCGTACGCACGCGCCAGCGCCTGTTCTCGCAGATTCGTGCACTGACTGCGCAATCCAGGATGAGCGGGATGGTGGTCGGGCTGCTGCCGGCGGTGGTGCTCGGGATGTTCACCATCGTTCAGCCCAGCTACGCACAGATGCTGTTTTTCGACCACACCGGCCAGCTGATTTTAAAGACCGCCGCCGGTCTCGACCTTGGCGCCTTTCTGCTGATTCGGCGCATCCTGAAAGTCAGATTCTGATCGAGGTGGCGCGATGGGTCCTCTGCTAATCAGTGTCGTCGTGTTCCTGGTGTTGGCCGGCGCCGCGAGCGCCATGTATATTTCGGCTACCAGCGGGCAGCACCAGATGCATTCGCGGATGAGCCAGGTAGGACAGCGGGCGCGCGTCAACATGGCCGCCGCGGGCATGCCGGTTGCCGACCAGCAAATGACCCGCGCGCTGCTCAAGTGGGCGGTCGGACGCCTCCCCCATCCCAAGGTCGTCACGCGCCGCGGCACCAAGCTCCATGAATTGTTAGTGCAGGCAGGCTTCAAGGGCTCCAGCGGCGTCGCCATTTTCCAGCTCAGCAAGCTCGCGGCGGCGGTATGCGGACTTTTGCTGGGGCTCATTCCGAGCCTCGCGTTTGGCATGCGCGGCAGCCGCGTGATCTTGCTGACGATCATGGGGGCGGCCATCGGATCTTTCATTCCGGGCTATTACCTGAACAAGCGCGCCAAGAACCGCCAGATCGACATCGGACGTCAACTTTCCGACGTGCTCGATCTCCTAGTGGTGTGCGTCGAGGCCGGACTCGGCCTATTGGAAGCGATCAAAGTTGTGGGCGACGAGACCAAGGCACAGGAGCTCGTCATCGGCTATGAGCTGTCGCAAGTGGCGGCCGAGGTCAACTCCGGAGCTTCGCTGGGACAGGCTTTGCGCTCGTTGGCCGATCGCAGCGGCGTCGCCGACATCAAGCCGCTCGCTGCGACGCTGATTCAGAGCGAGCAACTGGGCGCCGCGATCGGGCCCGCGCTGCGCGCGATCTCTGACTCCATCCGATCCCACCGCCGCCTCTATGCTGAAGAGGCAGCCCAGAAAACAACCATCAAGATTCTTTTTCCGCTGGTGCTGATGATTCTGCCCGCGATGCTGCTCATCATCATCGGTCCGGCGATCGTCCAAACGGTTCGTACTTTGAGCTTCTGAACGGCTTTCCAGCAGGGACGGGTTGCCCATCTCCTCTCGTCCCTACGCCTTTCTTCCTTCGCGCGCGATTTTTCTCGTGCATCTTGCGCGGACCATCAGGCGCGACATGATAGCCACGGGCGGATAGAATGAGAGCATCCGGGCATGAGTCGGATCGAATCGTTCATCATGTGACAGGCTGAGGAGGTGGGCGGATGCGCGGGATATTCGCAGATTCAAGGTTGACGATCGCTGCAGCGGCAGTTGCTGGATTGATGGCCTCCGGATGTTTGCAGGTGGCGCCACAGCCTCCCGTACCGCCGACGACGATGAGTTCATGGGGACCGCTGGGCACCTTTTCGATGACTTCGGGCGCGCCGTGTGCCGGCAGGGCGACGCTCAGCGACGGCACTGCGAGCGTAAGCGACGCATGTTTTACCGGCGCTGATAACATTGTGATGTGTACGGACACCACCGCGGCAAATCCGCTCAGGTGCACGCCCGCGAGCGGCAGCCTTTCAATCTCCGGCGGCGTCGGCGACACAGTCGCTTACGCGCGCATCCGTTAGGAATCGCGTTGGTGAAGAGATAGGCAACAGCGAAGCCAATGGAAGACCGGGATCTCAAACAGCGGGCGCTCGAATTGTGGAACGAGGGCGTCCAGCATCACATGCACGGCGACTTCGATGGCGCGATCCAGCTGTACACGAAATCGATCGACGTCTGCCCGACCGCCGAGGCCTACACGTTTCGCGGCTGGGCTTACAATTTTCTCGGCCGCGTCGACGACGCGATCGGCGAGTGCAAGAGAGCGATCGAAGTCGATCCCGGCTTTGGCAATCCCTATAACGATATCGGTGCCTATCTGATCGCCAAGGGCGAACTTGACGAAGCGGTGCCGTGGCTGGAGCAGGCGAAGCGGGCTCCGCGGTATGAGCCGCGACATTTTCCTTACATGAACCTGGGGCGCCTATACGCAGCCAAGGGGATGTTGCAGCAGGCGATCAGCGAGTTCGAGCGCGCGCTCGAAATTCAGCCGGGAGAACCGACCTGCGAGGCGGTCGTGGCCCGTCTGCGTGCGACGCTCAACTGAACGCAGCGCGCACGCGTGGCGTGGTCCGGTGAAACCCGGGAGGGAGATCGATAGAGAGGAAGAGCGATGCTGAGGGTTGGAGAATTGGCGCCGGACTTTACGCTGCCTGCCGATGATGGCACGCAATTCACGTTGTCGAGCCTGCGCGGCCGCCGGGTTTTCCTGTGGTTCTTTCCCGAGGCCGATACGCCGGGCTGCAGCCTGGAGGGTCGCGGCCTGTGCGATCATCGCGAGTACTTCGACCAGAGTGCGATCGAGGTAATCGGCATCAGTTTTGACAGCGTCGCCGACAATGCGGCCTTCGGGCGCAAATACAATTTCGGCTTCAGGCTGCTCAGCGATACCACGCACGAGGTTGCTCTAGCCTTCGGCGCCTGCGACGGCCTCAAGGCAAGACATCCCGAACGCATCAGCTTTCTTATCGACGCCGGCGGGCGAATCGAACGCGTCTACGACAAGGTCGATCCGCGCGACCACGCGGCGCAGGTCCTTGCAGGGCTGCTCGGCGAATAGCGCCCGCTTTCGCCTCGCATCTCCTTGCGTCTCGCCACGTATCGTCGCATTTCGCGCAACTCATCGATGAGACAGCCGTGCCGATGGCGTGCCCTTTGCACACTTGTAGGCCATGAATCCGCATAGTGTCATCGCCGGTTCCGATGGATCGGTTGTTGTTGTCCACGAAACCAAGCCTAATCAGGGTGCGGGATCTCCATGCGAGGACGTTTCGGTCTTCGAGTCTTCGCCCGCGCAAAACACGACGCATCGCGATCGGGCAGATCACTCTGACGAGTGGCTCACGACCGAACGTCACGGGTTAGATCCCATACAGGGCAGGACGCTCACGCTTGATGAGATTATCAAGCGAACCCTGGTTCGCGTGCTGCGCGAGACCCGTGGCAATCGGCGCCGCACGGCGATCCTGCTCGGAATCTCACGTTCGACCCTATACCGGATGCTCGAGCGCTACGATATCGGGCGCATTGGCCGCGAAGCGTCCTCGCGCAAGATCCGCGTCGATCTGGCCGCGCGGCCCGTGCCGCCTGATCCAACGGAGTAGCCGTTCTCCAAAGCACAGCCATCGCCCGCGCGCGCCAGCCAGGGGCTGTTTGCCCGGTAGAAACGGCGGCGCCTTTCGATCCACAATGACAATGACAGGTAAGAGTCCGATGCTTCAGTCCGATGACGAAGCATCAAGCGCAATCGCGTCAGGAGTGGTTGAGCATGATCGGGCCGGAAGAGATTTGGGCCGAAGCCGTAAGAACGCTGGAGCGCGACAAACCGTTCGCGCTGGCCACGGTGGTCAACGTGCGCGGTTCGACGCCGCGCGAAGTCGGCGCCAAAATGATCGTGCGCGACGACGGCCAGTTCGGCACGATTGGCGGCGGCTGCGGCGAGGCCGAAGTCTTTCGCAAAGCTCGAGTGTTACTTGAAGATGGTGGCGAAGCTCGGCTGGCTGAGGTTGACCTCACGGGCGACTTCGACCAGCAGGAGATAGGCACCTGCGGCGGCATCATGGACGTCTTTATCGATCTCTGGCGGCCGCGCGCGGACCTCGAGATCGCGCGCCGCCTGGCCGACGCCGCCGACCACAGCCGGCCCGCCGCGCTGCTGACGGTGGTCGATCCAGGAAGTTCGAAAGGGACCGCCCCTGCCGCGAAGGTCGGCGAACGCACGGTGGTCGATATATCGCGGCGCGCGACGCCGCTTGATGGTTTTGCCGGTCTCGGCGCGGAAGCGACGCAGCAACTTGGCGAGCGCACTGCGGACGCGGTGGCGGCGCTATTCGAGGTCGGCGCGGATGGCGCGGTGCGGCCGGCCACGCGGGTCGAGCCGAGCGGCGCGCCGCGAGTCTTTCTCGATCCGATCACGGGTGCGCAACGGTTGATAATCGTCGGCGCCGGTCATATCGCGCAGCCGCTCGCGCAACTCGGCTCGATGCTGGGGTTTCACGTGACGGTGATCGACGACCGCGCGGCGTTTGCCAACCGCGAGCGCTTTCCCAATGCCGACCAGATAATCGTGCGGCCGTTCGCCGCCGCGATCGAGGCGCTTGAACTCGACCGCCACTGCTACCTGCTCTCGGTCACCCGCGGCCATGCGTTCGACGAAGAAGTGCTGCGCACCGCGCTCAGTAGGCGCAATGGCGCTTTCATCGGGATGATCGGTTCGCGCCGCCGCGTGCGCGCCACGCTCGAGCGCCTTGCCGAGGACGGGATTCCCGCTTCCGAGCTGGAACAGGTCCACGCGCCGCTCGGCGTCGATCTCGGCGCCGAGACCCCCGCCGAAATCGCGGTCTCGATCATCGCCGAGATCATCCGTGAGCGCCGCACGGGCGCGCGCGACCCATTCAACCTCGGAGTCAAGCTCGGGCAGCTGCGGCGCTAACGCCGCGGCGCGCGCGAATGCGCAGTGAGCTCTAGTGGGGGCGCGTCAGGTGGAAAGTGGACCATCGATTAACTGCGCGCCGTTCGAAGCGATCCTGCTGGCGGCGGGCGAATCGCGACGGATGGGGTTTCCCAAGCCGCTGCTCAGGCTGGGCGCCCGCACCTTCATCGAGATCCTTGCGGCCGCGATACTCCCTAGCGTGGCGCGGCTAATCGTGGTGGTCGGTGCGCACGCGGATGCGGTGCGCGAGGCCATCCCCGCCGATCCGCGAATCTTCGTGGTCGAAAATCCCAACTATCTTCGCGGCCAGCTTTCCTCAATCAAAGCCGCGCTGCCCCATGTCGGCCGCGACGCCGCCGGCGTCCTGATCCACCTCGCCGACCATCCGATGGTCCGCGCGGAGACCTTCGCCGCGGTTATCGACGGTTATCGGCAACTGCGAAGACCGATCACGATTGCGCGCTACCAGGGTCAGCGTGGCCATCCGGTGCTGTTCGCGCGCGAGCTCTTCGGCGAGCTTGCAGCCGCGCCCGAAGACCAGGGCGCCCGCGCAGTGGTGGCGGCGGACCCGGCTCGTGTCGCCTACGTCGACGTCGACGATCCCGGCGTGTTGACCGACCTCGATACCCCCGAAGACCTGGACCGTGCCCGGCTCGAACGTCCTCCCCATGGCCCTGGTAAGACAGGCGCAACGACAGGAAGGCGTAGCGCTCGATGAGGACGGATTACGCCCGAAATCGGGCGCCTTTTCGTGTAACCGCGGGCCGGGGCCGTCGTACTTTCTATCAGGTATGCGTGGCGTCCTTGCATTCAAGCGATTCGCGCGTAGCGTGTCGGAGCCATCGGACCAGGACCTGGTAGCGGGGGCGCTCAACGGCGAGTCCGCGTCCTTTGCGGAGCTGGCCACGCGTCACCGCGCACGAGTCGAGCGCATCTGCCAGCGCTTCTTTTCCGACGCCGAGCAGGTGCGTGACCTGGCGCAGGAAACCTTCATCCACGCCTATGGCGGCTTGAAGGGATATCGCGCCGAAATTCCGTTCGGCGCCTGGTTGCGCGCCATCGCAACCAACCTGTGCTATGACGAGCTGCGCCGGCGTCGGCGCCGCCCCGAAGAGTTGGTCGCTGACTTCAGCGCGCCCGAGGCGAACTGGGTGGGGCTCATCAATACGGCCACGCCCGAGCAGTTGGTCGAGGCGGCCGAGGAACGGCGCGAGGCGAAGACGCTGGCGGACAAGCTACTGGCAACGCTCAAGCCGGAGGATAGATTGGTGCTGACACTGCAGAACGGCGAGGAAATGAGTGTCAGCGAGATTGCCGGGATCGTCGGCTGGAGCGAAGCTAAGGTTAAGATTCGCGCCTTTCGAGCGCGACAGGCCTTGCGTCGTCAGGCGGCTCGCCTGGTGAAGCCGCGCAAGGGGGAGAATAAATGATGAACTGTTTCGAGGCACGTCAGGATTTTGTGCGTTTTTGGCAGAGCGCGCTCGACGGCGAACGGCGCCGCGATCTGCTCGCGCATCTCAAGGGATGCTCGAAATGCGACCGCGCCTTTCGGGCGTTTGCGCTGACGGCGCCGATGCTCCATAGCGGGAGCGCCGCGGCGGCTGGGTCCGCCGTCCGGCCGGCGTCGGAAGGGCGGTCGGATGCGATGCCGGAGGAATTTTCTCCCCGGGAGGTTGGTCATCCCGATCTGGCGTTCGACGTGAACGGGCTGCGCAGCGCAGACGCTCGTCGTGCGGCCGAAATTCTGCGGCGTGCGTCGGTTTATCGGCTCGCCGATCGCCGTCCATTGCGCCCGTGGCGCGACGCCGCGGCTGGACTCTCGGCGGTGGCTGCGGCAGTGCTGCTGCTGTACTTTTCGCTGGCCACGCCGTCCCAGTCCTTCGACGACCTTCTGGCCACTCCTGATTCGATTTCCGAAGCGGCTACGCAACCGGACACCGATTTCCTCGGACAGCAGATGGCGCCGATACCTGCGGTGAGCAACGACATTGCCGGATAAGAGCAGAGGCTGGCTCCTGGTGGCGGTTGCGGTGGCGGGCCTGGCTATCGGGTTCGCGGCGAGCAGCTTTGCCTACCGCTACGGATGGCTAGGGGTTCCGCGCGGACCGTTTATCGAGCGGATTCAGCGTGAGCTGAAGTTGACGCCCGCGCAGCACGACCAGGTCCTCGCAATCGTGAACGAGACGCGCTCCAAGGTGATTAACCTGCGCGAAGAGTTCCAGCGTCAGCGCCACGAAACGATACTTCAGGCGCGTTCCCGCGTGCGCGCCTTGCTGACGCCCGAGCAGCAGGAGAAATTCGATCGCGAATTCAGGCCGCCTCCCGAGCACGAACAGGGAGGCGGTCGCGGAATGCATGATGGCGAGGGCGGACCCCACGACGGCGGCCCTCACGACGGCGGCGGCCCACCTCCATAAGCACACATTCTCGCTCGGCAGCTCGCTCAAAAAAATCGCGCCTGACTTTCCCGGGATGCTGCGCCGGCGATACCCATCGCAATGGTGGATTCGCGGGGACCATATGATGCGTCCGCGCGACTATTGTTGCCATTAGCTCATTTCTAGCGTTTAGACCCCCGCTTTTTGCGCATTGAACCGAGCGATCGGTGAGATGCGAAAAAAGCATTGCGTAGCAGGATTGTGGTATGCCACGCTGTGCCATCTGACCTTAGTCACGCTCCCAGTTCGGAGGATTCCCAAGCGGGTGGGTCCCTGCGATGCCGTCTGAACACCGAACCCCGCGCTTTCTCGGCGCGTGGGTTCCACCCCGCTGTAAAGCACTTAGTCCGGCCTTCAGAGAGAAAGCCGTGGGGGCACGCCGATCCCGGCTGACACGTCGCTGAAACAGTCTTTGAAGACCCGAAGAACGGACGTGGAGGCTACGACAAACTCTGTGGCGGAACCAAAGCGACCATTAGTCAGCTCCACCGATCCTCTCTGGCTGCGTGCGATCGCAATCAAGGGAAGCCGGGAGGCGTTCAAGGTGCTCGAGCCTGCCAGCTCGCTTATCAGTTCGGGCGCACAGCAAGTGTCTTTTGACGACGTGAAGCTGGAGCACCCATTGTCCGCTTATGCCGACTTGGATCCCTATCCGATACCCGTCACGGAGGATCGCGAGGGATATTACGGCGATTTCCATTACGACTGGTGGCTGTCGGGTTTATATGACTATCTCGCAGTCAAGCAGACCCTGACGAGATTCGGTGGAAGTCTAAAGCCGGGAGATGCGGTTTTCGAGCTGGGCTGCGCTTCAGGCCGCGTCCTGCGTCACTTCGCCTGCCAGGCCCAGGATATAGACATCTGGGGCGCGGATATAAATTTGCGCCATGTTGAATGGATCCGAAATTATCTACCGCAGCACATCAGGGTCTTCCAGAACACCGCGCTTCCGCATCTGCCGATAGATGACAAATCAATCTCGCTGGTCATGGCCTTTTCCGTCTTTACTCATATCGACGAACTCGAACTTGCGTGGCTTGCCGAGCTGCGGCGTGTGCTCAAGCCCGGTGGTTTCGCGTACCTGACGATTCATAGCGAGCATACCTGGTCCAGAATGCGTCCCGGGCTTTCAGCCTTTGAATACCTGATGGCGGTTCGCGAACGAATTGCGGATTACGCGGTTTCTGAAGCTTTGTTTCAATCCTCGATGCCGGCTGAAAAAGTGGTTTTCTCGTGGGAGAACGCGGCTAACTACAACTCAAGCGTGTTCCATCAATCGAAATATATTCGCTCAACCTGGAGCCGCTTTTTCACAGTCAAAGATATTTTGGAAGCGGCTCATAACTATCAGGATGTTGTAGTGCTCCAGCGCGATACTTGAGACGTGACCTGCTCAACTATCGCGGGCTGGCGGAAATCGAATTGGGATGCCGCCGCGTCCCGGGGAACGTCACATGACTAAGAGGGAAGGAAGCGTGCTTCATGATATCTCGGTAGGGTTGCGGGTTCCGCCGGGCGACTATGTCGCGGACGGCCTTTCACTCGTCGTGCTTGATGCGCTGTTTCCGAACATGATCGTGGGTGACAAGGAAAACCATCCGTGGCCTTATCTGCGCCGCGAGGTGCCGCATAATTGGTACTGCGATCGCCGTTATCCCGAGGTTGGATTTCTTAATCGGGACGAGGTGATGTTGCTTTACAATCTTGCGCTTCAGTTCAGCGGCAAGCCGGGCCTGGAAATAGGCTGCTGGATGGGATGGTCAACCTGCCATCTCGCGCTTGCCGGTCTGCAACTTGACGTTATCGATCCGGTTTTGACCGACAGCGAGCACGAAGCTTCCGTGCGGCATGCGCTGGAGAGAGGCAAAGTCGCTGAGCGGGTCCGCCTGTTTCGCACCCGAAGCCCGCAAGCCGTCGATCAGCTTGCGCAGGCCCGGGGCGAGGGATGGAACTTTTTCTTTATCGATGGTGACCACGAAGCATCCGCGCCGGAGCAGGACGCTCGGGTCTGTCTGCAATATGCGGCCGACGACGCATTGTTTGTATTTCACGATCTGGTTTCTCCGGATGTTGAAAAAGGCCTTGCCGTACTTGCCGAAGCGGGCTTCAAGACCCAGATCTACGAGACGATGCAGATCGTCGGAATCGCATGGCGCGGCAACGTAAAACCGGTAAAGCACACCCCCGATCCCGCGCATGAATGGTCGCTTCCGGCGCATCTGTTGAAATATTCGATCGCGGGCGAGAGTCCGAGCATCAGGGCCGAACGGATGGCTGGTCTGCTGCGAATTGCCGGGCAGGAAGTCGCGCAACGCGACGCTCAAATCGCCGAGATCGCAGGGACTGCAGACGCCGTACGGCAGGAACTCGCACTCAAGGAGGCGAGACTTGAGGAGGTCGCGGGTAAAATCGATGAACTCGATCGGCTGGCCCGCACACAAGACCAGGAGATAGTACGGCTCCGCGATGAAATCGCGGACCGCCGGAACAAGATCGCCGCGACCGAAAGCGCGCTGGACGCTACGAGGGCTGCGTTGCGAGAGAATGTCGACCGCTCCGGCTCGCTGGAGCTCCGCGTTAGTGAGCTCTACGCGGCGCTGGCCGATACCAAATCCACAATTGAGGGTTTGCAGGACCGGATGTTCCGAATGAAGCGGTCTTATTCGTGGATCCTTACTTCGCCCTTGCGCGAAATTCGCCGCGCCGCGACTAAGGTTGGGCGCGGTTTTCGCCGGAGCAAAGGGGGGCCCGATATCGAGCCATCAAAGCGGCGAATGTTGCGGCCGGGAAATCCGTGGAACATCGTCAGGCGCTTTGCGTTGCTGCGCCGCAGCCCGTTGATGAGCCGATCGTATTACAAGCGCGTGTATCCTGACGTGGCTCGCTCGCACCTGGGACGTTTCTGGCATTACCTGATGGTTGGGGCGTCAGAATTGCGTCAGCCATGTGCACTTTTCGATCCCAAGTGGTACCTGGAACAAAATCCGGACGTCGAAGCGGCGGGCTTTGACCCGGTGCTTCACTACCTGACGCTAGGTTGGAAACAAAGACGCAATCCACATCCGCTGTTCGACGTCAGCTACTATTTGGATTCGAACCCCAAGCTCGAAAAGGCGGGGGTGGACCCGCTTTCGCACTATTTAAAGGAGGGGGGTCGCCAGGGACGCAATCCCAACCCGATGTTCGATTCGGCCTGGTACCTTTCCCAGCATCCAGAAGTTGCAGATTCTATTATCAATCCGCTGGAACACTACGTCACCGTCGGAGCCTTCCAAGGCTACGACCCGCATCCACTCTTCGATAGCGCGTTCTACCTGCAGAGGAAGCCTGAATTATCCGCGATTGGAATTAACCCGCTTGCTGATTATCTAACACACGGTCCGGGCGATACTTACAACCCGGAGCCTCTGCAGGATTTCGGCTTCGATCGCGGGATTTGCATCGTAACGCCGGACTTCGTAGGCCCGATAAACAACGGCGGCATCGGAACCGCCTGTTATCAGTACGGGCTGGCGCTGGCCAACTCCGGCTATCAGGTCACGGTTCTATTCACCGAAACAATCAGTCGCGGACAAACGAATCACTGGCGCAGGCACTACGCAAAGCTGGGCATCAGTTTTCTTTCGATGGCCGATATGCCAAAACTGCCTCATTTCACCTATGGGAATAGCTGGTTTTTGGAACGCTCCCAGATAATCCTTGATTTCTTGAAAGACAAAGGTTTTGATTTTGTGCATTTTCAGGATTGGAAGGCTAATGGGTTCTGGCCCATTCGCGCCAAGCGGCTCGGTTACGCCCTGCAGAATTCAGTACTTACCGTGATGATGCACTCCAGTACGAAATGGATTGATCAGGGTATGGAGGAGTTTCCGAAAGATGCGGCGATGCAAGCGAGGCTCGTGTATTGCGAAACCTATTGCATGAAACACTGCGATCTTGTGCTGAGCCCAAGTCAGCACATGTTCGATTGGGCGGAGGCCAATTCGATAAGGCTCGCGGACAATCGCATGCTTGTTCCTTACGTCAACGGCGATGCGGTTGCCGCTGGCGATTCGCAAGCGGAATTGGATCTCGATCACCTGATTTTCTTTGGACGTCTCGAGACGCGAAAGGGACTCCACGTGTTTGGCGACGCATTGCGCTGGCTCAAGAAAATGCAGCCGGAACGCCTGCCGCGCAGGGTATCGTTACTGGGCAAGCATGCGATGGTGAACGGCGCGCCGTCGGAGAAGTACGTGGAGAATCTGGCCGCGGAGTTGCCGGAAATCAAGTTGGCGGTGATCAACACCCTCGACCGCCTTCAGGCGATTGACTACATCAGGCGCGCGGGCGGTCTGGTGGTGATGCCCTCGATTCTGGACAATTGTCCGCTGACGGTCATCGAATGCATCGAACATAAGCTGCCGTTCCTCGCCTCGGCCATCGGCGGTATCCCGGAGATGGTGGACGAGACGGCGCTATTTCAACCGACCGCGAGTGAATTGGGCAAACGCCTTGGTGCGCGCTATCAATTCGAATATCGCGATCTGCATCATAGGTATGCGGCGGGAGCGGCGCGAGAGCGCTGGCTCGCGATACACGAGAACTATCGGCCGGCGAACAAAGGCGCGCCGGACGCCGCCACGCCATCGATCACCGTTTGCATCCCCTTTTACAATCACGGTCAGTACTTGGAGCGGCTCGTCCGAGTTTTCCAGGAACAGGACTATCCCTCGTTTGAGGTGATCGTGATCGATGACGGCAGCACAGGAGACTCGGCAATCGAGTTCGAGCGCGTGGCTCACACGTGCGATGATTCCCGATTCCGATTCGTGAGCACTGTGAATGAGGGGCCGGGCGCGGCAAGAAACTACGTAGCTTCCATGAGCACCGCCGAATATCTCATATTTTTTGATGCCGACAATCTGCCGCGGGACGGCGCCTTCATACCGCGGCTGGCCGCGGCAATCAGAGCGTCAGCCGCCGACTGCATTACGGTGCCCTATGACCTGGTCGATCACGGCTGCATGGAACCTGCCGACCGCGACATACTTTGTGCATATCGTCCGATGGGAGGCTGCGTCGAGGGTGGTTTTTTTGAGAACATTTTTGGCGATACGACCATGATCGTGAAACGTTCGGTTTTCGAAGCGCTCGGAGGATTCTCCAAAGAACGGCAGTCGTGGGAAGACCATGAGTTCCTTCTGAATTTGTGCCTTAAAGGCTACAGCCTCGAAGTGTATCCGGAAAGCCTGGTTTATTATCGCATGTCGCAAAACGGGCGTTACCTGAGCTCCAACCACTATCGCAATTTCGAGAATTTGATGACGCAGCTCACGCAGGCGCCGCACGCCGTCTTGCTGAACATCGTCAGAGACGTGACGCTGCCCATGATCCTGGAATCGCGCCGATAGTTAGCGAAGATGAGTTTACCTGAGGAGAATGACAGGCGGGATGTCGAGCTCGGTGAAACCAAGTTAGGGGAGGTCAGGCGAGCGCTCGAGGAGCTGTCCGAAGCCGAGCTGCTCGCGCTTATTCCCGACCTGGCGAAGACCCTGCGACGGACGGCGACCGAGTGGTGGTGGATGAAGTCGCAAGTATTCGATGCTTTCGAAAAAAACGGCTTTCACGTGACCCAGGATCATTACTATTCGGCGCAGCCCACGGTCGAGCGTCTGCCCTCCGGACTGTGGAGTGGGCCTCGCTATCTCACACCCGCCTTCGCCTTTGACATGCAAAAGATGATCGCGCTTTTCAATCAGATTGCGCCGTTTGCCGACGAACTCGCCGACGTGCCAAGAAAGGCAGCTTCAGGATACTACTGGGACAACGATTTTTTTCCGAACTTTGACGCGATCGTCTACTATGGACTCTGTCGGCTATTTCAGCCGGCAGTCGTGCTTGAGATCGGTAGCGGTTTTTCCACCCATATCGCGCTGAGGGCTGGCGAGCGCAACGGGATAACCCGTGTCCGCTGCATTGAGCCGTATCCCTCGCCCTCGCTCAACGCGATCGCTGACCGCTTGGAGCAATTTCTGGTGCGCCCGGTTCAGGACGTGCCGATGGACGCGTACACCAACCTGAGGCCAGGTGACATACTGTTCGTGGACACGTCTCACGTCTCAAAAATCGGAAGTGATCTTCATCACATCCTGTTCCATGTGCTGCCGGCTCTGCCGGCGGGCGTGATCGTGCATTTTCACGACATCTTCCTGCCGTGGGAGTACCCGCGCGAGTGGATTGTCGAGCGTAACTGGTTCTGGAATGAGCAGTACCTCATCCTAGCGTTTATGATGTGCAACAAGGATTTCAGCGTCCTCTTCCTGAATAACCACTTTCTGTCCACGCAGGGCCATGTCGCCGGGGGCGCCTTGACCGGGATGGCCATCGGGCCTTTAAGCGGCGCCTCGTTGTGGATTCGCAAGGAGCGGGCTTGATGGCGCGGCGTCGGCTCGCACTGGAGCTGAAAGTAGAAGACTACATCGCGCCCAGGTCGCCCAGGATCTTACGCGCCTCGGCCGCCACGGCCGGATTCTTGGAACTGTTGGCCGCGGCCAGATTGAGGTAGTGCGCGGCTTGTTCGCGATTACCCATCTGCGCATAGACCTCGCCCAGCCGGAGCGCTGCGAACGCGGCGCTTTGATCCAACTGGTAGGCCTTCTGATAGTAGGGGAGCGCATCGGCAGCTTTGGGTGGCGTGAACGACATGTAGGCCTCCCCGATATTGAGATAGGCACTGACCGACGTCGGTTGGTACTTGATCAGCTTCTTATAGACCGAAACGACTTGGTCGAACTGAGAGCGTGAGTTGTAGTACAGGCCAAGATAGACGTATGGGTCTTCCAGCGTCGGGTCGATATCACTCGCCTGCCAGAGCAGCTTTACCGCCTGCTGGCTGTCGGTCATATTGATCGCCGCCTCGACCAGCGACCGCGCCTTGGACGCGCTGGCGTCGTCGGCACCGACGGTCGCCCTCACGCTCCCCACTACGAGCATCGTAGCAAGGCCCAGAAGGGCCAGCTTCTTTCCCACACGCATTGAATTGGTCGTGCCTGCCACTGATAGAATCGTGGCACGCGGACCCAAGTCTTGCAAAGCTATGGCCTCGACACCCGGCTGAGCCGCGCCCGGTGCCGGGACTGTGCCCGAGACTGCAACGAAGAAAAGGTTCGACATTTCGCGAATGGGGCATCCAAAAGTCAGAAAATTCAAAGGCGCCGGTATCGAGCTCAATTGTGTCGACTACGGGGGCGAGGGCCGTCCGCCGATGCTTCTGGTGCATGGCGGCGCCGCGCACGCGCGATGGTGGGATTTTGTCGCGCCCGCGCTGACCGGCCGCTTCCACGTGCTCGCGCTCGACCAGCGCGGGCACGGCGACAGTCCGTGGACCACGCAATGGGCCTATGGTTCGCGTCACTATGCCGCCGATCTCAAGGCGGTGATCGGCGGATGGGGTTTAGGCGCGCCGGTGCTCGTGGGCCACTCGATGGGTGGGCATAGCGTGATGGTCTACGCGGTTGAGCACAGCGAGCGGCTGCGCGCGATGGTTGCGATTGATTCGATACCGGCTTATCCGGAGCATGCGGTTGCGGCGCTGGCCGCGATCGCTGACCGTCCCGCTTCGGCGTACCAATCGCAAAGAGAGGCGGTCGCTTCCTTTCGCCTGCTGCCTGGCGAGACCGTCGCCACGCCCGAGGTTCTTCGCCACGTGGCGGAGCTGAGCTTTCGCCAACGCGACGACGGCAAATGGGTGCACAAGATGGATCGCCGCACGTTGCGGCGCGAGCCGGTTCAGCTCGACGGAGAGCTCGCGCGCATCCGATGTCCCGCACTATTGATTAAGGCGTCGCTGAGTCCGGTGCTCTCGGCCTCGTTCGCACGTGCGATGGCGGCGCGGATGGCGCGAGGGCAGATGATCGAAATCGAAAATTCCAACCATCACGTGCCGATCGACAATCCGTCAGGGCTGGTGGCCGTGATGACGCCGTTCCTCGACGAAGTCGCGGCCTGGAATCCATAAATGAATGAACCCTTGAGCCACTTCACCGGCTCCACGCCGCGTCTGCACTACCTTGAATGGAATCCTGGCGCGACGCGCACGATCGTGCTGCTTCACGGCAATTCGGCCAACGCCTGGTGGTGGCAGCCGCTCGCCGACGCGATGCGCGCGACGGACTTTCGCCTGCTTGCGCTCGACCAGCGCGGCCACGGCGATAGCGAATGGGTGCGGCCGCCGGCGTACGGACCGTTGGAGTACGCCCACGACCTTGCGCGTTTCATCGCACAATATGCGCCGCCGCGGCCGTTCGTGATTGGACACAGCATGGGCGGCATAAGCGCGCTGACCTTCGCGGCCGAGTATCCGGGCGCCGCGCGCGCGATCGTAGCGATCGACGCGGCGGTCACATCCAACGATCGGCGTAACCACTACCTGCGCCGTCTCAGGGGATTGCCAGTCATCAACTATCCCGACCGCGAGACCGCGCTCGCGCGCTTTCGCCTGATGCCGAAGGAGGGCGAGATTGCGCCGACCACACTCAGGACGATCGCGGAAAAGAGCCTCGGACAGACATCTGAGGGCCGATGGACGATGAAGTTCGATCGGGACAGCTTCCTTGGGAGCGACGGTATCGACGTGCTCGTGGCGATCAAAACAATTCGCGATCCGCTGCTGCTGATCCGCGCCGAACACAGCCGCATCATGACCGCCGAGGGAGCCGCGCGCGCCGTGGCTTCCAACCCGAAAGCGGCGCTGGTGACGATCGCCGGTGCGCATCACCACGTGATCCTCGAGCAGCCCGCGACGGTCGCGCGAACCATCGAGGAGTTCATCGCGAGCGTCTGATCACGACCCGCGGCGCCGACGTCCCGCTGTCGGAAGTATCAGGAATGCTGATGCTGATTCATGGCCCTGGCCGAGGTTGCAAAATGTCCCACTGCTGAGCCCGCGAGCAGTTCCATCGCGACAAACACGGCTTCCGCGATTTCTTCGTCGCTTGCGCCCGCGTCCTTGGCCTTGTTCGTATGGTAAGCGATGCACGCGTCGCATTGCGTAACGTGAGTTATGCCTACAGCCATCAGTTCCTTGAATTTCGTCGAGAGCTTTCCGGGTTGGTATACGGCCTGCTCGAATTCAACAAACTTCCGGAACAGTTCGGGCTGCAATTCGCTAAGTTTCTGAAGATTTTTGTCTTTCGCCCAATCTGGTTGGTAGCTCATCTGCCATTCCTCACTTGTCTTAGCTGGATATCGATTTTCAGCGCTTCTTCCCCGTATAGGTGAGACTGACTGCCTCCGCAAGGATTCCTGCGCGGTTTCTTCGCGCGGCTCTCCACCCGGAGGCGAGGCGACGCTCGCGCGCTATCGAGGAATCCATTGCAAGCGTGTAGATTCGAGCTTCGGCGAAAATGCGCACGCAAATCGGAATAGTCGGAGCGGGACCGGCGGGCCTGATGCTCTCGCATCTGCTGCATCGCGCCGGCCTCGAATCAGTGGTGGTTGAAAACCGGAGCCGCCAGTACGTCCAGGAGCGCGTCCGCGCCGGCGTGCTCGAGCAGGGCACCGTTGATCTGATGAATGAAACGGGAGTCGGCGGACGTCTCGGCCGCGAGGGCCTGGTCCATCGCGGTCTCGAACTGCGCTTCGCAGGCTGCTGCCACCGAATCGATCTGTTCGCACTGACCGGCGGAAAGGCGATCACCATATATGGGCAGAACAAAGTTGTCGAAGACCTGACCGATGCGCGGCTGGCCGCGGGCGGCCGACTTTTTTTCTCCGCTGAAGACGTAAGCGTACACAGTGTCGATAGCGCGTCGCCCTCGATACGCTTTCGGGCCGGTGCCGAGGCGGTGGAGGTGCAATGCGATTTCATCGCCGGATGCGACGGCTTTCATGGCGTATGCCGTCCGTCGGTCCCGGCCGGCGTGCTCACCGAGTTCGACCGCGTCTATCCGTTCGCATGGCTCGGACTTCTGGCCGAGGTCGAGCCGTCGTCGGAAGAGCTTATTTACTCGCGTCACGAGCGCGGCTTCGCGCTTCACAGCATGCGCTCGCCCGATCTCACGCGGCTCTACCTGCAGGTGGCACGCGACGAGGAGATCGGTAACTGGCCCGACGAGCGAATCTGGGACGAGCTTCAGCGGCGGTTCGCGACGTACGACGGCTTCAGGCTCAAGCGCGGACCGATCGTGCAGAAGGGAATAACGCCGATGCACAGCTTCGTGGTCGAGCCGATGCAGTACGGCAGTTTATTTCTGGCCGGCGACGCGGCGCACATCGTGCCGCCCACCGGAGCCAAGGGACTCAATCTGGCGATCGCCGACGTGCGCGTGCTCGCCCAGGCGTTCAGCGAATTCTATACGAGCGGCTCACGCGCCGCGCTCGATGGGTACTCGGAGACTTGCCTTCGCCGTGTATGGAAAGTCCAGCGATTTTCGTGGTGGATGACCTCGATGCTGCATCGGTTCGAGGATGAAAATGCTTTCGACCAGCGCCGTCAGCTCGCCGAACTGGAATACGTAGTCGGCTCGCATGCCGCGTCGCAATCGCTAGCCGAGAACTACGTCGGCCTCCCGATGGACTGAGCATTCTTTCCCGCTCAGTTCAGACGCCTGCGAACCAGTCGTAGCCCTGGTCCTCCCAATAACCGCCGCCGGCGCGAGTGGATAGAAAATTGACTTGCGTCAGATATTTGACGTTTTTGTAGCCGAGCTTGACTGCGGAATAGACCCGGAGCGGCGCGCCATGGTCCGGATGGAGATCGTGTCCGTTCATCCCATACGCGAGCAGGGTCTGCGGATGAAGCGCGCTGCCGAGGTCCCAGGACGACCAATAGTCCTCATCGAACGAGCGGAACTCGACATAGCGCACGCTTGGATCGATTCCGACCGCGCGCGCGAGTTCGCTCAGGCGCAGGCCGTGCCAGGCCGCGACCGCCGACCAGCCCTCCACGCAATGATGGCGGACGCGCATGTCGATGCGCGGCATCGCTTTTAACTGATCAAGTGTGAACACGCCCGGGCGCGCAACCATCCCGCCCACCTTGAGCGACCATCCCGCGGGCGGAAACGGCATGTCGTCCGCGATGAAGTAACTTGGGAACGCACGCTCGGGCGTGAGCGCGCTCGCGGGTTCCTCGGGCGCAAGGCGCGAGGGCGAGAAGATCAGACCCTCGAAGCCCTCGTTGAAGCGGCGCATGCTTTTCAGAAAGCCCGCCACCGGATGGCGCGCGTCGCATCCGGCGAGCAGCGAAGCGGCGGCAAAGCCGGTGAGTAGCTTTCGTCGCGAGATTATCTTAGCCACGCTTGCCTCCGGTGATCATCGCCAGCAGCTCGCGCGGATGGAGCGAGACGAGCACGATATGGGTTGCAACGAACATCGCGATAAACACCAGCCCCAGCAGGTGGATAACGCGCGCCGCGTCGTAGCCGCCGAATAGCGCCAATAGCCAGTGGAGTTGCACCGGCTTGTAGATAGCCAGTCCGGACAGCACCTGCAGAACTATCGCTATGACCACGGAGCTGTAGGCGAAACGCTGCAGGCCGTTGTAGAAATCGACGGGCGGCGGGGTCTTTCGCACGCGCAGATAGTAGCCGAACATCTGAAACGCGTTGCGCGCGTCGCGAGCCGGCAGAAAAAGCCGGCGGCGCCACTCGCCGCGGCCGAAAAAATACGCGAGATAGATGACGCCGTTCAGCACCAGGAACCAGGCAATCGCGAAGTGCCAGTGCCGCGCGCCGGCCAGCCACCCGCCGATCGTCAGCCACGCCGGCGGCGCGACTCCCTGCCATGGATACCATCCATATTTCGCGCCCTGCGGCCCCAGCGAGGGATAGGCGGCGAATATTTCCAGCCCGCTGCCCGCCATCAGAACGATGAACAGCACGTTCATCCAGTGGTTGAGCCGGATGGTCAGCGGCTGGACGCGTCGTCCCTTGAATCGTGGATCGGCTGCGTCATGAGCCGGAAAGTTCTTGCCGGATGCGGCGGAAGGCATCGCGTCACTCGCTCGTATCCATGCCCTTGGGCTTCATCATCGGCTTGGGCTTGCCGCCATACATGATTGTCCCGTCCATCATCATCATCTGGCCGTCCTTGACATGTACTTGTTCGCCGTCAGGCAGTTTGGCGGTGCCGTCAGGCATTACGACCGCGCCGTTGGACATCGTGATACTGGCGGTCATCGGCTCCATCGCCTTGCCGGCCTTCATCATCATCATTTTTCCGCCCTGCATGATGACGCCGTCCATACCCGCGGCCATTGCGGGCGCAGACATACAAAGCAACGCGAGCATCGATGCTGCCAATACTAATAGTCTGCGGCGGGGCATAAGTTACCTTCGTTTCGATCGATTCCGTGTTGTTTCTGAAGGTTACAGCGCGCGCTCCATCCTGCGATGCATGATGCCGGCTTCCTCGAAGACCTCGCCGACGGGTGTAAAGCCCTGTTTTAGGTAGAAACCCTCGGCGTGCACTTGCGCGTCGAGCACGGCGCGCCGAAAGCCGTGCTGGCGCGCATTCTCGATCAGGAACTCCAGCACGCGGCGCCCGACGCCCGCGCCGCGGCGCTCGGCCACGACTGCCATCCGCCCGATTTTGCCGTAATCATCATGCGCGAGCATCCGGCCGCATCCGACGGGGCGTTCAGATTGTGCCGGTTTTGCCGGAGTTGCACCTTCGAGCGCCAGCGCATGAACGGCACGCGCGTCATCGGCGTCGAGTTCTATCTCCTCGGGCACGTGCGGCTCTTCGATAAACACGCGCCGGCGAAGCGCCCACGCCTGCTCCATGCGCATGCGGTCGCCGCCGACCTCAATGACTCTGAGCGCCGCTGGAGCGTCCATCGCATTTCCACTAGCGCGCGCCCCGCGCATGGTCAAACCGCGCCATGCCCGGGCGTATCGAATCCGCTTGAGAGCCGATAATGCCATTGTGCTAGGCTCGCAAGGCGATGGGCACGCGCCGCCGCTTGAGGCGCAGGGGAGTGACGCGACTGCGATGGCGAAGAACGTCGAACGCGCGAGCGACGAGCAGATAAGGCAGGCGGCCGAGATGCTGCTCGCGGCGCGCTATCCGATCGCGCTGACGGGCGCAGGGATGTCGGTCGAAAGCGGCATCCCGCCGTTTCGCGGGCCGGGGGGTCTGTGGACCAAGTACGGCGAGCCGCCGATGAACGGCTATCAGATATTCCTCGCCGATCCGAAGAAGGGATGGGAGGAGCGGATCAAGCGCCAGGACGACGAGCTGTTTACGCCGCTTAAGATCGCCAAACCCAACCCTGGCCATTACGCCTTCGTCGAACTGGAGCAGATGGGCGTGTTGCGCTTTCTCATCACGCAGAACGTCGACGACCTCCATCGCCAAGCCGGGCACAAAGCGCTCGCCGAAATTCACGGCAACTGGAAGCTCATCCGGTGCCTCCAGTGCGCGTCGCGTTTCCAGGCCGAGGAGATAAATCTGAAGGTGCTGCCGCCGTCCTGTCCGAAATGCCAGGGTCTGCTGAAGGCGGACACGGTCGCGTTCGGCGAGCCGATTCCGCCCGACGCGCTCCGCGAATGCGCCGATCACTCGGCGCGCGCCGACCTGGTCATTTTAGGCGGGACCTCGGCGACGGTTTATCCCGCGGCCGGCTTCGCGATCGAGGTCAAGGAGCGCGGTGGCCGCCTGATCGAAGTGAATCTCTACGAATCGGAAATCACGCAGCTTTGCGACTTAAGCCTGCGTGGCGGCTCGGCCGATGTACTGCCGCGCCTGACCCGGACGCTCTCGGAACTCCGCCGCGCACGTCTGTCGTAGCGAGCCGGCCTCGGGCAGGGCACGCCCCTTGCTGTTTGAGTCCAGTGTCGCGTGCGAAGCGCATGAAAACATGGGCGCTCGTGCGAGGTGGACGCGATGGATGCACAGCGGGAGGGCATTGCGGTGCCCGGTTGGCAGGCAGAAGCGAGCGCGCTCACGCCGATCAATGAGATGTTCGACGCCGAGGGGCGTCCGCGGCCGGAGTGCGCGCGGGTAATCGCCTACTTGCTCGCGATGGATTCCCGCCGGCTCAACGAACTCGGAGAACGCGCGCATCGTATGTTTCAGACGATGGGCGTCACCTTCAACGTCTATGGCGATCATGAAGGAGGGGAGCGAATATTCCCCTTCGATCCGATACCGAGGATCATCTCGGCCGAGGTGTGGGCGGGACTGGAAGCCGGCCTCATTCAGCGCGCCCAGGCGCTCAATGCTTTCGTCGCAGATATTTATGGCGAAGCCCAGATTATCAAGGACGGAGTGATTCCGCGCGACCTGCTGATCGGTTCGCCGCAGTTCCGCCACGACGCCGTTGGCATCACGTCGCCCTGCGGTGTCTACATTACGGTCGCGGGAATAGATCTGGTGCGCGGCGCCGACGGTCGCTTTCACGTGCTGGAGGACAACGTCCGCACGCCGTCGGGCGTGTCGTATGTGATCGAAAACCGGCGCATCATGACGCGCCTGATGCCTGAGCTGATTCGCGGATTGCGCGTAAGGAGCGTCGAAAATTATCCTGCGTATCTGCTCGCGAGCCTCCGCGAACTGGCGCCGCGCGGCATCACCGATCCCGTCGTCGCGCTGCTGACGCCGGGCCCGTTCAACTCGGCCTTCTTCGAGCACGTATTCCTTTCGCAGCAGATGGGAATCGAGCTGGTCGAAGGCCGCGACCTGGTATGCATCGACCACAAGCTGTTCATGAAGACGGTTCACGGGCTTCGGCGGATCGACGTGCTGTACCGGCGAGTCGACGACGACTTCCTCGACCCCGTGGTCTTTCGTCCCGACTCGCTGCTTGGCGTCGCGGGCCTGACCGCAACGCTGCGGGCCGGCAACGCGACGCTGGCCAATGCGATCGGCACCGGAGTCGCCGACGACAAGGCTGTGTTCGCCTACACGCCGGCGATGATCCGCTACTACCTGGGGGCGGAGCCGTTGCTGCCGATCGTCGAGACCTACCTGTTGCGCGACCCTGACGTGAAGCAGAAAGTGCTCCGCGACCTCGATCGCTACGTGGTCAAACCCACCGGAGCTTCGGGCGGCTACGGCGTAGTGATCGGACCGAGCGCGACGGATGAGGAGCTGGCGCAGGCGCGCAAACGCATCGAGACGGCGCCGGCCGGATTCATCGCTCAGCCGGTCTTCCCGCTCTCGGTCCATCCGACACTGGCCGGCGCGGTTGCGGACGGCAAGCCCGCGCTGGTGGCGCGCCACGTTGATTTGCGGCCCTTCGTGTTGCTCGGCGAAAGGCCGCGGGTGCTGGCCGGAGGGCTTACGCGAGTGGCGCTGCGCGAAGGCTCGCTCATCGTGAACTCGTCGCAAGGCGGGGGCAGCAAGGATACCTGGGTGCTGGAAGAATAGTGCTGCGGCGTATCGCAGGTTCATTGTTCTGGGCGGCACGCTATCTGGAGCGCGCGCAATGGCGCGGGCGGCTGGTCGACGTCAACTACCATCTGCTGCTCGAGGTCCCGCCGCGCGATCTAGAACCGTGGGAGCCGCTGGTCCGCATAACCGCCGAGCAGGAGCTGTTCGAGACCAAGCATAGCCACGCCACCGAAGCCTCGGTCATCGATTTCTTCGTCTTCGACACGGAGAACCCGTCTTCGATCCGGAGCTGCATCGAGTCGGTGCGTTCGAATCTGAGCCCGTTGCGCCATCTGATCTCGTCCGAGCTCTGGCTGGCGGTGAATCGGCTCTACCTCGAGACCCAGGCATGGTCCGCGCAGGCGCTGGCAGTGTCGGGTGTGTCGGCGTTTTTCGCCGAGCTTCAGCGCCACTTCTACACCATCGATGGAATCATCGTGAATACGATGCCGCGCGACCTGACCTACGATCTCCTCGCGATGGGCACGATGCTCGAGCGGCCGGACAATGTCTCGCGCCTGCTCGACGTGAAGTATCACTATCTGCTGCCGCGGTTGGAGGACATCGGCGGCCCGGCGGACATCCGCCAATGGGCGGCGGTGTTGCGCAGCGCCTCGGCGTTCGAGGCTTTCCGCAAGGTCTATGGCAACGCTATTCGGGTGAACCGGGTGGTCGAAATCCTGGTTTTCGATCCGTCATTTCCGCGCTCGATGCGGTTCAGCATCGAGCGGGTCGCGCAGGCGCTCGGGCGGATATCGTTACGGGAAGAGGAGCCCACGCCTGAAATCTCGCCATGCGCGGAACTGCTCGCGAAGCTGCACGCGGGCTCCGCGGACCAGACGATTAAGGACGGCCTGCACGAATTTCTGCTCGGCGTCGAAGCGGGCTGTGCACGGTTGGCGGACGACGTATTCGATCGCTTCATGGCGCTCGAGTAAGCTCGAAATCGATGCTGCTACGGATTAGCCACAGGACCCGGTTTCTTTATGACCAGCCGGCGTATGATTCGCACAACGAACTGCGGTTGCGGCCGCTGGAAGGTGCGGGGCAGCGATGCCTCTCCTTTGAACTCAGCATCGACCAGCCCGCGGCGATAATTTCGTACCGCGATTTCTTCGGCAATTACGCGCACGCGGTCTCGATCAGCAAGCCCCATCGGGAACTGACGATCGTCGCCCATTCGCTGGTCGAGCGACCCGACGCGCCGGAGCAGCCGTGCCCCGAGGTGATGTTCCGCGACTTTCTGGCCGACGATGACGCCCACCTCAGGGACTTTTGCGAGTTCCTGAACGCGAGCCACTACGTGCCGTTCAGCGAACGGTTACAGAAGCTGTTCTGGATGGCGCGGCCGGCTGAGACCGAGGACGTCGGAATCTACGTGGCGCGAATCGTGGCCTGGGTGCGTGACCAGTTCGATTACCAGAAGGCGCGGACCCATGTTCATTCCAGTCTTGACGATATCCTGAAGGCCGGCGGTGGTGTGTGCCAGGATTTCGCGCATCTGACGATCGGACTGCTACGGCTGGCTGGCGTCCCCGCCCGCTATGTGTCGGGTTATCTGGCACCCACGGTTTCAGCGGCCGGCGGCGCGCCGATCGGCGAGCAGGCAAGCCATGCGTGGCTTGAGGCGTGGCTGCCGCGTTCGGGATGGACCGGCTTCGATCCGACGCATCGATATCGCACCGACGAGCGCCACGTCAGAGTCGCCGTAGGACGCGACTATGCCGACGTGCCGCCGCTCAAAGGGATGTACCGGAGCCACGCGGCCAACCAGGTAATGACGGTCGACCTCAACGTCGAACACACGGTCGCAACCGGTCCCTCCGACGAAGACGGCACCGACGGGACCGGCGTTCCACCGGGCAGCCAGGCGCAGTAGGGACAATTCAGTCTGTCATCCTTGGCGAAGGCCGCAGGAGTCGAATGATCGCGCGCGGTCTTCCGCGCATCGCCTATCCGGCATTCTACCGTCTTTGAAACTTTTTCCGGACCGTAAATCGGAAAAAGACCTTTCGTCTACTCCGCTCTCCTGTGCTCGGCAAACGGCACGATAACCCGAAGCTTTTTCTCACGATTTGTTTGGCAAAGGTTTTGCTCAAGCATTGAGCAGCTTCGAAAACTGTCAAAGAGAGTGGCCATAATGAGAAACGCATACGCCCTAGCGGACGACCTACCGAATGTATTCCAGGGAGTCGGCATTCTACCTTCGCAGTACAGCGACGAGCATCGGAAAAAGTTCGAATTGGAGGGTGAGCGAAAACTCTTGTTCGCGGTGCTGGAGGACGCGATCCGATGTTACCTGCGCGACGCCAGCAAGGCGTCTGTCGATAGAAGTCCGGCGTTCCGTGAAGCTGCCCGATGGCTGAGCTCCGGCGAAAAGTCAGGACCGTTCACTTTCATCAACGTTTGCGAAGCTTTGAACATTAACGCGGATCACCTGCTCGCGGGTCTTCATGACCACAGCCGCTTGAAACGGCCCACATATGCCCACAGGTTGCGGGTGTGCCAATAGGTATGTATGGCTCAAGGAGTATCGCCATGAATCACACGATGCCGCGCCCTCAACGCGCCATGAATCGTGAGGCCTCCGTGATGAGCGTGGTGGAAGCCGATGTCGAAAGTCTGACCTTGAAAGAAGCGTCCGTTCTGCTGCGAGTCGACTGCTCCACACTGCGCAAGATGATCAAGCAAGGCAAGATCCCAGGTTGCGCGTCAGCGAAGATCGGACGATTTCGAAAAGACGTGATCCTGCGATGGGCCGGCGGTCTTTGAAGACTGCGGGTCCAGAGATTTGGCGACAGTCAGTCGGTAAGGAGTATTTCCCAAACAGACCGACTTGCTTGCACTAAAAAAATTCCCAACTTCTCAGGAAGCGCGTTAGAAGCCCCGAAAGACTTTCATTTTCCCGCGCCGTCGAGCGCAACTTCAGACGTCGAATGCGGGCGGCTCGGTTTTAGGCGGCGGCTCAACTCCCGGTGGCCCCGGGATTTCCGGCGCGAAGCCCGGCTCGCATCGCAGTAACACCATCCCGCCCGAGCCGTCGAGTTCGGTCGGATGGCTCAGCAGCACGGCGCGAAACTGCTCGCGCGTCGCAGGCGGCAGCCGCAGAAATTCCTCTCGCCAGGCGATCAGAAAGTCGGGCCGCGGCCCGCTCCAGATCGACACCACCGGCAGGTTACGCCCGCTGTAATATGCGACGTCATAGTTGAGCGCTCCCATGTAGCCGGCCGTACGCGTTCCCACCAGGTTCATGGCCTCGTGCGTGAAGGTCTCCAGCGTGAGCGCGTTAGCCAGCGCCGGCACGACAAACATATTGGCCGCGAGCGAGATACAAATCATCCCCCCGGTCACTGTCACACACAGCCGCTCGGCGCTTTGGCGGCCGCGGATGGCGAATACGCCGAGCGCGATCATCGCAATTCCGAGCCCCATCCCGACGAATGGATGGGCCGCCGCGGCAAGCTCCAGTTGCGGAACGAAATCGTAGTTGGTGATGACCAGATTCTTGAGAATCAGTTCGAGCGCATGAGGGGCGAAGGCGAGCAGGCTCAGGCCAAGCAGCACGTCGAGTCCCGCGATGGCAAAAAACACCGCGGCAAGCTGCGAAAGCCATCGAATCCAGTTTCCCGAGACGTCCAACACGCGGGCGGCCGCCTCAACGTAGATTGCCAGCAGGGCGGCGAGCGCGGGATAAAGTGCGAGTAGGTAAACGCCGCGCTTACTTTGCGGCAGATTGTAGAAGAGCAACACTACCACGAACCACACCATCAGGTACGACAGGCGAGGATCCATCTGGCGCGGCCGGCGCGCCGCCTGCACGAAAACGATCAGGAGTAGCGGCGTCCACGGCATGAAGCCCGCCATCAGCGCTCCTTCCATGTAGTAGAAAGGATGGGCGTGGCCTTCATGGAAGCCGCCGGCGGGTACGAAGCGAAAGAAATTTTCGGCGAGCAATTGCTTGTGCACGAAAGGCATTCCGCCCGTCAGCGCCGCAGCCACGTACCATCCTCCGGCCAGCAGCGCGACCAGTGCAGCACCGCGCAAAAGACGCAACTCGCCCAGCAGTTTCCATCGGCCTTCGACCGCGATCCAGACCAGGGCGACCAGTCCCGGCAGGACCAGACCCACCGGGCCCTTACTTAGCACGGCCATCGCGATCGCGAAGTAAAGCGTCATTCGGCGCGCGGTCAGTCCCTCGGCAATCAGTATGAACTCGAAGAATGCGATTTCGAGGAAGAAGGTGAGCGTCATGTCGACGCGCGCGCCGCTGCCGGCCTGCAGATACTGCACGGTGGTGCCCAGGACAAGCGCCGCGAGAAAGCCGATACGGTCGTCGAACAGGCGGCGCACGTAAAGGTACGCCGCCAGCATCCCGCCAATCGCGAACAGCGCCGAGGGCATCCGTACCGTCCACTCGCTGACGCCGCCGGCGAGAATCGAGATGATTGCCGCCAGCCAGTGCATCAGCAGTGGCTTCGAGGGAACCTCGATACCCGCCCGCAGTGGCAGGACGAATCCGCCGCCGTGGAGCATATTGAAGACGGTGACCGCCTCGCGCGGTTCGCCCTTGGTATAGAACGGGTAGCCGCCGAGGTTGACCAGGAAGAGCGCCGCGCCTACTAGGCTGAGGACTCCAAGCGCCAATGGCGGCTCGGCGAGGTCACTGAACCATGCGAGGCCGCGCCCGCCGTCTCCAGCACCGTCCTGGGCGCCGGCGTGCGGCGCGGCGGTCGGCGCGGAGGACAGCGGCGGATCGAGCGTCAACGCGGGCTGAGTAGCGCTTGAGGCCGCATCATCCATCCCAGTGAGGATACAGATTCAGGCGGCCGGAAGCATCGCGTGCCGCCCGCCCGCGCGAAGCGCGGGCGGGCGGCACGCGATGCGGACCGTCCGGCTGGGGTTTCGCGGCCGGCCGCGCGGGCCAGCCGCGCGGCCAGCCGCGAAGCAGGGACGCGCCGCGAAAGGGCGGTGCGCCACTCGCGGTCCGGAGCGCCGTGGGCAATTCGAGCCGCGGCGCATCCGCGGCGGAGGTGCGGCGGGCGTCAGTATTGCTTCTGGACTTTGATTCGCGCGCCTTCGTCGTAGCAGTAGAGCGCGGACGCCTCTTCGTCGCGGGTGCGCTTATGCGAGCCGTCGCAAAACGGCTTGTTCTTAGAGAGCCCGCAGGCGCAGATATACACCGGCAGTTCAGTACCCTCGGGGATCTCATAGGGAGAGTTGCGTTCGTGCTCCACCAATCGTGCCATCGCGATTTCCTCTGGGTTGGCCGGCGCCGCATCGAGCGGCGCGCCTTGTTCTGTGAGCCGCGCACTTCCGTGCAGCCGGCTTCTGAGCAAATGACTTCTGAGCAAATAAAGACCAGGCGGAATCGTTAGTCAAACCGCCGCCGCGTGCGGCGTTTTGACAAAGGCGAACAGGATTTCAGTTCGGTGCAAAGTCGTAGAGCGCAAGCTCGATCGCATAAGGCTCAAGATCGATTCATCGCCAGATCAGCTCATGGCTGCAAGATCAATTCATAGGCTGATGAATAGCCTCGGCCGCCTCTGTCGCCTCGACCGCACTGGCCGGCGTGCGGCGGGCCCCTTCGGCGCCGAGCACCAGCAGCAACACGCCGCAGATCGACACGAGTATTCCGATAACGTCGCGCAGGGTTGCTCGTTCGCCCAGGAAGACAATCGCGCAGAGTATCGACAGCAGCGGGATGCCCGGGATGACCAGTGCGGTCGTCCAGGCCAGCGAGAGCCGGGTGATCGCTGCGTACCACGCCAACGAGGCCAGGAAATAGCAGATGACGCCGGTCGCCACGATCGTTACGAGCACGACCGGCTCGCGCAGCTGCACCACGGCATACGGATTGACCGCAGCCAGCGCCAGCGTCAACACGATCGAGGCATAGCCGTAACGCGCGGCCGTCATGCACAGCGGCGACAGGGGCGGCATCACCGGCAGCGACAGCACGTGGGAGGTCTGCCAGAGCAGCGGCGTCGCCGCGACGAGTATCGCAGCCCACGCCGGTGAATAGGAGCTGCTCGAGGCGCCGACCGCAGACGCGATACCGACGACTATGATTGCGGTCGCGATGAGTTGGCGAGACGTTGGGCGCTCGCCGGCGAACAGCGTCGCTAGCAGAAGCGAGTAAACCGGCTCGCTCTGCAGCAATAGGGTTCCAGCCACCGCGTCGATCCGGCGCAGACCGAAGATGAGGGTGAGGGTCGTCACCACCGTCCCGATTATCGAGAGCGTCAGCAGCCGCATCCGGTAGCGCCGGTCGACCAGCATCGGCAGTTCGCCACGCGCATAGACGACCGGCAGGACGCAAAGCGTTGCGACCACCGGGCATCCGGCGGCGAAAAGCATCGGGTTCGCGCGCGTGGCGCCAAAGCGTATCAGGGCGGGCTGAGTGGCGGCTGCTACCGTGCATAGCGCCGCCATCGCGATCCCGACGGAGCGGACGCTCAGGCTGGCGATAGGGGGCTTGGAATCGATGGCCGTCCCGCGTCCTTAGCCACGGGCGAAGAAAACGGCAATGACCAGTGCTGCGACCACCAGCCGATAAACCGCGAACACGACATAGTTGCGCGTGCGCACGTACCGAATCAGGAAAACGATCGCGATGAGTCCGAAGACTGCGGCTGAAATGAAGCCGAGCGCGACCGACAGGTCGAGGCCTTCATGGAACAGTTTGCGCGCTTCGATTAATCCGGCTCCCGCAATTATGGGCGTCGCCATAAGGAAGGAGAAATTGGCTGAGTCGCCGCGTTCGACCCGAACCGCCCGCGCCATTGTGATAGTTGCTCCGGAACGCGACACTCCGGGTATGATGGCGAGCGCCTGGCTGAAGCCAATCGCCAGCGCATCCCAATACGTCATTTCGCTCATCGTTCGCTTCTGAGGCGAGACTTTGTCGAACCACCAAAGGAGGATCGCCAGAATCGCCATCGCAATCGCGATCAGCAGAGGAGAACGGAAAGTTGTCTCAGCCTGTTTCTCGAAAGCCAGCCCAATGATTGCGCCGGGTATCGAGGCCGTGATCAGGAGTTGCAGAAGACGCCGCTCGGCGGGATGCCCTCCGGCTATCGAACGCGCCATCGCGATCCAGTCTTCACGATAATAAATCAGCAGCGCCAGCAGTGTGCCCAGGTGCAACGCGACATCGAAGGCGAGACCCGGGTCCTGCCATTTGAAGAGCCACGGTACGAGAACGAGATGGGCGGAACTCGAAATTGGAAGGAACTCCGCCAAGCCCTGTACGGCACCCAGAATTATCGCTTGAAGGTGTGAAATCATTATTTTTCAGCTGCTTAGCGCATGACGATCACGCGCAATATGACACGTTTCTTGCGGCTGGAACCCGTTTGGATGAGCCGCCCATGCTTGGCAAAGACCTGAAACCCGCATAAGATAATGTCATGAGTTTAGGGAGCAAATCAGGAGCGGCACCATTGATGGTTCGCGGTACCAAAAGCAATGTCGTCTCCCTGCGAGAGGCCAGTATTGTGATGGAACAGGGAGTCAGAGCGGACGATGAGGGCTTGCCATATCTGGATTCGCCGCGTCGTTTTCCGATTGTCTCCAGTTTGCCACGCCTGCCGCTGATGATTCCGGATGAAATCCTCGATTACTACGGATGGGTTTTCTGTCAGGGCGGGTTTCTCAACCTCCAGATGACTTTCGAGCAGTTCCTCAGCGTGGTTGCCGCCGTCAGCCCCACCGGATTGTGCCCGGAATATGACGAAAGCGCCCCCCTCCAGTCCATCGACTGATCTGTCGGCGCGCTTCTGACCTAGACACTCGCTGTTCGATTCCACTGTGAGAGCCACGCCGCCGGCCGACGGCGCTATTCGGCCGAACCGGCGTTAGCAGTCCCGGAGGCCTTGTCCGGAGCCTGTTTGAGCAGGTTGCCGGCGACCCAGATGCTCTGGAACGGCGTGACGTCAGTGGCTGATTTGAGGCTGTTATCCTTCGCGATCTGCTGCCAATTGCTCTCGCTGCCGGTCACGCGCTTGGCCAGCCCCTTGAGGTCTTCGTTAGGCAAAAGGGTGAAATTTACCCCGCCCGAGGCGGGCGTGCTGGAGGCGGGTGGGTACTTCGCCGCCAGCTCGTCAATTTCGCCAAACAGGGCGAAGCGCTTGCTGGCTTTGTAGTCGGCGATCTCGTTGTCCGGGATGCCCTCGGTGTGGACGTTGACCACGACTTTGCTCTTCTGGCTGCCTTCGGGCGTGACCTGGATCTCGTAGCGATAGCGGGGCTGCACGCCGGTCATGTTCTGGATCAATCCGACCTTGGTGTCGGCATTGCGCCATAGCGTCTGCAGGGAATTGTCGGGCCCGGTCTCGTAGAGGATGCCGTCGCCGCGCAGCGCATCCTGGGTAAGGATATACGTGTCATGCGCGGAGTAGTTCACCTCATGTTCCTCGCCCAGGGCGGCGTCCTCCGAGCTCCAATGAGCACTGGTACCCCAAAATCCGACGTAACATCCCGCGAGCAGGGACATCACGCCCACCGTTATCCAGAGCGCCCACTTTGCAACCGTCGAACTATTCGTAGCCATTGTGACAAGCCTGGCAGCCGCGCGGCGAGCGCCACGTCGTCCAGACAACCCAACAGACAACCATGAGCCTTCGCCGCGCGCAAGACGAAAGCCGGGCGCCGCTTCGCGCGTCGGTTTGATTGTTCGCGTTTCTCCGGTTCATACGCGCCGCCGTCTTGTGTTACAAAATTGTAGCGGATGCGCCGTGGCCCCCGCGCAGCTCTTTAACCGCACTGCCGCTCAAGGCTAAGATTCACGCCCCATGACGGAATCCATAACCAGAGAAACGCCGCGGCACGTCGTCGCGGTGGTTGGCGCCGCCACCGCGGGCGCTGAAATCGCCCTCATCCTGGCCAAGCGCGGCGCGCAGGTCGTCGTCATCGAGCAGAACCCCCGTCCCTACGGCAAGATCGAGGACGGGCTGCCGCGATGGCACGTCAAGCAGCGCCGCGACGAGTACGAGGAGATAAACCGCCGCCTCGACCATCCCAACATCGAGTTCGTCCCACTCACCCGCATGGGCGCCGACATCACCTACGACGATCTCCGCCAGCGCTGGGGCCTGAGCGCAGTCGTGCTGGCGCATGGCGCCTGGCGTGACCGCCCGCTCGCAGTCGAAGGCGCCGACCAGTACATCGATCGCGGCCTCGTCTATCAGAACCGGCTGATTTACTGGTTCAACCACTACCCCGAGAAGGCCTACGACGGACCGCGCTTCGACCTGGCGCCCGGCGCGATGGTGATCGGCGGCGGCCTCGCCTCGATCGACGTGGTCAAGGTGCTCCAGATCGAGACCGCGCTCAAGGCGTTGCGCGCCCGCGGCATCGAGGAGGACATGCTGCGGCTGGAGCGCGAAGGTCTCGAGCCAGTGCTCGCCGCGCGCGGGCTCAAGTATGCCGACCTCGGCGTCACGCCGTGCAAGCTCTACTATCGACGCCGCGTGCTCGACATGCCGCTTTCCGATATCGCGCCCGACGCACCGCCCAAGCGGGCGGAGGCAATGCGCGCGGCGCGCGCCAAAATCCTGGAGAAGGCCCAGCGCAAGTACCTCTTCGAGTTCGAGCCGCTGCGCGTGCCGACCGGACTTATCGTCGAAGACGGTCAAATGGTCGGCCTGCAAATGAGCCGCACCGAGGTCGCCGACGGACAGGTGCGTACGATCCCCGACTCGGCGTCGCCCGTGCGCGCGCCGCTCACCATCAGTTCCATCGGCAGTATCCCCGAGCAAATACCCGGCATCCCGACCAAGGGCGAGGTATACGCCTATATCGACGCGAGCGTCGGTCTGCTCGACGACGGCCCTACGGCGGTATATGCGGCGGGCAACGTGCTGACCGGCAAGGGCAATATCAAGGACTCGCTTGAAAGCGGCACCTTCGTCGGTATTCACGTGGCCGAGAGCTACCTGGGCCTCAACGGCGACGACGTGCCGCTGGCCGAGGGCGCACGCAAGGAGGCCGAACATCAGGGCGAGCGAATTGCCGAGGCGATGAAATCGCGGCCGGGCCTGGGGCCGCAGCAGGTGGACGAGGTGATTCGCCGGGTGCGCGAGCGCCAGCGGGCGATCGGCTACGAGGGTAATTACCGGGCGTGGATCAAGCGGATGACGCCGGTGGATCTGCATTAAGTCGGCAACCAGGACGCAACGGCGCACAAAGTGCAACGGCGGCAAAACGCAACGGCGGCAAAATAATGGACGCGCTCAAGCAGACCGATCCAGAGATTTACGATCTGATCCGCGCCGAGGAGCGCTACGAGATCGATTCCGTGCGCCTCATCCCCTCGGAGAACTACGTCTCGCGCGCGGTACTCGAGGCGACCGGCTCGATCCTCACCAACAAATACTCGGAAGGCTACTCCGGTCGCCGCTACTACGAGGGCCAGCGCTATATCGACCAGATCGAAACGCTCGTGGCCGAACGCGCCCGCACGCTGTTCGGCGCCGAGCACGCCAACGTTCAGCCCTATTCGGGATCCCCGGCAAATCTCGCGGTCTACCTCGCGCTGCTCAAGCCGGGCGACACCTTGATGGGCCTGGCGCTGCCGCACGGCGGCCATCTGACCCACGGATGGCCGGTCAGCGCGACCGGAATATTCTGGCGCGCGGTGCATTACCAGGTCGATCGCGAGAGCCAGCGAATCGATTACGACGCGGTGCGCGATCTGGCGAAGAAGGAGCGGCCGAAAATTATCGTCACCGGCGCGACCGCCTATCCGCGCCAGTTCGACTTCAAGATTTTCGGCGAGATCGCCAAAGAGGTCGGCGCCTTCATGCTGGCCGACATCTCGCACATCTCGGGACTGATCGTCGCCGGCGCGCACCCCGACGCCGTGCCCTACGCCGACGTCGTTACCACGACCACGCACAAGACACTCCGCGGTCCGCGCGGCGCGATGATCCTGTGCCGCAACGAATTCGCCGAGAAAATCGACAAGGCGGTTTTCCCCGGCCTGCAGGGCGGCCCGCATAATCACACCACCGCGGCGATCGGCGTGGCGCTCAAGGAGGCGGCGACGCCGGCCTTCAAGGAATACGGCCGTCAGATCGTGCGCAATGCCAAGGCGATGGCCGAGGAGTTGCTCGCGCACGGATTCAACCTGGTTTCGGGCGGAACCGACAACCATCTCATCCTGATCGATCTCACGAACAAAAAAGTGATCGGAAAGAAGGGCGCGCAGGCGCTCGACCGCGCGGGAATCGTCTGCAACTACAACACCGTGCCCTACGATCCGCGAAAGCCCTTCAGCCCCAGCGGCTTGCGTCTGGGCACACCGGCCGTGACTTCGCGCGGGATGGGCGAGGGCGAGATGCGTCAGATCGCGCGATGGATCGATCAGGCGATCGCGCACGCCGACGACGAAGCGGCACTGGCGCGGATAAGCGGCGAGGTGACCGAGATGTGCCGGCGTTTCCCCGCGCCCGGGATCGCGACCTAGTTAACAGTTAATAGTTAATGGTCAATAGTTAGGCGTTCATAGCGTCATGGCGAAAATCAAAGTCGAGCGGATGCTGAATCTCGGCGCCGCCTATACGCCGGAAATGGGCGCGGGCGGCAAGCCAGAGCCAAGCTGGGCAACGCTCGGTGAGCAAGTGCGCGAAGCCGGCTCACTCGGCTACGACACGGTGATCGCGGTCGAGGTGCAACACGATCCGTATCTGATACTCGCGGTCGCGGCGCAGGAGCCTTCGACGGTCGAACTCGGCACCGGAATCGCCCTCGCGTTTACGAAGAGTCCGGTCGCAACCGCATACACCGCGTGGGACCTCCAGCGGATGAGCGGAGGGCGGCTCGTGCTCGGACTGGGTTCGCAGGTGAAGGGCCATATCACGCGGCGCTTTGGGATGCCGTTCACCAAACCGGCGCAGCGGATGAAGGATTACGTCGGCGCGATGCGCGCGTGTTGGAAGACTTGGCAGACTGGTCAAACTGGCGCGCCGCTGGATTTTCAAAGCGAGCACTACAATCTCTCGCTGATGACGCCGAACTTCGCGCCGCCTCCGCTCAGGCATCCGCACATCCCGGTGCTGATCGCCGCGGTGCAGGAGCACATGCTGCAAGTCGCGGGCGAAGTATGCGACGGCGTCCGCCTGCACGGTATCTGCACGCGCCGTTACCTGGACGAAATAGCGTTTCCCAACCTGCGCAAGGGTTTCGCGAAATCGGGACGGCCGGCCGTCGAGTGGGAGAGTTTTCAGATTTCCGGGGGCGGGTTTCTCTGCACGGCGCCAGACGCCGATTCACTGGCGCGCGCGGTCGAGAAGATGAAGGAGACGATCGCGTTTTACGGCTCGACGCGATCGTACCGCGCGAGCTTCGAGCTTGACGGATGGGCCGACCGGGCCGAGCAGCTTCATCGGCTTTCCGTGCAGAAGAAGTGGAGCGAGATGCCCAAGCTGGTGAGCGAGGAGATGGTGCATGCGTTCGCCGCGGTCGGCACCTGGCGCGATATCGCGGCGGTGATGAAGAAACGCTTTGCCGGCGTCAACCGGTTGGACTTTGAAATTCCGATCCGCGGCGAGCGCGAGCGCGGCGTGGTGCGCGAGGTGATTCAGGACCTGCGCCGCGCATAAGCGGTGCGCGCTGGCTCACCGATGCTCGCTCCGTGAGTCATCCTGAGTGAAGCGAGTCCGCGAGCTTGCAGTCGAAGGATTTCGCGCGCTCCTCCGCTCGTAATCGCCGGCGGCGCTTCATTGCGAACCGATGCGACAGTCTCCTTCGCCGATCCTCTCTTCTGTTGTCATCCTGAGCGAGCGTAGCGCGAGTCGACGGACCCCCCGATCTTTCCCGGCGACCATTTACGAGACTCTCGAAGCAAAAGGATCCGAGGTCCCTCAACTCCAGCAGCCTTCGCTCGGGATGACTGAAGAAGGAGCCTAGCTGGAAGACGCGCGGAGGGCCGCGCTCAGATGGCCGAAGAAAAAAAATGACCGAAGAGCGGCGAAGACTGAAGAAGTAAGACGATCGAAGAAGTAAAATGACAGAAGAAGAAAATGATCGAAATAAAAAAGCTTCGCGTAGAGATATCGCCATGAATTTTATCGTCGGACTCGATCACGTCACGATCCAGATTGACGACGGCGAGGACGCGCTGCGCGACGCGCTCCATTTTTACGTCGACATACTCGGCCTCGAGCCGCTCGACCGTCCCGCCCACACCGACAACGGGCGCCCCGGAGCATGGCTCCGATGCGGTCCGCATCAGCAGTTGCATATCATCACCGGCGCCGGCGCGACGGCGGAGAACCGCGTCTCAAGGCGCCATCCGGCGTTTCGTGTCGCGAATCTGGAAGGGCTACGCGAGCGGCTCGTCGAGGCGGGAGCCGAAATCATCGCGGGCAACCGCTTTCCCGGCCAGGAGCGATTTTTCGTGCGCGACCGCTTCGGCAATCGGATCGAATTCGTCGAACGCACTCCGGAATAGCTGCGCGGCTCGTATCGCTTACTTCGTAATCGGCACTAAACAGCCGAAAAATCCCGTCGCCGGTCGGTGACTTCTGAAAAAAGAAGTTGCGGCGGCCGAGTCTGTCGGCCGCCGCAATCTTCTGTTGACCAATTTCGAGATCTAGTAGACCGGGCAGGTCGTATCGATGCTGACGCGACCAGTGTAACAGCGCGCGGAGAGCTCTTTGCGAACTCATCGCAATGGTACGCCATGCGGTTGGCTTGGCTTCACTTTGGACGTTTCGCAGGCCTTGTGAGTTGAGCGATGTGGCTTTACATGGTCTGCCGCTTGCACACCTGCGTTGTCGTAAAATGTAAGGATCGCTTCGTGGTCTGTCGGGGTCTTCGCGTTAGCGATCAACTGGTCCAGATTATGGTCGGTGACCAACGTCTACCGTGCGTTCGCGCCAACCGCCGGCAATGCGCGCCCGGCAAGCTTCAAGGGTGTTTCATTAGTTTCACTCATGGGTCCAGGGCTCCCGTTGTTCTCAAAACAATGTAGGACCAGTCTGTACCCGTTCGCGCCATCGCAGTGTCGCCATCGGGTTCAACTATCGCAGGCGGAGCAAGCGCGCGACCGGCATCGAGCGTTGAATGCCGCTTCGCGCGCGGCGCAGCTTCTGAAATAATCCTTCGCGTGGCCAGGCAAATAACCGTTGACTCTGTGCTCGAGGCGCTTGGTCGGGTGAGCTATCCCGGCTATGCGACCGACGTCGTTTCGCTCGGAATTATCGAGGCGGTCGAGCCGCTGGAGTCCGCCGGCGGCTTCGCCGTGATCGTGCGGCAGGTGAGCGAAAGCGACCGCGTGATGCATGATCTGGCGGGCGCGATCAGCGCGACGCTCAAGCGCGATCTCGGCGCCGCGCGGGTCGAACTCAAGCTGCGCAAGCTCGAGGCCGAGCTGGGCGAGAAAACCGGGCGGGTGCGCCTGGAGGGCACGCGCTACGTGGTCGCGGTGCTGAGCGGCAAGGGCGGAGTGGGCAAATCGACGGTCGCGGTGAACCTCGCGATGGCCCTCAAGCAGCTCGGGATGACGGTGGGACTGATGGACGCCGACGTTTACGGACCGTCGGTGCCGATGATGTTCGGAGTGGAAGAGGAGCGGCCGCGCGGGGCTGGCGGCCAGAATTTCTACCCGGTCGAGCGCTACGGCGTGAAACTAATCTCGATGGGTTTTTTCCTGACCGACAAGTCGCCGGTCATCTGGCGCGGCCCGATGGTGATGGGCGCTGTGCGCCAGTTTCTCAAGGACACGCTATGGGGCACGCAGGATTTTTTGATCGTCGATCTGCCGCCCGGCACCGGCGATGCGCAACTCACGCTCGCACAGCAGGTCGCGCTCGACGGCGCGGTCATCGTCACCACGCCGCAGGACGTGGCGCTGCTCGACGCGACGCGGGCGGCGCGGATGCTCCATCAGTTGCACTGCCCGGTTATCGGCGTGGTCGAGAACATGAGCTATTTCGTCTGCCCCGATTGCGGCGAGCGCGACGAGTTGTTCGGCGCGGGCGGCGGGGCGAAGCTCGCGATGGAGGAGGGCACGCGGGTGCTGACGCAGATTCCCATCCACGTCGAGGTGCGCGAGGCGGGCGACGCGGGGATGCCGATCGTGCTGAAGGACCCCGAGCATCCCGCGAGCCGCGCCTTCATGGAGCTTGCGCGCGGCGTGCTGGCGGCGATGCCCAAGGATTAGGTGGAATTAGCGCCACCGAGCGTTGTTTAACTTATGCTGCCGCCCTTGCTCCCATCGACAGGCGCCGATAGTCTCGGATCGAACATGCTGAGGCGGTCGTCGAACTAGGTCGTTCCGGGACTCTGTGAACAACCGCCTCCGGGCCAATTTACTTTGCTGCCGCGCTCCGATAAAAACCACAAGGCATTATCAGTTCCACTTATCTTACGGGGGCGGCCGAGATGGACGCGCCTTAACAGCATTTGCGCGATACGTGGAAAACGGGGCGGTGAGTTGAGAAGAGGAATATGGCGAAGATTCGAGTAGCGATCGTCGGAGTGGGCAACTGCGCATCCTCTCTCCTCCAGGGCATTGAGTTCTATCAGCATGCCCCGGCCAGGGCGCAGTGCAACCCCATCGGCCTGATGCACTACGACCTCGCCGGCTACAAGCCGGGCGATATCGAGGTCGCCTGCGCGTTCGATATCGATTCGCGCAAGGTCGGCCGGCCGCTGGAGGACGCCTGCTTCGCGCTCCCCAACAATACCATCACTATCTGGCGCGACCTGCCCAAGTACGGCGTCACCGTCGACATGGGCGAGATCCATGACGGCGTTGCCGAGCACATGGCGCAGTATCCGCCCGAGTGCAGCTTCCTGCCGGCCGACGAAAAGCCGGTCGACATCGAGCGCCGCCTGCGCGAGAGCGGCGCCGAAGTGATGCTGTGCTACCTGCCCGTGGGCAGCCAGAAGGCGGTCGAGCGGTACGCCCGCGCCTGTCTGGCGACGGGAGTCAGCCTGCTCAACTGCATGCCGGTGTTCATTGTGTCGAACGAGAAATGGGCGGCCGAGTTCACCGAGCGCAAGATTCCGGTGGTCGGCGACGATGTTAAGTCGCAACTCGGCTCGACCATCCTGCATCGCACTATCATGAAGCTGTTCGCCGACCGCGGGATCAAGGTGCGCCACACCTACCAGCTCAACACCGGCGGCAACACCGACTTCCTCAACATGCTCGACCGCTCGCGCCTGGGCTCCAAGCGCAAGTCCAAGACCGAGGCCGTGCAGAGCGTGATGCCCGAGCGGATGCCCGACGCCGACGTGCATATCGGGCCGTCGGACTACGTCGCCTGGCAGCACGACAACAAGGTCTGCTTTCTGCGGATCGAGGGCGAGGGCTTCGCCGGAATTCCGATCGAGCTCGAACTCAGGATGTCGGTGCAGGATTCGCCCAACTCGGGCGGCGTGGTGATCGATGCCATTCGATGCCTGCGGCTTGCGCGCGACCGCAAGATTGGCGGACCGCTCTACTCGATCGCGGCCTACACGATGAAGCATCCGCCGCGCCAGATTCCTGACGATATCGCCCGCGAACGGGTCGAGAAGTTCATCAGCGGCGAGATCGAACGCTAACGGCACCTCCGACTTGGCGGCCGGACAACGATCGGAACGGCAGCCGCAAACCGCAGCGCAGCCCGCATTGCAGCCGATGTCCGGTTCCAGCAACGCGATAGGACAGCTCTTCAGCCTCGGCGCCCAAGGCTACGATGCCGTGCGGCGCAACCTCGTTCCATGCTTCGACGGTTTCTATGGCAGCGCGCTAGACGTAATCGGCGATTGGGCCGGCGCGCGTACGTCCGCGACGCTCGAGGTGCTTGATCTCGGCGCGGGCACCGGGCTCTTCTCCGCGATGGTGCTCGGCCGTCTGCCGCACGCGCGATTGCATCTAGTTGACGTGTCCGATGCGATGCTTGCGCAGGCGCGGCAGCGATTCGCCGGCGCCGCGGGCTCAAACGTCAGCTTCGAGATGCGCGACTATACCCAAGGCAGCCTCGGCGGTCCGTGGGACCTGGTGATCTCGGCGCTATCGATCCATCACCTGGACGACGGCGCCAAGCGCTCGCTCTTTGCGCGAGTCTTCGAGGCGCTGCGCCCCGCGGGCCTGTTCGTCAACGCCGAGCAGGTGCTAGGACCCACGCCGGCGGCCGAAGCGCGCTACCGGCGGTTGTGGGACGGGCAGGTACTGGGCTCTGGCCTAGATCGCCTTGAGTATGAGCGTGCGGTCGATCGGATGCGGCACGACCGATGCGCGACGCTTACCGATCAGCTTGAATGGATGCGCGCGGCGGGCTTCGCCGAGGTCGATTGCGCGTTCAAACAATGGCGCTTCGCGGTTTATTTCGGGACGCGTCCATAAGCGCATTCATAGGCCCGCAAGCGCGTTCATAGAATAGATGCGCGACGCGGTACTCACGAAGCCCTTTCTCCACCTCCCGCCGACGCCATAGAATTGGCTCTACGATGGGCGTGCTAAAGGACAAGACGATCGTGGTAGGCGTATGTGGCGGAATCGCCGCGTACAAGGCCGCCGAGCTGGTACGATTGCTGACCGCGCAACAGGCGCGGGTGCGCGTGATGATGTCGCGCAACGCGGCCGAGTTCATCGCTCCGCTGACGATGCAGACGCTCAGCGCCAATCCGGTCGCGACCGACACCTTCAGCCTCACCGAGGAATCCGAGATCGGGCATATCCGGCTCGCCGATACTGCCGACGCGATCGTAATCGCGCCCGCGAGCGCCGACGTTATCGCCAAGGCCGCGGTCGGGATCGCCGACGATATCGTGACCACGGTGCTGCTCGCCGCGCAGTGTCCCGTGGCGTTCGCGCCCGCGATGAACGTGCACATGTACGCGCATCCGACCGTGGTCGAGAACCTCGCGCGGCTGCGCGCGCGCGGCGTGACGGTTATCGAGCCCGCCTCGGGCGATCTCGCGTGCGGCTACCAGGGCAAGGGTCGGCTGCCGGACCCTGCGGCGATTGTTGAGGAGGTCGAGCGGATGCTCTCGCCGCATGACCTCGCGGCGGAGCGCATCCTGGTGACGGCCGGGCCGACGCAGGAGATGATCGATCCGGTGCGCTTCGTCTCGAACCGATCGACGGGCAAGATGGGCTTCGCGATCGCGCGCGCGGCGTGGCGGCGCGGCGCGAGCGTACGGCTGATCGCAGGGCCGTCGCCGCTGAGCACGCCATACGGCGCCGAACGGATCGACACCATCAGCGCGGCCGAGATGCTGAATGCGACTGCGCGCAATTTTCCGTGGAGCACGGCATTGGTGATGGCGGCGGCGGTGGCGGATTTTCGTCCGGCGCATCAGGCGCCGCACAAGATCAAGAAAAACGCGCGCGGGATGACACTCGAACTTGAGGGAATCGCGGACGAGATGCCGCGGCTGAGCGCGCGCAAGGGTTCGCGCATCGTGATCGGCTTCGCCGCCGAGACCCAGGGGCTGGAGGAAAACGCCGCCGACAAGCTGCGGCGCAAGCGCCTCGACTTCATCGTCGCCAACGACGTATCGCGAAGCGACGCCGGCTTCGCCGTCGACACCAACGTCGTGACTATCATCGGCGACGACGGTCGCGCGATCGAGCATCCCAAGCTCAGCAAGGACGAAGTTGCCGACGTGATCCTCGATCGCCTGCTCGCGTTGCGCACGGCGAAATCCGGGCGTCGCACGCTGCGCGCGGTCCGCTAACCGCATCTCTTCGGTCAGTTCCGCACTGCAATCAGAAAAAACGCGGGGGCGGGTGCCGTGGCGATGACGCCGCGGCGCCGGCCCCCGCTGGATTCATCGCGGCTCCGACTCAGAGCTTCGGACCGATCTCCTTGCCGAAGATGCGGATAGCCTCTTTGGTTTTTTCATGCGAGGGGCCGCCCGGATGCCGCATGCGCAGGACCAGGTAGTCCGGTTGCACTTCTTCCTGCCACATCTGCAGTTGCGCGAGGCAGTCCTTGGGCGATCCGACGATTAATCGGTTGGGCGACGCGACGTCGAAGGTCCAGTCATCTTCCGACTTGACCTTGTCGATCACTTCATCCGGCGCATAGCCGTTGTTGCGGTAGTAGAACTTGTGCGTGTACATCAGCGGTTCGCTCGCGCGCCGCGCCGAATCCATCGAGTCCGACACCAGCATGTCGCGCATCAGCACCAGGTAGGGCTTCTTGCCGTGTTTCTTGCACTCGGAGCGATAGAGATCGGCGAAGCGCTTGATTACCTTCACATGCTCGAGCGGCGAGGTGATCCATGCGTCGGAAATCCGTGCGACGCGTTTGATCCCGACGTCGCTCCACGCGGCCATCCAGATCGGCGGGCGCGGCTTTTGGAGCGGCTTGGGCGTGATCATCACATTGTCCAGGTTGTAGAACTTGCCGTGATGGGTGAAACGCTCCTGCCCCCAGCATTTCTTGAGCACTTCGACGCCTTCCTCGCTGCGTCCGGCGCGTTCCTTGATCGAAAGACCAAAGGCCTCGAAGTCGCGGTCCTGGTAGCCCACCCCAACGCTCAGGATCATACGGCCGCCGGTTATCTGATCGACGATCGCGGCGTCTTCGGCCGCGTGCACCGGATGCCATAGCGGAATCAGCGTGACGCAGGTGCCCACTTTGATCTTCTTGGTGCATACTCCGACCATCCCGGCCATCAGGATGACGTTGGGGATGTAGCAGTCTTCCTGCTGATGGTGTTCGCTGAACAGGCAGCTGTCGAAACCGCTCTCTTCCGCAACCTGCGCCTCGACGATCGCCTCGCGCAGGACGCCTCCGATGTTGGCGCCGTTGGGCGGGTCCTGGGTACACGGAAAATAACCGACCTTCATGATTTTTCCTCCTGCATCACTTTTGCTCCTGAGGGTTAAGTCGCGATCGCTTAGCTTCGCCAGTTCGCGACAAATGTCAACGAGCGTGCCGCCCTCGCGGCGCGCCGGTTGCAGCTCTACTTATTCTCCGAGTGCAGCACGCCCTGGCTCCGCAGTTCCGCGATCTCGGCGTCGCTCATGCCGAGTTGTTCGTGCAAAATTTCGGCTCCATGCTCGCCCAGAAGAGGCGCCGTGATCTCCAGCGCCTTGGGGAAGGCCGAGAACTTCAGCGGGAAGCCAGGAATCATGACTTCGCCAAGGATCGGATCGGGCACGGTGCGAATCATGTTGCGCGCCTTGAAGTGCGGATGGGTCACCGTATCTACTACCGACATCACCGGCGCCGCTGCGACGCGATGCTCTTCGAGAATTTTCAGCACCGCCTCGTTGGAAGGTTGCGCCTGCATCCACTGCTCGACGATCGCGGCGAGTTCGAAGCGGTTTTTCGCGCGGTCGCGCATCGTGGCGAAGCGCGGGTCTTCGATCAGCTCCGGACGGCCCATCGCACGGGCCATCGACGGCCATTGCCGGTCGAGCACCAGGACCACGATGTAGCCCTCGGGTCCTTTGAACGAGCCGCACGGACTTACCAGCTCATGCTGCGAGCCCATCCGCTTGGGCACGTACTCGCCGTTGGTGGTGGCCCATACCTGGATGTTCACTTCGTGCATGTGGTAGAGCGCGTCGACCATCGCGATGTCGATGTATTGCCCGATGCCCGTGCGCTCGCGATAAAAGAGCGCGAAGCCGATGGCCGAGAACGCGTGCACGCCGCTGTTCTGGTCGCCGATGCCTAATCCGACGAACATCGGTGGCCCATTCGGATCGCCCGTCATGTGCATCAGCCCCGAGAAGGCCTGCGCGATGAAGTCGTAGCCGACCTTATGCGAGAGCGGCCCGGTGCGTCCGAAGGCCGAGATAGAGGCCATGATGAGGTGCGGGTTGAGCTTGGAGAGCGAGGCGTAATCGAGGCCGCGCTTTTCCATCACGCCCGGCCCGTAGTTCTCGACCACGACGTCGGCTTTTTTCGCCAGCTCGCGCAACAGCGCGATTGACTCGGGCTTGGCGAAGTCCAGGCAGAGGCTCTGCTTGCCGCGATTCTGCTGGACGAAGTAGGCGCTCCGTCCGTTGCGCACTGCGGGCAGCAGGCGCGCCGGATCGCCCATCGGCGCCTGCTCGACCTTGACGATCTCGGCACCCATCTCGGCCATGAAGCGCGTTACCGTCGGGCCCGCGAGATACTGCGTAAAGTCCAGCACGCGCACGCCGGACAACATGTTAGGCATCTGCTTGTCGCTGCTTTCCATTTTGGGTTCCCCTACCGCGATCGCGCCGGCGTCGCCGTGATAACACCGATAGCGCGCGTATCACAAGCCCGCGCGTGCTCGTGTCTATCAGTGCATTCTGAAAGAGGCAGGAAATTGAGAAAGTTCAGACGCTCAGGACGGCTTCGGCGGGCCTCCGAACGGCACCTGGCTCAGATGCGATCGCAGTTCCTGGACGGTCGCGTTGGCCAGCTGGCGTGCCGCGCGGTTGGTCTCCGGGCCCATCCGCGCAAGGCGCTGCAGTGTGCGGCGCGCGCGCTGGGCGTTGCGTAGCGCCCGCTGACCCATCGGATCGAACCGGCAGGCAGGGGCCTCGTCGCCGTCGTGCATCACCCCGTCGATCGCTGAGCAGGAGGCCGAGCAGAAGACCTCGGCGTCCTGGCGATCGGCCGCTTTAACCCGTCCGATCGCAAGGATGACGCGGTTCCACTGACGAATCCGGCGTAGCCCACCTTCGAAGATGCGTTTTTGCGCGCGGAAGGGTAGCAGCGGAGAATCGATCTGGCGGCTCAACTTGGTGTCGAGCGCGCTGAAGTCGATCGCCATCAGCCGGACCAGCGTCTCGCGATGTACGGCGTCATGCATCGAATCGAAACGCGCCTCGCTCAGGATATGGCTCGCGATCGCGGAGTTGAAACGCCCGATCCAGCGCGTCGGCAGGTAGAAATTGTGTGCGACGACGTCGGCGCCGAGATGGGCCAGGTAGCCGAGCGCGAAAGCCTGCTCTTCGCTGCCGCGCGCGGCGCTGAGCAGCCCGAAGCCGGTCGCCCAATTATGCGAATGGCGCCGCAGACGGCTCTGGAAGCGGCGGCCCTGCACGATGTCGGGGGCGAGCGAGCCGTAGAGGAAAGCGTCGGGCATCGAGAGTAGGATGGCTTGAAGCGGTTGTTCGAGGGTGCTAACGCTCCCAAGCACTTGCACTCCTAGTGCAATATGAGTGATTGGCCCCCATGCGAAAGCGGGCGCAGCGCTGAGCGCGATGAAGCCGATTATGAAGGCGATTACACTGGCGATAATCATAACCGCGCCTGCCTTTGCGGCCCCGGGCGCTGGCTTGATGTTATGAGCCGCGACCTGAGCGCGCCAGAGCAGCGCCGCCTGATGCTCGATTCGGTCCGCGATTACCTGGAGCAACTCGCCGAAGAAGGGCTGGAGGGGCTGCCTTCAACGACGCCGCGCACTGCCGCTCCCAGCCCGGGCGCGGTCGGTGCGAAGCCGGCGGCATCCGCCGCCAGGCCGTCCGCGCCCGACGGTGCATCGGCCCGCGCCGCCGCCGCTTCATCGCCCGACTCAACTCCGCCGCCGAGCGAATTGCTCTCGCGCTATCCAGGCCTGGAGAAGACCGCGTCGCTGGAAGCGCTGAGCGCGTTCATCGGCGATTGCAAACGGTGCAAGCTTGCGCCGTTGCGCACGCATCTGGTGTTCGGCGTCGGAAATCCCGACGCCGACCTGATGTTCGTCGGCGAGGCGCCAGGCGCCGACGAGGACGCGCGCGGCGAGCCGTTCGTCGGCCGTGCCGGCCAGCTCCTGACCGACATCATCGAGCGCGGGATGGGGCTCAAGCGCTCCGACGTCTATATCTGCAACGTCATCAAGTGCCGCCCGCCCGACAATCGCAATCCCGAGCCCGACGAGGTCGCGGCATGCGAGCCGTTCCTGATGCGCCAGATCGATCTCGTGCGCCCGCGCGCGATCGTCGCTCTCGGCACTTTTGCGGTGCAGGCGCTGCTCAAGGTCAAGACGCCAATCAGTCGGCTGCGCGGCAACTGGCACGAAGTGCGCGGGGTCAAGCTGATGCCGACGTTCCATCCGGCATACCTGCTCCGCAGCCCGGGCGAAAAACGATGGGTGTGGCAGGATATACAGGAAGTGATGAAGGTCCTCGGGATCGAGATACCGGCGCGCGGCGGCGCGCGATGAGACTAATGACGTGAGAGCGCGCGTCGCCATCGGCGCGTCCGCGGCGTGCGCATTCGCGATTTTGTGCGCGCTCGCGCTCGGCGGTGTCGCCATTGCGGCGGCGGATCACGAGGACGCCGCAAACAGTGCGGCCGCGACGCCCGCGGTGGTTCCCGCCAGGGCGGCTGTCGCAGCAACACCGTGGGTTTGCCTGACTAGGGTCGACGGATCGATCAATCCCGCGGTCGCCGGGTTTATCGAGGATGGGATCGCCTACGCCAGCGCACACCACGCCAGCGCGCTGGTGATCGAACTCGACACGCCCGGCGGCCTGCTAGGCTCCGCCCAGCGCATCGTCAAGGATCTGCTCAACGCGCCCATCCCCACGATCGTTTATGTGTCGCCCTCGGGAGCGAGCGCGGCATCGGCCGGGACCTTTATCACAGAAGCGGCCGCGGTTGCCGCGATGGCGCCCGGGACCACGATCGGCGCGGCGCATCCGGTGGGCGAGGGCGGGAGCGAGATCAAAGGCGTGGTGGGCAAGAAGATCGAAAACTTCACCGCCTCGTTCGCCGGCAGTATCGCGCGCGAGCGCGGCCGCAACGAGCAATGGGTCGAGCAGGCGGTGCGCGAAAGCTCCGCCATTAGCGAGGCCGAGGCGCTCAAGCGCCGCGTGATCGACATCGTCGCGCCCGACCTGCGCAGCCTGCTGCTGCAGGCTTCGGGACGCGAGGTCAAAGTCAACGGCGGCCGCACGACGGTGAAACTCGAACTGGCCGGCGCCGCGATTCACCGCTTGCGTATGACGATGGGGCAGGCGTTGCTCAATGTGCTGGCCGACCCGAACATCGTGTACTTGCTGATGCTGGCCGGGATTGTCGGGATCTATTTCGAGTTCGGCCATCCGGGCTTCTACCTGCCAGGTGTGGTGGGCGCGATTTGCCTGCTGCTGGCGCTCGGCTCGTTCGAGGTCCTGCCGATCAATCTGACCGGCCTTTTGCTTCTGATGCTGGGGATCGGGATGCTGATCGCCGAAGCTTTCGTTACCAGCTACGGGGTGCTCGGCATCGGCGGAGTGATCGCGTTCGTGATGGGCTCGCTGTTTCTGATCGACAGCTCGCAGACCAACCTCGAGGTTAACCGCGGTATGATCGCTGGTGCGGCGATCGCGATGAGCGCGATCATCCTGGGCCTGGGCTGGATCATTCTCACCGAGCGGCATAGGCGTGCGACGACCGGTCGCGAAGGAATGATCGGCGAAGTCGGCGAGGTGCGCGAGGCAATTGCGCCGGGCGCGCCGGGGCGGGTATTCGTGCATGGCGAACACTGGCGCGCGGCAAGCAGCCAGGCGCTGGGCGTCGGCGCGCGCGCGCGCATCGTCGCAGTGCACGGGCTGGAGATCGAGGTGCGCGGCGAATCGTAACGCGGCTTTTTCAAACCTATGCAAAGCGGCGGGCGACGGCGTCCGTGGTACAAAAAAGGGGCCTATGGGACCGGCAATCGGAATAATCATTGTGTTCGGCGTGCTGATCCTGCTGAGCGGACTCAAGGTGCTCAACGAGTACGAGCGCGCGGTGGTCTTTCGCCTGGGCCGGCTCACTCCGTTTCGCGGCCCGGGCATGATTTTCGTTATCCCAATCCTCGAACGCGCGGTGCGGATCGATCTACGGGTGGTGACGCTCGACATCGCGCCCCAGGACGTGATCACCCGCGACAACGTATCTATAAAGGTGAGCGCGGTGCTCTATTTCCGCGTGCTGGATCCCTCGCGCGCCGTGACCGAGGTGGCGAATTATCTTTTTGCCACCACGCAGCTTGCGCAAACCACGCTGCGCTCGGTGGGTGGCCAGACCGAACTTGACGAGTTGCTGGCCCAGCGCGACAAGCTCAACGCGCGCATCCAGGAGATCGTCGACGCGCAGACCGAACCGTGGGGCGTCAAGGTCACGCTGGTCGAACTCAAGAACATCGATTTGCCGCAGGACATGCAGCGCGCAATCGCGGCCCAGGCCGAGGCCGAGCGCGAACGGCGGGCCAAGGTGATCGCGGCGGAGGGCGAGTTCCAGGCCGCGCAGCGCCTTGCCGAGGCCGCCGAGATCATGAGCAAGAGCCCGGTGACGCTGCAGCTGCGCTATCTGCAGACGCTCAAGGAGATCGCGTCCGAGAACAATTCGACCACGGTCTTTCCGATTCCGATGGATCTGTTCGAGCCGTTTTTGAATTTGCGCCGGGCATTCACCAATCCAGAGGATAGCGGCAAAAAAACCTGATCGATGAACCTCAACCAACCTCAAGAGAGAGAGGCCGTGCGTTTGCGATGGGCAGGCTGATAATGGTTCGCCACGGCGAGAGCGAGGGCAATCGCGAGCGCCGTTTCACCACCACCCCCGATGCGCCGTTGACCGACTTGGGCCGCGAGCAGGCCGCGCAGGCGGCGCGCCATATCGCGCGGATGTTCCATCCACGCATCGTCATCACCAGCCCTTACGCGCGGGCGCGCGAGACCGGCGAGATCATCGCCGCCGCGATGCGCCTGCCGGTCGAGGTCGAGCCTGGGATTTACGAGCGTCATTTCGGTTACCTGCGCGGGCAGCCTTACGACGCGGTGCGCGACGATCCGACGTTCGAAACCGAAAAGACCTGGCTATGGCGCCCCGAGGGTGGCGAGAGCTACGAGGACGTGCGCGTGCGAGTCGCGCCAATCCTGCAGCGGCTGGCCGTGCGCGCCGGCGACAGCGAATTGGTCGTGGTCAGCCATGGCGGCGTGATGCTGACTTGCTGGGCGCATCTGGTCGGACATTGGGAAAGCGCGCACGTGCCGCCCAACTGCGGAATCGTGCTGCTCGAATACGAGAACGGAAGTTTCAAGCCCCCGCAAATCGTCGAAGACTGATCGCGAGGAAGCGGCCGGTTCAAAATCAGGCCGACAAAAGGCGCGCCAGCATTGGCGTTGCCGGCGCGGCCGCGAGCTCCAACCACGTGCCCTCCTGAACGATGCGGCCGCCTTCGATCGCTGCCGCGCGCGTGCAGAGCCGCTCGAGGATGTCGGCGCGATGGTCGACGACGATGAGCGTGAAGCCCAGCTCGCGCTGCCATTGAAGGATCGCGTCGACGAGTTCACTTATAGTGGGGCGGTCGAGCACGGTAAACGGCTCGTCGAGCAGAACCAGCGGTGGGCGTCGCGCGAGCATCCGCGCCAAGGCGACCCGGCGCGCCTGGCCGCCGGAAATTCGCCGCGCCGATTCGTTCCATAATGGGCCGAGCGCGAGACGGTGCTTGAGTTCCTCGACCCACAGGCTTGCGCCGTTATTTTCGTGCCCTCGCAATCCGAAGCACACGTTGTCGGCCACGGTCAGATGTGGAAACAGCGAATCGCTTTGCGTCAGGTATGCGAGCGGGCGTTGGTAAAGTGGCAGGTTCGGCGCAAAGAAGACCGTGTCGCCAAAGTGAATCCGGCCGACATCGGGATTTTCGATTCCGGCCAGACATGAGAGCACTGTGCTCTTGCCCGCGCCCGAAGCACCAAACAGTGCGAGCCGCTCCCCCTGCTCCAGATGCAGGCGGACATCCACCAGCAGCTCGCGCCGCCGCTTTACGATATGCGCGTCAAGCGTCGGCATCGGTCTGGCGCCTCTGTGCGAGCAGATGGATCACCCACGGGAGCGGCATCGCGGTGAGCAGGAACACGACCAGCAACGGCATCACCGCCGGCATCCCGGCGTCCTGAAGATTAATCCATATCTGCACCGGCATGCCGCTCGGATAATAGGCGGTGACCATCACCGCGCCAAACTCTCCCAACGCGCGCACCCACGCAAGGCTCAACGCTGCGGCAAAGCCCAATCGCGCGAGCGGAAAAGTTACACGGTGAAATACCTGGGACGGACGCAATCCAAGCAGCGCGGCGGTTTTTTCCAGGTCGCTGGGCACTGCGGCCAGCGCGGCACGGGCGGCAACTATATAGTAGCCGACGCTGACATAGAACTGGGTCGCAACAAACGCTAGTGGGCTGTTGGTGGTCGGCAGGCCCATCCGCAGCAGCCACGCGCCCGGCTTCATCGTGGGACCGAAAGCGAGCGAAAGCAGAATTCCCAGCGCAAGCGGCGGCATCAGGACTGAGATCAGAACCGCCGCCTCCCACAGGATCTTGTCGCGCCCGGTATGACGCGCGAGATACCACGCGACCGGCGTGCCCAGGATCACGTCAAACAGCAATGCGATTCCGGTAAGGACGAGCGATACGCTCACAGACGAGGCCGTAGAGCCGGGAATGCTGCCGTCCCATTGCCAATGGCCGACCGGAGCGCAAAGGCCAGCCAGCGGGTAGAGCAGCGCCAGCGTGAACGCGAGCATGCCCATCCGGGCCCACCATGGAGATCGCACGACGGTCTATATTACGGGAGCAGAGGCTTCGCGTCGCCCGGATCTTTGTAATGTTTTGTATGCCGAACGCTTCATCGAATCACCCCAGGAGGTGCGGCAGCGGCCGCGAATAATCGGGGAGTGTCATCCGGGCCGCTGCCGCTACGGGGGGCGAGCCCTAACTCAGTAGGCGAACTCCACGTTGGCGAAGATGCAGCGTCACCATGAAAGTGCCTCCCGGCGAGTAATCAAACCGTCTAGCGTAGCGATCGGAATCGGTTGCTGGCTGTGATCCGCAACCAGCGGTTTGGCTTCACCGGGGTCGTCGTAGTGATACTGCGAAAGGATTTGGCGCGCTTCGGAGCCTTGCAGCCACGCGACAAAACGGTCTGCCAGCTCCGGCTGCGGCCCGTCTTTGATGACCGCGGCATAAAAGACGAGCGGAGAGGGGTGATGCGCCTTGCCGTTCAGAGCGACGCTTGCCTGCTGGTATTCCTTCTCCATCGAAGCGGAGCCGAGATTGATTTCCGGCGGCAAGGAGAAAAATGGCAACCCGAGCGCCGCGGGCTGCGTCTTGTAGGCCGAACTTGCGTCGAGTTGCCCGGCCTGCAGCCGCGCCATCACCTGGGGCTCCTGAAAAATCTGTTGCGGATTTATCTGCGGTCCGAGGATCCTGTCGGCCAGATCCGGCTGATGATAATAGTGCGCCGCCAGCTGCATCATGAAGATGATGTTCAAGCCTTGCGGGTCGGTGTTCGGATCGGTGCGGCCAAAACGAAAGCCCGGCGTTTCCAGGATTCGCCACCACGGCCTGGCGCCGGATTCGCTGGCCTTCGCCAGCGCTGCCGCATACTGGCTCTTCGGACTATAGGCGATCACCATCTCGGTGCGTGCAATCGGGGTCGCGCTCGCTGCCTCGCCCGCATGAAGCACGATACGCATCGGTCCTGGAGTGACGGAGATAAACACGTCAGGCCGGATGCTGCCCGCGACGATTAGATTGGCGAGACCGGTGGATCCCGACGCGCGTCCTCGCAGGTCGGCTCCTAGAGCCTTCGCGATCGCCGGACGAACCGCGCCGTCCATCATCGAGCCCATCGATCCGGCATAGGCCACTTCAAGCGGCGTCATTGATTCAGCGGCTCCAGAACGCCCGATCAATGCAGCGAACGCGCCGGCTATGGTCGCTATGCCGATCCGAAAGAGCAGGCTGCGCTTGCTTTTCATCGACAGGTCCATCGCGCGCCTAGAAGGGGATACGTCCGGTGGCAATCACAGCGTTGTTGTATGCGGGAAAGTGCGTGACCGCGACCTGGTAACCGGCGCCGAACGTCGCTCCGATACGGCCGCGGATCGGAATGCGCCCGATGATTAGCCCGGGCGTGAGGAATAACTGGTTTTTGCCGGTCTTCTCGCCCAGCGTGAACCAGGAGTAGTTGAATTCAAGTTCCGGCCAGAAATACCTGAAGACGCGATACTGAAAGGCGGTGTTCCACCTAAGCGGCATCGAGAGCCGATCCATGCCGCCGTTGGGAATCTCAACTCCCACGGTGCTCTGAAAGTCGAAGTTGCCGAAGCCCTTTCCGAACGCGATCGTCGGCGTGTAGATGGTGTGGCCGTTGCTGTTGCCGTCGTCGCCGGTCGGCACGGTGAACCCCATGAACGCGGTCAGGATGTAGTCGCCGTGCTCGTCGTTTCCGGAGAGGATGCGATACTTGATAAGAAACGTTTCATCGGCCCAGCCGTCGCTGGCCGGTTTCGGCCCGGGCTTCTGGCCCTGCTTAGGCTTGTGCGGGAGGGCGCCGTTATGCGCGATCCATCCCGGTACGCCCAGGATGATCTCGGTGTTCTGAAACGGGATCAGCTCAAGTCCCTTGTTGGCGCCGAAGTTGTCGAGCGCCTTGCCATGCGACTGCGCTTGCCACAGTTGATCATAGCGATACTCCTCTTCCAGCCGCGGAGTCACCGTCACCAGCGGTGTGACCCAGTGCGGCTGTTCGCTTTGGATGCGCGTGACGCGGGCAAACCAATCGGCGAAGTACTCCTGCACCGGCGAGAGAAGCGATGGGCCCGAGATGGGGGGCGCACTCTGAGCATGGCCGCGCGCGGGAAGCAGGGTTGCAAGAGTGACGGTCGCGAGGGCCGCGCGAAACAAGAAGGTTCGGATAAATTTCAGGATTTTCATGACGCCGCAGTTATGCCATGATGCTGGCGTTATGACAAGTATGGTGGCACAAAAAGTGGAAGTCTAAAGCACCATGGCGGACCAGAGCGGAGCGATGGTACGCCGCGCCCGTACCGAGCGCGGTCTCACCCAGGACGAATTGGCCCGGCGTGCCGGTCTCTCGCGCCAGGCCCTGGGCGCGATCGAGTCCGGCGCCTATCAGCCCGGCGTCGGCGCGGCGCTCGCGCTCGCGCGCGAGCTCGGCCATAGCGTCGAGGCCCTGTTCGGCAGCGCCGGCGAACCGGCGCTGCTCGAAGCTGACTGGGCGGAGTCTTCCGGCGACGCGCCGTCAGGCGCGTCGCCGGACACCTCCGCTGGCGGGCGACCGCCGGATGCGCCGGCAGCGCCGGCGCATCCGGCGGTCGCGCTGGGGCGCGTCGGCGGGCGCTTGGTTGCGCTCGCGCAACCGGCGCCGGCGATGCGCCTGGCGGCGGCGGCCGGCGTGCTCGAGCACGCCGCCGGTCGGCGCGCGCGAGTAGCGGCGTTTCGCACGCAGCAGGAGATCGAGGCGACCCTACTGGTTGCCGGATGCGACCCTGCGGTCACGATTCTTGCCGACTGGATGGGACGCCATCGGCCGACTGCCACACTTACGCCGATCAGGCACGGCAGCCGGTCGGCGCTCGCTGCGCTGCTCGATGGGCGGGTGCACGCGGCAGGCGTACACCTATGCGACCGCAGGGGCGGCGAGTACAATCTGGCGGCCGTGCGCGAGACGCTTAAGCGGCGGCGAGCGATGATGGTGAATTTCGCGCGTTGGGAGCTGGGTTTGAGTGTGCGGCGCGGCAATCCGCTGGACCTGCGGGGTATCGCGGATTTGGCGCGGCCCGGCGTGCGTATCGTCAACCGCGAGGCAGGTTCGGGCGCACGGCTGGTGCTCGACCAGGCGCTGGCGGAGCTGAAAATTGTGCCGCGACGGATAGCCGGGTATGCGCGGGAGTTGAGCGGCCATCTCGAAGTCGCGGCCGCGATCGCGACGGGCGAGGCCGAAGCCGGGCTGACGCTGCGGGTGGCTGCGGAGGCCTTCAGATTGGGTTTTGTTCCAGTTCGCGAAGAGCGCTATGATTTGGTCATCCTGCAACGCGAGATGGACTCGCCCCCGGTGCGTGCGATGCTCGACGCGCTGAATTCCAGCAGCTTCGCCAATGAAGTCAGGCAGCTTTGCGCGTACGATACCGCACAGATGGGGCAGGTTATCGCGCGACTCAATTCGTAGGAGTGGCGTTCACAACGATGGCGCCCACGCCATCGAACAGAAAGGAGCGAACTAATGGCAGCAACGACACCATCGGTAGAGAGGGCGGGCGGCGTCGCGCGGTCGAGCGCCGCGTTGAACTTCCTCAAGGCCTCACCCAAGAAATTGCTCATCGGCGGCAAATGGGTCGCGGCGAAATCGGGCAAGACTTTCGAAACCCTCAACCCGGCCACCGAGGAAGTCCTGGCGCTGGTTGCCGAGGGCGACAAAGCCGACGTCGACGAAGCCGTCAAGGCGGCGCGCAAGGCGTTCGAGGAAGGCAAATGGTCGAAGATGGGGCCGCATGAGCGCGCCCGCTATTTGTTCAAAATTGCCGACCTGATCGAGCAGAACGCGGACGAGCTGTCAGAACTCGAGACGCTCGATAACGGCAAAGCGAAAACCCAGGCGCGCGCGATCGACATTGCCGGCGCGGCGGAGACCTTTCGCTATTACGGCGGATGGTGCACCAAGCTTTACGGCGACACCAATCCCTCCGACCCAACGATGTTCAACTATACGCTGCGCGAGCCGGTCGGCGTGTGCGGGCAGATCATTCCGTGGAATTTCCCGCTGCTGATGGCGTCGTGGAAGCTCGGCCCGGCGCTCGCCTGCGGCAACACCGTGATTCTCAAGCCGGCGGAGCAGACCCCGCTCACGGCGCTCAGGCTCGGCGAATTGATTCTCGAGGCCGGGGTGCCCGAGGGCGTGGTCAACATCATCACTGGCTTCGGCCCCGGCGCCGGCAGCTCGATCTCGGAGCATCCCGATATCGACAAGGTCGCGTTCACCGGATCGGCCGAAGTGGGCAAGATCATCCTTAAGGCGTCGGCGGGCAATCTGAAGCGCGTATCCCTGGAGCTCGGCGGAAAGTCTCCTAACATCATCTTCCCTGACGCCGATATGGAGCAGGCGGTCCCGAACTCGATGATGGGCGTGTTTTTCAACTCGGGACAGGTGTGCTGCGCTGGCACGCGGATTTTCGTGCAGAAAGACGTTTACGACAAGTTCAACGATTCGCTCGCCAAGTTCAGCGCCGGGATGACTATGGGCGACGGACTCGATCCCAAGACCATGATGGGCCCGCTGGTCTCCAAGGAGCAGTTCGACAAGGTCAAGGGCTATCTCGAACTCGGCAAGAAGGAAGGCGCTCGAGTCACTACCGGCGGCGCTGCGGCGCCCGGCAAGGGCTATTTCGTTCAGCCGACCGTTTTCGCGGACGTGAACAACAAGATGCGCATCGCGCGCGAGGAAATCTTCGGCCCTGTCGCCGCGACCATTCCCTTTAAGGATGAGAACGACGCGATCATCCAGGGCAACGACACCGACTATGGCCTGGGAGCCGCGGTATGGACCAGCGACGTCGGCCGCGCGCACAAGGTCGCGCGTGCGCTCAAGGCCGGCACGGTATGGGTCAACTGCTACGGCATGATCGATCCGATCTCGCCGTTCGGAGGCTACAAGCAGTCGGGCTTCGGGCGTGAGCTGGGCAAGTACGCGCTTGAGCTTTACACGCAAATCAAGACCGTCTATGTAAAACTATAGAGGGCAATAGCCGTACGATTTGCAGGGGCGCCCTCCAAAAGGGGGCGCCCCTTTTTTGTTCGGTGGTCCGGAACAACATATTCGCGGAACAGGATATTGAGCAGACGATGGCGCGAAAACGAATAGCCACTTTTGGCGGGGGATGCTTCTGGGGCGTGGAATCCGCCTTCCGCGAGCTCGACGGAGTTATCGCCGCGACTTCGGGCTATATGGGCGGCTGGCTCAAGCATCCGACTTATCGCCAGGTCTGTTCGGACCAGACCGGTCACGCCGAAGTGGTGCAGGTGGAATACGATCCCCCGCTGGTCTCGTACGAACAGCTCCTGGAGCTGTTCTGGGAGATTCACGATCCGACCACGGTGAATCGTCAGGGGCCCGATGTCGGCACGCAATATCGATCGGTGATTTTCTACCACGACGCCAAACAGAAAGCGGCCGCCGAAGCCTCACTGAAGCGTCTCGATGAGTCGGGCGAGCTTGGCAGACCCGTGGTTACTAAAATTGTTCCGGCCTCGATGTTCTACCGCGCCGAGGAATACCATCAGCGCTACTACGAACGTATGGGAATCGCGCCGCACTGCGGTATCCGGCGTCCCCGAATGGTCGCAGACTGAGTTAGCATACCGACAAGCGCATCATCGCCGCCGGCGGCTGACGCTCAGGGAAGCAGCAACAATTTTCCCACCGACTGGCGCGATAGCAGATAGCGAACTGCGTCCGCCGCGTCTGCCAGCGCGAACCTCTTACCAATTGGTACCGTGAGTTTTCCCTCGCGCGCGAGACGATATACGTCGTCCAGGCCCCGGCGATGGATCTCATGCATCCCGTACACCATCGGGACTGCGAAGCCGCTTATCTTGAGCGCCTTGCTGAAAAGGATCATCGGATTCACCGGCTCGGGTATTCCCCCCGCGCGGCCGTACAACACCAGGTGCCCGAACGGCGCGAGGCATCCGAGTCCCTTACTCAAAGTGGGTTTGCCGACCGCGTCGAGAATGAGATCGACGCCGCGTCCACCGGTGAGCCGTATCGCCTCCGCCGCGAAGTCGTGAGTTGCATAATTGATCACTTCGTCGGCGCCGAATTTTCGCACCAACTCGATTTTGTCGTCGCTCGAGACGGTGCCGATGACCCACGCGCCCGCGGCCTTCGCGATCTGGACCGCCGCGATACCGACTCCGCCAGCCGCCGAGTGAACGATCACGATTTGTCCCGCCGCGGTCTGATGGCAGCTATGGAGCAGATGCCAGGCGGTGAGCACGGCGATCGGAAAAGCAGCGCCTTGCTCGAAGTCCATCGAGTCGGGTAGCGGAATAGCGCGCGATTGTCGGATTCGCGTGTACTCGGCGTAGGCCCCCATCCCGATGTATGCGACGCGCATACCGGGCGTGATACCGTTCACGTCGGGCGCGACGGCGTCGACGACGCCGGCCGCTTCCATCCCGGGTATATCGGGGAATACCGGTTTGACCAGGTATTCGCCGCGCAGAAAGAGCGTGTCGCCAAAATTGATAGTGATCACCTCGTTTCTGACCACGATCGTTCCGGGTTGAAGCTCGGGCCTCGGCACCTCGCGCAATTCCATTACTTCCGCGCCGCCGAGCCGGTCGAATTGGATCGCTTTCATTGCTAGCGCCTCACTGTGTATCGGGAGAAATAGATGCGTCCTGCGTGGATATCGCGGTTACGCGCGTGTCGCGGGCGCAATCACGGAGTCCAGGAACTCAACCGATCGGAGCTTGCGATCGACCACCGACGCGATGAAGCGCGCGATCGCGAGCGCCCCGTCGGCCCCCGCCGCTGTCGCCGCCGACGCAGCCGCGAGCGGCATCCGTCCCAGTTCGACCAGCGCCGCCGTGCTGGCGGCGCTCAACCGAATGCCGCCCTCGGGCACACTCTCGCGGCATCGCGCGCAAACGATTCCGCCGCGCCCGATAATGAAATAGACCGCGGCCGCTTCGGCCTGGTTCTCGGTGCAGACCCGGCAACGGTCGAACTGCATCCCGAACCCTGCCCATCGGAACATCCGAAGTTCATAGGCCTGGCGCAGCGCGACGTTGGCTTCGCCCGCGCCGAGCGCGCCGAGCGCCTCGGCTAACAGATGGTACGCACCCGACGCCTCCGCATCCTCGGAGGTCAGCGCCTCAGCGAGATCAAGCATGTAGGTGCCGAGCGCGAGGCGGCCGAGGTCGTCCTCCAGGCGGAACGGCTGGAGGCCCGCCGCTTCGGCGCGCGTGATGAAGACCAGTTGGCCGTGCGGACGGCGGCGAAAATACAGCATCACGTGCGAGAACGGTTCGAGCCGATGCTCGAAGCGCCGACGCGAGGCCTTGGCGCCCTTGGCAATCCCGCCGATTTTTCCCGCCTGTTCGGTGAGCAGAGTCACGATGCGATCGGACTCCATGTAGTCGCGGGTGCGGAGCACGATCGCGGGCGTGGCTTCTTCGGCTGCCATCGGCGGCGCGCTTTGCGGGCTCCGGGCTAAATCCGCCGCAGCATCGACTGCTGAATTTCCTTGACCTGCGAGCGCATCGTCTCGACACCTTGCATGGCGCGTCCGCTCTCGGCCGCTTCGCGCGTCAGGTGGTCGAAGCGGACCAGGATGTTGGCGATTTTGGTGTGGGCTTCGACCAGCGCGCGGCTGCGCAACTCGTCGCTCTCCCATGCACGCTCGGCGTACTCACGCAGCTCCTGGCTCTGGATCAACAGTTCGCGCGCCTGCTCCTCGTAGCCCTTGACCAGCCGATGGATCGCGTCGCGGACCTTGGGATGCTCCTCGGGGTCCTTCCACAGCACGTGCTCCAGGAAGCCGAGGTCATCCTCGGTGACGATCGCGCGGCCGGAGAGGAAAGCGTGCGCGCGCAGCACGTCGAGCGAGTTGCGCCAGCGCCGGTCGGAAACCACAATCTGCTGACGTCCGAGTTCGCGGCGCAGCTCTGCGATCGCGGTAAGCACGCTGCCCGGGACTTCGACCGCGCGGGTCTGTGCGCGCAGCTGGTCGAGGTCGGCGAAGCTAAGCGTGGTGCGCGCGGCGGAGCGCGTCCCTTCGAGCATCTTGAGGAAACGGAACTCCTCGCTGATGTAGTCGACAGTGAAGCGCAGCATGAAGCGGTCGTAGAGCGCGGTCAGTTCTTCCTCGTCGGGCAATTCGTTGGACGCCCCGAACATCGTGATGAGGGGGACGCGCACGCGCTCGCGTCCGTTGTGGAACAGGCGCTCGTTGATGATGGTCAGGAGCGCGTTGAGAATCGAGGAGTTGGACTTGAAAATTTCGTCGAGGAACGCGATGTGCGCTTCGGGCAGTTTGTGCAAGGTCACGCGCCGGTAGTCGTCGTGCTCAAGGCCGCTTAAGCTCACTGCGCCGAAAATTTCCTCGGGGGTGCTGAACTTGGTCAGCAGCCACTGGAAATAGTTGGCGCCCTCGATTCGCCGGCATAGCTCGTCAGACAGCATCGACTTGGCCGTGCCGGGCGGCCCGATGATGAGCACGTGGCTGCCCGAAAGCAGCGCACAGAGCGCGCCGTCGATCAGTTCGGCGCGCTCCTGGAAGTTGTGGTTGAGTTCCTCGCGAATGCGCGCGAGGCTGGCTGCTGCGTTGGACATCGATACCTCGTCAAATTCTTAGCAGACCGCGACCGCGCACGCACGGCTGCGCCGCACCCCCGTGCTTGCCGGGGATGACCGCAGGGGCTACAACGGATGAGTGACTCCCCGCGCAGACTCGGGCAGGAGGGCGGCAATGGAAAAGGCGTTGGCAGGCGTAAAGGTCCTCGATCTGACGCAGTTCGAGGCCGGCACTTCATGCACCGAAATGCTGGCATGGCTGGGCGCGGACGTAATCAAGCTCGAAGCCCCAGGCAAGGGCGAGCAGGGGCGCTGGCAGTTGACCGAGAAGGCCGGCATCGATTCGCACTACTTCATGCTGCTCAACGCCAACAAGCGCTCGATCACACTCAACCTCAAGGACGAGCGCGGCAAGAAAATTTTTATCGAGCTGCTGAAAAAAGTCGACATCCTGTCGGAAAATTTCTCGCTCGGCACGCTGGAGAGCTGGGGCTTCGGATGGGAGCGGCTGCATGAAATCAACCCGCGCCTTATCTACCTGACCATCAAAGGTTTCGGCACATACGGCCCCTACAGCAAATACAAAAGCTTCGACATGATCGCGCAGGCCTCGGGCGGCGCGATGGCGCTGACCGGGACGCCGGAGACTCCGCCGCTCAAGCCCGGCCCGACGATCGGCGACACCGGCACCGGAATGCACGCCGCGATCGGCCTGCTGGCGGCGTATATCCAGCGCGAGCGCACCGGCAAGGGACAGAAGGTCGAACTCTCGATGCAGGACGCGATCCTGAATTTCTGCCGCGTGCCAATGATGGGCACGTACATCACGAATAAACCGGTCCCACGGATGGGCAACCGGATAGGCGCCGGTGCCCCCGCCGACACTTATCCGTGCGCCCCCGGCGGCGCCAATGACTACGTCTATATCCTGTGTACGACGCCGGAGATGTGGACCAACCTGTGCAACGCGATCGGACGGCCGGAGATGGCCGTCGATGAACGGTTCAAGGATCGGCGCTCGCGCCTGCACCACGTCGAAGAACTGACCGCCGCGATCAACGCGTGGACCACCAAACACACCAAGCATGAAGTGATGCAAATCCTCGGTGAGGCTGACGTGCCGTGCGGCAAAGTGCTCGACAGCGTCGAACTGCTCAACGACCCGCACCTGCGCGAGCGCGGCATGATCGTCACCGTGCAGCATCCGGTGCGCGGCGAGTTCACGATGCCCGGATGTCCGGTGAAGCTCGAGGATTCGCCGGTCGAGGTCACCAGCGCCCCGCTGCTCGGCGAGCATAATAACGAAGTCTTCGCTAAGTACCTTGGCTTCGACACCGCCGAGGTCGAACGTCTAAAACAGGAAGGCGTAATCTAAGGCCGCGCGGCCTTCGCTTCGGCGGCACGATTTCGATGCGAGCGCAGTCACACAACGGTCGATGAGCCGACGCCTTGCGCTGGTCGCGGCGGCGCTGTTGTTGTTCGCGCAAACCGTCGCGGCCGCGCACTATCATCCGCGCCTGAACGGTGCGGATCCGAATCTCGCCGCCACGGTTTCAGCCGAAAGCAGACCGTGTGCGCTATGCCTGCTCGCTTTCCATTTTCCCGGAACTGCACCCAGCGCTCCGGTGACGATGGAACCTCACTCCGCCTTCAACACAACTCTCGCGCCGTCGCCCGACCGCGCGTTCGCAGTCGGCCGCTCTCCCGCGCAGACTCGCGCGCCGCCGTCCATCACCCGCTGAAGCTCTCGCGCTGATTTCTGATTTGTGGAAGCGCACGGCTTGCCGCGCGCGCCCGATCCGCCAACCGAAGCGCGCGCAACGACGCGCGAGCGGAGGTGGACGGCAGTGCACCCGCAAGAGGGGAGGAGCGTTCGGCGATGCGTACATGTATCGCACTTGCGTTGGTTTCGTGGATGACGGTCGCGATGGCATCGGCGGCGACGGCCGCCGACAGCGATGCGCCCGCCGGCAAGGATAACGAAGTGACCCAGCTTAAGGCCGAACTGCGCGCGATGCGCGCGCAGATGGGCCTGATGCAGCAGCGGCTCGACGCGCTCTCGGCGCGCGTCGGCAGAGCCGCGCCGGCGTCGAGCACCGCGCCGGCGGCGGGCAGCGCGTCAGGTCAGGGAGTCGCGAGCGGCGGCGCCTCGGGAGCGCCGCCGGGCATCACGCCGGCCGGCGTTGCGCTGGGCGCGGAAACACCGCCGGGCGAAACGATGCAGAGCGCGGGCGCGGGCGGTATCACGCCCGGCGCCGCGATCAAGTCGCTGATGCCGGGTGCGATGTCGGGCGCGACGGCGAAGCCGCCCGGCTTCGCAATGAGCTCGGCGCCGCAAGGGCAGGGCGTGATCATCCCGAGCATCCAGGGCGTGCCGCAGACGTTCATTCCCGATATCGGCGGCGTCGGTGACATCCTGTTTCGCCAGGCTGACCTGCACCACGGCGATCCGCGTTACAACCCGGCCGCCGATCAGTTCACTGCGCGGGACGCGCAGCTCATTTTCTTCTCACCAATTGACCCATACACCAACGCGCAAATTTCGATCGACAAGCCCAACGACGGCTCGTTCAACATCGAGGAAGCGTTCCTGGTCTTCAACAAGCTGCCGTATGGGCTAAATCTGCGCGTCGGCCAGTACCGCACCGTCTATGGCCTCATCAACGAGCTCGATACTTTTCAGCTCCCGATGGTCAACCGGCCGAACGCTCTCGCGCAGTACATCGGTAACGACGGCTTCGTTACGCCCGGCGTCAATCTAAGCACCTACGTGCCCAACCCTTGGGAGCTCGATCTCAAGGCCGACCTCAATGTCGTGAGTCCGCAGAACACTTTCGCCTTCAACCATCGCAACGGCCAGACCTTCGACTTCGCGTACATCGGCACCCTGATGTACTCGCGCGAGCTGTTCGATTCGGGGTCGCTCCTGGGCGGAGTCAGTATGGCCGGCGGACCCGGCGCCAACAGCGGCGGGCAGAGCTATCTCGAAGATCCGTTTTTGCAGATTCAATACGCGCAGGACCAGCGGCACATCTGGACCTGGAGCGCGGAGGGTGAACTCGCCGAGCGCGCCGGCGTTGGCGACCATGGGCTCAAGAGTGGCGCCTACACGCTGCTCGATTACAACTTCTGGCTACGCTACCACGTCGGGGCGCTTTTCGACGTATGGAACGTGCCCAACGTGCCGAGCGGGACGCAGTTCGAGGCGTCACCGATTTTCACCTACTTCGTCTCTGACAATACGCGGCTGCGCCTCCAATACACGCACAGCACGCCGAGCGGACCGATGCGCGCGGCGGATGCCGTCTATCTCCAGGCGACCTTCGCCCTGGGCAACCTCAAACCACTGGAGTAATTCGACGATGCGAAGAAAATCGCCAATATTTCGATTCAACATCGGCGCCCGAGGCCTGGCCGCGTTGCGTGCGATCGCGATGTTCATCGGCGCGATCGCGATCGCGGCCGCGGCCGCCACGCCGTCATGGGCGGAGACGCTGCGGGTCGTCACCACGACCACCGACCTTGCCTCTCTCACCACCGCGGTCGGCGGTGACAAGGTCGAAGTCTCGGCCCTGGTGCCGCCCGGCTTCAACGCTGACCTGTATTCGCCGCGGCCGAGCGATCTGTTCAAAATCCATCAGGCCCGGCTGTTCATCCAGGTCGGTCTGGGACTCGAGGATTGGGCGCGCGATCTGGTCAACCAGGCCAACAATTCCAACCTGGTCAAGGCGCAGGTCTCTTACCAGATTCCGCTGCTCGACGTTCCGCAGGGCCACGTCGACTACAGCTTCGGCGACATCCATCCCTACGGCAATCCGCACTACCAGCTCGATCCCGAATGCGGCCGAATCATGGCGCGCAACATTTTCAACGCGCTCGCCTATACCGATCCGGCCGACAAGGATTATTTCGCCGCTAACCTCGCCGCATTCGACTCGCAGCTCACGGCGGCCGAGGCGAAGTGGCGTGCGGATATGGCGCCGTATGCCGGCGCGAAGTTCGTGCCCTACCATGAGTCGTGGGACTACTTTGCACGCGCGTTCAAGCTCGAAACTCCAACCACGATCGAGAGCAAGCCCGGCTTCGTGCCTTCGCCGCGCCGGGTCGAAGAAGTTATCCAGCTCTGCAAGGCCGACAAGGTCCGGCTGATCGTGACCGAGCCCTACTACGACGTTTCGATCGCCAAGCTCATCTCCGAGCAGGTCGGAGTGCCGTACCTCAATCTGCCGATCGACGTCGGTGGAGTTCCCCAACAGAAGGACTACATCTCGATGGTCAACTATATCGTGGATCAGTTCGTGGCCGCGCTCGGAAAGCAAAGTCATGCCGGCTGACCTGCTGCGCGCGCGCGGCGTCGCACTCGGATATGGCGGGCGCACGGTGCTGAGGAACCTCGACTTCACAATCGAACGCGGGGATTTTCTGGGCGTGATGGGTCCCAACGGCTCGGGCAAGACGACGCTGCTGCGCGCAATGCTCGGGCTGATAAAACCTCTGGCGGGCACGCTGGAGTGGGTCGCGCAAAACGGCGGTCCACCGCGTATCGGCTATGTGCCGCAACGCGAGCGCCTCGATCCGAATTTCCCGCTCTCGGCACTGGAGGTCGCGGTGATGGGCCGTTTCGGCAAGCTTGGGGCGATGCGCCGCGCCGGGCGCCCGGATGTGGAGATCGCGCTTGGATGCCTTACGCGGGTCGGGATGGATCGTCACGCGCACAGCCCCTATCGCTCGCTCTCGGGCGGCCAGCAGCAGCGCGTGCTGATCGCGCGAGCGCTGGCTGGGGAACCAGATGCGCTGCTGCTCGACGAGCCGACCAATGGGATGGATATCGAAGCCGAGCGCGCGATCATGGAGTTGCTGATGGACCTCCAGCATACCAACGCGACCACTATCCTGTTCGTTACCCATCTGCTGAGCGCGATCCAGAACTTCGCCCGCCGCGTCGCGCTGATCACGCGCGACGGCAGTCTGCTGATCGGGCCCAAGGCTGAGATGCTCGCGCCGGAGAGCCTGGCGCGGGCCTACACGGAAGAAATCTGATGGACCTGCTGATTGTTCCCTTCATGCGTAACGTGATGCTGGCTGGCGTGCTGGTGGCGTTGGGGCTCGCTCCGCTAAGCGTTTACGTGGTGCTGCGCCGGATAGTTTTCGTTGGTGCGGCAGTGGCCGAGATTTCCTCGGCCGGTGTGGCGCTGGCGATCCTGTTCAACCTCGAGCCGTTCCCGGTCGCGCTCATCCTCACGATTCTGACGTTCCTCGGCTTTTCGCGCGCGGCCGACAATCCACGCCTGCCGCTGGAGGCGCTGATCGGGATGCTCTACGCGGGAGGTTCGGCGGCGGCGGTCCTGTTGATCGCGAAGTCGCCGCGCGGCGAGGGCGACATCCTGAACGTGCTGTTCGGCAATATCCTGACCGTGCCGCTGCCGCTGCTCTGGATGATGGTGATCGCGTTCGCCGCGGTGGCGGCGATACAGTACCTCGCGGCCAAGGAATTTTTGATCGTGGCCTACGATCCCGACATGGCGCGCGCGCTTGGAATCAGGGTCGAGCTGTGGAACACGCTCTTTTACGTCGCCCTCGGCGTCGCGGTCGCGATCGCAATTCGCGGCGTCGGCGCACTGCTCGCGTTCACCTTGCTGGTGGCGCCGGGCGCGGCGGCGCTAAGCGTCGTGGGAAGTCTGCGCGCAGCCTTCGTGCTTGCCACCGTTATCGGAGTCGTCGCGACCGTCGTCGGTATCGCGGGCTCCTATTGGCTCGACCTGCCGACCGGGCCGACGATCGTCGGAATCCTCGCCGTGGTCTTCGGGCTCAGCTATCTTTGGGCGGCGACCAGGCGGGCATAGTGAACATTACAAAATGACATCCACGGACATGTTTGGCGCGGCCGAGCTGCTCAAGAAGGAGGGCCCCGATCTGCTGCGCGCCTTCATCCGCAGCCGTCGCGGCGCGGTCGGCGCCGATTTGCGCTTCGAGGCGATGTTCTCGCGTTCCAGCTCGGCGACCGACGGCGAGGCGCGCTCGGCTCACGAAGGCGAGAGCGCCGGCTTCAGCGTGAGCGTGCGGGTTGACGAGCCCTCGGGCGCCTCCAGTACAGGCCAGACCGGAGTCGAAGTTGGGCGCCTCGCGCTGCGGCCGGCGCGGCTGCTCGCGGCCATCCGCGCTGGTCTGGCCGAAGCTTATGAACGTGCGCGGCTCAGTGCGCGCGAGAAGGCCGCCCTAATCCGCGCCCTCAATAAACACTCGGGACCTGCGCGGAGCCTCGCGAGCGCGCCGCCCGGGCCGCGCGCCGCGGTGCGTGACGAGGTCGCTGCCGTCTATCAGCGCGATCCGCGCACGCTCGACCCAGGCGAGTTGCGGCGTCTATGTCGCGATGCTTCGGCCCGCGTCGCCGCGCTCGGTCCGGAGATCGCGTTCAACGCGGTAGCGGCGCTGAGCGAAGTGCGCGAGGAGCTATTCATCGGGAGCGACGGCACGCTCATCAGCCAGGGCTTCGCGTTTTCCCAGGGCGACTGCTATATCGTCGCGCAAAACGGCGACGGTCATCAGGAGATCTACGACACGATCGGACAGCAGCGCGGCCTCGAGTGCCTCTGCGAGGGATGGCACGGTGAGCTGATGCCGAATCCGGATCTGCTCACGTTCGCGCTCGAGCTTGCGGGCGAGGCGCGCGAGTTGGCCGCGGCGCCGGCGCTCAAACCGCCCGACGCCGAAGTCACCGTGGTCACCGACCCGCATTTCAACGCGCTCATCTCGCACGAAATCATCGGCCATCCGAGCGAGGCCGACCGCGCGCTCAAGATGGAGGCGGCGTACGCGGGGCGGAGCTGGTTTTTGCGCTCGCTCGAAGACAACGAGGTCGGTCGGCAGGTCGGCTCGCCGTTCATGAGCGCATGCTCCGATCCGAGCCTCGACGGATACGGTCATTACCTCTACGACCATGAGGGGACGCGCGCGCGGCGCGTAACGCACGTCGACAAGGGCGTGTTCCACGGCTTCCTGAACTCGCGTGACACGGCTGCCGTGCTCGGCGTCGAACCCAATGGCTCGGCGCGTGCGAGCGAGGTCTTTTACGTCCCGCTCATTCGGATGTCGAACACTTTTCTGATGCCCGGAGAGAGCGACCCGCAACAGATAATCGCCGACGTCGAGCATGGCTACTACGTTTGCGGCAGCGCGGTTCCGTCGATCGCCGAATCGCGCGAGAACTTCCGTATCTCGGCGCGCCGGGTTTACGAAATCGACCACGGGCGAGTGGGCCGGCTCTACCGCGCAGGCAGCGTCATCGCCGACTCCAAGGATTTCTTCATGCACGTGGACGCGGTCGGCAACGATCTGCGGCTGATTGCGATTCCCAACTGCGGGAAGGGACAGCCTATGCAGGTCAAGCGCATGTCCAATGGCGGGCCGACCATGCGCTCGCGTGCGCGGCTCGGCGGAGGATAAAAGCTGCGATGCGCGCCGCACTGGAGCTGAAAAACTTCGTACGCGAGGCGCGTGCAATGCTGGCGCGCGAACGCGACCTGGCGGAGTTCGAAATCTATTGCGCCTCCGCCGAGCATCGTGTGGCGCGTCTCGCGTACACGTCGGACATCCCCTCGCGCGGCGTCGAGGAACTGAAGTCTCACGTGGCCGACGGCTTCACGCTTAGAGTCGTGATGCGCCGCGACGCGCGGGAGATCGGCGTCGCGACCGAGGCCGGAGATTTGAGCCTCGAGGCGCTCCGAGCAGCACTCACTCGCGCGCGCAGCGCGGCGCTGGTGGATCCGCATTTTCCCGGGCTACCCGGGACGGCGCACCTTCCCGGGTTGCCAAAGATCCCACACCATACGCCGAGCAAGCCTGGACCCGGAGCGACCGACGCCGCGGTGGGCGGCCTGATGCGCGCCGGGGATGCTCCATTAGTTGAGTCGGCGTGGCGAATCGTCGGGGGCGCCCTTGAGGCTTTCACTAAACTGCCGACGACGGCGCACGATCATCGTCCCGGGCTGGTGCTGGGCGGCGACGTCTCGCTGATGCGCGATCGGATGGCGCTTGCGAGTTCCAATTTCGACGACCTGCGGACGGAGGCCGGCGCGCATTTTACCTGCACGGTTACGGCGCTGGTCGAATCGCTCGGCGCCAAGGGCACCGCGTCGGCGCTCGGCGCGACGCTTGGCGGGATGCGCGCGGCAGCGGCGCGGGCCGGCCGGGATGCGGTGTTGCGCGCGCTGGCGTTGGGAGGCGGCAAACGTCCGTCGGGTGGGACGTATCGCGTGGTGTTTGGTCCGCAGCCGGTTGCGGAAATACTCAACTACATGGTGATTCCCTCGCTCTCAACCGGCGCGTTTCACGCTGCCAGCACGGCCTATCATGGCCGTTTCGGTGCGCAGGTGATGGACGAAAGGCTGAGCCTGCTCGACGATCCGGCGGCGGCGCGCGGCGCGATTCATCGCGGTCTGACGTGCGAGGGGCTGCCCGCGCGCCGCACGATAATGATTCGGGACGGGCGGCTGGTCGGTCTGCTGTCGAATTTCTATGACAGCCATCGGCTTGCGACCGACGAGCATCGCGCCGAGAAACTCGGGCCGCTCGGCGCCGAGCAGACGAGCTTTCCACCCCACAGCGGATATCGTCTGGGCGAAAGCGCGGTGCGCCGCTTCGACGCCAATCCGGGATCTGCGGCTACCAACCTGACAATGCGCGCGCGCGGCGGAGAGAGTGAGCGCGATCTGATCCGCGCGGTGGGCGAGGGCATCTACGTCGGCCGCGTCTGGTACACCTATCCGATAAACGGACAGCGCGCAGGCGATTTCACTTGCACGGTGAGCGGCGATTCCTACCTGATTCGCAAGGGCGTGCTGGCCGCGCCGCTGGCGCCCAACGCGCTCCGCATTAACGCTAACATCGAGCAGGTTTTCGCGCATCCGCTCGGTGTCGGCAATCGCGCCGAGCCGGCGCTGGTGTGGGGTGCGCCCGAGGCGTACTACACGATCGCGCTGGCGGCCGGGGAAATTCCGTTCACCGCGATCGAAGCGTCGCAATCTGCGATGGAGTAGTGGCGCGGTGACACGGCTCACCGCCAGGCCGCTGGGAAGGTGCGCGTCATCGGCTGAGAGACCCGATCTAAAAGATTGCTTTAAGCAAATCCTGGTCTAGGGAATTTTGGTTTTGGGGCCGTCGCTGATGTCGCCCGAGATCTTTTCATCGTTCTTGTAAAGGTCGGTCCATTCCTTGAACCCGTTGGGGTCCCATCGATGCCACGCGCCCTCGCGTTTGCCGTCGCGGTACTCGCCCTCGATCGCTTTGGAGCCGTTGGAATACCAGCTCGTATGCATCCCGTTCTGCACGCCGTCGGTATAGTGGTCGACCGAGGCGCGCTGACCGTTGGCGTGCCACATCGTCCACTCGCCCGACTGTTTTCCGTCGTGGTAATTGCCCTCGATCATCCTGGCGCCGCTCAGGTTGTAGACGACGTAAGCACCATCCTTGACCGGCACGCCGCCAATATCCTTTTCGCACCAGATTTCCATTCCGTCGGGCGGCGGTGAGCCCTTGAGCTCGGCGCCGTCGGGGCAGCTCTTGGGAACGGCCGCGGCCTTGTTTGCGCCCGCCTGCTTGCACCCCGTGAGAGCTGGCCCGAGCGAGAGCAAAAGGACAAAAGCGGCCATCCGGACCGCAAGGCGAAGCGCTTGCCGCAGAGGGTGGGCAACCATCGCATTCAGCTTACACGGTCCACGCGCGAGAGAAAGCATCGCGCAACATTTCACAGCGCGCCAAAGGTTAGAGGCGATGAGACCGTAGTCTCATCGCCCCTGGATTGAGGTCACTCAGCCGACGCCCCGCCATCGCGCGGCGCCCGGGCAGTTTCAGTTTGTGCCCGCGTCAGTTGCTGCCGCCTGTCGAGCCGAGCAGGTTGCCGCCAAGCGTCGGATGTCCGACGGTCTTGTCGCCGATGACGTTGATCATCGCAGGCTTGCCCGACTTGAACGCGCGATCGAGCGCGGGAATTATTTCGTCGGCATCCGTAACGTTCTCGCCATGACAGCCCATCTCGTTGAAAATCTTGTCGTAGCGAATGTCCTGAAGCATGTTGAATGGGTCGGTGCGATCCTTGAGCAACGGCATCGACTCGAAGCTCGGTCCCCACGAGCTGTTGTTCCACAGCAGGCACACGATCGGCAGTTTGTAGCGCGCGGCGGTCTCCATGTCCCAGCCGCCGATGCCCAGGCCGCCGTCGCCCATCACCATCACTACTTGCGCGCCCGGCCGCGCGAGCTGAGCCCCGATGCCCATTCCGAAGCCGTGGCCGACGGGCGCCAGCGGTCCGGCATCGATTATCTGGCCCGGGAAGCGGCAGATGAAGTTCTGGCTCATCCAACCGGAGAGGGTGAAGCTATCGATGACGACGGTGCAGTTTTTGTCGAGCACTGAGACCAGGTCGCGCGCGAGACGCGCCGGATGAATGGGGCGGTTGTTGTGAAATTTCTTGGCGTTTTCGATCACCTGCTGCTCGAAGTTGGAGCGCACCTCGGCCAGCTCCTTGATCCACTGCGAGCTGCGATTCTTGGAGAAGTCGAGCTTGAGCTCCTTAATCCGATTGATCATCTGACGCAGCACGAGCTTGGGATCGCCGACCATCGGAACCTCGGCCGGCACCTGCCATCCGATACGGTTCGCGGTCGGGTCGACCTGGATGTATTTAGCCTTGTCGTTCCAGGTCTTGGGGCGACCGAAGTGCTCGCCGCTCCAGAAGCGGAAGCCCAGCGTAAGCACGACGTCGGCGCGCCCGGTGAAGGGCTTCTTGAAGGCGCCGCGAACTGCCAGCGGATGCTCCTCCGACACCGAGCCCTGACCGGCGCGCCGCGCGTAAACCGGAATCGACGTGAGCTCCGCGAACTCACGCAGCTCGGGACCCGCCTGCGACCAGAAAAGTCCGTCGCCGCCGGCGATGAGCGGCCGCTCTGCCGCGACCAGCAGCTCGAGCGCGCGGTCGATCTTTGAAGGGTCACCTGCCGAACGGACGTCGTCGACCGTGAACCGCATCCCGCCCGGACTCTGCCGTTTGTCTTCATCGCCGTGGTACAGGATGTTCTGCGGAATTTCGACCAGCGCCACGCCCTGCGGCGGCGTGATTGCTTCGCGAAAAGCCATGCGCATGTCGAATTCGATCGTGCTCCAGTCAGTCACACGCTTGGTGTACTTGGCGAAACTGCTGAGCATCTCGGAGCCGTAGGCCTCCTGGAAAGAGCCCTGATGATCCTCGGTATTCGGATGTTGGCCGGAGACGCAAACCACGGCGCTGTTGGTCATCGCGGCTAAGCAGAGCCCGGTCATCGCGTTGGTCAGGCCGCATCCCGCGGTGACCATGCACACCCCGGCTTCGCCGGTCATCCGAGCATAGGCGTCGGCGGCGTATGCGGTCGCCTGTTCGTGACGCATATGGATGAGCTTGATTTCGTTGCTGCGCAACTGGGCGAGGATTGGGAACAGATGTCCCCCATTGATTGAAAAGCAGTAGCGCGTCTTGTTCTCCCGCATCACGCGGGCAACCAGTTCACCACCGTCGACTTTGGGCATCAGCAGAACCTCCTGGAGATTTCGCAGGGCAAATATCGAACCGCCCGCGGCGCCGGGATGGGCGGGCCGCCGCAAGAGCGGCTCACCCATCCCGTGCCCAAATCGGGTCGCATACTGACCCCGGGGCTTGCCCTGCCGAATCCTTGCACATTTTCAGGAAGGGCGGAAATGGCGGGGCAGTTGATAGTTGCGGTTGATAGTTGATCGAGGCGCTGAGGCCTGTCACTTTCTTAGGCCATAAGTTTTGCGATAGGTGTTACGCAAGCGTCCAACGCTCTATGAAGAGACTGTCTGCTATAGTGCTGATTCTGACCTCGTGGGTGGTGTGCGCCCGCCCCGCGCGTGCCTTCACACTGCTCAACCCCGATAGCTGGCCCGGCTATCTCAACCCCAACACCTGGCCCAGCACGCTCAACCCGCACAACTGGCCTTTCACTCTCATTCCGATTCCCGAGATCGAGACCGACCCCAACTCCGGCGTGACCTACGGCGTGTTGGCCGCGATGCTGTTTACCGACAAGCAGGGTGAGATCAACAACATCGTGGCGCCCGACATCACGGGCAACTCGACCCTGGGCCCCGGCGGGACGTTTCGCTATCTGGGGTACCCTTCGGCAGACACCCAGTACTACGTGATCGCGGGGTTCGAGGAAAAAATCGCACGCCATGTGGATTTGGACTATGCGACCGGCCGCACCCATCAGAATGGATTTTCTCTCGAGGGGCACTTTTTTTTCGAACGCGATCCGACCGAACGTTTTTTCGGAATCGGTAACAGCTCTTCCGAAGGCAACGAGAGCAACTACACCACGGAACAGGTCTACTTCGAGGGGACGCTCGGCTATAACGTCACGCCGCGTTTGCAGATAGCGCTGTTCGAGCGGCCGCGCTACGTGCGGATTTTTAACGGCGCCTTCGAATCGATTCCTAGCATCAACAAGCAGTTTCCCAACCTCAAGGGACTCAATGGCGGCACCGAAGTACTCAACCAGTTACAAGCCACGTATGACACTCGCGACTCAGTCGATCTTCCCACCGATGGCGGCTACGATTTGATTTACGCCTCGATCGCCGACCGTCGCTTCATGAGTTCGATATCGTATACCCGCATGGGCGTCGACCTTCATCACTATTTCCCGATCGGCCGCAAGATCACGCTCGCCACCCATGGCTATCTGCAATACATGCCGGCCGGCAACGAGGTCCCGTTTTGGTCGATGGCGCGTTTAGGCGGCGAATCGAGCATGCTATTCAGGCAGCAGACCTTGCGCGGCTATGGTGCGGGACGGTTTGTCGACAACAACCTGTTCGACGTCAACGTTGAAATGCGCTCGCGGGTGTGGGAAACCGACATCTTCAACACCCACGGCATCCTGGAGTTGGCGCCCTTCTTCGACGTTGGCCGCGTTTTCCACAACCCGGGCGAAGATTTCGTAACCGACCTGCATCCCGTGGGCGGGATGGGCTTTCGAGCGATTGCCGAGCCCTTCGTGGTGGGCTACGTCGATGCGGGTTGGGGCGGCGAGGGTGCAGCGGTTTTTTCGGGAATCAACTATCCCTTCTAGCTCGCTCTAATCCGCTCGGCTGCATCCCGCGGGAGACCGCTATGGAAGCCCGACGCAATAACGGCGCGTCTCAAAAGTCCGGCACCGATCACGTCGCACCCGATTGCCGCGGGATGAACTTCTACCGCGCCGACGACGCGTTTCGCGGCCTGCTCGACCTTTACATGGAGCCCGCGTTGCGCGCTCATCTCGAGCCCCATCTCGATCGCCTCGGCGAACTCGCGGGCGGCCGCCTGGACGAACTTGCCGACGCTGCTGACAAACATCCCCCCGTGCTTCATCCGCGCGATCGCTTCGGCCGCGACGAGGATTGGATCGAGTATCATCCGGCTTATCGCGAGATGGAGCGGATCGCGTTCAGCGAATTCGGACTGCATGCGATGAGCCATCGCGCCGGCGTGCTCGGATGGCCCGACTCGATGCCACCGATCGCGAAGTACGGCTTCCAGTACCTTTTCGTGCAGGCGGAGTTTGGCCTCATGTGTCCGGTCAGCGTCTCGGACACCAGCAACTTCGTTATCCTGCGCTACGGCAGCGACGAGCTGAAGCGCAAGCTCGTTCCCCGCCTCCTCTCGCAGGACCCAGCCGCGATGTGGAAGGGCACCCAATTCATGACCGAGAAATCCGGCGGCTCGGACGTGGGCGCGCTGGAGAGCGAGGCGCGGCAGGAAAACGGCGAGTGGCGGCTTTACGGCGAGAAATGGTTCTGCTCGCACACCGACGCCGACCTGGCACTTGTCCTGGCGCGACCGCAGGGTGCGGCCACCGGCACTCGCGGCCTGGGACTGTTCGCGATGCCGCGGCGGCTCGAGGACGGCAGCCGCAATCGCTACCGTATCGTGCGCCTGAAGGACAAGCTTGGCACGCGCTCGATGGCGAGCGGAGAGATTCAGCTCGAGGGCGCGTTCGCATGGCAGGTCGGCGAGCTGCGCGCCGGCTTCAAGCAGATGCTGGACCAGGTCAACCTGTCCCGGCTCTCGCACGGTGTACGCGCGGCCGCGATGATGCGCCGCTGTCTCAACGAGGCGCTGTGCGTGGCTCGCAACCGCGTCGCTTTCGGCCGCACGCTCATCGAGATGCCGCTCGTGCGCCGCCAGTTACTGAAACTGATGGTGCCGACCGAGCAGGCGCTCTCGATGTATGCCTGGACGGCCGACGTGATGGGCCGCGTCAGTCGCGCCGATGAAGGCGCGGTGCATCTACTGCGCATCATGACCCCGCTCTTCAAGTTCCGCGCGTGCCGCGACAATCTGCGCGTGGCGACCGGCGCGATGGAGGTGCGCGGCGGCAATGGCTATATCGAGGACTGGATAAATCCGCGGCTGGTCCGCGACGCGCAAATCGGCGTGCTGTGGGAAGGCACCAGCAACATCACTGCGCTCGACGCGATCGGCCGCGCGGCGGCAAAAATGGGCGCACATGAGGCGCTCGGCAGGGCGCTGCATGCGCACCTAGGCGAAGCCTCGCGCGTGCCGCAGAAATTCCGAACGCAGCTTGGCGAAATGGTCGATCGCGCGGTCGCGTTTGCGTCGCGTGCATCGGGGACCGAAGGCGAGCGGCTCGCGCGGATGGCAGCCGACGCGCTCTACAACGCCGCCACAGCGGTGTTGATGGCTTGGGAGGCGTCGCGCCTAAACAATGGCCGACGGCTGTTGCTCTCTCGGATGGTCGTCGAGCATCGGTTGAGCGCGCAGGATCCGCTCGCACCACGTAGCGAAGCGTGGGAAGAGCGGGCGGCGGCAATGCTGCTGGGCGAAAGTGATGTCACGCTGGAGCACGCAGCAGCGCTGGTCAGTCAGTAGGCGGCGCTGACGCTCGCGCGAGCCTTATGGCGCGCGCGAGCGTCAGCGCCGCGGCCACCGGATCATCGGCGCCGAACACCGCGCCGATGACGGCGACACCGGCGGGACGGCCGCCGGCACTGGCGGCGGCCGTCCCGCCGGGCGGCGCTCCCAGCGCCTCTACGCGCTCGGCGGTGATACCGCCGAGCGCGTAGAGCGGCATCCCGGCTGCGGCGCGGCACGCGGCGCCGAGCTCCTCGGCGCCGCGTGCCGGGCCGTAGCCGGGCTTCGAGAGCGGCGGCCACACCGGCCCGAAGACGGCGAAGTCGGCGCCGGCGGCGGCCGCGTCCGCGGCCTCGGCAGGGCTGTGCGTCGATACACCGACCAGATGCGACGGCCCTACGAGCCGCCGCGCGTCGGCGATCGCGATCGAGTCGGCGGGCAGATGCACGCCGTCGGCCGCGGCGGCGAGAGCGATATCGATTCGATCGTTGACGATCAGGTAAGCGCCGTGGCGAGTGCAGATCGAGCGCAGCGCTGTCGCGAGTTGACAGAGCTCGCGGCCGCCGAGGTCTTTTTCTCGGAGCTGCAGCGCAGTGCGGATGGCCGACGGATCGCGCGCGAGCGCGCGCAGCACTTCGTCACAGACTTCAGCCAGACCGCGTGGTGCGACGAGGCGGCGGTCGCTAATCAGGTAGAGTTGGAAGTCAGCCGGCGGGCGGAGTGTTCTATTCAACGACGGTCGCTGTCGCGCAACGGCGGCTCGCGCGGGGCGCTAGCGGATTAGACCGCTGAGCGGACTCGAGGCGGTGGCGTAGAGCTTCTGCTCGATGCGCCCGGCAAGATAGGCGATTCTTCCGGCTTCGATCGCGAGTTTCATCGCCCGCGCCATCGCGAGCGGATCCTTTGCTCCCGCGATCGCCGAGTTGATCAGCAATCCGTCCGAGCCAAGCTCCATCGCCTCGGCCGCGTCGGAGGCGGTGCCCACTCCGGCGTCCACGATCACCGGGACCTTTGCCTGCTCGATGATGATGCGCAGGTTGAAGGGGTTGCGGATACCCATTCCGGAACCGATCGGCGCCGCCAGCGGCATCACCGCCGCGCATCCGATCTCCGCCAGTCGCAGACAGGCAACCGGATCGTCGGTAATGTAGGGCAACACTTTGAAGCCTTCCTTGACCAGGATTTTTGCGGCCTCGATTGTCGCCGGAACATCGGGAAAGAGCGTCTTCTGATCGCCGATGACTTCGAGTTTGACCATGTCGCCCACGCCGACCTCGCGCGCCAGGCGGCAGGTGCGAACGGCCTCTTCGACGGTGTAGCATCCGGCCGTGTTGGGAAGTATCTGGTAGCGCTTGGGGTCGATGTAGTCGAGGAGATTCTCGCTCTTGCGATCGGATATGTTGACGCGGCGCACGGCGACCGTGACGATCTCGGCGCCGCTCGCTTCGACCGCCGCGCGGGTTTCGGCGAAGTCGCGGTATTTGCCGGTGCCGACGATCAGCCTCGAGTGAAAGACCTTGCCGGCCAGTTCAAAATGATCATGTTCCATCTGTCGATCATACACCGGCCGGACGCTTGGCGCGCGCGCGGCTCCGTGCATGGCTTAGCCGCCTCCAACGAAGTTGATTACCTCGACGATGTCGCCCGGGTTGAGCCTGACCGCGTCGTAGTGCGCACGCGGTACCACGGCCTGGTTGATTTCGACCGCAACCCGCCCGCGGCGCATCTTGAGCCGCTCGAGTAGCGCGGGCAGGCTTGGGTCGCCGTCGACCGTATACTCTTCACCGTTGAGTTGAATTGCGAAGCGCGATGGAGGCATCGAAAAAGCCGCTTCCCCGATTCCGGGCAAGCAGCTTTAGGCGGAACCGCGATCGTTCCGCCATGCAGCAAGGGGCGGAGCGCGGCTTCCCTACGCCGGCATGATCCGGATCAGGTTCGAGGGGTTTCGTTCTCAGTGCGCCCTTCGTGCGCGCACACCCCCAGCCAATTCTGTGAATATCACTTGAACGGGGGAGTGTCAAAAAACGGGTCGGACCGGTATCATCGCGGTGTCATCAAGCGCGTCCGGAAAGATAATCACAAGGGGCGGGTTTTCAGTCATCGATGGAAATTGTGAGCGCACCACCGAGCGTGGCCGAGATTGACCTGGGCGCGCTGGGCGCCAACTATCGCGCGATCAAGGCAGCCGGCCATGGCGCCGAACTGATGGCAGTGGTCAAGGCCGACGCGTATGGGCACGGCGCGATCGAAGTCACACGCGCGCTGCGCGACGAGGGCTGCGGCCACTTCGGCGTTGCCCGCGTATGCGAGGCGCGTGAGCTGCGCGCGGCCGGCGTGCGCGATCGCATCTATCTGCTCGGCGGCTTTCTCGCCGACGAGGCGGAGGACATCGTAGGCCTCGACCTCACTCCATTCGTGTATGACGTGGCGCTGATTGCGCCGCTGGGGCGCGCGGCGGAGGCGCAGGCGCGCGCGCAATTTCCCGTTCATCTCAAGGTCGACAGCGGCGCGACGCGTCTGGGGATTTTACCTGGCGAGCTGGACCAGGTAGTCGCTGAGCTTGGCCGCGCGTTATCGCTGACGGTCGAGGGTGTATGCACCTTGCTGGTCAATGCCGGCGATCCTCAAAGCCCCGTGACCGGTATGCAACTGGAAGTGTTTAACGCCGCGCTGGCGCGGCTGCGTGCGGCCGGTATCGATCCACGAGTCGCCCACGTCGCCAATTCCGCGGCTTCCATCCTGCGGCCCGACGCACACTACAGTCTGTTGCGCCCAGGGCTTGCGATTTATGGATTGCCTCCGGTGCCGGCCGTGCGCGAGCGCGTCGAGCTGCGGCCCGTGATGACCTTCAAGACCCGCATAGTCCAGGTCAAGCGGGTGCCGGCGGGAGTGGGCGTCAGTTATGGCCATACCTTCGTTACCCCGCGGCCGAGTGCGATAGGCGTGCTCGCGGTCGGCTATGCCGACGGCTACCGGCGCGGGCTTCAGCATGGCGGCGAGGTGTTGATCCGCGGGCGGCGCGCGCCGGTGGTTGGCGCGGTGTGTATGGACCTCACCATGGTAGACCTGACCGACGTGCCTGGCGCGGCGATCGGCGACGAAGCCATCCTGTGGGGCGGCGCGGGCGAGGCGATGATCAGCGTCAACGACATCGCGCGCCTGGCGCAGACGATTTCCTACGAGATGCTGTGTACGGTCGGCAAACGCGTGCCGCGCGTGTATCGCAAGGCGGCCTGAGATGGAAACCGGCGCGGTAAAAATCACCCGGGCGCTGCTCGGCGTCTCGGACAAGGCGGGACTGGTCGAATTCGCGCGCGCGCTGGCGGCGCGCGGCGTCGAGGTCGTCTCAACTGGCGGCACCGCGGCGGCTCTTGAAGCGGACGGCGTCAAGGTTCGCGGAGTCGAGAACTTCACGGGTTCGCCCGAGATGCTCGACGGACGGGTCAAGACGCTCCATCCGAAGATTCACGGCGGCATCTTGGCGCGGCGCGCCGACGAAAATCATCAACGCCAGATGCGCGAGCATGGGATCGAGCCGATCGATCTCGTGGTGGTCAACTTCTATCCCTTCGAACGCACGGTCGCGCGCGCCGGCGTGACCCTCGACGACGCGATCGAGAATATTGACATCGGCGGCCCGACGCTGGTGCGCGCGGCGGCCAAGAACTGGAACGACGTCGCGGTGGTGGTCGATCCGGCCGACTATTCGGCCCTCGCCGAGGAGCTTGCGGGGAGCGGAGGAACGCTTTCGCGGGAGACGCGATGGCGTCTGGCGCGCAAGGCGTTTGCGCACGTGACCGCCTATGACTGCGCGATCTCGAACTACCTGGGCGCGATCGAAGAGGGCGCGCGTCAGCCACTGGGCGAGACCTTCAGCCTCTCGCTGCCGCGCGAGCAGATGCTTCGCTACGGCGAGAATCCGCATCAGGTGGGCGCGCTTTATGGGCGTTTCCTTGAAATCGCCGAACAGCTTCACGGGCGCGAGCTTTCCTTTAACAACGTCTTCGACATCAGCTCTGCGGTCAACCTGATGATCGATTTCACTGGTTACAGCGACGCCGTGGTCGCGATCCTCAAGCACAACACGCCGTGCGGCGTGGGCGTCGGCGCGACGCTGCTCGAGGCCTGGGAGAAAGCGTTTGCGACCGACCCCGACTCGCCCTTCGGCGGAATAATCATCGCCAACCGCCCGTGGGACCTGCCGTTCGCCAAGGCCGTCGACGAATTGTTCACCGAGGTTTTGATCGGAAACGCCTTCGCGCCGGGCGTGCTTGAGTTTCTGCGCAAGAAAAAGAACCGGCGCGTGATGCGTTTTCATCCCGAGGCCGTGCGGCGCGAGGACCTCGACCTCAAGCGCATCGTCGGCGGCCTGCTGGTGCAGACGCCCGACCTCAGCCTCGAAGACCCACGCGAGGGTAAGGTCGTGACCCGGCGCGCGCCGAGCGCCGCAGAACTCCGCGCGATGGAATTCGGCATCCGGGTCTGCAAGCACATCAAGTCCAACGCCATAGCCTTCGTCACCGAGGATCGAACGCTGGCAGTCGGCGGGGGAGCAACCTCGCGAATCGACCCGTTATACGCGGCGCGCGAAAAGGCGGCGCGGCTTAAAGTATCACTTAAAGATTCGGTGCTGGTCTCGGAGGCCCTGTTTCCTTTCCCGGACGGGCCGGCGCTCGCCGCTGAGGCTGGCGCCACGGCGATTGTGCAACCAGGCGGTGCGATGCGCGACTCCGACGTCATTGCGGCCGCCGACGCGCATGGCCTGGCGATGGTCTTTACCGGAGTGCGCCACTTCCGGCACTGAAGCCTGCACACTAGGATGGAATTCCGGAGTGCGTCTGCCCAGCGGCCGCCTATCAGGCGGTTGCTGCCTGACGGTTGCTGCTCGATGAAAGTGGCCTGATGAAAGTACTGGTTATCGGCAAGGGCGGGCGCGAGCACGCATTGCTCTGGCGGCTCAACCAGAGCGAGACGGCGCGCAAGCTCTATTGCGCCGGCGGCAATCCGGGCATCGCGCAACTTGCGAAGATAATCCCGGTGGCGCAGAACGATTTCGCCGGGCTGGCCGACTTCGTGCGCAAAGAGACCATCGACCTTACCGTGGTCGGCCCCGAAGATCCGCTGGCCGCGGGAATCGTCGATGAGTTCGATCGCGCGGGACTCAGAATTTTCGGCCCGACCAGGGGCGCCGCACAATTGGAGGCGAGCAAGGCCTTCGCCAAGGCCGTGATGCGCGAGGCCGGTGTACCGACTGCGAGCTTCGAAGTTTTCGACGAGGCGGACGCGGCGCGCCGATGGGTCCGCGCGCATAGCGGCCCGATGGTGGTCAAGGCGGACGGTCTTGCGCTCGGCAAGGGCGTGGTCGTCTGCGAGGACGCCGGGTCCGCACTGACCGCGATCGACGACGCGATGGAACGCAGGCTCTTTGGCGCGGCGGGCGCGAGGGTCGTGATCGAAGAGTGGCTCGAGGGTGAGGAAGTTTCGTTCTTTGCGCTCTGCGACGGCGAAAACGCGGTCGCGCTCGGCTCGGTGCAGGATCACAAGGCTGCGTTCGACGGGGACCGCGGTCCCAACACCGGCGGGATGGGCGCGTATACGCCGGTGCCGCATTTCGGCGCGGCGCTCGAGGCGCGCGTGATGGACGAGGTGGTGGCGCCGACGCTCGGCGCGATGCGCGCGCGCGGCACGCCATTTCGCGGCGTGATGTTCGTCGGATTGATGGTCGATGGCGATCGAATCAAGGTGCTCGAATACAACGTGCGCTTCGGCGATCCTGAATGCGAGCCGCTGATGATGCGTTTCGAGGGCGACCTCGCCGAAACGCTGCTCGCCTGCGCTGAGGGCCGGCTGAAGAATCTGAAGATCAGGCTTTCGCCGCGCGCCGCGGCTGCGGTGGTGCTGGCCTCGGGCGGATATCCGGGCGAGTATCGCAAGGGGGTCGCGATAAGCGGACTTGAAAGGATCGACGGTGCCGAGCCGTCGCAGGCAAAGGTGCGATGGGCGCTGCAAAAGACCCGGGTGAAGGTTTTTCATGCGGGGACCGCGACGCATGAGGGGCGATTGGTGTCCGACGGCGGCCGCGTGTTGGTCGTTACCGCGATGGCGGCCGATTTGCGCCGCGCCGTCGCCGCATCCTACGAAGCCGCCGCGATGATCGAGTTCGACGGCATGCAGATGCGCCGCGATATCGCTCGCCGCGCGCTCGAACGCATGCCGTTATGATCGGAACGCGTCGTGGTGGCTGAAAAGAATTCCGTAGCCATCGCCGATGCGCTGGCGGCTCTGGCGGCGGGCGAGGCGATCGTCTACCCGACGGAAACCTTCTATGCGCTCGGCGTGGACGCGCTCTCATTACGCGCCCTCGACCGGTTGTTCGCGATCAAAGGCCGCGAGCCCGGCAAGCCGGTAGCGCTGATCGCGGCCGACACGGCGATGGCCTTCGCAGTCGCGCGCGAGGTGCCAGCACAGGCGCGCGTCCTGGCCCAGGCGTTCTGGCCGGGCCCTCTGACCCTGGTGCTGCCTGCGCGCGCGGAAATTCCCGCGCCGCTTGTCGGCGCCGACGGCGGAGTTGGCGTGCGGGTCTCGTCGCATCCGATTGCCCGCGCGCTCGCGGCCGGACTTCGAGGCCCGCTGACCGCGACCAGCGCCAATCTCGCCGGCGAGCCGCCGGCCTCGGAAATCGAAATGGCGCGACGTGCGTTCGCTTGTAAAATTAAAGTATTCGTTGAGGGTGGAGCGCTCGCCGGGGGTTCGCCGAGCACCGTCGTAGCCGTGGATCGCAGCGGGATACGCATACTGCGCCCGGGGGCGGTGACCGAGCGCCAGTTGGCCGCCGCACTTGAGAGCGGCTTATCGAAATGAGGCTTGAACGATGCCGATGACGCGCCGAATCGAACCGTTTGCGGGGCTGCTCTACGATCCCGAGCGAGCCGGCGTGCTAAGCAACCTGGTGGCGCCGCCGTACGACCTGATTGACAGAGCGCGCCAGGACGCCCTCTACGCGCGCAGTCTCTACAATGTCGTCCGTCTGGAACTCAATCGCGATCCGGATCGCTACGCGTCGGCGTCGCGTACGCTCGGCGAATGGCTCAGCGAAGGCATGCTCAAGCGCGCTGCCCGGCCCGCTATTTATTTGTACTCGCAGTTCTTCGAGATCGAGGGGCGTCTTCTCCGGCGCGACGGTCTCATCGTGCGCATCCGGCTGGAGGAGTTCAGCGCGGGGCGAATCCTGCCGCACGAGCGGACTTTCCCCGCCGCCAAACAGGACCGGCTCGAGCTGCTGACTGCGCTCAACACCAACGTGAGCTCGGTGTTCGGCCTCTACGCCGGCAAGCATCCTGCCCTCGCCGCGATCACGGCCGAGCTTGCGGCGCACGAGCCTCTGCTGGAAGTCACCGACGACCTCGGCATCCGCAACCAATTGCGCCTGGTCGAAGACGAAGCCGCAATCGCGGCAATTCAGGACGAACTCGAAGGCCCGCGCATCTTCATCGCCGATGGACACCATCGCTACGAGACCGCGCTCGAATATCGCCGGCGCCGGCGCGCCGCCGAGCGCGATCCGGCAGCTGCGCAGCCCTATGACTATACGATGATGACGCTGGTCGCCTGCGACGATCCGGGCCTGGTGATCCTGCCGACGTATCGCGTGGCGCGGCGGCTGGACCCCGAGACGATAGCGTCGTTCGACTCGCGGGTGGCGCCGCTGTTCGAGGTCGATGAGTTCAGCAGCTCGGATGCAATGCGCGCGGCGCTGGCGAAGGCGGGGCAGGGCGCGATCGCGGTCGCGCTTGGTGGCGATCGGGTCAAGCTGCGGCTCCTGCGGCTCAAGGATTCGCGCGCGATGGCGGACGCGATGCCGGGGGCGCCGCCGGCCGTGCAGCGGCTCGACGTAAGTGTGCTGCATGCGTTGGTGCTGGAGCGAATCTTCGAGATCACGCCCCAGCAGATAAAGTCCGGCGGCCTTATCGAATATACGATCGACGCGCTTGCCGCGCTCGGGAGCGTCAGGCCGGGCAGCGCCAGTGGCGCCTTCCTGATGAATCCGCCGGCGATCGGCGACGTCGAGGCGGTCAGCGATGCGGGCGCCGTGATGCCGGAGAAATCGACCTACTTCTATCCCAAGCTGTTGACCGGCCTGGTGCTCAATGCGCTCGACGACGCCGCACCAGCAAAACCCTGACGCGATGACCGGGCCGGCGCAGTTGGTGCTGGTGCGCCACGGCGAGACCGTCGGCAACTCAAGCATCCGTTACTATGGCCGCACCGATGTCGCGTTGTCCGAGTTGGGCCGCCGCCAGATGCGTGCGGCGCGCGAATGGCTTATGGCCCGCGACGGGGCAGACGGTTTCTCCCCGGTCTTCACCAGCCCGCTGATTCGCGCGGCTGAAGGTGCACGGATCATCGCGGGCGAGGACGCGGCGGCGATTACGATTGAGGAGTTGGTCGAGGTCGACTTCGGCCTGTTCGAGGGCTTGACGGCGGATGAGATCGCCGAGCGCTATCCCCAAGAGTTCCGGCGCTGGAATGCCAACCGGCTAGCGTCTGACTTCGTCTATCCCGAAGGCGAGAGCAGGGCAGGGTTCGTGGCGCGCGTGGCGCGCGGGACCGTGCGAATGCTTCGGGTCTGGCACGACGCGCATGCGAGCGGCCGCGCCGGTGCGAACGCGCTGCTGGTCGCGCATCGCGGCGTGATTCGCGCGGTGGTGCGCCAGTTGACGGGCGTATTTGAGCCGCACATCGATCTCGGATCGATCCACATTCTGAAAGAGGAGCCGGATGGCGCGGATTTGCGCATTGCGCGATGGCGTCCGGTCGCCCTGGACCTCACCGAGCATCTGGCGGGTGGCGGAAAAACGGCTGGTTAAACTAGCTGCCCCTTCCTTGCGCTGAGTGATACAAGATGGACCAGTCGTCTGGTCTTCGGGTGATTCGATGCGCTGCTTTAAGTGCGGCTCAGAAAATCCCGACGGGGCGAAGTTCTGCGACGGGTGCGCAGCGCCATTAGCGCTGCGCTGCCCCTCGTGTGGGACCTCAAATAGGGCGGGCGCAAAGTTCTGCATCGAGTGCGCCGCTGCGCTCGGGGCCGTCCCTGTTGCGGCAAGTTCTTCTGGAGCAGCTCAACCGGCACGACCTGAAAAGGACTCTATCGCTCTCGGCGCGCCGGCCGAATCTCACGACGTACCCGAGGGCGAGCGCAAGACAGTTACCGCCTTGTTCGCCGACATCAAGGGCTCGACGGAGCTGATGCGCGATCTGGATCCCGAGGACGCGCGCGCGGTCGTCGACCCGGTACTGCAGCTTATGATGGCGGCGGTGCATCGCTACGGCGGCTACGTCGCGCAGTCCACCGGAGACGGCATATTCGCTTTGTTCGGCGCGCCGGTGGCCCATGAGGACCATCCGCAACGCGCACTTCATGCGGCATTGGCGATGCAGGAGGAGCTGCGTCTCTATGCAGACCGTCTGCGCACGGAGGGCAAGATTCCTGCTGAAGCCCGCGTGGGGGTGAACACGGGCGAGGTGGTGGTGCGGACGATCGAAACCGGAGGGCACACCGAATACACGCCGGTCGGTCATGTGACGAATCTGGCGGCGCGGATGCAAACGTCGGCGCCGGCGGGTTCGATCGCGGTGAGCGAGGCGACGCAGCGACTGTGCGAGGGATATTTCACCTTCCGCGACCTGGGCCGAACGGAGGTCAAAGGTCTGAGCGAGCCGATCAACGTGTACGAGGTGGTAAGCGCCGGGCCGCTGCGCAGTCACTTCGAGTTGGCGGCGCGGCGCGGGCTGACGCGGTTCGTCGGACGCGAGCGCGAGATGGCGGAGTTGGCCGGCGCGTTGGAGCAGGCCAGCGCTGGACACGGACAGATCGTTGCGGCGGTCGGCGAGGCGGGCGCGGGCAAGTCGCGCCTGATGTACGAGTTCAAGGCCACTATCCCGGACGGATGCAAAGTGCTGGAGGCGTACTCGGTCTCGCACGGCAAAGCCTCAGCCTGGCTGCCGGTGATCGAGCTGCTCAAGAGCTATTTCGAGATCGCCGACGATGACGACGACAGTCGGCGATCCGAGAAGGTCGAGGCTAAAGCGCGTGGTCTCGACCCGGCTCTCGCGGAGACGCTGCCCTACATCCTGAGCCTGCTGGGTATCGCGGGCGCGGGCGCCTCACTGGCGATGATGGATGCGCAGATACGGCGTCGGCGCACGCTGGAGGCGGTCAAGCGCATCATCATCCGCGAGAGCCTCAAGCAACCGCTGGTGGTGATCTTTGAAGACCTGCACTGGATCGACGCCGAGACTCAGGAGCTCCTCGACCTGCTGGTGGACAGCGTCTCAAGCGCACGCATCATTATGTTGGTCAACTACCGGCCCGAGTATCATCACGAGTGGGGCAACCGTGCCTGTTATACGCAACTGCGCCTCGATCCGCTGGGCGGCGAGAGCGGCGACGAGATGCTTCACGCGATGCTCGGCGGGGATGCGAGCCTGCAATCTCTCAAAAGGCTGATCATCGAGAAGACCGAGGGCAACCCCTTCTTCATCGAGGAGATCGTGCGGGCGCTAGTCGAGCAGCGTGTGCTGGTCCTAAATGGCGCCACCAGGCTGACCAAACCGCTGACCGAGATTCGCATCCCACCCACCGTCCACGGCATCCTGGCCTCACGCATCGATGCGCTGCCGGCGTCCGACAAAGGCCTGCTGCAGACCTTGGCGGTCATCGGCAAGGACTTGCCGCTAAATGTGGTCAAGAAGATAACAGCCAGTCCGGACGATCAGCTGGAGCCGATGCTGAAGAGCTTGCAGGCCGGCGAGTTCATCTACGAGCAACCGGCATTGGGAGAAACGGAATATACATTCAAGCATGCGCTGACTCAGGAGGTGGCGTACAACTCCATACTGATCGATCGCCGCCGGCTCCTGCATGAGCGCACGGGTGAGGCGATCGAGGCGTTGTTCAAGGATCGGATCGACGACCATCTAACCGAGTTGGCCCACCACTACAGCCACAGCGCCAACACGCTTAAGGCGGTAAAGTATCTGTCTCGCGCTGGGAGACAGGCGGTAACCCGTTCTGCTTACCCCGAAGCGATCACCCGGCTTTCCAGTGCTTTGGAGTTCCTCAAGCATCTGCCCGACGACGCCGCACGTGCTCGCCAGGAGCTGTCAGTGCTATCCGTCTTAGGCTCAAGTCTTCTGCATGCGAAAGGCTGGGCGGCGGCAGAATTGGAGCCTGTGCATGCGAGGGCGCGCGAGTTGTGCGCGCAAATCCGCGACCCTGCTCTCGCCTTCCGTCCCCTTTGGCTTCAATGGTTATTCCGTTACTCGACGCGTGAGCTGGATAAGGCTATGGAGCTTGCCGACGAGCTTCTGGCTGCAGCCAAGGATACGAAAGACCCGGCGATGTTCCTGGCCGGCAACACCGCGCGCGGGGTCATCCTCTACTTCCTCGGCGAGTTGGTCCCTGCGAACGAGCACTTGGAAAAGGCGATGGCGGTTTTCGACCTGCGGCAACCCCTTTCGGCGGAATTGGAGGCACAGAGGTCAGGTTTGTTAACCCATTGGTTTTTTGTGCTCTACGGACTTGGCTATCCGGATCGTGCTTGGGCGAAATCGCGCGAGATGATGGAGGTAGCTCTGCGGTGTTCCGCCCCTTTTGTTTTGGCTCAGGCTTCCTGCTCTGTGCCCGAACACCACTTGGTTCGTGGGGACAGCATAACCGCACAGAAGTGCGCTGAAGAGGCTATGGCGCTCAGCGAAAAGTTGGGGCTCGTGGCCTTTTCGGCAATAGCGACCACCAATCATGGCGCGGCCCTGATCGCCCAAGGGCGCTACGAGCAGGGCATCGCAGAGATGCGTCGGAGCGCTATCAGCGACCCTCGGGTTTCGCGCCTTCTGGCCTCAGGGCTCGGAAAAGTCGGACGGTGCGAGGAGGGACGTCAGGTGCTGGAGGAGGGATTCGATTCCGTCACGAAGACCGGGGCGCAGGTCCACATTCCGTCGCTGCATCACGTCAAAGGTGAGCTGTTGCTGCTACAGAGCCCGCCGAACGACGCCGAAGCGGAGCAATGTTTCCGCACCGCGATCGAAATCGCCCGGCGGCAAAGTGCGAGATCAATAGAGTTGCGTGCCACGACGAGCCTCGCACGGCTGCTCGCGAAGCAGGGTCGGCGTGAGGAGGCGCGCGCCGTGCTCGCCGAAATCTACGGCTGGTTCACCGAGGGTTTCGACACCGCCGATTTGAGGGAAGCCAAGACGTTGCTCGACGAATTAAACGCGTAGGCCGTTCGATTTGCGCCGGACTGACATCTCGACCACAGCAAAGCTCTCGATTGAAACTCCTTGTGAAACTCCTCGCGCGCATGATTCAGAAATGCTCGGGCTCGCTGGCGCGGCGGTTGTCGCGCTCGAGCTGCACCGTCATGTGCCGGATGTTGAACTTCCGCTCGAGCATCGCCGACATTTCCGACAGCACGCGGTCCTGGTCGGCCTCGCGCGCGACCACCGCATGCGCCGAGAGCGCGAACTGGCGGCTCGCCAGGCACCAGACGTGGAGGTCGTGGACTTCCTCGGTATCGCGGACCGCGAGCAAATCGTGGCGTAGCTCTTCGAGGTCGATATGCGCGGGCACCGATTCCATCAGGATGTCGACGCCCTCGCGCACCAGGCCCCACGAGCTGTAGAGCACCAGCGCGCCGATCAGAAGGCTCACTAACGCGTCCGCCTGACTCCATCCGAAGACGTATACCAGCCCGCCCGCCAGCATCACGCCGAAGGTGCCGATCAGGTCGGAGATGACGTGAACAAACACCGCGCGTACCGCGATCCCGGGACGGCCCTCTTCGCCGGCGCCGGCGGAATGCGTAACCCAGGCCGAAAAACCGTTAACGCCCAGGCCGGCCGTGGCGATCGCGATTACGGCGAGCCCCGCGACGGGATGGGGATAGCGCAGGCGCTCGATGGCCTCGACCCAGATGAAGATAACCAGCAGCCACAGGAATACGCCATTGGCGAGTGCGCCGAGAATTTCGGCGCGCAGGTAGCCATAGGTCTTGTCGCCGCTCGCCGGACGGGTCGATATCCAAAGCGTGAGCAAGGCGAGACAGAGCGCCGCGATGTCGGTTAGCACGTGGACCGCGTCGGAAATCAGCGCGAGGCTGTTCGAATAGTACCCGCCGATGAATTCGGCGCCGCAATAGAGCGCCGTCACTGCGAGCACGATCAGGAGGCGGTTTCGATCCGCAGTGACCGTCTTCTGCATCTCGTCCAGGTGCACGGAATCAGCACGTCCGCCGGCCGGCGTCAGATGTCACGCCGGCACGGCCGCTACCGAAGCGGCCGCGCCGCCCCGAAGGTCCAGATGATTTCAATCATACTGGATAAGCGAGAAGCATTGGACGGGCTCGATTCGCTTACGGCCGCCCAGCGCCGCCAGTTCGATCACGAAAGCGCAACTCACGATCGAGGCCTGGAGTTTCTGCGCAAGGTTAATCGTCGCCGCCGCGGTGCCGCCGGTCGCCAGCAGATCGTCTGCGATCAGCACGCGCGCGCCGCGGACCATCCCATCCTCATGGATCTCCAGACCGGCGCTGCCGTACTCCAGATCGTAGGTTTCGCCGATCGTGTGGAAGGGCAACTTGCCCGGTTTGCGCGCGATCGTCAGTCCCACGCCGAGGCGGTAGGCGACCGGCGCGCCGATGATGAAGCCGCGCGACTCGATTCCGAGCACGGTGTCGACCTTGCCCAGAAAGGGCGCCGCCATCATGTCGACCAACGCGGCGAAGGCCCGTGCGTGGCCGATTAGGGGAGTTATGTCGCGGAACAGAATTCCGGGCTTGGGAAAGTCCGGGACGTCACGCACGAGTGCTCGCAGTTCGTTCAATTCCATCATTTGTTATTTGTATGCCCCGCGCATCGCTCCGGCAGGGTCCGGCTAAAGATACTAGGAGGGGCCGTTGCGGGCAAAGCTTTCGGAGGGCGACGGACCCGGCGGCGCAAGATAACTCAGCGGATTGTATGCGTGGTTGTCGTAGCGCACCTCGAAGTGGAGATTGGGACCGGTGGTCCGTCCGCTGGTCCCGACCTCCGCGATGTTCTGGCCGCGCGCGACCGACGTGCCCTCGCTTACCAGCACGCGCGAGTTATGCCCGTAGACCGTGACGTAGTTGTCGGAATGACGGATGATAACCGTGTTGCCATAGCCGTTGAGCTTTCCCACGAAGACCACGGTGCCGGAGTCGGCAGCGCGCACCGCGGTGCCGAGCGGCGCCGCGATGTCCACCCCGTCATGCATCGTGCCGTGGCGGATTCCGAAGCCCGAGGTCACCGTGCCCGACCATACCGGCCATGCGAACTGCCGCGAGGCGCGCGGCACGTTCCATATCGCGCCCGAGCCGCTCTCGGCGCCGCCGAGCGAGGCGTAGGTGTAGGAGCCGGGAATCAGCAGGCTCTGGCCTGCGCGGAGGTCGCGCGAGTCGCTCAAATGGTTGGCTTCGAGCAGGCTCTGAACACTGACGCCATAGACGTGTGCGATGTGATAGACGGTTTCGCCTCGGCGCACGACGTGCTCGACCGGCTGCGAACCTCTGTTGTACGGCGTGAGCGGCTGATTGGACCGGCCCGACGCCGAGCATCCCGAGCCTGCGACGATCGCCACCACGACCGTCATGATGGCGGCGATGGCGAGCGATGGGCCGGCCGTCATGATCGATGCCACGGGCGGACGCGCCGCTAAATCGACCTTGCTCTCGCCTGCGTCCTCTTGCACCGCACGTCCTCTTCCACCACCGCTCCACCGTTGCCGCTTGCTACGGCTGCGACTGCGCGAACGCGCGCTAGGGGCGAATGGCTGCGCGAATCATTCGGTCTTGAATCCGTGGCGGCCGGTCATCTTGACGAACCGGCATTCGCCGAAATATTCCTCGCTCCAGGCGTCGCCGCGCCGGCTGATGCGCACCAGGGTTTGCAGGTCGTCATCGCCGATCGGTGCCACCAACCGTCCGCCGGGCTTGAGCTGCTCGAGCAGGGGACGCGCGATGCCGGGCATCGCGGCTGTCACGACGATCGCGTCGAACGGCGCCTGCTCGGGCCATCCCTCCGATCCGTCGCGCAAGCTCAAATGGACGTTTGCGATCTCGAGGGCTTCAAGCCGCGCGCGCGCCCGCTCGTAAAATTGCGCGAGACATTCTACCGAATAGACAGTGGCCGCGAGGCGCGCGAGCACCGCTGCGGCATAGCCAGAGCCGGTGCCGACCTCGAGCACGCGCTCGACGCCGGTCAGTTGGGCGACCTCGCACATCAGGGCGACCATATAGGGTTGCGAGATGGTCTGCTCCGCGCCGATGGGCAGCGGTTCGTCGGCGTAGGCTTGCGCGGCGTATTCCTGGGGGATGAAGCGATCGCGTTCAACCATGCGCATCGCGGCGAGTACGCGTGAGTCCCGGATGCCGCGGCGCTCGAGTTGCTCGAGCACCATCCGTTCGCGAGCCCGCGCCAGGTCGTCCATCGTCAGCCCCAATTTTCCCGCCCCGTCATCCGCTACAATCTATATATCAGGTAATCCGTGCCCTGTGAGTATAGCTTTCGCTCATACGTCATTGTAGGGCGTCTACTGGCAGGCTCGCTGCCGGGCGCGACGGTATCGCCGGGCCGTGGGACGCCACTTTGGAGCGCAAGTCGGCGAAACGATCGGGAAATCCGGTGGCAAATGGCAAGGCACTGTACTAAAGCTGAATTGGAATCGGATCTGGTTTTGCACGGGCGGACCGTTTTGGGGGACATCGACGGGCCCGCAAGGACGCCACGAATACAACCTGGAGAAAGTCTCAATGGCAGACAAGGAATGGACTGAAGAAAAGGTCCGCGTCGGGGACACGGAACTGATGACCATCAAGGGCGGCAAGGGCAAGCCTCTCCTGCTCCTGCATGGCGAGTTGGGATGGCCCGGATGGACCCCGTGGAACTCGGCGCTGGCCAAGGAGCGCACGCTAATCGCGCCGATTCATCCGGGCTTCGGGAAGACCGCGATGGCCGACTGGATCTCGAGCATCCGCGACCTGGCCGGCTTCTATCAGCGCTACGTGCGTGAGCAGAAGCTGGGACCAGTCGACGTGCTCGGTCATTCGCTGGGCGGATGGATCGCGGCCGAGATGGCGGCGGCCAATCCGGCTCAGTTCAGCAAGATGATCCTGGTCGCGCCGGTCGGCGTGCGCCCACCCCAGGGCGAGATCATGGACATGTTCACGGTGACCGCGCGCGTCTACCTGACTCGCGGCGCGGCGGATCCGCAGAGGCCGGATTTCACCAAGCTGTTCGGCGGCGAGCAGACGCCCGAGCAATACGAGGCATGGGAAGAGGCGCGTGCCGAGACGGCGCGGCTCGCGTGGGAGCCGTACATGTTCAATCCGAGCCTGCCGCATCTGCTCGAGGGAATCGACGGATTGCCGACGCTGCTCCTGTGGGGCAAGCAGGACCCGACGGTGCCGCTTAGCGCGGCCGAAGTTTATCAGCGCTCGATCAAGGGTTCGAAGGTCGTGACGATCGATAATTGCGGGCACTATCCCGGAGCCGAGCAGCCGGCGGAATTTTTAAAGCAGGTGCGCGCGTTCCTGGGCTGAGCGTCCGGAGCAGTTCGATGCACATAATGTGGTTTACCGAGCGGGCATATCACTACGTGCCCGAAGACGAGGTGCTCAAGCTGCGCAGTTTCTTCGGCGTGTCGAACAAGTTCTTCGATCCGCAAAAAGGCGCGCAGCTCCTTAACCAGTATCTGGACGAGAAGATCTATTCCGACGAGCTCGGCACGTTCGACGGCGTGATGCTCAACGAGCACCACGGCACCCCGTTCTGTATGGGCGCAGTGATGGATGTCGAGGCGGCAGTGCTCGCCAGGTGCACCAAGAAAGTCAAAATCGTGCTGCTCGGCAATCCGCTGCCGGTGGCCGCCAATCCGGTGCGCCTGGCTGAGGAGCTGGCGATGATCGACATGATCTCTGGCGGGCGGCTGGTGCCGGGGTGGGTCCGCGGCGCGGGCAGTGAGCAACTCGCCAACAACGCCAACCCGGCCTACAACCGCGAATACTTCGAGGAGGCGCACGACCTGGTGATCGCGGCCTGGACCCGGCCCGGTCCGTTTCGATGGGAAGGCAAGCATTTCAATTTCCGTTTCGTGAATCCGTGGGTGCTGCCGCTGCAAAAGCCGCATCCGCCAATCTGGATTCCCGGCCTCATCAGCCCCGAGACGGTACGATGGTGTGCCGAGCATCGATACCCGTACGTGGCGCTGGCCACGATGCTCGAGCCGACGCTCGAAATGTGGCGGATGTACGCCGACCGTGCGGCGGAGATGGGCTATCAGGCGGGGCCAGAGAATTTCGGCTACCTGCAGCCGATCTTCGTGCACGAGACCGAGGAGAAGGCTGACGAGATGGGCCGGCACTTTCTCTTTGGCGGCGGGTTCTCGCATTTCGCGCGGCCCGAGTGGATGTTCCCGCCGGGCTACAATTCCAAGGCCGCGACCCGGCGCCTTTCGACCCTATACGCCAATCCCAATACGCCGGGGCTCTCGTTCGTCTCGCAGGATCACACCGAGGACTTGAACGCGCTACGCAAAACGATCCATGCGGCCTACGACGGATCGAAGGACACCCTGCAAATGATCACGGGGACGCCGAAATCGGTGATTCCCAAACTAAGGAAAGTGCTGTCGGTGCTGCGGCCGGGAATCTTTTCGTTCTGGCTCGACGGCCCGGCGCCGGCCAAGGATCGGATGACCTGTCTGAAACTGCTGGGCACCGAGGTCATCCCGCAACTGCGCGAGATCGGCAGGGAACTGGGTCTTACGGGTCCGTTCGAGCGCACGCCCGGCGCGACGCCCCTGGGTCCGACGGGCAAGCCGGAATATGTAGGTTCGATGGATGGACTGGGGGCATAACAATGGAACGGCGTGAGCCGAGAAAGCGGCGATCGCTCTCGAGATAGAACTGCAATCAGGAAATGCACCGCGCAGCACAAAGCTCATAAGACGGAAACGGAGGGCTTGATATGCACATAATGTATTTCACTGAACGGCCGTACCTTTACGTTCCCGAAGACGAGGTTCTGAAAATCCAGAGCTTCTTTGGGGTGCCCAACCGCTTTTTCGATCCAGCCAAGGGCGCGAAGCTTCTCAACGAGTATCTCGACGACAAGGTGATAGCCGAGGAACTCGGCTTCGACGGCGTGATGCTGAACGAGCATCATGGGACGCCGTTTTGCATGGGCGCGGTGATGGACATGGAGGCCTCGATCCTCGCGCGCATCACCAAGAAAGTGCGCATCGTGCTTCTTGGCAATCCATTGCCGGTGGTTGCCAACCCGCTGCGCCTGGCCGAAGAGCTCGCGATGATCGACATGATCTCCGGCGGGCGCCTGGTGCCCGGATGGGTGCGCGGCGCGGGCAGCGAGCAACTCGCCAACAACGCCAACCCGGCTTACAACCGCGAATATTTCAACGAGGCGCACGACCTGGTAATCGCCGCCTGGACGCGTCCCGGTCCGTTTCGCTGGGAGGGTAAGCATTTCCACTATCGCTTTGTGAATCCGTGGGTGCTGCCGATCCAGAAGCCCCATCCGCCAATCTGGATCCCTGGACTGGTCAGCCCCGAGACTCTGCTGTGGTGCGCCAAGCACAGGTATCCGTACCTCGCGCTAGCGACCTACCTCGAGCCGACGGTAGAGATGTGGAACCTGTATACCCAGGCCGCGGCCAAGGAAGGCTACCAGGCCGGCACCGAGAATTTCGGCTACCTGCAGAAGGTCTTCGTCGCCGAGACCGAGGAGAAGGCGCAGGAGCTGGGCAAGATGGACCTCTACGGCGGTGGGCTCTCGCATTTCGCGCGCGGCGAGTGGATGTTCCCGCCGGGATATCTCACCAAGGAAGCGACGCGACGGATGGCGCGGCAGTTCAGCGATCCAAACAATCCCAACGGCCCCGCCCTGTTCCAGTCGCTGGAAGGCGAGGTCGATGTCGAGGGTCTGCGCAAGGCGGTTTACGCCGGCTACGAGGGTGCGCAGAAGAACAATCAGATCATCGTCGGCACCCCGAAGTCGGTAATTCCCAAGCTCAAGCACATTCTCGACGTCTTGCGGCCCGGTATCTTTGCGTTTTGGCAGAATGACGGCCCGATTCCGACCGAAGCGCGGCGCACGAGCATGAGACTCATCGCCGAGGAAGTGATTCCGCCGCTGCGCGAGCATGCGAAGAAGCTCGACCTGAAGGATCCGTTCGAGCGCAAGCCGGGCTCGACGCCGCTCGGCGCTTCGGGCAAGCCCGAGCCGGTGGCGCACGCGGACGCGCTGGGCGCGACCGCCTAGGCGCTCGATACCGCGCGCCATCTTCGTGGACGGCGAGCGGTGGCACTACTGATCAAGAAAGGCGGCGCGCGCTCCGCAAGGGGCGCGCGCCGCCGCGTTGCGCCTTCCATGTCAGTATTGCGTCGGTCCACGACCTTCGTCCACCGATGGGCAGGGCCTCTGCGCGGTAAATTTCAATGAGCCGCGCCTTGCGCCCGCCGGAGTCAAAAACAAATCGCGATGCGGCCTCTATGATGAACTTCTTTCAGATCGCGACCGTCCTGATCACGCTGTCGGCGCTGTTCAGCTACCTTAATTTTCAATACATCCCCGCTGCGCTGGTCGTATATGGCGGCCGGTTTGCTTGCGATATCGATCACGTTATTGGCGCGATGGATTAGCGTGGCCGGCGTGGTCGCCATTTGCGCCTGAGCAGACCGATGGTTCCGGGGACCATCTCCATCCTCACTTGGGGCGGCTTGCGCGGGGGAATCTCGGTTGCGCTGGCGCTCTCACTGCCGTCCAGTCCCGACCGCAACATTATTGTTGCGATGACCTACGCGACGGTCATTTTCTCGATCATCGTCCAAGGGCTGACGGTCGGGAAGGTCACCGCGTCCTTCGTGCAAAAGGCCACCGCCGCGGGCGCGGCGGTGACGGCTCGCGATGCCAGGTCGCTTAGCTGAGGCCGGATTCCTGACGCGGGGGCGCCGGCGCCGCGAGGGCCTTCGGCCCGCGGCGCAGCAGTATCGCCGAGAGCACCGCGATCGCGACTCCAACCAGCAACAGCACCACGGCGAACCAGAGATAGGTTTCGATCTCGGTGCCGATCACCGCCGCCACCGCGAGAAACGCGCTGACCCAAAAGAAACTGCGGTCGAAGTGAACTCCGGCGAGAAAACAGGTGACCGCGAGCAGCAGAATGATCGTCAAGGCGACCGCATCGGTCGACATCTGGCCCCGGGCGTGCTGCATGAACAGGATCTTCACCGCCGCGATCGGTCCGATCCAATGGAGCGCCTGGCGCAGCAGGATTCGCCATAGCGCCACCTCGTATGCCCGTCCGGCGGCCAGTTCATGCGCGAGGCACGCGACGCCGAAGATCGGAAACATCGCGCACCAGTAATAGCTCGCCTTCTCGCTGGAGTAGTTCGACAGGAAAAGCCCCAGCATCACCATCACGCCCAACACCCCGACCACCATCAGGCGGCGCACGAAGATCGATTCCAGTCGGGCCGCCCACGTGCCGGCTTGCGCCGCCGCGGCCGCGTTGTGCGGCGGCGTGGGCGCATGCGGCGGAAGTTCGGCGGTTGAAGCTTCGGAGATATGCGGCGCGTCGGACGGGTGATTCATGGTCTACTCGATCCTTGCAACGGCTATGGGCTCATCACTCTCTATCGAGTTTGATACATAGCTCAGCGCGACGCCATTTCCACCTGCATATCTGGAGAATAGCCAGCATTGTCCAGAAAACTTCACGCAGCCATAGTAGCTTAGGGATGTGACACAGAGTATCCTGGTGCGCGGCAACGGTTTGACGCGGTACGCAACCGCCCAGACTGGTACATCGCGTCGCTAGACGCTTCTGACCGGGCTAATTGTTCTTTGAGGAACAAATTTGACCCCTTCGCGCTGCTTGTTACCTTCTGATTCCGTGAGTACGAGTGTAAAGTCGTTTTACCACGCGAGTCGCTGGCGCCCCGGCCGTCTCTGCGGCCGATGTAATCGAATTTCCAGAACTCGCGCTAACGTGCCGAATTTCCCTGGCCCCTGCGACCGGAAGGCGTTGATGTCAGGGGAATCCGTCCATCCACTTCTTCGGTGGCGATTAGTTCCGTAAGGAACAGAATAAGCGTGGGCTACGAAGCTCTGGCACACGTGGCGCGTAGCTCCTTAAAAGAAGGGTTCTCCAGACGAAAGCGGCACAGATAAATAGCGGCTCCGCTGTTTCCAATGTCGAGTTTTCCACGCTCGTCGAAGCGCTCGGCTGGCGAGCGCTGCGCCATCCGGAGCAGCGCATCTACAGCTACCTGCTCGATGGAGAGACAGAAGGGGGGCAGCTGACTTTCGCGGCTTTGAATCGGCAAGCCCGCGCTATTGGCGCCCTGTTGCAAACTTATGGAGCGAGGGGCGAACGCGTCCTGTTGCTCTATCCAACCGGTCTCGAATTCATCGCTGCTTTTTTTGGCTGCCTGTACGCCGGGGCCATCGCAGTGCCTGTGCCTCCGCCAAATTTGGCGCAGCCACAGAAGACTCTTCTCAGGCTCCGTACTATCGCAAACGACGCGAAACCGTCGATGGCGCTGACCATGTCGTCAATCCTCTCCAGGGTTGAGAGTTTATTCGCCCAAACTCCGGAACTGCAGACGATGCGCCCGTTGGCCAGCGACAAGGTGGCCATAAGCCTGGCCCGTGACTGGCAGGACCCTGCCGTGACCGGCAACAGCCTGGCGGTGCTCCAATATACGTCGGGCTCCACCACCACGCCGCGAGGCGTGATGGTCAGCCACCGGAATCTCATTCGCAATTCGTCGAATGTCCAGGGCGCCTTCGAGGTCACGTCGGACACGGTGTCCGTGACCTGGCTGCCGGCCTTTCATGATATGGGGCTGACCAACGGAATCATCCAACCGCTGCTCGAGGGACGTCGGTGTTATCTGATGTCTCCGCAGTCTTTTCTCCAGCGGCCGTTGCGTTGGCTTCAGGCTATTTCGCGCTACCGAGCCGCCGTCAGTGGCGGACCAAACTTCGCATATGAACTATGCATTCGCAGGACTACCCCGGAGCAGCGCGAAGCTCTGGACCTCAGCAGTTGGTATGCGGCTTACAATGGCGCTGAGCCGGTCCGCGCGGACACTCTGAGACGGTTTACCGCTACCTTCGCCTCCTGTGGTTTCCGTCCGCGATTTTTCTATCCCTGCTATGGACTCGCCGAAGCGACGCTCATTGTTTCCGGCGGACGTTTGCACGAGGAGCCGGTACTCTGCACGGCGGAGGCGATAGCGCTTGAACGCAACCGTATTGTGGAGACCTCCGAGGGGCAGCGGAACGCGCGGACGCTGGTGGGATGTGGCCACGCGATGCCCGGGACGCGAATTGTCATCGTCGATCCGGAAACGTCGACTCCTTGTGCCCCCGATGCCGTGGGTGAGATCTGGGTTTCGGGCCCGACCATCGCTCACGGCTATTGGAACCGTCACGAGGAGACCGATCGAACTTTCCAAGCTGGTCTGGCGGGCGGAGGTGCGGGACCGTTTCTACGGACCGGCGACTTGGGATTTCTGAGAGACGGCGAGTTGTTCGTCACCGGCCGCTTGAAAGACCTGATAATCATCGACGGCCGCAACGTCTACCCACAGGACATTGAATTGACCGTGGAACAGAGCCATCCGGCGATGCGGCCGGGTTGTTGTGCGGCGTTTTCGGTTGACTTAAAAGAAGAGCGTCTGATTGTCGCCGCCGAAGTTGATCGGCGCTACCAGTCGGGTCTGCATGACGGCCGAAACGCGCAGGGCATGGAAGCGCGCGCGCCTGCGAACGGCCGGTCGCCGCTTGACGTCGACGCGGTGGTGCGGGCAATTCGCCGGGCAGTGGCGGAAGAACACGATATGCGAGCCCACGCGGTCGTGCTGCTTCGTGCCGGAAGCATTCCGAGGACTCCCAGCGGCAAGGTTCAGCGCCGGGTCTGCAAGGCCAGTTTTCTCAACGGCACGCTGGGCCAGCTGTGAAGGTGACCGATGGCCGGGAATTCTACTAACGGTGACCTACGGAGCCTCGCGGATCTAGACCAACGTGTCGAACGGCGAAATTCGGACTCTCCGCCGGCCGAAGTCATCAGCGCCTGGCTGGTTTCGCGCCTTTCAACTCTGCTCGCGATCGAGCCTCCAGAGATAGACACTCGCGAACCGTTCGCCAGCTACGGCCTGGGATCGACGGAGTTGGTAAGCCTCTCGGGTGAACTCGGAGAGTGGCTGGGACGCCAACTTTCCCCTGAGCTGGCATATGAGTGTCCCACCATCGAGGCTCTCGCGCGGCATTTGGCGGATCCTCTGGATCTGTCGCGGCCATCTGCATGGTCACCTGAGCGATCATCCATCGAACGATCGTCGATGACGATGGCCTACGACCCGGCGGCACAAGCCGAGCCGATCGCGATCGTCGGCATCGGTTGCCGCTTCCCCGGCGCCAATGACCCGGTCGCTTTCCGGCAACTGTTGCGCGACGGCGTCGATGCCATCACGGAAGTTCCCGCGGAACGTTTCGACCTCAACGCTTTTTACGATCCTGATCCGCAAGCTCCGGGCAAGATAAGCACTCGCTGGGGCGGTTTCCTCGACCAGGTGGACCGGTTCGATCCGCATTTCTTCGGCATCTCGCCGCGCGAAGCCGCGCGGATGGATCCGCAGCAACGCCTGTTGCTGGAGGTGGCCTGGGAAGCGCTCGAAGATGGCGGACAGGTGCGAGAGCGCCTGGCCGGAACCCAGGTTGGCGTCTTTATCGGTATCTCCAACAACGATTACGGCCGGATGCAGTTGAGCGATCCTTATCGGATCGACGCCTACGCGGGGACCGGTAATGCGCTGAGTATCGCCGCCAATCGCCTCTCTTATCTGTTTGATTTTCGCGGACCGAGCATCGCGATCGACACCGCCTGCTCTTCGTCGCTGGTCGCGGTTCATCTGGCGTGCCGGAGCCTCCGGAGCGGAGAGTCCACGCTCGCACTGGCCGGAGGCGTGAATCTGATCCTTGCCCCGACGATCACCATCAATTTCAGCAAGGCCGGCGTGATGGCTCCCGACGGCCGCTGCAAGGCTTTCGATGCGCGGGCCAACGGTTACGTCCGCAGTGAGGGCGCAGGCGTCGTCGTTCTGAAGCCGCTCTCGAAAGCCGTGGCCGAAGGCGATCCGATTTACGCAGTAATTCGCGGCAGCGCGGTGAACCAGGACGGACGGAGCAACGGCCTGATGGCGCCGAATCCGCTCGCCCAGGAGGCTGTCCTGCGCGAAGCGTATCGCCGAGCCGGCGTTTCGCCTGGCCGCGTTCAATACGTTGAGGCGCATGGCACAGGCACTTTCCTGGGGGATCCGATCGAGGCCAAGGCGCTCGGCGCCGTGCTCGCCGTTGATCGTCCACCCGGGCGTGTTTGCGCACTGGGCTCAGTCAAAACCAATATCGGCCATCTCGAGGCCGCGGCTGGTATCGCCGGCTTAATCAAGGTGGCCCTTGAGCTCAAGTATCGCGAGCTGTTGCCGAGTCTGCACTTTCGCGAACCCAATCCCCATATTCCTTTCGAGGCGCTACCGCTCCGCGTGCAGACCGCCGCGGCCCCGTGGCCGTCAGACCTGGGTCCGGCACTGGCTGGAGTAACGTCATTGGGTTTTGGCGGCACCAATGCTCACGTGGTTCTGCAAGAAGCTCCGCAACCCCACTTTAGTGCGCATTCGCGAGTCTACAACGCAGGCCGCGAAGCGGAGGATTCGCAATCCGGAAGTCGCAATAGCAACTCCGCGCACTTGCTGCCACTTTCGGCCCGCAGTCCCGAAGCTCTTCAATCTCTGGCGCGCGCATATCTGGATTTCCTTGCGGCCCCGCGCTCCGACGCGTCACTCGGCGACATTTGCTACACGGCCAGTGCGCGTCGCAGTCATCACGACTATCGCCTCGCAGTCACCGGCGCCTCCTGCAAGCAACTCATCGAGGGCCTGGCCGCTTTTCTGCGAAGCGAGACCCATCCCGGTCTCTTTTCCGGGCGCAGCGTTTCAAGCCGTCCGAGAAAACTCGTCTTCGTGTTTCCCGGCCAGGGCTCTCAATGGTGGGGCATGGGACGCGAGCTTTTACGGCAGGAAGCGGTTTTTCGCGAGGTCATCGAACGATGCGACCGTGCGATGGCGCCGTACTGTTATTGGTCTTTGCTTACCGAACTCGCGGGCACCGATGCTTCACGGTCGCGCCTGAACGAGATCGACGTCCTCCAGCCGGCCCTGTTTGCGATTCAAGTGGCTCTGGCGGCGCTGTGGCGCTCCTGGGGTATCGAACCGCAGGCCGTGGTCGGGCACAGCATGGGCGAGGTCGCGGCATCCTGCGTCGCCGGTGCATTGAGCCTGGAAGATGCGGTCCGGGTCATTTGCCGGCGCAGTCGATTGATCAGACCCACCATCGGAAAAGGAGCTATGGCGGCGGCCGAACTTTCGATCGAAGAGGCTCAGCGCGCTCTGGCCGGCTACGAAGATCGCGTGTCCGTCGCCGCCAGCAACGGCCCTAGCTCAACCATTTTGTCCGGCGAACCGGCAGCGCTCAAAGCAATTTTGGATCAATTGCGGGGTCAGGACATCTTCTGCGGCATGCTCAAGATCGATTTCGCTTCGCACAGCCCGCAGATGGATCCCTTGCGCGCTGATCTATTGCGGGCTTTGGACGTACTGAAGCCGCGACCCGTATCGCTGCCTTTTTATTCGACCGTGACCGGGAAGATCAGTGACGGAAGGGAGTTAGGGGCGCTCCATTGGGTTAAGAACCTGCGAGAGCCCGTGCTTTTTTCAACGGCAGTCCAGCTTTTGCTCGAAGATGGACATGACACCTTCCTGGAAGTCAGCCCGCATCCCGGTTTACTTAGCGCCATTCAGCAAGGGATCCATCACCTGGGCCGGGAAGGCGTCCTGCTGCCCTCTCTGCGGCGCGAAGAAGACGAGCACTCAGTGATGCTGGGATCGCTAGGCGCGCTATATGCACTCGGATACTCAGTTGATTGGGCCCGGATCCATCCGGCCGCAAGCCGATGCGTCCAGCTTCCATCCTATCCGTGGCAGCGCGAGCGTTGCTGGCTGGATGCGGCTCCGGCCGACGATTCCGGCTCACTATTGGAGCCGGTCGCTCGAACCGAGATCGGTAAGCATCCGCTTCTGGGCCGCCATTTCAAATCCGCCGATCCGGCGGAAACCCACTTCTGGGAAATCGCCCTGGACAAGCGGGCACTGCCTTATCTCGATGAGCATCGTATCCAGGGCGCGGCCTTGCTTCCGGCCTCGCTCTACCTGGAGATGGCGCTAGCTGGCGCGCGCGAGGCTTTCGCGGAGCAGACATTTGTTCTGAGGGATATCGAATTTCATAAGGCGTTGTTCTTGCCCGAGACCGGAACCCGCACTGCTCAGATGATCCTTTCTTCGGGTGCGGACGGGGCGGCGTCGATTCGCATTTACAGTCGCCCGACGGGCGTAGGGCAGCCTGGCGGATCATGGACGCTGCACGCGAGCGCGAAAGTCTGTTTGCAGCCCGAAGGCGGCGTCTCGCCGGTTCTCGGGCAAGAGGTGCTCGCCGAGATCCGGGCGCGATGCTCTGAGAAAATCTCCGGTCGGGACTATTACTCGAGACTGAGCGAGAGCGGCGTTCAATATGGTGCATTTTTCCAAAGCATCTCGCAGTTGTGGCGATACAACGGAGATATGCTGGGTGAAGTGCGGATGCCCGACGGTCCGTTTACTGGGTTCAACCCCTATCAATGTCATCCGGCGGTTCTTGATGCCTGTCTGCAAACTCTCGGAGCGGGTGTAGCTAGTCGATCGATAGAAGCCGGCGAACAAGCTATCTACGTACCTACTCATATCGATCAACTCCGGGTTTACGCTCCTGCGGGCCCGCAACTGTGGAGTCACGCCCATCTGCAAAAGCGCGAGGCCGATCCCATCAAGGGAGAGGTGCGGCTGCTCGATGGGGCGGGGCGGGTGGCGCTCGAGATTTTGGGCCTACGCTTCGATCAGCTCGGGCGGCATGCGCACCATGCGGTTGAGGAGAATCCGGACGATTGGCTCTACGAGTTGGAGTGGCATCCCATGGAACATCTGGCCGGGGTGCAGCCGCAGGGCGAGAGCGTCGCGCAAAGTTCGTTGCCGGCCAGCACCGGACCATGGTTGATCTTAGCCGATAGCGGGGGCGTGGGGGACGCTGTCGCCGCTCGGTTACAAGCGCTGGGAGATGCGAGCGTCCTGGTCACTCGCGGACCATCCTACGAGCGCGCGGACGCCGCGCATTTTCGCATCAATCCGGAACAGCCGGAGGACCTTCGCCGATGCCTCGCGGCGGCGCTGCCATCCGGTCAGACCATCTGCCGCGGGATTATCCATTTATGGAGCCTTGACGCAGGGCTCCCTGAGGACACCGACCTCGCCTCACTGAACAGAGCCCAGAGGCTGGGATGCTGCAGTGTTTTGCAGTTGGTGCAGGAGCTGGTCCGAGTCCAAGGGAGTGGCCACTCCCGTTTGTGGCTGATAACGCGCGGCGCTCAGGCGGCAGGGCAAAAAGTTTTGCCCTTGGACGTCGCTCAAGCGCCGCTTTGGGGATTGGGCCGCGTCATTGCCCAAGAGCATCCGACGCTCTGGGGCGGCTTGATAGATTTGGAAAGCCCTATAGGCTCGGCGCCGGACCTGGCGCTGAATGAAGCGGCCGCCAATCAGTTGTGTGCGGAAATCTCAACTCCGGATGGAGAGGACCAGATTGCCTTTCGTCAGGGACGCCGACATGTCGCCCGTCTGACACCCAAGCGCCGATCTGCGAACCAGACGGCTCCGCTGGGCCTGCGGCCCGATGGCAGCTACCTGATCACCGGAGGGTTGGGAGACCTGGGCCTACTGGTCGCGCGTTGGATGGTAGAGCGGGGGGCGCGGCGACTTATCCTCTTAGGGCGGACCCAGCTGCCGGCGCGCTCGAGCTGGAGTTCGCTTAAGGCAGGAACTCGCACGGCTCGTCAAATCGAATCCATTCGCGAACTGGAAGCGATGGGAGCGAGTGTGCATCTGGGCGCGGTGGATGTAGCGGATGAAGGAGCGTTGCGCTTTTTCCTGGATGAATTTCGCTCTGAGGGCTGGCCGACAATCCGGGGCGTAGTGCATGCGGCGGGCGTATTGCATGACGGACTGTTGACGCAACTTGATAGCGCTGCGCTGGAGTCGGTTTTGCGGCCCAAAGTGATGGGCGGATGGCTGCTGCATCGATTGCTCGAAGACGCTCCCTTGGATTTCTTCGTACTATTCTCTTCGGCGGGTTCTCTTTTGGGCCAGCCCGGCCAGGGAAACTACGCCGCTGCCAACGCCTTTCTGGATGCTTTGGCGCATCATCGAAGAGCTCAAGGCCAACCCGCACTGACTTTAAACTGGGGAGCGTGGGCCGACTCAGGTTTCGCGGATACGGCTGGGGGTAAACGGCTGGCGGCGCGTCTCGCGCTCTTGGGAATCACGAGCATGGCACCCCAGCAAGCGCTGGCAGTGATGGAGCAGCAGCTCCGGCAAAACTCGACTCAGGTTGTCGCGGTTCACGTCGACTGGCGGCAGTATCGCGAGTTTTTTTCCGCGGAGACTGTATCGCCGCTGCTCTCCGAGTTTGTCCGTGAGCGATCCGGCATCCAACTGCGACCGGAACGCCGGGAAGAAAAGAAATCCCTGGCTCGCGACGCTCTCCTCACGGCGCAACCCGCCGAACGCCAAAAGCTGTTGCAGTCTTATCTCAGTGAGCAAGTGGCTCGGGTCCTCGGGCTTTCCGTGTCCAGGCTGGACGTACATCAACCGCTCAGCAATCTGGGGCTGGACTCCTTGATGGCGGTCGAGTTGAAAAACCGGATCGCGCTTGATCTGGGCGTAAACGTGCCGATGGTGAAATTTCTCCAGGGCCCCAGCGTCGAAGAGGCCGTGGCATATTTATTCGAACAGCTGACACAAGAAGTTTCCGACCCGTCGACGCCTTCGGCTTCGGGCGTTGCGCCTTTTCAGGGAGAGCACGAAAACGGACGTGTCGATGAACAGCTGCTGGCGAATCTCGACCGGCTTTCGGATGAGGAAGTGGATTCTCTGCTCGCCGATACGCTGGCTGAAGAAGAAGGCAGTGAATGAGCGACCTTTCTCAGCGAACAGCCGGTCTCTCGCCAGTTGAAAAGCGCGCGCTGCTCACGCAGCTACTACGCAAAAAGGCGGAACGTTCCAAGTCGGTCTTTCCGCTTTCCTATAATCAGCAGGGGATATGGTTCCTTTACCAACTTGCGCCGGAAAGCGCGATTTACAATGTCACTTTCTCTGCGCGCATATGCTCCGATCTGGATATCGCAGCCTTGCGCGGCGCGTTTCAGACCCTGATCGATCGCCATCCTTCGCTCCGGACCACGTTCTTCCTCGCAGCCGGCAGCCCTGTTCAACGGGTCCACCAACACCGCGAAGTCCATTTTGCTCAGACCGACGCGGCAGCCTGGAGCGACGATGAGCTCAAGGCGGGCATGGCCGAGGACGCCTATCGCCCTTTCGATCTGGAGCAAGGGCCCGTCCTGCGGGTGAGTCTGTTCACGCGTTCGGCAAGCGAGCACGTCTTGCTGCTGACGATCCATCATATAGTCATCGATTTCTGGTCTCTGGCACTGATCCTGAACGAACTAAACGTGCTGTATCCAGCGCAAAAGGCTGGCGTACCAGCGGCGCTGCCGCCGCTCGGTTTGCAATACACTGACTACCTGCGCTGGCAGAACGAAATGCTTGCTGGCCCGCAAGGCGAAAAGCTGTGGAGTTACTGGTCCAAGCAATTGGCCGGACCGTTGCCAGTGTTGAATCTGCCCACCGATCGGCCGCGGCCGCCGATCCAGACCTATCGCGGCGCTGCACACGACTTCAGTTTGAACGATGAACTGAGCGGGCTTCTAAAAGGCCTGGCCAGGTCCAACGGGGCTACGCTGTACATGGTATTGCTGGCGGCGTTCGAGGTGATGCTTTATTGCCTCACCGGCCAGCAGGACCTCCTAGTGGCTTCACCCGTGGTCGGCCGCAATCGCGCCGAGTTCGAAAATATCGTGGGACTGTTTACCAACCCCGTGATGCTGCGGGCGGATCTTTCAGGAAATCCAACCTTCCGGGCGCTTCTCGGCCGGGTGCGTCAAACCGTGCTGTCCGCGCTCGAGCATCAGGATTATCCCACGCTTCTTCTCGTCCAGCGGTTTCGACCACCCAGGGACCTGAGCCGTCCGCCGCTTGCGCAAGTGATGTTCGTGCTGGACAAACCGCATCGCCTGGCCGAAGAGGGCGCGCCCGCCTTCGTGCTGGGCGAAACCGGACTGCGTATGAATCCCGGGGGGCTGGCGCTCGAATCCTTCCCGCTGGAACGCCGGGCGGCCACTCTTGACCTCGTGATGTTGGTAATCGAAACCGCGAGCGCGCTCTCGATTTCCATCCGTTACAACAGCGATCTATTCGATCCGGCTACCGTTGCGCGGATGGCGGTGTCTTTTGAAACCCTGCTGCGCGGCATTGCGACGGAGCCGGAAGTCAGGTTGGACGCTCTGGCCGAGTCACTCGCCCGCGCTGACCGGAAGCAACAAGCCGCCGCCCGACAACGGCAGATGCAACTAAATGTCCAGAAGTTGAAAACCGTCAAACGGAAGCCGGTTGGTCTGCCGCAATTCAATCGTAATGGCGCTCAATGAGAAACCTGGAACTCGAGCCGCAGGGCGCCGGCGTGCACGAGAGAGTCGTTGAAGGATTTCGACTATCGCCGCAGCAAAAGCGTGTGTGGTCGCTGCAACAAACCGACGGGAGTGCGGTGTATCGGGCTGAGTGCACCGTTCTGATCGAAGGTCTCTGCGACACCAATATCCTCGGAGCCGCCCTTCGCGAGGTCTGGGAGCGCAATGAGATTCTTCGCACGGGCTTTGTATGCCTGCCGGGAATAGAGGGTCCCGTTCAGGTCATAAAAGAAGGCGCGGCGCCGGCGATTTATAGCTACGACCTCACCGACAGGGAGCATTCGTACCAGGAAGGCCGAATCGACGCGCTGCGTACGAAGGCGAACGAGTTGTCGTTTGATTTCGATCAGGGACGGATTGCTCGCATATCTCTGGTTACCTTGTCGCCGGCCGTGCATATCCTGCTTTTCAATCTGTCCTCTCTTTGCACGGATCTGCTATCGCTCGGGAATTTGGTGCGCGAGATCTGCCACGCATATTCGGCGCGGCTGGATGGCCCGACTCTTGGGGATCAGCCGGCGCAGTATGCCGATCTCGCGCAATGGCAAAACGAGCTGCTCGAATCAGAAGAGACAAGCGCGGGAAGAAATTACTGGCACAAGCAGGATTTCCCCGATTCCGTTGCGTTAAAACTACCGTGTGAAGGTCGGGTCGCCGCGAACCATCGGTTTCGGCCGCGCCGTCTGGTTTCGACTATCGATTCTCAGCTGACGGGCAAGATCGAGTCGCTCGCCGGCAAGCATGATACCTCAGCTTCAGTATTCTTGCTGGCATGCTGGCAGACGCTGCTGTGGCGTCTGACCGGAGTGTCCGACTTTAGCATCGGTATGGCTTGCGATGGTCGTTCGTATGAAGAACTCCAGCGAGCGCTCGGGCTGTTTTCTAAAAATCTGCCGCTTCGTTGTCATCTGGAAAGAGAGTTCCCGTTTTCCAAGCTCCTGCGGCGGGTCCATGAATCGAGTCGCGAGGCGCTTCAATGGCAGGAATACTTTAGTTGGGAGGGCGACTCGAGAGGGCAAGGATTTAACGGTGCAGGCTCCAATGGGGCAGAATTCAGCGGTGCAGGATCCAACGGTGCAGGATTGAATGGGAAGATCGAGGTGGCGCCATTCTTTGCCGCCAGTTTCGAGTTTAGAGAGCTGCCCGGCAAGCATTCCGCCGCCGGCCTGACATTTTCACTGCGCGAGCAAAGCGCCTGCGCCGATCGCTTCAACTTCAAACTATGTTGCGTTGAAGCAGAGGACTCTTTCGCTGCGGAGTTTCACTACGATTCGACTCTGTTTGGCGCGGCAGATGTCAGGCGACTGAGCGAGCAGTTTCAGACGCTGATCGAAAGTGCGCTCGGGGACCCGGAAACTGCCGTCAGCGAATTGGCGATTCTGAGCGGCGCGCAGCAACAGCAACTGATTGCCAGATTCAACAATACCGCGACCGTCTATCCTGAAGACAAGCTCGTCCATCAATTGTTCGAAGAGCAGGTCGAACGTACCCCCGACAACGTCGCCGTAATCCTTGAGCATCGGCAACTGACCTATGTCCAGCTGAACGCTCGCGCCAATCAACTCGCTCATCACCTGAACGCTCTGGGCGTGGGACCAGAAGTTCCCGTTGCCATTTGCATGGAGCGATGCCCCGAGATGGTAGTCGGGCTTCTTGGCATCCTTAAGGCCGGGGGTGCGTACGTGCCCCTGGACCCGGCGTATCCGAAAGAGCGCCTCTCCTTCATGTTGGAAGACTCCCGTTCGTCAGTCCTGCTGACGCAGGGACATATCGCGGCGGCCATGCGCGCGCATCGAGGGCACGTGGTGTGTCTGGATTCCGATTGCGAAGCAATCGATCGAGCTAGCGAAGAGAATCCGATCAACAACGTGATACCCGCGAACCTTGCGTATGTGATTTACACCTCAGGCTCGACGGGACTGCCGAAGGGAGTGATGATCGAGCATGGAAGTCTGATCAACTATCTGTGCTGGATCGGCCAAGGCCCAATGGGTGAGGCTTTGGCGCACGTGCCTCTGACCACCAAACTGACTTTTGACATGTGCCTGAAGCAATTGTTCCCCCCGCTGTTGCGGGGAGGCGAAGTACGGATGCTGCCCGAGGAGGTTACGGCCGAGCCCGCGGCGCTCCTTTTGGCACTAGGTACAAGGAGCAGGTTTGGGCTCAACTGCGTGCCGACGCTGTGGAAGGCGATGCTCCAGGCAATGGAATCCGGCCACGCGGCAATTCCACGCGAAAACTTCGCATATTTGTTGTTCGGGGGTGAAGAACTTAGTCAAGGGCTGGTCGAAAGGTCTTTCGCAGCGCTCCCCGACCTCCAGATCTGGAATATCTACGGCCCGACCGAAGCCACTGCAAACGCGTGCGCCGTCACAATAGGTTCCGGAGACGATGTCACTATCGGTCGTCCCATAGGTAATGCGCAGATATATATTCTGGATTCCTCTTTGCGGCCGGTACCGATCGGCGTGCAGGGTGAGTTGTATATTGGCGGCGCAGGTGTGGCCCGCGGCTATCTCAATCGGCCGGATTTGACCGCTGACAAATTCATACCAAGCCCCTTTTGCGACAAGCCCGGAAGACGGCTGTACAAAACCGGAGATCTGGCGCGCTATTTGCCCGACGGGAGGATCGAATTCCTCGGCCGTTCTGACTACCAGGTAAAGATCCGCGGCTTCCGTGTCGAACTCGGAGAGCTTGAAGCAGTGCTCCGCGAGCATCCGGCCGTGCGCGACGTCGTCATCCTTGCTCGGGAACACGCGCAGGGAGAGAAGCGACTGGTGGCCTACGTGGTCGCCCAAGGACCGGCTCGGCCGGCAGCGAGCGACCTGCGCAATTTTCTGCGGGGTAAGCTGCCCGAATATATGATCCCTGCGGGGTTCATGGTGCTGGACGCGCTTCCGCTGATACCCAACGGCAAAGTGGACCGCGGCGCGCTGCCGGCGCTCGACCGAGCCTTGCCCGAATTGGGGGAAGCCTTCGTCATGCCGCGCACCGCCGCCGAGGAGTTACTGGCGGAAATCTGGGTTCAGATCCTCGGCATAGAACGGGTAGGTATTCACGACAATTTCTTCGAGCTCGGCGGCCATTCTCTTTTGGCGACCCAGGTCGTTTCCCGAATTCGTGACACCTTCGGAGTGGAAATGCCGCTGCGCCGGCTGTTCGAGCTGCCGACCGTTTCTGGCCTGGCTAAAGACATCGAAGTGGCCCGCCATGCGGGACCGAAGCTGCAGGCGCCGCCGATAACGCCCGTGGCGCGCGATGGATACCTGCCGCTTTCGTTTGCGCAGCAGCGGCTGTGGTTCATCGATCAGTTGGCGCCAGGCAACTCTGCCTACAATATCCCTGCCGCCGTCCGCCTTGAGGGACCGCTAAACGTGATGGCGCTGGAGCGGAGTCTAAACGAAATCGTGAGACGTCACGAAGCCTTGCGGACGACATTTACCATCGTTGATGGAGGCCCGGCGCAAGTTTTCGCACCAAGCTTGACTATGGTGCCGCGGGTCATTGACCTGCAGGCGCTGTCCGAGAACGCGCGAGAGATAGAAGTTCAGCGGCTGGCCGCTGAAGAGGCCTGCCGGCCATTTGACTTGGCGCACGGCCCGCTGTTGCGGGTCACCCTGGTGCGGCTGGGCGAAGAGCGGCACGTGGGACTTCTCACGATGCATCATATTGTTTCCGATGGTTGGTCAACCGGAATACTGATTCGCGAGCTCGCAGTCCTCTACGACGCTTTCTCTTCGGAAATGCCCTCCCCGCTGTCTGAACTCCCTATTCAATATGCGGACTTCGCCAACTGGCAACGCCTTTGGTTGCAGGGTGAAATTCTGCAAACCCAGCTCGCCTACTGGAAACAGCAACTGTTGGGAATTCCACCTTTATTGGAGTTGTCTACGCAACGCACGAGGCCGGCGGTGCTGGGTTTTAGGGGTGCTCATGCTTCGTTGCTGCTGCCTGGGAATGCAGCCGACGCGCTAAAGGTCTTGAGTCGCGATGAAGGGGCCACTCTGTTCATGACCTTCCTCACGGCGTTTAATGTTTTGCTGCATCGCTACAGCAATCAGGATGACTTGGTTGTGGGCACGCCGATCGCCAACCGCAACCATACGGAGACCGAGGGACTAATTGGATTCTTCGTCAACACTCTAGTCCTGCGCACCGACTTATCAGGGAATCCCACTTTTCGGGAACTTGTGCGCCGGGTCCGGGACGTATGTTTAGCGGGATATAGTCATCAAGATTTGCCTTTTGAGAAACTGGTCGAGGAATTGCACCTTGAGCGGGACTTGAGCCGCAACCCGCTATTCCAAGTGATGTTTGTGCTGAACAGTACTCGAACGGAGACGATGGAATTGACGGGATTGCGCGTGAGCCCGATAAAGGGCGGCAGTGAGGCAGCGCACGTCGATTTGACTCTGCAGATAAGCGAGACGGAGGACGGGCGGACAGAAGCAGCTTTGATATATAATACCGATCTGTTCGATGCCGCGACGATCACGCGGATGCTGAGGCACTTCCGGATTCTGCTCGAAGCCGCCGCGGCCGATCCCGACCGACGCCTTTCGGACCTGCCGCTTCTGAATCCCGAGGAGCGGCATCAACTACTTGCCGAGTGGAATGATACCAAGACCGGCGATTCACAACATCTATGTATCCATCAACTGTTTGAGGCTCAGGTCGAACGTACTCCCAACGCAATCGCGGTCTCGCTTGAAGACCGGCAGTTGACGTATGAGGAATTGAATCGCCGCGCCAATCAACTCGCTCATCATTTGCGGAGTCTGGGTGTGGGACCGGACGTTCTCGTAGGAGGCTGCCTGGAACACTCGCCTGAGATGATCATCGCATTGATGGGCATTCTGAAGGCGGGCGGAGTCTACGTGCCGCTGGACCCGACCTATCCGAACGAGCGCCTCAGCTTCATGCTAGAAGATGCTCGTATGTCGGTGCTTGTGACACAGGAGCGGTTGGTAGGGGGTTTGCCTCACGATACGCCCACGATAGTCTGTCTTGATTCAGGTTGGAATGTGGTTGCCAGAGAACGATCGGATAATCCAATCAGCGCGGCCACGCATGACAACCTGGCTTATGTGATCTATACCTCTGGATCCACCGGTCGGCCAAAAGGCGTTTCGGTTCCGCAGGGTTCGATAGCGAATCACTGTTGTGATATCCGAAAATACTACGGATTAGACTCACGCGATCGGGTGCTTCAGTGTTCTTCAATGAGTGTGGATTTGTCCTTGGAGCAGATCCTGCCAACGCTCATCGCCGGAGCCAGGTTAGTTCTGGCACGAGTGGATGGATGGCATGCGACTGAGTTTGAGAGAAAGGTTGGCGAATTAGGACTGACTGTACTTAATTTGCCGACGCCCTACTGGGAGGTGCTCGCCCGGGAATGGAGAGAAATCCCTGAGCGGGCTGCGCGCGTCCGGCCCAGACTACTAGTCGTCGGTGGTGATGTAATGTCGCCCGACGCCCTCGGCCTATGGCAGAAAAGCCCTATGCGTGGGGTCCGTCTGATCAATGCTTATGGTCCAACGGAGGCAACAATAACGGCGACCGCGTTCGAAATCACCCCCCGGTTCGAGGAGAATGCAGCTATTCAGAGAATTCCGATTGGCCGTCCGCTAGCTAACCGGGAGATCTATATTCTGGACAGATACGGCAATCCAGTCCCGGTCGGAGTTCCTGGTGAAGTCCACATCGGCGGCGGCGGGCTGGCCCGAGGTTATCTCAACCGCCCCGATTTGACCGCGGAGAAATTCATCCCAAATCCCTTCGGGAACGAACCAGGCGGACGATTGTACAGAACTGGCGACATGGCGCGCTATCGGCTCGATGGGAACGTCGACTTTCTCGGTCGCGTCGACCATCAGGTTAAGATCCGGGGCTTTCGAATCGAACTGGGAGAGATCGAGGCGGCATTGGGACAATATCCGGGCGTGCGGGAGGTGGTCGTCTTTGCACGTGAGGAGACGCCCGGAGAGAGGCGGCTGGTCGCTTATGTTGTAGCTGAGAAAGAGTCTTCTCTCGCGATCGATGACCTGCGCCGGTTTCTGAAGCAAATACTGCCCGAATACATGATGCCTGCGGCCCTCGTGACGCTTAAGGCCATGCCGTTGATGCCCAATGGGAAGATCGACCGGCAGGCTTTGCCGGCCCCCGCGCGAATACGCCTCGAGGTAGAAAAGACGTTTGTAGCGCCCCGCGACGCGTTGGAGGTGCAGCTCATTGGTCTCTGGGAAGAGGTTCTGAACGTTCGACCTATCGGAGTGAGAGACAATTTCTTTGAGTTGGGAGGACATTCTCTGACGGCGGTCCGCCTGTTTGGATTGATCGAGAACAGGCTAGGCAAACGGCTTCCTCTAGCGGCGGTTTTTCAGGGAGCAACTATCGAGCATCTCGCAACTATTTTCCGCGAGCACGTCGAGTCTGGGGTACCATCCTGTCTAGTGGCTATTCAACCGAATGGCAGCAAACGACCGCTTTTCCTGGTTCATCCGGCCGGCGGACACGTTTTTCCTTACGTTCATTTGGCGGGGTGTTTAGGCTTCGATCAGCCTTGCTATGGGTTACAAGCGAGAGGCCTCGAGCAGGGACAAGAACCGCATACACGGATCGAAGATATGGCTACTCATTACATCAATGCTCTCCGAACCGTGCAGCCCGCGGGGCCATATCATCTGGGAGGATGGTCGATGGGAGGCGTTATCGCCTTCGAGATGGCCCAGCAGCTACACGCGCAAGGGCAAGAGGTTGATTTCCTGGCTTTACTGGACGCGCGGGTACCAACTTCCCACGATTCGTTCGAGGATGAGAATTTCGAGGCGAGGTTGTTGGCCGATTTTATACGCTATTTCGGCCTTTCGCTGGAACCTCGCGAGCTTGTTGTAGAAACTCCGAGCGACGAACTGCTATCCCGTGTGCTCGAGCATGCGAAGGCAGCAGGGCTGGTGCCTTCGGATGTAGACGCTTCTCAAGCGCGTCCTTTTGTTGAACTCTGCAAGGCTGATTTTCGGGCCACGCGCAACTATGCAATGCATCGCTACCCTGGTCGAGTCACGCTCTTTAAGGCTGCTCAGGAGCTGGTCGTACCGGCCGCCGACCCGACGCTAGGCTGGAGCACCTGGGCCGCGGGCGGAGCGGAGGTCCACGTCGTTTCTGGCAATCACGCAACCATGGTTTACAACCCGCACGTCGAAAGTCTGGCCGAAGCGATTAAGACTTGTCTGAGTCAGGCGCAATCGCCAATGGAATTGCTCGCTGATGGCAGAGAATCCAGTGACGGCATGAAGAAGGCGGATCTATGAACACCGACGATAGACAAGACGATACAATTTATCGAGTCGTCCACAATCAGGAAGAACAGTACTCGATCTGGCCGATCAATAAGGTGAACCCTCCTGGCTGGACTGATGCGGGCAAGAGCGGGTCAAAAGCGGAGTGTCTGGCTTACATCAAGGAAGTTTGGATCGACATGAGGCCGCTCAGTCTGAGGAAAAAGATGGAGGAGCAGCGAAGTTAAATTCTCTCGGTCTAAGAACGAATGTGGACATTTTAGGCATACGGAAAAGGTTCGACATGCCGCAGTCCGTAGCGACCTCCGCCGCTTTTTCTTCCTGGATTGCATGTCGCGAGCCTCGCTCACACGCGCGCCTTCGTTTGTTCTGTTTTCCATATGCAGGAAGCGGTGCATCGATTTTTCGTACCTGGCAGATCGGGCTGCCCACGGACGTCGAAGTCTGCCCAATTCAACTCCCCGGACGAGGAACTCGGCTGGCGGAGCGTCCGTTTACGCGACTGGCGCCACTCGTCCGGGCTCTAACGGAAGCCATATTCCCGCTCCTGGACAAGCCCTTTGCTTTCTTCGGCCACAGCCTGGGAGCTCTGGTGAGCTTTGAACTCGCCCGTGAACTCCGCCGACTATACGGAATGCATCCGGTTCGCCTGTTTGTTTCTTCAGCTCATGCGCCGCAGATTCCTCATCGAGGGCCGCTTATCCACACCCTGCCTCAAGGAGAATTCCTGGCGGAACTGCGTCGTCTGAACGGCACTCCGATAGAAGTGTTAGAGCACGAAGAATTAATGGAGATTATGCTGCCGCTGATACGCGCGGATTTCGCGCTGTACGAGACCTACGCGTACGCGCATGATTCTCCTTTGAGCTGTCCCATCTCGGCCTTCGGCGGATCGCACGATCGCAAAGTGAGTCACGGCGACCTTGAAGCGTGGCGCGATCAGACGAGCGTTTCTTTTTCGTCCCGGATGTTTCCCGGCGATCACTTCTTTATGAATGCAAATCGGCCGCTTCTTCTTGAAGCTGTGTGCCAGGAACTGCGCGGCGACTACTGAGAATGAGCCGGATGAATGCATTTTCCAATTCTGTTCCGATCTGGCGCGTTCGGCCAAAGGCGGTCGCGTTAGATCGCAACGAAGTGCATGTGTGGCAAGCCGCCCTGGACCAGAACGAGTCACAGATTGCTAACTACCATCGCACCCTTGCCGCCGATGAGCGAGCGCGAGCCGAGCGGTTTCACTTTTCCGCAGACCGCCGGCGCTTTGTCGTCGCTCGTGGAGCGCTCAGAGCGATCCTCGGGCTTTATTTGAATAGAGCACCGGAATGCCTATCCTTCCGCTATAGCTCGTACGGAAAGCCCGAGCTGGCGTTGGAGGAAGGCGCGGATCAAATCTACTTCAACTTGTCGCATTCTAACGGAATGGCTCTTTACGCGGTCAGTTGCGGCCGCCAAGTTGGTGTCGATCTCGAATGCCTACGCTCCAATCTGGAAGTGGAGCAGATCGCTGAGCGATTCTTCTCGCGCCGCGAGGTCTCCGCTCTCCATGCGCTTCCAGCGGCCGTTCGCAGATACGCATTTTTTCTCTGCTGGACACGCAAAGAAGCCTATATCAAGGCAAGGGGGGAGGGCCTTTCCCTGCCATTATCGCAGTTCGATGTGTCGTTAACTCCCGGGGACCCCGCGGCCCTGCTTTGTACCCGGCCGGATTCGGACGAAGCATTGCATTGGTCTCTGCAGGATTTGACACCCGAGCCGTCCGGATATGCAGCGGCGCTTGCAGTCGAAGGAAGCGGTGGGTCTCTCGCATTGTGGAAGTGGTCGGCCTCGTCTGAGAATACCCCATAGGGCTCTTGGGAAATAACCCATTACGCATCGCAATTCGGGATCGACGGATCCCGGATGCCCTTGGT